>JAEPOM010000003.1 GCA_017642885.1 Henriciella sp. | reverse complement strand
CAAAGCTGACGAAGTTAAGCCACGCGCCTGACGGGCGGTGATCCCGCCACATTTGCCATGCCGCGAGAAAGTTTAGCCCTGTGCCAAATCCCAGTTCCGCAATCGTGAACGATGACCGGTCTTTCCAGGCATCCGGCAATCCGCAGCCGTGCAGGAACACCGCGCGACTTTCGGCCAGGCCATCTTCAATGGAATAGTAGACATCGCCAACCCGGTCATCGACTGGGGTTCCATCCTCTTTCCAGGAGAGGTCGGGGCGCGGCGGAAGTCTCATCGCGTCGCCTTAGCGGTTTCCGCCACGGCTCGCCAGACGTCTTTAGACGCGCGCTTTCAACCGCTCTTCGCGAAGCGCCGTGAGTTGCTTGCCGAGCGTGGCTTCGAAATAGCGGTCACAGCCCAGGCAAAGATTGGCCACCTCCCGGTCTTTGCCGTCTTTAGCGATGGACAGTTTTTGAAAATCCGCCCGCGCGATGCCGTCATGCTCTCCCATTCGCTCGGGATCGCCTTGGTTCAGCGCCTGAATCGCGGGAAGAGCGGCGACCGATGCCAGGATATCTTCGAGCCGCTCTTCGGTCAGCGATCCAAGAGGAGCTTTGGTCTTGAGGCAGCACGGATATATGGAGCCATCCGGCTCAATTGCGACTTCCGAACCGGCTTCGCCGATTTTGAGGAAATTCTTGGCACCGGACCAACGCGCGCAGAAATTCACGTCATACCCTGCATTTGAGAGCCCATTCGTCCAGGCGCGGCCGCGTGGCCATAGCTCACCAATCCAGAGGTCTGCCTGGGCGCCGAAAAACAGAAAGGTCGGTTCACCCGGTTTTGGTTGGCGCGACAGATCCGGGGCTTTCAATCGCGCGCTTTTTTCGCCGCCTAACGAAACTTCGCGGACGCCGCGCGATGACATAAGCGTCCGAATATCGTCCATGAATTTAAACTTTTTCTCGCCCTGCATTCCGACGTGATGGTCATCAATTGACGCGATCGCGATGCTCTCAACGCCGCGGGAAAGGCACTCGTCCAGGATTTGCGGAGTGAGGACATCGCCCGTGGTCTGGATCGAGATTTTTGGTGCATTGTCACCCCAGCGAGCCTGGATGGCGTCCAGTGCCGGATAGAAGAGTTCTTCGCGCACGCCATCTATGAGCAGCTCGCCGCCCGCCAGGACCAGAAGCGTTCGCTCGCGCTGACCTGTGTTCTCATTCAGCCAGCTCATGTTATCAGGGAGGTTGTCGATCACCGCCTGGTAAGCGGTTTGACCTTCAGCCACGACTTCAGTCAGCGCATCGCGAACATACGGCCTGAAGCGATCATCGTAACAATGATTGCACTTGCGGTGACAGGCCCAGGTCAAAACCCAGTAGATTGCTTGCATAGATTATCTCCCAGATTTTCTGGGTACGATGTTCCGCCGCGAAGTCGATAGACCTCACGGACTTGTTAGCTCAATCCCGCGATCCGGAGCAGATGATCCTCGAGTTTCCGGCTTTGTTTCTGCAGGTTGAACTCGTCCAGTGCGAGGGCGCGCCCGGCGTCTCCCATTGCAGCGGTCGCAGCCGGGTCCTGGAGCAGCTTTCTAAGGTTCTCAGCCAGCGCATCCGCATCGCCTTCGTCGCAGAGATATCCGGTTTTACCGTCGCGGACACATTCCACTATTCCAGAATGCCGCGTCGCGGCGAGCGCGCACCCAGAAAGCATGGCTTCAATACAAACCAGCGGTAGCCCTTCAGCGTCGCCGGACGGCGCCCGCTTTGAAGGGACGCAGGCGATCTTCGCTGCGGCCCAATGCTTCGGCATGTCGTCCGCGGGGACCCAGCCGGCGAGATCAACCTTGATGCCGGATGCGGCGAGCTTGTCATGCAAACTCTGCTCGAAACTGTCGCGCTGGCCTGCCGGCTTGTTCCCACACAATCGAACGGTCCAGCCATCCAATTCCGGGCCAAGCTGCGTCAGCGCATCGATCAGCGTATCGATACCCTTCTTAGGGGACCAACGACCCGCGAAGACGAGCAGGTTTTGTTTTTCGCCTGGCTGAAATTTTTCAGGATCTGCCGTGTTGTGATGGACAATCATTTTGTCCTTAGGTGCACCCTTCGCCAGCAACTCACGGCGAATGAAATCGGAGCAGGGCAGAATCAGATTGGCGGAGTCCCAGAGTTGTTGTCGCCGCCGATTATAAACCCGCACAAAGGAGTCCTTTGTGTTCGACGTCTTGGTGGCATCGCCGCCATAATACGTCACCGCGAGCGGTAGGCCCAGCTTGCGCGCCAGTGGCAAGGCGTAGGCACCGGACTTGCCAAAACTCGCATGGATCGCGACCGGATTGAGGTCTCTCAACCTCTGTTCGAGCTTCGGTGATATCTGCCCAAACTGCTTGAAGCCGGCAACACCGCCCACGCCGTGCAGACCGGAAATATCAATCGCCTCGGCGCCATCTGGAATCGGCCCGTTTATGGTGTGGCCGATATAGATTGGCTTCAAACGACTGAACGCCGTGTAGCCTCTTGGGATGAAGCTCTCCGACGGTGTGAACATCTTGTCGCAATACGCGAGAATGTTTTGTGGCTCAGGCATCAACGCGGCATAGCGGTGTGCCTGCTCCAGAGCAAGCGAGCGTCTGTTCTCACCGCGTATCTACCTCGGTGCCATTCGGATCGCACCGTCGAGACGCAAGTTCTGCCCGTTGAAATAGCCATTGCGCGTGAGTTCTAGGGCCAGGGAGCCAAACTCTTCTGGCTTGCCGAGGCGTTTTGGGAACGGCACTGACGCCGCCAGGCTGTCGAGCACAGGTTGCGGCGCACCGAGCATTAGCGGTGTGGCAAAAATCCCTGGCATGATCGAGTTGACGCGAATGCCGATATTCATGAGATCACGCGCCATTGGCAGGACAAGGCCGTTCACGCCGGCCTTGGCTGAGCCATAGACGATCTGTCCGATTTGCGCGTCTTGCGCCGCCACCGAAGCGGTGAGCGTGATGACGCCGCGCTCGCCATCTTCCAATGGCTCCAGGTTAGCCATGCCGAGGGCGGCGTGCGACGCGATGCGGTAGGACGCGACAAGCACACCTTTTACGCCCCACTCATAATCTTGGGTCGAAAGGCGCTTATAACCGCCGGTCGATTTGTCGAAGGACAACGTCTTGCCCCCTTTGGAGGCCATGGCGCAATGGACGCAAACACGTTCCTGGCCATGCGCGGCGCGCGCTTTTTCGAACCCTGCGACGACTGACTCTTCTTCAAGAATATTGACGTGACAGAACAGACCCCCAATCGCTTCGGCGACCTCGTTCCCAGCCTCATCATTGATATCGAATATGGTGACTTTCGCGCCTTCAGCGGCGAATGCCTCGGCTGTCGCCTTGCCTAGACCTGATGCGCCGCCAGTAACAATGACGGGTGTTTCGCTGGAAATTTTCATGGGGCCTCCCTACGCCAATATGCGGCTTTGTCTCGTTTGATGTGATCAAGCGACAGCGCGGCGAAATCGTCAAGTCGGACGCGAGGGAGGGGCGCCGGAGAGGGCGAAGGCCAGGGCTATCTTTTGGCCTCACGCTGAAACCAGTCCCAGGCGCTTGTCAGAATCGACTCAAGATCCGAGCGTTTGGGCTGCCAGCCAAGAACGTCCCGCGCTTTTTCGGCGCTCGCGACCAGGATGGGTGGATCCCCAGGGCGGCGTTCGGCAATGACTCGAGGGACCTCTTTTCCGGCAACTTTAGACACGGCATCGGCAAGCTGCATGACGCTGGAGCCCTGGCCGGTTCCCAGATTGAAGATTTCGCTGACCCCGCCGCCCGAAAGATAATCCAGTGCCCGCTCGTGCGCATCGGCGAGATCGCTGACATGGATGTAGTCGCGCACACAGGTCCCATCCGGCGTGTCATAATCGCCGCCAAGGATGTTGAAGGTGAACGTCCCATCCATGGCGCCGCGGATGGCAAGCGGGATCACGTGCGGCTCAGGATCGTGGCGCTCGCCCGTCTCGCCGTCCGGGTCGCAGCCAGCGGCGTTGAAGTACCGTAAGATGACCGATCGCAAATCATGCGCCGTGCCATAGTCTCGGATCATCTTCTCGCAAATCTTCTTGGTTTCCCCATACGGGTTGATCGGGTTTTGCGGGGTGTCTTCGGTAATAATCTCATCGCTGATGCCATAGGTGGCACACGATGAGGAAAAGACCATCTGACGGACATCGGCTTTGATCATGGCGTCGAGCAAGTTCATCGTGCCGACGACATTGTTGCGATAATAGACGGCCGGTTGGGTCATTGATTCTGCGACATAGGCATAGGCGGCAAAATGCGCGACGGCGTCGGGTCGGACCTGCTCCAGCGCGGCGTTCAGGCTGGCGCGATCCAGAATGTCACCTTCAATGAGATCGCCCCATTTGACCAGGTCGCGGTGACCGCGAGAGAGATTGTCATAGGTGACCACGGTCCAGCCCGCATTCGCGAACGCTTTTGCGCAATGGCTGCCGACATACCCTGCGCCACCGGTCACGAATACTGTTTTGGACATGGCTGGCCCGCTCCCTGCGCCGGTTCAACAGACTGCCTACCGACCGCGCTTTTCCGGGTCAATTTATCGGCGCAGCCAAGGGTTACAGAACGAGCTGCGTTTGCGTGACGAGGCAGACTTTCTTTCCGTTTGGATCCGTCACTTCCGTTTGCCAGACCGAAAGTCGTCGCCCGATCCGAATAGGCGTCGACACGCCGGTGACCAAGGTCCCGGCGGGCGGGCCACTCAGGAAAGCGGTATTGCTTTCAATCGTGGTTGTTCCTTTCGCGCCGTCGGGAATTGCCAGCCAGGCGCCCGTCGCGCCCAACACATCACAAAAGCTCATCATGCATCCGCCGTGCATCGTTCCACCAGACGTGCAAAGTTCCTCGCGGACCAGGAGTTCTCCAACCACTTTGTCACGTGAGGCTTCCAGCAATTTGATGCCGAGTAATTTTGAGTAAGGCTGGGCTTCTGCGATTTGCGCGAGCGGGTCCATGGCGTCTCTCCTTCAAACCTGAAGTTACCCGGACCATACCAAGCTGAAAAGCCAGACCTTGGGTCAAGCGCGCCGTGCGCTTCACAGAAGTGTGAGCGAAAATTTTGTATTGTTTCTCGATAAACACGCGACAGGCGAATTTTTCTGCGTTAAGACGATTTCATACGCAACAAGGGAGGCGTTGGTGATGAAATCCATGCTTAAATCGAAATATTCTCTGGCTGGTGCGAGTGCTGCACTCGCTCTCGTGCTTGGCGGCTGTACGGCGCTCGACAATTATGCCGGTGCAGACGATGCAACATCCGAAGAAGTAGAAACCGTTGTGGTTGAAGAGACCACTGTGACGGAAACTGTTGAAGAGGTTGTTCAGGACGTTGTTGATGAGGTCGCCGAAGTGACCGCAGAGGCAAAACTGGCAGCCATTCTCGAAGCGCAGCCGGATGAAGTAAAAGCCCGTTATGGCGCGCGCAATCCAGCTGAGACGCTGGCCTTCTTTGGTATCGAACCAGGAATGAAAGTTGCTGAAGCCCTGCCGGGTGGCGGCTGGTACTCGAAAATTCTGCTGCCTTATCTGGGAGAAGAGGGCGCTCTGGTTGGAGCGCACTATCCAGACGCACTCTGGTCGCTCTTCGGGTTTGGCGATGAATGGGCCGCGACCCGCGTCGAAGGCACCGCAAACTGGCCTAACCAAGCGGCTGAATGGGGCATTGAAGGCAGCGCCAAGGTCAAATCATTCCAGCTGACCAAGATGCCGGAAGAAGCTTCGGGCAAGCTCGACGCTGTTCTGTTCATTCGCGCACTGCATAACCTCAATCGCTTCAGTGCGGGCGACACCGATTATATGGGTGACACGCTCGCCGAGACTTATCGTGTGCTCAAACCAGGCGGCATTGTTGGCGTTGTTCAACACCGTGCACCTGATGAAAACAGCGATGCCTGGGCGGATGGTTCAAACGGATATCTGAAGGAAGCAGCCGTGATCGCCGCATTCGAAGCTGCAGGGTTTGAGCTCGCAGATTCGAGCGATCTGAATGCGAATCCAGCAGATGTTCCGACCGAGGAAGAGTTTGTGTGGCGCCTGCCACCTGTCCTGGTTGGCACCGAAGAAGACACGCCCGAACGTGCCGCTTATGAAGCTGTCGGCGAGTCCAATCGGATGACGCTGAAATTCCGTAAACCTGCCTAAGTCCGGTTTGCGAAATGGGTGGCGCGGTTTCCCCTTGCCGCGTCACCGCTTAATCGGTCTTGGCAGTGGTGCGCGCATGTCTTAGATGACGCGCTGGAATCGAAAGAAACTTGCCATGACCGCTTATCGCCTATTCGGGGCCGAAACGTCTCCTTACTCTGTGAAGGTACGCTCTTTCCTGCGCTATAAAGGCGTGGACTTTGAATGGATTGGGCGCAGCAAGGCGACCGAAGAAGAGTTCGCGGCAATGGCCAAGGTGCCAACAGTGCCGCTGCTCGTTTCTCCGAACCGCCCTGCTAATCAGGACTCGACCAGCATTCTCGCAACAGTCGAAGCCGATCACGCGGAGCCGTCTGCGGTTCCGGACGATGCGGCCTGCGCGGCGCTCGCGTTGCTTCTGGAAGATTATGCGGATGAGTGGTTGAACAAGTTGATGTTCTTCAATCGCTGGAGCCAGAAGCCCGATCGCGAGCTTGCGGGCGACCGGACGATGGAGCAGTTGCTCGACGGCGATCTGCCACGTGCCAAGAAGAAAACCCGCGACCAGATCGTGAAACGTATGCGTGATCGTCTGCCGCTGGTTGGCGTCGAGAAGAAAAACGAGAAAACCCTAAAGCCGAGCTTCGAACGGTTTTTCACGCTGCTCAATGCGCATCTCGAGAAATCTCTGTTTCTGTTTGGCGGCCGTCCGTCGGCTGCAGATTTCGCTTTAGCGGGTCAGGTCGCGCAATTGCTGATGGACCCGACCCCTGGCGATTGGCTGCGCGCTAATGCAGCTTTCGTCACGGCGTGGAGCGAATTCATGGAAGCGCCGAAAGCTGGCGGACCATTTGCGCCGCTAAGCGAGCTGGAAGAAACCCTGTTGCCATTGTTCCGAGACGAAGTCGCAGTGACCTACTTGCCGTGGGCGAGAGCCAATATGGCGGCTGCCGAGGCCAAGGAAGAGCGCGTCGCGCTGAAGCTTGATGGCAAGGCCTATGAGCAAGTGACGCAACATTACGCCGCGCGCGCCTTTAAGTCGGTTCAGGCGGCTGTCAAAAGCGCGGCGAAGGCGGACGGATTGCAGGCTTTCCTCGAAAAAGCCAATGCGACTGAGGTCTCTGCCTAGTCTTCGTTTTCGGGTTTCGACTCATCGGCCCAGATTTCGAACGTGGCGATGACAATGCGGCGAGCGTTAAGGTCGACCACTGGAACATCGTCGAGCGTGAACGGCACCAGAACAGGCTTGCCATTTGGGGTTGGCTGCACTTCGATCAAATCGCTGGCGCCATGATTGAGCACGGCTTTGACGCGTCCAATCGGTGTGTCGCCTCCTGAATAAACCTGCAAGCCGACGAGATCTTCGATGTAGAACTCGTCCTCTTCGATTTCGGGCAGAATATCACGGGAGACATAGAGTTTTGTGCTCTTCAGCCTGTCCCATTCTTCTTTTTGGAGAGGAGTTTCCGGCGTAACGATAAAATGGTCTTTCGCGGGCCGGGCCCGCAGTGGATCGATCAGCACGTCGCCGGTTTCGGACAAAAAGGGAGCATACTCAAACAGCGCCTCAGGCTCAGCGGTGAAGCTCTTTACGCGCACATCGCCGCGCACCCCATGCGCGCCCAGGATGACCCCCACCACGACTAAATCTGTTGCTACCTTGCTCATTCTGGCTCTGCTAAACCTTGTTTTTAGAGATTGAAAGCTTCCTTTTTCCGGCCTGTCGCACTAGGAGTGCGCGCGGACCCAAAGACGAAGAAGCACGATGAGCACTAAACTACCGATCTCGATTGAAGACGTACGCGACGCCGCCAAAATCCTGGAAGGCCAGATTGAGCGCACGCCAATGCGCCTGTCTAAGACGCTGTCGGAAATTACCGGGGCCGAGGTCTGGATTAAATTCGAGAATCTTCAGTTCACCGGCGCGTTCAAGGAGCGCGGTGCGCTCAACAAACTCGCACGGCTTACAGACGAGCAAAAGAAGGCAGGTGTCATCGCTGCGTCGGCGGGCAATCACGCACAAGGGGTCGCCTATCATGGCCGCCGCCTTGGCATTCCGGTAACCATCGTGATGCCAGTGACGACGCCGTTTAACAAGGTTGAACACACCCGTGCCTTTGGCGCGCGCGTTCTGCTTGAGGGCCATTCATTTGATGAGGCGAACGCGCATGCGCAGTCGGTGCGTCAGCGTGAAGGCCTGACCTGGATTCACCCATTTGACGATCCTGAAATTATGGCCGGGCAGGGGACTGCCGCGCTCGAGATGCTGGAGGACCAGCCAGATCTGGACACACTGATCATTCCGATCGGTGGCGGTGGTCTGATCTCAGGCATGGCGACGGCTGCGAAGGCGCACAATCGCTTCCTGCGGGTCGTAGGTGTCGAGGCCTCCATGTATGCTGGAATGCGGGCACGTCTGGAAGGACGAGAGCCGAAAACTGGCGGCGCCAGCATCGCGGAAGGTATCGCGGTTAAGGACGTCGGCGACCTTACCGAACGCGTCGTTCGCGAGCTCGTAGACGATGTTGTGCTGGTCGAAGAAGAGCATATCGAACGCGCGATCACGCTCTATGTGGATATTGAGAAAACCGTATCGGAAGGCGCCGGCGCTGCTGGCCTGGCGGCGATGCTCGCCCATCCGTCCAAGTTTGCCGGACGAAAAGTCGGCCTGATCCTCTGCGGCGGCAATATCGACTCGCGGCTCTTGTCTTCTGTCCTGACCAGATCGCTGGTGCGAGACAATCGCTTGGTCAATATTCGTATCGTTGGCGACGACCGGCCCGGCCTGTTGGCTTTGGTCTCAAAGGTCATAGGCGACGCTGGTGCGAACATTATGGAAGTCGCGCACAATCGAATTGCGCTCGACGTCCCAGCCAAAGGTGCGGAGTTTGATATTCTGATGGAAACCCGTGACGCCCAGCACACGCAGGAAGTCATCGATGCCCTGGGACAAGCGGGCTATCCACCACGGACAAATTGAGCCGCCTCTTTACAGGCGATGCGACCACGAAAAGTTACAGTCTTGCATAGGTGACACCGAAGCTGTTCCGACCTACATAGCCGGAAAATGTCTCAGGAGGTGCAGTCTTGCGCAAACTGTTCGCGGCCCTTGGCGGCCTGATTCTCGCAGCATGTGGTGGAGAAACCATGGACCCGAATGATCCCCTAACCAGCTATATCCCATGGGATCCGGATGCCGAAGGCGTTCAGACCACCGAGAGCGGGCTGCAATATGTCGTCGTTCGTGAAGGCGAAGCTGGCGGCGCGACCCCTGGTCTTAAGGACGAAGTCACCGTCATGTATGATGGCCGGCTCACCGATGGCACCGTATTCGATAGCTCCTATGCGCGCGGCGAACCGATCAGCTTCGGCGTCACGCAGGTGATCTCGGGTTGGACAGAAGGCTTGCAGCTAATGTCCGCAGGCGATGAATACATCTTCTACATCCCATCCGAGCTAGGATATGGACAAAACCCTCGTCCCGGCGGCGTTATCAAGCCCGGTGATGATCTGATTTTCCGCGTTGAGCTACAAGACGTGATCAAGCCGCCGGAACCTATTCCATCAAATCTTGAGGCTTGGGAACAGTACACGCCTTGGACCCCGGACGCTGAAGGCGTCGAGACCACTGAAAGCGGTCTGCAATATGTTGTCCTTCGCAAGGGTGAAGAGGGCGGCGAGACACCCGGTCCGCGCGACCAGGTCAGCGTGTTCTATGAGGGGCGCCTAGTGGACGGCACTGTGTTCGACAGCGCTTACCGACGCGGCGTGCCGTCGACCTTCGGTGTGAACCAGGTGATCGCAGGCTGGACGGAAGGCCTGCAGCTAATGTCTGTTGGCGACCAGTTCATGTTCTACATCCCGTCTGAGATCGCTTATGGCGATAGCCCGCGCCCGGGCGGCATGATCAAGCCCGGCGACGATCTGGTCTTCCAGGTTGAGATCACGGAAATGGAACGCGCTCCGGAACCCCGCCCGACCGATACTGAGGCTTGGGAGACGTTTACACCCTGGAATTCGGATCTGCCTGAAGTGCAGAAAACCGGATCCGGACTGGAATATATCGTCTTGGCGAGCGGCGATGAGAGCGGCCAAAGCCCGCAAGGCGGCGAGTATGTTGCGGTGTTTTATGAAGGCCGTCTTGATGCGACTGGAGACATCTTTGACAGCGCATTTCAGCGCGGTGAGCCTGCCTTGTTTCCTGCCAATCGCGTCATTCCGGGGTGGGTCGAGGCCCTGCAATTGATGAAGCCAGGCGATCGCTGGTTGGTGCACGTGCCGGGAAGCCTCGCTTATGGCCCGCGCGGCAATGGACCGATCCCGCCAAATGCGGCGCTCAACTTTGAAGTCGAACTGGTAGAAGTTCTGCCCACTCAATAAGCTCTAAAAACCAGCACCGGGTTTGGACAAATAGTCTGACTCGGCTGCTGTATTTGAACGCTCAAGCACCGCGTTTCGATGGGGAAACCTGCCGAATTTCCGGATCACGTCTCGATGCCGCTGGGCATAGTCGAGCGAACTTTCGCAGATTGGCTTGAACGCGCTGCGGGCATCTGCTGCAAGGCGCTGAAACAGGCGTACGGCTTCGTCTTGGTCCGCGAGCGATTCGGAATGCTCGAACGGCAAATAGAAGAAGGACCGTTCAATTTCGGTCAGTTCCAGATCATCGCCGGTCTGGACACCGGTTTCGGCAAGCTGGCGCGCGAGCGTGTCAGCTTCGAACGCGCGGCCTGATTCGCGAAACATGTTCCGGCTGAACTGATCGAGCACAATGATTGCGGCAAGCCGGGACCGGGCGCCTCGCTCGGCCCATGTTTCAGCAAGCCCGTCGGTTAGCGCCGCATATAGCGCTGAAAAATTCCGGGTGATGAAACTGTCAGTCGCTTCAGATTTCGAGAACCACAATTTATGCTGACGATCGGCAAACAAGTGATCGTCCGTCGCTGCGCCGATCCAGTAATCCAGAACGGCGCCCGGCGTCGGGAACAAAGACGCGCCGTCAGGCATCAGGTCTTGCTGCGGTCATCAGATAGTTGACCTTAGTATCTGTGGACAGGCGCCACTGATCGGTGATCGGATTGAAACTTACACCCTGAGCAGGAGCAACCGACAGACCCGCGTCGCGCATTGGGGTTTCAATCTCGTCTGGGCGCAGGAATTTTTCAAACTCGTGTGTTCCACGCGGCAACCAGCCAAGCACATATTCGGCGCCGACAATCGCCAATGCGAAGGCTTTAGCTGTTCGATTGAGCGTGGCGACGATCATCAGCCCCCCAGGTTTTACGAGGCTCGCGCAATCTTTGAGAAATTGATCGGGATCGGCGACGTGTTCCACCACTTCGAGGTTAAGCACGACATCGAACGGAGCTTCGCCGTTTTCGATCAAGGCCTCCACCGTGCCGGCGCGAAAGTCGATATCGAGCCCGCCCTGTTCGGCATGTGTCATCGCGGTCTTGATGTTTGCCTCGCTGGCATCGACAGCCGTGACCGAGGCACCGAGCCGCGTCATCGGTTCGCTCACCAGGCCGCCGCCGCAACCAATATCCAGCACCCGAAGCCCTTCGAAAGGCTTTCGGGCGCCGTGGTTCAGGTTGAAGTGATCTTCGAGCGTATCGCGGATAAACCCAAGGCGCACCGGATTGAATTTGTGCAAGGGCCGAAACTTGCCCTTCGGGTCCCACCATTCTGCCGCCATGGCTGTGAATTTCGCAACTTCATCCGGATCAATACTCGGACGAGACGTTGCATTTGAAACGGTTCCGACTGTCTCTGTCATCAGTTTAGCAATCCTGATTGCGGTTTCGCGTTCATCCCTATAAGGAAGCGCCTGTTCAATTGAGCTTAAATGGTAAATTTTGACGAGGCGGCAATGGCGCGCACTGTATTGAAATTTGGCGGGACGTCTGTCGCTGATCTCGAGCGGATTTCGCATGTCGCCGATATTGTTGCGCATCGGGCCTCAAAAGGCGAAAAGCTGGCCGTGATTGTCTCTGCCATGTCGGGTGAAACCAATAAACTGGTGGGCCTCGCCAAAGGAGCTGCTGGAGACGCCCTGGTCGGGGACGAATTCGATGACGAATATGACGTCGTTGTCGCGTCTGGCGAACAAGTCACCAGCGGACTGCTGGCGCTCTCTCTACGCAAGCGTGGCCTCGATGCCCGCAGCTGGCTTGGCTGGCAGATGCGGATGAAGACGCGCGAAGGTCATGGTGCGGCCCGGATTGATGGCTTTGATGAAGATAGCGGCCTCGGCGCAGCGATAGATACCGGTCAGATTGCCGTCATTGCTGGTTTCCAGGGCGTAACTGAAGAAGGCCGCGTTTCGACGCTTGGCCGCGGCGGGTCTGACACGACCGCCGTCGCCGTTGCGGCTGCGCTCGGGTCTGTTCCCTGCGATATCTACACGGACGTGGATGGGGTCTACACGACTGATCCACGGATCGTGCCGCAAGCGCGCCGTCTGGAGCGTGTGTCTTATGAGGAGATGCTGGAAATGGCATCCCTCGGTGCGAAAGTGCTGCAAACCCGCTCAGTCGAGCTGGCAATGAACCATCAGGTGCCTTTGCGGGTGCTGTCGAGTTTCTCTGGTCCCGAGGCAGATAATCCTGGGACTTGGATCTGTAATGAGGATGAGATCGTGGAAAAACAGGTTGTAAACGGGGTCACTTACTCAAGAGACGAAGCAAAAGTCACGCTGTACGGCATGGAAGACAAGCCGGGGACATCGGCGAACTTGTTTGCGTTGCTGGCGCGCGAAGGCGTCAATGTCGATATGATCGTGCAGGCAAACGCGCGCGGCGAAGACCGCGCCAACATGGTCTTCACGTGCACCAGCAGCGACAGCGAAAAGGCTCAGCGTGTGCTCGAAGCCAACAGTGATGCCGTATCCTTCGATAAAATGGATGTGGCCCGAGATGTCGCTAAAGTTTCGGTCGTCGGTGTCGGGATGAAGTCCCATACGGGGGTCGCTGAGACCATGTTCGACGCGCTAGCGTCGAAAAATATCAACATTGACGTGATTTCGACCTCTGAAATCAAGATTTCTGTCCTGATTGATGCGGATTACACCGAACTCGCGGTTCGTGCCCTGCACACCGCGTTTGACCTTGACGCCACCTAAGTGAAGGCCCCATCTGGGCTCTTGCATGCCTGATAGCTTTTCCATCCCCCGGTTATTGATGAACCGCTTGCGGTCTGTCATGGCCGCAGAGTCCGACACAGAAGCGCGGCTGATGAAAGTCGTGCGCCTGATCGCGGGAACGATGGTGGCGGATGTGTGCTCGGTTTACCGGCGCACAGAAGACAACCGCATGGAGTTGATTGCCACAGAAGGCCTGCGCGAAGACGCAATTCACCGCACCTTTCTGGCAATTGACGAAGGTCTGGTCGGCCAGATCGCGCAAACGGCGCAGCCGCTGTCCATTCAGGACGCGCCGCGGCATCCGCATTTCTCATATCGCCCCGAAACAGGAGAAGATCCGTATCACGCGTTTCTCGGGGTTCCGATCCTAAAGGGCGGACGGGTTATCGGCGTACTGACTGTTCAGAATCGCACGGAGCGCCTGTATCAGGATGATGAGATCGATAGCTTGCAGACGATTGCAATGGTGCTCGCGGAGATCGTACCGAGCGACGAATCCGGCCCCGAGCAAACGGATGCGGCGCGAGAAGGGCGACCGGTCAATCTGCAGGGACGTAGTCTTTGCGGCGGTCTTGGAATGGGACGAGTGCGATTGCATGACCCCGTGATCCCCGCGGCGCGTTTCTTTGCGGAAGATCCTGAAGTTGAAGAAGATCGCCTCGAATCAGCGCTCGAAGAGCTTCATTTATCGATTGATCGCTTATTGGCGGCCGAGATTGGCGGGCTGTGGGGTGAACCTCGCGAAGTGATTGAAGCCTACAAGCTCCTTGCCTCCGACCCAACCTGGGCGGAGAAGCTGCGCGAAGGTGTTCGAGGCGGCCTCTCTGCCGAGGCGTCCATCGATCGCCTGAGGCGAGAACACCGCGCCCGGTTTGAAAAGGTCAAGGATCCATACCTGCGGGAGCGCCTGCATGACCTCGAAGATCTCGACAATCGCTTGCTGCGCATGCTTGCAGGGGGTGAAGATCCAAAATCCAACGGCAAGCCTGAGAAAGGTGAACCAGAAGTTCTGATCGCACGCCGTCTGGGCCCCGCTGAGCTGCTGGATTACGGCAATTCAGGCTACGCAGCGATTATTCTCGAAGAGGTGGCCACCTCCAGTCACGCGGCGATTGTCGCGCGCGGGCTTGGCATTCCGACGGTCGGTGGCATTGACGGCCTGCTTACGCATGTATCTCGGGGCGATCAGATTATTGTCGACGGTGAAGATGGGCGTGTGCATCTTCGCCCGGATGAGCCATTGATTGAAGCGTATGGCAATCGCCAGGCGATCTTGAGTGAGCGACAAGCGGTGTTCGCCGCATTGCGTGACGAGCCGTCAGAATCGAAAGACGGCGTGCCGGTGAAATTGATGCTGAATGCTGGCCTCGGTCTGGACACACAGCATCTGAACAATACGGGCGCTGACGGTATCGGGCTGTTCAGAACGGAGTTTCAATTCCTGATGTCGGAAAAGCTGCCGAGCGTGAACGATCAGATCGATCTTTATCGGCAGATCCTGCATGCTGCTGATGGTCGTCCGGTGCATTTTCGAACTCTGGATCTCGGCGGGGACAAGCTTCTGCCGAATCTGAACGATGCGCGTGAGGAAAACCCGGCGCTCGGCTGGCGCTCTATTCGATTTGCGCTCGATCGCCCTGGTCTGTTCCGTCGGCAATTGCGAGCACTTTTGCGCGCAGCTGATACTGGGCCGCTATCGGTGATGTTCCCGATGGTGACGAGCGCGCACGAGTTTCGCGAAGCCAAAGAACTGCTGCTCGATGAGATCACCTGGGGAGAGAGACGCGGTTTCGAGCCACCGAGCGAGATCAAGATCGGCGCGATGTTGGAAACACCAGCCTTTGCCTACGCGCTGGAAGATGTTGCCAGCGAAGTCGACTTCGTATCCATTGGCACCAATGATATGCTGCAATTCTTCCATGCGGCTGATCGAATGACGCCGCTTGTCTCAGAACGCTATCCGTTTGTGAGCCGCCCGGTGATGCGCTTTCTCAAACAGGTTCATGACACGTGTGCACGGTTCGATATCCCGGTGTCTATTTGCGGAGAGGGGGCAGGACGGCCTCTGGAAGCGCTGTGTCTGATTGGTCTCGGGTATCGATCTCTTTCTATGCCTGGAAGCGGTATTGGCCCGGTTAAACATATGCTTCGTTCGCTTGATCTCAGTAAGTTCGGCCCGGCATTTGCAGGGCTGTTGCAAGAGAAGGACCCAGCATTGCGTAACGGAGTGTTAGAGCTTGCTGAATTACAAGGTATCAAACTGAACGATGTCTGAGAGTCAGAGTGATAAATTGAACGCTGCGCCGCACGTTGAAACAGCCGATGCGAATGAGGCTGAACTCGTAAAAACGATGGGCGAACGGCTGCGCGAGGCGCGTGAAGCAAAGTCACTGCAATTGCGCGATGTCGCGCGCCAGACCCGCCAGTCTCAAGATACGCTCGCGTCTCTGGAAGAGATGGAAACCGAGCACATTCCAGCCAGCATCCTGCGCTTGCAGGCGAGAAATTACGCCCGCTTCCTCGGTCTGCCCGAAGAAGAAGTCGTCAGTGCCTATTCTGCGAATCGCGGAGCGACCAACGCGTCTGCCATGCCGGTTGAGGTTGTTGGACGGCAAGTCCCGACCCGGATGATTGCGATTGCAGCCGCGACGGTATTTGCGGTCGGCGTCATCGGCACAGGTATCAGCCTGCTGATGCAACCCACCGATACTCAATCAACAGATCAACTTGCTATCTCCGCCCGCCTGGCACCGAGCACTGTTCAAGAAATTGATTTCGCGGCTTTTCAGGCTGATGCAAACGAAGAGTTCTCGCTGCGCGCCCAGAAGAGCGCGTGGATCGAAGTCCGTGGATCAGACGGTACAGTCTTCCGTTCGCGCAATATGAGCGCTGGCGAAACCTATTATCCGCGCATGGGCGCCGGCTGGACAATCACAGTCCGCGATGCCGGGGCGTTTGAGTGGCGTTTGGGCGAGACCGTGTATGCCGCAGTCGGCGAAGACCAGCAGGCGCTTTACTCGCTAAGCGTGGATAATGTGCTGGAAGCTGCAAGAGCCGCCCAGTCGGCTGCGATGGCTGAAGCCGCCGCGGCCTCCGATCAACGCCGATAAAAAAAGCCGACCCAATGGGCCGGCTCTTCTGATCTCAGTTCGCCTGAACCTATTCGTCAGCGCTGTTCAGCTCTTTTTGTAGCAAGAGTTGTTCACCTACATTGGCATAGTGATCTTCCTGGTCACCGGCAGCCAGGGTCGGCCGGCAAGATGGCGCGCAGTCATATGTGTAATTGGCGCCCGCGCGTTTTACGCTGACCCAGGTCGCTGTGTTGGCGGTGACGACGACATCAGACGAATGCAGCGTGTTGCCCTCTTTGTCGAAGATCATCAAATTCGTGGTGCCAAACGATTTTCCGGTGACGAAAAGCAGTTTGTCGTCGTGAACCGCGACGTCGGCGACGTTCGGGTTACCGATAATCACGCTGTCGGCGTTGGCTTTGAGTTTCACGGCTTTCGCTTTGCCGGCTTCAACAGTGATCTGTCCCGCGTGGGCCGCAAACGCGACGAGGGCGGCAGCGCAGCCTGATACAGCGATCTTGGTCATGGAAATCATGGGAATTCTCCAGCAGTTGATCCTATCAATGCCGCAAAGAGGTTATTCGAATCCTAAGACGCCCCGGCGTCGGAACTGGAGTCTTTCTATATATAGGGCGGGTATCGTTCGGGAATGGGGACGCTTCAAAGCCGCTATATCAGCGCAAAGTTTCTGTTCGGATTCACCGGATCTTTAGATGCTTACTTTAGACCCGGATTTGTTCGAGGGAACTTGAGCAACAATTGGGGACGATAACCTATGCATGGTGGGAGTCTCTAATGCAAAAATTCTTCAAAAATGAATCTGGTGCCACAGCGATTGAGTATGGACTCATCGCAGCTTTGATCGCCGTGACGATTATCACAGCCGTCACAGCGCTTGGTGACAATGCAGCGTCGACATTTACTAAAGTCGCCGACGAAATGGCATAAAGCTATCGGTTCGATTTGCAGCTCCTTCGTCTTTTGGCGAGGGCTGTTTATCGGGAGTAGGATACGGAGCCGTCAGGTTCGCTTGGCGGTTCCACATCTTAGCGGAACACTTTAAAGACAATACTGGTGGTTCCGCTCGCTGCGTCTCAAACCTCCTCAAGCAGATGAGGAGCGTCCAAACAATTCTATTGGCGGTGCTTAGCGTACGCGGGCCGCTGTGAGATCGCCGCCTGCATCATCACGTGTTGCCGCTAAGTCGGGTTAACAGACGCTTGCCTATTCTTCAGAAACTTTCTGTTTTGATTCACGGGATTTTCAGCGTGTTGGCGTAGAACCAATCCTGTTCCGGGGACAAACCCAAGAATAACCGGGACTTCTATAATCTGCATAGTGGGAGTTTCCAATGCGTACGTTTTTCAAGAATGAATCTGGTGCAACCGCCATTGAGTATGGTCTTATTGCTGCTTTGATCGCTGTTGCGATCATCGGTGCTGTGACCGCTCTTGGTTCTAACACCTCTTCTACCTTCGACAAAGTCGCCCAGCAAATGGCGTAAGACTTTACCGCAAGGTAGGCCAAGTAATTGGCTTGAAGCCGTCGGGTTCGCCCGGCGGCTTCTTTCTTTTGGTCCGTCAAGTGATCCTTAAATCCTTTGCTGTAGGCAGGACTTCAATCACAGCTTTCAAGGACCGTTTGAATGATCCTCCTCCTGTTTGCCGCTGGCTTTTTTGCGCTTTGTCTGTTTGCCGCCCTGATTGACATAGAGACGCTGACGATTCCGAATTGGCTTAATGGATGGCTGGCCTTTTTGTTTGTGCCTGCGACGATCCTTGCGGCGCCGGGTTGGGACGTGGCGGGCTTTCACCTGATTGTCGGCGCTATCGCATTCATTGTATCCGTCGGATTGTTCTTTCTCGGCTTCTATGGCGGCGGCGATGCGAAGTTCATCCCGGCTGTAATGCTATGGCTTGGGCCTGCGGGCGCAATTCCATTTCTAGTTGCAACCGCTATGGCGGGCGGCGTTCTCACCATCGTGATCGTGATCCTTCGAGGCCTGGTGCCCCGTAATGTGACCCCTGGATTTGGTGTTGCAACATTCGAAGATCGCAAGGGAATTCCTTACGGCGTAGCGATCGCGGCGGGCGCATTTTATGCCGCTCCAGCGTCGCCACTTCTTACTGATTTCTTAAGCCAAATCGCCCGATTCAGTTAACCATGCTTTAGCTTCGACATGGAATATTGCGGAGGAATGGCCTCCGTAATCTGAGGGGCCTGGTAGGTAAAAAGGGCTCTCTCATGTCTCCGATGCGACTCATCATCCTCGCAGTTGCGCTGGTTGCCGCCGGCCTCGCTGCGTTCTTAGTCCGCAACATTGCCAGCCAGCAACCCACAGTTGTCGAGGGCCCTACCGAAACGGTCGAACGGATTGTCGAGGTCGAAGTATCTCAACAAAAAGTCCTCGTCGCGAGGGGCGATCTTCGTGTCGGTACATTGCTGACCCCCGATGACTTCAAGTGGGCGAACTGGCCGGAAGCCACAATCAACCCAGCCTACTTCACGCAGGATTTTGCACCGGACGCGATGGAGACCCTGACGGGAAGCGTGGTTCGTGCTGCGATGTACGTGGATGAGCCGGTCATGCCTCAGAAAATCGTGCAAAAAGGCGAAACCGGGTTCATGGCGGCGTTGCTGTCGCCTGGAAAGCGCGCAGTGACCGTCGAGATTTCACCCGAATCCGCCTCAGCCGGGTTCATCCTTCCGGATGACCGGGTAGACATTATCCTGACAGAACAAGTTGAGCAGGTCGGCGTAGACGAAGACGCGCCGCCGATCATGGTGACAACCACTATTCTGGAAAACGGCCGCGTACTCGCCATCGATCAGACCTTTGGGGATGTCGATGGCATTCCGACGCTGACCGGTTCGACCGCGACGATGGAGCTGACCCAAGGCCAGGCAGAATTGCTCGCACGGGCCGCCCGTGTGGGAGAGCTTTCTCTGACACTGCGTAGCGTCGCAGATGCTGGCTTCAATGAAGGAGAGGCTCTGGCCGATGTGGACTCACTGGATCGTGTTCGCAGCGGGTCAAGCAAAGTGATGATCTATCGCAGCAACAAAGTTGAGGCAGGGGGCAGCTGATGAAGCGCATATCGCCAATCCTGAAAGGCGCAACCCTGACGCTGGCGCTGGGCATGGTCCCGGTAGGCAGCGCACTCGCGCAGGTTCAGGTCACAGAAAACCCGATGGGTGTCAGCTCGCTCGATCCCGGTGAAACCGGGGTCACGCGCGTTGTGAAGCTCGGCACGAACAAGTCGATTGTGATCGACCTGGATCGTCCTGCATCAGATGTCATTATCACCAACCCTCAGATCGCCGACGCAACGGTTCAGACCGCCCGACGGATCATTTTCCGTGGTGTTCAGGTTGGACAGACAAACGCGTTTGTTTTCGGACCCGATGGACGCCCGCTTATCAATCTAGAAATCACCGTGGATCAGGATACTGCGGTGATCAATGATATGATCCAGCGCTACGTTCCAGACGCTCGCGTCAGTGTCGAAAGCGCCAACTCCAACTTGGTCGTTTCAGGCACTGTAGACAGCCTGGTTCAATCTGATCAGGTCATGCGACTGGTTACGACCTATTCGCCGACGGGAGACGCCACCGGCGTCGTCAACATGATGTCGGTCCGCGCTAAGGACCAGGTGATGCTGGAAGTCCGCATCGTCGAAATGCAGCGCACGGTCGTCAAACAGCTCGGCATCAATCTGACTGGGATGACGAGTTTCGGAGACCTTGCAAGCCAAGGCCTGGCTCAGTTGTTCGACGCCGCTGGCCGCCCGCTCTTTTTTGATCCGGACCTGGGGCTGAACAACAACCAGCAAGGTGTTGCGCTGCAATCCCTCCAGCCGACCACTCCGTTCTCAAATCGGTTTGAGATTTCCAGCTCGAATACGTTCAACATTGCCGGCGGATCGCTCGGCGGGCTTTCATCGGAAGTGGGTTACACCAATTTCGTTGGGGGCACTGCTCAATCGTCGCTAGGCGCAAAATTCGACGCCTTGGAGCGAGTTGGAATCGTTCGTACGCTGGCCGAACCCAACATTATGGCGGTCTCTGGTGAGAGTGCGAAATTCCTCGCCGGTGGCGAGTTTCCGGTTCCCGTTTCACAAGACAAACAAGGCCGCATTGGCATCGAGTTCAAGCCGTTCGGTGTGGGTCTTGCGTTTACGCCCGTCGTCCTCTCGGAAGGTCGGATTTCTTTGAAAGTCTCGACAGAGATCTCCGAGCTATCCAACCAGGGCGCGTTTCAAGGGCAATCAATTGCTGGCGTGACGGCTGACGGTAACGTCGTCACGGCGCAGACCCTTACTATTCCTTCGCTCACAGTGCGCCGCGCTGAGAGTGTGGTTGAACTTCCGTCTGGCGGGTCGACCATGCTGGCTGGATTGATCCAGTCTCGCACGCGTCAAACCATTGACCAGCTGCCCGGTATCAAAAAGCTGCCAGTTCTCGGATCCTTGTTTCAATCGCGGGATTTCATCAATGAAGAGACCGAAATGGTCGTGATCATCACGCCTTATCTGGTCGACCCAGCGAAGAAAGATGAGCTGAAAACGCCAGCTGACGGGCTCGTCAATGCATCCGATCCGCAGACGATTTTCTTCGGAAAGCTAAATGCTCAGTACGCGGATGCTGGCGAAGGCCTGTCCAAGGAGAACTATTCTGCTCCTGTCGGATTTATTGAGGAATAAGTGAGGTTATGATGTCTAAGAAACACCTTCTCATCGGCGCTGCACTTTCTGGGGCCTTGTTGTTCGCTGGATGTCAGTCCAACGGATCTTCGGGTCACGTGCCAGCGGAATACTATTCTGGAACGACCTTAGATCGAAACGCAATTGGCGTTACTCAGCATACAGAATATCTCGAAGTAGGGATGGATGTTCGCGATACACAGCTGCGCGTGTCAGAGTTGATGAAAGTTCGGAGCTTCCTGGATACCTACACTGATGTTGGTCATGGGCCGCTGGTAATTTCCATGCCGCACAATGCCGATAATCCTCAACTTGCTGTGGGCGCTGTCGCTGAACTGCGACAGCTCGCATGGGAAGCCGGTGTCGGATACGAAAACCTGCTTGGCGCTTCTTACGAGACCAACGGTCGCGCCGCGACGCCAATCGTGATGGCGTTCAAGACTTATAAGGCGGTCGCGCCAAAATGTACGTCGCTGGCCCAACTTGATGTCACGAATGTTGTCTCGAACAGCGATTTGCCGTCACTTGGCTGCGCCGTGCGTACAAACATGGCGGCGATGATTGCAGAACCTTCCGACTTGCTGGGTGGGCGCGATCTCGATGAGGGAGACCTCGATCGTCGTAGCCGTCAGCTTGAGTTGTGGCGGACCGGAGAATCAAGCGCAGCGGTGCGAACCGATGCCGAATCAGCAGTCGTTTCAACGGCTGTGAACTAAACTTGTGAGATTTCACGGGGAGTGAAGTAGATGTCGAACGATAACGCACTTTTCGAAGACGAATTCGAGATGGAATTCGAAGACGATTTCGATTCTGCGCTGGCGACTGTGCTCGATGAGGGTGCAGAGATCGAGGATGTCGATCTCGATCCACCGATGAAAGAGCTCGATGAGTTTGAATCGGCAGATCCGCTGCAAGAGCCCGCACCGATCGTCTATTCGGATCATGAAGAAGGTGGATATCGTGCCATCCCAGCGATTTCGGCAATTGCATTTTGTGAGACGAGCCGAACCACGCAGCTGATGGAAGCCGTCGCAAATGATCGACGCATGACTCAAGCGAATGTTTCGACCATGGAAGGTGGCCTTGAAGCGGCCATCGGTTATCTGGCTGAGAATACGACACCTAACCTGCTAATCCTGGAATCGTCGGCTTCCAACGCAACGATGATCGCCCAGATTGATGAGCTCGCCTCACACTGCGATGAAGGCGTTCAGGTCATGGTGATCGGTAGCACAAATGACATTGGTCTCTATCGTCAGCTCATGGCGCGTGGCGTCAGCGAGTATCTCGTGCCACCGGTCGCGCCCGTACAGATCGTTCGTTCTATCAGCCAGTTGTTTGCTGATCCGGACGCACCGTTTGTCGGAAAATCGATTGCTGTGATCGGCGCGAAAGGCGGCGTCGGTGCCTCGACGATCTCTCACAATCTGGCCTGGGCTTTATCGGAGAGCACGCACGTCAATACCGCGCTGATCGACCTGGATCTGTCGTTCGGAACGACGGCACTCGACTTCAATCATGAGAACCAGCAAACCGTAGCGGACGCCTTGTTGGCTCCGGAGCGTGTTGATGACGCAGTTGTGTCCAAGCTTTTGTCTAAGGTCACAGACCGGCTGTCGCTGTTCACAGCGCCAGCGACTGTTGCCCAGATCATGGATATTCCGTCCCATTCCTACACAACGATTGTAGATACGGTCCGGCGCGTGATGCCGTTCGTCGTACTCGACCTTCCGCACGCCTGGAATGAGTGGACTTATCAGACGCTGCTAAGCTCTGATGAAGTCATTCTGATCTGTCAGCCAGACCTCGCATCGCTGCGAAATGGTAAGAACATGATCGATGAGCTTAAATCCAAACGTCCAAATGACGCGCCGCCAAAACTCGTCCTGAATATGATGGGCGTGCCAAAGCGCCCGGAGATTCCAACGAAGGATTTTGCTGCGGCGATTGATGTAGAACCTTCCATCGTGCTGCCATTCGATCCGCAATTGTTCGGTACCGCATCCAATAATGGACAAATGATTTCCGAAACCAATGCAACTGCGGATGCATCGATTTCCATCGACCAGTTGGCCAGTGAGCTCACCGGTCGCGACGTGATGGTCCAGCAGAAATCTCTCCTGAGCAAACTGCTCGGGAAGTAAAGACTTAGAAGAGGCTTTCCATGGCATTTGGCAAACGTTCAGGCGCAGCACAACCGGCAAGTCCTGCCGCGCGCCCCACTATGCCTGCCGCGCCCAAACCAGCGGCGCCGGCTCCTAAGCCAGCCGCTGAGAACAAGGCTGCACCGCCTCCGCCTATGTCGGATGAGGCGAAGGAAAAGCCAAAGCCGGCCGCGCTGAAGCCGCCAGCCGCCGCGGAACACCAGGAAACGGTCACCAAGGTCAATGACCGGTCCGAAGAATATTACGCAACCAAGACGACGATCTTCAACGCGTTGATCGATACCATCGATCTGGGACAATTGGCACAGCTTGACCAGGAAAGCGCGCGAGAAGAAATTCGCGACATCGTGGTTGAAATCATCGCGATCAAAAACGTCGTCATGTCGATCTCAGAGCAGGAGCATCTGCTCGACGATATTTGTAACGATGTGCTGGGCTACGGCCCGTTGGAGCCTCTGCTCGCGCGCGACGACATCGCCGATATCATGGTGAATGGCGCAGATACTTGCTACATCGAAGTCGACGGCAAAATCGAGCGGACCAATATCCGCTTCCGCGACAATGCCCAGCTGATGAACATCTGTCAGCGGATTGTGAGCCAGGTTGGCCGCCGCGTCGATGATGCAAGCCCGATCTGTGACGCGCGATTGCTGGATGGCTCGCGTGTAAACGTGATTGCCCCGCCCCTCTCGATTGACGGGCCAGCGCTGACCATTCGTAAGTTTAAAAAGGACAAGCTGAAGCTCCAGGACCTGGTGAACTTCAAGTCCATTTCAGAATCAGGCGCAGAAATTCTGCGGATCATTGGTCATTCTCGTTGCAACATCCTGATTTCTGGCGGTACCGGCTCCGGTAAGACCACGCTGCTCAACTGTTTGACCGGGTTTATCGAGCCTGGCGAGCGCGTGATCACCTGCGAAGACTCCGCTGAGCTCCAGCTACAGCAGCCGCATGTGGTGCGCCTCGAAACTCGTCCACCCAACATTGAGGGATCTGGCGCGATCACCATGCGCGATCTCGTAAAGAACTGTCTGCGTATGCGTCCGGAACGGATAATCGTGGGTGAGGTTCGCGGACCAGAAGCGTTCGACTTGCTCCAGGCCATGAATACTGGCCACGACGGTTCGATGGGCACGCTTCACGCGAACAGCCCTCGGGAAGCCCTGTCGCGGGTTGAATCCATGATCACTATGGGCGGGTTCAGCCTGCCTGCTAAAACCATTCGAGAGATGATTGTCGGCTCGGTCGACGTTGTGGTTCAGGCCTCGCGTCTCCGTGACGGGTCCCGCCGGATTATGGGCGTCACCGAAGTCATGGGTCTGGAAGGTGACACGATCGTGCTCCAGGACATCCTGAAATACGAGATTGAAGGTGAAGACGACGACGGCAAAATCATCGGTCGCCACCGCGGCACCGGTATCGGTCGCCCGAAATTCTGGGAACGCGCGCAGTACTACAATCTCGAGCGAGACCTCGCGACAGCGCTGGACCAATTGGAGTAAGGCATGGATCTCAGCGGCGACATTCTGATCTACGTAATCGGTGGTCTGGCATTCCTGTGTATTGCCGGTTTGGGCCTTGCCCTAACCAGCAGCGGTGAGTCTGACAAAGCATCCAAGCGTGCTCGCCAACTGGCTGCTGGTGAATCTACCGGTGGTCGCCGAGACCGAAACGATCCGAACGCTGCTCGGAAAAAGCAAACGCAACAGATGCTCAAGAAGTTGCGGGAGCAGGACGAGAAGCGCCGTCAATCTTTGATGGCGAACGATATCCAGTCGAAAATCGACCAGGCCGGATTGGAATTGCCGGCGCAAATGTTTTGGATCATTTCTGTTGTCCTCGGTGCAATGGCGGCTTTCGGTGCTTGGTATTCGGGCGCTGACGGCCCGCCCATGATTCTTGGCTATGAGTTCAAGTCTCGTCCGCTGACGATCGCTGCTGCTGGCTTTGTGGGGGGTGTGGGCCTACCGCGATTTGTTTTGAACTTCCTGACAAAAGGTCGGAACAAAAAATTGATGAATCAGTTCGCTGACGGCATTGATATCATTGTCCGCGGTGTAAAATCCGGCCTGCCTTTGAATGAGTGTCTTCGCATTATTGCACGCGAAAGCCCGGCACCGCTTGGTCCTGAGTTTCAGTTGCTATGTGACAACCTGCAAATGGGCACGACCACAGAACGCTCGTTGCAACAATTCTACAAGCGCGTACCGCTGTCGGAAGTAAACTTCTTCGTGATTGTGCTCACCATTCAGGCCAAAGCCGGTGGTAACTTGTCAGAAGCGCTGGGGAACCTCTCTACGGTTATTCGCTCTCGGAAAATGATGCGAGAAAAGATCAAGGCGCTGTCCGCAGAAGCGAAAGCTTCCGCTGGTATTATTGGCTGTCTGCCCTTTGCCGTCGGTTTCATGGTCTACCTGACAACGCCTACTTACATCATGGAACTGTTCACCAGTTCGGGCGGTCATACTGTTCTCTTCGTCGGCTTCTGTCTGTACGCCATCGGCATCACCGTGATGCGCAAAATGATCAACTTTGATTTCTAGGGGCTTGCGTTGGGCAATTTTGCGACATCTTTGAGTGATCCCGCCACCCTATTGTCCATGGTGGTCGCAGTGGCCATGTTCATGACCATTGTTGGTGTGATGTTGCCTGCATTGAAAGGCGACAAGCTTGAAACGCGTCTCAAGCAAGTGTCTTCACAACGTGAGAAACTGCGTCGGGCGAACCGGGCTCAGCTAGAGCAAAAAGGCATCAAGCGTGAAGCCAAGGGCACCATATCCGACATCACCAAGAAGCTTGATCTCCAGACCATGCTGGAGGATCCAAACATTGCGAACAAGCTGGAACAAGCGGGCCTGCGTGGCCCACGGCCATTGACGATTTTCTACTTCTGCCGATTTCTGCTGCCTATCGTGGGCGCGCTTGCTGCGTTCATCTACATCTTCTTCGTCAATGACCATGACCTGTCCCCGGCGATGAAATATGGATCGATCATCTTCGGTGCTGCAATCGGATTCTACGCGCCGAACCTGTATGTCGGAAATATCGCGGCGAAACGCCAACAGTCGATCATGCAGGCGTTTCCCGACGCTTTGGACATGATGCTGATCTGCGTTGAATCCGGTATGTCGATCGAGATGGCGTTCGCCAAAGTCGGCGCCGAAATCGGCACGGCGTCTTCGGAACTTGCTGAAGAGCTACAGCTGACAACTGCTGAATTATCCTATCTGCAAGAGCGCCGTATGGCGTACGAAAATCTCGCGCGCCGGACCGGTCATGAAGGGGTGAAGGCCGTCACCATGGCTCTGGTTCAGGCTGAGCGCTATGGCACACCGCTTGGCGATGCGCTGCGGGTCATGTCCAAGGAAAACCGTGAGATGCGGATGCAGGCGGCGGAGAAAAAAGCCGCTGCGCTGCCGGCTCAACTGACCGTGCCAATGATCTTGTTCTTCCTGCCGGTTCTGTTCCTGGTGGTGCTCGGTCCAGCGGTTATCAAGGTCATGCGGATGCAGGCTGAGAACGGTTAAGCGGTTCGAACCGACCAGACCCTGCCATCAAACAACATCGAATATCAGACTAGCGGTCCTGCGCACTGCGCAGTTTCGGGCGGAGCGTCACGGCCGGCTGAGAATCGGGAGCTCCCGCAATTTCCCGCACGCCTGGTTCTGACATCGCTTCAGATGAAACGTTCGCCTCGTGGAGATCCGGCATTGGTTCGGAAGGCTGAGGTGCGCTTTGAAGGTCCGAGATAACCTCGTCGAGGCTCTGCAAGCTGTCATAGTTTCGTGTTGGCATAACCATCTGACGTAGCACATTCTGATTAGCTTCTACGCTGCGGGTTGGGGCGGTCGGATCAACTGCTGCCATCTCTTCAAAACGACCTTGCAGACCCAGAATCAGCGCCAGGTTCTGGCGAACCCGCACATCGGCACCTGGTTGTTCGACCGCTTTTCGCAGAGCGTCCTCGGCCTGTTGCAATTGACCGGTCAGAGCCAGCGATAGGCCATAATTAGAGAGGGTCGACACCCGATTTGGCTGGCGTTGCAGAGCGATCTCGTAGGCTTCCTGCGCCTGCACGTGGTTTTCCAGTCGATCGAAAGCTAATCCAAGCCCGGCTAATGGAGCTGCTTCCGTTTCGGGGGCAAAATCGGCGCTGCGCACAAATGCCTGCGCTGCTTCGGTTGGTTTATTGTCAGCCAGATAAGACCGACCGAGTTCGAGGTAGAGCTCATAGCTCTGCGGATGAATGGGCAACGCTGATGAAGCCACGTCGACAACGCGTTCGTGACTGCCAATCTGGCGCAGCGACCGCATAAATGAGACTGTGGTGGACAGGTCAGCGGCATTCTTCTGGTACTCGTTGGACCAGAAATTTGCGCGCGTAATTGGATCTGACCGTTCAGCCTGGGCGATTTCTTCTGCGGATGCAGGTTGTAGCGCTTGCTCGATCGCCTCCTGATAGGCTTCCTCTTCGGCCGACAATGGTTCGGCAGCATCTGTCGTCGCGCAACCTGCCATAGCGATTAAGGCGAGCCCCGGAAGGACGCGTTTAACAGTAGTGGCTCTGGACATTTTGCGGGCTCCAAGGCTGTAAGTGGAGCCACCATGCCAGCGACCTGGTCAAGATCAGGTTAACAAAACTGGCGCTGATATTAACTTGTACGGACAATAAGATGCCTCATCACTCTGCTTTGATCACCTCAGCTGATGCGCCAGCCAAGCTCTATCTGTTTTCGTCAGACGATTGGGGCGACGACCAGAAGATACTGGACCTAGCCACCCCCTTGGCGGCGCTGGCAAAAGCCAATGGATTCAAGGGCGGCGCGGGTCAATTCGTCGTTCGCGCGGACGAGGATGGACAAATAGTCGATGTGCTCGGCGGTCTCGGCTCAGGAACCGATGGGCTAGCTGTCGCAGCTTTGTCTTCGAAGCTTCCGGCTGCAGATTTTGAGATTGCCCGCGACGGCGGGTATCCATTGGCGCACATTGCTGCGGGTTGGGCTGATGGAGCTTATCGGTTTGATAGGTATCTGAGCGAAAAGGCCGATCCACCGCGTCTGGTCGTTGGCGAAGATGCTGCGGGTGAAGCCATGGTAACGGAGGCGATAGCCGTCGACCGCTTGCGCGATTTGGTCAACACGCCCGCCGAAGACATGGGACCGCCGGAAATTCAGGGCACAATCAGCGACTTGGCCGAACGACACGGCGCGATGCTTCAAACGGTGATCGGTGACGCTCTGTTGGAGCAAAACTACCCAATGGTGCATGCGGTGGGGCGCGCAGGCCCGGAAGCCCCGCGAATTATGGAATTGAGCTGGGGCGATGCCAAACACCCACAAGTCGCTATTGTTGGAAAAGGCGTTGCCTTTGATACGGGCGGACTGAACCTCAAAACCGGCAATTATATGCGCCTGATGAAAAAGGATATGGGCGGCGCCGCGCATGCGATTGCGCTGGCTGAACTTGTTATGGGAGCGAACCTTCCTGTTCATTTGAAGCTCTATATTCCCGCCGTCGAGAACGCGATTGCCGGAAATGCTTTCCGCCCAGGTGACGTGCTTTCCAGCCGCAAAGGCCTCAGCGTTGAAATCGACAATACAGACGCTGAGGGACGCCTTATTCTGGGCGATGCCCTGACGCGGGCCAGCGAGGAAGATCCGGAACTGCTGATCGATTTTGCAACCCTGACCGGCGCCGCCCGTGTTGCTTTGGGGCCTGAGCTCGCCCCGTTCTATACGGACGATGATAAGCTTGCGTTGGATATCTCGAACGGGGCATTGGAGAGCGGCGACCCAGCGTGGCGGATGCCGCTATGGGCGCCTTATAAATCTATGCTGAAGAGCCCGATTGCCGATTTGGTGAACAGTGCGTCCGGAGGTATGGCCGGATCAATAACGGCAGCGATCTTCCTGAAGCAATTCGTCGATGCGAAATCCTGGGTGCACCTCGATGTCTGGGCCTGGCGAGAGAGCAAGTATGGCCGTCCAGCTGGCGGCGCAGCTTGCGGCTTGCGGGCCGTGTGGGCCGCTATTCAAGCGCGTTACAGCTAGCGCGCATCGCTGACAACATATCGCGGACCGACGCCAAGCCTGCGGGCTTGATCGTCGGGATTGTAAAGCTGGCAGGCCTTCAGCGAGAGACAACCGCAACCAATGCAGCCGTCCAAGCGATCGCGCATCCGTTCCATCATGGCGATGCGGTCGTCCAACGTTTTGCGAAACTTGCGACTGATCTTACTCCAGTCCGCTTTTGTTGGCGCACGGCCATCGGGCAGCTGCGCCATGACCTCTTTGATCTGCTCAATCGACAATCCAATCTGTTGAGCGATCAGGAGGAAGGACAGGCGGCGAATGTCGGCGCCTTCATAACGGCGTTGATTTCCTGCATTTCGATCCGGCGTGATCAGACCTTTCTTTTCGTAAAACCTGATCGCCGACACAGACAGCCCCGTCCGACTTGCAAGATCACCAATCGAAAACCCGCGTTTCACTGCCATAATTTTTTCTCCAGAAAAAGCTTGACCTAAACTTAGGTTGAGGAATTACACGAGGATCTCCAATCAATCAAATGACGGAGATAAAGATGTCAAAAGCTATTCTCGAACACATCAATATGACGGTGAGCGATCCTGATAAAACCGCAGACATGCTGAGCGACCTTTTCGGATGGAATGTGCGATGGAGTGGGGACTCGATTCACGGCGGACGCTCAGTTCATGTCGGCAATGAAAGCGATTATGTTGCGCTTTACAGCGTCGGCAAACCAAGAGCGCTCGACGAAAACGAGAACTATCGCCTCGCCGGCGCGGTGAACCATCTCGGTATTCTCGTCGACGATCTCGCCGCCGCAGAAAAGCGCATCTTGGAGTATGGAATCAAGACGCACAGCCACCAGACCTATGAGCCGGGCAGCCGGTTCTATTTCCATGATCATGACGGCATCGAGTATGAGGTGGTCAGCTATGCTTGAGGGTTTGATTCAGTCCTATTTCTCGGCCTTCGGTCGGGGCTGGGCACCCCGCGATGAATTGGCATATGTTATGCACGAGTCGCGCCGAGCGCGTTCACAATCAAAGATGAGCGCGGCGACTGGCATGGGATCGGGATATGCAACGCGACCAGGAAGCGAAGACAACGATTACGTTCGGATCGACGATAAGTCGTTCCAGTCGATCTAGTACTGCTTTAGCAGCGCGGCGAAAATCCGCGCTGCAAGAAGGCCGGGTGATCGCGCATGGCTGATAGGTATCCGGACTTCATCATTGGTGGCGCGCCAAAATGCGGCACTACTTCGCTGCATTTTATTCTCGATCAGCACCCCAATATCGGTTTGCCCGAGGATGAGATCCACTATTTCGACGCCGATGATCCGATCACGCATCCTGACTTTTTCTTCGAAAAAAGTGGCGAGCTGATCCACTATGATAACAGCCTCGAAAACGCAGAGTTTCTAAGCGCATACGCCGCGCGCTTTGCGCCATTCAGCGAGCTACCACTTATTGGGGAAGACTCGACCACTTACCTGTTTTCGCAAGTTGCACCTCAACGCATCAAAGCGCTGCTGCCTAATGCGCGTCTGATTTTCATGCTGCGGGATCCGGTCAAACGAGCCTATTCTCAATACTGGCACCTAGTCAAAAGTGGCCGGGTCACCTGCCGGTTCGAGCGTGCGATCCGCGAACAAAGATCATTGGTTCTCGGTTCGACCTACTTGCCGCACCTCAAGACCTATATCGAGCTGTTCGGAGCGGACCGGGTGAAAACCGTCCTGTTCGAGGATTTCATAAATGACAATCAGTCCACGCTGGACTCAGTTACTGATTTCCTTGGTACAGACCGGATGCAAGTTGATGAGAGCGCGTCCTGGTTCAACAAAACAAAGTACCCGACTAATCTTTCCGGCCAGCTCGCGCTGAACCAGATTGGGCGGCATGTCGTGAAATGGCGTTACGGTGATCATCTCGAAACTAGAGCAGGTTTTGGCAGCAAGCTCCGAAAGAAGATCCATTACAATTGGTTCCACCGGATCAATCCACTATTCTTGAAGGCTGATCGTCCTCAGCCGATACAGGAGTCGACACGAACCTATCTCGCTGACCACCTGTCCCAGCGTAATCAAGGCCTGTCGGAGCTGTTACAGCGTGATCTGTCTGAAGTTTGGAAAGACTTCACCGGATAGGCCTGCGCGACGCTCGGCGCGATGTTTCAATCCCACAGCTTCGTGACTCGCCAATCTAGCGTAGCGCGTTAAGTTCGTCCTCAAACAGTTGAGGGTGAGACAAGACATGCTGAAACGAACCATGCTGGTAGGGACACTCGCGCTCGGGATTAGCGCTTGCGTCACGATCCAAACGCAAGTGGCGGATGCGCCTTCCGTCAAACCTCAGATGCAGGCCCTGGCGACGGCGCCAGAAGTCGCGGCTGAGCCCATCCTTGGGCCTGGCGATCGCCAACCGTCCGGCCGCGCACTTGGGACGCGCTCAGCGGTTGTCGCCCCTAATGCGGCCGCGGCGACGGCGCATCCGCTCGCCACGCAAACGGCGCTCGACATCATGAAGCGAGGTGGCACCGCCATGGACGCAGCGATTGCGGCCAATGCCATGCTCGGCCTCGTCGAGCCGACAGGGAATGGCATTGGCGGCGATCTCTATGCGATCGTCTGGGACCCGAAGACCAATCAGCTTTACGGCTATAATGGCTCTGGCCGCTCTCCCATGGGCGCGACGCTCGCAGACATGCAGGCCAAAGCGGATCAATTCATGGAAGGTGAAGAGATCCCGCCTTTTGGTGCGGCGCCCGTCACGGTGCCAGGAACAGTCGAAGCCTGGGGCGCGCTACATGAGCGGTTTGGGCGACTGACCTTCAATACGCTGATGGAGCCAACCATTCGGTATGCGCGCGACGGCGCTCCGATCCCGGAAGTCATCGCCTATTACTGGCAGTTCGGTCCGCGCCGGTTCGGCCCCGCCGCAGAGAGCGGCATGCTGGAAGAGTATGACAATGCCAAGAAGACCTACTTCTCGCCAACCCCTATCGAGGGGTCTCTGTTTCGCAATCCGGACCTCGCCGATACGCTGGAACGGATCGCTTATGCCGGGCCCGAGGATTTTTATACCGGCGAGATCGCCCGCACGATGGGCGACTATTTCGAGCGCATAGATGGCTATCTCCGCTTCGAGGATTTCGCCGCGCATGATGGCGAGTGGGTTGAGCCGCTCTGTGTCGAGTATCGCGAGCAGGTCAAACTGTGCGAGCTTGGCCCGAACACACAAGGCGTCGCAGCATTGCAAATGCTGCAAATGCTGGAGCGATTTGACCTGCGTGAAATGGGGTATGGTTCCGCCGACAGCTTGATGGCGCAAGTTGAAGCGAAGCGTTTGGCCTTTGCGGACCGCGCCGCGGGGTATGCCGATGACGCGTTTAGTGGCATCGATCCCAACGTCTTCATTCGCCCGGGTTACAATGCTGCGCGCGGAGAAAGCATCGATCTCTCAACCGCTATGGCTCCTCCCGCGCCGGGCTATGCGGACGCTGATGCAAAGCTTGAAGACGGCGATACGACCTATCTCACCGTCACCGACAAGGACGGAATGATGGTCTCTCTGATCCAGTCCAATTATCGCGGCATGGGGTCAGGCCTGGTCGCAGATGGGCTTGGCTTCATGTTCCAGGACCGAGGTCAGCTGTTTAGCCTCGACCCGGAGCACCCGAATGTGTTTGAGCCTGGCAAGCGGCCTTTCCACACGATCATTCCGGCGTTTGCGTTCAAAAAGGATATGCCGGGTTGCCAGGTTCGCGCGATCGCACCCGAACTCGCGTGTCCATATGAGCCGTGGCTCAGCTTCGGGCTAATGGGCGGAGGTATGCAGCCACAAGGCCACGTTCAGGTCATTCTCAATCTTGTTGACTTCGATATGGGCCTTCAAGAAGCCGGCGATGCCGCGCGCTGGGAACATCGCGGCGGCTGCGAGCCAACCGATGATTTGAACGGAGATGCCTGCGAAAACGATATGGGCGTCATTCACCTGGAAAGTGGAATCCCGGTCGAAGCGCGCACTGAGCTCGAACGCCGCGGTCATACGGTCGAATGCTGCCGGGCTAATGGCGGCGGTTATCAAGCAATCATGCGCGACTTCCAAAGCGGTGCCTGGATCGCAGCGACCGAAATGCGCAAGGATGGAAACGCGGACGGGTACTAGAGACGTAAGAGCTGTTCCTGGAAAGGAGAGGCAGTGAAAGCGGCCAGTCCGCGTGCAGTCTTTGGTCTCGTTTAAGGTACTATACGTGGCTTTGAAAGCCTGAGCGGACTGGCGAAGCCGCTTCCTACTGAGAGAACCGTAGCACAAAGTTGACCTTACGGCAATTTGGGCGTGATGGGACGAAAATGAGGATGAACGCCAAGGGGCTGGACCCTCTTTCCTCGCCGCGCCATATCAACTTACATGGAAGCCTTCGCGAATCTTCTCGAACGCCTGCTGCTGACGCCATCGCGCAACAGCAAACTCGCGCTGATCGCAGATTTTTTCGCCACGCAGCCCGATCCCGAGCGCGGATGGGCGCTGGCGGCGCTCACCGATGAAATTGAATTGCCTGGCGTTAAAGCCGGGCTGATACGCCGGCTGGCAGAAAGCAAAGTCGACCACGAGCTGTTCCGCCTGTCTTATGATTATGTCGGTGACCTCGCCGATACGGTGAGCTTGATCTGGCCAACCGAGCATGGTGCGAACCGTGTTCCCAGTTTGAGCGAAGTCGTCGAACAGCTCTCCGACGCCACAAAAGCGCAGGGCGAGCGATTGATTGAGGGTTGGCTCAACGCGTTGGACTCGCGCGGACGCTGGGCACTGCTCAAGCTGGTCACCGGGGGATTGCGGATCGGCGTCTCAGCGCGCCTCGCAAAAGTCGCTGCTGCGCAATTTGGCGCCGTTGAAGCTGGCGAGGTTGAAGAAATCTGGCATGGGTTGGAGCCTCCATATCTCAGCCTGTTTGCTTGGCTTGACGGTGATGCGGCCAAACCTGAACCTGATATTGCGGCCCCATTTCGGCCGGTCATGCTGGCGCATCCATTGGTTGCAAAGAAAGATCGCGACAATCCTGACGCCATCGATCCTGAGCTCATCACGGCCGAGCATTTCGCCGCCGAGTGGAAGTATGACGGGATCCGCGTGCAGGCCGTTGCTGAGGGAGAGATCCGCCGGATCTATACGCGCACCGGCGACGATATCAGCCATACTTTCCCCGACGTGCTTGCGGCGATGAACTTCGACGCGGCGCTGGACGGCGAACTGCTTGTGCGGGCCCCGGATGGCGGGGCGGCGCCATTTAGTGAGTTACAGCAGCGACTCAATCGAAAGACCGTGAGCAAGAAACAGATGGATGCGCGCCCTGCTTTTATTCGCGTCTACGATCTTCTTGTGGATGGAAATGAAGACCTGCGCGGGCTGACATTCAATCAACGCCGCGCCCGCCTGGAAGCCTTCGTCTCAGGTCTGGAAACCGATCGCATAGACGTGTCGCCTTTGGTCGAAGTGACGTCGATTTCAGCGCTGGAAGAGGCTCGCAACTCGCCGCCGGCTCCCGAAATCGAAGGCCTCATGTTAAAACGTTGGGACAGCGTCTATGAAGCGGGCCGACCGAAAGGGCCGTGGTTCAAATGGAAGCGCGATCCGTTCTTGATCGACGCGGTCCTGCTCTATGCCCAGCGTGGACATGGGAAGCGGTCGAGCATCTATTCTGACTTCACATTCGGTGTTTGGCGTGACGTCGATGGTGCCGACCAGCTCACGCCCGTTGGTAAGGCGTATTTCGGGTTTACCGATGAAGAGTTGAAACAGCTCGACAAGTTCGTGCGGGACAACACGATCGAGCGGTTTGGACCCGTTCGGTCCGTGACGGCGACCAAGGATCTTGGCCTTGTTCTCGAAGTGGCGTTCGAAGGCCTACAACGCAGCCCGCGTCACAAGTCAGGACTTGCCATGCGGTTTCCGCGGATCAATCGGATACGCTGGGACAAACCCGCAGCGGAGGCTGATCGGCTTGAGAATCTCGAAGCCTTGTTGCCCGAGAATGCGTGATGGACATGTCCGGAAAGCCTGATAGGGCGATGACATGAGCTTTCGCGATTTCATCCTGCTCGCCGCTGTTTGCTTCGTTTGGGGGCTCAATCTGGTGGTCACGCGCTGGGTAGTGGCGGAAGCGGGCGTACCGCCCTTATTTTTTGCCGGTTTGAGATTTGCGGGTGTTGCCCTGGTCCTGTTTTGGTTCCTGAGGCCCATCCCAAAAAACCTCGGAACCCTGTTCCTGATTGCAATGGGTATGGGCGCAGTTCATTTCGCGTTCCTGTTTCTAGGTCTCGCCAATGCGGAAGCGAGTTCCGTGTCGGTTGTCGGCCAGCTCGGCGTGCCGTTCTCGACGCTGATGAGTATGGCGTTTCTGGGCGAAACCGTCGGTTGGCGTCGCGGGTTAGGGATCATGCTCGCCTTCGCCGGTGCCCTCCTGATCGCTATTGATCCGCAAACCTTCCAGCTGACTTTTGGGCTGGTCTACGTTGTCCTTGCTGCTCTGATCGCCTCTAGCGCTGGGATCCTGATGAAGCGGATGCCGTCGATCAGCGCTTTGCAAATGCAGGCCTGGATCGGGCTGTTCAGCTTCGCGCCTCTGTTCGCAGTCTCGGGTCTGATCGAAGGGGACCAGAATGGTTGGGCCTCGTTTATTGAGGGTGGCTGGCTCGTCTGGGCGGCAACTGCATTTGCAGTCCTCGGTGTAAGCGTGTTCGGACATGGCGGCTTTTACACGCTGATCAAGAAGTACGATATTTCTCTGCTGTCTCCACTCACGCTGATGACACCGATCTGGGGTGTCGTGCTCAGCGTTGTTTTGCTCGGGGAAGTGTTGACGCTGCAATTGGTGGTTGGGGCTGCGATTTCGCTGGGCGGTGTTTTTGTGATCCTCATCCGACCGAATAGGGTTATGCCCGAAGCGGCGTTGGGTGACAAAGTGAGGGGCATCAAGGAATGAAGATCGAGGCGCTACCCAGTCCGAATTTCAACGATCGCAAGCATCCGATCGATATGCTCGTTCTTCATTATACCGGCATGGAAACCGGGCAGTTAGCGCTGGATCGCATGCGAGATGACGCGGCAGGCGTCTCGGCGCATTACATGCTTTGGGAAGATGGCCGGGTGGTGCAGCTCGTGGGTGAGGACAAGCGCGCCTGGCATGCCGGCGTATCGAAATGGCAGGGCGACGAGGATCTGAATTCGCGGTCCATCGGGATCGAAATCGTCAATGGCGGACATGACTGGCCGCTGGCGGGCAATGTCCTACCGCCTTATCCAGAGGCGCAGATCGAGGCGCTTATAGAGCTGTGCACGGGCATTCTTGAGCGCTGGGATATTCCGGGCAGCCGGATTGTCGGTCACTCGGATATCGCGCCGATGCGCAAACAAGATCCGGGCGAACATTTTCCATGGGAGCGGCTGGCACGAGCCGGGATTGGGCTATGCCCACAAGCCAATCCCGCATTTTCGCCGACGTCCGACGCGAAAGCCAAAATCGATAAAGCGCCTGGTTTGATCGGCCGCGGACTGTCGCGCGGGGACGCTGGTAAATCAGTCAGCCGGATGCAAACCATGCTCGCGGATATCGGCTATGACGTGCCGCGATCTGAACAGTATGACGAACAGACCGAAGCCTGCGTTCGAGCGTTTCAACTGCGCTGGGTGCAAGATCGCGTGTCGGGGGATGCTGACCTTGCGACGTTGCAGCGGATCAGTATCGTCGAAGATCTATTCCGGAGAACCTCAGATGAAGGGTGACCTTTCGATCGGTCTTTTGGCGTTCGCTCTTGGCGCGTGCGTAACATCTCCAAGTCTTTCACCCGCAGAAATGCTCGCCGCGAATATGGCGGACACGTTCGAAACGGCCATCGGATCTGATGATGCCATGCGTGACCGGCGCATCGAAATCGCTTCGCTCGGGACGGGCGAATGGTTGTACTATCAAGTGAACCACAAATCTGATTTGTCGGTCTATCGCCAACGGATCCTGCAATTGGAAGCCCTGCCGGATGGCCGCGTACGCCAGACAGCCTGGACCTTAAATGATGCCTCGGCCTTTGTTGATTTGTGGGACAAGCCGGACATGCAGGCGGCTTTGTCGCTGGACGATCTGTCCGCTGGCCTGGAAGACGGGTGTGCGCAGATCTGGACGCGAGACGGCGCGACCTGGGCGGGAAAAGTGGACCCTGACACATGCATCATCACGTCGACGCGCCGCGCCACGCAGATCCGGATTGGTGCCGACTCTTTGCTGGATGAGGCGTCACTCTCTCTGGCTGAGCGCGGCTTCGATCTGGCGGGCGATCAGCTGTGGGGTACAGATCCAGGTGACTATTTTCGGCTAACTCGCGCCGAATGACTTGAAGTCGGCCAATTCGTGCTTTAGCGAGCACGTCTTCCTCGTATTGCCGCGGCTGCTGACCCCGCAACTCTTACGAGGACAAGACTATGACACACCGTGGCAGAGCTTGGCGCCGTCTGCAGCGCCTCAAGCACGGCACCCGTACACAAACGGTTGAACCGCGTTCCTGCTGGCAAGAGAAGCAGTGGCGATTGCTTTACTCTCGATCCGCGAAGCTGAAACGTGCGAAACAACTCGGCCGGTTCTGGCCGCGTCGCGAATGGGAGATGATGTTGTCGGATGCCCAACCGATAAAAGTGCTGTTTGTCTGCTCCAAGAATAAGTGGCGCAGCCCGACGGCTGAGCAGGTGTTTCGAAAGGATCCATCCTTGCAAGTGCGCTCTGCCGGCACGTCTCGAACAGCGCGCCGTCCAATCAGTGTCGCTGACATTCGCTGGGCCGATTTAGTTGTTGTCATGGAGGACAAACACAAGGCGCGCTTACGGGCGCAGTTTCGGGATGAAGTGCGTTACAAAAGAGTCCACTCGCTCGATATACCTGACCTCTATCGATACATGGATCCGGACCTGATCGACTTGCTCAAAGATAAAGTCGCGCCTCTGATCGTGGATGTTTAGTTAGGCGCGACAGTCAGTGTCAGCGCCGTTGTGTAGCTGCGAATATCCGTCTCTGCACCCACGGGTGCAGGAGCTTGCAGGCGAACCATGATCACGTGCAGCCCGGGGTTTTCGAACGAGACGGTCAGCAATCCATCCTTGTCGGTTGAGATCAACTTGCGACCGCTCTCGTACAATCGGTCCATTTCACCGAACACGGAAACAGTTTGATTCGCGACGGGGTCTCCGTCCATCATCACACGCGCGATGAACGGACTGCCCACCCGCACTGAACTCGGGTGCAGGGCCGGTTCGATAGACAAGCACCCCACCTTGGTCCGGAGAGCACCCCAATCCTGTGCGCCGACCGTGACGTATGCGTCCGTCACCGTGGCAGTCTGGGAGGAAAGGATTGGGGTACCGTCGGGGACATGGATCGGCTCGGCGTCTCGGCTGTTGACCAGATGATACGTGCCGTCGAGCAAGACGTATTCGCCTTTTCGCCCAAGTCGTTCACCGGTTGTAATTCGCGTCGTTCCTGGCGTCGTCATTCTGTGCTCGAGCACCGTCATATCCGCAAAGATCTCAACCCGGTCGGGTTTGCCTCGAGTGCCGTCTGGCTCAATCACTGTGAATGTTTCGGTCCGCAAGGCGTATCGCGGTTCGCAACAATAATCGTTGAAGGCCACCTCTACGCTGATCGTTTGATCCAAAGCAGGCGCGAAGGAGGATGGCTTCACGTAGGCTGTGTCTGCAGCTGTAGCCAAACACGTCAACGAGGCCACCGCCAGAAATAGAGCCGATCGAAACATTAGTAGGCCGTGGTTTCGGTTTTAGCGGTTGGGCGTAGACGATCTGTTCGTTCACCGATGTCGGACGTGACGAAGGAATTTATCACCGCGCGGGCTTCCTCCAGAGCGGGCTCAAGAGCCGTATCACCGTCTTTTACGGCGGTCGCCAGTTCGAGCAGCGGTATGTAAAGATCTTCCGTCTCGCCCTTGATCGTAATCGCGAAGCGCGCGTTCTCACGCCCGATACGATCCCATTCTCCGCGGACCCCTGCCCAGAAGTCGGCGGTCCCGGACCAATAGTCCTCCGCGGCAGAAACAGGATAGTCGTCGAAGGCGCGATAGGTGTTCACGCCCACTTCGCGAACCAGGGCTTGCGGATCTGAGTCGAGCATCAGCTTGGAATTGTCCTGCTCATGTACCCAGCCCCATGGCGTGATGACGTGGCGGTTCACAGCGTCCACCGCATGATAGTCGTCGCGAGTGGTCATGTCGCGGCGCGGGAGAGGGCGCCATTCGCTCGGAGGTGTCCATTCGGCGATCCCGTCCTCATAGGTCCATTTTGCGACGGCGCCGTAGCGCGGTGCGTCATCAACCTGATAGACCGTCTGCGACCAGGTCCCAGCTCGTTCGGACGCAGGCACATTCCGCCACTCCCAGGCATTGCCACCGATGAAGGTAAGAACGCGGGTAGGCTCGTATTGCCAATCCTGACGCCAGTGCTTGACCACGAAAGGTGCATCGACCGGTCCGACCACGAGCAAGTGCTGAAGACTGATAAAGTCGCCGCGGTCTTCGATCACGCGAACCGACTCATGACCGCCGGATAGTTTCGGGTCTTTCAGCTCATAACCAGCAACAAAAGACACCGTTTCCGTAAAATCGAACGTGACTTTGTAGTCGCCGGCCATGGCAAGAATTGACGTGCGGTCCTGCACATATGTTGCGGTCTCAGTCTGGATTTCAGCTGCGGATGTCACGCTCAGAGGCGTTGTTGCACAGGCTGGGATCGTAACAATCAAAGCCATTCCGGCTGCGGCGACGCGCCAGGGGGTTCGGGTCAGCATGGGAGTCCTCGTTTCGAACAGTGATGAATGAGGAATTTGATAATGAAAGTAAGAATCATTTGCAATAAGGAAAAACCCCTGCCATAGAAGTTTTTGCGAACCATTCTCAAAAACAGGAAGTCCAATGACCGATCCACGCGAGCTCAACCGAAAATGCCGTAGCTACAGAGCCTGTCTCATGGCAGGCGCGTTTCTTGTGTTCACGCCAACCATGATGGCGGATGAGGCCGCTGATGATGAGCTGCGTGAAGACACGATTACGGTGTACGGAACGTCCAATCCTCTGCCGGTTTTCGACTATCCGGGGCAGGTGACGGTGATCGACCGGGACGCGCTTGAAACGCTGGCGCCATCAACGATTTCCGATGCGCTCCGCGATGTGCCTGGTCTGGATTTTTCCGGCGGCCCGAGACGGACAGGCGAATTGCCGAGCATTCGGGGACTGTCTGGCCAGAACGTTCTGATCTTGCTCGATGGCGCACGGCAAAGTTTCACATCGGCGCATGATGGTCGCTTCTTTGTAGACCCGGAATTGATTGGGACCGCTGAGGTCGTGCGCGGGCCAGCCTCTGCGCTGTATGGATCAGGCGCCGTTGGAGGCGTGCTCGCTTTTGAAAGTGTTGATGCAGCTGATCTGCTTCGCGAGGGAGAAACCTGGGGCGTCCGCACGCGTGCTGGCTATCAAAGCGTCAATGAAGAATCGCTCGCTTCAATGACCGCTTTTACCCAGCAAGGCAATTTCGATGGGATCGTAAGTTTTGGCGTTCGCCAATCAGGTGACATTGAGCTGGCGTCCGGCGCAGCCCTGCCATCGGACGACGACATCCAGACGGCTCTGGTGAAGAGCAGCTATGCTTTGAGCGAGGCTTTGACAATTGAAGGCGCCTGGCAGCGCTTTACCAATTCAGCGATCGAGCCAAACAATGGGCAAGGTACAGCGGGAACGGGCGATGGTGTGCTCGACCGCAATGTCGAGAAAGACATCACCACCGACACGTTCCGGTTGGGTCTTGGCTTCAATCCCGTCGATAATGACTGGGTGGATCTTTCCCTGACTGCTTACCAAACTTCTAGTGATGTCGATGAGTTTGACGCCACGGTGCCCCGCACGACTGTGCGTGATATCGAGACGACAGGCTTTTCGGCGCGCAATGCCTCGCGCTTCTTGTTCGGCCCGTCAGAAACGACACTGACCGTTGGCGGCGATTGGTACAAGGATGAGCAAACCGGAACCGATGACCAGACTACGGATGGGACGCGCGGCGGCGTTCCCAATGGTGAGAGTGAGTTCATGGGTGTATTTGCCCAGCTGGAATCCGTGGTGGAGACCCCAGCGGGACAGTTCATCGTCATCCCGGGAATTCGCTATGACGAGTTTGAAAGCTCCTCGTCCATCGCGCCTAGTGACGACAATTCAGACAGCGCGGTCTCACCCCGGATTGCCGCGAGCTTCGCACCCAATGGTGCGGAATGGCTCCGCCTGTTCGGGTCCTATTCTGAAGGGTTCCGAGCGCCGTCGATCAATGAGCTTTACCTGGACGGTGTTCACTTCTCGATCCCGCATCCTGTGCTGTTTAATCCCGCGATGGGATCCTTCGTGCTCGCGCCAAACAATTTCATCGCCAACCCTGATCTGGTGCCGGAAGAAACCCAAACGGTTGAGCTCGGCGCAGGCGTCGATTTCAAACAGGTTTTTGTCCCGAGCGACCGATTCCAGGCCAAGGTCTCCTATTTCGAAACCGAAGCGAATGACTTGATCAATCTCTCGGTGAGCGTCGTTCCAGCGGCGACGTGTTTCGCGCCCCCAAGTTTCCAACCCTGCAATTGGGGCACCTCGGTGTCCGCTAACGTTGACACAGCAGAACTGGAAGGTTGGGAAGGCGAACTCCACTACGATTCTGATCGCTTCTTTGCGCGGGCCAGCTTTGCCAGCATTGAGGGCACCAATCTGACGGATGGGTCTGATCTCGGCGCGCTCACGCCGGACCGGACATCGGTAAACCTCGGGCTGAAGCTGCCGGAATGGAACGCGCTTGTCGGTGCGCGCGTCCAGCATGCGGGCGACTTTGAACAGCGTATCTCGGACGGTAGTGGCGGCTTCACCGTGCAGGACGAACGGGACAGCTATGTCGTGCTGGATCTCTATGCGACCTGGCGTCCAGACTTTGTCGACGGGCTCCGCCTGGACGTTGGCGTGGATAACGTTCTGGACGAGCGCTACGAGCGCAGCTTTGCAGGCGCGGTCGAACCCGGGGCAAACCCGAAAGTCGCCGCCTCCTGGCAATTCGGCGGATAATGCGTGGGTTGGGCGCGCGGAATGTCGCTTGCGGTCTAGGCCGCGGCGCTATCGCGCGCCCGGCAGCGATCATACCAGGCGCTGAGCGTTTTGAGATCGCGGTTGAGCGGTTGGCCTACTTGTTCTCCAAACGCCAGGAACGCGGACAATAGAATGTCAGCGAGCGTGAATTTGTCGCCCGCGAGGAAGTCTCGACCGGCCAATTGCCCGTCCAGCCATTCCAGCTTGTCCTGAGCGCAGGCTTTCAAGCCTGGTGCGGCCTCTGGGACGCAGCGCATCCGGTCCTGGAACAGCGGCAAGCCTTCTGAATAGCGAAATCCGTTCGCAAGCGGTTCGCAGACGTTCAGATCAGCCCAACGGGTCCAGCTCCGAATCTGTGCGCGTTCCTCCGCGCTTTTACCCATCAATGGCTCGCCGGGATGCGTCTCATCCAGGTATTCGCAGATAACTGTGATCTCGGTCAGGATGCTTCCATCGTCGAGTTGCAAGGCCGGGAGTTGCCCGGCTGGGTTCACCTTGAGATAGTCTGCCTGCCGGTTGGCGCCGCCCATGATGTCGACGTCTTCCAACGGCACGGAAATTCCGCGCTCGGCCATAAAAGTGCGGACCACTTGAGGATTGGGGCCAACGGAATTGTAGAGTTTCATAACAAGCGTCCTCGACTAGAAATTGACTCGGTTTGACACGGTCCCATCGACAATCAGGTTCGAGCCGGTGGTGTAGGATGAGCGCGGGCTGGCCAGGAACACTGCCGCATCGGCGATTTCCTGTGGCGACGCGCAGCGCCCGGTTGGATTGCGCGAAAGGGCCTGCTTGAAGAAGTCTGGCATGTTCTGCTCGACCTGATGCCAAACGCCCCCTTCGAAATAGACCATTCCCGGCGAGACGACATTGGTGCGAATACCGCGCTTTGCATGCTGACGCGCGAGGCCTTTGGCCATATGGATGAGCGCCGCCTTGATCGGGCCGTACGATCCCGCCTGATCCGCAACGGCAGCGGAAATCGAGGCAATGATCACAAATGCGGCGTCGCCATGCGCGTCAGCTGCTTTGCCGAGAAACGGTTCCGCCGCTTCGAACGCATTCACGGCGCCGAGCACATCGAGATTGAAGTTCTGCTTCCACGAGGCTTCGTCATTGCCTTGCGCCATCGCACCTGCATTCGAGACCAGGATGTCGATCCCGCCCAGTTCCTCACCCGCCGAACTGATCCACGCTTTCAGCGCCGGACCATCGGTGACATCAACCGGCCCGCCGGTCGCATTGACGCCTTTTGACTTCAATTCGGTGACCGCCGCCGCGATTTGATCAGCGTTACGCGCGCAGATCGCAACGTCCGCGCCCTCGTCAGCCAGCGTATCAGCGATGGCGCGACCGATGCCACGCGTCCCGCCCAGCACCACACATTTCTTTCCGCGTAGATTCAGGTCCATTTCAGATGCTCCCAAGTGTTTCGTCTATGACTAACGGAGCATAGAAGGTGCCCCCCAACAACACGGGTCGTCGGGGGAGGTTGCAAAGTCAGTCGTCTGTGTCCGGCTTTTTCGGGCGCAAACAATGCCACGCGATCATGGCAGGCACGATCATCGCGCCGCCTACGCCAATGTAGAAAAGGAAGAATGCCAGTTGATTGGTCACTGGACCGCCAAACTCCAGTCCGCGGCTGTCGGGGAAAATCGGATCGAGCGCTGATGCGATGACGATCGTCCAGGTGATCAACATCATCGCATAGCCCAGCCGTTTCTTCCCGCGCGCCTGAAAAGGCATCAACGGCAAGACGGCGGCGGTCAGCCAAAGCAACAACCCATTGGCTATACCTTCCATGTGGGCCATTCGCCACGCATCGTAGGTGCCGGGCAACTGATAATCGATTTCCCAGGGAATCGGCCAAAGCGCGATTTTGCCAATCAGGAAAAATAGAAAGCCAAATCCAAGCGCGCCAGCGACAAAAAGCAGAAGCGCACCATGCCCGATCAGCAAACGCTGCATGTGTTTTGTTTGGTCTTGTTCCGACATTCTTTCCTCCCCAGGATATGTATAGTGTTCAGGCAAATTGAGCCGGGATGTCCGGGTCTGTGGTGTCCAATAATGGAATCCGATCTTCCGGCAGATCTTTGTAAGCGTGCATCCATTGCGTCACCCAGTCCGGATCGGACACTTTTGTCGGGTGGTGCCCCGGGCGTGCGGAGATGACCAGCAACTTACCAACGTTCCAGACAAAATTCATCGACCGTTTGAATAAGGTCAGACGGCTTTGCCAACTCGACCAACGCCCATCTTTCTTGAGGGTTTTTACGTACGCTTTGCGGCTGAACTTCACCACGTGCCAGCTCCCGCAGACAATGCCCCAGACGCGAGCCCAGTAATCATTGTAGAGATGCTGATAGAGATCAAAGGCGACGGTCTTGTGCTCGGTTTCCTCGACCATGTGCCATAAGATGAAAGAGGTGACCGACGGGTCGGCCCCGGCAAAAAGCTTTGTGCGCTGGCTGATGAGCCACTCAGTGACGCCCATGGTCATCGTCTCGAAGCCGGCCGTGTAGGCCAAACGCCACTTCAGCGACTTTTTTTGCAGACGCCCGTAGTCGGCATCCATTTCCGCTTCCACGACGGCGAGCTCCGGATAACCGTTAGCTTTGATCAACTCATTGAATCGGCGATGGTTTTGGTAATGTTGCCCTTCTTGCGCATTGAAAGCTTTCGCATCTTCGCGCAGCGCTTGATCATCGATTTTCGTCATAGCCTCACGCACTGTGCGGATGAGAAACGGCTCGAGATAGGGCATCGTCAATGACGCCCCGTTCAGCATATGGCTCCATTCGGGTTGTTCAGGATGCCAGACGGGTTTGATGTCTTCGTCGAACGCGAAGGGAATTTTTCGAACGACAATGTCGTGTGCAGTATGTGGTTCGGTCATGCGACTTCCTCCTTTGTCGTGGGCGTAAACGGAAGAACGCAGTTCAGATCTGCCAAATTTTCTGGCGATAGGGCGTCCAACGTCTCTTCACACCATTCCGCCCATTCACGCTCGTAGCGCAGGCCAATTTCGAGCCCACGTCGTCGCCCAAGGGCTGCGATCGTGTTCGGCTCGGTGGCGTTTGCGATGGCCGTGAATTCGGCCAATCGATCGCGGTGTCCATCCAGACGTTGCACTAAATGTTCTCGCAGAGCGTCCAGATCCATGTGTTCGAGCCCATATAACCGAACCAGGAAATCGTCCTTAACCCGATCCTGTACGCAAGGCTGCCGCGACCAGGCGAGAACGGCATTGCGTCCAGCTTCTGTGATGGAATAGACGATCCGATTGGGCTTACCCCGTTGCGGAATCTCTTCCGCGGAAACCTGCCCTTTATCCTTCAGTTTTGCCAGTTCGCGATAGATTTGCGAATGCGTGGCGCGCCAAAAAAAGCTTACAGTTTGGTCGAAATGCTTGGCCAGATCATACCCTGACATCGCGCCATCGCTCAGGCTCACCAATATTGCATCGCGTAGGGCCATAGCCACCTCCGTTGAAGCACTCATATGCAACTTTGCACATATGGTCAATGTGTAAATGGAGCCTCCCATCACTTCCCCCTCTAGCGCACTGACCGCATTGGCTTTATATCCCGCGCTCCAGACGGCTGGGCAGTCGCTGGCAAGCTTGCTTGCTGGAGGAAAGTCCGGGCTCCATGGAGACAAGGCGGTGGATAACGTCCACCCGGCGTGAGCCGAGGGAAAGTGCCACAGAAAGCAAACCGCCACGGACGCAGGTCCGCGGTAAGGGTGAAAGGGTGGGGTAAGAGCCCACCGGGGCTTCGGTGACGCGGCCCGCACGGTAAACCCCGCCTGGAGCAAGACCGAATAGGGGGCGCGCATGGGTCGTCTTTAGCCCGCGCCCCGGGTGTGTCGCATCAGGCGCCTGGTGACAGGCGTCGCAGAGGAATGGCTGCTGAACCCGCAAGGGGGAACAGAACCCGGCTTACAGGCCGTCTGGACTTTACATCCGGTTTGCAGACCGGAGTGGCATCATCTGAAAACCGCAGCTGGCGCTTGACTTCCGCTAGGATCGCACTCCCTTCCTGCAGCGAAGATCTGTTGGGAGAGTTCCATGAAAGTTGCTGCCGTCAAGAAGCCTGGAGGTCCAGGAAACCTGATCATCGAAGACCGACCGGATCCCGTTGCGGGCCCTGGCGACGTTTTGGTGCGGGTGCGTGCATCCTCGCTCAACTATCACGACTTTGTCGTCGTGATGGGCGGTATCCCGACCGATGATGGTCGCATTCCGATGTCTGACGGCGCCGGCGATGTCGTTGCAGTCGGCGAGGGTGTGACCCGTTTTAAAACCGGAGACAAAGTGCTCTCAACCTTTTTTCCGGACTGGTTTTACGGCGGTCCGCAAGCAGCAGGATTTTTCTCTGTCCCTGGTGACGGCGTTGATGGGTTCGCGGCGGAGCTGGTCGCGATGCCGGCTGATGCTTTCACGCGGATCCCTGAAGGATACTCCTACACTGAAGCCGCAACGCTGCCTTGTGCGGCGCTTACGGCATGGCGCGGCATGTTCGTCGAGAACACAGTGCAGCCCGGCGACTGGGTCCTGACCCAGGGCACGGGCGGGGTTTCGATCTTTGCGCTCCAGTTTGCCAAGGCCGCCGGAGCCCGTGTGATCGCGACGTCTTCCTCAGATGCAAAACTGGAAAAGCTGAAGGCGCTCGGTGCGGATCATCTCATCAATTACAAAGAGACACCGGAATGGGGTAAAAAGACATTTGAGCTCACTGGCGGCCGCGGCGTTGATGAAGTGGTGGAAATTGGCGGTCCAGGCACGATGGCCCAGTCGATTGCAGCTTGCCGCGTTGGCGGGCACATTTCGCTGATCGGTGTACTGACCGGTGTGTCTGGCGAAGTTCCGACGGCGGCCCTGTTTTCCAAGAACATCACTGTGTCCGGCATAACAGTCGGCTCGCGTGAGCAACAGGAAGACATGATCGCCGCGATTGATGCGAACGGTATCAAGCCGGTCCTCGATAAGGATTTCCCATTGTCCGAAATCGCTAATGCGTTCGCGCACCAGGCCAGCCAACAGCACTTTGGGAAGATCACGCTGTCGATCTAAACGGTTACGACAACCAAAAATAATCCGGATCGCTCAATCGATAGCCGTTTTTGTGCTACACTCCCGCCAGGGAGGACGACACAATGACCATCAAGACACTCTGGATGGCGGGCGCGGCAGCGGCCGCCCTGAGCCTATCATCCTGTATTCTGGCTGAACCGGTGGATACCGCGAGCAATGAAGGTGAAACGCCGCCTTTCGTCGATCCGCTTTTGCTGTCGCAGAGCATGTGCAGCAGCCGGGCTTCGCAGGCCTCGGAAACTGCGCTGAAAGCGGCGGCAGGCCTGAATCCAGGCTTCGACTATGGCGCGCCATTCGCGCTGCCTGAGGCCGTGATCGCCCATTTCCATTATCCTATCACGACCCAGAGCGAGGAGGCTCAGATCTGGTTTGATACTGGCCTCGCGCACATGGCAAATTTTAATCATGACGAAGCCATCGCGGCCTTTCGAAAAGCCCAGAGCGCTGATGCTGACTGCGCGATGTGCTATTGGGGGGAAGGCCTCTCCTTCGGTAGCAATATAAATATTCCCTACATGCCTGAGCGCGGCGCCGCAGGCTTGTTGGCGACCCGCGAGGCGGTCACCCGGATGGAAGGGCTAACCTCTCAGGAGGTGAAGCTCATCAAGGCTCTCGATATGCGCTACAGCGTCGAGGGCGAAAGTGAAGTCGCGGAAAATGCGGGTGATTTTGCCGACGCCATGAATGATGTCGCCGTAGCGTTTCCGGAAGACAAGTTCATTCTGTCACTCGCCGCCGAAGCCAATATGGACACCCAGCCGTGGGATTACTGGGAACAGGGTGCTCGCGTTCCGAAAGGACGGACTGCGCGGACTTTGGAGCTGATCGAAAACGCATTGGCAATTGATCCGGACTTCGCGCCGGCGATTCATCTCTACATTCACGTCACTGAATCCTCCGTCGACCCATTTCGGGCCGAATCCTATGCTGATCGGTTGTTGGGGCAGGAACTTGGCGTCGGACATCTGGTTCACATGCCGTCGCACATCTATTTGCGGCTTGGGCAGTGGAAAAAGTCCCATGCCTCGAACATTTCTGCGATCGCAGCGGATGAGGCCTACATAGCGGCCACGGACAATGCTGCAGTTTATGGCAGTGTCTACTATCCGCACAACGTCCATTTTGTGGTCGCCAGTTCTCAGTTCGCGGGGGATGGCGAAACGGCGCTGGAAATGGCTGGCAAACTCAAAGCGATGGCCGTGCTTGAGCCTGGCGCTCCAGCGCCTCTGGCCGAACACATCGCGGCTTCAACCCTTTTCACGGATCTGCTGTTCGCGGGCGATGACGCTGTTCTGGCCACCGCTGAACCCGACGCCGCGCATCTCTATATGCGCACAGCATGGCATTACGCTCGCGGAACTGTCTTTGCCCGGCAAGGCGATCTCGAAGCGGCCAAAACGGAGCTCGGACAGCTTAACTCGTTGACAGGGGAGTCCGGATTTGCCGACTATGATGCGGTCTATTTTGCGCCGCTGTCCGGTATTCAGGAGGTAGCAAAGCTCACGCTTGAGGGACGAGTCTTGTCGGCGGAAGGCAACCTGGCCGGCGCGATTGATCGCCTTGAATCGGCGGCTGCGGTTGAATCCCAGCTGCCCTATTTTGAGCCGACCTGGTGGTATTATCCGACACGTCAGACCCTTGGCATGCTGCTCTTGCAAGATGGTCAATATGACCGGGCTGAGCGGGAGTTCTATAAGACGCTGATCAAGGCCCCGAACAATGCCTATGCGTTGTATGGATTGGCTGAAACGTTCAGCGCCAAGGAGGATGCACGCTCTGAAGCCTATGCCCGCAGTCTATTCGATGAAGCGTGGATGGGGGGAGACGACCGCGAACCGGTACTCACGGATCTGTAGCCTCCGCCTACCCGTCACAGTTCTGCGTCTCGCCCATGACACCGACCAGGTTGACCCGGCCCGATGCGTTGTCGACGTCGAAATAGATGTCGCCATAGTCATAGATGGTGGTTTCGGACTTGGAGACCACGCAATCGGGTACGCCGAAGGTCGCGCGAGCGGTGATTTGCTGTGATCCCTTGGTGATGCCCTCCGCGGTGCGGAAGCGGGCGTCCTGAACGATGATCCAGTAGACTTTGTCATGTGCGCCAACGGTAAAGCCATCAAACACGTAAGTGGTGGCTGCGGAGCCGCGCATCGGAATTGTCTGGCGCGGAACCCCTTTCAGGGCGAGCAGCTGATCAAGTGGCATGCCAATTTCGACATCGCCGACGCGCTCGCCGGGGACAATCTGATTGTCGTTCAGAGTTAGCGGTGCGCTTGCGCAAGCCGCCATCATGCTCAGGGCAGCTATAAGAGTTGCGGATTTTACTGGAGTCATTCTCAAAAGGTCTCAACGCAGCGCCCCCGCAGCGTTTCAGCGCCTATTCACGAGAAATACGTGCGCTTGTCGAGCCTTAGTCGTGTGAACTCTCTGTCAGGTTTGCCGATCAGCTCGGTGTTGGCGGCGTGATATCGCCCCAGACGATGAAGTGTGGGTTATCGTAACCCCGCGCTGTCTTGCCATAAAGCAAAGGTGAGCCGTCCGTTTCGGTGACGCGGGCGCCAGCGGCTTCAGCGACGGCGTGGCCCGCTGCTGTGTCCCACTCCATGGTGCGGCCATGGCGAGGATAGAGATCTGCTTCGCCCGCGGCGATCAGGCAGAACTTGAGCGATGATCCTGCGGAGATGATATCTCCAACATTCTGCGTTTCCAGGAAGGCATTGGTTTCGTCAGAGCGATGCGACTTGGACGCAATGGCCGTGACGCCGCCTTCAGGCGCAGGGCGTATGCGCAACTGTGTGCGATCTTCGGGGCTTGGCATCGCACCGCCGGGTTCAGCGCTCGCCTGCCAGGCAGAGAAGCGGCTATCGGCGACGAAGAGGCGGTTGAGCGCTGGGGCATAAACGACGCCCATCACCGGCACACCGTTCTCAATAATCCCGATATTGACTGTGAACTCGCCCCGCTTGTTGATGAATTCCTTCGTGCCATCCAGCGGATCTACCAGGGCGAAGCGGCTGCCATGCTCAGGGATGTTTCCAGCTGAGACCGATTCTTCTGCAATAACCGGCAAGCTCGGGTCAGCTTCGGCAAGTGCGGCTAGAATTAGGGCTTCCGCTCTCTCGTCAGCTTCGGTGACTGGCGAGCTGTCATCCTTGCGATCGACGTTAAAGTCCGTCGCATAGACGTCCATGATGAGCGCCCCGGCATCGAGAGCGATGCGGGCCAGAATATCGCCTGTTAGTGTCATGAAACCTGTCTTTCCTGGATGGGAGCATAAATCGGATCAGCGGCAAGGATGCGTTGGATTGTATTCAAAGTGTCAAAGGCATCCTGGCTGGTGCTTGGGGCGGGAAGCGCGCGATCCGAGACGCGCGCCAGAAACTGATCCAAAGCAAGTTGCACGCCATTATTTTGCTCGAAACGGTCGACGGTTTCGTGCTGCTTTTCAGCGCCGTCTGTGCGGGCATAGATCAGGACTTCCCGGCCAAACCCGTGTTCCTCATTGTTCAGGCCTTCAAGCCACAGATAGCCGCGCTCATAACCGAGCTCTAATCGGAAGGTCGGTCGCCATTGAGTCGCCGAGGCGTGCAGGTTCGCGACGACACCGGAATGCGTGCGAAGCGCCGCGAGTACATTGGTCTCACTGCCAGGCTCAGCCTGGCGATCCAGGTCGACAAATCCCGTGATGTCCTGAAATGGGCCCGCAAATAATTGCATGATATCAACCAGTTGTGCGCCTGGCCCGAAGAGGACGCTGTCTTCCGTATCAATCCCGGACACGCCGCAAACAGCGCGCATGCTGAGCAACTGCCCATACTCTCCGGTATCGATTTTTGAGCGCGCCGCAGCGACTGAGTCGTGCAAGCGTGCCGACAATCCGAATTGCAGGATCGAGGGGGCATTCTGTTGTTCTGTGCGGCGGATCTCGACCATTTCCTCAATTGTGTTCGGCACGGGGTAGGGTGTGTAGACTGGCCAGCCGGTTTCCATCGCAAACTTGATCCAGGCGGCGACATTCTGGCGCCGGCCGGCAACAATGGCGGCATCAATTGCGTCGAGGTCGACAGCGCGCTGCAGCGCTTCGCGGCCACCCTCCAGAGTATCATTTTCCAGGGCGTAGACTGCGATCCGGCCATAGTCGGACATCGCATTCAGTGCGTGGCGATGATCGAGGTCGAGCTGGTTGGCGCCGATCACTGCAATGCGGATTTCAGACATTCTCAACCGGCTCCCAGAGTGAGGGCAAGCGATAGCGGTTTGCGCCCCCGCTCACAAGGCGGCGAATGTCGATCTGCGATAGATTCTGTACGGCTGTGTCGTTTAGGGCGCGAGCGCGTTCAACAGCGCCGTCGCTTGCTGGCCGCTGAAGCCTTCCGGCAAGGGCGCACGCATGATCATTACGCGTGACCAGAGCTGTCCGGTGAGAAAATCGACGGCTTCATCAAGATCAAAATCGCGGCGCACCACATTCTTCGCAGCGATCTCCGCCAGAACCATGCGAAGCGGCGCGCGGATATTGTCTTTCATCCAGTTGCGCCATGTTTCGCCAGCATCCTTGTCGTCGCTCGCGGCGATCATGGCCGCCCGCAGAACGGCGTGGCCAGAGCCGATACGTGTCGCGTCCTCAAGCGGCTGGATCAAAGCGGCAATGCGTTCAGAAGGGTCTCGGCCGAGCTTCGCGCGATCCGGAATCAGTTCAAACGCAGCTTCCATGCACATGTTTCCAATCGCCGGCCACCAGCGATAGATGGTCTGCTTGGAGGCTTTTGCGCGTCTGGAGACTTTATCGACACTAAATTTCCGCCAGCCACTTTCAGCCATTTCCTCACGGGTGGCTTGAAGGATGGCGGCGCGCGATTCTTCGCTGCTGCGCTGGCTCTTTTTGCGTGTGAGTTTCTTCTCAGTCATCTCTTTGATGTCACCCTAAACATTGCAGATTCCGTTAACACGGAACGATCCGTTTGTCTTTGGGGACTTGCATAGGATTTGCGACTGCGTCATGACGCGCATCGAAGGAGGATTTCAGATGCAATCGATCACGCAGTTGTTGGAAGGCTACCGTGCTTTCCGCGATGGTCCATACAAACATCAGGCGGCATTGTATGAGGCACTCGGTCAGGGTCAGTCGCCAAAGATCATGATCATTGGGTGTGCTGATAGTCGGGCCGAACCTGCTGACATTTTCAATGCCGCACCGGGTCAGCTTTTCGTGGTGAGAAATGTCGCCAATCTGGTTCCTCCCTATGAAGAAACCGACGGATTGCACGGGGTTAGCGCAGCACTGGAGTTTGCGGTGACGGCGCTCAAAGTCGAACACATCGTGGTCATGGGGCATGGTGGATGCGGCGGTGTTCAAGCCTGTTTGTCCGCCGCTGAGGATAAACCGGTCGGCCAGTTTATCGCTCCATGGGTTCAGTTGCTTGATGAAACCCGCGACGCGGTGCTGAGCCAGGGCAGCGAAGATCCGCAAACCGATCTTGAACATGCAGGGGTCGGAACCTCAATTGACAATTTGATGTCATTTCCATTTGTCCGCAAGGCGGTGGCAGAGGGGCGTTTGGAATTACATGGTGCCTGGTTTGCGATCGCCTTGGGAGAATTGCATTGGCGCGACAATCAGACCGGAGCGTTTAAAAAGGTATAGGTTTTCGGCGCGCACATAGGCATCGTCACCTTGACCGAAGTCGAGGTGATGCGCCCCGCGCGTCTTTAGGCTCGTCTAGCTTTCGGTTTAGGCGCGTTCAACCGATTGAGAAATCAGCTCGCGAGCTTTCTCGACCCCAGCCCATCCTTCAACTTGGCTCCACTTGTTTTTTTCCAGGTCTTTGTAGTGAGTGAAGAAGTGGGTGATTTTCTGGACCAAAATATCCGGCAAGTCGTGATAGGTCGCGATCTTGTCGTAATACGCGGTCAGATTGGGATGTGGGACCGCGAGAATCTTCTCGTCCGGGCCCTTATCATCGGTCATCATCAGAACCCCGACGGGGCGCGCCCGAACGACGCTACCCGGCACCAGCGGACGATTGCCGACAACCATCACGTCAATCGGGTCGCCATCAAGGCTTAATGTGTGGGGTACAAATCCGTAATTACAGGGATAGCGCATCTCGGTGTAGAGATAACGATCAACAAACATCGCGCCTGAGGCCTTGTCGATCTCATATTTGATCGGATCGCCGCCCAGCGGCACCTCGACGATCACATTGATGTCATCCGGCGGGTTTTGGCCCGAAATAATCTTTGAAACATCCATGGGAGGAAGCCTTGTCTTATGGTCAATTGCCGAGCCCCGTGCAGGATCGCGGCCAAGCCGTCAAGCAGACATTTCGCCTTGGCCAACGCGCTTTGCGATGCTTTAGTCGAAACAGAGTGAAGTGGCGTGAGTAGTCCGATGAAATCATACAAAAGTTTAGCTGTTATTGCCGTCATGGTCACGGGAACTGCGACCCCAGGTTTCGCGCAAGACTTGCGTGAGGCTTCAGAAGACGTGGTCGCGTGCCAATCGATCGAAGACAATCTTGAGAAGCTGACCTGTTTCGAAAGCGCCGCCACAGCGCTTTCCGTGATCCTGTCGGCTCCGGTACAAACCGCTGAAATCGCGCCAGCGCCCGTGCAGCAGGCAACAGTTCAAGCCCCGCAAGCGTCCACCGGTGCGGCGACAACAGCGCCAGCACCTGTCCAGATGGCTGCTACGGAAGCGGCACCAGCCGCCGCGGAACAACCAGAGGGGCCGCCAAAAAGACGCTTGTTGCCGTCTTGGGTCCCTACGGTGAGTCTGAGCATTGGCAGCGGCGATTCGGTTGAAGAGCCGGATTTTTTCGAAACAGAAGTGACACGTATTCAGCGCAATAAACTTGGACGGCATTTCTTTACGACCGCAGACGGTCAAGTCTGGCGCCAGATTCAGATCGAAGCGATCCGCGCGCCGGGCGCACTGCCAGCGAAAGCGACGATCCGGCAAACACTCAGCGGCTCCATTCGTCTAGAGATTGAAGACAATGGCCGCAGCTATCCGGTCAACCGGGTCGAGTGATCAGTCGACAAGGGCGTAATTGAAACTCACACTGATGCGGGCCTCTTCGGATTGGCTTGGAGTGACCTCGTGGCGTAACCAACTTTCCCACATCAGGACATCGCCAGCTTGCGGTGCGGTATAGTGAAACCGCCGGGCATGGTCTGGCGCATCGGTTTTGAGGGGCGGCGCGGCCATCATCATGGGTAGTCGCGGATCTTCGAACTTAATCCGCCCGGCACCTTTTGGCATGGCAACATAACAGGTTCCGGAAATCACGCTGTTCGGGTGAATATGTCCGCTATGCTGCCCGCCTTCTCCGAGAATATTGACCCAGAGGCTGTCGCATTTCAGACGCGACGCCCCCAGATCCCAATGCAATGTTTCCGCAAAAGTCGCCGCAAACGCATCAAGCTTAGCGACCAGGTCTGAAAAGGCCGGTGCACGCTGTGGTAAGTCGTCGAGCGACGCATAAGACGTATAACCGGGATAGCCTTCTCGCTCGCACCAGTCATGGCCTGCCGAATCGCCATCCTCAATCATCCAACAGGCTGCTTCTAGATCCGTTAGGAAATCGGAGTGTTCGATACGCGTCTGCTGAATCAAGCTTTGGAAAAGGGCGGTGGTCGACATGCCCTTCTCTTACAAGGGCGTACCCGGCTTGCAACCAGGGAGTTGCGCCTTAGCTGAAACAGTAGAGCCGGACACGCTCACAGAATTTACTTTGCCAGATCCACGATCGGGTGTACGTGAACATTATACAAATCATTCAGGCGTAAGGGGATTGTCATGTCCGAGACCAAGCTGATTGTGAACGGCGAGGAACGGTCCGTAGAAGTAGACCCAAACACACCCCTGCTTTGGGTGCTTCGGGAACAGCTCAAGCTGAACGGGACCAAGTTTGGGTGCGGGATCGCGCAATGCGGCGCCTGTACCGTGCATCTGGATGGCACGCCGGTTCGGTCCTGCTCGACCCCGGTGGCAGCTGCAGACGGGGCCGAGATCACGACCATCGAAGGCGTTGGCAATGACGATGGCATGCGTCACGCCGTGCAAGCAGCCTGGGTCGAGCATCAGGTCCCGCAATGTGGCTACTGTCAGTCCGGTCAGATCATGTCTGCCGTGGCGCTGCTCCGGGACAATCCGGATCCGACAGATGAAGACATTGATGTAGCGATGAGCGGAAACATTTGCCGCTGCGGGGCCTATGGCCGTATCCGCGCAGCCATCAAAACCGCCGCGCGCGCCTAGGGGAGAACAAGACCATGGGAAAATGGACACGCAGAGGCTTCATCGCAGCGGGCGTCGTATCCGGCGGTGCGTTGATGGTGGGCGTTGGTATTCGTGAGGGGCACCGAGCCCCGAAACTCGCCAAGATGATGACTGAAGACGGCGAAACGCTGGTCAATGTCTGGGTCAAACTCAACACCGACAATACGATCACAGCGATCGTTCCGCATAGTGAAATGGGGCAGGGGGTCTTTACCTCAATGACTCAGATGCTGGCCGATGAGATGGACGCCGATTGGGACAAGGTCACGTATGAGCAGGCACCTGCGCATGAAGCCTATGCCAACTATCCGCTGGGGCGTGAATTCCTGATGGGCGACACAAAAGTGCCTGGGATGGTGCAAGACTCGCTCAATGGCGGCTTCCTACGGATCGCGCAGTCTATGGGCTTGCAGATCACCGGGGGAAGCACGGCCGTCCGCTTTACGGGTATGGGCGGGATGCGGATTGCGGGCGCCGCGGCGCGTGAGATGATTGTCAAAGCGGCAGCCAAGACCTGGGACGTCCCGGCCAAGGAGCTGCGCACTGAAAAAAGCTTTGTTTATCACGACGCCACCAACCGCTCTGAGCCGTACGCGGCCTTTGCGGAACAAGCCGGAAAATACGCGCCGCCGACACAACCCAAGCTGAAAAGCCCGGAAGAGTTCAAGCTGATGGGGAAACCCCTCAAGCGGTTTGACATTCCCTCCAAGACCAATGGCACGGCTGAGTTCGGTATCGATGTTGATCTGCCCGGCATGAAGTACGCCGCAGTGATGGGGCCACCCGTACTCGGAGCCAAGGCTGAGCAGGTCGATGAGACGTATGCTGCGGATATGCCCGGTGTGATCAAGACCCTCAATAAAGGCTGGTTCGTCGCGGTCGTCGCCGACAGCTATTGGCAGGCTGAAAATGCGGTGCGCCAGCTCGAAGTGACCTGGAGTAAAACCGGCGCAGAATCGCTAGGGCAATCGGACATCTATGCCCTGCTCGGACAAGCGATCGATGATGCAGACGGCAAGGGCAAGGAAGACATCGCCATAGGCAACGCGCGGCGCGCTGCGGGCGGAGCCGCCCGCGTCTATGAAGCGGAGTATCGCGTCCCCTTCCTGGCGCACGCGGCGATGGAGCCGATCAATGCAACAGCCTGGGTGCGTGAGGGAAAAGTCGAGTTCTGGTCTGGCCTGCAAAACCCGCTCGCGGTTCGGGATGAAATTGCTGGCGCCCTGAATGTGAAGAAGCACGATGTCACCGTGCACAACGTGATGCTCGGCGGCGGCTTCGGGCGGCGGTCCGAAGCTGACTATCCATTGATGGCGGTCGAGATCGCGAAAGAGTTCGATCACCCGGTCAAGATGATCTGGTCGCGGGAGCAAGATACGCAGCAGGACTGGTACCGCCCCGCGTCGATCAGTCGGTTCAAAGCCGGCCTAGATGAAGATGGAATGCCGGTCTCCTGGGAGAACATGTTCGTTCAGAAGTTTGACCCACCTGAAGCGTCCCATATCCCCTACAAGATCGACAATCAGCTGATCCAGCACACGGAAGCCGAACACCATGTCCGGTTCGGGCCGTGGCGCTCCGTCGACCATACTCAGCATGGGTTCTTCATCGAGAGCTTTGTTGACGAGCTGGCGGACCAGGCTGGGATGGATGGCTATACTTATCGCCGCAAACTGCTTGAGCATTCACCGCGATATCTGACTGTCCTGGATGCGGCGGCGGACGCCGCCGGATGGGGCCGCGACGTGCCGGACGGGCGCGGACTGGGGATCGCGCTCGTGGATTCCTTCGGGACCGTGGTCGCGCAAGTGGTCGAGGTGGATGTCACCGGACCGGAACCGAAAGTCGTGCACGTCTGGTGCGCGGCGGATCCGGGTTATGTGATGAACCCTGATGGGTTCACGGCGCAGATCGAGAGCGGCATCATCTATGGCCTCACAGCAGCGCTCTACGGGAATATCACGATCGAGGACGGGGCTGTGGTGCAGTCCAACTTCCATGACTACCCGATGCTGCGCATGCGAGACGCGCCAGAGATTACGGTCAAACTGATCAATAGCGGCGCGAAAGTCGGCGGCGGCGGTGAGCCTGGAACCCCGCCCATTGCTCCAGCTCTCGCAAATGCCGTGTTTGCCGCAACCGGCGTCCGCGTCCGCAGTCAACCGATCGCGAGTTTCAAGCAGGGCCTGACTTAGAGCGATTGGACAACGGATATGGCTTCCACATCCGTTGTCGCCCGGGGTTAGCTTGCTCCGCTTTTGCGTATGCGTCCTGTCATTCGCAAGCCATCGCGAATATTGAGGCTCATGAGAGAGAGATTGAGCGCTCCCGCGCAAAGCTCCACGATCTGGACGGTGTAAAACCATGCGTCAAACGCACCTTCACCTGACTTGTAGGCCAGGAAAAACGCGGATGGCAGCAGGATACAAAGCCCATTGATGGCGATGACCGGCATCCGTTTCTTTTTAGCCATCGCCAGGGGGCTTTTCCATTTGGCGCCAAGCGACATTCCGGATCCGCCCGCGATCGCCATGGCTGGAACGAGGATAAGCATACCACGAAGGATCAGGGCTTTTATGGTAGCAACCGTTTCATGCGTCGCGAACAATTCCGCGTAAACGGTGCTGGTCCAAAAGGTCAGGATGCACAGGAAGCCGATGATGCCCGCGATCGCATGAATTCTGGTTTTCATGGCACTCTCCCCTTACGCCGTGCAGAGGTTGGAAACTGCGATGCGCTTGAACAAATGCGGCGCAGCGACGGTGCCATCTGGATAAGCCGCCAAAGTCGATTGAAAATCCGGATGGCTGAATGCGGCGCGAAAATGGGCTGTAGATTCCCAAACGGCATAGTTGAAGAACATGGTGCTGGGCTCAATCGCGCGATGTAGCTGAGTCGAGATGAATCCCGGCTGCTTCTTGAGCCAGGTGGCGTCGGCTTCCCATGCTTTTACAACCGCATCGATATGCTCGCGGTCGACATGGAACGGATTGACGAGAATGACGGGAGATTCATCTGTGCCCATTTGGTTTCCAATCGGGCAAGCGGGATCAAGGGCTTGTATTTCTAACATAACGGTCTCCATATGGATTGACTAATTGACAACATATTGTCAAATTGGACTCAGCACATATGACAACATGTTGTCAATAGGAGGGTTTCGATGCTCAAAAACAAGCATACGCAAAAGGGAGCTGCTATGACCGAGTTGGTTCTGGAAACCTTCCGCCTAAACGGCCGGTTACTGGCCTCGGGCGACAAGCTGGTTGAACCATTCGGACTATCATCAGCCCGATGGCAGGTGCTCGGCGCGATCCACTTTGCCGAGACCCCACAACCGGTAGCATGGCTGGCGCGCAGCATGGGGCTTTCGCGACAGGGCGTTCAACGGATAGCCAATGAACTCGAAAAAGAAGGTTTGATCGCGTTCGAACCCAATCCGCATCATCGGCGGGCGAGTTTGGTTGTGCTCACGGATACCGGCCGCGATACCTACGCTGTAGCTGATCACCGCCAAACAGAATGGGTCAACGCGATCAGCAGTGACTTCGATATTGAAGAAATTCAATGCGCGCTGCGGGTTATGCTCGCCATGCGAAACCGGCTCGAAGAGGAATCTAGCACCAGCTAAACCGCGCGGAGCTAAACCAACAACCACGCCGCCAGTGCCGCATTGGCGATCATCAGTGTGAAATCAATCACGAAGATCAAAAGCATAACGCCTTTGAAGACGTTCCAAAGACCGCCGCCGCGGCGGTTTTTCAGAGCCATGGGCACGTTGCCGAAGAATTGAGAGCCATGGGCCAGCGCGTTGAATATAAGCAGCGTGGCCCATTGGGACGCAGTGTTGAAGCCGCCAATGTTGAAGAGCAGCAGGACATTGAACGCGGACAGAGCAAGGTTGAACCCGCCCATGAAGCGCCCGGATTCGATGAGGGCATCATAAGCGGAGTTTTCCCGGTCCGTCTGGATTGGAACCATGACCTTGGCGAAAATCCTGCGGCGACGATAAAAAGCGTCAAACGCCATCGCGAACCACACAGCGTTCAGCGCTAGCAATATCTGGAGTAGGGTCATCACGTGCCTCCGTTTCGGGTGAGCTTAAGTTGCTCGCGCGACCTTTGGCAAATACCCCCGCAACGTCAGTTGAGGCGCCAGCACAAAAGCGCCTCCCTGGACGAGCTACATCTGCATCGTCCAACCTTCGACGCCCATCGCAGCCTGTCGGACAGCTTCAGACATGGTCGGGTGAGCGTGGCAAGTGCGAGCAATGTCTTCGGATGAGGCGCCGAATTCCATCGCGATGGCGACCTCGTGGATCATTTCACCGACACCGACGCCAATCATGTGCGCGCCCAATATCTTGTCCGTGCCTTCTTCCGCGAGGATTTTCACAAAACCCGTGGTCTCGTGATTGGTCCGGGCGCGGGAATTTGCCATGAACGGGAACTTGCCCTTCTTGTACTTGATCCCGGCTTCTTTGAGCTGCTCTTCAGTTTTGCCGATGGTCGCAATTTCCGGGTTTGTGTATACCACGCCCGGAACCAGGTCATAGTCGACATGCCCGGCTTTGCCTGCGATCAGCTCCGCGACCGCGGCGCCGTCATCTTCGGCTTTGTGCGCCAACATTGGGCCTTCAATGCAGTCGCCAATCGCCCAGACGCCTGGGGCAACTTTGAAATGCTCTGTCGTTTCAATCACGCCGCGCTTGTCGGTCTTGCCGCCCACAGCCTCGAGACCCAGACCATCAGTGTATGGGCGGCGTCCGACTGCAACGATGACGATGTCGGCGTCGATCGTTTCGCTGTCGCCGCCTTTGGCAGGCTCCATGGTCAGCTTCAGCTTGGTCTTGAGCTTATCGACATTGGTCACTTTCGTACCGAGCTTGAAAGTAAGACCCTGTTTCTTGAAAATCCGCTGGGCTTCCTTGGCGATTTCATTGTCGGTACCCGGCAAGATGCGGTCGAGATATTCAATCACGGTGACGTCCGAGCCGAGGCGGGCCCAGACGCAGCCCATTTCCAGGCCAATCACGCCCGCCCCGATCAGCACCAGCTTTTTCGGAATGGCTTTGAGGGAGAGTGCGCCAGTATTTGTGACGACACGCTCTTCATCAATCTCAATACCAGGCAGCGTAGACGGCTCAGAGCCGGTCGCGATAACGATATTCTTGGCGCTCAGCATCTGCTTCTTGCCGTCCGGGCCGGTGACTTCGACCTGGCCAGGAGCTTTGATTTCGCCCTTGCCCTGAATGTGGTCGACCTTGTTCTTTTTAAGCAGGAACGCGACGCCCTTTGTCAGGCCGTCCACGGCATCGGCCTTTTGCGCCATCATCTGCTCGAGATCGACTTCGACTTTGCCGGTTTTGATTCCCATGCTGGCAAAATCGTTTTTGGCGGCAGAGTAGAATTCTGATGCGTGCAGCAAGGCTTTGGACGGAATACAGCCCACATTCAGGCAAGTCCCGCCTAAAGTATCGCGCATTTCAATACAGGCAGTCTTCAGCCCCAACTGTCCCGCTCGGATTGCGCAATTGTAGCCGCCTGGGCCACCGCCGATAATTACGACGTCATAGGTCTCTGCCATAGGATTTCTTTGCCTGCTTCAGCTCGCCACTTGATGTGGCGGCAACCTAGTGTCGTCCACGCCAAATGCAATGCGAGAAACGTCTCAGGCGCGACGTAATGTCAGTATGAGCAGAGAAAGGCCGATGGCGCCTAGGCCAAACAGAACTTCATCCATCCAGAGACCCGAATCTGCACCGGAGGCAGCCATCAATCCGCCGAGGACTGCGAACAAGATCGATCCTGTCGCTGAGACGGTTCCGCTAAAGCGTGTATTGAGCAGAACCATCAACCCACCAAGGCTCATAAGCGCCGTGCTTACGGACCGAATGATACCCGTCGGAGGTTCAAACAGCGCACTCGCAAGATCACCGCCGCGACTCGTGAACGCGAGGATGGCATCCAGCGCGCCCCAGCCGAGCCACAGGCCCAATCCGAGCATGACCAATCCAGCCACTCGTCTTACCATTTGAGGTCTCCTCCCAGAGAAGTTTGTTTGTGACGGATCTGACAGGGATTTGCAAACAAAGGGGAAAGTCGCTCAGGCGTTTTGCGGGCGGCTTTGTGGCGGTTTAGTGGCGACGCTGGCGTTCCATCATGCGCCGGCCCTCTGCAGCAAAGTGTGCGCGCTGTCGCGCGATGGCAGCTGGCACCGGACGTCTGTACTTGCGCTGCGGTTTCTTTTCAGGCTCTGCAACGGGCGCTTGGACATAAACGATTTGGGGTTCGCCGTCGTTTTTTTGAACGACCGGTTGCGGCGTTTGCTTGGGTTTGCGGCTGAGCTCCCAAACGGCGATGCCGAGCAAGACGGCCCCTGCGGCGGCGCCTGCGACAGCGCCTTCGCCCGCGCTTGGGTCTTGCCACCAGCCCGGTTCGAAATCGACGAGGAAGACACATGGAAACCCGGCGACGACACCCATGGCGTACCAGATACGGGCGCCGCGTTTTTTGTTGCCCAGCGACAAAGCTGCCGCGTACAGGCACAGAGCGGCAAGGAAGTAGGGCGCGCCATACATGATCCCGAGCTGTCGCCAATCGATCCCGCTAATACCCGCCACTGCGGCTTCATCTTCAAGAACAAGATTTGCCAACATCATCAGGCTCGGCCAACGAATGGCCGCCATCGCTCCGAAAGCGAAGGCAATTGCATATAATGCAATCAAAAGAGCAATCAGTCGTCGTGACATATTAAATTAATAGACCCGTAAAATTGATATGCGATGAATATGTTCGAAGGGATTTGAGCTATGTTCCGTTCTGCACCCCCCCAAGTGCCCATGGCACTGATGTTTGGTGGCGTTATTCCGTTCGCGTCTGCGGCGGGCGCGATGTTTATCTGGCGTGATGACTACACGCTCGTGATCACAGCTGGCACATGGCTGCTGGTCTATTCCGCGATCATTCTGAGTTTTCTCGGCGGCGTCCGCTGGGGCGCCGAGGTGGCGAAGAGGGAGCGACCACGTTTTGCCGAGCTCGGCCCGGCAACATTTGGAGCGCTGATCGGATGGGGGCTCGTTATGGCTGCGTTCCAGTATGCCTTCCCGGCCTGGATCTATGCCGCGATGGCGGCCGCCTTTGTTTTGCATTTCCTGTATGACAGCATCTCGCCCGAGCTACCGATCTGGTATCGGCGTATGAGGTTGTGGCCGACTATTGGGGCGGTGCTATCGCTTATCGCCGCGTGGTACCTTATTCAGCGAGGCTTAGCGTCCCTGGGCGGGGCAGGCTAACCCCTGCTGCGCGGAAGCTCAGCGCTGACAGGCCAAGCGAAATCAGCATATTCCAACCCGCCATGGAGAGGCCATAAGCCCCTTTCCACGGATCATCCATGCAAGACGGCGCGCCCTGACGCTGGTTCAGGTTGGACAGATCAATTGCATTCATATCCACGACTGTCGCCGTGCACCCGCTTGGCGCAGGCCAGAATCTGTACTCGACCCCGGCATGGTAAGCCGCAACGATGGCCCCGGTGAGGAAGATCAGACCGAGCATGATGTTTACCGCAAGAATGAAGCGCGGGTTCTGACGCACTTGCCACAGCAAGAGCGCGGTTACCGTCATCGCGACCACTGCCCAGTAAACCTCTCTTTGCCGCAAACATAACGGGCAAGGTAGGAGAAGCGCAAAGATCTCGAACGCGTGGGCCGCGCCGAGCATGCCCAACGCGGCAACGAGCGCCAGAGCGGGCCATCGCCAGGTTTTCAAGAAAGGATCGATCCGGTCCAACATGGAGCATAGAATCGTACCGCGAGGCTCCAGAGTCCATGCGGCAACCACGCACGGGGGTTTACGTTTCTGTCATCTCGGAAATCAACCTAGGATCATGTCCTTGAGCGCGCTGATAATCCAGGTCGATCCGGTCAGCAGAATACCGATCCAGACTGAGCCCAGAATGATGCCCAGGAGCACCAGGATGCCGTCTCTGGCCATCAAGCCGAACGATACGATCGCAACCGCGATTGCCGGGGTTGAGTTGGTCAGCGGCAGAGGCACCAGGATAGATGCGCAGAAGGCTGTCAGAAACAATGCAACGACCCGCTCCATGGTCTTTCCGGTCAGAAAAGTCAGGCGTGGATGAGAGATGACTTCCAGCCATCCGAACCATTTGCGTCCAAATCTGGATGTGCGCGTCAGCCCGGCTTTGTTGATCATCCGCTTGCCAAACTTCTCCGGCAACCAGGGCTCCTCGCGGCCTGCCAGCATTTGCAGCGTCAACGCCATCATCGGCAAAGATACGACTTGCGGGACGCCATAGAGAAACGGGATCGCGCAAGGCAGTGCCAGAATGAACAGCATCGCGCCAAACGCGCGCTCTTCCAGTCGGTCGAGAATGTCATGAAGCGAAAACCCCGTTTCCGGCGCTTGGTCGGCCATGGCTTCAAGCGATTGCAGGAAGGTGCGCGGCGGGGTTTTTCTCTCGGTCATGCGGGGCTGATTAGCGAGTTTCGTGCCAACAGCAAAGCGGAGATTGACGGACGAGAGAAGCTGCGGCACTTAAGCGGCCTGATCGCACAGGCCGGTGTGGCGGAATTGGTAGACGCGCGGGATTCAAAATCCCGTTTTCCTTGGAAAGTGTCGGTTCGAGCCCGACCACCGGTACCATTCAGGACGAAGCGATCACGCTAAAGCGCGGTGCATGTACTCAAAATTCAGAATGATATCTGCGAGCGCGATGGGGGCATCTCTTGCGATCAAATGGCCCGCAGCGTCCACATGCGCGACGTTTAACTGCGGGCACAATTCGCGCAGGCGCGAAACTTCGGCATCTGACATCGGGCCTTTCTGTCCCGCGCGGATGAGCAATATTGGTCGACTGAATTGAGCGATGGCTTTCTGCAAAGGCGTTGCCTTAGACAAGATATCGTCGACCAAGGGAGATGCAGCGAGGGTCTCGCCTTGATGCGCCAGGAACGATCGAACCCGGTCTGACGCAGGTGCCGGAACCACATCGACCAGCACCAAGCCAGACAATCGTGCTCTCACGGTCTCATCCGAGCAGGCCAACATCAGGGCCATACCGCCCAGCGATGCACCGACGGCAATGCGGGCTCCAGGGTAGGCTCTCAACATGTTCGCGGCGTCTGAGGCATAGGTTTCCAGGCCGTCACTGACGCTGCCCTGACTCTCGCCATGGCCGCGCTGATCGAAAGCGATCGACCCAAATCCGGATCTGGAGATTCGGTCCTGGACTGGCCGCCAGACGTGGCGACGCTCTCCGCCTGCATGGAGCAGGAGGAAGCTCGCGGACTCGCCGGATTGTGTGCCGATAAGGCGCGCGCCGTTCGACTCTAGTGAGGTCTGGATCATTTCATTTACCTTGACTTGCCAAGGTTGTTATAGTCACTACATTGATATGTCAATGTAAGGAGGTTCCACTGGTGCCATCGACTAAAGCGCGCGTCCGACGGTCTCCCGAAGCGGCGAAGGTCCTATTTCTCAAGTGTGCAGAGGAACTGTTGGTATCGCAGGGCCTTGCGGCGGTGCAAATGCGCGCCGTCGCGCGATCGGCAAACGTGACAGACGCGGCCGTCGCACATCATTTTCGCAATCGAGATGGGTTGCTTGAGGCGCTCATGAACCAGGTGGCGGCAAAAGTTCGGGGCGCGATCGGTGCCGCTGCTGAAGCCTGGACCGGAGAAGCATCAACCGTCCTGCAACTCGTGTCGATCCTCGATGACCTTTATAGCAAAGGCTATGCGGAACTGGCGCAGGCCTTGTATTCCGCGGGTTGGCGAGAGACCGGATCACCGATCCTCAACCCGGTGGCCGAGACCCTGATCGCAACAAACCAAAATCCAACCATAGATGCAGACGACATAAGGCGCGTACTCGCGACGCTCCACATGGATCTTGCGCTCTCACCGATATATGGCGCGGCGTTTCAACAAAGCGTTGGATTGAAGGCGCGACCCACACGTCGCGTCGAGCACCTGAAATGGTGGGCGCATACGATTGAAACCATGCTGAGCGATCGGAAATAGCGGCGTCTGCGCCCTTGCCATTCTGCCTTGCGCCTTAAATAAGCGGGCAAAGGATGATTGAATGCCCGATACGATGAATTCGACTGATTCAGTTCCCGGTGCGCTCGGGCCGTTGCCAGACGGTCACCCTGAGGTGCGGCAGGGCAAAGTGGGTGTGCTTCTGGTCAATCTCGGCACGCCGGATGGCACCGACTATTGGTCGATGCGGCGCTATTTGTCGGAATTCCTCTCCGATCCCCGTGTCATCGAAGTGCCGCAGCCGATTTGGCAATTGATCCTGCAAGGGCCAATCCTGACCTTCCGTCCGAGCAAATCTGGCCGTGCCTACAAGAAAATCTGGACCGATGAAGGCTCGCCTTTGCTGGTCTATACCAAGCGTCAGGCCGAGAAGCTGAACGCGCGGATTGGTCATGACCGCCTGATCGTCGATTTCGCAATGAACTATGGCAATCCGAGCATCGCCTCAAAAATCGAGGCGCTCAACGATCAAGGCTGCGACCGGATCTGTGTCGTGCCGCTATATCCGCAATATTCTGCGACAACGACCGCCAGCGTTTGCGACCGCACATTCAAGGCGCTGAAACAGATGCGATGGCAGCCAGCGGTGCGGACGGCAGCGGCCTTTCACGATCAGCCGGTTTATATTGACGCGCTGGCCAAGAGTGTATCGAGCCATCTCGCCTCGCTGGACTTCACGCCAGACAGAGTGCTGATGTCCTATCACGGCATCCCCAAGGCCTATTTCGATAAAGGCGATCCGTATCACTGCCATTGTCACAAGACGACGCGTCTCGTGTCGGACCGCCTCGGTTGGGAAGATGGATTTGCGATGACCACTTTCCAGAGCCGCTTCGGGCCGACCGAGTGGCTGCAGCCTTACACGGACAAGACTCTCGAGGCGTTGCCGGAGCAAGGCTTCAAAAAAGTCGTTGTTGTCTCGCCTGCGTTTATCTCTGATTGCCTTGAGACACTGGAAGAACTCGCTATGGAAGGGCGCGACTCGTTCATGGAAGCTGGCGGGGAAGCCTATTCAGTCGCACCATGCCTGAACGATAGCGAGGGCGCGATCGATGTGGTCGAAGACGTGGTGCGCCGCGAAATCTCAGGATGGGCGGTCTGAGCGTGGATGATTGGGTCAAGAACGGCAAAGTTCGAGGCCGAATTACCGAGAGTGGTGACCTTGAGGTGCGCTGCTTCGGTCTGACGACGCAGGCCCGGTATTATAAGCAGTTGTTTCGGGAATTTTTCCGCAAGGATTTCCAACGCCTGCGACCGGGTCATGGCGATTATGATGTCCATATCGTGATGGAATATACGGGCGATCCACCCTGGATGGATCTCGACAATCTGGCGAAAGCGCTGCTCGATAGTCTGAGCGGCAATGCGTTTGAGGATGATCATCAGGTCGCGCGCCTGCTGGTCGAACGCCGCGTCGGTGAGCGCGAAGGGATCTACATGCGCGTGAGGGCGCTTGGTTAGCGGTTACGAGTTCGGTTCGCAGCTCGCCTCATGGCCTAGCCGACACGCCCGGTCCCGCGCTTGTTCAGCGCCGGCTAAGTCCACCGCGCCGCCAATTCCATATTCAAGATTGTCTGCATGCAAGGCGCATCCAACATCGTGACCGATCCGACAAGCGCGCTCAACGAAGGTGCGAACCTGCTGATCCCGGTCGACCCCTTCCTCCATGTTCAGAAGTACAAAATCCGCTGCGGCGACGCACGTTTCAGCCGATCGGATCTGAGCGTTCGAGCATGAAATCTCGTTGAGCTCGAACGCCCGGGCTAGATCGACGTCTCCGCCAACGCCGCGCGCGTAGAACTCGGCGAGCGGCTGGCAGGAAGCAAGGCGACCGAGATCACAGGAGCGAAAGAGTGTATCGCGAGCCCGAGCCGGGTCTGGGAGTTCGGCGCGGCCGGTCAGGAAATAGTCGGAAGCGGCGGCGCAGGCTTCCGCATCACCACTATTGCAGGCCCGATCATAGAACTTAAGCGCCGCGAGGTGGGCTTCTGTTGTGGTCTCGACTCCGAAATAGGTTGCAAGGCGCGCACAGCCGCGCGTGTAATTTACCCGGCAGAGTTGGTCTGTGAAAGCCAGAAACGCAATCGGGTCAGCCCGCACCGCGAGGCGATCATAATGGTCAAAAATCAGCTCGCAGGATTGCACCGGGTCAGATTGCTCAGCGGCTTGATAGCAGGCCTGACTGAACGTTTCGATGCTGCCCGGGACGTTTCCCTTCATCATCAGCAGCACAGCCGCACGTGCGAGGTGTTGTTGGCTCCCCGATGACATAGATAGTGCATCAATTGGCGCTTGCGCAGAGGGCGTACCGATCGCGGTCTCTGTGGAGTCGATTATGACGTCGGACAGCGGCAGATCCAGGTTCAGTTCGTCTTCCGGGATCGCTTCTTCAGACGCGAATACGTCTTCGATTTCGGGCGTGGTCGGATCGTCTGTTTCCACACCCGTATCCGTGACGAGGTCAGGCTCCGGCGCTGCGTCTGCAGTCTGCTCTGCGGGCGTGTCGGTCGTTTCAAGATCTGCAGCAAGGTCGCTATCGGCTGCGAGATCTGGCTCTACGCTGGTCTCTTCAGTGGCGACCTCAATCTCGTCTACAGGTTCCGCCGGCGCCGATACTCCGCATTCAAGCTGGCGGTTAGCCCAGTTGACCAGGCGGTCGCTCGGGAATGGCGCCATCGTACGTGGGCCCGCACCGGAGCGCTCACTGGCCAAAGCATCGCACAAACCAGAATCAATGCACTGCGTAATCCCGTCGAGCGCAGACGGTTCATTGAGGATCGCGTCACGCCCTTGCCAGCTCCATCGCAAAACTGACATAGCGATGTAACGGTTTTCCAGGGTACGTTGTTGTTCTTCCGGAACCAGACCATCAAGCGCCACCAGCGCATCGCGAGCGGTCTGCGCGTATCGGTCGATAGAGTCCTGGGGCGGGCATTCGGCCTGCGCAAAAGCAGGTATCGCCGCAACGCCCGCAGCGAGCATCAGCCCGCGCCACGTGTTCAGCATAATTGTCCCCGCTAAATCTACTACGACATAAATTCGTGAGCAAAACCTACCATACAGGAATTATGCCAACAAGATCAGGAACTCTGCTGTCCCCACAGGCGCATAGCATCAATTATTGGGCGCATCTTTAGGCCTTTTTCTGTCAGATGGTATTCCGACCTTGGCGGGTGACTATCATAGATTTTCCGGCTGATAACGTCGTGATCTTCGAGCATTTTTAGTCGGTTAGACAGTGTGTTGGGGGCAATTCCGGTCAAGGCCGATTCAAAGTCTGAAAACCGCCTGGCTCCGTGATCGACCAATTCCCGAATGATCTCGCTCGTCCAACGCGATCCGATAATGAACGCGGTACGGGAAACGGGGCATAATGGAAGATTCTTCTTCGTCATGAGCCTCTCCTAGACTTATCGCTTGACGAAATCCAGTAACTACGAAAAAAGTAGTTACTTCAAAAATGGAGAGCAAGATGAGTTTTGAATTGCAAATGGTGACGGGATCGGTGGCGATTCTGTTCGCATTGCTGATGTATCAGGGCGCTCTGGTGCCTTTGAATCAAGGCCTTGGATGGGGGCTTGGAAGCCGAGATGGAAAGCCTGAATATACGGCCATTCAAGAGCGCATGAGCCGAACGGTTGCCAATCATATCGAGGGCATGATGCTGTTCGTCCCGTTGATTTTGGCAGTCGAGCTGGCTGGAGTGTCTTCAAACCTGACCCATATTGGCGCCGGACTCTATCTTGCCGGGCGACTGGCATTTGCGCCGCTCTATTTGCTAGGCGTGCCGTATATTAGATCATTGGTGTGGGGCATCGCGCTGCTCGGCACGATGTTGGTTGGACTCGAAGTCACCAAGGCGCTGTTCTCGTCTTAACTCAGCCGCTTGAATGGCATCGGGATCGCGGTAGCCGTGGCCTTCGCGACGAGTTTGCCATCCGCGTCAAAGCACTCGGCTTCCATAAAAGCGGCCGAACGTCCCATGCGTAGAATTTGCGCATCGACATGCGCTGTGCCTGGCATCAAGCGCCGCAAATAAGAGGTTTTCATCTCTAGCGTCGGCGCCGTCATGGTGACATTCGAGGCGATGATCACACAGGTGCTCATCGCTTCATCCATCATCGCAGCGATAAAGCCGCCCTGTATAGCGCCCGTCGGATTGGCGAAGCTCGGAGACACGTCAAAATCCATGCGAATGCGCTTTTGATCCTGGTCGACCTCAGCCAAGCGCATCCCCAGAGTATCCGAGCAGGGCGGGCGTTTCTTACTGTTCTGAAAGCGCGCTAGCATCTCGGCATCCGAGATGCGGGGCTTTTCATTCTCTGTGGATTCGCTCATGCCTATTTACGGCGAAACGCGTCGAGATTGACGACTGTTTCATCGCTGCCAGCGGCAGGCGTATCATCGGCGTCGGACGCGGACTCTGACGACCCTGATTGCGTCCCCATAGCTGTTCCCATCGGCGTCCCCAAGGCAGGCGATACGACAGACGCGTCTTCACCCGAAGCCGGCTTCTCAAAACTCACCCCGAAATTCACCGCGGGATCAACGAAGCGTGTCAGCGCTACATATGGAATGGAGAGATGCTGCGGCACACGATTGAACTTGAGCACGATCTCAAAATGTCCGTCATGTACCTCCAGGTCCCAATACTGATGTTGGACGACAATCGTCATCTCATCAGGAAACTGCTCGACAAGGTGATCCGGGATTTTCACCCCAGGGGCCTTGGTCCGAAACGTAACATAAAAATGATGGTCCCCAGGAGGCGCCGAGCCTTTTTCAGCCTGGCGCAATGCCTCACGAACAACCCCCCGCATAGCAGCCTGAGTCAGAGCCTCATAGCCAATATAGTCCGTCATGAACCTCTCCTACATTGGCGCTTTGGATAGCGCCTCGATTCCGATCCCGCAACGCTGTTCATTCGACAGGCGAGCGCAAAACTGCGTCTTCCCCGAATGGGCGTCCGACTTGGTTTTGATTCCCAGTCTGCAATAGCTGTTACAGGACGGGCTACTCTACGAAACAAAAGTGGAGGCTTCTGTTGCCAGGCGCCTCCGGGCCCCGCCTAAGGCGCTGATGCCCTAGGAGTTAAAGCGGTATTCCACGCACTGCGTTACGCAGCGAGCAGTTCACCTTCAGCAAAGTTGTCATTAGCAACTATTGTTGATTGAGCTTCTAACGCAGCTCAAGCGGGTGAAAGCATCGCTTTTACACGTCCGTCGATCCTATTTCGCCCCCAAATGATCCCCACTGAAGGAAGAGATCTAATTGGTGGAGGCGCCGGGTACCGCCCCCGGGTCCGAACCGCTTATTACACGCGCATTTATCACCATAGTTCACAAGGAACGAGGCTAATATAATCCCGCTTCGTTTAAGATGGAAGAGCTTAGTCCAGCGGTTCGACAATTACTTCGATGACGCCTTCGGTTCGTTCAAGCGCGGCCAGCTCAGCCTCAAGAGCGGTCGAGTGGATCTCTCGTGTCGTGCGAACCACAGCGCCGGTAGCGTTAGCTGTGAGAATGGTTAGGCGCAGCATGCGCTCTGTGCCATCCAGGACGCCGTCGCCAGCGCGAACGGTGAGTTTGCCGACCTGATAAACGCCTTTTCCGGTATAGTAGACTGTCTTTCCGGCGAGTTTTGCACCACTGAAAAGCAGGCCCGCAGTCGACGTAACGATACATCCCGACAGCGCGAGGGCGAAGAGGGGAGCGAGCATGCGGACGCGGAGGGGGGCGCGAAAACGGGCGACCAGTGAGGATGTGCGCATAAACGCTCCATTTTTTTAACTCAGCCCATTGGCGACCTTAGCGATTGAACAATTTGAAAAAAGTGAACAGCGCAGCAAAGCTCATTTTGACATCCCCCCTTGTCGCCGCGTTGAAAACCTGCTTTTTGCCGAATATCGATAAATCAAGGCATTGGGAGGCCTTCACTTATGCGTACGACTTTTACCGCGCTTGCAACTATTTTCGCGCTGACAGCTTGTGGTCAGACTTCGAACACATCTCCAACAACCGGCACTGAAACACCAAACGTCGAGGTAGCTGCGGAGCCAACGGCGGAAGAGATCGCCGCTGAAACTGAGCGCCTGAACACCTGGTTCGAAGAGAAATTCGAGGCGGAAGTTCTCGAGAGCCCGATCCAGTTGACCTTCTTGGGACGCGATGAGCGTCAGGGCGAGATTGACGACTTCTCTGAAGCGGGTCTCGACGCACAGCTAGAACGCTCCCGCGCCAATCTTGCCGAGTTGCAAGCGAATTTCGACTATAACAAACTGAGCCCTGACGCGAAAATCTCGTACGATATTTGGGTCTACCAGGCTGAGCGTGCGGAAGCCGCCGATGAGTTTCGCTATAACACATACGTGTTTGAGCAGATGCAAGCCATCCACTCGTTCTTCCCGCAGCTCTTGATCGCTTTCCATAAAGTTATCGATGGCGAGGACATGGATAACTATCTGACCCGTGTTTCAGGCAGTGCGGTTGCAATCGATCAGCTGATCGCAGCTTCCAAGCGGGTGGCTGAGGACGGCGTTCGCCCGCCTTACTTTGCGTTTGAGTCCGTCATCAACGAGGCTGGCAAAGTCATCACTGGCGCACCGTTTGATGAGAGCGGCGAGGACAGCGCCGTCTGGGCAGACGCGAAAGCCAAGATCGCGAACCTGCTAGAGCAAGGTGAGATCGATCAGGCCAAAGCCGATCAATTGACCGCGGACATTCGTACCGCGCTTATTGAGGAATGGCAGCCTGCTTATGAGCGCTTGATTGCTTGGCAGGAAGAAGATCGCGTCAACGCCACCGCCGAAGCCCAAGGCGTCAGCGCGCTGCCGAACGGGATCGCGTATTACAATGAGCGTCTCGCCAATCAGACCACGACCAATCTGACTGCCGACGAGATCCATGAAATCGGTCTCGCTGAAGTTGCCCGCCTTCGCGGCGAAATGGAAACCATCAAGGATGAGTTCGGGTTTGACGGGACGCTGCCAGAGTTCTTCGTCTTCTTGCGAGACACCAAGGATGATGAACGCCTCTACTATCCGAATACAGACGAAGGCCGCCAAGGTTACATCGATGACGCGACCGCGGCGATTGATGGCATTAAGGCCGTTCTGCCTGACTATTTCGGCATCCTTCCAAAAGCAGACATGGTGGTGAAACGCGTTGAGCCGTTCCGCGAACAGGCAGGCGCTGCGCAGCACTATTTCCCGTCGACGCCAGATGGCTCACGGCCGGGCGTGTACTATGCTCACTTGCTCGACATGAAGCAGATGCCGAAGCGCGAGCTCGAAGTCATCGCCTATCATGAGGGCCTTCCAGGTCACCACATGCAGATCGCTATTCAGCAAGAGCTTGAAGGCGTTCCGACTTTCCGGACGCAGGCAGGCTTTACCGCCTATAGCGAAGGTTGGGGGCTCTATTCTGAGTGGCTCTCTAAAGAGATGCCTGGCACATTCCAGGATCCGCTGTCGGAGTTTGGTCGTCTCGGCTCAGAGATCTGGCGCGCGGTTCGCCTCGTGGTCGACACGGGCCTGCACGCGAAAGGCTGGACCGAGCAGGAAGCAATTGACTACTTCCTCGCCAACACGGCTGCACCAGAAGGCCAGGCGCGTTCAGAAGTGCGTCGCTACATCGTCCTGCCTGGGCAGGCGACCAGCTACAAAATCGGCATGCTGAAGATCCAGGAGCTACGCCGCAAAGCTGAAGCTGAACTTGGCGACGATTTCGACATTCGTGCCTTCCACGACACCATTCTGGGTGGCGGCGCCATGCCGCTCGCCATTCTTGAGCGCCGTGTCGATGAATGGATTGCGGACGTAAAAGCGAGCTAAGCTCGCGAGTTCAAATAGACCAAATTTAGATGTCGGGCGTTTTAATTAGCGTCCGACATTTTCCAGTTGGTTGAAGGCTTCCTGCATGTGCTCGACGAACAGACGGGCCTTGCCGCGCAATTTGCCGCCGGTCCAGACGACGGAGAGCGGCAGGTCTCCCCCGCGCCATTCCGGCATCACGCGCACGAGCTCTCCCGAAGTGACGTGCGGGCAGACGAGCCAATCCGGTCCGATGAAGATTCCGAGACCATCGACTGCCGCCTGGAGTAGCGAGTCGCCCGAGGATCCACGGAACCGGCCATCCATCATGATGCGGCGTTCCTCGCCGGTCTCGGAGTGTTTCAGAACCCATTGCTGCCCCTGAAGCGACTGCCGGAAGACCAGCCCCTGGTGATCTTTCAGGCTGTCAGGGCAGTCCGGAGCGCCATGTTTCTCCAGGTATGACGGCGCCGCCCAGATGCCGCGATAAGCCACGAAAAGCCGCTTCGCCATCAGCGCGCTATCGGTGAGTTCGCCTAAGCGAAAGGCGAGGTCGACGCCCTCAGTCACGAGATCGGTGTAGGTATCGTCCGTCATCAGATCCATTCGGACATGGGGATATTTATCGAGAAAGGAGGCGACGGCAGGGGTAATCACCAGCTTGGCAAAGGAGTGCGGCGCGCTGATGCGCAGCATGCCAACGGGTTCCTGATCGAGACCGCGGGCTTCGGCTTCGGCTTCCTCGAACTCTGCCAGGATGTCTTGGGCGCGACCGTAAAACCTCTGTCCGGCTTCGGTCAGCGACAGCGCCCGGGTCGTTCGGTGAAACAGTTCGGCACCGAGCTGGTGCTCAAGGTCCTGAATGCGGCGCGATACTGTCGGTTGGCCGATCGAAAGATCAGCGGCAGCACGCGAAAAACTGCCTGCGTCTGCAACCCGCAGAAACAGTTTCATTGCATCAATACGGTCCATTCCCGAAGCTCCTATGCGAAAAATGCATGGGCTATATGGAGCCTCTCCCGGTTCTGAAAAAGGGGGGCATGCGCCATTTACCGCTCATCGACGGCAACAAACCTGTCGACCCTCTCTCTCCCAAGGAGCCACAAATGGCCAAATTTACATTGCACAATTCCAGCACTGCCCCTGAAGGCGCCCACGATTTCATCGCAGGTGTCGAAAAGAAAATGGGTTTCGTCCCGAGCCTCTATGCTGTGTTCGCTGAAAACCCGGCTGTCCTTCATGCCTACACTCAACTGTCGGACCAGCTGGCCAAGACCGGCCTGTCGCCGCTGGAGCAACAGATCGTCACGATCACCGCGAGCGTCGAGAACGAATGTCACTTCTGTGTCGCCGCCCATACGACGATCTCAGAAGGCGCGGGTCTAGATCTGGCTGTGATCGATGCGGTTCGCGACGATCGGCCAATCACCGACGGCAAATTGGAAGCGCTTCGTGTTTTCACTAAGAAGATGGTTATCGATCGCGGCTTCGTCTCGGATACGGATGTCGATACATTCCTCGCCGCAGGGTATGACCGCGCAGCAGTTCTGGCGGTGGTGCTTGGTGTCGCCCTGAAAGTGATTTCAAACTACACCAACCATGTCGCAGAAACGCCGGTCAATGAAGCGTTTCAAAAACACGCCTGGACCCCAACCGCCCAGCGAGAAGCCTTACCCGCTTAACCATTGGTGCACCTGCCAACAAAAGGGCTGTGGAGCGATGCGCAGCCCTTTTTCTTTGTTTCTAATGGACGCCTCACAAGTCGCTCACACCGACGTGACCGGTGCTCACACAGACGTGGTTCGCAAGTGAAGAACAGGCCTCGTAAGTGTCATCGCAAGCAAGGAGGGATCCATGACAACCCTAACAGACACATTGACGCCGCAGCCCGAAAATTCCGGACTGCTCTCAAAAGCAAAAACCTTCGCACCGCATATTGTGGCCGGCATCGCATCGCTCGTCTTTCTCGACAGCTTGCGGTTCAAGTTCACTAATGCACCAGAGACGCAGACCATTTTCGGCAAGTTGAATGACTGGGCCGCAAGCTTCGGGGCCGACGGCCTCTTCGCGCAAACCGGTCTGTTCAGCCAGTATACGATTGGCACTGCTGAACTGTTCGCCGCCACGCTGCTACTTATCGGTATCCACCCAGCCTTGCGCCGTCTGCAAGCGATAGGGGCGCTGATCGCGTTTGCCGTAATGAGCGGAGCGGTCAATTTCCACCTTTGGACACCGCTCGGCATTGATCCAAACAATGATGGCGGCGGCCTGTTCTTTATGGCGGTGGTCGTTTGGTTGACCTCGCTCGGTCTGATCATTGTGCGCCGCAAGGAGCTCGGCGCGATTTTCACCGGCCTCAAATCCACCCTGTTCCCGGCGCGTTCATAAACGCGCCGCTATCCTCCCAGAAACCGCGTCATCCAAAAGGACGAATTCCATGAAACTTCGTACTCTTATCGCCGCCGCTGTCGTCGCAGCCGGACCTGTTGTAATTTCCGCCCCCGCTGCGTTTGCTGACAAGGATCCGATCTATACGGCCAAGCGCTCCAACCTCGCCTTGCAAGGGTATGACACGGTCGCCTATTTCACACTTGGCGAGCCAACCAAAGGAAGCGCCGAATATTCGACGACCCACAATGGCGCAGAGTTCCGCTTCGCAAGCGAAGAGAACCTCAACCTGTTCCTTGGAAATCCAGAGCAATATGCGCCGCAATATGGCGGCTATTGTGCCTGGGCTGTGGCCAAGGGTCAGACCGCGAAAGGCGATGCCCGCCGCTGGGCGATTGTCGATAACAAGCTCTATCTGAACTACAATAAAGGTATTCAGAAAAAGTGGGACAAAGACCGCGCCGGTTTCATCACTAGCGCAAACACCAATTGGCCAACCGTGCTGCAGGACTAGGGCTCTTTCCCCTCTGTGAAGCCCCTCTCTATCTTCGCCTACGGGTGGCCAATAAACCCCGCATGGATCCCCTCCCATGCGGGGTTTTGATTAGCGCCTTGTCTCGAAATGAGAAATTGATAGCCTCAGCTTTTGAAAGCGTCAGATGGACAACAGCACCGAAATTCGCGCCTATCGCGAAAGCGACAAAGAGGGCGTTATTCGCCTTTGGGACTTAGTTTTTCCGGGTGGCGCAGCATGGAACAATTCTGAAGAAGTGATCTCCGCAAAACTATCTGTGCAGCCCGAATTATTCTTTGTTGCCGTTCATGACGACCGTGTTGTTGGCACACTTGTCGCCGGGTTTGACGGTGTCAGAGGGTGGGTGCACCGATTGGCAGTTAGTCCAGATCATAGACGGGGCGGGCTCGCCTCAACGTTGATGCGGCGCGCGGAATCGAGTCTAAAAGATCTGGGGTGTCCGAAACTTAATTTGCAAGTTCGTGTTTCCAATTTGGATGTTTTGAAGTTTTACGAGTCGCTTGGGTATGAGGTCGAACAACGAGCAAGTCTGGGCAAAGCGTTGTGAATGGATTGAGCGGCTTTTCTTCACTTCAAACCGGCCAAACCCGCCCGTTCATACCCGCCATAGTTAACGCCAGCGGCCAATTCATGACCAAGACTTCACACTCATGAAAGCCGAAACCTGCTTCAACGCTGTCTCGCACTGAAAAGGGCGAGCAAGAGGAGTAGACAATGAACAAGACTGCAATTGCAGCCGTGCTGGCGGGCGCGTGTTTAGGGCCGTCGGCCATGGCGGAATCTGATCTTTATGTGGCGGGCGGATACTCGGCGTTTGATGGCGGCGGTGCGACGCTGAATACGCTCACCCTGCGCGGTGGTATGGCGTTTCATGAGATTTTCGGAGCCGAGTTTGAAGCCTCCTTCGGGCTAGGCGCGGAGGATATTGGAAGTTCGGCAGGAACCCAGGTCGAGCTGGAAAACCAGTTTGGGGCGTATCTGGTCGGGCGCTATCCCGTTGCGCGTGACCTCGACGTCCTGGCGCGGCTTGGCTACACCACCGGTGAATACCAATCGTCCACAAACGGGGTGACCGAGGACGCCGAAGTCGATGGCCTGGCATTTGGCCTCGGCGGAGAATACATGTTCACCGAGCAATTCGGAGTACGCGCAGACTATACGCGCATCGAAGCCGAGGATGACAGCTTTGATGGCGGCATCGACGTCTTCGCGATTAGCGGTGTCTTCAAGTTCGGTGACCTGCGTTAGTTGCGCTCAAATCTGACCAGAAAACCCCGGCCTTTGGGACCGGGGTTTTTCTTTACGCGATCATTCTGTTGAAGGTCCCGACGGAAAGTAGCGAGATGGATGAATATTCACACAAAACCAACCGAATGTATGTTTGAAGCGAGTCACTAGGGGTCGAAAACTAGTAAGGAGCGCAGTATGTGCTATCGATACAAGGCGACAACCGTCGCCCTTGCATCGCTCGTTTCGATCGCCGCATTTTCCTCTCTGGCAAAGGCCGAATCCGAGCTTTATGTCACCGGTGGTGTCGCATCATTCGATCTTGATCACGCGTCACCCACCGCGGCGACTTTCCGCGGAGGATGGAATTGGGACGAGCATTTCGGGGCCGAGATCGAAGGATCTTTCGGTTTGGATTCTGACACGATAGACCCGTCAGAAATCGAGCTCGATATTGAGAGTCAGATTGGAGCCTATCTGGTTGGGCGTGTGCCCGTTGGCGACAATGCGAGCTTCCTCAGCCGCGTCGGCTATGCCCGAACCGAGATTGACATCAATTACGGCGCGAGCTCGCAAATCATCCAATCCGACGGCATCTCGATCGGTTTTGGCGGCGAGTACATGTTCACCGATCAGTTCGGTATTCGTGGGGATTACACGGTTATGGATGCCGAAGATGGCGCCTTCACAGATGCAATCTCAGTCTTTGGTGTGTCTGGCGTGTTTAAGTTTGGCGGGCCAGAATAGGCTTGCCGAGCGCTAGAATTGGAACCCCCGAGCCTTCGCGGTTCGGGGGTTTCTTTAATCGCGCTCCGCCCAGGCTTTTAGAATGTGGTGGGCGACGGCCATAGGCGGCGGCGCGTAAATATCTGGGTGGGTCCCGGCGAGCACTTGGCGTGCTTCCTCGCGAGTGATCCAGCGGGCGGCTTCCAGTTCATCCTGTTCGACGGAGGTCTCGGTCGTATCCGCTTCAATGATGATCCCGACCATGAGCGAAGACGGAAATGGCCAGGGCTGACAGAACAGGTATTCGGCATTGGCGGGATCGGCCTTGATGCCAGCTTCTTCCTCAAGCTCGCGGGCAGCGGCCTGTTCAACGGTTTCGCCGGGCTCGACGAACCCAGCGAGGGCCGACCAGAATCCGGCTGGCCAGCTGGCTTGACGCCCGAGAAGACACTTATCGTCTTTCACGGCGAGCATGATGGCAACAGGATCGGTCCGCGGAAAATGCTCAGCGCCGCAGGAGGGGCAAACGCGCTTCCATCCAGCTTCCGCCATCTCGCTTTCGGCGCCGCACCGGGAACAGAATCGGTGAGAGCGGTGCCATTCGAGAATAGACCGCGCCGTCGACGCGAGGTTAGCCTGCATCAAGTTCAGACTGCTAGCGGCGGCGCGCATATCGGTAAATTCGCCCGTGCCTTCAATCAGCGATCCTTCGAGCTTGAACGAGGTTCCCATATTGATCGCAAAGATCGGCGCGCCCGCTTTGTCCACACCAAGGAAGACGCGTTCTTCTTGCGGGGTGAGGCGTCCGGCTTCGGGTCCGAGCCAGACCAGACCCTGACCATCGAACTCTATCAATGGCAGGCCTTTTTGCATCAAGAAGACCAGGGCATCGCTGCGCTGAAACGCGGCATCGAGCCAGGCTGGGTCGGTTCGGTGATGTGCGGCGCGATCGATTGGATGGCTGGCGAGCGGGATATCGTTGGATGTCGTCATGAAACCCGCTTTAACAGCTTCACCCCCCTTGTCACGAGGTGACCTAAGGGCGATATAGCCCTCGGAGGCTGGCGGTGGACGAGCTCCTCGCCAACCGGGTCAGGTCGGGAACGAAGCAGCCCTAACGAGTTTTATGGTTCGGGTCGCTGTCCAGTCTCCACTCCGCATCATCAAATCTAGTGCACTGCGCTGATGCTGGCGTCGGTGACCATCTCGCCACCGCAATAGAGCTCAATGCGGTTTGCGCCGTCCTTCACGAGCGTAAATCTGGCGACCCGGATATTGGACGCTTCCTGGCCTGGGAATCGTTTGATGGGTTCGAGCGATCTGGCGGGTGGTTTGACGAGCTGCGAGTTGGTCCGGAACAGTGAAATTCGGATCGTATCTGCCCGATCGACCGTTTTTTCGCTCATCGCCCAGCCTTCACCATCAATGGCAGCAAAGCTGATCAGGACTCGTTTCCGAGATTCGCGCGAGCCTGGCCCTGGCATCAAATTACGATAGGCGGAAAAGTCCCTTATTTCAGGACAAGGCTTTGGGTTACTGATGCCGATATCTTTGGATGGCAGTGGGACGTCAGCCTCAATGGGGTTCAGATTTGGTTCGACTGTCGGCTCCTGGCTGGTACAAGCGAACAAGGCGAAAGACGATACGAGGGTCGCGATAGCTGTCTTTATCATGCTGGTTTCATAGCATTCTCAACTCAAATCGAAATGGGTAGCAATACCCAAACAGGACCACTCATTGCTGAGTGGCCCTGAGCATCGCAGCTTAGCCTTAAGTGGGGGACGATGGGCTAAAGCGCGATAAACACGTTGTCCTGTAATTCAGATCCAACGCTTGTATTGTCGCGAATAATCTCGGCGAGCGTTGTGTCTGCGACTTGGCTCTGTTCTGAATTGGTCAGATGGTTTTCCCACCAGAACCGATCGCCATCGCGGAGGGCAGTGAACTGTTGAATCAGGATTTCCTGGAACAATTCGCCGAGCTGTGAGCCGCTCACCGCGTCTTCGGAAAGACCGCCCACCCAAAGGTCAATCTCATTCACATCGCCATAGGTATCGAATAATTTTTGAGCGAGATCAGCATTTGACGTGATCTGACCAAACTGGGTGACACGGGTGAGCCCCATGGCTTCACGCATATCATTATAGCCGGGGACACCATGATCGCGACCGCGTTGAATATTGAGTGAGGCGAGATCAAATCCACCACTGCCCGGCTGTCCGAACAGGAAGTTGCGAATGTCATCAATGACCAGGGCATCAAGCTCCTGGTGAAGCTGGGTTGCGAAGCCGCGCAGGATCGGATCGAGATCGGTCTCACTCGTGAGTATCGAAGGGCCTGTAAAGAACGCATCTTTCAGATCGATATGTCCGCCCGTGATCTCATCTCCTGTTGCGTCGAGGCGTTGCAGCTGTTCATTCAGCATTGAGTGGCCAAGCCGGAAAGCGGCGACGCTAAACTCGTTGAAGATCGTGGGATTGACCGTGTTGTCATAGCCAGAATACGGCGCGATCGCGTTGCTGCCTAGCAAGGCCGGGAGCCACTCATCATAGGTGATGACCTGGATTTTTGCGATCACCAAGCGGCGGGCCTGCTCATAGACCGCGTCAGAGTCCGCGCCTGGATCACTGTTGATCAGGTTCTGGGCGATGCGGTTATGCTCTCGGACAAATAGCGTGTGCATGACGGTCAGGCCCAGTTGCTCGTTGGCGCGGATGTCGCCGGCCAGGAAAAGCGTTGTTGGATCTGCCACAAAACCATTCGCATTGGTCAAGCTGTCGGTGTTGAACGGGAGCAAGTTTCCAGAACTGACTTTCAGGAATGCAGTACCCGTCTCGCGGATCGCGGCATTGCGTGCGTCGTCAGAGCCATAAACCATAGAGCCGTCGAGCCAGCTGGTAATCTCATTCTCTTGTTCGCGAGGATTGCTGGCATCGGTGCCCGTCGCGCTGTCAAATAGCGCTCGGTTAAAGGTGATGACAGCGGTGCCCGACCCGCTCGGGTCAAAGAAGGGATCACCTGCCGGAACCAGAATATCCGCGGATTCTTCAGCGCCATCAGTCAAGTCGAGGTCGTGGTCGACGAACTGACCCCATTGCCAGACAAAGTCTGTGGTGTTCACCGTATTTGGAATGGAGACGCCTTCGGATTGATCGCTGACCCCATTGGAGACGGCACGCGCGCTCGGACGGCTGGCGCCGGACAGCTCAGAGATTCCATCGGCATAGTCGACAGAGGCGAAGCGCTGCAAATGCTCAAACGTGGCGCCCCAGGTCGGGTTGTCGACATTGTTGTTCGTACCATCGTAATTGCGGACTTCCCGACTCTCGACCATCCGGCGATTACCATTCCGATTGCCCCGCGCGCGATTGCGACGGTCGCGCGTGTCGTCATCAATACCTTGCGGCGATGGACCGTTCCGGCCGGTATCTTCAATCGTGATGGTGACCCTATGGGAAGCACTCAAGCCGCGGGCGTCTGTGACAGTGAGTGAGAGGACGATGTCTTCAGGATTGTTCACGCTCGGCGCCTGGAAGCTTGCGTTCAAATCGGTGGTGGAGCTGAGTGTGATCATTGGCCCTGAGACTTGAGACCAGGCGATGCTCATTGCGTCGCCGTTTGGATCGCTGGCAGTCGCTGAGAGCTGGACAGTAACGCCTTCGGTGACGGCTTGTGCGGTGCCCGCGCTTACAACCGGAGCGGCGTTTACAATCGCGTCGCTTCCACCGCCACCACCGCACGCGGCGAGGCCGAGCGCAAGGAGAGAAACACTTTTTGCGTGTTTGAACATGATGGCTCCCTTCTGGATTGAAAAGAGCAATCGAACAAAACGAGGCAGTAGTCTAGTTTATTGATTTTTAATCGAAAAATTCTGTAATCTCAGCGACGGAAAGGCCGTTGTCAGTCGTTTAACGGGGCTTTATATTTGGCGCTCGATTAAAATCTGGAGAGGTTTCCACCCTCAATCCGAGTGCGAAGATGCGCTCAAGTTCGAGAGATAGTTATCGGCTTGTCGCAAATGCGCCGAACGTTTCTCACCATCCATTTTGCGCGCCATAGAGACCATCATGGCCCAGCGAGGGTTCTTCTGAAGCGCTTCGGCATGCTTCCAGATCCAGCGCCAATACAGCCCGTCCCAAATCTCGCACCACGGACCTTTTGGGTAGTGGCTCATCTTGCGAACGTAGGCAGAGCCAGAAAAGTACGGCTTCGTTGTGATCGCTCCACCATCAGCATGCTGGCTCATTGCATAGACGTTTGGCACCATCACCCAGTCATAAGCGTCGACAAACATTTCCATGAACCAGCGATAGATATCGTCCGGATCGAACTCACAAAGGAACATGAAACCCCCAAGGACCATGAGACGCTCGATATGATGGCAATATCCGGTTTCTAGAACGCGCTGGATGGTGTCATCAATCGGGACGATCCCAGTGTCGCCGCGCCAGAACGACTGAGGGATGCGGCGTTTATGTCCCCAATGATTGGTGGTGCGCATTGGGACCCCGAGATCGACATAGGTAGCGCGCATAAACTCACGCCATCCAATGATCTGCCGGATGAAGCCTTCGGCAGAATTGATAGGAACGTCATGGGCGTCGAGATGGTCCTGAACCGCGTCCAGGATCTGGCGCGGCGTCAGCAGACCAATATTCAGCATGGGCGTCAGCGCGGAGTGCCAGAGCAGCGCCTCACCTTCTACAATTGCGTCCTCATAGGTCCCAAACCGTTCAAACCGCTCGCACAAGAAGCTTTCCAGCCATTCCGCGGCATCGCCGTGAGACGTCGGCCAGATGATTTGATCGAGCGTGCCATAATGGTCCGGAAATTCCGCTAGCACGGATGCCCGAGCGTCCACCTCGACCGCGTCAGGCGAACGAATTGGAAGTTGCGGAATTTGCCCGAGAAGGTTTTTCGGAACCTTCTTGCGATTGTCCTCGTCGAAGCTCCATTTTCCGCCGGCGGGGTTGTCTCCGTCCATCAGCACGTTCAGTCGTCGCCGCTGGGACTTGTAGAACTCTGCCATGAACCAGCGTTTCTGCCCGCTCCGCCAGTCCTGATTTTCCGTCGTGGAGTTCAGGAAATTCGGGGAGTCCAGAAATTCCAAGGTCAGACCAAGATCATCTGCATATGTGCGCAGCCGTTTTTCGAGGATGAAATCAACCGGATCGGCGCAAATAAACGTGTCCGTGCCCGCCTTCGCCAGATCTGCAAGCGCCGTGCGCGTGACCGGCTCTCCGGCGCGGTAACCGACATAATCCACCGTCTCACCTTCCTCGCGCAGCCGATCAGCATAGCGCCCCATGCTGGCGCGATGCAGCCAGAGCTTTTGCTTGTGAAATCGGAGTGGATACTGACGATCACCGAAGAAGAGCGAGTCTTCGATTAGCACGGTAAGGTCCGGTTGTGATGCCAGGCCAGGGTGCTCGACAAAGAGCTGGTGCGGAAAGATGAGCAAAGCTGTGGTCATTTGCGCGACTTAGGGCGCTGATCGCTTGCCGCCACCCCCGAGTCCCTGCCATAAGCATTGTCGATGACTGATACGCCGGAAACACCTGAGGAAGACGAACGCGACGACGCGACTTTTTCCATGTTCGGAGATGCCGAGATGGGCGCCCCGAAGGAGGAAGGATATCAGGTCCTCGCGCGCAAATACCGACCGCGCCTGTTTTCCGATCTGATCGGTCAGGAGGCGATGGTTCGAACGCTCAAGAACGCTTTTGAGACGGGCCGCGTCGCGCACGCTTTCATGCTGACCGGCGTCCGCGGCGTTGGCAAAACCACGACGGCTCGACTGCTGGCCCGCGCGCTGAACTATTCTCGGGACGGCCACGATGCGCCAAGCATGGAGCTTGATCCGCCGGGTGATTTTTGCAGCGCCATCATGGCCGGCAATCATCCCGACGTACTCGAGCTGGACGCAGCATCGCGGACCGGCGTAGCCGATATGCGCGACCTGCTGGATGGCGTCAGATACTCGCCCGTCTCAGCGCGCCACAAAGTCTATATCATTGACGAAGTGCACATGCTCTCCACCGCGTCATTCAACGCCTTGCTGAAGACGCTGGAAGAGCCACCGGCGCATGTGAAGTTCATTTTCGCCACGACAGAGATCCGCAAAGTACCGATCACGGTGCTGTCGCGGTGTCAGCGGTTTGATCTGAAACGGTTAGAGAGCGATGCCCTGTCTAAGCATCTCGCAAAGATCGCCAGCCGCGAAAACGCCAACGTGTCTGAGGAAGGCCTCGCCTTAATTGCGCGAGCAGCCGAAGGATCGGTTAGAGATGGGCTGTCTATACTGGACCAGGCCATCGTTCAAGCGCTCGATGGCGACGAGGTGACGGGCGAGCGGGTACGCGACATGCTCGGCCTCGGAGACCGGCTCCGTCTGCTTGATGCGTTTGAGTTCGCCATTCAGGGCGAAGCTCAAAAGGCGGTGGATGAGGTGGCGGATCAGGTTCGCGCCGGCGCGGATCCGCTGGTCATCCTCAAGGATATGCTCGAGATTGCTGCCGATATCGCAACCGTGCAGGCCGCTGGCAACAATTACCAATTGCCCGGCCCCGCAGATTGGACTCGCAGAACGCATGAAATCGCCGCGACGCTGACCCCCGCGCAGGCGCAGCGCAATTGGCAGATCTTGCTATCGGGGTATCGCGATACGCAGACCGCGCCCGAAGCGGACACAGCACTGCGCATGGTTGTGCTGCGTCTAGTTTCTGCAGCGCGCTTGCCAAGCCCGGAAGAGGCCGCCCGTTTGCTGAACGGGGGAGGGGCCTCGGGCAACGCGGGAAAGCCTGAGGGGCCTGGCGCTTCGCCCTCTGGCGGCGCCCAAGCCGTCGTGCAGCTTGTTCAACCGAGTGAGCAAGCCATGGCCAATTTCCGCGATGTCCTGAACCGGTTGGACTCCCGCAAGGAAGCACGCCTTTGGGGCGAAGCTCGCAAATATATTCGGGCAGAGAATTTCAGGCCTGGCCGTCTGATCTGCGCAGTGGATCCCGGCGCGCCGAAAGACCTGCTTCGACGATTGACCGACTTCCTCGAATACGAAACTGACATGGACTGGGATGTGGCTTTGTCTGCTTCATCTGTCGAAACGCAGAAAGAGACAGAGACGCGGGTGCGGGGAGAGCTGCTCGCTGACGCTGCTCAGCATCCCGACGTGGCGGCGGCGCTTGCGGCGCTCCCCGGCGCGAAAGTTGTCGATGTCGAAAACAGTGCGCCACTTGATCCGGCGACGCTCACAGACAATGTCGTGCCCCTGAAACGACGCTCCAAAGGCTAGAACGGACTTCCCATGACTGACCTCACCAAGATCATGCAGCAAGCGCAGGAAATGCAGGCCAAGATGCAGGAAGCGCAGGCCAAGATCGAAGAAACTGAAGCAGAGGGCATTGCCGGCGCCGGGCTTGTTGGCGTCACGTTGAAGGGCAAAGGCGAACTGGTTTCGATCCGCATCGATCCGTCCCTGATGTCGGATGAAGCGGAAATCGTAGAAGACCTGGTCAAAGCAGCGCACCGCGAAGCGCGTAAAAATCTCGATCAGGCGATGGAGGCGGCGATGAAAGAAGCGACATCAGGCTTTGGCGGAATGATGCCAGGCTTCAAGATGCCGTTCTAATCTTCGTCTGGCTTCTCGACATTCTCATCGGCCATTTGATATTCCGTCTCGCGCTCCGAGGCGATGAGCGCCCGAACGGTTTCGGTCTCGTAGCCCATTTCTACAAGCGCGCGGGCCGACATTTGCAGGCCAGCCTCAATTGCATCCGGAATCACAAAAGTTGCGCCTGCAGTATAGAGAGATCGCGCGTGATCGGCATCGCGGGCACGGGCTAGGATTGGAACATCCGGGCGACCGAGGCGCGCAGCTTTCACCATGGATTCTGCGCGCGTCGCATCATCCAATGTCACCACAACGAGCCCGGCTTGGGCGAGACCAGCTCTCTCCAGCACTTCCTGGCGCCCGCCATCTCCAAAATAGACATGCCAGCCTTCGCGGCGGTGTTTGGCCACCGTGTTTGGATTGGTTTCTAGTCCGACAATCTCAGCGTTTTCCCTGTCCAGAATGTGCGCAACGGCGCGGCCAACTCTACCAAAACCAGCAACGATGACATGGCCTTCGACATCGCTGAAATCGTTTGGAAGCGGATGACTCTCCCCCGCTGGCGTGATGCGCTCTGCGAGCCAGATACCGCCGCGCCAGCTAATCGTGATGATCAGCATCGATAGCGCAACAATCGCCGTTAGCAACGTCGTGGTCTCCCCGAGCAGGGTTCCGGCGGCGAGGCCTGCCCCGAGTATGACAAAGGCGAATTCACCCGCCGGCGCGAGCAAGGCGGCCGATTCAAAGGCGACCGGCCAGGTTCCGGAGAAAATGCGGATCGCGATTACAGCGATCAAAGCCTTCACAATGAGCAGCGCGAGCAGGCCGCCAAACACGATCGGCCAGTTCTCGATGACGACGCCCAGATCAATTGCCAGCCCAACGGTCAGGAAGAACAGGCCGAGCAGCAATCCTTTAAAGGGCTCCAGATCGATTTCGGTCTGATGTTTGAATTCTGTCTCGCCGAGGAGGAGCCCGGCGAGGAAAGCTCCGAGCGCCAGGGACAGACCTGCATTGGCTGTAATGACCGATGCGCCGACCACTGTCAGCAAAGTGATCGCCATCAGGAAGTCCCGGCCCCCTGCGTGTGCGGCGAGGCGGAACAAGTGACGCAGCAGAAACCGCCCAATCAGGAAAATCGCCAACAGCGCAATAAGGCCATTCAGGAGAGCCTGTCCAAGCACAGTGACCAGCCCTGCATCGCTTTGGCTCGCGGTAAATCCAACGAAGATCAGAATTGGCGCGACCATGATATCCTGGAACAGAAGCACGCCGAGCGAGGTCCGCCCCACCGGCCCCGCAGCAAGTTTTTTCTCGGTCAGGACTTGCATCACAATCGCGGTCGATGACAGCGCCAGCGCCAGTCCAATAATCGCGGCAGCAGCGGGCGGTTGGCCAAGCAGGTAAGCGGTATAGCCGATCACCATAGCGCTGAGCAGGACCTGCATCGTGCCCGCTCCGAATACGGTTCGCTTCAGAGCCCAAAGTTTTTGAAATGACAACTCCAGGCCTAATAAGAAAAGCAAAAACAGAACGCCGAGTTCTGCGAACGGAGCAGCCGCGGCAGGGTCGGAGATCGTTAAATACTCCAGTACCGGTACTTGCTCGCTGAAAGCGCTGAACCCGCTTGGGCCCAAGGCGACGCCAGCGAGGATGAAGGCCACCACTGCGGGCAGTTTCAAAGCACGCAGGATCGGGACCACCAGTCCCGCCGCGACTAGGAAGACCAGGGCGTCCTTGATCATGATTTCCTGACCTTCATGCCCAACGGCCATGACGCGTATCCTGATTTGCTAGAGTCTTATGTAACGCGTTCGGTCTCGGGTGAAAGACGACAACTTGCGCGCGAAGCAGGTTTTACGCGTTTACGGTCAGCTGGCTCAGCGCCAGATCCAGTCTTTTTGCCGCCTGCTCACTCAGCGCATGTCGAAACAGGGTAAGATGCTGCTCGACAGCGCTTTCGACAGCCCCGGACCCAACGTCGCTATCAGCGCCGCTCTCGCGCAGGAATTCGAGATGGTAGCGCAGGACGATCACGATGTTGGTGGCAAGCGATGGAAGCCGGTCCCGATCGAGATCGAGGTGGCGGGCCTTCACCATGGCGTGCAGAAATGCTTGAAACTGGGACAGTGTATCGCGGTATATTCCGGGTAGGCGCTCCAACAGCTGGTCGGTATGTTCGCCATAGTCGGCCTGGTCGCGATACAGGAAGCGATAGCGCCGTATTTCTGACATCAGGGCCGCAATCATTGCGGCATAGTCCTCGAGCACGCGCGCTTCATCGCTGGGCAACAAAGCGAGGCGGTGTTCCACCTCGACAAGGAAGCCTTCTGTCAGCGCTTCAAGAAGCGCCCGCTTGTTCTTGAAATGATACCAGAGATTGCCTTCTGCGATTCCGCATTCAGTCGCGAGGTCAGCGGTTGTGACATTGCCGAAGCGGCGCGTGTTGAACAGGTTGCGCGCCGTTTCGAGGATGCGATCGCGCGTTTTCATTAGGCTTTCGGACGAACAATGACGGGAACATTAGTGTATCCCATCACAAAGTTGGAAAGGACGCGTTCTGGCTCGCCAACCAATTCGATTTTATCGAAGCGCTTCAGGATTTCCTCCCAAAGAATGCGCAGCTGCATCTCGCCAACGCGATTGCCCATGCAGCGATGGACGCCAAAGCCGAAGGACAGGTGACGCCGGGCATTCGGGCGATCAATCCAGAATCGATCTGGTTCTTCGATCACAGTCTCATCCCGGTTGCCGGAAATGTACCACATCACCACTTTGTCGCCTTTCTTGATCTGCTTGCCGCGCAGCTCGATATCCTCGAGTGCATTGCGGCGCATATGGCCCAGCGGCGTCTGAAAGCGAATGATCTCCGACACCATGTTCGGGATAATTGACGGATTGGCTTTCAGCTTCGCGAACTCGTCGGGGTTGCGGTTCAGTTCGACCACACCGGCACTAATCGAGTTTCGGGTCGTGTCATTGCCGCCAACAATCAGCAAGATCAGGTTGCCTAGGAACTCCTGGGGATCATTGACCATGTCCGCGGTTTCCGGGTTGTGCGCGAGCAAGGAGATGAAGTCGAACTTCTTTGGCTGCGCCGCGCGTTCCTGCCAAAGGCGCGCGAAATAGGCGTAGCATTCCTCCAGCGTTTTCATGCGCTCATCCATATCGACTTCGATGCCTACGGTTTCTGACGTGGTCGCAACATCTGACCAATAGGGCAGGAGGTGGCGATCCTCGAACGGGAAGTCGAACAAAGTTGCCAGCATCTGCGTCGTCAGCTCTTTTGAGACGTGTTCAACCCAGTTGATCTCTTCGTTCACCGGCAAGTCGTCGAGAATTTTGCAAACGCGTTGGCGGATGAGCGCTTCGATTTCCGATAGCTGAGAGGGCGCAACGGCCGGGCTCACAGTCTTGCGCTGCACCACATGTTTGGGGCCATCCATCGCGATAAACATTGGCGTTTCCATACCCTCAGGGGCGTCGCCAATGACGATATTGTCCTGCGAGGAGAAGACTTTGTGGTTGGAATCCACCGCGATGATGTCTTCGTATCGGGTGATTGACCAATATGGCCCGAACGAACTGTCCGCGCAGTAGTGTACTGGATCCTCGTTGCGTAGGCGGCGAAAGTACTCGCCTTGCGCGTTGGCTTCGAAAATCTCGGCTTTGGAAACGTCCAGCGTTTCAAGCGGCAAGCTATACGGATCAGGAACGCCGGATTCGTCTATCGTGTGCTGAGTGTCGGCCAAAGTTTCCTCCCAATTTTTCTTTTCTAGGGTGGTAACCCTAAAATGCGAAACTGCCAAGGAAATCCCCTTGAGCTGAACGGTGGCTCTTGCTTCACGGCCCGAGTCCCTCACATTAGCCGTCATGAGCAGAGCGTCCGCAGGCCCTGAAATTCAGCGCATGATCGACCTGATCGCGCGTCTTCCCGGACTCGGTCCGCGGTCAGCGCGGCGGGCCGCCTTATTCCTGTTGAAGCGACAGGACGCCTTGCTGCGTCCGATGGCGGAGGCTCTAGCCGATGCGGCCGACAAGATTGAGCAGTGCCAGACTTGCGGAAACTTCGACACGCTGCAGCCCTGCGCAGTTTGTCAGGCGACAGGCCGTGATGATGGTTTGATCTGTGTGGTTGAAGACGTGCCGGATCTTTGGGCGCTGGAACGGGCGAGTGTCTTTCGTGGGCGCTATCATGTCCTTGGTGGGGTCATGAGCGCGCTGGATGGCGTCGGCCCCGAGGATCTGACCATTGGCCTGTTGATCGACCGGATCAAGGCTGGCGGCGTGCGCGAAGTTATCCTGGCGCTCAATGCGACCGTCGATGGCCAGACGACCGCGCACTATATTGCCGAGCGGCTTGAAGGTCTGGGCGTGGAGGTCACGCGCCTCGCTCACGGCGTGCCGGTGGGCGGCGAACTGGACCACCTGGATGACGGAACTTTGGCGACAGCGCTCCGATCGCGTCGCGGCGTCTAGCGCCTATTCGGCTTTTTCAACCCGGTAGACAGCGCCGTCCAGTCCATTTGTTGCGATGTAGATCGCGTCTGGGGTGGAGATGACGTCTCGGTAGCCGATCTGCATATCACTCAGCAAATCCTGTGTTTCGCCGACACCGCCATCTGCAGCGATATCCACACGCACGAGCTTTTGACCTTGCGGGCCATCCATAGCGCCGATGAGGAGGTCTCCAGACCAATCCTCAAAGCCTACTGTCATGACAACGGCCATCCCTGACGGCGCGATGGAAGGAACCCATTTGACGGCCGGTTGCTCCAGCCCGGGTGCCTCAGTTTCGTCGGTGATGATGCTGCCATCATAGTTGATTCCGTAGGTGATGGTTGGCCACCCATAATTGTTGCCCGGCTCAATGATGTTCAATTCGTCGCCGCCTTTGGGCCCATGCTCATGCGCGAATAGAATGCCGCTGGCTTCGTGATAAGCGAGGCCCTGAACATTCCGGTGACCGTAAGACCAGACGGCGGGATTGCCGCCTCCGCCCGCAAATGGATTGTCGTTCGGCAGGGAGCCGTCCGGCATGATTCGGGCGATCTTGCCGTGAAGCAGATCCGGATCCTGTGCATCCTGCATGTATCGATAACCGTCACCGAGGGTGATGATCATTGAGCCATCCGGCAGGAAGCCCATGCGTGAGCCATAGTGGAACGCGGTTTCACGCGGTTCGCCAAGGAAAATCTCGGTGACATCATTCAGACTGCTGGCGCCGTTTGATAGCGTTGCAGAGATAACGGCTGTGGTATTGGTTTCGCCCATGTCCTTGGCGTAGCTGAGATACAGTTTGCGATTGGTCTCGAAATCAGGGTCGAGTGCAATTCCCAGCAAGCCGCCCTGACGCTCGACCAGAATGTCATCCGGGAGCCCGATAATCGGTGCCTCGACCAGTTTATCGTCAGAGATCAGCCGAAGCCGTCCTTCGCGCTCGGTCACTAGCAAATCGCCGTTGGGAAGTGCGGCCATGCCCCATGGAAACTCGAGGCCCTCAGCGACAGGAATCAGTTTCAATCCATCGCTCGTAGTGATGGACCCGTCCGCTGCTGCATCCGGAGCGGCGGCTTGTCCTCCGCAAGCGGTGAGCAAAGCGACAGAGGCGGCAGTAAGGCTGGTTCGGATCATCGCGAATCTCCTGAATTTATCGTTGCGCTCAACATAGGAGTTTTGCCCGTAAAAGAAAGAAGGACGACCCTGACGGATCGTCCTTCCCCTCTCTCCCCCGCGCGTCGCGGGGCCCCTTGAGGTTTTCAGGCCGTGACGCTGTTCAAATGCATCACACCGTAAACTCCTGCGTCAGGATCACTGGCCGTGCGACTTTAGCTGGCGAGTTCTCCGAGACTTGCCCTTGTTTTTGGCAGGCCGTGATATTGCTGTTCCTGACGACCAACCCATCTTGCGCGGGAAGGCCATTGAACACATGACACTGGCAGGCGCGGGTCTTTGTCAACCGAACGGCACCACTTCCGGTCGATTGTGACGTCCGAGTGTGACATTTGGTGCACAAGCCTGATAAGATATGAGGCGCCCGAATTCACGGGCCAATTGAGAGCGAAACAGAGAAATGACCGACACTTCAGCGCTTGTTCTGTTTTCCGGGGGACAGGATTCAACGATCTGTCTCGCTCATGCGTTGGCGCGATATGACCGGGTTGAAACGGTCGGCTTTGACTATGGTCAACGCCACTCAGTCGAGCTCGAATGTCGCCCGAAGATCATCGCGGCGGTAAAGGCGCGCTTTCCGGAATGGGCGGGCAAGCTTGGCGAAGATCATATGTGTGACGTCTCGGTTCTGAGCGAGATCAGCGATACAGCGATGACATCTGAAACCGAGATCGAGATCGCCGAGAACGGATTGCCGAATACATTCGTACCTGGGCGCAATTTGCTTTTCCTGACGCTGGCGGGCGCGATCGCTTGGCGTCGCAGCATTACGTCTCTCGTCGGCGGGATGTGCGAAACCGATTACTCAGGCTATCCGGACTGTCGACGCGAGACGATGGACGCGCAGGAACTGACGCTCGCGCGCGGCATGGATCGCCCTTACAGCATCGAAACACCGCTCATGTGGCTAGATAAGGCAGAGACCTGGGAGCTGGCTGAAACGCTTGGCGGGCCGGCGCTGGTCGAGCTGGTGATCGAGGAAACCCACACCTGCTATCTCGGGGACCGGGAGCATCGTCATGACTGGGGTTATGGTTGCGGCGATTGCCCCGCCTGCGAGCTGCGAGCGAAAGGTTATCAGAAGTGGCGGGCGCAGGTGGCGGCATGAAGGTCTATTCCGTCAAAGAAGCCTACGTGACGCTGCAGGGCGAAGGCGCGCAAACCGGCCGCGCCGCCGTATTCTTGCGGTTCGCAGGATGCAATCTGTGGTCAGGTCTCGAACGGGATCGATCCAAAGCCGTCTGCAACTTTTGCGACACTGATTTTGTTGGCACCGATGGCGAAAATGGTGGAAAGTTTGAGGGCCCAGAAGCGCTTGCCGCGCATGTGCTCCGCGTCTGGAAAGAAGGCGCGCCCAGCGGGGGCCAGCCTTATGTGATCTGCACGGGCGGCGAGCCTCTCTTGCAGCTTGATCCAGAAATCATTGCCGCACTAAAAGCGTCCGGTTTTGAGATTGGGGTTGAAACCAATGGCACGCTCGAAGCCCCTGAAGGTTTGGACTGGATCTGTGTCAGCCCAAAAGCGAACGCCCCTCTCAAGCAGACAATTGGCAATGAATTGAAGCTGGTCTTTCCTCAAGATGAACCCGAGGCGCAGCCACAGCGGTTCGAAAGCTTGCAGTTTCAACACTTTTTTCTCCAACCCAAAGATGATAGGGCGCAGGCCCAGAACATCGCGGCTGCGGCCGAATATTGTATGAAGCACCCAAAATGGCGACTGAGCTTACAAACACACAAACTGATCGGACTGCCCTGAAAGTCGAAGGACAGGTCTTCGAAATCACCAAGGCGGTGACGTTCGAAGCGGCTCATTTTATGGGTGGCAAACCTGAGGGGCATCCCTATCGGAATATGCACGGTCATTCTTTCCGCCTGGAAGCGACTGTAGCGGGCACTGTGCAGCCTGGCGCTGAGTGGGTTCAGGACTTCTCTGACCTGTCAGCCATTCTTGAAGAGACCGCCGCGAAACTCGATCATCGCCTTTTGAATGAAATTGACGGACTGAGTGTCCCGACTTTGGAGCGCATCGCGCTCTGGGCTGCCAACGACCTCAAGCCGAAGCTCCCTGGCTTGAAGCGCGTCGCCCTCGCGCGTCCGAGCCTCGATGAGGCGTGCGTTCTGGTTCTCCAATAAGAAAAACCCCGGCAGATCTGCCGAGGTCTTTCCCGTCCCCATTGCCCCGATTGCTCAAGGCCGAGTTTTTAGTCTGCGTTGTTCCGCCATTTTGAAGATCCACGCGACGTCCAGTTCCTGAATCGAATCCGGCAGTGCGTTGACGCGCGTCGTAACGCGCTCTGCGCTTTGTGCTTCGCGCGCAGGCCCCGTACGATCAACGGGAAAACGGATGACTCGGCTACGTCTACTCATGGCGAGTAGCGCAGCAAATGCCGTGCCAGTTTCGCCTCTAACGGGAAATCCGCGATATTATCGGCGAAACTATTGGGGTTTGGGCAATTGTGTTTTGAGCTCGCGGGCTAAAGACGTTTCAGTGATCAGATGCGATAAGACTGCGCTTGTGTGTTAGATTTGTTCGCACGACGGACACTGGAAGGATCAGGACGATGGTGATGACGATATTCAAATGGATCGCGGGCGTGGTGATCGCGTTGCTGGTGATTGCCATCATCGCGGTGTTCTCGCTGCAGGCGCCGACCAGCTGGAAAACGGCTGATGCGATTCAGACGCCGGATGAGCGTTTTGCCAATCTGGTCGATTATCCTTTCGCGCCCAACTATGTTGAAGTGGAAGGATACCGGATCCACTATGTTGATGAAGGACCTCGCGATGGGGAGACGATCCTGCTGCTGCATGGACAGCCATCCTGGAGTTATCTCTACCGGCACATGATCCCGCCTCTGGTCGAGCAGGGGTATCGCGTGATTGCGCCGGATCTGATCGGCTTCGGAAAGTCGGACAAACCGCTCCGGCAGAAGGATCACAATTATCAGATGCATGTCGATCTGATGACAGATTTTGTTCGCGAGATTGAGTTACAGGACACGACGCTGTTCGCGCAGGACTGGGGCGGCCTGATTGGTCTGCGGGTCGTTGCGAATGAGCCGGACCGGTTCGCGCGGATCATGATTTCCAATACTGGGCTTCCAGCTGCAGGGGGAATACGCGGCCTGATTGGCTATCCCATGATCAAGTATGCAGTCTGGCGCGAAGGCAAGCCGGACGAAGTGGCTGACAACGGAGAATTCCGGTTCACCCGCTGGATTGCCTGGGCGATGCATTCGGACAACTTCGACCTGCCGACTCTGTTCCAGTCAACGACGACCCGAACCCTGTCGGATGCTGAACTCGCCGGCTATGCCGCGCCCTTTCCGGATGAGGAATACAAGGCCGCGATCCGCGTCTTTCCGTATCTGGTCCCTTCGCAGCTGCGTCAAAACCAGAAAGTCATGGATGAATTCTACGCCAATTGGGACAAACCTTTCCTGACCGCCTTTGGCGACAGTGACCCGGTAACGGCGGGCGGAGACAAGATCTGGCAAGAGACTGTTCCTGGCGCTCAGGGGCAGCCGCATACGACCATTGTGGGTGGAAATCACTTCATTCAGGAAGATAGTCCCGAAGAACTGGTCTCGAATTTGGTGGCATTTATCGAAGCGAACTAACGGGTCTGGTCGTAAGCCGCCGGGCGAGGATCAGTTCAACTTGTCCTCGTCGCGCGGTTTCGCAGGGGCAAACGCTGGGTGCAATGGCTCAGCGGGAACACCCTCTTCCTTCAACGCTTCGCGCTCTTCGGCGGTGGTTTCACCCCAAATCGGTTTATTGTCGGTCTCGCCGTAATGCATCGCTCGGGCTTCAGTTGCGAAGCCGTCGCCGACATAATCGAAGTTCTCCGCCACGTGTTGGCGGGCCTTGGCAGCGAGCTTTCCAAACACTTTCTGGGGGTCTGGTGGGCTGGACTTCTTGGTGCCCGAGACAGCAGGCGCCATGATCGCCTTGCCGACATTTTTGCCATGGCACTCAATGCATTCCACGAGTCCGCGCTCAGACTGTTGGTCATAGGCATCGGACGAGGCAAACCAGGCCTCGAACTCAGCCTCACAATCAGAGCAGATGAGCGCGTACTTGATCATTGTGCCGTCAGAAGAGCATCCAGTTTGCCGGCCCGTTCCAGTGCCATCATCTCGTCGCATCCACCAATGTGAATATCGCCGACAAAGATTTGCGGGAATGTACGAGCGCCGCCGGACTTCTGAATCATTTCAGCTTTTTTCTTCGAATCCATACCCGCATCAATGTGGTTGATATCCACATTCTTTTGTTTGAGCAGGCTCATCGCGCGCGAGCAATAGGGACAGAACGCGCGGGTATAGATGGTCACTTTAGCCATATTCTGGGCGATCCTCTGTTTCGGTTCGCCTTTATATGGTGACGTCGGCTTCTCTGACAACGCGTGCAAGCACCAGCACGTTGACGCGGGTTGCCCCGGCTTTCTTGAGGGTCTTCGCACAGGCTGCGAGCGTGGCGCCGGTTGTTAGAACATCATCAACCAGCGTGATGGTGCTGCCCTTGATGCGCGCCTGACGCGATTTGCGCACTTCAAACGCCCCGGCCACGTTGCGCCGTCGCTGGCGCGCCGTCAGCCCGCCCTGGCTCGGTGTGTTGCGCTTACGTGAAAGAGCATCCACCAAAGCCAATGTGCCCGTCTTTTGTGAAACCGCTTGCGCGAGCCAGGCAGATTGATTGAAGCCGCGTGATGCCAGACGCTGATAATGCAGTGGGACCGGCACCAGCCAGTCTGTCTCCGGAAGGATTTCGCGCCCAGCGAGGGCCATCCAGTTCGCCATCGTGCCGAGGCCATCGCGTCGGCCCGCGTGTTTGAGTTCCAGAATCGCCTGACGGGAGATATCGTCATATGCGATTGCGGCGCGCGCCTGGTCCCATTTCTGGGCCTTTGATGCGCATGCCCCGCACAGGGTTTCCTGCCCGATGTCCAGTTCCAGTGGCATGGCGCAAGCGCGACACCCGGCACCGTTCAGAAAGTTCACCTGGGCAAACTCGTCCGGTGTTAGTGGGCCATCGCCGCTATGCCGCTCGCCGGAAATGATGGAGCGCTGAGGCCACACGAAATTCGCAAGCGAACGGAGTCCCGCTCTTGCAGATCGTGTCGTCCAGTGCATATCGGAGCTCATGACGCCAGTACCATCTCCCATCATGTTCGATCGAGCGCGTGTTACCCGGAATAGGGACCGCGCTTCTTCTCGTTTCAGAGAGTATGCCTTCCTTAAGGGCAGGGAGTCGACTCAATTATTAGAAAGATTGAACGATACATCGCGTGAATTTGAGCGCGCGTTGGACATTGGAGCGCATGATGGACAGGCCTGCGAAGCGCTTCGTGAAAGCGGAAAAGTCAAACAAATCATCGCGTTGGAATCCGCTTCCAGCATGCTGGCGAAACTTCAATCTACCGGGTTTGAGACGGCTTCGATGGATGGAGAAAAATTACCCTTTCCAGAGGCAAGTTTCGATCTTGCGACCAGTGTTTTGTCATTACATTGGATAAATGACTTGCCGGGTGTGCTCACGCAGGTGCGGCAGGTCCTTGCGCCCGACGGTCTTTTTCTGGCGTGCCTGTTCGGAGGTGGAACGCTGCCTGAGTTGCGCGCGGCGCTGATTGAGGCTGAAAGCGAGATCACGGGCGGTATCAGTCCGCGCCTGTCGCCGCTGCCCGGTTTGCACGAAATGGCGGGGTTGCTGCAGCGCGCTGGGTTCGCGCTCCCGGTTGCGGATGTCGAGCGCGTCACCGTGCGCTACAGCCACCCGATGAAATTGCTCGAAGACCTCAAAGGGATGGGCGAGCAGGCAGCTTTTGCGCCTCGTGACGGACAGGAGCGTCGCCCGCTGTCACGCCGCATTCTGGCGCGCATGAGCGAAATCTATAAGTCCAGGTTCAGCGATCCCGATGGCAAGGTACGGGCGACGTTCGAGATAATCTGGCTCTCGGGCTGGGCTCCGCATGAGAGCCAACCGAAGCCCCTGAGACCAGGAAGCGGAAGGTTCAGCCTTGCTGATGCTGTGAAACGTGCGCGCGACGGGGACGCAGACTAACGCATCAGCATTTTTTCCACCCCCTTTAAGCCTCGCTGCAAATCAGCGTAAGAAGACGGGGCAATATTGGGAGCGGGCAAATGGCATTGAAATCAAGCGCGGTTGGAATTTGGGTAATCGCGACCGGCATCATCGTTGCCTTACTCTATCTCGGTCGGGATATTTTTGCGCCGTTTGCGCTGGCTGTATTCCTGTTCCTGATCATCGAAGGGTTTGCGCGGGTCATTGACGAAAGATCAGCGCTGCTGAAGCGCGGGTGGTCGCGGGCGCTTGCGATCCTCGTGGTGATCGGTGGTTTTGTTGGATTTCTCGCCATGATGGCCCGCGGCGTGGCAGAGTTTGGCAGCCAGGGCGACGCCTATCTCAATCGGATCAACGGCCTGATCGAAGATGCCTATGGGTGGCTTCATCTCGGAGATGCGCCGACGCTGACGCAGCTGGTGTTCAACGAAACCGGACAAGCCTTTCTCGGCACAATTGCCAGCGCGACCAGTGGCTTGACGGGAGATCTGGTATTGATCCTGATTTACGTCGCCTTCCTGTTTCTCGCCCAGTCCGCCTGGCCGGTAAAGTTGGATCGGATCTTTCCAAACGTTGAGCAGCGCCAGCAAGTGAAGGAAGTGGGCGACGCCGCACGGCGCGGGATCGAAACATATCTCTGGACGCAAACGGTGATCAGCGCCCTGATCACGATGCTCACATATGCAACGCTCACGCTACTCGGCGTGGACAATGCGCTTTTCCTATCCACCCTCATTTTTGTTCTGAATTACATCCCGACAATTGGGTCGATCGTTGCGGCGCTGGTGCCGCCCCTCTTCGCGCTCGTTCAACCCGAAATTGCGGCCTGGGTGCCAGGGGATGCCCCCAATGACAGCTATGTGTTCGCCGCGATGGTTTTTCTCGGCGTGAGCTTCTGGCAGTTCTCGATTGGTAACTTTGTGCAGCCGCGGATCATGGGAGACACACTCAACCTATCCGCGTTAGTCGTGCTTCTTGCGCTTGCCATTTGGGGCGCGATTTGGGGCATTCCTGGCATGTTCCTGTCGGCCCCGTTGACCGTGTTGATGATGATCCTCTTTGCCCAGTCTGATTCGACCCGGTGGATCGCCATTTTGCTCTCCGCAAACGGTGAGCCCTTGTCACATGATAGCGCTACAATTGCAGAAAGTGATGAGGTCCAATCCCTTGAATCTCAATGATTGTTACAGTTGCAGCTGATTTTTCACTTGGCTTTATGTATGCAAGGATACATATACAGAGACGTTGGGACAAAATCAGTCGAATTATAGAAATCTGGCCTCCGCGTGCGTCCCCCCACCCAGCCTGCGGATGAGGCCAGTAGGGCCCACCGGACAAGTCCCCGTTCGGTGGGTCCGCTTTTATCAGCGCGAGAGCCCCGATTAAGCTACAGTTTGCATGAATTTGCGCATTGCATCTGCAGCGAGTGCAAACTGGGCGAAGCTGGGTTTTGATCCGGTATAGGTTTTCACTTCGGACAAGAGCGTTGAACGCGCGTCGCCATGTTGGCTGACCCAGGAATCAACGTCGCCTGACACAAGCGCAAGTTGTGAGGCATCGGCTTGCAAATGCTCCAATTCCCGGATCAATCCGCGCGTCGCCAACCGGTCCCAATGCGGCATGTCGGCGATGGCCGTCGTTGCCGCAGCACGTAGCCGGTCCAGCGAGAGCGCGTCGCCGACTTGCAAATATGCAGCAGTTGCGTCCTCTGGGGTCCGACCACTTCTGGCGGCCAATTGTGTGATCAGCGGGGCGTCTGCGACCAACCGTGTTGCCGCGACCGATCCAGCCAGTTCAGCCGGAACCCCTTCGCGGGCGAGGTGATTGATCCGGCGCTTGGAAACCGCCTTCTCATAGGCCGGAAGGTTCGCGGCTGTCAGCTGGGACAGGGTGCCTCGTGCGTCAGCCAGGCTCTCGATCTGGGCTGCGATGGTGCCATCAATGTTTGCCGTCAGAACACTATGGGTCAGCCTGCGCAGGGACGTCGCCAGCCCCCCCAGCAAGTTGTTCTGTCGCTGGGCCGGGACCTGATTGTCCAACGTGTCAATTTGCGATTTTAGGTTTGAGATATCGAGCACCGCTCGCGCCACTTCGAACGCTGCAACAATGTCGGCATTGGCTGCGCCCGACTGTTCTCGCAGTCTCAGCATAAAGACTGGGCCGGCAATGTCGACAATCCGGTTGGCGAGCACCGTGCAGATGATTTCGCGTTTCAGCCGGTGTGCTTCCATGACGTCCTGGTATTGCAGGAGTGCTTTTGGGAAGTAGCCTCGCAGCGTCGTTTGGAAATACGGATCATCAGGCACGCTCGACGCGACCAGGTCGTCGAAGAGAACAATTTTTGTCCATGCCATGAGAACCGCGATTTCGGGGCGCGTAAGGGCCCGGCCGTCGGCGTCGAATTGCGACATCTGGGCCGTGCTCGGCAAGCCTTCTACGGTGCGATCCAAGACGCCGCGTTCTTCCAGGCGCACCATCAGACGTTCAAACGCGACGTGATCGCGCTGTGCCCGCTCCTCAGCCAGACTGAGGGCTCCAGTTTGAGAATAATTGTGGGCAAGGACGTGGTCGGCCACGTCATCTGTCATCGAGGCGAGGAGGGTATTCCGTTCACCGCTTGGTAGCGCCCCGCGGCGCATCGCTTCTGTGCAGAGGATCTTGATATTGACCTCGTGGTCTGAGCTGTCGACGCCCGCTGAATTATCGATCGCATCAGAGTTCAACCGAACGCCGCTCAATGCCGCTTCAATTCGTCCGGCTTGGGTCAGGCCGAGATTGGCGCCTTCGCCAATCACTTTGGCCTTCAGCTCCGCCCCATTGATCCGCATCGCATCATTCGCGCGGTCGCCTGCATCTGCGTTCGTTTCGTTCGCGGCCTTGATGTACGTCCCGATACCTCCGAACCAGAGCAGCTCGCATTCAGATTTCAGTAGCGCGTGGATCAGTTCATCCGGCGTGACCGCATCGGACGACAGACCGGTGAGCTCCTTGATCTGAGGGGAGAGTTGTACGGACTTTGCGGAGCGGTCGAAGATACCGCCGCCTTCACTGATCAGGCTTTGATCATAGTCCATCCAGCTTGAGCGGGGCAGGTCGAACATTCGCTGACGCTCTTCCCACAACCGCTCCGGGTCCTGCGGATCCGGGTCGATGAATATATGCATGTGATTGAACGCAGCCTGCAGGCGGATTTGCTTCGAGAGAAGCATGCCATTGCCAAACACGTCGCCGCTCATGTCGCCGCAGCCGATGACGGTAAATGGTTCCGACTGAATGTCCTTGCCGATCTCGCGGAAGTGGCGCTTCACGGCTTCCCATGCACCGCGGGCCGTAATTCCCATTTTCTTGTGATCATAGCCGGCAGAACCGCCTGAAGCGAACGCATCGCCTAGCCAGAATCCATGCGACACACTGATTTCATTGGCAATGTCTGAGAAGGTCGCTGTGCCTTTGTCGGCGGCAACGACTAGGTAGGGATCGTCACCATCGTGGATCACGGTGCGAGCAGGAGGCTGCACCGCGCCATCTATCAGGTTGTCGGTGAGGCCCAGAAGGCTGGTAATGAACGTCTTGTACGCCTCGATTCCGGCGTCGCGAACGGCTTCCCGACTTCCGCCCAGCGGTAGGCGTTTGGGAAAGAACCCGCCTTTCGATCCGACGGGAACGATCACCGCGTTTTTGACCTGTTGTGCTTTAACAAGGCCGAGCACTTCGGTGCGGAAATCATCGCGGCGATCGGACCATCTGAGACCGCCCCTGGCGACCGGTCCGAAGCGGCAATGCACGCCTTCGACCATAGGCGAGTCGACAAAGATCTCTCGATACGGTTTCGGCGCTGGCAAATCCTCCAGCTCGCGGCTGGCAATCTTGAAGCTGATATAAGGCAGCGCCCGTCCGTCTATTCCGGTTTGGTAGAAGTTTGCCCTTTGCACCGCCATGATCAGATCGGCCAGGCGTCTGACGACACGGTCATGATCGAGCGAAGCGACGGCTTTTAGCGCGTCTTCGATCTTGTCGCCGAGCGTCACCATGGCCGCGTCTCGACTGCCTTCAAAGTCCGGGTCGAACCGCGCGGCAAAGAGGGCAACCAGATGTTTGGTGAGTTCCGGATTGTTGTTCAATGCCGCGATTTGCGTCTGGCGCGCAGGATCAAGACCGGTCTGGTGGCGGTAAGCGCATAGGGCGCGGCAGAGCGCGGATTCGCGCCAGGAGAGTCCGGCATTGAAAACAAGCGCGTTGAAGCCGTCATTCTCGGCCCGGTCGCTCCACACTGCGACGAACGCGTCTTCGAACACCCCGCCGGTTTCTTCAAGATCGATGTCCTGACCGTCGGCGCGGCGCATGGAAAGGGAGTGAACCCAATACTCTTCGGGCGCATCCGCAACGGGTTTCGAAGTGGGTGCAACAGGATATCCCGTCTCAAAGGCCACGAACAGACCCATGCGCTCAAACACCGGCACGCAATCAGACAGAGCGATCGCCCCGTTTCGGGAATAGATCTTCGCCCGCACCTTTGCCGGTTCGTCCGAATGTCTTCGATAGGCCCGGAGTGCAACGGGATTATTGCGATCCAGTTTTGCCAGCATGGCGACATCCGCCATGGCTTCTTCGGGGTCGAAGGCTTCGCGATACGCGGCGTTGAACGCGCCCGTGAACAAGGTCGCCAGCGAGCGTCCATCAGCGTTGAGTTCGCTTGACATAACAGCGTCGTGGAACCGATCGTTCCAACCACGCGACAGTTCGGCGATGCTTTGCTCCAGCGCGTCGAGGTTCGGTTTGGGCCCCGACGCGGGGAGAGCGGTTTCAAACAGGACTCGCACCATCGTCGCGCCGTCGAAACTCGGCTGGAAGCTGCTCATGCGCCCGCCCCATGCCGTTTCGATGGCTTCGGCGATATGTCGACGCAGATCGGTATCGTAGGCTTCCCTTGGAATGAACACCACGGTTGAGACAAAACGGTTGAACCGGTCTGCGCGAGTGAAGACGCGCACGCGCGGTCTTGCAACCAGGTCGAGAACGCCCTGCATGATGGGGGCAAGCTCTTCTGACTTGGTCTGGATCAATTCGTCCCGCGGCCAGCCCTCAATGATGTTCGAGAGGGTCTTTTCATTGTGACTGCCAGGCAGCACGTTCAGGATGTCCAGGACACGCTTCATGCGCCGACGCAAAAGTGGGATGTTGCGAACCGATTCATTGTAAGCCTCGGCTGTGTACAGGCCCAGGAAGCGGGTTTCGCCGATGACCTGACCTTTCTCGCCAAAGTGTTTCACCCCGACATAATCGCAGGCGACCCGCCGGTGGACACGGCTTTGCAGTGTGGCTTTTGCCATGATTAGTGTTTCAGGCTCGGCGAGGAAGGCGCCGATTTCTTCCGTCAGCAGAAGCGGTTCCGCTCCGCGATTGAGGACGTTGCGCGTGTCGTCTCGCAATAGGCCCAAATTAGAACCTTCAACGGTATCCGGCTCTTCTGGCAGTACATTGCCATCCGGTCCCGTCCGAAAAGTGTAGCTGCGTGCGCCCAGGAAGACGAACCGCTCATTGCCGAGCCATTTCAGAAATTCTGTGGCTTCATCTTTATAACGCTCAGAGACATGTTCATTGCTCGCCAGTCGTTCAATTTCGGCAGCCATCCGCGCGCGCATTTCCTGATAGTCCGCAGTGGCTGAATGAACGTCTGCCAGCGTGGCATCGGCTTCCGCCAGCAAAAGTGCCTGCTCGCCTTCACTCAGGTCTGGCAGGTGGATCTGGATCAGGGAGAAGCGACCTTTATCGGTTTCAACGATCGGGTGAAACAGTGTGAGCACTTCGAACCCTAGATCGCTGCAGGCGCCGAGCAGGGAATCGACTAGAAATGGCCGGTCTGGTCCAACCGCTTCCAGCAAGTGATGTCCGAGCAGATCATTGTGAATCCCTTCAGCGGGGCGAATGCGCACTGACGCCGAGCTGGTTGTTTCGAACCATTCCCACAGTGATTTGCCCAGCGTCTCGATGTTCCCGCTAGGGATGGAATTTCGAGAATCGGCCGGAACTTCGGCAAGCATTTGCGCGATGCACGATGCGAGTGGGTCAGAATTCCTGGATTCTGAGGGTGATTGAGAATGATCAGCCATGAGGGATTGCCCTTGAAAGGATGCTCTTCCTTAAGGGAAATCTCACAGGGCCTCAATCGATGCGGCGTTGATTTTTTTGCATTAACTGTTGACTGCGATGTCAGCACTTGCGGTCTTTATAGAGCCTCCAACGCTGCCGCTAATTCGGTGCCTTTCTCAGCCCGAAACGCCGCGCAAAGCCGCGCCGTCTCGGACGCTTGCGCAAGACGCCGTTCATAGCCGGGTATCAAGCTCGCCTGTGTCTCTACGAAAGCAATCGCATCGTCGATTTCATCCGACGTGCAGAAATATGAAACCAGTCTTGCTGTTTGCGGTTTTCGGATTTCCGGTGTTTTTGCAATCACCTGTTCGAAGTCGGTTTTGAACTTCTCCCAGGTTGCAGCCCGTGAGGTCTCGTTTTGCAGAGCGGCCAAGTAAACGCCCCATGTGAGCTGCCCTTCATAGGCATCCGTCAGCACCAGGTCCATGAGGGCGAGCGTGTCGGCTTCGCTGCCTTTCCGAGCAAGCGTGTAGAAAATCTGGCGCCGTTCACGCTGATTGGTCGCGCTCTCCGCATAGTCCAGGGCAGCCTGGAAGAAGGCGCCGTCATCATTTTCCGCGGCGATCCTGATTGCCGTCTGGACGAGGTCGGGTGTGAGGGCGGACGGATCAGGCGAATTGATCACCCCGACATAGGCCGCCGCACCCGCCGCCAGGCGTGCGCGTTCTTCATCCAGACGGTCCATATTGATCAGGGCGCTGCTGAGCGACGTCTTGAGCAATTGCTCGCCTTCGCTGAGGGAGCTCGCCGGGCTGGAGGCCAGACGGTTCCATCTCTCGTCATAGGCGGCTCTGACAAAATCGCGGAAAGCGTCTCTTGAAACCTCATCCGGCAAGACATCCAGATAGCTGTTAAGCGTCGACAATGGGTCGAGCGCGGCGCTCCATGAGCCATTCGCGTTGACCGCTATTGCTTGCAGCAATGTTGAAGCCGAAAGGTCGCCAGAAGTGAACGCAGCGGTCGCACTATCAATGAAACTCAACTGTTCCGCCGCGGAGAGTTGGTCATAATTGGTGATCAGGTTCTGCCAGGCCGATTCGTTCAGCGCAAAGCGCCAATAACCCGCACCGTCTGCGTTGGGCAGCACCCAATCCGGGCAACCACCATCCAGCGGAACTTCCATGGACGACCCGCTGAATATTTGCCTGACAGTTCGCTCTCCATTCGCCCCGTTCATCTTGATGGCAAGCGGGATCACCCAGGTCTGGGCCGTCGGATCAATCGTCGATCCAACCCGTGCATAGCGACTCTGGGACACTCTGATCAGACCAGCATCGGGCGCCGGGCAGGTGAACTCGATGTCGAGATAAGGAATACCGGGTTGCATGATGAAAGAGTTGAAGCTCTCGACAACGTCCGGGGTTTTGCTGCCATCGGCGATCGACGTCATGAAATCATCGACGTCTGCGACGCCGTCCTCAAACCGGCGCATATGCAGTCGAATACCGTCTCGGAAGGCCTCTTCGCCGAGATAGTTTTCAAACATGGACAGAACGCCGCCACCTTTGCGATAGGTGATGGAGTCAAACGCATCGAGAATGTCGGCATTGCGATCAATCGGATTGCGAATTTGCCGGGCTGAGGCGAGGCTGTCATTTTCCATCGCGCCATACGCAAAATCCGGCACCGCGATGAGGTCGAGTTTGCCGTATGGATAGGGGTAATCGAAGTAAGCTTCCTGCCAGGTCACCATTTCGTCGGTGATGGCCATCGCGTTTTCCAGCTTGTCACCTTTGCCAGATGGCGAGAAGCCGCGAAACGGAACTGCGCGCGGGCGGATCCCGTTTGGCGGCAGGACGCCGCCATCTCTCAAATCGTACGGGCCCACAGCGAGTGCGACGAGGTAGGACTGAATTTCCCGAGTGGTCGCAAACTGGAACTCGATATTGCCATCATCGCGCACCGTCTGGGCTTTTAAAGCGCCATTCGTCACAACCTGATTACCCGCCGGTGTGGCGACCGTCAGGGTCCATGGAGTCTTGAAGCGTGGCTCGTCAAAGCTTGGCACCAGACGACGGGCGTCGATGGGTTCTATCTGCGTTGCGAGATAAGGGCGCCCGTTCTGTTCGGCTTTGTAGAGCCCGGACAGATTGAAATTGTAAGGCGCGGCATAGGTCATTGTCAGGGTCGAATTGCCTTGCGGGACGGGTGTCTCAAAATCGAGCCGCGATACCCCGCCATCCGCTTTGGACCGCGTAAACTCAGCGTCGAGACGGGTGCCATCGGCGAGCACAACAAAGGCGGAAGACACATCGTGATCGACACTGTGCAACCAGATCCGCGCGTGAGGCTCATCTAACGTGATGTCAATCTCGACAGTGCCGGAAAACTCATCCTGGGCCGGGTCGGTGAACAGATCCAATCGATACGCTGTCGGGGTTACACCCTCAGGAAGTTGGCCGGCAGGTGGGACGTCCTGCAGAATGGGGGGTACCTGATCGAAGGTGACATCGTCACCGCCGCGAGTGCAGCCGCTCAGAACAAGTGTTCCGGCAATTCCAGCGAACAGCCATGATCGAAAGGTTTTCGTCAGCATTTTGCGGTCCTATAGCCACCATGAGGCACGGCTTGAAGCATAGGAAGAGGGACGGCGTAAAGGTTTCTATCTGTTCATCTTTGCGTGCGCGCCAAATAACAGTAGGGCAAGTGGCATGAAACGGCTGTGGCACTGGCCTATCGACCCATTGGGGCGCACGGTTCGCTTGATGATGAGCGAAAAAGGATGGGCATTTGAGTCCATTGAGATTCGCCCTTGGGTATCAGATCTGGAACTCGCAGCGCTGGCGCCTGGCGCGAGCGCGCCTGCGCTTCTGGACACCGATGCCGAAGTGAAAACGTCCGCCGTCGGTTCGCTAGCCATCTGCGAATACATCGAAGAAGCACTCCCCACTCCGCGTCTGTTGCCGTTTACGCCGATGGAGAAGGCCGAGGCGCGTCGCCTATGGCAATGGGCTGAAGAGAGCTTTGCGGGGATCAACAACACGCTCCTGGCCGAACGTGTGACTCAATGGGTTAAGCGCGACCGATCGCCTGATAGTCTTGCACTAAGGCAGGGCGCACACGCGCTTAAAAACCGAATGACCTTCCTCGACGCCCTGGCCGGAGAGCGTGCCTATATGGCTGGGCGAAATTTCTCTATCGCGGATCTCAGCGTCGCCGCGCATCTGTCCTCGTACGACTATTTTGGCGATGTGCCCTGGGATCTGACCCCGGATCTGAAGGCCTGGTACGCGCGAATGAAATCGCGGCCGAGTTTCAGGGGGTTGCTGGAAGACCGGGTTGGCAACGCGAAACCGGTGAAGCACTATACCGACTTGGACTTTTAGTGTCCGGATCGGATCGCCTGCCATGTCCAAGGAAACCTTTTTAAAGACGACAGCCAATGCGCTTGGCTTCGATGACTGCCGGATTTGCCGCGCTGATGAGCCATGGCCGGCGAGCGAGCGGCTGGAAGCTTTTGTCGAGGCGGGGCATCACGGCTCAATGGAGTGGATGGAGACCACCCTCGATCGCCGAAAAACACCGACATCTATGTGGGACGGCGCGAAATCAGCCGTGGTCGTCGCCCTGAATTATGGACCGGATCACGATCCCATGCGCTCCTTAGAGCGCACGGGCGAAGGGAATATCTCCATCTATGCGCGCGGCAAGGACTACCATGATGTTCTCAAGAAACGCCTGAAACAGCTGGCCCGCGCCTTTGTTGCTGAGACCGGTGCAGAGGTGAAGGTTTTTGTCGATACCGCGCCGCTGATGGAAAAGCCTCTTGCTCATAAAGCGGGTCTTGGATGGCAAGGAAAGCACACCAATCTGGTCTCACGCGAACATGGATCCTGGCTGTTTCTCGGCGTCATGCTCACGGACGCCGTCCTCGACATGGACGACGCGGAGGTGGATCATTGCGGATCTTGTAGCGCCTGCCTCGATATTTGTCCGACAGCGGCGTTCCCCGCGCCATACCAGCTGGATGCCCGCCGTTGTATTTCCTATCTCACGATCGAGCATAAAGGGCCGATTGCGCATGAGTTTCGCGCCGCAATGGGAAATCGCATTTATGGCTGTGATGACTGTCTCGCCATCTGCCCCTGGAACAAGTTTGCAGAGACAGCACGTGAGGGCGCGTTCTGGGCACGGGCTGAGCTTAAGGGCCCAGATCTCGATGCGCTATCCGCACTGGACGACGCGCACTTTCGCGACGTGTTTTCCGGGTCTCCGATCAAACGCATCGGGCGTGATCGCTTCATCCGGAACGTGCTGATCGCGATTGGGAATTCCGGAGATCCCAGCTTGGTTGAGCAAAGCGTTCTACCGCATTTGAGTGACGAAGATCCCGTGGTTCGCGGCGCTGCAGTCTGGGCTCTATCACGCCTTGATTTAGCCCGCTTCGCGACCGAAAAAGCCGCGCGTTTCGCACAAGAGACAGATGCGGACGTGAAGGCGGAGTGGCAACTATCGGGGCAGGCAGGAACATGAAGATCGGGACCTGGGTCTGGCGTGCAACAAAGCTTGCGGTTGCTTGTGTGGTGGCCGTGCACGTCTATGCGCTGGCTCTGATTTTCGTGCCAGTGCCAGGAACGCTGAACATGTCCGGACGGATCGTTCAGGGGACGGATGTCTATTACAGCTGGACCAGGGCCGAAGAGATATCGCCCCACCTTGTCCGCGCCGTGATCGCGGCTGAGGACACCCGGTTTTGCGAACATGCAGGCGTTGATCTCGACGCCATCAGGACCGCGCTTGATGAGCGCCAGGAAAGCGGGCGCGTGCGAGGCGCCTCAACGCTCACTCAGCAAACCGCGAAGAATGTCTTTCTGTGGAATGGCGGCGGCTATGCGCGCAAGGGCGCCGAGGCGTGGATGGCCGTTTTTATTGACGGATTTTGGGGCAAGCGCCGCGTGATGGAGGCTTACCTGAACGTTGCTGAGTGGGGGGATGGATTGTATGGCGCCGAGGCGGCGGCCTTTGGACGTTTTGGCAAACCTGCGCGTGACCTGACCAGATTCGAAGCGGCGCGCCTCGCGGCGGTCTTACCGAGCCCGAATAAGTGGCGTGTGAACCCTGCAGGTCCCTATGTCCGACAACGCACACAGACCATTCTTGCACGCATGGATGTGGTGGCGCGCGACGGTCTTGATGACTGCGTTCTGGATTAGTTGAGTTCGGACAACCGAATGGCCTCGCGGATATCGCCGCGCAAGACGAGGATATCGATATTCTCAGGCTCAATCGTCAGCGCTTCTTCCATGTCGACTTTGGCCGCAGGCAAATTCTCAGTTGCAAGATGCGCGCGTGCTCGCAGAGACAGCGCCTCTGCATCATTGGATCGAAGCTCCAAGGCAGCATTCAAATCATCCACACCTTCCATCCAGCGTTCGACAGCGAGGTAAGCCGCGGCGCGATCCTTGTAGATGTCTGGATCATCCTGCTCGAGCTTCAAAGCTTCTGAGAGCGCGACGATAGCGGCATCCGGATAGTTGCCAGCGAGCCAAGCATTCCCGGCCTGCGCTAGGTATAGGGCACGATCTTCAAGCTCTATTGGGTCAGGTGCTGTTGCGAGAGCCTCTAGCCGCGCTGCGCCTTCTTCCAGCCGGTCCAGTGCCAACAGCGAAATCGCATTGCAATATCGCGCCTTCGGGCGGTTGCCATTGCTGAGCCATGCAAGAGAATCTTCAAACGCTTCTTCCGGCGCCGTCTCAGTTTTCTCGATACACGCTTGCAATCGCTGCATCTCAGCGCGGGCAATATCCTCCGACGCGGACTGCGCAATTGGCAGGAGCCCGGACAACAACACAGATACAAGCATGGACAATCCCTCAGATGCGCCAATATCTATTGCAGTAAGGATACTGAGATACGAGCGCAAATGACAGATCCGTCACAACCATTGTTTTTGTTTGGTCCTGGTTATAGCGCCCAAGCCCTTGCTGCGCTTTGGCGTGGCCCTGTACTTGGAACCTATCGCTCTGATGAGCGTCGCGAGATGCTAGAACAATCCGGCATACAACCGGTTTCCGTCGATGGCGAAGCCGATTTGCGCAAGGCGATGGACGCGGCGCACGTCGTGATTAGTGCACCGCCGAGCGAAGATGGGTGCCCGGGCTTCGCGCGGCTTGCTGGTTTCGCAGACACAGCGACCAGCCTGACTTATCTTTCGACGACCGGAATTTATGGGGATCTGCACGGCGGATGGGCGATGGAGTGGTCGCGCCCAAACCCCCAATCGGATCGCGCCCAACGCCGTCTCGCAGCAGAGCGGGCCTGGCAGGGTAAATCAGACAACCTCCGCATCGTGCGATTGCCGGGTATCTATGGTCCGGGTCGATCAGCATTCGATCGTCTAGCGAGCGGACGCGCACGCAGGATCGTCAAAGACGGCCAGGTGTTTTCTCGCGCCCATGTTGACGATATTGCCAGCGGGCTCGACGCGCTCATTCAGTCCGGCGCGCGCGGCGTGTTCAATCTCTGTGACGACCTCGCTGCGCCGCCGGAGGATGTCATCTCCTTTGCTGCAGCGCTGGCTGGAATAGATCCGCCGCCGGCAGTTCGGTTCGAAGACGCGGAGCTCTCCGTCATGGGCAGGAGCTTTTATTCCGAGTGCAAACGCGTGTCGAATGCGCGGCTGAAAGCCGTCACCGGGTGGCGACCGAGATACCCGACCTATCGCGACGGCTTGAGCGCGATCTTTGCCGCCGCGGGCTAGGTGCCGGTTCCGTTCATAAAGCCAAGATCGGCGGTGTTGAAGTTCGACAGGTTCGGCAATGCGCCGCCCAATTCGGAACTGTTCAGACCGAACCAGGACCCCATGGTCGCGGCATACTGTTCCACCGATGTGGTGGGGATCAAACGACCGCGGGATTTTGTATACAAGCCGTTGTTCAATTCCGGGGTCGGGATATCGCCGTAAATGTTCTTTCCCTGGACTGCTCCGCCAGCGACGATGTGATGACCGCCCCAACCGTGATCGGTGCCATCACCATTGTCGATCAAGGTGCGGCCAAAGTCTGACGCTGTGAAGACGACGACATTGTTCCATTCACCGATTTCCACCATGGCATCGCGAAACGCGGAAATGGCGGCCGCGAGTTGCACGTGTAACGCGGGTAGGCTGTTGGCCTGGACCCTATGAGTATCGAATCCGCCAACCGAAACATAGTACATCTGTCTCGACACGTTCAAAAACTGCCGGATCTTGATGGTCTCTGCCACAGCTTGCATTTGTTGCGAGACTCTGTCCCCAGGGAACGCCGCCGTGAAAGGTGTCGCATTCTGCTGCGCTTCATTGAACTGTTCAGTATTCTGTACCGCTTTGGCCGACGCGGAGGCGATGTCCTGTTCGAACAGATTACGGCTTTGTCGATCGCTTGCTGCGAGGAAGGTTCGGAGTTGCGCCCGCGACGCGTCATCCGCTCCATTATGGCCGAGGATGCCGCGCGTCGCGTAGATGTTAGGTTCAGACACACCGCTCGATTCGACTTTAAATTGCGAAACGTTTTCGCCCGCTAGGAATACATCATTGGATGAGGTTGAGATGGTGGAAAATACACGATTCTCGTTCGGGGACGAGGAGACAACGCGATCCATAAAGAGGCCACCCCATCCGCGCCTTGAACCCTCAACGCCGAATGACATCCAGGTTGATTGCTGATCATTGTGAGAAAACAACCGGCGGGGCAGCACCGCGGTGGAATTATCGAGCTGTGCACGGGTGGTGGGTTCAATCAGCGGTCCGACGTTGCCGACAACAGCGAGGTCACCGGACTCAAACATGGCGTGTAGCGGCGCCAGTTCGGTCGGCATCGCGAATTGGCGTCCGCCAAACCGACTCGCATTATTAGGGTTCATGGGCAGTAAGTTAGCGCGGTTCCGGGACGATGCACCGGAATTAAAATTGTGCGCGTTGAATAGGCTGGACCGGACGTTGACGAGTTGATCGTAGGACGTCTGATCATACGGCAGTATCGTATCGGCGCCGTCCATGCCCCCTTTCAGAAAAATGCAGACCATGGCTTTGTAGCCGCTGGTATCGGCTGCCCAGGCATTGTTCAGGCCCAGATTCGTTAGCCCGCCTAAGCTGCTGGCAAAGCCCGCAGTGCCCAGGCCCGCCAAAACGTGTCGTCGTGATATATTGGCCATTTCGTAAATTCCTTCTGAGCTTACCAAGTCACCGCATAGGAGGGGGAATTAAGCACGAGCGTCACCGCCGTTTGCACAATCCGATCGTGGTCTTCTGCGGTTTGCTCCGCATTGCCCGTTCGGTTTTCGAGATTGCGAACGATATCGACGATATCCGCTTTCTCTGTGTCGCTCATTCGACCACCTGTGAGCAGATCATCAAGATGATCAACAAGACGCTGCGGGTCGTCGACCATGGTCAATTCTTCGCCATAGTTTGGAGAATAGGTCGCCAAGTTGCGATCAACCTTCCGCGTCCGTTCAAACGCAAAATCCGTCATGAAATTCAGCAGACCTACGGAGCTGCTGTCATTGACTATCTGGAACTCGGGCACGGTGATGTTTTGCGCGCCCGCTTGGGTACCAGGTGCGATGTAACCGGGTCTGTAGAAATTGAAAACAGAAGGAGACTTGAATGCTTGTTGTCCTAGCGAGTTATTGCTGCTTCGCGTATCTTTCAAAACGTGTTCATTCGAGGCGTTCACGCCAGACACATTGAAGGCGCGCGCCCAGTGCGCGAACCTGAGAATTGGTTCCCGTACTTTACCGAATGCAATCGTCTCAGATCCCGTCGGATCGCTGTATAGCGTTGGCTCCAACAGGACGGCCGCCAATGTGGCTTGGAGATCACCGCGTTGACCATTGCCGAACTGCTGTCCGCCGAGCGACGTAAAACTCCCAGATTCGAACGCCGTCGAGACGCGTTCCACATATTCCGGCGACGGGCTGGAATGCGTGAATCGCTGAATCAATTGCCGTGACAAAAATGGAGCCACATTTGGGTGCTGAAAGATGGTGTCCAGCGCCTGACGGATGCTCTCGTCTCCCAGCGTTCCAGCTGGGATCGTGGTTCCGAGGAAAATCTTTTCGAGCTCGGAATGTCGATCATCGAACATTTGCATAGGGACGATCTCTGAATCTGAGCGAATTTGACCGTTTCCATCTCTGGCGAGCCGTAACCCGGTAAAGACGCGAGCCAGCCCAATAACGTCGTCATTATTGTAGGTTTCGATTTGTTGACCTTGAGCATCCAGTCGCGGCGTGCCGTCCATATTCAGCTCAACGATGCCTATCGTGAATAGCTGCAGAATCTCACGGGCATAGTTTTCGTCCGGCATCCTCCCCGTTCTGGGATCACCTTTGCGATTGTCTAAGTAGGTTAGAAACCTGCCCATAGCTGGCGAGTATGTGACCTCTTCCAGCAAATCACGATAATTGCCGAATGCATTGCGGATCAATACATCTTGATACTGAGATCGCGTTATCTGGTTATCGTTCGCGTTGTCGGAATAGACCAAAATCTGAGAGAGGGCGAAAGCCATGCGCTGTCGCAATTGGTCGTTCGAAGTGACCATGTGATCCCAATAAAGTCTATCGACAGAATTGTTGGGTAGCGAACCGCTACTCGATCGCGGCTGCGCAAGGAGCGCGGGCATTGTCAGAGAAACCGGCTTTGAGAATTCGCGAGAGATCCAGTCAGCAGCATCACTTCCCGTCACAGATGCGATTTCGGTTTTGGAGCCACCGAAAGTGGCGCGCGCGAGAAATCTCGAAGCGTCGTCGCTATCGCTTAGCACGGTGCTGCTGGCGGCCGGAGGAGAACTGTTCCCTGTCGCGCCGCCGCCGGTTCCGCCTCCGGAACCGCCACTGCCACCGCCGCCGCCGCCGCCGCCGACCGGGGCGATAGGCGCAACAGTGGAGTCACCCCCACCGCCGCCACAAGCGGCGAGAACGAGACCCGCTGCGAAGATTGTACTGACTAGATAGCTCGGCGACTTACGCATGTCGTCGTCCCTCTTGTTGAACTGTCCCGGCCCGTATGTCGTGTTTTTTGCGCTGCAAACACCTAAGTCTTCGTAAGGCAAAGCGCGATGATTTGAGCGATCCGTTAACGCCCTGTTAAACATGGCTTTTTCGAGCGCTAGTTGAATGAAAATTAATGTTGGAAGCCGCTGGAACTGGCTCAAATCTGCAATGATTACGGGGAGATAATCATTTTCCCGACCACTTTTCGGTCGAGTAGTGCGCGGAAGCCATCCACCGTCTGATCGAGAGGTAGGCGGTCATGAACATAGGGTCGGGTCTTGCCGTCTCGGGCCCAGGCCCAGATTTGTGCCACGTTTTCGCGCCCGCGGTCCGGGAATTGTCGTCCATATTCGCCAGCGCGAACGCCGACAACGGAAAAACCTTTGATCAGAGGCATGTTGGTTGCGACCGACGCGATTCGACCGGAGGTAAAGCCTATCACCAGCAAGCGGCCATCAAACGCGATGCACCGGACACTTTCATCGAATACGTCGCCGCCCACCGGATCGTAGATCACGTCAGCGCCGCGTCCATCGGTGAGGGTTTTGACCTTCTCGCGAAATCCATTGGATGTGTTGATCACATGATCGGCGCCATAGGCTTGCACTTTTGCCAGCTTTTCGTCAGAGCCGCCTGTCGCGATCACTGTCGCTCCAAGAAGCTTGCCGACATCTACGGCGGCCATACCGACACCGCCACTCGCGCCATGGACGAGAAGCGTTTCTCCGGCCTGCAAGCGCCCGCGGCGGACCAGGGCGACATAGGCGGTGAGATAGGCAGCCGAGTAGGCGGCGGCTTGCTCAAACGAGAGCGTGTCGGGTTTAAGCTGAAGCCCCTCAGCTTTAACGACAGCATATTCCGCGAAACCGCCAAACCGCGCACCGCCACAAACTGCGTCTCCGATTTCGAAGCCTTCAACACTTTCGCCGAGGGCCGCGATTGTACCCGAGATATCCATCCCAGGCGTAAAAGGAGGGGTGAGCTTTAGCTGGTATTTTCCCTGGCAGAGCAAAATGTCGGGGAAGTTGATGCTGGTCGCTTCGATCTTGATCAGCACTTCTCCAGCGCCGGGCACAGGCGTTTCGACCTCGCGAATATCGACGCCAGAAAGGTCTTCCGTAATTTCGTGACAGACCAGCGCGCGCATCAGAGCTTGCTATAGGCGTCGCGCACCATGCCGGCGACTTCCAGGCACGCCGTACGCGCCGCGGGCACCACGGCGGTAAACGCGGTAAAGCCATGCGCGAGGCTGTCATAGCATTTGAACGTCACGTCGACGCCTGCGGCTTCGAGCTTCTGGGCGTAGGCCGCGCCGTCATCAACGAGAGGGTCGAAACCTGCGGTTACGATTACGGCCGGAGGGAGGCCTTCCAGCCGGCTTTCCTGGGCCGGTGACAGCAACACATTGGCGCGATCGAACTCTTCCGGCAGATACTGTTTCATGAACCATTGCATCGTGTCGGTTGAGAGCGGGTAGGTCTCGCCATAAGTCGTTGCTGACGGAAACTCCGTCACCAGGTCTGTGGCGGGATAGAGCAGCAATTGAAGCTCGGGCTTCGGCATGCCGCGCCGGGTCGCTTCTTGTGCGATGATCGCGCTGAAATTGCCGCCCATGCTGTCGCCGCCAATCGCTGCGCGACCGGCCGGGGCGCCGTACTTTTCGGCATTGGAGAGCGTCCACTCATAAGCCGAGATGCAGTCTTCCAGGCCCGTCGGGAATTTGTGCTGCGGGGCCAATCTGTAATCCACAGACACTATCGGGCATTTGGCGATCTTGGCGATCATCGAACAAAAGGCATGGCACGCTTCGACATTCAGGATGACGCCGCCGCCCATATGCCAATATGCCATCATCGGCGCTGACGGATCCTGATCATCAGGTTGGTAGAGGCGGACAGGAATCTGATGTCCGTCCTTACCTGGAATGGTCGTGTCTTCGAACCGGACGCCGGGCTCAGGTTTGGCGGCAAACATGCCGAGCCCCTCGATCGCAGCGGCCTGGGCAATCTCCGGCTCGAGCGATGACATGGGCGGTTGGTTGGCTGCGCCATGGGCAATGAACTGCAGGTTCGGATCGAGCGTTCGCCCGCCAATCACGACGGGTTCGCCCCCCGCCATTTTGATCTTGATACTGGCGGGCAGCTTTAATAGCAGCTTCGCAATCATTGCCTGAAGACTCATCCACCGGCCCTCCCAATTATTGTCTTATTGGGATCTAATCTGACTTAGCGGTCAGATTTAGCAAGCGCCTCAATGCCCGCGAGCATCAGTTTTGTCGCGAATTCGGTTGCTCCCGCCGCGTCAACTGGGCGACGTTGCAGCATATGATCTCCCATCTCCCGAGCGATCCCGATTGCGGCGGCGGTTAAGTATTCCAGATCCAGATGCGCGAGCCCGATCTTGTCCATGACAATTTCGAGATCCGCTCGGATTTCGTCCGAGACCGTCTGCATTTCCGGCGTGTCGATGCGCACGCCGATCAGGCTCATATGAGGTGTGCCAGCTTCGATTGCAGGGTCATTCTCTTCAGCAAGAAAACTGAAATAGGCGCCGAAGGCTGCGTGGAGATAGGATTCAAGGTCCTGAGCTTCCTCGCGAACTTTCTGCAGAAGAGGACGAAAGCGTTGTACGCTGTCATTCGCGATCGCTTCGAACACCTCTTCTTTGGATTTGAAATAATTATAGAATGTACCGCTGGCGAGGTCGGTTTCGCGGATTATGTCGCGGATGTTTGCCGCGTCATAACCGATGCGCGCAAAGACGGTTCGGGCCGCCTCCAGAATCGCCGTCCGGTTGGCTTCTTTTGCGCGAGCGCGTTTGCCCATTCGTGCAGCTGGTTCAGCCGTGACCGTCATAAGATTCCGTATCCCTCTTGAGGACACCTTGTTCAGATGGGTGACGGATCGTCAACTTTTAAGTTGCGCTGCACCGTCAATTTGCAGCCTCCGCCGAACGCTCAGGAAAACGCCCCAGACCGCGCGGAGCAGGATGAGCGCGAGCACGCCCCAAAGCGGCTCGCCGAGGGCTGCCATGGCGAACGCGCCCGCGAAGATCGCAATATGGAGCACAATCACGCGGCCGTAAGGCTTCATCATTTCTTGGTCGATCGAGCTCTCGCGATACTCGCCGCGCAAAATGAAATCCTGGACGAAAAGAAATATCTGCACCGCGATTATCGCCAGTACAAAGGTCGGCATGCTGGCGCCGGACTGCAGGGCTTCCTGCACAAGTCCCACAGGGGTCGGGAAGCTCGGCCCGCCCGATGTGTTCATATTCGCAAACGAGCTGACGAACACGCCATGAACGAAGCAGAACATGCCAAAGTGAAAAACGAAAAAAGGTCCTATGAACAGCAACCCGAGCGCGCCGATTACGTGCTCTCTAACGCTTGCCGCGATCATTTTCGCGAGTGCCACGGCGCCAATGATCAGGTTTTCGAGCCAATAGAGAAAGACGAGAGGAGCGGCGCCCCATCCGAGCGTCAGAACAGCCCAGATCGGAAACAGATCGACGGCCAGAATGACCCAGGCAACCGGGTCACGATAGGTGCGCGCGAGTGTGTTTGGATCGAGAAAGCTCAGCAATGATCGATGCCCCGTGATCAGCTATTGCTATCCAAGCCACTCCATCGCGGAAAGTCCAGCGGGTTGTTTGCGGTCAGACCCCAGGATTTTTTCGGAGTGTTGTAATTACCGGTCAGGATTTCGTAATGGACGTGAATGGCGGTCGCATTCCCCGTTCGCCCCATCATCCCGAGGGGTTGGCCAAAGCCGATCTTCTGGCCGGGCGAGAGGCCTTTTGCGAAATAGGCGAGGTGAGCGTAGCGTGTATAGACGCCGTTTCCGTGCCCGATCAGGACTTGGTATCCGAAACCGGATAGTTGGCTGACTTCCAGCACGCGCCCGGGGCCGGCTGAATAGATTGGAACGGCGGGCCTTGCCTGTAGGTCGATGCCTTTGTGCATAGAGCTAAAGCGCGGTCCGAAACCAGACGTCATGCATGCGCCGTTCGCGGGTGACGCTGCCAGCACAACGCCTTTGGCAACAACCAGCGCATTGTAATTCAGAATGCGGCCATTGGAGTCAGTTGCAGGCCGGTTCGAAAACGAAGGCGTGCAGGCGCGTAGATGATAGTCTGGCTTGAACGGTCCTTGCTGCGCGCGTGGTGAATTTGGCGCTGGCGACGGGGTCGCGATCGGACCTTGCGGATACTGAACCGGCGGCGGTGGGGACGAGCATGCGAAGAGGCTCGCAGCTGCCAGCCCCGCAACGATGGTTCGCATTGTCCTGCTCCTGATACTCTACACAGACACGCGGGCGCGCTTTCGTCCCTTCTCAATTTCTTGCATGAGGTCTCTTACATAAGTGTTGAAATCGACCTGCATTGTGTGACGAACTGCCTGATAAAAGTGGCCCATATGTGTCTTTTCATCAGCCTCGGTGATCCGATGCATCTCCTGAGCGCTCGGCAGAGCATATTCCCCAGCGACCAGAGCGGCCACGAGTTTGGATTGCTGCTCCGCAAAATTCACCAGCGTGGGCAGGGGCTGCGCAAGGGCCAGAAAGAACAGATTCTCGTATCCAGGCTTCACCATCCGCTTGAATAACGGGAACCGGTTATCCTTTGGGGTCAGCTCGGGATCCTCGAAGAACGGGAAGGAAACTTTATACCCGGTCGCCCAGACGATCGTGTCAATCTCTTCGCGGCTGCCATCCGTGAAGATGACCGCATTCGGCTCGAAGCGCTCGATCGCGCCCTTGGAGGTAATGTCGCCGCATCCGACACGGGTCAGGAACTCCCCGGAGACCGATGGATGCGCATCCAGCGGCTCATGATCCGGCTTTGGCAAACCATAGTCTTCCGGATTGCCGATTTCTTTCTTGATCTTGGAGCGGGCCAGGGCACGGCCGATGCTTGCCGGCATCCAGCCTGGTAGCACGGCTTTGTCAGCGGGTTGTCCGCCAAGGTATTTTGGCAGAACCCAAACACCTCGCCGCATCGAGATGATCAGCTTGTCCGCAATCGGCCGCTGCGAAAGCTCAGAAGAGATATCCATGGCCGAATTGCCCGCACCAACAACCAGGATTTTCTTACCGCGGAAGTCATATGGCTCGAACGGATCTTCATAATTGTGGCTATGGATCTGGTAGCCTGTGAATGACTCTTGTCGGGGATAATCGTCTGGCGTGCGAGGATCCCAATGGTGTCCATTGCCAACGAACACCCATTGATAGGTGTGGGTCTCTCCGTTTGACAGTGTCACATCCCAGTCGCCATCTTCGCGGCGCACAGCCTTATCGACGCTGGTATTGAACGTGATCGTCTCACGCAGGCCGAAATGATCGACATAATCATGGAAGTATTGCAGCAGCTGGCTGTGATGAGGAAAGTCCGGCCAATCTTCGGGGACTGGATAATCCTCAAAGGCTAATCGCCATTTCGACGTGTCGATGTGGAGGCTCTGATAGCAGGACGACATGCCGTTCGGGTTCTTATAGTACCAGTTCCCGCCAATATCGTCGGAGGCCTCGAAGCAATCATAGGTGATGCCATAGTCTTTCAGTCGCTTGGCCATGGTGAAGCCGCTGCAACCTGCTCCGATGATGCATGCTTTTCCTGCCGTTTCAGCATCAAAAGCCATGTTTGATCCTCCCGTGAGGTTACCGGTTTATCGTTATGATGAGATGGTATATCCGCTTACGCGAACGTCAATTTGCGACGGAGCGTCAACTTGTGAGGTCCTGATGGACGAAAGCACTTCCAGCCTGGACAAACGGATTGAGCTGATGCGCCAGCATATGGACGGCATGACTCAGGTCGTACCGTGGGCCCGCGAGACGGGCTTTAAAGTCACCCGCGTCGAACGGGGTCAGGTCTGGGGCGTTCAGCCGTTCGCCGAACATCTCGTCGGAGACGTCGACGCCCAGGTGATCCATGGCGGGGCGATCACGACACTATTGGACAATCTGAGCGGCATGGCTTGCGCCGCATCGCTTGAAGAGTTTCGTTTCGTCGCGACCCTGGATCTGCGCATCGACTATATGCGCCCGGCAGACAGTGGCCGCGATATTATCGGCGAAGCGGAGTGCTATCACGTGACCAAGTCCGTCGCCTTCACGCGGGCCTGGGCGTATCATGAAAGCCGCGACAAGGTGATTGCCACCGCCCAAGGCGCCTTCGCGATCAACAAGCCCCGTCCGAAAGCCAGCCTGGGAGTTCCAGAATGAGCGAGACACTCTCCCGCGGCCAGCAGCTAGAAGGTTTTTTGAAACGTGTTCCTATCGTTCAAACTCTGGGCATGCGCTGCGATATCAAAGGCGATGACATGACTACGGTCCTGCCATTCCAGGACAAGTTGATCGGCAACTTTACCATCAAGGCTCTGCATGGCGGCGCGATCGGAACCTTCCTGGAAATGACGGCCATGGCACAGCTGTTTCTGGTCTCCGATGTCGAGCGCCCCGCGCGCACGATCAACATCACGGTCGATTATTTGCGTCAGGGCAAAGCCGAGGATCTCTACGGTCGCGCCCGTGTGATCAAACTTGGCCGCCGAATGGCTTCTGTGACCGCCGAGGCCTGGCAAAGCGAACGCGACAAGCCAGTAGCAGCTTTGAATGGGCATTTTCTGCTGAATCGCTCTGGCGAGCAGAATAGCTAGCGCCATATTCCGGGTCATGCTGCCCATCGTCCACCACCCTGATTATGACGCTTCGAGCGTTGGCGATGATCATCGCTTCCCGATGCGCAAGTATTCGCTCGTGGCAGAAATTCTGCGAGATCGCGGGTATGACCTCGAAGCGCCAATCCATGCCTCGCAAGCCGCGCTCGAGCGGGCGCATGATCCCTCCTATGTACAAGGTGTCCTGACCAGCGCACTCGATCGCAAGATAGCACGTCGCGTTGGATTTGAGATGACACCCGCAATTGCGGCGCGGACCCGAGCTTCAGTTGGCGGCACGGAATTGGCGGCGCGCCGGGCGTTGGAGGTGGGAGCTGCGGTCAATCTCGCGGGCGGAAGTCACCACGCGGACTATCAGGGCGGTGCGGGCTTTTGCGTGTTCAACGATGTCGCCGTGGCCGCGCTCAGCCTGCTCGATGAGGCGCGGGTTCATCGCATCGCTATAATCGATCTCGACGTACATCATGGCGATGGGACGGCTTTGATCTTCGCGGATGATCCGCGCGTGTTCACAGCGTCGCTGCACTGCGAGGAAAACTGGCCACGGTCCAAGCCACCCTCTGACCTGGACCTGGGGCTGCCGCGCGATACGGAAGACGCCGCGTACCTGGCAGCGGCGCAGCAACTCGTCCGCGATACGATGGCGTCCGCGCGTCCGGAACTGATCTTCTACAATGCCGGGGTCGATCCTCATATTGACGACCGCCTAGGCCTGCTCAGCCTCACAGATAATGGTTTGAAAGCACGGGATCGCCTGGTCGCTAACGCCTGCGCCGCAGCCGGTGTTCCAGTGGTTGGCGTGCTTGGCGGTGGCTACAGCAAGGATGCGCGCGCGGTTGCCATGCGCCACACCTATCTGGTCGATGCATTGCAAGAAATCGTCTGATCGCCCGCTCTGATCGCTTGTTTCATGGCGCGATTCCTTTGACAGCTCTGGAAATGACTCACGCCGATGATGCCACGCTTCAAAATGCCCGCGACTTGCTACAGCGGGTTTACGGCTATGATGATTTTCGTGGCCTGCAGGCGGATGTGATTTCCGATGTGATGGCTGGCCGTGACGCGCTGGCCGTGCTGCCTACGGGCGGCGGGAAATCGCTCTGCTACCAGATCCCGTCAATGCTGCGCGACGGTGTAGGCATCATCGTTTCACCGCTGATTGCGTTGATGTCGGATCAGGTTGACGCGCTGAAAGCTCTGGGTGTCCGGGCCGACCGACTTGATTCCACTATGTCCCATGAAGACCGGCTGGCGGCGCTGCAAGCTGCGCGGGCGGGCGAGATGCACATGTTGTACGTCTCACCGGAAGGACTGTCGGGCGGTTTGCTCAATGCGCTCAGCCAGATTCAAGTCTCGCTCATCGCTGTCGATGAAGCTCACTGCGTGAGCCAGTGGGGGCACGATTTCCGGCCTGATTATCGCGCTTTGGGACGTCTCAAGACGGCGTTCCCCGGAGTGCCGCGACTGGCGGTAACCGCGACCGCCGATGATCGCACGCGGGACGATATTCTGGCGCAGCTCGATCTTGTTGATCCAGCCGTGCATGTGGCGAGTTTCGATCGCCCGAACCTCAACCTTAACGCCGAGCCCAAGGTGGGGAACAAGAACGACCGCCTCATCAGCCTTATTCGGGCGCACAAAGGTGAGAGCGGAATTGTCTATGCCGCCACCCGCAAAGGGACAGAGCAGCTCGCCGAAGCTTTGGAGAAACAGGGTATCGCAGCGCTGGCTTATCATGCCGGTCTGGATGCCGCGGATCGGACCGAGCGCCAACGCCGGTTCCTATTGGAAGATGGCCTTGTTATGTGCGCCACGGTCGCGTTCGGTATGGGCGTCGACAAACCCGATGTACGCTTTGTCATGCATGCCGATCCGCCCAAGACTATTGAGGCGTATTGGCAGGAAGTGGGCCGTGCAGGGCGCGATGGCGAGCCCGCTGAAGGGTATGCTCTGTTTGGGTCTGCGGATCTGCGCCGAAGCTTGATGTGGAGCTATGACAGCGACGCGGAAGAGGCGGTGAAGCGAGTCCAAATCAACAAGACCCGACAGCTATTCGCGCTCTTGAATGGTGATGCCTGCCGCCGTCAGTCGGTGCGTCAATATTTTGGTGAACATGACGCGACGCCTTGTGGCGCGTGCGACAATTGTCAGGCTGAAGATGGGGAGCTTTTTGATGCAACGCGCTGGGCGCAGATGGCGGTGTCTGCTGTACTACGCTGCGGTCAGAAGATCGGCCGTGGAAGGCTGATCATCCATTTGATGGGCCAGGCCAAAGACGGGTTCGACGAAGATCTATCACAACAGTCTACATATGGGATTGGCGCGGAAATGACCAAGTCTGGCTGGAACGCTGTGTTTGACGAGCTCTTATTCACCGGACTGTTGGCAGAAGGTGGAGAGAGCATGCGCCCCTTTATCTTCGTTCCGGACCACGATGTCGCCAAGACCCTGTTCAAAGGCGATCGAGAAATCCTGTTGCGCAGCGACCCGACGGTGAGACGCGTACGGTCGCGCGGTGGAAAAACGACGAGTGCGGCCTTTGCCGATCTGTCGACGCGCGATCGCGAACTGTTTGACCTCTTGCGCAACTGGCGGGTCGAACTCGCTAAAGCAAAAGGGGTTCCGCCCTACGTGATCTTCCACGACAAGACGCTGGCGACGATCGCGACTGAACGCCCTGCCGATATGGTCGAGTTGCTGCAAATCTCAGGCGTTGGGGAGAAGAAGGCGGGTCGCTATGGCGAGGATATTGCGCGCATCGTGCGCGAAGCGGCCTGACATCGGATCAAGAAACCTGACATCGGACTAAGAAAAAAGGGACCGGATCGCGCCGGCCCCTTCTTCGGATGTGCGAGGGATTAGTGCCCGTAGGCAGATTCCCCATGACTCGCGGTGTCGAGCCCGGTTTCCTCGTCTTCAGCTGAGACACGCAGAGGTGTTACGAGCTTCACCAGGAACAGAATGATGGCGCTGAACACCGCCGACCAGACACAGACCGTGACGACACCGGTGAGCTGGACGATAAACTGTCCACCCATCGTCTGCTCACCGAGGCCTGGAGCCATTGGACCGACGCCGGCAAGGAACGGGATGAGCAAGGTGCCGAGAATGCCGCCAACACCGTGCACCGCAAAGACATCCAGACTGTCATCAATCTTCAGCTTGGTACGGATCAGCGTCACCGCGTAATAGCACGCGATCGCTGCAAGCGTTCCGATGATAATCGCCGCGAGCGGGCCAACCGACCCTGCGGCCGGTGTAATCGTTGCGAGGCCGGCAATGGTCCCGGTTGCGGTGCCCACCAGCGTTGGCTTACCGAACTTGATCCATTCAATCGCCATCCAGACCAGAGATGCCGTCGCCGCGGATAGATGCGTCACCAGCATGGCCTGACCTGCGCCAGCACTCGCGCCACCTGCAGAACCTGCATTGAAACCGAACCAACCGACCCAGAGCATGGACGCGCCGAGCATGACAAACGCTGGATTGTGCGGAGGCTTCATTTCTTGGGGGAAGCCCGTACGCTTGCCCATCATCATGACGAAGACCAGAGAGCTGATACCGGCTGTGGCGTGAACAACGAGGCCGCCTGCGAAATCGGCGACGCCTTGATCCGCAAGCCAACCGCCACCCCATACCCAATGACAGACAGGGGCATAAACAAGGACCAACCAGAGGACGGAGAAGAGAAGGACCGCGCCGAAATTGACGCGCTCAACATATGCGCCAACGATCAAGGCCGGTGTGATGATTGCGAAAGTCATCTGGAACATCACGAAGACCGATTCCGGGATCGACCCCGTCGTCGCTTCCGGGGTTAGTCCATTCAAGAACGCGCCAGACAGGCCGCCCCAGAGCGCGCCCATCCCGGCGGCGTCGCCATTGCCGTCGCCAAATGCGATAGAGTAGCCCACCGCGACCCAAACCAGCGACATCAGGCAGGCCAGAACCAGACATTGCATCAAGACAGACAGAACATTCTTACCTTGAACCAGCCCGCCATAAAACAGAGCGAGGCCCGGCAAGGTCATGAACAGAACCAAGGCGGTTGAAGTCAGCATCCACGCGGTGTCGCCCGTGTCAGCGAAAGCGGGTGCTGCAAAAAGTGATAGAATTGCGAGAACAGAAAACGAGCGAGCGGCGAGCGCACCTCGGCGTTTGGTGATTTTCATTTTTTCGCCCTCCCGAAGCGATGGCACAGGCAATGAGGATTCAATGAAACGCTGCAAGGGTTCGCGGGGAGGTCGGGATGAGGTTTTCTGTAGTTTGTCCAAATCTTGTGCGGTGATGCTCAGAGATTGGGCGGCGTGCTCCGTTCGCTTGCGGGCTGACACGGTTGAAAGTTCAGTCTAAGCGGCGCGCATGGCCGAACTTGCCCTTTCTCGCACACGCGCGCTGAAGCTGGCTGTCCCAGTGATGCTGGCGCAGGTCGCCATCGCCGCGACAGGCGTCGTCGATACGGCTGTCATGGGGCTCTATGGGGATAAGTCAGACCTCGCCGCGGTCGCCGTCGCCAGCGTTGCTTTCAGTTTCATCTATTGGGGGTTCGGCTTCCTGCGCATGTCGACGACTGGGCTCGTCGCTCAGGCGCTCGGCCGCGATGACCAGCCCGAAGCGCGTGCGACGCTGCAGCGAGGCTTGCTGCTCGGGGCCGTGTTTGGGCTGACCATCTTCGTTCTGTCACCGATCCTTCGGCTCGGTGTCTTTTCGCCATTCGGGGCAGAGCGGGATGTGGTGGCGCTTGCCGATGGATACTTCGCCGCGCGTGTCTGGGGAGCACCTGCGCTGCTGACCCAATATGCGATCACCGGATGGTTGCTCGGCACGGGGCGAACCGGGGCACTGCTCGCCATGCAAGTCGTGATGAACAGCGTGAACATCGTGCTCGATGTCTGGTTTGTTGCTGGTCTTGGATGGGGCCCTGCCGGGATCGGAGCGGGAACAGCAATCGCGGAATGGGTCGCGCTCATCTTTGGATTATTGCTCATCTGGCGCAGTCTGAAGCGGGAGCAGGGTTTGCTCGATCGTCCCGCCCTCATGGCGCTCTTCAACGCAAATCGAGACATCCTGATCCGCACCTTGGCATTGTTATTCGCGTTCGCCTGGTTTGTGCGGTCCGGCGCTCAGATGGGAACTGCGCAGCTCGCGGGTAATGAGGTGCTTCTTCAATTCATCACGGTCGCTGCTTTCGTGCTCGATGGGTTTGCCTTCGTGGCAGAGAAGGAAGTCGGGGAGGCCTATGGCGCGCGAAGCGTTTCCCGATTGCGCCGTGCCATGCGACTGACCACTGAGCTTGCGCTCCTTTTCGGGGTGCTGATCAGCGTCGCTTATCTGTTTGCGGGGACAGCTTTAATCGAACGGTTTGTGAGCGATATAGAAGCGAGAGATGCAGCGCTCTCTTATTTGCCGTATTGCGCGGCCGTCCCGTTTATCGGCGTCGCTGCATTTCAGCTCGACGGATTCTTCCTCGGCGCGACACAAGGAAAAGCGATGCGGAATGCAGCCATCGTGGTCACGCTGGCTTATGTTGCGCTTGATCTGATCCTGCGCCCCGCATTTGGAAATGCCGGGGTTTGGATCGCGTTTTTGGGCATGTACATTCTACGCGCAGCGGCGCTTGGGTATTATTTGCCAAGTCTCATCCGCGCGACGGCAAATCCGCTCCAACAGCCTCAGACACAGAGCTAAATCCGTCTGCCTGAAGCAAGCTTGCCAGTTCAGTGTTGATCTTCGCAACAAGTCCGGGACCGTGATAAACCAAAGCGGAATAGAGCTGAACTGCGTGCGCGCCCGCTCTGATCTTCGCGTAGGCATCAGCGCCGCTGCTGACCCCGCCGCAGCCGATCAAATCAAACTCACCGAACACTTCACCTGCAATCTCTTTGAGAACGCGGGTGGACTTTTCGAAGAGGGGAGCCCCAGAGAGGCCACCGCTTTCGCCTGCATGTTTACTATCCAGGTCGCTCGGTCGATCGAGCGTCGTGTTGGAGATGATCAGGCCGGACAGCCAATTCCCTGCGCCGCGCACGGTTTCGACCACGTCCCGTAGTTGAGAGTCGTCCAGATCCGGGGCGATTTTCAGGAAGACCGGCTTTTGCTCGCCGGACTGCTTCTTGAGGTCAGCGTAAATTTTTCCGCACCGCTCCAGCAATGCCTGCAGCGCATCCTTGCCCTGCAGACCGCGCAGGCCGGGCGTGTTTGGGCTGGAAATGTTGATGGTGAGGTATGAGCAGTGAGGAAAAACAGCCGCGATGCCGGTCTCATAGTCCGCGATAAAATCTTCGCTTGTCTTGTTTGCTCCGACATTTGCCCCCACCGGACAGCCAGGTTGCGGAGGCGCCCGGCGCAAACGTCTGACAAAAAAGTCCAGGCCGTGATTGTTGAACCCCATGCGGTTGATGACGGCATCATCCTCAGTCAGGCGAAATAGGCGCGGCTTCGGGTTTCCCGGCTGAGGTCTGGGCGTGACGGTTCCGCATTCGAGGAAGCCAAATCCGAACCGTGCCATCGGACGATGCACTTCGGCATTCTTGTCAAATCCCGCTGCAAGCCCGACCGGATTGGCGAGTTTAAGCTTGGACTTAGGGAGCTCGATGGGGGTTTGCCAAATGTTCGGGGCGATCCTTGGCAGGCCAATCCCAAGCTTCAAGCCGTTCACAGTGGCGACATGAGCGGCCTCCGGAGACAGCTTCTTGACGAAGGGGAGGGCGAGGTCGGGAAGGCTCATTGGTCTATGTCTGCAGGGAGCTCGGGAACGCCGTCCGTGTCGAGCTGCAAGGTCCAAACGCGCTTCGCGCCGTTGATCTGCAATGTCGAATAGAGGTGCGGGAAGAGCTGCCCGCCGCGGCTTTCCTCCCACCGGATCGGCTGACCCATCTCCTCGACAATGTATTCCAGAAGACGAACCTGCTGCTGTCCTGGGTAATGCAGGCGGAGCGTTTCATGGACTTGTTCACGGGTCGAGAGGTGGACGTAGCCGTCGCCTTCATCCAGTGCCGTCTTGGTATAGCCGAGTTGCTCCGCGACGGCCCAATCCTGTGCGCTGAGAATTTTGTAAACACGCGTACGTTGCAGCATCACCATGTCCGCGTCTTCACCTCTTTTTGACTGTAAAGGCAAGGGTTTTGCGCCGCGGATTTGATGAGACTTCATTCCTATGATAGGAATCTGCGGGTCGTTCACCACCATTCTCGAGGCCAACGACCATGCAACATGGGGACATTTGGCGCGGAATAGATTTACTGGCCAAGCATCACGGATTGTCGACATCCGGATTGGCGAAGCTGGCAGGCTTGGACGCGACCGCGTTCAACAAATCGAAGCGCTTACCGAAAGATGGCCGGCCACGTTGGCCGTCCACAGAGAGTATATCGCGCATCCTGACGGCGGTCGGTGCGGACTTTGAATCATTTGCAATGCTCGTCTCGGGGCGGAATGCTGTCGCGGTTTCATTGATCCAACAGTCGGATCTAGAGAACATGTCATCGCCGCCCGGTTCTCACGGCGCAGACGCTCAGTCAGTCCAGTCATTCACCCCACCTTGCATGATCGATATCGAGCGATGTTTCGCTGTCGAGATTGGCGATGATGAACTCTCACCGGTCTACACGAACGGCGATCGCTTGATCGCTTCCTACGGGACTGATTTGCAAGCGGGAGACAGGGTGATCGTTAAACCTCAAGATCACGCCGCTCTGATCGGCGCGCTTCGTACGATCTCCGCTGATCAGTTGGAAATCGATACCTATTCGAACCGTCAATTATTCGATCGAGCCGCGCTCGAATGGACGGCGCGCATTTTGTGGATCAGCCAGTAGGTAAAACAGGCAGGCGGTTGAAAATTAGTATTTCTTTTAAGTCATGGGCTTGCGCCGTGGGGCCGTCTTGTGGAAGGACTGCGCGTTATGGATTGGGATAAGCTGAAGTCTTTTCACGCGGCCGCAGAAGCCGGTAGTCTCACGGCGGCAGGAGAGCGCCTTGGGATATCTCAATCGGCTGTTTCTCGTCAGATTGCGGCATTGGAAGAGCAGTTGGGCGTGTCCCTGTTTCAGCGCCACGCTCGCGGCTTGGTGCTGACCGATGCTGGACACACGCTGCACCGATCGACTGTGGATATGGCAACGGCTGCGCAGGGGGCGAGTGCCGCCCTGAAAGACCAACAAAACGTCGCGCAGGGCGAGCTGATCGTCACCGCGCCCGTTGCCTTCGGATCAACCTGGCTCGTGCCACGCCTTGGCGAGTTTGTCAGTCAGCATCCGGAAATGCGCATCGACCTGCGCCTGGATGATGGCGAGCACTATGATCTTCTGAAGCTGGAAGCTGAATGCGCCATTCGATTGTGGGCAGCCGACAAGGCCGACCTCATACAGCGTAAGCTGGCGACGGTTGCGACCAACCTTTATGCCTCACCGGAATACATCAAACAGCACGGAATGCCCCGTACGCCGCAGGATTTGGATAATCATCGCATCATTGCCTATGGCGCAGCGGATAGCCCGATCACTGCTATGAGCTTTGCTGAGCGGGTTGGGCGGGACGATGCTGGCCCGCGAAAAGCGGCCCTGACGGTGAACAATGTCTCTGCGATGCTGCGCGCGGCTGAGGCAGGGCTCGGCATTGCGGACTTGCCAGATTACATGGTCAGCGCCGTACCGCGGCTTGTTCGCGTGCTGGAAGACTTTACTGGCCCCAGCTTCGATCTCTATTTTATCTATCCCAGCGATCTGAAGCGATCGAAGCGAATTGGCGCGTTTCGGGATTTCCTGACGGGTCAAGTCGAGGCGTTCCGATCTTCACCCTTGCGGTAGCGAATATTAATTTTGTTTAATGTATGCAAAATTGCATGTCGCTTTTGCGGACATGCATGTTGCAATTACAACTAAAGAGCCCATATACCCCCCGTGTTGAGGTTCCGGACACAACCCGATCATTCCTCCGATTGGGTGTTTCCTCCCCCAGACGGAACCAAACTTCAAGGCCTGGCTGCGTATCGCGCCGGGCCTTTTTCTTATTTGCTGATCCGTACCAGAGTTGTCAGCAGCGAGTTGAACGCAATCCCGATTTCACCCGATGAGATGTTGTAGAAATCCGCTTCCGAGCTCGCACACTGTTTGAGATAGGAGATCGCGGTGGAGTCATTGATGTCCACCGAAATCGTGTAGAGCTGAACGCCGTATTGCGATTTCATTTGCTCGCAGGAATCCAGCATCAGATTGTCGAGCGCGGTCTTGTCCAGTCGCTGAATGTCGGGGTGGCGCCAACACCCGACGCTGTCATCGTGGTCTTCCGGATACCCGACATCATATGTCTGCTCGGTCCGATTGGTGCAGCCATAATAGCCTTCAAAGTTGCCAGGCGCGACATTAATGCCGTCAGTAAGCAGCACGGCGATTTTGATAACTTCCGGATCATCCCACGCGGCCGGCTCGGTATCGGTAGGATAGGAGAAGAAGCCGGTCCAATCGGTGCGGGGCGAGAGCGTCCGTAGGCCCCACATAAGGCCAATGTCAGCGTGCGTGCCGCCCGGCGCTGGATACATTTGCTTTAGCTTGTTGACCACTTGCGCCCGATTGGCTGACGCAGCAAGCATTGGCGACGGACAGTTCATGTTCGGCCCGTTGATTGCTTTTTGCTGATCCCACGGGAAGATATTGGAACTGCCATTATCCGTCGGGCGATAGTCGCAGACCCTGCCGCCTTCATTCAGGTACGCAAACTCATTTGGGTCCGCGAGGCAGGTCTTGATATAGCCATTGGGGTCTGTCCAGCCATTGCTGTGATAATAATCGTATTGCGCTTGAGCGGGATAATCAGGACGGATACCAGCGCGCACGGCTTTTGGCTGGTAATTATTGGCTGCGCCGCCTGACCACCAAGGATCTGCCCTCAATTGTGTGGAATCTACGACCCGGCAATTGTATGAACAGCTTGAGCGATTGTAGCGATACGGTTCCAGTTTGGGCGGAACAATAGCCAGCGGCCATTTGTGGCCAGGAAAGGCATCTGTGAGCGGCGTTTTCACCGTACCGGTCAAGCTGACTTCTCGCTCGCCTGCAGCGGCGCGTACGCAGCCGCGCCAGGTTGTCGGCGCGAAAAGATTGTCCGCATCGCTCTGCCGAGTCAGGGCCTGGCCCGTGAAAGGATTTTGCGTATGCCGCCAAGGATGAACGGCGGGCGCAGCTGGGACCGTTCGAGAGCCGTATGCTGGCGGCAATGTCCCGCCAGCAGGCATCGAGCTCGGCGCGGCAATTGGCTCAGACATTATGTTCACGGTCGTTGCCCATGGCACGACCGAAACTTTGATGCCTTCATGTCCGTAGCGTTCAAACAATGTATCGGTGAAATTTACCGCCGCTTCGCGCATCAGGTTCATCCGATTTGACCGGAACATGGACGTCGAATTATCGAGGATCAGCGCGATTTCCAGGCGCTTATTGCCGCCAATGGCCGCCTGAGCGTTGGCGCCGATGGTTGTTGTGTTGCGGTTCAATACCCCGCCAAAGAAGTTCTTTATCACACTTCTTGCGGTTGCATCGACAGTGCCACCGACTTCGTCAAATTCAAAGGCGATACTGGGCTGAGTATCGCCCAACCCAAATTCGAGATGATTGCGTTGGAAGATTCGATTGCCGGCTTGCCGCGCGGCAACTTCACGCTCAGCCTGCGTTAGCGATGGATCCGCGTAGTATTCCTTCGCGGCCATGAGAACGGCGGCATCGAGTGAGTTCTGCAGCTGTGCCTTGTTGTTGAAGGCGCGTTGCCCATCAATTGAGAACCCGATGACGGCTGTCACTGGAACAAGGAACAGACCGAACATCATCAGCGTGTTGCCGCCTGTATGTCGAAGGAATGAGTTTAACGCCCGCATGCGCAGAGGCTAGAATTGCGGGGTCAAGGCGCCGCTAAAGTCATGTTTTCAATTTGATCGACCGTCTAAACCGATCATCGACCATAGTTTAGAACGGCACACCGTCATCCGCATCGCCGTCGTCGCCCGGGGCGAGACCTGCAAAGTCGAACACGCGTTGATCGTGCAAATGGCTTGGACGTACCGTGGCAAGAGCATGGGCCATGACCTGGCGAACTCCAGGTTTGCGGGTCTCCCAATCATCCAACATCTGCTTCATCGCCACACGCTGCAGCCCATCCTGCGATCCGCAGAGATTGCAAGGAATGATCGGAAATTCCATCGCCTGTGAGAATTTTTCGAGATCGGTTTCGGCGCAGGTGATCAACGGCCGCAGGACCATGACATCCTCCTCATCATTGAGGAGCTTTGGCGGCATGGCCGCGAGACGTCCGCCATGCACGAAATTCATCATGAAGGTTTCAAGTGCGTCGTCGCGGTGATGCCCGAGCACGATTGCATCGCAGCCTTCTTCGCGCGCGATACGATAGAGAATACCGCGGCGCAGACGCGAGCAGAGCGCGCAGAATGTTTGATTCTCGGGGATCTTGTCGGTTACGATCGAATAGGTGTCTTCGGTTTCGATCCGGTAATCTACGCCGGCTTTGTCCAGCCACTCCGGCAAGACATGCTTTGGAAAGCCCGGTTGTCCCTGATCCAGATTGCACGCGAGCAGATCAACCGGAAGCGCCCCTTGCCATTGCAGGTCCAGAAGCACTGTCAGCAAGCCGTAACTGTCTTTGCCACCGGACAGACAGATCAGCCATTTCGGGCGCTTTTCCGCCGAATGATCAATCAGCCCATATTTGCCGATCACTTGTAGAGCATTGCGCGCCAATCGTTTGCGCAGCTTCTTGAAGCTGACACTCTTTGGGACGTCCGCAAAGATCGGCGGGATGGTCGGAATGGATGCTGTATCTGCCATATCGCCGCCTATGCCATGAGCGGGCGTGGGCGACTAGAGCGCGAAGGCGGTTCCTGGGGTGAAGACCTGCTAAGCTGCCTTGCGTCCAAGGCCGAAAAAGCCCTTCGATTTCTTCTTCGCTTCAGGGCTCAGCCTTTTGACGGACGCAGAGTGCTTTTGATCGTTCAGACCGTAATACTGTTTCGCGCTCATCCATCCGTTTCTCAACGATGAGTGATTCGGAGCATCTTCTGCATCACGCGGTTTCAGCATGTTGTTGAGTTTCGGATTGTATTTGCGGATCAGGTCTTCTTCGATCTGCTGACGCTTGTTCTCGGAACGGATGCACAGATAGTGGCGCTCCGATGCGCCTTTCTTGCGGGCCTCTTCCCATCGTTCATGACCGTCCAGCCGACCCTGCAGGTTCGAAGCTTTGCCGATATAGATGGGTTTCAGGAAGAAAAAGGCCGTACGACGGACCATGACGTAAATACCGCCTGCATCCGGCAGAGCGTCGAGCGTCTTGGTGATCTTGAAGCGGTAGCGCCGGCTCGTTTCGCCGCGCCAGACATGCCAGCCATAAGGAATCATGGAGGGTCTCCAACCAATAAAGGTTAATAAAAACGCCTAATTGGTTAAGGCTTCGCTAAGCATGGCTTTGCGCACAGGCGCGAAACTGGTGCGATGGATCGGACAAGGGCCAAGTCTGCGCAGGGCTTCCCCGTGCGCTGCCGTGCCATAGCCTTTGTGTCCGCCAAACCCATAGCCGGGATAACGCTCACAATATTGCTCCATCAACCGATCCCTCTCCGTCTTCGCTAGAATGGAAGCGGCAGAAATGGCGGGCTCTTTTAGATCGCCCTTGATGATCGCCTCTGCAGGTGCGGGGAGGTCCTTGGGGAGCGCGTTGCCATCGATCAGAATGTGCGACGGTGTCTGGCCGAGGCCCGCGATCGCGCGTTGCATCGCGAGGAAGGTTGCTTCGCGAATATTGATCCGATCAATTTCTTCCGGCTCAGCGTGCGCGACGCACCAGAAAGCGACCTTTGATTTGATCTCAGGTTCGAGGGCAAAACGCTTCTTTTCGCTGATCTTTTTGGAATCCGTGAGGCCAACAATCGGCCGAGCCGGGTCGAGAATTACAGCCGCCGCTGTGACGGGGCCGGCCCAAGGGCCGCGTCCGGCCTCGTCTACGCCGCAGATCAGGTCTATGTGTGTCATCAGACAAGACAACAATGATTCTGGAGGGTTGGGCCATGAGCGAACCATATGTGATTGAGATGAGCGAAACCGGCGGCGTTGACGTGCTGGTCAAAACCGCACGTGCTCCAAGACAGCCCGCACCCGGACAAGCATTGGTGCGTCAGACTGTGTCGGGCCTCAATTTCATCGACACCTATCACCGCACAGGCCTGTATCCTGTGAAACTGCCTTTTGTACCGGGGTCGGAAGGCGCGGGCGTAATCGAGGCCGTGGGCGAAGGGGTCACGCATCTCGCGCCGGGAGACCGCGTTGCGTATCTCGGGTCCGGAACCTATTCGACGCATTATACTGGCCCCGCCGCGACTATGGTGAAATTACCAGACGGCGTTAGCGAAGAGACCGCCGCTGCGGTTCTCCTGAAAGGCCTGACTGCTTGGATGCTGCTCTTCGAAGTGCGCCGTGCATCGCCGGGCGAGACTGCGCTGGTCTGGGCCCCTGTTGGCGGCGTGGGGTCCCTTTTGGTGCCATGGGCGACCTCTCTAGGAGTGCGGGTGATCGCCGTGACCTCCAGCGATGCCAAGGCCAGCCGAGCGCGCGAGCTCGGCGCAGACAGCGTGGTCCTGTCTTCCGGGGAGGTTGCCGCGGAGGTCAGGGCGCTTACCGGCGGCGAGGGGGTAGATGTGTCTTACGATAGCGTCGGTAAGTCCTCTGCACAAGCGACACTGGACAGCCTTAAGCCGCGCGGATGGTGGGTGAGCTACGGAAACGCGTCTGGCCCAGCTGATCCTGTAGCGCCTGGCGTACTCGGCGCGAAAGGTTCGCTGGTCCTGACCCGACCCGGCCTGTTCCACTTCATTTCAGATGCTGAAAGCATGCGCCGCGGGGCAGCTGCGCTGTTTGGAGCCCTCAAAGCGGGCACGATAGAAGCCAGTATTGGTCAGACATTCCCGCTCGGCGACATCGCCGAAGCCCACGAAACACTCGAAGCTGGAAAGACGATAGGCGCGACCCTGCTGGTGCCGTAGTTAAGGCGCGGATTCGAGCTCCAGAAGCAGCGCTGGGTCGATGTAAAAGTCTCCGCTGCGATCGTCGCTGCCAGGATTGCGCCATTTGACGGCCCAGTGCAGGTGCGGTCCAGTGGTACGGCCAGTGTTGCCGCTGGCTCCCAGGCGCTGACCCGCGGCGACCACGTCGCCAGGCGATACGTCGACTTCAGACATGTGCATGAAGACCGAGACCAGGCCGTCACCATGGTCGAGAAAGACTGTGCCGCCTTCATAATAGAGATCCGGATCGCCTAGCGTGATCGTGCCTGCTGCGGGAGCGGAAATTTCTGTTCCGGTTGGAATGGCGATATCATAGCCGCGATGGATGGACGTTTTCTCACAGGTTTCACCATCCTTGCCGACGCCGATATATTTCCGGGCTGGTCCGAAAGGCGACGAAGCTGGTCCCTCGGAAGGGCGGAGAAATCCGGTCTGCGCGCCCGGGCCGTCATGAAACGTTTTGAATGCGTCCTGCTTTTTCACCCAGCTGCGTGAGGCATGAGCTTTCTGCTCTTCCGTTCGCGCATCGACTTTGTCGCAGTCGAGGCCCTCAATCGTTCGGAAAGGGTCATCACGGGCCGTCAGCGTTACTGTCTCCACGGGAATATCGTGCTCAATCGATGACACAATCAGAGTCAGCGTTTCAGCCCGTTTCAAACCAATTGTTGCGACGCCGTCCGCGTTGACAGGGACATTGCGGCGCGCTTCTCCATCAGGGCCAGCCACGCGCAGCGTGCTGCCGGCAGGCGCTTCACAGAGCAGCAATCCGCCTTGAATGGCGAGACCATCGCAGACAATTGGCTGCGTCTCTGCGGTGCCTGTTCCAGGCAACCCCATCCAGACGAAGAAGGCGAGCAGCCCGTCCCTCAAAAACATCTAGACTTTGCCGCCCATACGTGTCGCAGCCGCTGCGGCGTCGACATAGGCTTCCTGATGGTCGACGCTCCAATAGCGCAGCGCGGCGATCGGAATCTTGCGGCTCGTGACCGCACAGATCACGTAATCCCCAGGACTTAGCAGTTCGAGATCGGCATCGAGGTAGCGGATCTTGGCTTCACCGGGCTGTCGGTCAGTTTTCTTAAGCATGGCCGCATAATGCCCGATCCACAGGGGAAAGGGAAGATGAGAATTCATACAGAAGTTTTCGCTTTGTTCTCGGGAACAAACGTGGTACATAAATCACAGTTGGCGGCTCGGGGCCATTCTTCGCCGAGTATGATATAGACGAAAAGGAACGACTCATGTCCAAACCCAACCTGCAACTCGTGGATAAGGATTCCGGCGTGGATAAGCAGAAAGCTCTCGAAACGGCACTTGCCAATATTGACCGTGCCTTTGGCAAAGGCTCAGTGATGCGCCTTGGCGAAAAAACATCAATGGACATTGAGTCGATTCCAACAGGGTCCCTGGGCCTGGACATCGCTCTTGGCATTGGCGGCCTGCCCAAAGGTCGTGTGATTGAAATTTATGGACCGGAAAGCTCCGGTAAGACGACGCTGTCGCTGCATGTTGTGGCCGAAGCTCAGAAAAATGGCGGCGTTTGCGCCTTTGTTGACGCGGAACACGCGCTTGACCCTGTTTATGCGGGTAAACTTGGGGTCGATCTTGATGATCTCCTGGTTTCGCAGCCAGATACAGGCGAGCAGGCGCTGGAGATTGCCGATACGCTGGTGCGTTCAGGCGCGATTGATGTGCTTGTCATTGACTCTGTGGCCGCGCTGACCCCGCGGGCAGAAATTGAGGGTGAGATGGGCGACAGTCTGCCAGGTCTTCAGGCCCGTCTGATGAGCCAGGCTTTGCGCAAGCTGACCGGCTCGATCTCCAAGTCGAACTGTATGGTTGTCTTCATCAACCAGATCCGGATGAAGATTGGCGTCATGTTTGGCAGCCCGGAAACCACGACAGGCGGTAATGCGCTGAAATTCTATTCGTCTGTCCGTCTCGATATTCGCCGCATCGGCGCGCTGAAGGACAAGGATGAGGTGATCGGCAACCAGACCCGTGTGAAAGTGGTGAAGAACAAGGTCGCACCGCCGTTCCGTCAGGTTGAGTTTGACATCATTTACGGTGAGGGCATCTCGAAAACAGGTGAAATCATCGATCTTGGAGTGAAATGTGAGGTCATCGAAAAGTCCGGATCCTGGTATTCCTATGGACCGGAGCGGATTGGACAGGGACGCGAGAAAACGCGCCAGTTCCTCAAGGAGCATCCTGAAATCTGTGACGAGATTGAGCTTGAAATCCGCAAGCGCTCCGGGCTTCTTTCTGAGGTCTTGCTGACCGAAGGCGGCGGCCCAGGTGAAGAAGCTGAAGCCGGTTAAGTCCAAGGGCAAAACCAGCCCATAATTCAGACCATATGCAACGCGCCCGCGGAAACGCTTGGCGCGTTGCTTTTATGGACATATATCCACCGCGTGAAAGCGCTCATGATGGGTGAGTCGGCAAAAGGAAGTTCAATGACGAGTGTCAACGATCTGCGCGAAGCATTTCTGTCCTATTTCGAAAGCAAGGGACATGTCCGGAAAGCCTCCGCACCGCTGGTGCCGGAGAACGATCCGACATTGCTCTTCGTCAATGCTGGCATGGTGCCGTTCAAGAACATCTTCACCGGCGCTGAAACCCCATTTGCACCGCGCGCGGCCACGTCGCAAAAGTGCGTCCGTGCGGGCGGAAAGCATAATGATCTAGACAATGTCGGCTACACAGCCCGCCACCACACCTTCTTTGAAATGCTTGGGAACTTTTCCTTCGGCGATTATTTCAAGGATGATGCAATCGCTTTTGGCTGGGAACTGATTACCAAAGAACTTGGCCTGCCCGCCGACAAATTGCTGGTGACGGTCTATGCCGAAGATGATGAAGCGGCTGCGATCTGGAAGAAAGTCGCGGGCCTGGGTGACGACCGGATCATTCGCATCGCAACTTCGGATAATTTCTGGTCTATGGGCGACACAGGTCCGTGCGGACCGTGTTCCGAGATTTTCTTTGACCACGGTCCAAAAGTGTGGGGCGGGCCGCCCGGATCGCCGGAAGAAGATGGCGACCGGTTCATTGAGATCTGGAACCTGGTCTTCATGCAGTTCGACCAACAGCAAGGCGGTGACCGGGTCAATCTGCCTAAGCCCTCCATCGATACAGGCATGGGGCTAGAGCGCATCGCAGCAGTTCTGCAAGGCGTCCACAACAATTACGAAATCGACCTGTTCCAGAATCTGATCGCGGCTGAGGAAGATGTCTACGCGCAGAAAGCCGCCGGCGATCAACTCGGCTCATTCCGGGTAATCGCGGATCACCTGCGGACGTCTGCCTTCCTCGTCGCTGACGGCGTAACGCCGTCCAATGAAGGCCGCGGTTATGTCCTCCGCCGGATCATGCGCCGTGCGATGCGTCACGCCCATATTCTGGGCGCCCGCGAGCCTGGTATGCACAAGCTTGTTCCCGCCCTGATCACGGAAATGGGCGCTGCATATCCCGAGCTTGGCCGCGCGCAAGCCGCGATCGAGAGCGCACTGGAGCAAGAGGAAAGCCGCTTCCAGCGGACGCTAGGACGCGGCCTGGCTTTGCTTGAGGATGCCAGCGGCGACCTGAAAGAGGGCGATACACTTCCAGGCGAAACGGCGTTCAAACTCTATGACACGTACGGATTCCCGCTCGACCTGACGCAAGATATATTGCGCGGCCGCGGCATGAGCGTTGACGAACCCGGTTTCGACGCCGCGATGGCAAAGCAGAAAGAAGGCTCCAAGGCGGCAGGGTTCACGTCTGGTGATGCCGCTTCTGGCGAAGTATGGTTCCGAATTCGAGACGCGGTAGGCGCGACAGAGTTTCTTGGCTATGCCGACCTGACCGCCGAGGCTGAAATCAAAACCATGCTCGCAAATGGCGCTCCGTCTGACACGCTGAAAGCAGGCGATCAGGCTGAACTCGTCCTCGACCGGACACCATTCTACGCAGAAAGCGGTGGCCAAGCGGGTGATCACGGCGTGATCGAAACACAGAGCGCTCGTTTTATCGTGCGTGATGTTCAAAAGCGCGCGGGCGATGTGCATGTTCATTTGGGTGAGCTCGTCGACGGGGAACTCAGTGTTGGCGACCGTGTTTCGGCACAGGTCAACGCGGAGCGTCGAACGCGGATCATGGCAAATCATTCAGCCACCCACTTGATGCATGCTGCGTTGCGCGACGTGCTTGGTGAGCATGTCACCCAAAAAGGCTCATTGGTTGAAGAAGAGCGCATGCGCTTTGATTTCTCGCACGGCGCGCCCGTTACCGCGGCCGAGATCGAGGCAATCGAAGATCAGGTCAACACTGTCATCCGCCAGAACAATCCGGTGGGCGTGTCCGTCACTACGCCTGACAAAGCGATCGAGGCTGGGGCGCTCGCTCTGTTCGGTGAGAAATATGGCGACGAGGTGCGCGTCCTGTCCATGGGCGCTGATCTGAGCGAAAGCGACAAGGCCTATTCAGTCGAGCTGTGCGGCGGCACGCATGTCGAGCGCACCGGCGATATCGGCACGTTTGTGATCCTGTCGGAAAGCGGTGTGTCGGCGGGTGTGCGCCGCATCGAGGTGGCGACGGGCGCTGAGGCGATCGCTTTCCTGCGCAGCCGTGCCCAGGTTGCGGTGGATCTGTCAGATCAGCTCAAAGTGCCGCTCAAAGATGTCAGCAAGAAAGTCTCAGGATTGGTTGAAGATCGTAAGACTTTGGAACGTCAGCTCGCTGATTCCAAACGTGCACTCGCCATGGCCGGTGAAAGTGGCGCACCATCCGGCCCTGAACAAATCAATGGCGTCAATCTGATCGCCCGCGTCGCGGACGGGGTTGGCGGCAAGGATTTGCGGGCGCTGATTGACGAGGCGAAAGCGCAAATGAAGTCGGGTATCGCAGTCTTCATTGGCGTCAATGACGGCAAAGCGGCGGTTGCCGTGGGCGTCACGGATGACCTGACAGCGACGCATTCCGCGGTCGATCTCGTCCGCGTTGCAGCCGCAGAGGTCGGCGGAAAAGGCGGCGGTGGCCGTGCAGACATGGCCCAGGCGGGCGGCCCTGACGGCTCCAACGCTGAAGCGGCGCTCGAGGCTGTACGCCAGGCGCTGCGAGGGTAGGACCGCTTCAGCTCACGGTGCAGGATCACGCCGGGTTGTGATTTGCTGCGCCGTGGCGATGCTACGAACAGTTCCATCTGGCCCGATCATCTTACCTTCAATTGTGATCAGTCTCCGGCTGCGAGAAACCACGTTTGCCTCCAAAGTCACGGACTCGCGTCGGGATAGACTGAGAAATGAGATGTTGAGATTGCTGGTGCGGTAGGCTTCGTCGTCATGGATCACAGTCATCGCAGCAAACGCGAAGATCTGATCGAACAATGACGCGATGTACCCACCAAACATGGTGCCGTCCTGTTGGAGAAGCTCCTCTTTCGGCGTCCAGGTTTTACGAACCCATCCATCGCCCCAATCATCGATCAAGCCGAGTTGCAGCGTTCTGGTAACTGGAGGAACAGGGTGCGTCCCGCGTTTCATGTTCTCAAGCATTTCTGTACCCCAGGTCATATCGCGACTCCTCAACAGTCTCATGGTTGGGCATAATCAGTGCGATTGATACTCGCTTTTGAGGGGCGTGCGGCAACGGGAGTAAAATGATGTCAATTCAACGCAGAATGCCAGTTCAATCACGCGCGAAAGCTACATGCGACGCGATCCTCACAGCGGCGGCTCGCGTTTTGGAAGATCACGGAGACGCGGCGTTTACCACCAATCGCGTTGCCGACCGCGCCGGCGTGTCGATCGGGTCCTTGTACCAGTACTACCCAAACAAGGAGAGTATCCTGGTGGCTCTAGCGGAGCGCGCTGAACGCGACCTCCCATCCCGCGAAACCTTGAATCAGGCTTCCCGCATGGAACAAGTCAGCCCGCTCAGGCTGGGAATCAGAAACTATATCGGTCTGTTGCCGGATTCTCCGATTGCTCGGTCGCACGCGCTTGAAGCCGTTGTAAGCCATCGCGGTGTTGAGGGAGTGGCTCGCGAGACGGACCAGCGTTTTGAAGACTCCGGACTCTTCGGAGGATTGTCCGCGAACGAAAGGTTTGTCCTGTCCAGAGCAATCACGGGTGTCGTGCAAGCCGCAGTGCGAGAAGGCCATCGCGATCTGAAATCACGAAGCTTTGAAGATGCACTTGTCGCGCTTGCGCGCGGCTTTCTCCAGCGCTGATCTATCGAGCCGGAAAAACCGGCTCCTCGTCGCCCGTTCTCCATTGCGGATATTTCGGCATGATCTGCTTGAATAGATCGCTGTCCAAATGATGCGCGAGCCAGGCCTGCACGCGCGGGAGGGGCAGGGCGTCGAACCAGGTTCGATCGGTATTTGCGAACTGACGGATGAAGGGAAAGATCGCGATATCTGCGTACGAGACGCGGTCACCGAACAAGTGCTGGCGTCCGTCTAATTGCGCGTCCAGCGTCTCAAGGAAAGCAAGTCCCAACTCACGTTGTTCTTCGCGAACAACGCCCTCGTCATCATACCGATTGGGATATTTGTAGCGATCGAGCGCCCGCTTGAACGGGCCATCGCATTCCGCGACCAGCGCATCCATGTCAGCGCGACTTCCTTGATCGGGGGCGAGCCAATCGCCGGCATCATTTTCAGCGAGGGCCCAGGCCATCACGTCTATGCTTTCCTCGATCACCGTTCCGTCGAGTTTGACGATGACAGGGACAGTTCCTTTCGGCGACGCGTCGAGCATTTCAGCTGGCTTGTCGCGCAGAACCACTTCGCGAAGACGGCATTCGATGCCTGCGCGCGCGATGGCCATTCGGGCGCGCATCGCATAAGGGCAGCGGCGAAAGGAATACAGGATGGGCCGGGCTTGGCTCACACAGGGGCTTTCTGTCTTGGGGTCATGACGACGTCATCGCCAATATGGGTCTCGCCCCGTGCTTTGGCGAGGCGTACCTGCTTTTGACGCTCGCGCAGGGCCGCCATCTTGGTATCGGTGAACGTCCCGTAGCAGCGCGGGCAGGAGACGCCATCTTCGTATTTATCGCTCTCACGGTCCTCAGCGCTGACCGGATAGCGGCAGGCATGGCAGAGCTGATAATCGCCAACCTCCAATCCGTGACCGACGCTGACGCGCTCGTCAAAGACGAAGCACTCGCCTTCCCAGAGGCTGTGCTGTTTGGGAACGGTTTCGAGATACTTCAGAATTCCGCCTTGCAGATGGAAGACGTCTTCGATGCCGAGCGATTTGACGTAGGAGGTCGACTTTTCACAGCGAATTCCGCCGGTACAGAACATCGCGATTTTTGGCGTCCGGCCTTGCTTGGCAAGCTCTGCGCGAAAGTTCTCGAACCATTCGGGGAACTCGCGAAATGAATCAGTCTCCGGATCAATCGCGCCCTGGAACGTGCCGAGGGCGACTTCGTAATCGTTGCGCGTGTCGATCACAACTGTGTCCGGGTCGGTGATAAGATCGTTCCAGTCTTCCGGCTTCACATAGGCACCAACAAGGCAGGTTGGATCGGTGCCGGGCACACCCATGGTGACGATTTCGTTCTTGAGCCGCACTTTCAGGCGGAGGAAAGGCATGGCGTCTGAGTGACTGTCTTTCCACTCGAGAGTCTCGCAGCCAGGAAGGGCGGAGATCGCAGCGAGCGCTTGCTCCATCGCCTCGCTTGTGCCAGCAATCGTGCCGTTCACACCTTCAGTCGCAAGCAGGATCGTTCCTTTGATGCCAAGCTCCGAGAGGCGTCCAAGCAACGGCTCACGTAGGGCTTCGGGATCGTCAAACCTGACGAACTTATACAAGGCGGTGACACGAATATTCGACATTCGCGGGCTTATGCCAGAAGAGCGGCGCGGAGAAAAGTCAGGGCAATCACGTGGATTGCAGATGAATGGCCTCGCCTTGCCTTTGCCAAATTCGGCGTCTATAGCCGCGGTCTCTGCCAACCTGAACAATAAGAGGAGGGGTACATGCAGACCAGATACGCAAACTTAGTTCACCCCGATTTTTACTCTTAGGATCAGGACCCTTTCCAATGGGCAATTCTAAACAGGGCAGCAAATGCTGTCCTTTGCGCGCGCGTGTTCGCGCCCCATTCATTTCAATTCAGCCGGAAAGGCTGGCAGGAGATCACCATGCGTGAGGACATGTTTAAAGTTATTGTCGAGCGTCCGCGCTGGGGCAGTCGGCATGCGCCGAAAGCCAAATTGCGCCATGACAAAGCGCCCGGCCGCAAGCATGCCACGGGGCGCCGTATGGTGCTCGAGCAGCACGGCTATACCAAGTCGCTGAATGAGAATCTGGCGCCCCTCAAGCGTTACCTCATGAAGCAAGTTGGTCGGCCCTGGAGCAAAGTCTATAGCGAGATCAGTGAGCATCTCGATGCAAACAGCACGGTGAAGCAACATGTGCGCGACCATCTGAGCGATTTCATCATGATCAAAGTCACTGTGGATCGTGATGGCGGCTTCATGGCGGCGAACCATTGGGGACGTCCGATGGCGCCGGATCACTGGTGGGCGAAGCTCTATGTCGATCCGAAAGATGGGATCATCAAACGGACCGATAAGCTGTGCCACAAGCTCGGACTGAAGCACTATCGCGACACGCTGCGCGAGAACCGCAAACGTCAGGTGCTTGGGTGGCGGCACGACCACAACCTGCGACCGCTCACGGAAACTCGATTTTTGGTGAAGATCAAAGGTTGTTGGTACCGGGTCGATACCGATTTCACACCGGTGTGCAAATTCGGACATCGCGTGCACGGACGAGAGTTAGTGGAGGCCCTGACCAACGGCCGATCAGATGAGACTGGGCCGTGGCGCATCATTGCCAAGCACCAGCTGAACAAGAAAGAGCTGAAAGCACATAAGCTCTGCAATGACTGACAGACTGGCGAGCCGACGCCGTTACAGGCCGAGGCTCGCCAGCACTGTTTCCGTATCAGCGCCGAGGCGCGGTGGATCAATCGCGATTTCTGCCGGGGTTGCGCTGAACTCGACCGGGTGCTTCATCGCTCGGTAGTCGCCAGCATCCGGGTGCGTCCGGGTCTGGAAGAAATCCACCGCGGCAAGATGCGGGTCGGTCAGCACATCGCCCATCTCGTTGTAACGCATCGCCGGGATGTTCGCTTCGTCGAGCAGTGTGAGCCATTCATCCGTCGTCTTCAATAACGCAACTTCGCCAATGATGGCGTAGAGCTCTGTGATGTTTTCTGTCCGAGCGGAATAGGTTGAAAAGCGCGGATCATCGAACACGCCCGTCTTACCGCCCATGTCGAAGAACTGCTCCCATTGCTGATCGGAATACGGGACGAGGCCAATGAAGCCGTCTTTCGTCTTGTAGGGTTTTCGATTGGCGTTGATCGATCGCGAGTAAGCGAGCTTGCCATTGCCGGGCAGGAATGTCTCGCCATAGAGATTCTCGACCATGTTGAAAAAGGTGAAGCTCTCCAGCATTGGCACCGACACAAATTGACCTTCACCCGTCTTTGCCTGGTGGTACAGCGCTGCCAGTGTGGCGTAGGTTGCGAACAAGCCAACCGTCTTGTCCGCGACAAGGCTCGGCGCGTATTGTGGATCACCGCCAGATCGCATCGCATTAAGCGCTGCAAAGCCGGAAGCTCCTTGGATAAGGTCGTCATAGGCTTGGCGTTTTTCATACGGACCGCCTGCGCCAAAGCCTGCGCAATGGACATAGACGATACCCGGATTGATCGCTTTGACGCTCTCATAATCGAGCCCCAGGCGCTGCATCCCCGCGAGACGCACATTATGGAAGAACACATCCGCGTCTTTCAAAAGCGCGACGATGGCGGCCTTGCCGTCTTCGGTTTTGGCATCGAGCTGCACGGATTTCTTATTACGATTGAGGCTGGTATAGATCGGTCCGAGGTCACCGGTAGGCGACGCGCCTGCATAGCGCATCATGTCGCCAGCCTTACCTTTTTGACCGGCCTCGATCTTGATCACGTCCGCGCCTAGATCACCGAAGATCAGGGTGGCAAACGGCCCAAGCACCACTGAAGACATATCGACAATCTTGACGCCCGAGAGTGGACCTGTGCGTTTTTCCTGTGTGCTCATCTGGGTCTCCGATCTGTTAAGTGCGGATTTCAGAAGCCTCTCCCGACGATAAGCAAGCGGTTTCTTGATTTAGCCGTACGCACCATAAGCCTGGCACACGGCCAGCGTGGTCATGTGCATAAGTTGGTCAATCTCATCGAGCGGTTTGATGACCTCTTCATGCAGCTGATCATAGCCATTCGCGGGGCTACCCGTCATATGGCCAGACTCTGAGATTGCGGCGAGCCGGGCCTCTTCTTCACGCGACGCCGGGAAGATCTCGCAGAGCAGTTTCACGGCGTCGCCAATCTGCATGGTGCGGATGAGGTTCATGATATCGACCACAGTCGATTCGTGGCGACGCGAAACGGTGGGTAACTGTCCTGCGAGGGCGAGTGCTTTCATCATCAGAGCCTGACGGATCGAGTGCAGGACGTGCACATCGAGACGCGCTTCATGACGTTCGACTCTGCTTGGGACGGTCTCCATCTGGCTCAGCATTGGATCAAACTTGCTTAAGTCTATGCTCAGCATATTGGCGATTTTTTCGATCGAGGCGAGCGTCTGGCGATCCTGCAGGAGGTAATAGATCCGGCGATAGGAGAGGGCCTTGTCGCCATCCTCCGTCGCCGTTGAGAGGGCAACCCAGAAGCTCGGATCATAGAGGCTGGCATAAGCCCGCAAAACTGGAACGCTGGTCGCTGATCGGGCCATGGACGCCAATCGCATGAGACCACGCATGCGCGGGGAATCCTTGATCAGATCATTGACCTGATCCCGTTCGCGCCGGAGCGCAGAGCCAATTCCTGCCGCCGTGTTCAAAGGCACGCCGAGCTGTTGCAGCGTCGCATTGTGAGAGATGGCGCGCAGCGATCGCGGGCCAGCCGGACCGGAGCTGCGGCGTCGCTGCCGCGATCCCGCTTTGATCAGGAAATTCGTCGCAAAATCATTCAGCAAGTGGCCGTAATCGGGGTTTGCAAAGAGACGCTCATGCCACCGTCGCAGAGCGCGGTAGAAGTCCCAGACAAGGTCAGTGCGATCATAGAAAGGGTCTTGCGCAGCGTCGCTCGGATCGGACAGAAGGTGATCTGCAAAGGCATTGTAGGTTGCTGTTGCCAGCTCATCATTCGCGAAGTGTAAATAGCCGTCACCACCCTGGAAGCTGACTTCATGGTGCAGCGGCACACCGCGATCGCGCGATTGCTGACGGGTCCAGTGGCTGAGCAGATGATCGAAGCGTTGATCGAAACTTCCCGGCCAGGCACCGCGGCCCATCGACTCGCCATGCGTATTGAAAATCAGCAAAGACAGGCCCGCGTCAGCATCTGCGACCGCGCGGCTTATCAGATTATGGATTCGCTCGATCGCCATGTCCGCCGAGACCTGGCCAATGAACCGACCCGCATCCGAGAAGCCAAGCTGGACGGACAGGTACCCGCGGCCTTTTAGATAGGACAGGTATTCCGGCTCTTGCAGAAGTTGGGCGATGAAGCGTCCACCGGTTTCCAGCGCCTCGGGCGTTTCAAATAGCGGTGAAATGTCGAGCTGGTGATCAACCCCATATTGGCGCGCCAGATAGAGCGCGCCCATCACGGTCGCTGGGTTTTCGCTTTCTGCAATCAGAAACCGAATGGTCGAGTCCGCATCGATATGTTTCAGGAATTGCGCGCACATCATGAATTGCCGACGCGCGGTCGATTGTTCGAGGAACAGGTCGGCAAAATTGACGTCCAGCGGGTCTTTGACCGCTGCGAGGGTCGAAAGCTTGTTCAGGGCGCTGCGACCGAGGTCCCGGTTCTCGGTCTCCAGACCGAGATCGCGGCTGATGACCGTTCTGATTTGTTCGGCGTTGAGACGCAGATGAATGCGTGCGGTACCCAGTTTGAGGGCGTCCATCTTTGCCGCGAGGACCAGGATAGCCTTGGCAAGATCATTGTCTTTTTCAGCAGCTGCGAGGCTCTGCAATTGAGACACGAAGGGCGCAGTATTGATAATCCGGTCCGCGTTCTCTGCCGTCAGAGAATTTGCCGCTGCAACGAGATTGTCCGCTTCGGTGAGATCAGCGCTGAAGATCCCCGCCTCCTCGGCGGTGCGTTCGGCTGCGCGCGCGAATTGGCTTGTAAGTTCGTCGAGGCCGTCTGCCGTCGATCCTGTGGCCAACTTGGCCAGAGTTGCCAGTTCCTCAGCGTAGCGCGCGAGTTGAACGGCCTTCTCCTGAAGTCGCAAAGCAAATGACTGCGACCAGTGAATATCGGTCCGGCCGTCGAGATCATATCCAACCCAGCTTGCGAGTGTGGGCACACTGATCTTGAGTGTTCGCCAGGTGTCCGGGAAGCTTTTCTGCGCCACCGAGAGCACTTGATCGGCATAGAGCGAAAGCGCCGTCTGGGCATGCGCGATCGTATCCTGGACCTCATCATGCTCGCCGAGCAGCGAGATGGATGCGGACCAGGCCCGGCCATCTTCCTGGATGCTCTCAGTCAAAGCGCGAGCGCTAGTCCCAGAGTCTTGCGAGACGTGCGCGGCGAAGGCAGCGCGCGTGGTGCGAGACATTGCAAAGGTCGGATGCGCCGTGAATACAACGCCGCCTAACGGCGTCTCTACCATCGTCTTGAAGCTGTCCCATCCTGCGTCGGCCAAGGCCGTGATTCGATTTCGCACCTCCGGCACATCAGCATGCTGGCGCCGGAACCGCTCAGCGCGGGCGAGTACACGGCCGCCATAGACGTCTAGAGCAGTCTCGCGCAAATCGCTCAGCGTGATCGAGCCACTTTCCAATTCTTGGAATAGTTCCTGCGCGTACGCGAAAACAGAATTGGTTCGCGGATCTGTTTCGATGCGCTTCGCGTGGTCACGAAGACGATCTTTAGCGGCAGGGATGGTCGATGCGGATTTGTCGCGCGCTGTCATGAGCGCTCGTTTAGCGACAATGATTTGGAAAGACCAGAGCCGAGGTATCAGGAATCCACGGCGATGACGGTCAGAAGCTCAACCCATTCGAGTACATCCTCACCAACACCTTCGCCGCGAAGGAACTCAGTAAGCGCTGGGGCGAGTGCTTGAACGCTGCCGCATTGATCCACTGCATCATTCAATGCCGGCAAGACGTCCGCTTCAAAATCTTCAGCTAATGCTTTGAAATCTTGAATCATTCCTGGAATTTGCAAAGCGGTCAGCGGACCGATATCGTCGGCTCGTAGGTCCTCCGAGAAATCGCGTAGACGTTTCACTTCGCCATAATTGGCGTAGGCAAATCGCTTCAGAATCTTCTCACTTTTCCATTCGACCCATTCCGGTGTGCATGGCTCCGGTGTCGTGGCGCATGCCCCAAGCATGGCTAGTCCGATCAATCCTGCTGCAATTTTCATCTTTGCGTCTCCTCAAGCGCTCAGTCTGTCAGAGCCAATGCGCAGAGGGAAGGCAGATGCCACACCTTAGCTGCGTCTTACCAAAGTTCGTGTTTTTGCATTTCGGCGCGACCGACAACCATATGGTGCACTTCATCCGGGCCATCTGCATAGCGAAGATGGCGCATATCGGCATACATACCGGCCAGCGGGAACCATTGCGACATGCCCGCTGCGCCGTGCATCTGCATGGCCTGATCAATAATGGTGCAGACCTTTTCCGGTACCATCGCTTTCACGGCGCTAACATAGACCCGCGCTTCCTTGTTGCCCAGAACATCCATTGCCTTGGCCGCCTGCAATACCGCGAGGCGCATCGCATTGATTTCGATCCGAGCGCGCGAGATGACTTCGAGGTTCTTGCCGAGCTTGGCAATTTTCTGACCGAACGCCGTGCGAGTGCCGGCGCGTTGCACCATCATTTCCAGTGCCTTTTCGGCCTTTCCGATCGAGCGCATGCAATGGTGGATACGGCCAGGGCCGAGGCGAACTTGGGAAATCTCAAAACCCCGCCCTTCGCCAAGCAGGATGTTCTCTTTCGGCACGCGGACATCGGTGAAACGCAGATGCATATGCCCATAAGGGGCGTGATCTTCACCCATCACTTCCATCGCGCCGAGGATTTCCACGCCTGGCGTATCCATTGGAACCAGGATTTGAGATTGTTGCTTGTGGGTCGGTGCATCCGGACTGGTTTTGACCATCACAATCATGATTTTACAGCGCGGGTTCCCAGCGCCCGAAATGTAAAACTTCTCGCCATTGATCACCCAATCATCGCCGTCGAGGACGGCGCGCGTGCTGATATTCTTGGCGTCCGAGGAGGCAACGTTCGGCTCTGTCATCGCATAGGCAGAGCGGATCTCTCCGTTCAGCAGCGGTTTGAGCCACTTCTCTTTTTGCTCCGGGGTTCCGACGCGTTCCAACACTTCCATATTGCCGGTATCGGGCGCGTTGCAGTTCATCGTTTCAGAACCCATCGGGTACTTGCCGAGTTCTGCAGCAATGTAGGCGTAGTCGAGATTGGACAGCCCTTCGCCGGTTTCGGCGTCCGGGAGAAAGAAATTCCACAAACCTGCTTCACGCGCTTTGGTTTTGGCCTCTTCCATGAGTTCAAGCTGGCGCGGATGCCAGGACCAACGATCTTCTTTTTCCTCGTTCAGTGCTTCAAACTCGTCTCGCCAGGGGGCGACGTTTTCTTCCAGGTGTTTGAGCACCCGGGCGAGGAGTGGTTTGGCTTCCTCAGACATGCTGAGTTCAAACAAGGCGGGATTCGGTTCGGTCATTTTCTGTTCCTCAGGCATGGCTGCGAGATTACGGTAAATGGGACTGTCCGCGGGCTTCGGCGCGAAGACAACCCCGTACGCGACGAGATGGGCTACGCAAAGACGAACGTGTTGCGCTCGTCTTCTGTCGTGACGTGTACTCGCTGACCGACCGGGCTCTCTTCTTGCATTAGGCGCGGCATGGCGTCTGGCGCGGCGGCGGCAATGAAGCGATCACCCGCTTCTGTCCGGCCAAAGATGATGCCGCTCATCGGGCCGTCTTTGCCGTACGTAACGGTATAGGTTTCCACTGTTCCGGAGCCTGGTTCCGCGGCGAGCGCCACTTTCGTATCGGGCTTAGCCATCGCTTCGACGGGCGTGAACGCGTCTGGCCGGGTCGCGGACCAGACCCCGACAGCTTCCTTGGTCATCCAGCCGCCATTGGCGAGGACGAGGCCGGTCTCTTTCGGGTGCTCGCGCAGCCACGCGGTCATCGAAACAAGGCCATGCATCGAGTAGTTGTTGCCCGGGCCGCCAAAAAAGGGCAGCCCGCCCGTCAGCGTGAGGGGCCGCGTTTCCGTTTTATGATCGATGCCGAGCACCGCCATGGAGCTGAACACAGCGCATGGGAAACAGGAATAGAGATCAAAGGCACCAAGATCCTGCGCCTGTGTTCCAGCTTGATCGAGGGCGCGATTGATCGCTGTTTTCATGGCCCAGGAACCGTCCAGCACCGGGCGTTCGGAAATGAAATCATCGCCAGCCTCACCGCTTCCATGCAAGTAGATCCGCTTATCGCTTGCGATCCCAAGCGCGTCGGCTTTGTCCTCTGACATAATCAGGAACGCGCCCGCCTGGTTCACCGCATCCTGCGCGATATGCCATTTCAGGAATGGGTCTGCGAAGGGGTAGTTGGCTTTGCTTGGTGTCGCGAGAAAGCTCGCATCAAAACTAGATGTGTCGAATTGCGAGTGGGGATTTTTAGCGGCCACAGCAGCGAATTTCGCGAATAGGTTCGACATTTCGGCCCGCCGCTCTGACCGCGTCTGGCCGTCACGAGCCGCCATGGCGTTTTCGAAAAGAGCATAGAAATAGGCCGGCGCGATGATGCCGTGCTTGATCTCAGGACGCGAGAGCAACATCTCGCCCAAGCCGCGGTCTTCGATCGAGAGATCATCACCGTCAGACCAGTCTATCGTTACGCCGTGCTTGCGCGCGGCTTTCGACGCCTTGTTGGCTTCCGAGCCAGTGACCAGGGCGCACTCGATTTCTCCGGCGTGAATGCGCGCCGCCATTTCATTGGCAAGTTGCTGAGGGCTCTGCCCTCCAACCGCTGCATAGATGGCGCGATCGGGTTTGGCGCCGATATCGCGGGCGATGGTTCCTGGTAGATTGGTGTTGTGTCCATGCGGATGACGGTCGCCAGGGACGCTGTCTTCAAAGATGCGAACGACGGCCAGTGTATCGATTTCCGACGCATTAATCCCTGCATCGTTCAGCGCGATCTGGCTCGCCTCAACGCAGAGAGACTTCGGAGAAGGGGCGCCGGCTGCGCCGGACGTGCCGTCCCATTGGCTGGTTACTTGGCCGACCCCGACAAGAACAGGCATAGCACCCTTAGGCATCGCACATTTCCTTCCTCAACTTCACGAGAATGGATAGGCCACTCATGGCCAGGTTCAATCCGTGCCGTTGGGGAACAATTTGTCGTGGAAGTTTATGTTTCGGGCTTTTCATATACGATGACATACATGTCGCTCGATGCGGAGAGCGCCTGTTTTTGCCATCCGCCCCAGTGGGCCACCGGGCGCAAACCAGAGATCTCGGCCATGAGGTCAAGTTCAGCTGGCCAGACATAGCGCATGGGGAGCGGCTTCAGCTGAGTGCCGTTTTCGGTAATGCGGACGCGCTGATAGTTCAGCGTCTGCGCCACCGGATCATGCTGAACCGCCTCGAGCCAGACGCTGTCGAAGCTGACATATTTGGTCCGGACCGCCTGATTGTTCTCGAAGCTGTCCCGATTGGGCAGGAAGGCCTCGACCAGGAAGCGCCCGCCCGGGCGTAAATGGTTCGCGACCTGCTGGAAGCACGCCACCTGATCGTGTTGGGCAGTGATATTATAGAGCGTGTTGAAGACCAGAAATGCAAAATCGTATTTTCGCTCCAGGTCGAAACGCGCCATGTCCGCGACCCAGGTTTCGATGTTCGATCCACCCGGCTTGCCCGCAAGGGTTTTGAGCATCTCAGGCGAAGCGTCGAAGCCGGAAATGTTCAGGCCGCGTTCTGCCAATGGCAAAGCGATCCGCCCGGTGCCGATAGCGAGTTCCAACACGTCGCCATCTCCCGCGAGATCTGCGATCAGATCGACGCAAGCTTCAGTCGTACCGGGATCGTGCAGGGCGTCATACTCTTCGGCGTTCAATTCACCGAAGGTTGTCGGCCCAAACCCCTTCATGCGACGAGTGCAGCTTCGGTACGCTCTTGCACCATGTCTAAAGTGACGTCGGGGGCAAGCTCGACCACTTTCAGGCCGCCGGGGACCACGTCAAAGACGCCGAGGTCGGTGATGATGCGGTCGACGACATTCTTGCCAGTGAGCGGCAGCGTGCATTCCTTCAGGAGCTTGGCATCGCCGCGCTTATTGTTGTGATCAGTGATGACCACAACGCGGCCAACGCCAGCGACGAGGTCCATCGCTCCGCCCATGCCTTTGACGAGTTTGCCCGGGATCATCCAGTTGGCGAGGTCGCCATTCTCCGCCACTTCCATGGCGCCGAGGATCGCCATCGCAATCTTGCCACCGCGGATCATGCCAAAGCTCGTGGCGCTATCGAAGTAAGCCGTGTTTGGCAGTTCCGTGATGGTCTGCTTGCCAGCATTGATCAGGTCTGCGTCTTCCTCGCCATCAAATGGGAACGGGCCCATGCCGAGCATGCCATTCTCAGATTGCAGCGTCACGGTCATGCCATCAGGGATGTGGTTCGCGACGAGGGTCGGGATGCCAATGCCGAGATTGACATACATGCCGTCTTCAAGCTCTTGCGCGGCGCGGGCCGCCATTTGGTTTCTATCCCAGGGCATTAGGCGCGCTCCCTCACTGTGCGTTGCTCGATCCGCTTTTCGAACGTGCCTTGAACAAGGCGATGAACATAGATGCCCGGAATGTGGATCGCGTCGGGATCAAGCTCTCCCGGCTCGACGATTTCCTCAACTTCCATGACGCAGACTTTGCCGCAGGTGGCGGCGGGCTGATTGAAATTGCGCGCTGTCTTGCGGAAGATTGCATTGCCCGTCGTGTCGGCCTTCCAGGCTTTGACGATGGCGAGGTCGGCGAAGATGCCTTCTTCCAGGATGTAGTCCTCACCGTTGAACGACTTCACTTCCTTGCCTTCAGCGATCACCGTTCCGACGCCGGTTTTGGTATAGAAACCGGGTATGCCAGCGCCGCCGGCGCGCATGCGTTCCGCCAGCGTGCCTTGCGGGTTAAACTCCAGCTCCAACTCGCCAGAGAGATATTGCTGCATGAAGAGATCGTTCTCGCCGACATAGGACGAGCACATCTTCTTGATCTGCTTGGTTTGCAGTAGCAGGCCGAGCCCGAAATCATCAACGCCGGCATTGTTAGAATAGATCGTAAGATCCTTCGTGCCTGCGTCGCGTATGGCTTGGATGGATAGTTCCGGAATGCCGCACAGGCCAAACCCGCCAGCGGCAATCACCATGCCGTCAAACAGGACCCCATCGAGCGCAGCGGCCGCGCTATCATAGACTTTGCTCATGGGCCTTCGTTACGCAGGGAGAGTTGCAAATGCAAGAGACCATTCGGCCCAATCGATGTGAACAGTTTCGCTCACGCTGCGAGGCGGTTCAGGGTTCCGGATCTGAACGTTCCAGGCGATCAAGATATTCGCGCAACATCGCGACCCGTCTTGGTCTGAACGAGCGATTGGTGACGATCATATGGCGGATGCGATCAATGCGGAACGACCGGTAATCTTTGCGCAGCTCACACCAGGCAAGAGCCACGAGCGAACGGTCGAAGAACACGATTGCGAGCGGCTGAATGGCGCGCACGGTCGGCATGTCTTCGGCGTCCACATAGTTGATTTCGACCACTTGTTCATTCCGTGTGGCCTGGCGGAAGGCGGCGATATCAATGGAGATTTCAGGGCGGCAGTGGAAACGCTTGGCATACAGAACAGCATGCTCGAACTCAGACCGCATGCGCTCCGGTAGGGATGCTTTGAGTTTGGACAGGGCGTTCTCGGCCGCTTTGGCGAGGACTGGATCAGCAACCTGAACCACTTCGCGCAAGCCGAGGACGAGCGATTCCATCTCGTCCCGACTGAACATCATGGGTGGCAGGGCAGGGTCTTCTTGAAGTGTGTACCCGTATCCCGCCTCGCCATCGATGAGGGCGCCAGAGCGGCGCAGCATGTCGATGTCGCGGTAGATCGTGCGCAGTGAAACGCCCAACTCATCGCTGAGTGCCTGCGCCTTCACCGGTGGCGCAAACGTGCGAAGGCACTGCATCATTTGCAGAAGGCGGTCACTTTTGGCCATGCGGAAACCTTAGCAAACATTGCTGACAAAAAATGACAGGAGCAGCGTGCTAGCGGACTGTCAACAGCAAGGACCTCCCTGATGATCAAGCTCACCGTTTATCCCGCTTCATTCGAAGAACCGACCGCCAGCCCGTTTTGTATGAAGTCGATATGCATGCTGCACGCGGCTGGATTGCCTTACGAAATCATCGAGACCGGCGACCCGCGCGGCGCCCCGAAACAGAAGCTCCCATTCATAGAAGTCGATGCCCAGCAGATTCCCGACAGCGAGCAAATCCGATCCTTCATCGAAACCGCGGCCGATCTGGACTTTGATGAAGGCCTCACCGAGCGCCAGCGCGGGATATCACGTGCTATCATCCGCATGGTGGAAGAGCATGTTTACTTCGCTATCGTCGCGGATCGTTGGGGCGAGGATGACAATTGGGAACATGTCCGCCGCGCTTTCTTTTCCGACATTCCCGTCATCATCCGCGGTTTCGTAACGCGCCAGGTTCGCAAACAGGCTCTGGCGCAACTTGATGGACAGGGGATTGGTCGACATAGCCCCGAGGAGCGGTTTGACCGTGTTCGCAGGGACGTTATCGCAATCCGGGAAATTCTCAGCGACAAGCCGTTTTTGTTTGGCGAAAACCCGACGGCCGCGGACTATAGCGTTGTTCCAATCCTGCGCGCATCGATCGTGACACCCGTGACCAAACCGTTGGCGGCATTCATAAAAAGCGATCCGACTCTGATGGCTTATGTGACGCGGGGCACAGACAGGTTGTATCCTACGGGTCTTTAATCTGACCGGGTAGGCCTTCTTTCCGTTTCCTCCCGGAACTCTCCAATGAAGGTCAGAATTATACCCAGTCTTTCAAAGGGCGGCTTTCGCAGAGGCCGCCCTTTTTTCGTCGGATCATGCCGAGAAGCTCGGCGAACCTGGACGGTATTCCACGCGCTCTACCTCTACGTGATGTCTTCCGCCTCGGCGCCAACCCCGTATGTCTTATCAAAAAGCAGATCGGGGTAGGACATGTATTACGAGGAACTCGCGGCGGCGCGCGATAAACTAACTGGCCCAGGCGGTGATTTTGAGATCATCGAAACCGAAATTCTCGGCAACAAAATTCGAGACTTCAAGAACAGCCCCAACAGCATTCGTGACATCTGGCTCTCAACGGCTCAGTTCGCCGAGAGAACCTATCTGGTCTACGAGCAGGAGCGGATCAGCTATCGTGAATCCCATCGGCAGGTCAGCAGCGTTGCGGGGTGGCTCTCCGAGCAAGGCGTTCGTCCTGGAGACCGCGTGGCGGTTGCCATGCGCAACTATCCGGAATGGATGCTGATCTATTGGGCGTGCACGTCGATCGGCGTTGCTGTCGTTGGCATGAATGCGTGGTGGACGAAGCCGGAAATGGCTTACGGGATCAATGATGCGGCGCCAAAACTCATCTTTGCAGATGCGGAGCGCTTAGCGCGCATCATCGGTAACCCGGAAATCGAAATGCAGCCCGGCCTGATTGCTGTCCGATCCGACGATACGTATGAGGGCGTGCTGGATTGGGCTGACATCATAGGCTCCGATCGGAGCATGCCGGACGTCAAGATTGATCCCGATAGCGATGCCTGCATCTTCTATACGTCCGGAACAACGGGGTTCCCGAAAGGCGCCCAGCTCACCCATCGTGGCTGCGTCGCGAACTTGCTGAATATGCAGTATGCCGCGGCCTCATCAATGCTCGCGGTGCAGGCCGCGACGGGTGTGGAGCCGCCCGCGACCATGCCAGTCCCGGTCTCGCTGATCACGACGCCACTGTTTCACGTCACTGCCAATAATTGCGGCGCTTATCGCGTCACAGCGGTGGGCGGCACGATTGTCCTGATGTATCGCTGGGATGCTGGCGAGGCGCTGCGCTTGATCGAACGCGAGCGAGTCACTTCAGCGGGCGGCGTCCCGGTTATGGGGCGCGAGCTGATCAATCACCCTGACTTCGACAAGACCGATACATCGAGCCTGCTCGCGATTTCATGTGGCGGCGCACAGGTGCCGCCTGATCAGGTGCAGAAGATCGATGATCGGATCGAGACCGCACGTCCTGGAACCGGCTACGGCATGACCGAGACCTGCGGGATCATAACCTCCGTTGCCGGCGACTTTTTCGTCGACAAGCCCGACTCTGCCGGACCGGCCATGCCAAATTTCGAAGTCAAATGCGTAGATGATGCCGGCAATGAAGTCCCGGTTGGTGAGCTGGGCGAGCTTTGGGTTCGCGGGTCGTCTGTGATCAAGGGATATATCAATCGCCCTGAAGCGACCGCCGAGTCGATCACCGATGGCTGGTTGCACACCGGGGATATTGCCCGGCTCGATGAGCATGACTTTATCTACCTGGTGGACCGCAAGAAGGACATGGTGCTCCGCGGCGGTGAGAACATTTACTGCGTTGAGGTCGAGGCGGCGATCTATCATCACCCCGCAGTGGCAGAGTGCTGTGTCTTCGGCGTGCCGGATGAACGGCTTGGCGAGGAAGTCGGAGCAGCTGTCTACTTGAAGCCTGGCGAGACTCTCTCAGTTGAAGACCTGCAGACGCATTGCGCCGGGCGTCTGGCGAAATTCAAGATCCCAACCCATGCCTGGATTTGCCCTGATCCCTTCCCGCGCAATGCCAGCGGTAAATTCCTCAAGCGAGAAGTGCGGGAACAATTGATTTCCGCCTAGTCGATCAAACTAGAAGACCAAAAGAAAAAGGGCGGCTCGGTGAGAGCCGCCCTTTCATGTTTCCGGGGAGCCGCATTTGCGGCGTCCTCGATATCGCTTGAAGCGGCTTGGGCTAGAAGCCCATACCGCCCATGTCTGGCATACCGCCGCCGCCTGGCATTGCAGGCGCGTCGGCTTTTGGTGCTTCAGCGATACCTGCTTCAGTGGTGATCAGCAGACCGGCCACAGAGGCTGCGTTTTGCAGTGCAGAGCGAACAACCTTGGCTGGGTCGATAACGCCCATTTCGATCAGGTTGCCATACTCTTCGGTTTGCGCATTGAAGCCGAAGCCTTTGCCTTTGCCGCGACGGATCGTGTCGACAACGACAGACCCTTCTACGCCAGCGTTTTCAGCAATTTGGCGAACTGGTGCTTCAAGCGCCTTGCGGACAATGTCCACACCGGCTTGCTCGTCATCGTTCTCGCCTTCGACATCGATGTTCGTAGCCGCTGACAGGAGTGCGGTTCCGCCGCCTGCAACAATGCCTTCTTCAACCGCAGCGCGGGTCGCGTTCAGCGCGTCATCGACACGATCTTTACGCTCTTTCACTTCGATTTCAGTGGCACCGCCAACTTTGATCACGGCCACGCCGCCAGCAAGTTTCGCGAGGCGCTCTTGCAGCTTCTCACGGTCATAATCAGAAGAGGTGTCTTCGATTTGCTTACGGATCTGGCCGACGCGCGCTTCGATTGCTTTCTTCGTGCCAGCACCGTCAACGACAGTTGTGTCGTCTTTGGAGATGTTCACGCGCTTGGCTGTGCCGAGCATATCTAGCGTTACATTCTCCAGCTTGATGCCGAGATCTTCAGAGATCACGTCACCGCCGGTCAGGACAGCGATATCCTGCAGCATGGCTTTACGACGATCGCCAAAGCCAGGAGCTTTAACCGCAGCGATTTTCAGACCGCCGCGCAGCTTGTTCACAACCAGAGTTGCTAGCGCTTCACCGTCAACGTCTTCGGCAATGATCAGCAGCGGACGCTGAGACTGAACAACTGCTTCGAGGATTGGCAGCATAGCTTGCAGAGAAGAAAGCTTGCTTTCGTGAAGCAGGATGTATGGGTCTTCGAGTTCTGCCGTCATCTTGTCAGCATTGGTGACGAAGTAAGGAGACAGATAACCGCGGTCGAACTGCATACCCTCAACCACGTCGAGCTCAGTTTCGAGAGACTTGGCTTCTTCGACAGTGATAACGCCTTCATTGCCGACTTTTTCCATTGCTTTCGCAATCATGTCGCCAATTTCGTCATCTCCGTTTGCGGAGATCGCACCGACTTTAGCAATCTCGCTATTGTCTTTCACTTTACGTGAGTGGTGGGCGAGATCAGAAACAACTTCGGCCGCCGCTTTGTCGATGCCGCGCTTCAGATCCATTGGGTTCATGCCAGCAGCAACGCGCTTCATGCCTTCGCGAACAATCGCTTGAGCGAGAACCGTTGCAGTGGTTGTGCCGTCGCCGGCAACATCGTTGGCTTTAGAAGCAACTTCGCGGAGCATCTGTGCGCCCATATTCTCGAACTTGTCTTCGAGCTCGATCTCTTTAGCGACAGTTACACCATCTTTCGTGGTGCGCGGGGCGCCGAAAGATTTTTCGATAACAACGTTACGACCTTTAGGGCCGAGCGTGACTTTTACCGCGTCAGCAAGCGTATCAACGCCCTGAAGCATTTTCTGGCGGGCGTCAGACCCGAATTTTACAATTTTGGCAGCCATAGTTGGGAAGCCTTCATTCTAGAATTGATATTGAGAAGCGATGAGCAGTCGAGGCTTAGCCTTCGATCACGCCCATAATGTCGCTTTCTTTCATGATCAGCAGGTCTTCACCGTCGATCTTGACCTCGGTGCCACCCCATTTGCCGAACAGGATTTTGTCGCCTGGCTTAACGTCGAGCGCGACGCGCTCATTGTCATCGCCAATCGCGCCATTGCCGACAGCAAGGACTTCGCCTTCTTGTGGCTTTTCGGTAGCGGAGTCAGGAATAATAATGCCACCAGCGGTTTTGGTGGCTTCTTCAACGCGGCGGACCAGTACACGGTCGCCAAGTGGACGGAACTTCATGGGAAACCCTCTTGTTCGTCAGTTTCAATTGTTTGTTTCGTTAGCAAGATACCAGTATTAGCACTCGCACCTTTAGAGTGCTAACGATGGCGTGCAGGTAGGGCTGCAGGTCTGCGGCGTCAACAGTCGAGCAAGAGATTTTTTTCAGAAAAGTGCAGCCTGTTTAGCGACCAAGTTCTTGCTTGAGGAATGCGTTTTCCTGGCGCAGAGTCTGTAGCTCATCCACCAACGGAGCAAGGCTCGACGCGAGTTCGTCCTCGGTGAAGCGCGGTGAGATGAATTGCGGGCAATTCCAATCGAACGCCTCCACATCGATCGAGAAGAGGCGTTCAACTTTGCCCTGACCATCGATATCCAACTGGCGGGCAAGGTCCGGATCGTCGCCAGCTTCTTTCACCGAAGCGCGGCCCAGCAGTTTCAGACGTGCGCGATTAGGGTAATCCATCAGAAACAATGATACGCGTTTTTCATTGTGCAGATTACCGACTGAGACGTATTGCCGATTGCCGCGATAGTCGGCGAATCCCAGTCGAGTGGGAGAGAGAACCTTCAAGAAGCCGCGTGGTCCACCGCGGTGCTGAATGTAAGGCCAACCGTCTTCCGAAACCGTGGCCATATAGAAACTGTCGCGTAGGGAGATGAATGTCGCCTCGCGCTCAGACAATCCATCTGGAACCGGGCGCGAGAGCATTCCATCATAAAGACCAAGTGAGCCTCGGGCCTTCTGTTCCGCTTTGACTTGAGGCGTAAACGCGATGTCGCCAAAATGTTTCATAGAGAGCTCCTGTCTGGAGCTTACATAAAGAGCGAACCGCTAAGATGAAGCCGGCTCGTTGAAATAGGACTTATTCCACTTTGCGCCTCAGCCCTCCGCGTCGACCGCGGCCTGTACAGCTTGGAAGAACTCCTCCCTCTTCGCGTGTGAGCGATCAACGTCGCCCATGGCGCTCGACCAGCTACTATTGGTGGCGATGACCAGATTGCGGGTTGGGTCGATGAAGATGCCTTGCCCGAAAATTCCATCCGCGGCGTATGCGCCATCATCATATGTCCACCATTGAAACCCATAGCCCTGACCTGGCACGCCAATTCCTATCTGCTTGGTTGTCGCGCGGTCGAGCCAGCCACCTGGGACCAGGGATTGGCCATCAACCGCCGCGCCCTCCAGCATGAATTGACCAAATCGGGCGAAGTCGCGCGTTGTCGCCTGAATGCAACAGCCGCTGATCTCGGTCCCATCATCGTTCAGCAGCCAGGTTGCGTCCTGTTCCATGCCATAGGGCCCCCAGATCTTTTCGGACAGATAGTCAGACAGCGTCTCGCCGGTGGCTTCACTGACCAGGATACCGATGAGGTTCGTCTCGCCTGTTGAATAGTTCCAGACTGTGCCGGGCGGATGAGCGCGCGGCAGCGCCTTCATGTACGAGACCAGATTGGATGACCCGTCTTCTGAAACATGATCGTTGAACAAGGCCACGTCGGAAGATGGATCGTCATAGTCCTCGATCCATCTCACACCGGAGGACATGGTGAGGAGCTGCTCAACGGTCACATCATCATACGCCGATCCGGCAAGATCTGGGATGTATTTTGAGACTGGGTCTGCGAGGCTTTCAATGTGTCCATCGATGATAGCCGCGCCGACCAAAGTAGACGTCAGAGATTTCGCAACCGAAAAGCTCGTCCAGCGGCCTGTCTCCTTGAAGCCCAGGCCATAGGATTCGAGACGGATCTTGCCGTCATGCAGGACCACAATGGCGGAATGACGATTATCTTGCAGATAAGCATCAAGGTCGAGGTCTAGCGACAACGGTGAGCCTTCAGGTAGCTCTTTCAACGTGTCTGAGGCGTGAATGTCGCGGGCATCGATGAGGAAGGAGACGCGGTCGAGCATGCGGAAGCCTGCATCGCGTTGGTTCTGGGTCCAGAACAGGACATTCGCATCCGACGGTGCAGCGAGGATGAGGCGGCGCCAATCCGATCCGATCATCAGCCAAATCACCGCGAGGATCGCTACGAATATCCCCGCTCCGATGCCTAGACGTTTCATAACCGTTCCTTCCATGCCCGCGTGAGCTTTGTCAGATTGCTATCTGGAACTCATGATTTCGGTTTGAACGCTTCGTTCTTGAGATTCCAGATCGGCGTTCTTAGCGCCATCCATAGGATGAGTACCGTCATGCCGGCGGCAGGTACGATCGCAATTTTGTACGGTCCGAAGGCATCGACCATCCAACCCATAAAGGCCGCGCCGAAAGGCGCCCCGGCCATGAAACCGAGTTGATAGATGGATAGAACGCGCGCCAACTGGTCCTTCGGTGCCGCGTCCTGAACGATCGAGCGACTCATGGCGATCGAGACGCCGGCAGATAGCCCCCAGATAAAGACAATCAGCAGAAAGGCCTCATGCGGAATCTTCGTCATCATTGGCAGGATGGCGAGCGACCCGAGAAGCTGTGCGACCAGCAGCAATCGTCCTTGGCGCTTGATATTCTTGAACAGCGAGAGCGCGACTGAAGACACAAACGCGCCAAGCCAGAATGTCACGAACATGTCGCGGATACCGTCTCCTGACAGGCCATACACATCTCGGTTGATGATCGGCAGCACGACAAGAAACGCACCAATCACAAAAATTCCGACGCCAAACATCAGCACCGTCATGGCCCACAGTTTGGGTTCGGCTGCAACGACTTTGAAACCCTCACCGATATCGCCAAATGCGGCGCCGAAACCGGATCGGCCTGTTTTTACTTTGCGCCCTTTGGCCAGGAAGAAGGCAAGCAAAGCCCCGGTGGCCACCACCATCCCTTGCAGCGCCATCAGGAACCAGCTGTCGATTGGTCCGACTCCGAACCCGCCAAGCCAGTCCGGCATCTTGGTCATCTTGTCGGCATACCCGCCAAGGATCAGGCCGGTAATCTGGGCTGCAAACTGGGCGAGCGTGGCGAATGCGACGCCCTGCTGCAGGGTGACGCCCGATCCAACGCGGCCGCGGCGCTCCACCACTTCGTTCAGGATCGAGTCCCGTGCCGGCATCATGAACGCCCCGACGGTGCCGAGCGCTAGGCCGTAGGCAATCATGTAGGGATAAGTCAGATTATCGGTCGCCAGCGCGAACGCCAATCCGAAGGCTGGCACGGCTGCGAACAAATGCAGGATCATCAAGAGGGGCTTGCCAGAGGCGCGTTCCGCCACAACCCCGCCGAGCAACAGGAAGATCACGGACGGGCCGGAAAGCGCGAGGTTCGCGAATCCAAGTTCGGTTCCCCCCAGTCCCAGTTTGTTGGTGATGAGATATGGAAACAAGACCATCTGAAGACCGAAGGCGACGAACCAGGTGGCTTGGACGGACAGATACGCAGGCAGCTCAACTTTGACGCCGCGGCGCGCTTTTCGCGCCATCATGGATTGAGCCGTTTCCAGCAGGGAGGCCCCTGCGCTCATCGCAGAACCCATGCCGCTCAATGGTGAACGGGCTTCCTCCAGAATATCCGGGTCTTCCAGATTTTCAGCCGGTTCCGGCGTGTCGCTCATAACTCGTTTGCCCTAATTCCCAGCCCTGCAAACTGTCGTGCGATTTGCGATCGCGCAACAGGAAATGTCCGGAGTCTTAACAGCTGTGTCTTGGAGCTGCCACATCACCATGCTAGGCCTGTCTCCTTAGTGCCGTGAGGAGACACCATTATGCGAGCCATGCGTCTTGTGGGAAGTTGGGGGCTGGCTCTTTTTCTGATTTTCATGTTTCTGCAGGCAACCATTCATCCGTTGCCTAATCCGCCGGAAGGTTCAGTGAAGCTTTTTGATCCTCCGGGACAGAACATTGTCTTTGCGACGATTGCAGCAAATACGCAGATTCCATTGTTCGAACCGACGGGGCGCGTCGTTGTGGCGATTGCAGAATTGTTGGCGGCGCTGCTGTTGCTGCTGCCAATGACACGTCGGACCGGCGCAGGTCTGTCGTTCCTGGTGCTTGCGGGCGCCGTTGCCTTTCATATGATGCCGGAAATTCTTGGGCGTGAGGTGCCAACCTCGCTCGCGGCAGGAGCCGGGACCGATGGTGGGCAATTGTTTGCGCTGGCCATCGCAATGTTGGCGGCAAGCATGCTCTTATTCGTTATTCACCCCCGAAAACGCTGACTCAATTCTCATTAGAATATTAACGGTTTTCGGCCACTTTCGCTGAGTTTAGTTTCGGCGAGAGCGCATGAGCGACCCAGTTTCATTAGAAGATCACGCGGCCGAGGGCGGGCTGGCGCGGCGCACACTGTTGCGTCGTTTGATTGATTTTATTGCGATGCCGGCGTCGCAGGTGGCGCCGCAGGACCGGTCCATGGGAGGAGACATCCTGCTGGATATGCTGTTTCACGCGACCGATTCTGACCGGCTGCTCTGCGCCAAACGCATTGCGACCCTGAGCGATGCCCCGCGTCGCTTGCTCAGATATCTGGGACAATGCAACATCGATATTGCACGTCCACTACTGGAGGACAGTCCGTCATTCGACAGTTCCGATCTTCTGGAGATTGTCGATCAGGTTACCTCGGACCATCGAATGCTCATAGCCAAGCGTAAACGCGTTCCAACAACGGTTTGCGACCAACTTGCGAGACGCAGTGAACTCAGCGTCGTGAAGGCGCTCGTGCAGAATAAAGGCGCAGAGCTTTCAGAGACCGCGATCGATATTCTCGTTGAGCGGTCGCGAAAGGAGGGGGGTCTGAGCAGCCTCTTGATCACCAGGCTCGAACTCAAACCTGCCCAGGCCATGGCGATGTTCTGGTGGTCTAATCGCGATACGCGCCGCACCATCTTGCAGCGCCATGCAGCTGACCGTGCTGAAATGGTTGGCATGTGCGCGGATGTGTTTGCGATCGCCGCCAAAGAAGGGTGGTCGGACCCGGTCGCGCGCAAGACCTTACAGCTGATTGAACGACGTCAGCGCAATCGACAAGCGATTGATCGAAGCGAATTTGATAGCCTGGAAGCGGCGATCGAATCCGCAGCGGCTCTCGGCATGACGCCGGAAATGGTCGAGGAGATTGGTTATCTAGCCGGGATCAAGCCGGTTACCAGCGCGAAAATTCTGAGCGATACAGGCGGCGAAGGTATTGCGGTTCTGTGCAAAGCCACCGGACTCAAAAAGCCGTCCCTCCAAAATCTTTGGATTTCTCTCAAACGCCCCCTAGAGGGAGATGACGGGGAGCCGCACATGCTCTACGCGCATCTGATGGAGACCTATGATCTTCTGAGCGTCGCCAAAGCGCAGACGACGTTGCGGTACTGGAATTGGTCTCTTTCGTCGTCTTACTCGCCCGCTCAGGGTCAGCCCGCAAGCGACGAGGCGGCCCATGCGAATGATGAAACGGCCTTCTCGGCTGCGCGTCGAACCGCCAGCCTCGTATTTGGCAATTAGCTGAAATTTTCGCACCTGAGTGGTCGGTTTAGGGTGGTCAAACCCTGAATCCGGTTCTAACTCTGGTTTGAGCAAGATGTTCGAAACCGGAGCGACTGGGCGCGTGGGCTATTTTCTAGGATTGATCGCTGTTCTGGTCGCGCTGTGGCTTGGTTTGTCCTGGGATTATTCCCTCAAGCCGGTCATCGCATCGCTCGGCGCGGTTTCAATTTTCCTTTCAGCGGTTCTGGCTTTTCGCTTTGACATTCTCGATCGAGAAGGCTCGCCATACGCAAGACTGTTTCAGTTGATGGCCTATTGGGTCTGGCTGATGGTCGAGATTTTCAAAGCCAACTGGGTCGTGATCAAAGCCTGCCTGCGCTCCACGCTCGACATCAATCCGGCGTTGGTGAAGGTCAAAACCGGATGTGAAAGCGACCTCGCGCGCACTGTATTTGCCAATTCGATTACCCTCACGCCCGGTACCGTGAGCGTTGAAGTCGAAGGCAACAAAATCCTCGTTCACGCCCTCTATGAAGAAGAGGCTGGACCTGGCGCGTTCGACGAAATGGACCGCCGCGCCCGCGAAGCTTCCGATGGGAGGCGCAAACCATGATTGGTGCTGCCGCGATTGCCCTCGTCATTGCTATTGCCTTGATGCTCATCCGGGCGTTGAGTGGACCGACCCTGTACGACCGCGTGCTGGCTGTGAACTCGTTGGGGACGAAAATTATCCTGCTACTTGGGGTCATCGGATTTCTCACGGGTCGGCCAGACTTCCTTGATATTTCTATACTTTATGCGCTGATAAACTTTGTTTCGACGATCGCGATTCTGAAATTCTTCCGCTATCGGTCTTTCCAGGTCTCACTGACTCGGCGGGGTCGAGGAGGGCCGCAATGACCGAGATCATCGAGTTCTGGAATGCGTTTCGACCGGCGCTTGGCTCAGCGCTGCTTTTGGCCGGCGCGATCCTGGCAGTCATCGGAACGGTTGGCGTGCTGCGCTTTCCCGATTTCTACACGCGGCTGCACGCAGCGAGTGTGACCGACACCGCGGCGGCGACGCTGGCAATTGTCGGCATGGCATTCCTCGCTCCAAGCCTGGCTGTCATCGTCAAACTGGCCGTGGTCTGGTTGTTCCTGTTCCTGACAGGCCCGACCTCCTCGCACGCGCTTGCCAATGCGGCGCACACGGCGGGTCTGCAGCCAATGATTGGCCGCTTGGGTGAAGATGAAGGAGGCCGCGAATGACCGGATTCGAAGGCGCCAACCTCGCCATTGATCTTCTGAACATCACCTTGCTGACCATTCTGTTTGTGGTGGCGATCGCTATTGCGCGGCTGCGAAGCCTGTTTGCGATTGTCATGCTGTCAGGAATTTACTCTTTGGTTTCAGCGACCTGGTTTGTGGCACTCGACGCCGTTGACGTGGCTTTCACTGAAGCAGCCGTCGGGGCTGGAATTTCAACCGCGCTATTCCTCGGCGCGATGGTGCTCACGTCGCGCACCGCCAAGGCCGAGAAGGGCGCGACACAGATCGTGCCTCTGCTGGTCGTCATCGCGACCGGGGCTGTGCTGATTTATGCGACGATTGACCTGCCGGGTTTTGGCGACGCAACGTCGCCTGCAAACACTGGCGTGGGGGTCGAGTTCCTGGAGCGGACCTATCCTGAGATTGCGATCCCTAACGTCGTGACCGCCGTGCTCGCAAGCTATCGGGGGTTCGATACTTTGGGAGAGGTTGGCGTGGTGTTTGCTGCCGGACTTGCTGTCACGCTGCTGCTCGGGTTTGGCGAGCGTTCGATGGGCGCAACCGTTCGCCGCGAAGACCGCGAAAGCTCAAACAAGAATGATGAGGACGCGTCATGAAGGGCGACCATCACGTCATTCTCCGTGTCGTAGCCAAGGTGCTGATCCCGATCATCGCCCTGTACGGCTTCTACGTTCACTTCCACGGTGAATACAGCCCGGGTGGCGGCTTCCAAGCCGGCGTCATTCTTGCGGTCACCGTCATCTTGTATTCACTCATTTTTGGAATTGCCCCTGCCATGCGCGCGATTACGCCTGGTTTTGCGAGGTTTATCGCTGGGCTTGGTTTCATCATCTATGTTGGAGTGGGCATCTGGGCGCTGGCCATGGGCGGCAATTTCCTGGACTACGACGCGCTATTCCGCGAACCTCCAGGCGGGCACAATGGCCAGCAAGTCGGCATTATCGTGATCGAGATTGGCGTCTTATTCGCTGTCGCCGGATCCATGGTTTCGATCTTCTATGCTTTCGCTGGCCGCGTCAGCGAAATCCGAGATGAGGACTGGTAGGGATGCTGGAATTCATTCTCGAACGCGGAAATTACTGGGCGATCATCGGATTGATGATGATTGGCCTGTACATCTCTTTTGCCGCGACAAACCTGATCAAACGCCTGATTGGTCTTGGCCTCTTCCAAACTTCAATCATTCTATTTTACGTCTCACTATCGCGTATTGATGGTGGCACTGCGCCAATCCTGTTCGGCAAGGATTACGGCAAGAACAAAAGCCACGACAAGGCAGGCGATCATGGTGCAGAAGCCGCTGATCATGGCGTGGATGCTGCCCACGGTGCTTATGACGCCGGGCACGGATATGGCGGTGAGGGGCTAGAAAATGTCTACTCCAATCCATTGCCGCACGTTTTGATGCTAACCGCGATTGTGGTCGGCGTTGCAACGCTGGCTGTTGGGCTGGCGATCATTGTTCGCATTCGTGAAGCCTATGGAACCGTCGAGACCGACGAAATTCGGGAAATGGATCTGGAGGTCGCGATCTCTGAAGCTGCGTCTGAGGCGGAAGAAAGCAGGGCAGGGGCGGCATGATCGAGTTTATTTCTTCCCTCGTGCCAGCGGATATCGCGGCGCATGCGCCCGCGCTGCTTGTTGTTGCGCCGATGCTTTTGGCGCCGATCGCGGCGTTCATGCCGAACGGGCGATTGGCCTGGATTCTGTCCATCCTCGCGACCGGCATGTCGCTGGTCATGGCGATGGTGCTCCTGACGCAAGTGCGGTCTGTCGATGGCGGCGGAGTGCTCTCTTATGCGATGGGCGGATGGGCGCCGGATGCCGGGATCGAATTTCGCATCGACTCGCTCAACGCGATGGTCTTGCTTCTGGTAAGTACGATCGGGTTCCTCGCTGCGATCTTCAGTTGGCCAAGCGTGGTTGCAGAAGTGCGAGACGCGAAGCGCGCCATGTTCTATGCGGCCTATCTGGTCTGCTTTACCGGCCTCTGCGGCGTGGCATCGACCGGCGACGCCTTTAACCTGTTCGTGTTTCTCGAGATCAGTTCGATTGCCACCTACGTGCTGGTTGCGCTCGGTGCGACGCGTGATCGACGCGCGCTTCCGGCGGCGGCAAACTATTTGCTCATGGGAACGATCGGGGCCTCCTTCTTCGTGGTTGGCGTCGGGTTCCTGTATGCGGCCACCGGCACGCTCAACATGGCAGAGCTCGCGGTGCGCCTGCAAGAAATGCAGGGCAACAAGGCCGTGCTGGCTGGCTATGCGTTTATCTTTGTCGGGCTTGGCATCAAGGCCGCTATGTTCCCGCTGCATCAATGGCTTCCGAATGCGTATGCTTACAGTCCAAGCTTTGTCACGATGTTCCTCGCCGCGACAGCGACCAAAGTGGCGATCTATGCGTTGGTCCGCTTCCTGTTCACAGTCTTTGGACTGGAGTTTGCGTTCGAGGGCTCGACCCTGATTTGGATCTTGATGCCAATGGGTATCGCAGCGATGATCGCCTGTTCCTTCCAGGCAGTGTTCCAGACAGATGTTCGCCGCACGCTGGCTTATTCGTCGGTAGCGCAGGTGGGGTACATGCTACTGGGAATTTCGATTGGGACGACCCTGGGGGTCTCTGCAGGCATGTTCCATCTGGTCAATCATGCGCTGATCAAGGGCACGCTGTTCATGGCGCTCGCGGGTATAGTGTTGTCTTATCAGGGGACCACCCTGAATGACCTGAAAGGCCTCGGCCGGTCTGCGCCGTGGACGATGACGGCCTTCGCCATCGGCGCCGTGTCGCTGATCGGGGTGCCGCTGACGGCTGGGTTCCAATCCAAGTTCGCACTGGTCAATGCGCTGTTTGAGCATGGCTGGTGGTGGGCAGTTGCCGTCGTCATGTTCTCCAGCTTGCTCGCCGTCGTTTACATGGGCCGCATTCTTGAAGCCGTATTCTTTCGCGCGCCAAGCAATCCGAACAAGCGCCGTAAAGAAGCTCCCTTGCTTATCCTTATCCCACTCTGGATCCTCGCGATTGCGAATATCTGGGTCGGTGTGCAGGGTGGGTTTGTCGCCGGGCTTGCGGAAGACGCTGCGGGATCCCTGTTTATCGGAGATGTGTCATGAGTGGTGAAATGGCCATCGCAGCGGCTCTGATATTGCCGCTTCTGATCTGCGCCGGAATCTGGCTCGCTGGACGTGTGCCGGATTTGCGCGAAGGCATCACTTTGCTAGGCGCAGCCGCCCTCTTCGTCATCGCGATCATTATTGCCGGACATGTCTCTGCGGGATCGCCAGCAGAGCTGAGCCTCGGCGAAGCGGTTCCTGGGCTTGAGTTCGCCTTCAAGGCAGAGCCGCTCGGAGCCTTGTTCGCCCTGGTGGCCAGTGGATTGTGGATCGTCAACAGCTTCTACTCGATCGGCTATATGCGCGGCAATCGCGAACGCAATCAGACCCGCTTCTATATGTGCTTCGCCGTCGCATTGTTCGGCGCCATGGGCGTTGCGTTGTCTGCCAACCTTTTCACACTGTTTGTCTTCTATGAGATCCTGACCCTGTCGACTTATCCATTGGTGGCGCACAAGGGTGACGCCAATGCTCAGCGCGGGGCCCGCATCTATTTGATGACACTGCTCGGGACCTCGATTGGCTTCCTGCTGGTTGCGATCATCTGGACGGGTGCGTTGGCCGGAAGCCTGGATTTTGTTCCTGGCGGTTTGCTGCAGCAGGCAGAGGGTTTGACGCCGGTTGTCGCGAGCGCCTTGCTGCTTCTGTTTGCGTTTGGGGTTGGTAAGGCAGCCCTAATGCCGTTCCACTTCTGGCTGCCCAATGCGATGGTCGCACCGACGCCGGTTTCGGCGCTGCTCCATGCGGTGGCTGTCGTTAAGGCCGGGGTGTTCACCATCCTGAAGGTGGCTATTTATATATTCGGCGAAGAGATTTTGAACGCGACGGCGTCTCGGGAATTTATTCTCGCCGTGGCCTGTTTCACCATCATTGTGGCGTCGCTCGTCGCGATGACCAAAGATAATCTGAAAGCGCGATTAGCATACTCGACCGTCGCGCAGTTGGCCTATGTGACGTGTGGTGCAATGCTTGCGGATCCGGCCGGATTCATGGGCGGATCCTTGCAAATTGCCGCTCACGCGGTCGGCAAAATTACGCTCTTCATGTGTGCTGGCGCAATCTATGTCGCGACGGGCCTGACGAATATTTCGGATATGAGGGGCCTCGGCAAACGAATGCCACTGGTCTTCATTGCCTTCTTCCTCGCATCGCTTTCGATTATCGGGATTCCGCCACTCGCAGGGGGGTGGCCGAAATATGAATTGATGCAAGGCGCGGCGGATTCAGGGCTGCACTATGTGCCGATCGTGCTGATCGTCTCGTCGCTTCTGAATATTGCTTATCTGTTGCCAATCCCGATTCTGGCGCTGATGTCGCCACCTGGAACGCCGGAACCTGCGCCATACAAGCGTCCGGGCGGCGCGCCGGTTCTAACCGTGGCGGCACCGTGCTTCACTGCGCTTCTTTGCATTCTGATGTTCTTCACTGTCGGACCGATTTCGGACTTCCTGGAGCCGGCGACTGGAGAGCGTATTCCGACGGCCTATATGACCGAGGGTAATCCATGACTCTTCCTCCAGAACGAGATGCCAGCGGCCGATTCATAAAGCCGGAAGAGGAGGCGCCAAAGCCGTCCGACGAACACACGCACCCAATGTCGAAGCTATTCTTTGGCTGGGTGGAGTCGCCGCGTACACCGTTCCTATTGCTGTTGATCGTTGTCCTGATTTCCGTGGGCTTGATTGTGGCGGACGTCTTTATCGATCGTCATGAGTACAAGTATACCGCGTTTGCTGAATCAACCGGATTCTACGCGTTTTGGGGATTTGCGGCTTTCGCGATCGCGGTTCTATCCGGCTGGCCGCTCGGCAAGCTGCTGCGCCGCGATGAAGACTATTACGGCGAAGCCGATACCAAGCCACAAGATGTGGAGTCGGACTCATGAGCGGGCTTCTCGGTCAGATCAATCCCGGACTTCTGCTCGTCGCGGTCGGCTTTATCGGGTGCTTGATCCCGATCCAGCGGGTGCGTCAGGCACTGATGGTAGCGACCCCCGTGGTTGCGATCCTGATGCTGGCGCTGGCCGAGCGTAGCACTGATCTCGCCACCGCATCGGTACTGGGGATCGATCTCATCCTCTACCGCGTTGATAGCCTTTCCTTCATCTTCGGATTGGCCTTCCTGATCGCGTCCTTCTTGAACGCCATCTATGCGCTGCATACGGACGATCGACTGCAAGATGGTATGGCCCTCGCCTATGCGGGGGCGGCCGTTTCGGCGACCTTTGCAGGCGACCTGATGACCCTGTTCATTTTCTGGGAGATCACGGCAGTTAGCTCGGTCTTCCTGATCCTGCGGGCAGGGACCAAGGCGGCTTACCAAGCCGCGATGCGTTATCTCGGCGTGCAGATATTCTCCGGCGTGTTGCTGCTGAATGGCCTCGGCTATGTCTACAAATCTACCGGTAGTCTTTCGCTGGATGCGTTTACCAGCTTTGATCAGCCGGGCGCTAAATTCATCTTCATCGCATTTGCCATCAAGGCCGCTTTCCCATTCCTGCATAACTGGCTGCAGGACGCCTATCCGAAGGCGACAGTTGTTGGCGCTGTGGTTCTGTCGGCGTTTACGACCAAGCTTGCTGTCTACGCCTTTGCGCGCATGTTCCCAGGCTTCGAAGTGCTGATCTGGATCGGCGCAGTTATGACTGTGTTCCCGGTCTTCTTCGCTGTGATCGAAAATGATCTCCGAAAGGTCCTGTCCTACTCGCTCAACAACCAACTTGGCTTCATGATCTGTGCGATTGGTATCGGCACGCCGCTGGCGCTGAATGGCGCTGCGGCGCACGCGTTCGCCCATATCATCTATAAGGGCTTGCTGTTCATGAGCATGGGCGCCGTCCTCTATCGGGTTGGCACGGCAAAGGCCAGCGAACTTGGCGGATTGTACAAGTCCATGCCTTGGACGACGATATTCTGCATCATCGGGGCGGTTTCGATTTCCGCCTTTCCGCTCTTCTCAGGCTTTGTTGCCAAGGCGATGACGATGGGCGCGGTTGCAACCGAAGGGTATGTCATAGTCTGGCTGATGCTGCTGTTCGCATCTGCAGGTGTGCTGGAGCATTCGGGGATCAAGATTCCGTACTTTACCTTCTTTGGACACGATAGCGGGATCAGGGTGAAAGAGGCGCCGTTTAACATGTTGCTAGCCATGGGTATGGCCGCGTTCATTTGTATTGCAATCGGTCTGCCTGCGATTGGCGGCTTTGGTTACGGTTGGCTCTACGACATGCTGCCGTGTACGGTCACCGCACCTGCGGACGTCTGTATGATCTCAGGCGACGAGATCAAGACTTACAAGCCGTATACCGTCGATCACATTCTGACCCAGATGCAGCTCCTGATGCTCGCCGTTCTGGCCTTCATGCTGCTGAAGCGGTTCGGGCTGTATCCGCCGGAACGACCTGGCACCATCCTGGATACAGATTGGGTTCTGCGGAAACCGGGATTTGGCCTGTTCAAGTGGGCCGGCACCGTCTGGGGTAAAGCGGGACCTGCCATGACCGGTTTTGCTGGTCGGATCGGAGCTCGCACTTTCGAACAGATTGAAGCGACGTTTAGCCCGCGCGGCGCGCTGGCTAGGGGCGGATTGACCAATTCCATGGCGATGTGGTCTGCCGTGCTGCTCGGCGTCGTTATGCTGATTGTTCTGTTGGCGAGTTAAGTCGACGCCGCGAGTCTTTGAATAGATCGCGGTGACGCGGCAATGAGTTCTGAGCCAGTATTAGAGAAGCCTGTAGCAATCGGAACACATGCTAGAGAAACGCTGGTAAAAGCTCTGTAATTTTCTGTTTACTCTCCAGCGGAGCCCACCATATATCGAGCTTGTACTAAGGGGAACTAGTATGAGTGAAGAGATAAATCATGAGGTCGCCTCGACTGGGGCGATCTTGGAATTCGCGTCCGATATCGTATCGGCCTATGTCAGCAACAATGCGATTCAAAGCGGCGAGCTACCGGACCTGATCCGCGATGTGCATGCGACGCTAGCCAAGCTCGGCAATGGCGGAGACAATGCGCCCGCCAAGAAGCCTGCCGTATCGATTAAGAACTCGATCACGGATGAGTTCCTGATCTGCCTTGAAGACGGCAAGAAGTTCAAGTCACTCAAGCGCCATTTGCGGTCCAAGTATGGACTGAGCCCGGAAGAGTATCGCGAGAAGTGGGGCTTGCCATACGACTATCCAATGGTGGCGCCCAGCTATGCCCGCAAGCGATCCGCGCTAGCGAAAGAAATGGGTTTGGGAAAGCTCGAGAAATAGTTTCGAATTCAAAACAAATAGTATCGTTTCGAATAAGAAATGAAATAAATCAGTAATATAGGTTAACGAATTACTGATTTTCCCCTTGCACGGCGAATCAAACTGATTCACTAGTGGTGAGTCGAATCACCGCGGGGGTGGCTATGGTTTCGTTGTCAACAGAATTCGCAGGCTTCACGCCTTCGCAAATTGATCTCCTGAAACATTGGGAATCGTGTCGCCATGGGCTCTGCCTTCCAAGGCGTGAAGACCTCGATCCAGGTGCGATCCGGGCCCACCTCGCCTCTATCTCCATCGTCGAAGTCGAGGCGGAGGGACAAGTTCGGTTCCGTCTTGCTGGATCCGGACTGCGTGACATTCTCGGCCGTGAGATGCGAGGCCGCTGCGTCGCTGAGCTCGGCGCGACGGTCTGCGAAATGTGGTCGCTCGGACTGTCGAGCGCGCTGGATCAGTTGCGTCCCGTCGGTGGGTTGATTGAGCGAGACATGGATTGCCACGCTTGGTTGCGCCTGCCGCTCCACTCCTCGCGCAGCCGCGCGCTCGTTTTATGTCACGACACGCTCGTGCCGAAAGAGCGTATGCGTCAAGACCGTCGCGGCGAGTCCCACAGCGTCCAACCTCATCGGCATACGCTAGCAGCTTGATTTCTTTGAGAAAGCCCAATGGGAAATAGGAAAACAATCCTACACCTATAAGGCCATGATAGTGTTTCTTTCCCGGTGGTCGGAAGGAGATTTTAGAGTGGGCAGCCAGCAACGGATTGATCGAAACAACGCATATCTGGCGGCCAGTCTGGTCGGATACGCGCTGGAACTAAAAGCAGAAAACATCCTGATGCGGGACAGAGGACCAAGGGACATGGTGCAGGCCCGGCAGGTGGCGATGTACCTCACTCATGTTGGTTTAGAGATGAGTTTGTCGCGCGTGGCAAACGCATTTGAACGCGATCGATCCACGGTCGCGCATGCTTGTCACAAGATAGAAGAGATGCGTGATGAGGCGGAGTTTGACGCCTGGCTTGAGACTCTCGAGAAAGGGTTGATGACGGTTGCGCCCTTGAGCGAACCTGGCGCATGAAGTCGCGCCTGATCCGCGCTCTTCAGCGCGGCGGGATCGTAGCTGAGATTGGCCCCGAGCGATGGGGTGTTTGGCGCAGCAAAGACAGGCGCGGTCGGATGATAGGCGTCCTGACCGGCGCCGAAATCGACGTGCTGCGTGTCCGTGAAGCGCTGAAATCGCTCGGCGACGGTCAACCGCTTATACTTGTCTGGGCGGGATCTGTACTTGAAACGCCGCTCGTTGCCCCGAGTTCGGCGCGTCTCGATAACGACGCTCAAGGAACCGTCGCTCCAATGATAGAACTCCTCCTGTCGCGCTCTCAAGATGTGGGGCTTCGGGAGCTCATTCGGGAAACCGCTCGGAGATATCGCGCCGATGCGGAGCGCGCTTCAAGTGTGGGTGCTGCCCGCGGAATGAACTGGGATGGGCTTGCGTTGGGCGGAAAGATCGATGGAGGGCGCGGTTTCTCGGATCAGGGGCCAGGCGGCGGCGCGCTGTCGGCGCAATCTGCTCATGAAGCGCTGCGCAGACATCTGGGGAGTGAAACGATGAGTCTCCTGGACCGGTTGATCTTAAGTGGAGACAGCCGGACGCAATTGACCAAAAGACTGGGCGGACGACCTGCTTTAATGGAGCGCCGATCCTTGGCGGCTATTCGCGCTTTGCACGAAGTTTATCGGGATAAGGTTCGGCGAACCGATTAAGCGGCCGCCGTCTGTTTGATGCGCGCCAACATGGATGCCAGCCCGTTGGATCGCTGCGCGCTGAGTGCGCCTTTTACGCCGATTTTTTCAAGGAATGCATCGGCATCGAAATCAGAGATTTCAGCCCGCGGAGCGCCAGAAAATAGCTGTATCAGAAGCGATATCAGGCCAGAAACAATCATCGCATCGCTTTCGGCACGGATCTCCAGGCGATCATCTTCCAGAGGCGTAATGACCATCCAGACTTGAGACGCACAGCCGCGTACCTTGCTGTCTTCAGTTCGCTCATGGACCTCAAGAGGCGGGTTGGCCTTGCCGAGATCGATGATGTGAGCATAGCGATCTTCCCAATCATCCAGGAATGCAAACTCGTCTTCGATATTGGCGGCGCGTTCTGTAATCGTCATGCGCCGCATTTGGGTGATAAACAGGCAAAAGAAAACCCCTGGAACTGTGGCCAGGGGTTTTCTGAAAGTGGAGATGGTTGTCTTAGTGGGTGACTTTTCCGATGCATTTACCGACATCTGACAGAGCGTGCTCGCCGATGCAGAACGGAACTTCGTAATGCTTGTGAGCAGCAGCCACACATTGTTGGAGATTGAGGTTCGCCATGTTCAGGCAGGCCTGCGTCTCGCGTTCACCCATAGCCTGTCGCATAGAGCCGGCCTTAATCGGGTCAGCGCTGAGGATGCGGTATGCGGCCAATGTTGTGATCCGGTCGGCAATCGGTTCCTTGCCTCGTGCAATTCCGTTCGACTGGCCGAGGCTGGCGACGACAGACGGCACACGAATTGTGCTCGCGGCGCCGGAGACGCTTTCCCAAACCGAGGGCGCGCCAGACTGACCGGCTTGTTGAAACACGGTGTTGATCTCTGGAGAGTGCATGGCCTGAACCATTGCATTGCGGGCCGGAATGCCGGTCTGTGTAGACGCGAACAGGCTCGACGCTTTCGCACCAGAGTTTCCAACCCGGCCTTTTGCCCAACCTGATCCCTGCAGGCTGTAAGCTTGTTCTTTCACGAACGCTGCGGCACCGATCAAGCGATCGCTGTCTGCGTTCACTGCTGTGAGCGCCTGATTCACCGCGGCGTTGCCGCCGCTCAAGGTGCGAGCATAGCGAATGTCGTTCTGCATGCCGGTCATCAGCATATCGCGACCATAATAACCTTCGATATCGAGAACAGCTGCGCGAAATTCTGGGTTCTGCGCGGCAACCAGGGCCGAATACGCCATCCAACCTTGAGTGAGTTGCTCTGGATTGTGGCCGCCAAGATTGGTCAGGGACTTGTCGATGTCACGCGCTGAAGCAAACCCTTTGGTTTTCACGTCGGTGACTTCGCCCTGGTAAGTTGCATAGAGCGCCGCTGCCCGCGCGAGGGGGTCCGTTTCCGCAGCTGTCGCTGAGACCTGCTGGGGAGCCGGTGTGACCATCTGTGCAGTCGCCTGAAGGGTCAGGCCTGCAATGGCTGCGATGGCAGTCATTATCGTTCTTTTGGTCATGAATAGCTCCTCACTCTACGACCGAGACACTGGCCTATCTTTTGCGTTCCGCAAAGGCTAGCATCTGCTGAAATAAGGATTCTGCCGCATATTTAATGAATCCACGATAAGGAAAATGCCTAACAGACCTGACCAATCCGTTAAGATGAGCCGTCGAGAACGCGGGAACTCGGTTAAGAGTTACTGGCTTCTGGGCGGAATTTGTCTAGCTGGGACCGGCGCGCTAGCTGTAACGCTGGCAGGCGGTCAGGTCGGCACGATGCTTGGTGCCGCGGTGTTTACCGTACTGATCATATTGCAAATTTATTCGCTTACGGGACGAACTGAGCTGGCGCCTGGACGACCAGTTGAGGTGTCCCAATCTGGACCGGAGATCGCGCAAGATACCGCCCCAAATCGGGATCAAATCCTGATTATCAGCGTGTCGGATCTTGGGCGCGTGCGCTCCGTTTGGGGAAATACCGACTATCTGGAAGGTCTGCGGGTCGGTGTGATTTTGGAGAAACTAATCGCACCCGAAGCGACAGAATTGAAGACTGCTCGCGACCCATTGGTGATTCGCCGGTTCAACACAGATTCGGGGATGATAGTGGTTCTCGCGCCGGCGCAGGTCGATGACGCGGCTCTATCGAATGAAGTCCTGGAGCGGACGAATTTCTTTGCTGGACTTGGGCATGATCTAAAAAGCCCGCTCAATGCGGTGATTGGCTTCGCCGACGTCATGGACGCCGAAATCCGTGGGCCGATGCCAGAGGCTTACAAAGATTATCCAGGGCTCATCCGGGAAAGCGGCGAAGCTTTGCTCCGCTTAGTCGAGGACATGCTCGGCTATGCCAAGTCAGAAGCGGGAACCTATGAGCTTGATCTTGCCCCGATGGACATAGCGGCGAGCGGCGAGAGCGTTCTGCGTCAGTCGCAGCCGGCGGCCGATAAAGCTGGCGTCGCCTTACGCATGAAATGCGATGCTGAAGTTCTGGCTCTTGCGGACGCCGGAGCCATTCGCAGAATTTGGGACAATCTCGTATCGAACGCGATCAAATATTCAGCGGCGGGCGACACAGTGACCCTCCTGTCGGGCGTACGGAACGGACAAGCCGTATTGCAAGTGCGCGACACCGGTACGGGTATGGACGCGGCGGATCTCGCCCGGATCGCAGCGCCGTTTTCGCAGGGGCGCAATGCAAAAGGACGCCCGGGAACCGGTCTCGGTTTAGCACTCGTGCACCGCCTTGTAGAAATGCAGGGTGGCAAAGTGAAGATTGAAACAGCGCTTGGCGCAGGCACAACTGTGACCGTCACTCTGCCAGCCCTACGGGAAGACCAGAAACGGGCGGCGGAGTGAACGCGAAGAACTTGCTCGGGAAAGGACCGACCTCTGATGTTTGAAGAACGCCTCTCCACGCGGATCTGGGTCGATGCCTTGGTGCGGCGCGCGCAAGTTGCGGGTGCGGCTGCCTTCGTCGTGCAGCGCGGGGAAGAGTCGCGCGGCGATGTCCTGATCAAAGTTTCCGATTTATCCGGGAGCGCACGCGCCTACGTCCCGCGAACCTCAATGGAAGGCGATCGCGTGTTTGTTGACCTGGAAGTGCAGGGAATTGGCCCGGAAGAACCCAGCGTGGACGACTACCTGGCTCGCGCGAGAGACCGTGATCGCGATCTATGGGTTATCGAAATCGAGGATCGCGAGGCACGGCATTTTCTGACCGAACCGGTAGAATAGGTGCTTCAATCAGGCGTTGTAACCGTTCGTTAACCGCCAATCCGCGACATGGGCGTTAAGTGAGGGACGATCCATGTTGTTTTTGTTGAATGACACGGTCATTGAGATCGACGCGCCAGAGGCGCGAGTGTTGGCTCGATGGCGCGATATGGGGTGCGGAGATCCGCGCAAGCTGCGAGCATCAGATGCGGTTGAGTTTGCCAAGACTCAACTCCATCCCTGGATGGGACGAACCGCTGAAGCGGATCCGGACCTGTTGGGAGACATTGCCGCGCTTATCGTTTCCAAGACCGGCGCCAACAGTCTCATCCTCAAACCGATTGCTGGCGGCCTGTTTGAAGCCCGCCTGCAGGACGTGCGGCCCCTTGTGCTGGAGACGTTCAGAGCGGGCGTCGCCAATGATCGAGACGACCGCCAAAGCGCTTCTGCTTGAAAGATCGCAGACCGATCAATTGAAGCGGCTTGCGTTTTCGTTTAACCGCACGGCCTGATCATATTCGAGAATTTATATGTCTTTGACAGAAGAGGCGGGTCGCCGCCGAACCTTTGCGATCATTTCGCACCCGGATGCCGGTAAGACGACGCTGACTGAGAACCTGCTTCTGGCGGGTGGCGCGATCCGCGCGGCCGGCGAGGTGGCTGCGCGCGGCGAACGCCGCCGGACAACGTCCGATTGGATGAAGATCGAGCGCGATCGCGGTATCTCGGTCAGCGCCTCGGTCATGACTTTCGAGTATCGTGGTAATGTCTACAATTTGCTCGATACGCCGGGTCACGAGGATTTCTCCGAAGACACTTATCGTACGCTGACCGCAGCCGATTGTGCGATCATGGTTCTGGACGCAGCCAAAGGCATCGAGCCGCAAACGCTGAAGCTCTTCGAAGTCTGCCGTCTGCGCGATATTCCGATCGTGACCTTTATCAACAAGCTTGATCGTGAAGCGCTGGACCCGCTCGAATTGCTCGACCAGATCCAGGACCAATTGCAACTCGACTGTGCACCGCTCTATTGGCCAGCAGCGTCCGGTCAACGTTTTGGCGGGATGAGCGATCTTCGGACGGGCGAATTTCTGCACTATTCCAAAAAGACCGCCGATGAGGGTCTGACCCCCGGCGAGTCCCCGCGCGTATCCCTGGATAGCGTGCGAGACGAAGTCGACCCGAGCGCGCTGGAAGAATTGGAAGAGGGCGCCGAGATGGCGCGCGAGATGCTTCCGACGATTGATAAGCAGGCTTTCCTGGAAGGTCATATGACCCCTGTCGTGTTTGGAACGGCTCTGCGTCATTTCGGGGTCGGCGAACTCTTGTCGGTCCTGGAGGAGTTCGCGCCCGCGCCGCGACCTCAGACCTGTCATCGCAAAGACGTCGAACACACGTTGAACCGGGATGATAAGCCCGTCGCCGGTTTCGTGTTCAAGATCCAGGCGAACATGGACCCTAACCATCGCGACCGGGTGGCGTTCCTGCGTCTCTGCTCAGGCGAGTTCAAGCGCGGCATGCGGTTGAAGACAGCCGAAGGGAAGCAGATCAATATCCATAACCCGCTAATGTTTCTGGCCCAGGATCGAGAAATTGCGGAAACCGCTTATGCGGGCGATGTGATCGGTGTTCCTAATCACGGCCAGCTGCGCGTGGGCGACAGTCTGTCAGAAAACGGCGATATCCGGTTTGCGGGCATTCCGAACTTCGCGCCCGAGATCCTGAGACGCGCGCGCACCACAGATCCGATGAAAGCAAAGCACTTGCGCAAGGCTCTGGAAGGTCTGGCCGAGGAAGGCGTGACGCAGCTGTTCAAGCCGACCATTGGCTCGGATATGATTGTCGGGGCCGTTGGGTCTCTGCAAATCGACGTCATGGCTGAGCGTATGGTCAACGAGTATGGCCTGGATGTTTTGTTTGAAGAAGCGCCGTACAATGTCGCGCGCTGGATTCATTGTGACGATGATGCCGTGCTCGAAGCCTTTCTGGACAAGAACAAATCGGCGTCCGGTACCGATCTCGACGACGCGCCGGTCTATCTGGCTAAGAATGCTTGGGATGTTGGCTACGCGCAGGAAAAGAACCCCGAAATCCGCTTCACGGCGACCAAGGAACGGTCGGTTTAGGGGCCTTAACGCCGACCCGACTGGGAGATGAATAGACGTGCCCCAAAAGCGACGGGTTTTTAACCGAGAATTTTGTGGTAGCTTCTTCTGGTGATCGGGGAGAAAATCGCGCCATGTTCCGTTTCCTATCTATTCTGTTGATCCTTGTCGGTGCTGGAGCCCTTGCCTTTGGCGGGTATCAATATCTGCAAACACAACCTCAATCTGAGCGCGCAGCTTCAGCGCCTCCGCCGTCTGAAAGCTTTGGATTTGACGCCCCTGCCGGGTCAGAGTCTCCGATTGCGGCGAGCCCGAGAAGCCGCAGCCTGACACAGCCATCTTCCAGCTCTGATGATGATTTCTTCGGCGTTGCGTCGGCGGATAGCGGCCTGATGACGACGTTGAGAACCGTCCCGATTGCCCATGAAACACCGTCCGAAGCGCAATTCGGGAGAGAATTCACTGTGACGTTGGCCGTTGATGCAACGGGCGATGACACGGCCGCCGACGCCTTGTCTGGCCGTGGCAACGTGGTTGAGGGGGAGGCACAGATCTCTTCGTCAGTGACTGCCTTGGTGTCAGGCGACACGTTTGAAGTCCGGGCTGTTACACCGGAAACGCAGCTGATTTCGCCGATGACGGAGAATGTCTGGCGTTGGAAAGTTACGCCAACTGCCACTGGCAAACAGGAATTGGTGATCGAGCTTTTCGCTAACCTGGATGGTCAGGCGCTGCCGCTGCGGACGTTCCGCGATGAGGTCGAGGTCAATGTTTCCCGCATTGGTCAGGCGATCGCAATTGCGAGATCTGTCAGCCCGATCACCGTTGTTGCGGGTGGGATCGGATCATTGTTGGCCGGACTGTTTGGATTTGTTGGGTTTTTCCGCCGTCGCTAATCGCCCGAATGTGACAGGTGTGACCTAGGCAAGCCCGCTTTTGTCTGAAACAAAGTTGATTGCAAACATAACTTTATTCACCAGGAGAGCCTTTATGCGCTTGAACCGCCTTTTTGCCGGAACCGCGATTGCTTTCGCGCTCGCTTTGTCTGCTTGCGGAGGCGGCGGTGGAGGCGATGATACGCTCACGCTGCGCCGGGGAATTTCCGCTAAAGTCGATACGCTCGATCCTCACCGTTCTTCTGCGGCCTGGGAAAACATCATCATTGGCGACATGTTCCTCGGTCTCACACAGCACACAGCTGACGGGCAGGTCATTCCGGCAATGGCGGAAAGCTGGACGACGTCTGACGATGGTTTGATCTGGACGTTCAACCTGCGCGACACGACCTGGTCGGATGGAACACCGCTGACGGCAGAAGACTTCGTCTATGCGCTGCGCCGTATCCAGGATCCGGCAATCGCCTCGCAGTATTCTTCGCTGCTCTACATCATCAAGAATGCTCAGGCCCTCAATGAGGCCCGTATTGAGCCGGAGGAGCTCGGCGTTCGCGCGATCGATGATCGCACGCTCGAGATTACGCTCGAACAGCCCGCGCCCTATCTGCTTGGTCTCCTGACGCACTACACCACCTATCCAGTGCCCCGGCATATCGTCGAGCAGTATGGTGAGGCTTGGGTTCAGCCGGACAACATCGAAGTAAATGGTCCCTACAAGCTGGTTTACTGGGTCACGGGCGACCAGCTCGTGGTAGAGAAAAACCCGGCTTTTTATGAAGCCGATACGCTATGCTTTGAGCGCGTAAGCTATTTCGAGCTTGAAGATCTCGCCGCTGTTGAGCGCCGGATCGAAGCGGGTGAACTCGACATCAATAACGCCTTTGACGGCGGACGCAAAGCCGAGCTGGACCGCCGTCTAGCAGGATGGGCGCGGACGACGCCCGGCCTGCTGACCACCTATTGGAGCTTTAATTCCAGCGAGCCGCCATTCGACGATATCCGTGTCCGCAAGGCGCTTTCCATGGCGCTTGATCGCGAATATCTGGTCGAGAACGTTCTCACGCCTGGATTCGTGCCAGCCTATAGCTTCGTTCCGCCCGGGATCAACAATTACGACACCGTTCGTCCGGAAGTTTCGTGGAAATCGCTGAGCCGTCCAGAGCGACTGGCTGAAGCGCGCGCACTTCTGGAAGACGCGGGATATGGTCCAGACAATCAATTGCGCTTCGAGTTCAAGCACCGCTCAACCGATGATAACCCGAAAGCCGCCCCGGTAGCACAGTCCAACTGGAACGAGATTGCGCCATGGGTCGACGCTCAGATCCTGCGCCAGGATACGAAAGTGCTCTATTCCGATCTTCGCCAAAGCAATTTCGAAGTGTCGGACGGTGCGTGGCTTGCTGACTATAACGACCCGCTGAATTTCCTCTATCTGCTTGATAGCGATACGGGGCAGCAGAATTACGGGAACTATTCCAACCCGGAATTTGATCGCCTGCTTGAAGCGGCGAGCCAAGAACGCGACCTTCAGGCGCGAGCTGCGCAATTCGCACAGGCTGAGAAGATTATGTTGGAAGACCATCCGGTCACGCCAATGTGGTTCCAAGTCACTAAGAACCTGGTAGATCCGAATCTGGAGGGCTGGGCGGAAAACGCGGAAGACAATCACCGGTCTCGCTGGCTGTGCCCTGCGCCAGCAGTTGCGACACCGGACACTGAAACGACTGAATAGGGCAGACTCGGGGGAGGATCATGTCCGTAGAACTCGAAATCGCGGGAGCCGCGTCAGCCGGCGCGCTCTCCACCCGGCAGTCCGCTGATCTCAGCGGAGAGCCCTGCCGCAATTGCGGCGCCAATGTCGAAGTGAAATATTGCTCCGAATGCGGTCAGCTCGCCGCGAGTTTTCATCGCCCCATCTGGACCTTGATGGGTGAGACCATCTCAGACACGTTCACTCTGGATGGACGGCTCGCGCGCACTCTTCCGGTTTTACTTTTTCGACCGGGGCGGCTGACCCGCAACTACACGGAAGGAAAACGTGCACGATATGTGCCGCCCTTCCGCATGTTCCTGCTCGCCAGCCTTGTATTCTATCTGATGCTGTTCACGCTGGTGACTCCGGGGCGGTGGATCAACACGATCGATACAGATACGCGAAACGGAATCGAGCAAAGCCTCAACGAAGGCATGGATCTGTCAGAAGTCGATGAGACGACGCTTGCGCAGCTCGAGGAAGCGAATATCGATGTCGAGACGGCGGAGGCCTATCAAAGCGAAATCGAAGCGCAGGTCGCCAATGTCCTTGACCATCCGGACCAGTTCGGAGCCGAAGTTGAGAAATGGCTGCCGCGCCTGAGTATCCTCCTGGTCCCGCTCACCATCATTGCATTGGTCTTGCTACATGTCTGGCGCCGGAAATTGTACGTCTATGACCACGCGGTTCACGCGCTGCACCTGCATTCCTGGATCTATCTGACCGGGGCGTTCATGATGTTTGCGGGGCCCGTGCTGCCAGGGATTGCATTCTGGCTCTATGGGATCGGCTTTTTTGTCTATCTCTGGCGCAGCCTGATGGTTGCCGGTGGATCGGGCATCATGATGTCTGGGCTCAGAACATTCTTGATCTTTTTCTTCTGGTCGAGCGTGACCCTGGTGATCATGCTTGCGACGCTCATCGTGAGCGGACTCTCAGTCCAAGCCTGACCCGCCTTTATGCGCAATCGTCCCATTCCCAGGATCGCAGACGATCAACAGGCGTTCGTGCGCGATCTCGTGCTCTACGAGGACGAGATCTTACTCGCCTTCAACAAGCCGTCCGGGCTACCCGTGCAGACCCGCGGTAATCGCGGCACGTCGCTGGATCATCTGCTGTGGACATTCGCCCGATCGAACGGCAAGCGCCCGCAATTGGTTCACCGGATCGATGCGGGAACCTCCGGTCTCATCCTCGCAGGTAAGACCAAACCAGCCATTGCAGCGCTGTCGACGGAGTTTGCTGAGCGCCGGGTACAGAAACGCTACCTTGCTTTGGTCTCGGGCGATTTGCCGGCTGAGGACGAGGGTGTTTGCGACATCCCCTTGCTCAAGACAGGGCGGAGCGTCGTGCCGGGCCAAATCGAGGCCGGGGCAGATGCCGCACGGACGGCGTGGCGGGTGCTGAGCAGGTCAGGCGACCAGGCGCTGCTCGAGGCGCGCCCGGAAACCGGGCGCATGCATCAGATTCGCGCCCATCTCGCAGCTATGGGCTGTCCGATTCTGGGCGACGCAATTTACGGTCATGGGAGCGACGACGCGGCGCGGTTGATGCTTCATGCGACTGCGCTCGAAATTGAACTTCCCGACAAAAAGAAACTGGCGCTCGAGGCGCCAGTTCCAGTTGAGTTCGAAGATAAGCGGATTGAGCTGGGGCTCTAACCGGCTCCAGGGATCGGGATCTGCGCGGGTGCGCCTGGTCCAAGATCCAAGCCCAGGAAGATCCAGATCATCATCAGAATAACGCCCGAGATCAGGAGCCAGATCGAATAAGGGATCATCATCGCCGTGAGACTGCCGAGACCGAAATCCTTCTTCCAGCGCTGGGCAAATACAAGGATCAGCGGGAAGTACACCATAAGCGGAGTAATGATATTGGTCGCACCGTCGCCGACGCGGTAGGCCGCGGTCGCGCCGTCCGGACTGATCCCGAGCAGCATTAGCATGGGCACCAGGACAGGCGCCATTAGCGCCCACTTGGCGCTAGCAGAGCCGACAAACAGGTTCAGCAAGGCCGAGAACAGGACGATCAAGCCGAGGACGATTGGTAGCGGCAATCCGCTCGACTGAATGGCGTCAGCGCCATGCACGGCGGTGATCAGTCCCAGGTTCGACCAGCCAAACATCGCTACGAAGTGAGCGGCGGCAAAAGCCAGGACCAGATAGTAGCCCATGTCTTTCATCGCTTCCGACATCATGTTCACAAGGTCTTTGTGATTATTGATCGTGTTGGCAGCCGCGCCGTAGGCCCAACCTGCAGCCAGGAACAGGACGAGGAAGCCGCCCACGAGCGATCGAAAGAATGGTCCGTAATTCGAAATCGGGCTGCACGCGCCGGTCGCCGCGGCTTCACCTGCGCACGCGGCTTCGTCGATCAGCGGCGTACCCGGGCCGAATGTCATGAAGGCCCAAAGTGCGCAGACGCCGAGTACGGCGATACCGGCCCATTTGAGGCCCTTCTTTTGTTCCGTCGTCAGCGCCTTGTTTTCGTCGCCATAGCTTTGAGCATCGCTGCCTTCATCCGGCACCCATTTGCCTAGACGAGGCTCAATGATGCGGTCCGTCACGAACCAGATGATGGGCATATAGATAAACAGAAGCGCCATGATGAAATAGGTGTTTCCGGCGATGTTCATTGTCCAACCCGCATCGATGGAGCTGGCATCATACGCCGTCTCGGTGATGCCATAGAGAAGCGCATCAAGTTGACCGGGGGCGATATTGGCGGAGAACCCGCCCGATACGCCAGCGAACGCAGCAGCGATGCCCGCCAGAGGATGACGGCCAGCCGACGCGAAGATGATCGCTGCCAGCGGAATCATGACGACATAACCCGCATCAGCGGCGTGGTTTGACAGCATCGCGATCAACGCGACGAGCGGGGTCAGAAAGGCTTTAGGTGCGTTACGAACAGCGCCTTTGATGGCGCTGGCAAAGAGGCCGGATCGCTCCGCAACACCTGCCCCCAGCATCACCACGAGCACATAGCCCAGCGGGTGGAAGTGGGTGAAGGTTTTCGGCATATCGACCCATAGCCGCTGGATGTTGTCCGGGGACAGCAAACTGACAGCCTCTTCAACTTTTGCGGTGCCGTCGGCGGCGATCTGGGTCGGATGTTCGGCGGAAACGCCGACCATCTGAGCGACCACGGAAATGCCGATCAACAAGATAATCAAATAGAAGAATATAAAGACCGGGTCGGGTAATTTATTTCCCGTTTTCTCTACCCAGCCGAGAAAGCCTTTTGTTTCTGCCTGTGCGGCGGCCTCTGCCATGCCCATCTCTCCCAGTTATTTAGACGATGCAACCGATCTAGACCGGGCCGGTGTGGCTGGCAATCATGACAGTGTAACACCCGGGTCGCTTGTCAGTATTTTGTGCGCTCTTCACAAACGAGGTGAATGCCGTAAGCCTGATTACATGCACAGAAAGAGGGGCCTATCTAAATGACACCAATCTATGTGGTTCTCGGCATCCTCGTCGTTCTACTCGCCTTTGTGATCATTCTGTTCAATCAGCTGGTTGGTAAGCGGAACATGGTCGACAATGGGTGGGCAGATATCGATGTTCAGCTCAAACGGCGCGCGGACCTGATCCCGCAATTGGTCACGACGGTGCAGGCTTATGCCAGTCATGAGCGGCAATTGTTCGAGGATGTCATAATGAAACGAAACGCGGCCCTGCAGGCCGGGGATCATCCCGGCGCGCGTGGATCAAAGGAAAGCGCGCTCGCCGCGCCCGTCGGAAAGCTCATAGCCCTGGCGGAAGACTATCCAGACCTCAAAGCCAACGAAAACTTCAAGGAGCTTCAGACCGAGCTCGCCGAGACAGAGAACAAGATCGAAATGGCGCGGCGCTTTTATAATGGCGCAGTGCGAGAGATGAATGTTGCGGTTGAGAGCTTTCCTGGAAATCTTATTGCCGGAATGTTTGGGTTCGCACGCCGGCACTTCTTCGAAATCCAAATGAGCGATCGCGCCATCCCGGAAATCGACCTTGGCGGGGCCGATTGATGCTGGGACTGGCTCGCCTGATATTCCTTTGCTGTGCTGCGCTCATCCTGAGTGGGCTGGCTGTCGGTCAGGAAGAGATCCGAAACTTCGATGTCGTTATAGAAGTTGAGACGAACGGCGACATCAGGGTTACTGAGACGATCGATGTGAATGTTGAAGGCCGCGATATCCGCCGCGGGATCTTTCGCGACCTTCCCGCTTCCTTCCAGGACTCAGACGGCACGGGAACTCTGCCGTATAGGTACACCATCCTGAGCGTCAGGAAGGATGGAGAGCGCGAGCCGTACTCGCGGGAGACGATCGGAAATGCCGTGCGCGTTCAGATCGGCGATCCCAATGTCTATCTGGATTACCGCGTGCACTCCTATGAAATTCGCTACCTCGTGAAGAATATGGTTCGTTACAGCGAAGGCTTTGACGAGGTCTACTGGAACGCCACGGGCACCTACTGGCAATTCCCGATCCTGTCGGCGAGCGCGGACGTGCGTTTCCCGGACGGTGCGCAGATGGTCGATGCAAATGCCTACACGGGATACGGTGGTAGCGCAGGTCGGGACTATGATTATCGCGGTAATGGCACGTCTCATGTGTTTCGAACCAATCGACCTCTGAGCCCTCGTGAGGGGCTGACCGTATCTGTCTCGATTGCAAAGGGCGTGATCGATCCCCCGTCTTTATCTGACAAAGGCTGGCTATGGTGGGCGCGAAATGGCGCCCTCACGGCGCTCATCACATCCTTCTTTGGATTGCTGATCTTCTACCAGCGTAGCTTTGACCGGGTCGGGCGTGATCCGACAAAAGGGCCGGTGTTTCCGCAATATGAGCCACCGAAAGGTTACTCACCCGCCGCTGCGCATCACATCTATTATCGCGGGTTCCGTGGTCATGATGGATTGATTGGCAGCCTGATGTTCCTCGCTGCGAACGGGCATATGCGTATCGACGTCGACAAGAACGACAAAAAGAAAACGACGTTGTCGAAGCAAACGTCCGGCCCTGCGTCGGCGGTGACCGCCGAATTGGCATCCTTTCACAGCCGCCTATTTTCAGGGAAGGCTGCGGTAAAGCTAGGTGAAAAATATGATGCGGACTTCACCAAGGCCTACACTCAGTTCCGGAAAAAAATCTCAGGCAAGTATGGCTCGGCCTATTTCAAGTGGAATCTCATCTACCTTATCATCGGCGGAATTCTCAGCGTCGCGGCTGTCGCTTTCGCGATCGCCCAAGTCTCATACTGGTCAGGCTGGCATACGCTTCTTGTCGTCTCGCTCGCTGGATTGAACGGCCTGTTTATGTACCTGATGCCTGCGCCGACAGAGAAGGGCCAGGACGTCAGGACCCATTTGCAGGGGTTCCGTTTATACATGGAGAAGGCTGAAAAACTGCAGCTCAATTCGGTGGAAGTGGGCAGCGATGCGCCGCCGCCGATGACTGTGGAGCGCTACGAGACGTTCCTGCCTTACGCCGTTGCGTTGGGCGTCGAAAAACCGTGGACCAAGCATTTCGAACGCCTGATTCCTGAGGAAGCCAAAAACTACAATCCCGGCTGGACAAATGTCAGCGCGCGCACGTTTGGCTCTATGGGGGGGATGACCGATGGCATGGTGTCCGGCATGAGTTCCGGCGTCTCTTCAGCACTGCCGCAAAGCTCCAGTTCGTCCGGAAGTGGAGGAGGGGGCTTCTCTGGAGGCGGCGGTGGCGGCGGCGGCGGCGGTGGCTGGTAAAGCTCCAGCCTCTATTGCCCGTTGATGTGGTTTAGATATAAACCAGATGGTCCATTCTAGTGTGTATACACTAAAATTGAAACGATCTTCGGGTGCGAATATACAAATCTGCAATCAAGCTAGTATTTCAGGCGGTTTTATAGACAGATAACAAGTCTCATCCCTATCCGAGGGCATGTCTACTATTGAAAATGATTCCGTATCCAATCTAGATTTGTTGAGCCAGGCGACCGACATCGTATCGGCTTATGTGAGCAATAATGCGATCAGCCCTGCAGACTTGCCGGGACTTCTGAAAGTCGTTCACGCCAAGCTTGGAGAACTGGCAGAGTCGAGCACGAGTTCGCCCCGACCGGATCCAGCTGTTGCGATCAACAAGTCGGTTACAGATCACCATATCATCTGTCTGGAAGACGGCGCGAAGCTGAAAATGCTCAAGCGGTATTTGCGGACGCACTATGATATGTCGCCAGATGAATACCGCGCGCGTTGGGGGTTGCCTGCGGATTATCCAATGGTCGCACCTGAATACGCGCGACGGCGGTCAGATTTTGCCAAGAAAATCGGGCTCGGCAAAAAAGGGCGCTAAGCCCGACTATTTAAAATATCGATCAAGAACCGGCGCATGCTCTGGCTTGCGCAACTGTTCGCCTGCGTTGAGAGCAAGGTCTAGAAAGATCTCGACTTCCTCAAACTCGGTAACTTCGAAGTTTGCTTCTTCCAGATGGCTCTGAAGCAACCTCATAGTCGCTAAAACACGATCCAATTGCTCGAATTCGCTCACCCGCTTTCTCATCTATCCACCCGTTTTTCCCTTCGCGCTATCTGCCAGTCTTGGGTGTGAAAAGGCTTAATGAGAAAGATCCAAATTAATCTGATCGCCTGAAAATGCAGTTTAGGTCTGGATTAAGCCAGTCCTCTGCGCAAAACTTAGGTAAACAGAACAATATTTGGAGCAGCGTGTGTTATCAGAGCGGTTCAACTGGGACAGATTGCGGGTGTTCCGCCTGGTCGCAGAAGCTCACAGCATGACCGCCGCCGCACGCACGCTTGGTGAATCTACTCCAACAGTCAGTCGACGAATAAACGATCTGGAGCGAGAGCTCGGCACCAAACTCTTCCAACGCTCAAAACGCGGCGTCGAGATGACAGCGGCAGGCAAACGACTTCTGGACCTTGTGCAGAAGATGCAGGGTTTGGTCGAAACGGTCGGCGATCAGGTGGCCGAGAAGAACGCGACGATTGCTGGCGCGGTTAAGATTAAGGCGGGCGACGGCCTTGGGCCTTACTGGATTGCCCGCCAGCTCCCGGACTTTCACCGCACCGCTCCGAACGTACAGGTTGATCTCGAGATCGGCCTTGCGGTTGACGAAGTGGTTCATCGACAAGCCGACGTGGCGATCGTGTTCGAAAAGCCGACACACCCAGAGATCATTTCGCAGCGTGCCGGTACGTTGCATTATATGTGTTTTGCCTCGCAGGCATACATTGATGAGCACGGGCATCCGCAATCGATTTTCGAGTTTCAAAACCGCAAATTGCTGATGCACACGGCTTATGTGCATCAAGTCGAACAATGGTCGAAAAACATCAAACAATTAAAGGACTTCATCGACTATTCAGTGATTACGAATTCCGGAACGGCCTTGCTGCAACTCGCCGGAAACGCCGGTGGAATCGCGATTCTTCCCAGCTATATCGCGGAGGTTGAACCAGACTTGGTTCCGCTTCATCTGCCTGCGTTGGCGCCAATTCAATTCTGGTTGACTTATACTGAGCGGGTTCGTCGAAACCCTGCGGGGATGGCGGCCATCGAGTGGCTTCAATCCATTTTCAACGAGCAAACGCACAAGTGGTTTCGATCCGACTTTATACACCCGAACAAAATGGATGGGACGGCGCAAATCCTCGGTTCGGAGAACGTATTCGATCTGACGCCGAATTTGCAATTGTAAGGCCCGATGACGCGTGGACTGCACAGAGATGCGCCTTCGATCCTTCAGTTGATCGTGTTTGATATCAATTGAATCAGCACTTCCGGAGTGGCGGGCTTTTCAAGGACCTCCGCGAATCCGACAGACTGGGCCCGCGCTAACAGGGAATCTGAATAGTAGCCTGTGATCATGATCGCGGGTGTCGTGTCATTCACGGCTCTCAGTCTGCGCATAACCTCGAGGCCATCCAAACGCGGCATTTTGTAATCGATCAGTAGACAATCGCCGCCATGGCGACCTTGCAGCGTCAGGAATTCGGTCCCGCTGCGATAAGCATCGATGATGAACCCGCGCGCTCGCAACAGCATCGTCATTGAGCGACGCACGTTCTCATCATCCTCGATCAAGACCAACCGGGAGGATTGCGCGGGCTTGGCGCGTGTGGGCGGATGAGATCGCTCTGGCATAATATGCGTGTAGTTAAGAGCTACACATTCGTCTCTAGGTACTGTCCCTATGCCTGTTCACTTCCGATCCCGGCCACGAACGCTAGTCGCAATGCCGAGGACAGGCTTTCTGCTTCGAGCTTTTCCATCATGTGTGCGCGGTGGATTTCAACCGTGCGAGGCGAGATTGAGAGCGCCTGCGCGATGCCTTTATTGGTAAGCCCGGCCACTAGGCATTCCAGAACTTCCATTTCTCGCGGAGTCAGCGCGCTGAGCCGCGCTTGGGCATCCTTGCTGCGGCGGTCGTCTGCTGTTTCGGTGTCGAGTTGCTCAAACGCGTTGGTTATTGCTGTGACGAGTGTGTGCTTCTCGTAGGGCTTTTCCAGGAACTCAATCGCGCCGCCCTTCATCGCTTCGACTGCGACCGGAACATCACCGTGACCAGTCAGAACGATGACCGGCATTTTGATGCCGCGCTGGTTGAGCGCGCTCTGTACGGCGAGGCCATCCATGCCTGGCATGCGCACATCAAGGAGGATGCAGCCATCCATATCGCTGGTGACCTGCTCAAGGAAGGACATGCCATCCGGATAGGTTTTAACCAGGTATCCAGCGTGGCGCAGCATGAAGCTCGCCGAATGCCGGATCGCTTCATCATCATCGACCAGATAGACGGTTCGATTGGTCATTTCATTCCTCTCCTTGTGCCAGGCGAAGGGTGAATTTGAAGGCTGCGCCGCCTCTTTCGGATGGCGCGTACTCGATATCGGTGCCGTGGGCATCGAGAATGGTCTGGCAAATGGACAGGCCCAGGCCCATGCCGTGGGTTTTTGAGCTGTTAAACGCGTCAAACGGCGACGCGTCACCTTGGCCTTGATAGCCCGGGCCGTTGTCTTCCACTGTGATTACGGCGAGACCGTCTTCCAGTTCTGCGCGGATCCAGACTTGGGGATTGGCAGTCTCTGCAAGCGCTTCGATCGCATTACGCACGAGGTTTACGATGACCTGCCGCAGCTGAAGCCGATCGGCCAACAAGGCAGGGAAATCATCCGGAACGCGAGAGATAACCCGCGCCAACTGCCCTTCAATGCCGACTTTTGCCAGTGAGATCGCATCATCAACAACTTCCTGGAGATGGACTGATCGCAGATCGAGCTCTCCCCGAGAAACATAGTCGCGCAGACGGCGAACAATCTGACCCGCGCGGATGGATTGCGTGGCCGCCGCGTCGAGAGCTTCTTGGATGAAAGACAGCGTTTCGGGATCGGCCTGATCCAGCAAGTCGCGAGCGGCTTCGAGATAATTCGCGACGGCAGTCAGCGGCTGATTGAGCTCGTGGGCCATTGCTGATGCCATTGTGCCGACGGCGCTAAGCCGTGAAAAGTTCGCGAGCTCCACCTGCATTTCATTCAGACGCAGGGCGTTTGCCTGCTGCTCGGACATGTCGCGAATATATCCGGTGAACAATCGCCGCCCGTGAACATTCGCCTCACCGATCTTCAGTTCCACGGGTATTCTTTCGCCATTCGCAAGCTTCGCTTCGACGATTCGCCCGATCCCAATGATTTGTTTTTCTCCAGTCGTGAGATAATTGCGAATGTACTGATCGTGGTGTTTCTCGTCAGCTCCGGCCATCAAATGGGAAACATTGCGACCGGCTATGTCTTGGGCCTCGTATCCAAACAGGCGTTCGGCCGCAGCGCTGAAGGCGAGAATTTTGCCGGTCTCGTCGATAACGATCATGGCGTCCGGCACGGACGCCAGAATGGACTGCATCAACAGCTCAAGAGACTCTTTGTCTCCATAATTGCCGGACGAATCCGTGAGAATCGGGGAAAGTGGCTCTGACATCAGCCAACCTTTGTAGCGGGCGTCAGGCATGGATCAATCCAATCAGGAAGCGACAGAGCGACGCTTGGCAAATCGGTCATGAGCTGCAAACGCCGCTACGGTCAATCCCGCCGCCAACATATAGCACCCCCAGCAATGAGCGCGTTCAAAGAAGCTCACATTGCCGATCGCTATATTGAGCGTCTCGCCGTTGCAGGTTGGCAAAGCGAGCAGCGGAATTGAACCCATAAGTAGCCAGGTTTTTATGCTGCCGATCACAATCATCGCTGCGGCAAGTAGGGCTGTTCCAAAATTCGTCATGTTGAGAGTCCGCTCTGGTCCGTGTGTTTCCGTATTTACCGAGTGCGGCGCGCACGCACATAGGGGATTACCCTTATTCAGGCCGCGCGCGGCCAAAGTTATGCATCGCCCGAGCTGAAACCGCCCCTTTTTGGGGACTTACGGAGGTGAATGTCGGCGATGACGGAACGGATTGGGGCCACAAGGCGCGGAAACAATACCAGCATTTTAGGAGTGGGAGCGCTGACAGGCGTTTTCCTGTTCCTGGCCTTGCTGATGGCAACCTTCTCGAAGGATGCCGGAATGGAATATCAGGCACTTACCTTCATAGTCTTGGGGGGTGTATTTCTGATCGCAACAGCGATGTGGGCCGGAGGGCTGGTAGATCGCGATCCGTTCGATGAATCTGAATATGAGAACACGCTCGTTAAGTTTGGCGTCGCAGCCTCCATGTTCTGGGGCATCGCGGGACTGCTGGTTGGCGTCATCATTGCGCTGCAACTCACCTGGCCAACGATTTTCTATTTTCCAGAGCTTGGATGGACCAATTTCGGACGCTTGCGCCCGCTGCATACGAGCGCCGTGATATTTGCGTTTGGCGGCAACGTGTTGCTGGCGACAAGTTTCTACGTCGTTCAACGCACCTGTCGGACCCGCCTCGCGGGCGGCATGTGGCCCTGGTTCGTGTTCTGGGGGTATCAGATTTTCATCGTGCTGGCGGCGACGGGGTACCTCCTGGGGATCACGCAGTCGAAGGAATATGCCGAGCCTGAATGGTATGTCGATTTGTGGCTGACCCTGGTTTGGGTCGTGTACCTTCTGGTTTTCCTCGGCACGCTCTGGAAGCGTAAAGAACCGCATATCTATGTCGCGAACTGGTTCTACCTGTCCTTTATTGTGACCATCGCGATGCTTCACATCGTCAACAACCTGTCTATCCCGGTTAGCCTGACGGGCTCTAAATCCGTGCAAGTGTTCGCAGGGGTTCAGGATGCGATGACGCAGTGGTGGTACGGCCACAATGCGGTGGGTTTCTTCCTCACCACCGGATTCCTCGCGATCATGTATTACTTCATTCCGAAGCGCGTGAATCGGCCGGTCTTCTCCTACCGCCTGTCCATCGTGCACTTCTGGTCGCTGATCTTCATCTATATCTGGGCCGGACCTCACCACTTGCACTACACGGCTCTGCCACAATGGGCACAGACGCTGGGTATGACCTTCTCGATTATGTTGTGGATGCCAAGTTGGGGCGGCATGATCAACGGCGTGATGACCCTGTCAGGAGCGTGGGACAAGCTGCGCACAGACCCTGTCGTTCGGATGATGGTTGTCTCGCTCGCCTTTTACGGCATGTCGACCTTCGAAGGTCCTCTCATGTCGGTTCGCGCAGTGAACTCGCTTAGCCACTACACAGAGTGGGGCATTGGCCACGTGCATTCCGGTGCGCTCGGCTGGGTTGGCTATATCAGCTTCGGTGCGCTCTACTGCCTGGTGCCATGGCTCTATAAGAAGAAGGGTCTGTTCTCCAAATCACTGGTCGAGTGGCACTTCTGGATCTCCACGATCGGCATCATCTTCTACATGGTCTCCATGTGGTTTGCCGGGATCATGGAAGGTCTGATGTGGCGCGCTTATAACGAGTATGGCTTCCTCGAATACAGCTTCGTGGAGACCGTTGAGGCCAAGCATATCAGCTACATGATCCGTGCACTGGGTGGACTGCTCTACTTTAGCGGCGCTGCGATCATGGCCTACAATCTGATCAAAACCGCACTCGGGCACGGCGAAGCCGAAGATCTCGAGACGGCAAGCGATCCTTACGCACAACCAGAGCCGCGCGCCGCGCTGGCGCCTGCTGAATAGGAGGCCCGGAGTATCATGGGACTGATGAACAATCACGGCGTTCTGGAACGCCACTCTCTGCTCCTCACCGTCGGCATTCTGATCGTGGTCTCGATTGGCGGGATCATTCAGATGGCACCGCTGATGTACATGGACAATACGATCGAGAAAGTGGACGGCATGCGGCCCTACACACCGCTCGAGCTGAAAGGCCGGGACATCTACATCCGCGAAGGTTGTTATGTCTGTCACAGCCAGATGGTCCGCCCGCTGCGGGATGAAGTAGAACGTTATGGTCACTACTCGCTCGCAGCAGAGTCCATGTACGATCATCCCTTCCAGTGGGGTTCCAAACGAACGGGGCCGGATCTGGCGCGGGTCGGCGGCAAGTATTCTGCAGAATGGCAGGTGGATCACCTGATCGATCCGCGCGCTCTGGTGCCAGAAAGCATCATGCCGCCTTACGCCTTCCTGATGGATAAGAAGCTCAAATACGAAGGTATCGAAGATCGCCTGCGTACAGAGCGACTGGTCGGCGTACCTTATTCTGACGAGATGATCGAAAACGCCAAAGGGCACATACTCGCTCAAGCAGACCCGGACGATAAAGGCTTCGATTACTATGACAGCTTGATGGGCCTGTACGAGGCCGAAGCTGGCCGCGAAGGAACAGTCGAAGCGCGCGACTGGGACGGCAATCCAGACGAGATCACGGAGATGGATGCGCTCGTTGCCTACCTTCAGATGACTGGCACTCTGGTCGATTTCTCGACTTATGAGGCCGATGATCTCAGCAACCGTCGATAGGGGAGACCAGCTATGTATGAACTGCTTGCCAGTTTCGCGCAGACAGGAGGACTGATCTATTTCGTCCTGATGTTTGCCGGCGCACTCGCCTACGCGTTGTGGCCACGAAATCAGGAAAAATTCGATGCCGCCGCGCGGCTGCCTTTAGAAGATGGAGGGCCATCAGATGGCCAATGAAATCAAAGACATTGACGATCATAGCGGCATTGAAACCACCGGCCATAGCTGGGACGGGATCAAGGAATTGAACAACCCGCTACCACGCTGGTGGCTGTATATCTGGTACGGGACGATTGTGTGGGCTGTGGTCTACATGGTCTTGATGCCGGCCATTCCAGCGCTGCCGGGTATGGGCACGAACACGACCGGATTGCGTAACCACTCTGACCGGGATCTCGTTGCAGTCGCTGTGGCCGACCTGAAAGAAGCCCGCGTTGCGCAGTCGGAAACTCTGCTCGAAGCGTCGCTTGAGGAGATCGAAACCGATCGCGGCCTGCAGCAATTTGCGCTCGCCATGGGCGAGAGCCTGTTCGGCGATAACTGCGCAACTTGCCACGGCGCTGGCGGACGAGGAGCTGCTGGTTATCCCATCCTGGCCGACGATGTCTGGCTGTGGGACGGCACTTTGGACGGGATTGAGTACACGTTGCGGCACGGCATTCGCCATGACGACGATCTCGATACTCGTTTCTCGCTGATGCCGTCTTTCGGTCGCGACAACCTGCTTTCAACTGATCAGATTGACGATCTGACGGACTATGTCCTGCTGGTTTCCGGGCAAGAGCATGATCCCGTTGCGGCGGGCCGTGTCGCCGAACTTTATCAGCAGCAATGCGCGTCTTGTCACGCCGTCGACGGCACAGGTGACCGAAACCAGGGTGCGCCGAATCTGACGGACCAGGAATGGCTGTTCGGTGGCTCGCGTGACGACATCTACAATACGATCTACAATGCCAGAAATTCGCACATGCCGGCCTGGCAGGATCGTCTGGATGACGCTTCGATCAAGGCGCTGGCGGTTTATGTCCACACACTGGGCGGGGGCGAATAAGGCGCACTGTCATGGGACAGACCACACTCAACATCCATCCGGGCGGGGGATCCGGCGGTCCGACGCCGCCCTCGCATCAGGATCTCTATGCCAAGCGCGAGCAGATCTATCCTAAGCTAGCGCATGGCAAGTTCCGCCTCGTCAAATGGGTGGTGATGGCGGCGACGCTAGGTGTGTACTACCTGTTGCCCTGGATTCGCTGGGAGCGCGGTGAGGGCATTCCCGACCAGGCTGTTCTTGCTGACTTCGAGAGCGAAAAATTCTATTTTTTCTTCGTCGAGATCTGGCCGCAGGACATACACTTCCTTGCGGGCCTTCTGATTTTAGCCGCACTGGCTCTGTTCCTTGTGACCTCCCTGCTGGGGCGAGTCTGGTGCGGCTATACCTGTCCACAGACGGTTTGGACCGATCTCTATATCTGGGTCGAACGCGCCTTTGAGGGTGATCGCGCGGCGCGCATGCGTCTCGATAAGGGCAAGTGGACGTTCAACAAAGCCTGGCGCAAACTCGGCAAGCATACAGTCTGGTTGATTATTGCGTTCTGGACCGGCGGCGCTTTCATTCTCTACTGGCACGACGCGCCAACCGTCGCGCGCGGCTGGTTCACCGGCGAGGCCCCACTATCGGCCTATTGGTTCGCAGGCTTGCTGACGCTGACGACATACTTCCTGGCTGGTTGGATGCGCGAACAGGTTTGTACCTATATGTGTCCCTGGCCGCGCATTCAGGCCGCGCTGACAGATGAGTACGCGCTGAACGTCACCTACCGCTACGATCGAGGCGAACCACGCGGACCGAAACGAAAATCAGAAAGCTGGGATGAACGGGGCGATTGCATCGATTGCGATCAGTGCGTGCAAGTCTGTCCTGTCGGAATCGATATTCGCAACGGACCACAGTTGGAATGTATACATTGCGCGCTCTGCATCGACGCCTGTGATCAGATGATGACCAAGATCGGCCGCCCGACCGGTCTGATCGCCTACGATACGGATGTCGCCGTTGCTGCCCGTGCTGCGCACCAGACGCCGCCTAAGTATCGTATTCTACGGACCCGGACCGTTCTTTACTCGGTTCTGATCGCCGCCATTGGCGGTTTGATCATCTGGGGCCTCGCAACTAAGGCGACGATTGAAGCCAATGTGCTGAAAGACCGCTCACCGCCATTCGTGCAATTGTCTGACGGCGATATTCAAAACGGCTACACGCTGAAGCTGGTGAACAAGCTGGCTGAACCGCGACAGATGGAGATCAGCATCACCGGGATCGAGGGTCTGTCTTTCAACGTGATCGGTTTTGAACATGAAGGCTCCGAGCCGCTGATCGTTCCGGTCGAACCTTATGGTGTTGACCGCTACAGAGTTCTGGTAAGCGCTCCCGAAGGCGCACCGCAACGCCAGATCACCTTATCCGTGCGCGATACGGTGAGTGAAGAAACCGACACAAACCGCGCATCCTTCAGAGGACCAAATCGATGATTGAAGCTCAAGCTGTTCCGGCGTCCGAAAGTTCTGGCAGAGAACTCAAAGGCTGGCATGTCCTGCTGATTATGCTCGGTTTTTTTGGTGTCATGTTCGCCGTCAATGGCGTCTTTCTCTATCATGCGATCACCAGTTTTCCCGGCGAGGATGTCAAGAAATCGTACGTTCAGGGCTTGAGCTACAATCAGACTTTGGCCGCGCGTGCCGCGCAGGCAGAGCTGGGCTGGACAGCAGAGGCCGGCCTGCAAGGTGAAGAGTTGATATTTCGCCTGCATGACCGAGATGGCGCGCCCGTTTCAAACCTTGTCGTCATCGGCGAACTTCGCCGGTTCGCCACCCAGGATGCCGATCAGGCGATCATCTATAGTGCGCGTGCGAATGGTGAATACGTCGCCACCGCTGGCGCACTGGCATCAGGCCAATGGGCGCTGCGGATCAATGTCATGGATGCGGATGCTGACACCGTCCTGTTCAATGTCACCAAAACGATTGTCGTGTCATGACGGACACGGTCCTCTCCGGACCGATAGGATGTCCATCCGGACTGGAACCTCCCAGTCGCTCGGCGGGTGGCGACTATAGCGCGTTCGTTCAGTCCAAGGACGGTAAGTCCGTCCTGTCCCTCTCGGTGCGCGGGGCCAAATGCGGCGGCTGCCTGTCAAAGATTGAGAGCGCAGTCGGGGCAGTTCCCGGCGTCGAGCAGGTTCGAATGAACCTCTCGAACGGAAAACTGAAAGTGACGTGGCGGGGCGCCATTGCGGCGAATACGATCGTCGAGCGCTTAACCGAGCTCGGCTACGGCGTCTCAGCCTATTCCGAGGATGGCTCTGAAAAAGCCGCCAAACGCGAAGAGCGTGCCTTGCTCATTTCAATGGGCGTCGCGGCGTTTGCGCTTGCCAATATCATGTTGCTGTCCGTTTCGGTCTGGGGCGGACATGGTGAGATGGGTGGCGACACGCGTACGGCCTTGCATGCCATTTCTGGTCTGATCGCATTTCCGGTTCTGATCTTTAGCGGACGTCATTTCTTCCAGTCGGCCTGGTCGGTGCTGAAGCATGGCCGCGCCAACATGGATGTACCAATTTCCCTCGCTCTCACACTGGCGTTCGGCGTCAGCGTCTGGGAGACCGCAGCCAAGGGCGATCACGCCTATTTTGATGCCAGCGTGATGCTGCTCTTCTTCCTTTTGATTGGGCGCTTCCTGGACGCGCGTCTGAGACGGCAGGCCCATGCAGCGGCGCATGATCTTGCCGCGCTGCAAAACCGCTCCGTCAATCGCCTCGGCGCCGATCATTCCGTTGAGAGCGTGCGCGCGGAAGACGTTCGCCGCGGTGATACAATCCTGCTTGCGGCTGGCGAGCGGGCTGTGATCGATATCAAGATCGCGTCCGGCACCAGCACTGTCGATGAAAGCCTGGTGACGGGGGAATCCTTGCCGCGCCAGATCCAGACGGGCGAGACGCTTTATGCTGGGACCGTCAATCTGGACCATCCCATCACGGGTGAGGCGCTCGGCAGCACCTCCGATTCCCTGCTCGCGGATATCGCGCAGATGCTCGAAGCTGGTGAGCAGAAGCGCGCCCGATATCGCCGGATCGCCGACAAGGCCGTGTCACTTTATGTGCCATTCGTTCACACGACGGCCGCCGTCACTTTGATCGCGTGGTTGTTGCTCGGCGCAGACGTGCGGGACGCCATCATGGTTGCCGTGGCGACCCTGATCATTACCTGTCCATGTGCGCTCGCGCTCGCAGCACCGGTGGCGCAGGTCGTGGCGTCGGGACGTCTGTTCCGCAATGGGATTTATTTGCGATCCGGCGACGCGCTGGAGCGGTTTGCCGATATCGATCACCTGGTCTTTGACAAGACCGGGACACTCACGCTCGGGACGCCGAGCCTTGTCTCTCAGCACGGCGAAGAGCTTGGTCTCGCCGCCCGGCTCGCGAGAGCCAGTCGCCACCCGTTGTCCCGCGCCATCGTTGCGGCTGAAGGGGCGGGGCCGATCGCAGATGAGGTCAAGGAATTGCCCGGCCTCGGCGTGGAAGGCGAGATTGAAGGACGCAAGTACCGCCTGGGCTCTGCTGAATGGGTCGCCGTGCAAAGCAAGGAACCGACTGACGGGCCGACCCTGTGGTTCGCAGGCGATGACATTGAGCCCATCCAGTTCCTTTTCGAGGATCAACTTCAATCAGACGCGAGCGAGGTCTTCGCAGATCTCCGAGCGCGCCAATTGGAGACCGAGATCCTGTCCGGCGATACACCGGATTCCGTGCGCAAAGTCGCTGAGCGAACAGGCGTCTCCATCTGGCACGCGAAAGTCTCTCCGCAGGACAAGGTTGATCGCCTCACGACCCTCAGCGAGCGCGGAAAGAAAGTGCTGATGGTTGGCGATGGCCTGAACGATGCGGGCGCGCTCGCCATGGCGCATGCTTCGCTGGCGCCGGGCGGAGCGATGGACGTTTCTCAGTCGGCTTCGGATGCGGTTTATGCGGGCGGATTATCGTCAATTGTGACGGTGCTGAATGTCGCAAAACGGACGAAGCAGGTGATGCTCCAGAATTTTGGCCTGGCGGCGGCCTATAACATGATTGCTGTGCCGATCGCGGTGACCGGTCACGTCACGCCTTTGATCGCCGCGATTGCCATGTCCGCCTCTTCGCTTATCGTGACCGTCAATGCGTTGCGCATGAATTGGGGGCAGTCCTAGGTGGATATCATTGTCTATCTTATTCCGGTCGCGCTCGGGCTTGGGGCGCTTGGGCTGGTCGCTTTTCTCTGGTCGGTGAATTCCGATCAGTATGAGGACCTGGACGGGGCGGCGCATCGAATTCTCGAAGACGACGATACACCGCTTTAGCTGATCAGGTCGGCTTTGGCGCAAGGTCAGACTTTACCTCGTCAGACAAATCCGCATTGTGACAGGAAGAATCCGATCCAGCTCAATGGAGCCTTTGTATGAGTGAATCCGCCATCTATCCTGTCCCATCCGATTTCGCTGCGAAGGCCAATCTGAGCCCTGAGCAGTACCGTGAAATGTATGCCGCTTCGATCGCAGATCCGGAAAAGTTCTGGGGCGAGCAGGGCAAGCGGCTGGACTGGTCGAAGCCTTATACCACGGTCAAGGATGTCTCCTGGGACAGGTCCGACTTGCACGTGCGCTGGTACTCGGACGGCGAGCTAAACGTTTCGGTCAACTGCATCGACCGCCACTTGGCGACGCGCGGCGACAAGGTGGCACTCATCTGGGAAGGCGATGACCCGTCTGACGATGCCACTGTGACATACAGGCAGCTGCATGGCGCGGTCTGCCGGTTTGCCAATGTCCTGAAAGACATGGGCGTCAAGAAGGGCGACCGGGTGACGATCTATATGCCGATGATCCTGGAGGCAGCCTATGCGATGCTGGCCTGTGCCCGGATTGGGGCGGTCCACTCGATTGTCTTTGGCGGCTTTTCTCCGGAAGCGCTGGCGGGCCGGATCACCGATTGCGACAGCCAGTTCATGATCACCGCCGATGAAGGCGTGCGCGGCGGCCGGATCGTACCGTTGAAACAGAATGTCGACGCGGCCTGCGCGCTCGCCGGCGGCCTGGTCGAGAAAGTGCTCGTCGTGCGCCGTACCGGCAATCCCGTGAACATGACTGAGGGGCGAGACATCTGGCTGCATGAGGCAGGTGCCGCGGTCAGCAGCGATTGCCCGCCGGAGCCGATGAATGCGGAAGATCCGCTCTTCATCCTCTATACGTCAGGCTCAACAGGCAAGCCGAAAGGCGTGCTGCACACCACCGGCGGCTATTTGGTCTGGGCCAGCATGACCCACGAATATGTCTTCGACCTGAAGGAAGACGATGTGTACTGGTGCAGCGCCGATGTCGGCTGGGTCACCGGGCATAGCTATATCGTCTACGGCCCGCTCGCCAATGGCGCCACGAGCATGATGTTTGAAGGTGTACCGACCTATCCGGATGCGAGCCGCTTTTGGCAGGCCTGCGATAAGCATAAGGTCACGATCTTCTACACGGCTCCGACGGCGATCCGCGCGCTGATGCGCGAAGGCGCGGGGCCGGTCAATTCGACCTCCCGCAGCACGATCCGCCTGCTTGGCTCAGTTGGTGAACCGATCAATCCGGAAGCCTGGGAATGGTATTATCACACGGTGGGTGAGGCGCGCTGCCCGATCGTCGATACGTATTGGCAGACCGAGACGGGCGCCTGCATGATGGTGCCGCTGCCCGGCGCGACAGACTTGAAGCCGGGCGCGGCGAGCCATCCATTCTTCGGAATCGAGCCGAAACTGGTGGATGCCGAGGGCGCAGAACTGACCGGGGCCACCGAAGGCAATCTGATCATCACCAATAGCTGGCCTGGCCAGATGCGCACCGTTTATGGCGACCATCAGCGATTCATCGAGACCTACTTTTCGGCCTATCCCGGTACTTATTTTACTGGCGATGGCTGTCGGCGTGATGCGGACGGGTTCTACTGGATTACCGGCCGCGTCGATGATGTCATCAATGTCTCCGGCCACCGTATGGGCACGGCTGAGGTGGAGTCATCCCTTGTCGCCCATGACGCCGTCGCAGAAGCCGCCGTTGTCGGCTATCCGCACGATATCAAGGGACAGGGCATCTATGCCTATGTCACGCCGGTTGCGGGCATCGAAGGCAATGATGAGCTCAAGAAAGCGCTGGTCCAACATGTCCGCACAGAGATCGGCCCAATTGCTAGCCCAGACCTGATCCAGTTTGCGAGCGGGCTGCCCAAGACCCGATCGGGCAAGATCATGCGTCGCATCCTGCGTAAAATCGCGGAGAATCAATTCGACAATCTCGGCGACACCTCAACCCTTGCCGAACCCGAAGTCGTTGATGACCTGATCGAGAACCGGCAAAACAGGTAAACACCATGGCGGAGACTGTTCTGGTCGAAACGCGCGGGCCCGCGCAGATTATCACGATCAACCGGGCGCACGCACGCAATGCCGTCGATCCGGAGACGGCAGCGGCCTTGAAGCAAGCGTTTCTCGAAGGCGAGTCAAACCCGGACGTCGCCGTACACATCTTGACCGGCGCCGAGGGACATTTTTGCGCTGGCGCCGATCTCAAAGCCGTTTCGGAAGGTCAGCGATATGAGCGCAAAGGTCCCATGGGGCCGAGCTGGTTGTCACTCACCAAGCCGTCAATCGCCGCCGTAGAAGGGCACGCCGTTGCGGGCGGCCTGGAGCTCGCGATCATGTGCGACTTACGCATAGCGGCGAAGAGCGCCGTGTTCGGGGTTTACTGCCGGCGCTGGGGTGTGCCGCTGATTGATGGCGGTACCGTTCGTCTGCCGCGCTTGATCGGTCAGTCGCGCGCTATGGATATGATCCTGACGGGACGCTCCGTTGACGCGAACGAAGCGCTTTCTTTTGGTCTCGCAAACAGAATTGTGCCGGATGGCGCCGCGTTGCAAGCGGCCATTGATTTAGCTGAACAGCTCGCGGCCTTCCCGCAGACCTGCATGCGGTTGGACCGCGCCAGTTCGATTGAGCAATGGGGACTTCCCATCGATCAGGCGCTGGAGCTTGAAGCTGAGTATGGCCGCGACTCCTTGCGGGCTGGCGCGGCTCAGGGCGCTGGACGCTTCGCTGGCGGCAAAGGCCGCGGTGGCGATTTTGAAGACATCTAGATCAGATCGGCGACCTGAAGGATTTCAAGCGCCGGATCCATGGCCGGGCGATAGGATTTCCAGCGCCCCATCGAGCTTGAATAGAGCGGCTGCCTGACCTGCGTCGCGCTGGCTGTTGCAACCGGTGCTTCGTTTTCATGAAAATTGAGGCAGGCGGGGTCGAACGTCAGACCGCAAAAATCGAGCAATTGACGGGTCTGACCTTCCTGGTCCGCAACGAGCGACTCGTAGTCCAGAATTTTGAATCGTCCGGGTGGTAAGGCGGTTTCATACTCGTCGATCAGATTGAAGAACTTCACGACATAGCGCGCCGTCGCTTTCAGATCGTACGCGTAAGCATAATAAGAAAACGAAGTGGCGAAAAGCTGGCGGTAGTTGCTGAGCACGGTATCCGCCGCGTGTCGGCGCAAGCAAACCACGCGCGCATTTGGGATCGCCGCGAGAATGATTGGCGCAAAAAACGCGTTGAGTGGCATCTTGTCGACGAAGCGGCCATCGAGTCCGAGGGTGGCAGCCACTTTTCCCAGATAGGTTTGTCCGAGGGCGGGCAGGTCCACACCTTTAGCGGCAAAGAGCGTCTCCGCATCGAGAACGTATGGCCCGGCCGTTTGTGTTTGTCGTTTAAGCGCGACGCTGAAATCGCTGAGCTCGCCGGCAGAGTTAACTTCGGGGTGGCTGGAGAGAATCCGATCGGTGAGCGTGGTGCCTGTTCGGGGCATACCGACGATGAAGATGGGGCCACCCTTGTTCGCCGTGCTTGCGATGGGAAGACTTGAGGCGAGATCAATCGCGGCGGCAAAACAAGCTTTGTCTTCTTCTTCCCGATTGCGCACAGTTGCGCGTTTCTGGCGTTTTCCCAGCTCGAGCCATTTCATGGCGGTGTCTGGGTCTTGTTGATCTTCGTACGAGCGGGCCAGAGCATGTGCGAGTTGCAAGGCCTGATCGGCATCGGTCTCATCGCGGGCCTCCCACGCCGCCTCCAGTGCGGGGATGAGCGAGGCCTCGTTTGCGTCTCTTCCCATGGAGGCGAGCGCGACCAGAGCGCGGCTTTCGTCCGGGTTCAGGTCAAGACAGGCATGAAAGGCGGATTTAGCAGCATCGAAACGTCCGAGAAATTGCAGCGCAGCGCCCAGATTATAATGATAGCTTGGGTCAGCGGGGTCGGCCTCGACCGCGCGTTGATAGTAAGCCAGTGAATCATCATGATGCCCAGCCCGGCTAAGAACGACCCCAATCGTATCCAGGATGAGCGCGTTAGTCGGGCCCCGATTCGCTGCGGCTTGAGCCATTGAGACAGCTTCGTCTCGGCGATTAAGAGCGATCAGGCATCGGGCCGCATGAGCCTCCGCTTCGCCAGTCAGTTCACTCGCTGCAATCGCGCGACGGAACAGTTCCAGAGCTTTGGTGAAGTTTCCGTGCTCCGCTGTCAACAAGCCGAGAATAGTGAACGCTTCCGCATTTTTCGGCTGTGATTTTAGGACATTAAGACAAATCGCGTGGCATTCACGATAGGCTTTGCGGCGCAGCAGTCTGCGCGCTTCAGGCAAGTTTTTGCGCAAGTCATCCATGCTGGCACTTAATCAGGCAAACGTTGCCCAATTACAACGCATTTATGTCAATGGCTGCTGAGACACTCAGATAAGTTTGACGAGTGGCGACCAGCGCGTGTTTGTCAGAATTATGGAGAGAGGTCTGGAGGTAAAAACATGAAAACCAAACTACTCACGAGTGCGAGTGTCCTGCTCGCCTTAGCTGCGGCCCCGCATGCGATCGCTCAAGAGACCGACGCTGACGAAACCGAAGCTCGCCAGGAAACAGTCATTATTACGGCTACGCGCCGCGCCGAGAGCGTTCAGGATGTTCCGCTGAACATCGCGGCGGTTGGTGCTGACCAAATCGAAAAGCAAGGCTTCACGGAGCTTGCAGATACGCTGGCTTATGTTCCGGGGATCAACGTTGTTGACCGCGGCGGTCGTCAGGGTAACCCGATAGTTGTCCGCGGCTTGAACGCGAACCCAATCGGTTCGGGCGACGGGAACAATGATGGCGGCGGCACAGTTGCGACGTACATTGGCGACATTCCGCTCTTTATCGACCTCAAACTCAATGATGTTGAGCGCGTCGAAGTTCTGCTCGGACCACAAGGTACGCTTTACGGTGCCGGGACGCTGGCTGGCGCCATTCGCTACATCCCGAAGCGCCCTGACTTCGCAGCTGACACGTTCGAAGTTCGCGCTGAAGCTTATCAGTACGAAACCGCTGACAGCCTTTCGACCGATTACGGATTCACTTTCAACAAGCAGTTCGGTGACAATTTCGCCATTCGTGGTTCACTCGATATGCTCAACGATAGCGGCTTCGTTGATCAGCCATTCCTGTTGATTGAACCAGGTGTATCTAATCCTGATCCCGATTTCACAAATCCCGCTGATGTTTCGGCGAATCTGCGCAGCGCAACAGACGTAGATAGCGAAGAAGCGCTTTCCGGACGTATTGCTGCGCGTTGGACGCCAACTGATTGGCTCGATGGTACGCTGACCTACTACTATCAGAATGTGGATGTCGGTGGTCGTCGGATCTCATCTCAGCGCGCGGTTTATCCGGGCGCCCTTGCCAACATTTTCCGCGCTGGCGCGTTCGAAAATGCCAAGCGAGTTCCTGAGCCAAATGAAATCACCAATGATTTGCTGGCATTGGAAGTGACCGCGGATCTAGGATTTGCTGAGCTGACTTCGGCAACGGGTCTGTCTACTTTCGAAGATGACGGTATGCGCGATCAGAACGATCTGCTTATCTCGCTCGAGTATTCCTACGAGCTGTTCCCAGCATTTGCTTCGATTACGCACGAAGTTGGCGAAGAAGAAACTTTCACACAGGAAGTTCGTCTGGTTTCGAAGCATGACGGTCCATTCGACTGGATTATTGGCGGTTTCTACTCAAAGAATGAAACTGTTGGATCGTCATCCGAATTCACTCCTGGATACGACACCTATGCGATCAACACGCTTGGGTTCACTTTCCTGGTCGATCGTCCTGACGATCTCGAGTATTTCTCGCAAGCGTATTCTGAGCTGACCGAAACCGCGATCTTCGGTGAACTCGGTTACGACATTACGGATCGGTTGAACGTCACCGTTGGTGCGCGTTGGTACGATTACGAGCTGGAAGAATTCAGCGCAGTGGACTTCCCATTGTTCGATCTTGGCTTCGTTCCACGTTCGCTGGGCGAAATCAGTTCTCAGCCGTTTGACCCAAGTCTTGGTCAGGCCGATGACGGGTTCCTGTACAAGTTTAACGCGTCGTATGATTTCACCGATGATTTCCTGGCTTACTTCACGATCAGCGAAGGCTATCGGATTGGTAACTCGAACGGCCTTGGCCCTTGCCCGACGTTTGACCCGAACGGAACCCAAGGCTCCTGTGCTCTGGCACCCGGTCAGCAGTTTGGTCCAAATCCTGGCGATATTGCGCAATTTGATGAGCGTCAGTTTGGTCCAGATCAAACCACCAACTATGAGATCGGAGCCAAGACGACCTGGCTGGATGGCGCGCTGACGCTAAACGGTGCGCTCTACTACGTCGATTGGGTTGACCCGCAGGTTGATTCAGCGACGGTGAACGCAAACATTCCAATCACCATCAACGCCGCTGGTGCAGAATCGACTGGACTTGAATTGCAGGGATCCTGGGCCGTCAACGACGCTCTGAACCTGCGAGGGGCGCTGTCGGTTTCCGATACGGAACTGACCGAGGATGTTCCATTCCTGGTTCGGACCATTACACCTCCAGGATTTGGGACTGCGTTTGAAGATGGTCGCACGGGTGATCGTCTGCCTGGCTCGCCAGAGACTCAGTATTCGTTCTTTGCTGACTACACGAAGCCGCTCAACAATGGCGACGAGTTGGTCTTCAATGGCGGTTATGCTTGGCAGGGCGATGTCCTGACACGCACCGGCGGTCGAGGAAATTCAGTTACTCTGAAGTCATTCGGTGTTGCGAACGTCAACGCAACCTACGTGACGGATAGCTGGACGGCCTCACTGTACGTTAACAATCTGTTCGACCAGTACATCGAGACAGGTTTTGTTGGCACGCCTCTGAGCAATCAGATCGTTTCAGACAATGACGGCAACCCTGTCACTGTGCGGACGCATTATGCGACGCTTGGCGCGCCACGTGCCGTTGGTGTCCGCTTTAACTACAAGTTCGGTGAATAAGACGCTCTAGCGTCGATCACAGACCAAAAAAGAACGGGCAGTCCTCTGGGACTGCCCGTTTTGCTTTGTACTGGTTGTGGTTTGGCTCGATTAGTCCGCCAGCTCATTCTTGTAGACGTCGCCATTCTTCATCACGAAGTCGACATGTTCCAAGACAGAGATGTCGTTGAGCGGGTTTTCGGGAACGGCGATCAAGTCCGCATACTTGCCAACAGTGATCGAGCCGATCTCGTCGGACATGCCGAACAGGTCAGCATTGCCGATGGTTGAAGCTTGAATGGCCTGCAGCGGTGTCATGCCCCACTCGACCATTTTTGCGAACTGTCGCGCATTGGTCCCGTGGGGGTAAACGCCCGCGTCTGTTCCGAAGGCGATGTTCGCACCGGCTTCCACGGCGGCTTTGAAGCGTTCGCGCTGAAAGCGCCCAACTTGCCGCTCCTTGGCGAGTGACTCTGGCAAAATCCCGGCCGCTTCTCCCTCTGACAAAATATAGTCAGAAACATAGACGTCCATTGAGAGATACGTCCCTTGGCTCACCGCCTGTGCGATGCTGGCATCTGTAATCATGCTGGCATGCTCGATGGAATCGACTCCGGCATCGAGTGCAGATTGAATGCCGCGCGGCCCATGCGCGTGAACAGCAACCTTCAGATCAAGCGCCGCCGCTTCGTCTGTGATGGCTTTCATTTCTTCCAATGTAAATTGCTGGGCATTGATCGTGGTGTTGGGAGACAGAACGCCGCCAGTGGCGCAGAATTTGATAACGTCTGCACCGTATTTCTTATTCTCACGGACTTTCTGTCGAGCCGCCCAGGGGCCATCTGCGGCACGTCCCACGACTCTGTCTTCATAGGGTAGGGAAGTCGCATCGCCGCAATGACCACCGGTTATGCTAAGGCTCTGCCCCGCGCCAAGAACGCGCGGACCCGGAACTTCCCCCTCATCGATTGCTTCGCGCAGATCGATGTCCGCATAGCCCGGAGACCCAAGATTGCGCACCGTTGTGAAGCCAGCTTCAAGCGTAATCTTGGCGTTGGCGACAGCGCTTATGGCCGCGCGCGGAGTTGAAACTGTGAGTCGTCGCAGGCCGTGCTTGTCAGCCCGGCCGGTCAAGTGGACATGACTATCGGTCAGACCGGGCAAAAGATATGCGCCGTCCAAATCGATGCGGGTCGCCGATCCCTTGGCGCGGACACGCGAGCCAATCGCTGTGATCATGCCGTCTTCGATCAGGACGTTCTGATCTTCGGTGATGCTTCCGGTTTCCACATCGATCAGAGACGCGTTTTCCAGAAGCGTTTGATACCCATCTGCGAAGGCCTGGGCCTGAAAGGTGACGGTCAGCGCGGCGATGGCGCCAAGGGTGCGTTTCATGAATCTCTCCGTTTGTGGATCGGGCAGGCGTGTCGGGGCGCGACCTGCCTTCCGGCTTTTCTTGTTTTTCTGAACTGTACAGAGCTCGGGTGCTGAAAATCAAGCGATCCCGTTCCGATCACGCGAGAATTGCTACCAACGATGACGAAGGATGCAAAAAGGGCGAGCTTCCATAATTGAGAAGCTCGCCCGATTTTAAGCGCGAAACGCGTAGACTAGAATTCTTTGCGCACGGTGACCCCAAATTGCTGACCGCGCGGCAGGAAAGATACGTGTGCGCGGGCGAAGAAGCGGAAGTCACCGGGATCGACGTAGCGGAAAACGCCGATCGGGGCGTCATCATCAAGGATGTTGCGTCCCCACAGGGTTACTTCCGTATTCGAGTCCGCGTGATCCAGGGAAAGGCGGAGATTGGTTTTGAAGCTTTCGCCGGTTTCGATCAGATTTTGAACTTGAGCGTATTGTGAAGATCGGAAGATCCCGTCTACGCGCAGGTTCGGCGTCCAGCCGCCGACATCCTGGAACGTATAATTCGCCATGACGGTCGCGGTGTCTTTCGGCACCCGCGGCACGCTGAAGCCAACAATCGTATCTGATGGCAAGATGGTTGCCTGTGTTGGATCGCTACCCTCCGTAAACTCACCATCGGCGCGAGAATAAACCGCCCCGACCGTGAAGTTGTCGGTCACGTCAAACTGCCCGTCGATTTCGAGGCCGTTTATCTCGGTCTGGCCGGCATTCAAGACTACGGTCACCTGGACTTGTTGCGGCGTACCTTCGTTGAGGATCACGACCTGACTGATCTGCTGATCCTCGAGATCGATCCGATAAAGGGCACCTGAAAGGCGCAAGCGATTGTCGAAATATTGCCCTTTGAGGCCAACTTCGTACTGGGTCGAGATTTCTTCATCGAAAGATGAGAACGGTGCTTCGACCGGGTCATCGGGGTTGACGTTTGTATTGAACCCGCCGGCTTTGTTGCCAGTCGATACACTGCTGTAAAGCAGCGTACCGTCAGCAAATGTATAGTCCGCGGTGGCGCGATAGGTGAACCCGTCAAACGTTGCGTCGAGCTCCCGTCCACGTGCATTTGCCACGGCTGTGACAACGCCGACGTCTTCTTCATAGTAGCGGCCTTCCAGCCCGAAGGAGAGTTGATCCGTAGCATCGAAAGAAAGGGCGCCATAAACGGCTTTCTCTTCGTTGCTGCGCTCGCCATCAAATCCGTAAGTCGGCTCCAGGATATTGCGATCGATTCCGGACGATTCCTCATCATAAATGAAGGCGCCGAGGATCCAGTCCAATTGGTCGTTGATCGTGCCGTTAAGGCGCAATTCATGGGACCAGTAATCACGCTCGGCCTGATCGTCAGTTACCCAGGCAGACGGGAACGAACCAAATGAATTTCCGACAATTGTTCCAGAATACGATTGGTTGGTGACGGTCTGGCTTTCTTCAGACGTGAAGCCGCCCATATAAGTCAGCGACAGGTTCTCGGAGAAATCATAAGTGACGTCACCGGTGACGCGGTGGATTTCACGATCCAGGCCGGCCCGGAAATCCCACGCTGCGCCAATTCCGCCAAAGAATGGAGACACGATCTGACCCTGGTCGGCGGACGTCGCAATGTTCACGCTGCTCGGCGTGGAAGCTTCGCCGCAGAAATAGGAGCGAATAACCTCAGGACATGCAGTCCCGCCTGCCGCGACTGAATTGTTAAACGTAGAATCAAACAATTGCCCGGCAAACTGACCGTCTTCATCCTTGGAATAATAGGCGCGGAAATTAGCTTCTAATTGCGGCGTTTGCGGAGGCTGAAAATTGATCGCGCCATAGACGGCTGTGGTCTTTTCTTCGCCGACATCACGCCCGCTGGAGTTCGCGTTCGTGTTGTCATACTCACCGCCATACTCGTAATACCGGCCCCCGACGGCGAGATTGAAACCGTCGGCAACCGGACCGGAAACGCGCGCCGTAACCTCTGCCTGATCATGCTCGGCATAGGTGCCGGAGAAGCTCGCTTCGAACTCGTCACTTGGGGTTTTCGAGATATAGTTGATCACGCCGCCATAGGTGGATCGGCCATAAAGTGCGCCTTGCGGGCCTTTCAGAACCTCAACCCGTTCGACATTGTCGAGGATCTCGGAAATGATCCCGTTGCGAACATAGACGCCATCGATAAACAGACCGACGGGCTGGGCCGTTTCTGTCCGAAGGTTGGAGATCCCGCGAATAACAGGACGTTCGCCCGATCGACCAAAATCCCCCGCGATTTGAAGCCCGGGGGTGAGGTCGGCGACATCCCGCGCGTTCACAGCGCCGAAGGATTCGAGCAATTCAGCCGAGTAAGCGGAAACCGAAATCGGAGCTTCGAGAAGCGTTTCCTCTTTCTTCCGACCGGTGATCACAACGACATCTTGTCTGGCTTCGGGTTCGTCCTCTACGCTTTGTGCGTGCGCGGGTATAGCGAAACTCGTAAATGCGAGCGCGGTTGCGCCCGCTAGCAAAAATGATTTGGACAATCTTATCTCCCTTTGCGCCAGCGCGATCCTCAGCACGCAAAGCTATTTGCATATCAATCAAATGATATACCATTTGGTTGAGCTCATTTAGGATGAATTGACAAGCCTAGGTGAAATCACGGATCAGAAATGTCCGGACAATGTTGCAAATTGACAACAACGTATGCTCGGTCAGACGGGCTCCTCACAAGGCGCCTGGCTGGGCGCCGCGCCAACAATGTGTGGAAGTAGTATATGATCAATTTGGAGCGGGCGAAGAGATTCGAACTCTCGACCCCAACCTTGGCAACGCTCCGACTTCCATTAAGTCATTGAATTTGAAAGAGCACAACGTTGCCCAACGCAGTTTAACGTAGCCTATCGCAGCGTATTGTAATGCTTCGAAGGCGATTAGCATTGCCCATACGTTGCCCACATCCGGGTACGGTTTAAAATGCCCGTAATTGGACGCCGAGGACGTCCGCTGTATCGCCCAAATTAGATTATTGCGGTTAGTAACTAAAATCTAGAATAGAAATGCAACGCTTAAGCTTTTTCGTTCCGAAACTGGGATGGGCTTGTGCCGAACTTTTCTTTAAAGACGCGGCTGAAGTATGCTGCGTCTGAGAACCCCCAAGCGAACGCAATATCTGTTATGCTCCGCGCCCGCATCGTAGGATTGCAGAGATCTTTTTGACACCGTTTAAGACGTTCAGAAACGACAAAGCGCCAAGCGGTTTCGTCGTTTTCCTCGAACAGCCAGTGAAGGTTGCGAACGGATATCGCATTCTGTTGGGCAATTTTCTCCACCGATAGAGACGGATCGGACAATCGGCGAATGACCGAAGATTTAACGAGCCGTAGCTGCGAAGATTTCAGCGTGGCATCAGCGGGGGATCCGTGACCTGGAGTTGCAAACAAGGCAATCGCAGCTTCGATCAGAGCGGTGTCATTCACGGGGCGGTCTGCAATGTTCGAAAACGCCAGACTTGATAGAAAAGATCCGACGAGCGACGACGTGGGTGATCCGGCCTTCACATGTCGTGGAACGGTAAGCCATGTGTCTGGCATCCACTGCTTGAACCTTTGGAGAGGAAGGACAGCAGATATTTTGTGGAGCCTTTGCTGGACTTCAAATGTCATTGGCTGAGTCGTGTCCCAAACGAATATGTCGCCAGCCTCAAGAACTGCCTCCTGATCGCCCAAGCGCATATGCTCACGTCCTGAGAGGACGAGCTGAATGGCGAGCCGCTCTTCATCGTCGATCCGCACTGTACTGGCAGTACGTTGACCGCCGCACGGGTCGCAAACACATTCTACAACCTTAAGCGACCCTATGTCGGTCGCTTTTACCTCAGCGTTGAAGTCTCGGTTCGAAATAGACTGTGCACCCCAGGTGCCGAACGTCTCATTGAGTAGATGCACCCATGCATCGTATCGCTGATGCGATACGTGATTTGTTGTAGTCCAGGATTGGGCCTCTGGAACAACAGCCAACGAAAATCCTCCTTACTCGCCTAAAATCGAGTACGTATTTTCACTTATACTGATCGATTATTCGCCAAATGTACAGTCTGGAGGGCTCCGCTCGTTGACTGACGAAGGATACTTGCGTGTTCTTAGATCTCGCCGAATAGCAACATCCCCGGCAGATATAGCGACTCGCACATTCCCCGCAGCCGGACGGCTTCGCACAATTATCCAAGACGCTTTGCGCTGTGAGTAAAGCCGTTTCAGCTGCCGATCGCCATCCTGCAGGCAATAAGGCGAAAATGCCTGCACCCAAGGGAGGTTCAGTTGGGATCATCATATATCAGCCGCGACTCATCCATTTTCGAGCGCACGTCTTCGGGCAACAAATTCCGTACGCAACTGTTAGGAGCCGCGGCGCTTTCGATCGGAATGGTGTTCGCCGCATCACCGGCATTCGCTCAATCGGGTCCCGATGCTGACACTGAAATTGATGGCGCTCCCGTCGAAGAACAAGAGCGCAAGACTTTGGAAGTTGTGACCGTCACAGCTCGGAAAAAGGCTGAATCAGAACTTGATGTGCCGGAAAGTCTCGCGTCGTTTTCCGAGAGTGACATCGAGAATGCGAATATTGATGGCCTTAGTGATATCGGCCTGCTGGTTCCGAACCTGTTTCTCAGCACACGGCTTGACGGATTCCCAAATGTCACATTGCGAGGGCTCGGCGGATTCGGGAATACTCAGGGCGTTGGATTTTACCTGGACGATGTGCAGCTTTTTTCTGACGCCTCGTCCCGATTTGGAGACCTTGAGCGCGTCGAAGTGCTAAAAGGGCCGCAGGGTATCCTCTATGGCGGATCTAATATAGGCGGTGCTGTGAAATTCATCAGCGCGCGTCCGGACCCTAGTGGCTATACCGCGCGAGCGAAGCTTCGCGGCGGAGAAGATGGGTATATCGACCTGGAGGCCGAAACCAATATTCCACTCTCAGATAGCTGGGCGCTGAGATTGTTTGGATTTTCGGTTTCAGATGACTCGTACTTGACCAATCCAAACTCGGTTCGCTCAAACGGTCTTGCAGGAACCAATGATCCAGACGTTCGGTCGTTCGAAGAAATGGGGCTTCGCGTTTCGCTTGGTGGCGACATCACTGAAAACTTTTCAGCTCTCGCTTCCGTTCGATACAATGAGCTTGATGCCCCCAACAATGTTTGGTCTTTGGAGTTAGACGGCTCGTTTGAGTATCCCACGACAGTCGACACCAGTTTCAATCCACGTCATGACCGAGAGACGACCGCAGCGACACTTGATCTAACCTACGAACTGCCGAATGTGATCCTATCGTCGATCTCATCATACACAGAAACTGAGTCTCTTCGCCAAACGGACTTGGACCTTAACCAGGAATTTGTGCTCGACCTGTTCAGACCAGAAGATTTCGAAGCCGTGACGCAGGAATTCAGAGTAAGCTCAAACGGCAATGGTCCTCTCGACTGGCAAGTCGGTGCTTATTACTTGGACCTGTCTCGCGATTTAAGCTCAGTACTGAATGTTCGTGGCGGATTTTGTTTCTTGGACCCGGGCGTCTGTGCACCGCTTCCCGATGCAGACGATGGTGTAATTCAGGCCGTCCTCCCCTTCGAAGTGAGCCGCCGAAGCCGTACTCAACAGGCCGTGTTTGCGAATGGGAGCTATACGTTTGGCAATTGGGAACTCGGTGGCGGTATCCGGATCGATGACACCGAGACGAAGCGAACCAATCTGGACACGGGGATTTCCGGAGAGAATTCTGAGACCGTCGTTCTAGGACGTGGTTCCTTGTCGTGGAAGAGTGACGATGGCTCAACACTTTTGTACGGGTCTATTTCACAGGGCTTTGAACCTGGGGACTTTGGTCTCAATAATTTTGCGAATTCTAATAATTTGCTCGGGTTCGATAAGGAGACCGCCACTCAGTTTGAGCTTGGCTATAAAGGCCAGTTGATGGATGGCCGAATGATTCTAACCGCGGCTGGCTTTTACATCGATTACAAAGACCGCCAATTCGAACTCCAGGCGAGCGATCCCGACGGTGGTTTTGTTGAAGGCGTCGTCAATGCGGGGGATTCGCAGCAACTTGGCTTCGAAGCCGATTTGACCTGGCTTCTCTCTGATTACCTAACCTTCTCAGGCGGCTTCGGATATCTCGACGCTGAATGGGATGATGGCACGATTTCGCCCATAACCGGTCGGGATATCTCCGGGACGCAACCTCCTAACGCGACCGAATGGAGTGGATCCGCAGCATTAGATTTCTCAAAGCCTGTGGGCAATGAATCTGAGTTCTTCGCGCGCGTGCAGGCCCGTTACAAAGGCGAGTCTTCAACCAATGCGCAGTTCTTTGAGGCGCCCGGCGACGACTTTCCGGAGTTCACCAATCCAAGCTTCACCGTGGTGGATGTTAGCGCGGGTTACTCCTTCGGGAATGTGACTGTGGATCTCTATGTCGAGAATGTCTTTGACGAAGAATACTATGTCGACGTTCAAGAGTTTCCGAATTTCGCAGGCAGTCTCGTCCCTGGCGGGCCCGGGCAGATCATCATCGGCTCGCTCGAGCAGCCCCGCCGCGTCATCGGTTCAGTCAAGGTTGAATTCTAACGCAACAAATGCCCGGCCTGCACGGCCGGGCATGATTTACGGAGTTGGCATCTCGTGAAACCTAAGAAATACGAACAACCGTCCAGTACAGTAAACGAAGCAAAAGAGACCGATGGCTTCGTTTTCAATCAGACAATGTTGCGAATAAAAGACCCGGAAAGGTCCTTGAATTTCTACCAGGACGTCCTGGGCATGGTCTTGTTGAAACAACTCGACTTTCCGGACATGAAGTTCACGTTGTTTTTCCTGGGATATCTTAGTCCGGAGGACGGACCGCTCCCCGCGACCGCGGCCGGTCGTACAGAGTTTGTGTTTAAGCAACGCGCCATGCTCGAGCTCACCCACAATTGGGGAACAGAAACTGAGGAAGGCGACGTCTATCACAATGGCAACGCAGACCCGCGTGGATTTGGCCATATCGGATTATCCGTTCCCGATGTGGCTCGGGCGTGCCAGCGGTTCGATCGGATGGGCGTAACGTTCGTCAAGCGCCCCGAAGAAGGCAGCATGAAGGGCCTGGCCTTTGTTCAAGATCCTGATGGCTACTGGATTGAAATCTTAGAGGCTACCAGCCTGACAAGGCTGTGTCGCGATGCCGGCGCCATTCCACAAACAGAAGAAGATGAGGGGAGCCCAGACATGGGACTGTTCAAACGAAAAGATAAACCCGCTGCAGCGAAAAGCAGCGCCACACAATCACAAACCAAAGGGAGCAAAATTGATATGTCCAAATTACCCAATCACTATGACCCGGTCGAAGGTCGCGCTGTAGAGCTAGACGATCTACCATGGGTTCCGTTTCCTGAAGCATTCAGCGGCGGAGGAATTCGCTGGAAACTTCTGAATGTTGCCCCGGAACTCGGGTCCTGGGCCGCGATCTTCGATTGTCCCGCAGGGTCGAGCTTTGCCAGCCATTACCACATTGGCCCGGGCGAGTATTTTTTAACCAAGGGACGAATGGAAGTTCGCGGTGGCGTAAATGACGGAGGTGAGACGGTTGTGGCACCCGCTTATGGATACGAGTCTTGCCAAGCGTTTCATGGTCGGACTTTCTTCCCAATCGATAGCGAGTTTTACATGACTTTCCTTGGGCCATTGCAGATGGTCAACGAAGAAAACGGCGACACACTCGCGGTGGTCACGTGGCAGGCAGCCCAAGAGGTTTGGGAAGGGTCAATTAAGGAAGTACTCGAGAAGGCCTAGGCTCGAAGATTGAGTGGTTGAAACAACACAATGTCGGGTAATTCACCCCAGTCGGTTAGCACGCAACTTGGCTCTAAACCAATTGCGAAAAGGTGCACGATCCGCTTCATTGATCAACTGACTCAAATCGCTGGGCGTCGCTATGTGCTGACAGGTAGTGACGTTATCCTCCGATATACTGTCGGTTATCGAGTCGGTTCGGGCGACGCGGTTGCGGTCGTGTTGCCCGGATCGCTTTTTGAGTTATGGCAGGTAGCTTTGGCGTGCATGCGCGCCAATAAAATCCTAATCATGCAAGCGGCCAATACCGGATTAACGGGTGGATCTACACCTTTTGGTGCTTATGATCGTGACGTTGTCGTTGTGAACACATTGAGATTGAAGGGTATTCGCCCGGTGCTCCAAGGCCGACAGGTCATTTGTCTGCCTGGTTCAACACTTTATGAACTTGAAAACGAACTTGCTTCTTATGATCGCAGTCCGCACTCGGAAATCGGATCGTCCTGCATAGGTGCTTCTGTTTTCGGCGGTGTGTGCAATAATTCCGGTGGTGCGTTGGTGCAACGTGGGCCAGCTTATACCGAAGCCGCTGTTTATGCTAAGGTCGATGCAAATGGAGAGCTCCATCTCATCAATCACCTTGGCGTAGACCTTGGGTCAACGCCGGAAGAGATCTTAAACAACTTGCAGAGCGGGAACTACGAAGTCGAACCGGATAGTATTTCAAACCGCCACTGCTCGTCTCCCGACTATCACGAACATGTGCGTGGTTTAGATGAGTCAACGCCAGCGCGTTATAATGCTGATCCACGTGGGCTGTTCGAAGCATCAGGCAGTGCCGGCCGAGTGATTGTGTTTGCACTTCGGCTTGATAGTTTTGAGAAACCAAAATCTACTCACGTGTTTGCGATTAGCACAAACAAAGCGTCTGCACTAAACCAAATCAAACGACGTTTTTTGATGGATCTCAATATCGTTCCGATCGCGGCCGAATACATGGATCGCACGATTTTTCAGGCGGCAATGACTTACGCGAAAGACTCATTTTTAGCGATAAAGTTGTTGGGAACTAATCGCTTACCATTGCTCTTCAGTCTCAAGAATGCGCTTGATCGGTGGTGTCGTCGACTTCGACTTCCTATTTCTTTCTTTAGCGACAAGGCCCTTCAATTTATTGCTTCGCCTTTTCCATATGCGATGAGCAAAACCCTCAAATCCCAGGGTGCCCAATTCGCCCATTCTCTCCTGTTGAAAGTTGACGGAACGCAGGTCGATACAGTTCGAAAAGAACTTGCAAAAATATCGACTTCTACGGAAGTTGAATGTTTGGAGTGCTCACAAGATGAAGGCGATGAAGTGTTTCAGCATCGGTTCGTCTCTGCAGGCGCTGCAATCCGCTATGATGCCCTCACTTATAAAAAAAAGACTCGTCTTGTCGCGGTAGATGTCGCGCTACGTCGAAACGACGTCTCCTGGGATGATCTTGTGCCTTCACAGCTCAAACCCAAAGTCAAAGCGTTGTTCGTCTATGGTCATTTCTTTTGCAACGTCTTCCACCTAGACTTCATCGTTGAGAATGGGGTCGATGGTCACACTTTTGAGCAAGAACTAGTTGAGCATCTGGAACGAGGCGGAGCGCAATGTCCTGCTGAACACAATGTCGGTCACCTCTATCTTGCGAAGCCCGAGTTGGCTGCGTTCTATAAAGCACTTGACCCCACCAATAGTCTCAACCCTGGCATTGGAAAAACGTCCCGGCTGAAATTCTGGAAGTAAGTGACTTCGTAGATTGAAGGATTCGACTGATATGGCCAACGCTGAAACACTATCATATCCCGTCCCTTCGGACTTTGCCGCAAAGGCCAATCTCTCGCCTGAGCAATATCGCGAAATGTATGCCGCGTCGATTGCCGACCCGGAGGCATTCTGGGGCGAACAAGGCAAGCGGCTCGACTGGTCGAAGCCCTACACAAAGGTCAAGGATGTGTCCTGGGACAAGTCAGACCTGCATGTGCGCTGGTTCTCGGATGGCGAGCTGAATGTCGCTTATAATTGCATTGATCGCCACCTTGCGACCCGCGGCGACAAGGTGGCGCTCATCTGGGAAGGCGATGACCCGTCTGATGATGCGACAGTGACCTACAAGCAGCTGCATGGCGCGGTTTGCCGGTTTGCCAATGTCCTCAAAGAGATGGGCGTCAAGAAGGGCGACCGGGTGACGATCTATATGCCGATGATCCTGGAGGCGGCCTATGCGATGTTGGCCTGTGCTCGGATTGGGGCGGTCCACTCGATTGTCTTTGGCGGGTTTTCGCCGGAGGCGCTGGCGGGCCGGATCACCGATTGCGACAGCCAGTTCATGATCACCGCCGATGAAGGCGTGCGCGGCGGCCGGATCGTGCCGCTGAAGAAGAATGCCGATGCGGCCTGCGACCTGGCTGGCGGCCTGGTCGAGAAAGTCCTCGTCGTGCGCCGCACCGGTAATCCCGTGAACATGACTGACGGACGAGACATCTGGCTGCATGAGGCCGGCGCTGAGGTCAGCTCTGATTGCCCGCCTGAGCCGATGAATGCCGAAGATCCGCTCTTCATCCTCTATACGTCAGGCTCAACTGGCAAACCAAAAGGCGTGCTGCACACCACCGGCGGCTATCTGGTCTGGGCTTCGATGACCCATGAATATGTCTTCGACCTGAAGGAAGGCGATGTCTACTGGTGCTCGGCCGATGTCGGCTGGGTCACCGGGCATAGCTATATTGTCTATGGCCCGCTCGCCAATGGCGCCACGAGCATGATGTTTGAGGGCGTGCCGACTTATCCGGATGCGAGCCGCTTCTGGCAGGCCTGCGACAAGCATCAGGTGACGATCTTCTACACCGCCCCGACGGCGATCCGCGCCCTGATGCGCGAAGGCGAGGGACCGGTCAGATCAACCAGCCGGTCGAGCCTGCGCCTCCTCGGCTCAGTTGGCGAACCGATCAATCCAGAAGCCTGGGAATGGTATTATCACACGGTGGGTGAGGCGCGCTGCCCGATCGTCGACACGTATTGGCAGACCGAGACTGGCGCCTGCATGATGGTGCCGCTGCCTGGTGCGACAGACATGAAGCCCGGCGCGGCCAGCCATCCCTTCTTCGGGATCGAGCCGAAACTGGTGGATGCCGAGGGCGCAGAGTTAGCCGGGGCCACGGAAGGCAATCTGATCATCACGAAAAGCTGGCCAGGCCAGATGCGCACCGTCTATGGCGACCATCAGCGCTTCATCGAGACCTATTTCTCGGCCTATCCCGGCACTTATTTTACCGGCGATGGCTGCCGGCGCGACGAGGATGGATTCTATTGGATCACGGGCCGGGTCGATGATGTGATCAATGTCTCAGGCCACCGTATGGGGACCGCCGAAGTGGAAAGCTCGCTGGTCGCCCATGACGCGGTCGCTGAGGCCGCGGTGGTCGGCTATCCGCATGAGATTAAGGGTCAGGGCATCTATGCCTATGTGACTCCGGTCGCGGGCGTCGAGGGTAATGACGAGCTGAAGAAGAGCCTGGTCCAGCATGTCCGGACGGAGATCGGCCCGATCGCCTCACCGGATCTCATCCAGTTTGCCGCCGGCCTACCCAAAACTCGCTCCGGCAAGATCATGCGCCGCATCCTGCGCAAGATCGCCGAAGACAGTTTCGACAATCTCGGCGACACCTCGACCCTGGCGGAACCGGAAGTGGTCGAGGATTTGATCGAGAACAGGCAGAACCGCGAATGCACCTGATTAACACAGCCAACCGTTGTATTCCGCCCGAAATGGAAGCGCCGAGTCCTTCCCGTTGGTGCTCTTTCTACCTCTTCTTCGTCACTAGAACAGCCAAGCGTGCCCTAGACGCGGCAGCGTTCGTTAAAGTTTGAAAACCGATACATGCCCATTAAAAAAATCCTGATTGCCAATCGAAGTGAAATCGCCATCCGTGTCATGCGCGCAGCTAATGAGTTGGGACTGCAAACGGTCGCCGTCTATTCTAAAGAGGATCGGCTCGCGCTTCATCGTTTCAAAGCGGATGAATCCTATCTAATTGGCGAAGATCTGGGGCCGGTAGAAGCTTATCTGGAAGTTGATGAAATTATTCGCGTGGCGAAGCACGCCAACGCAGATGCGATCCATCCCGGGTATGGATTTCTCTCCGAAAATCCAGACTTTGTAGACGCGTGCGACGCCGCGGGTCTGGTCTTTATTGGGCCAAAATCGGAGACCATGCGTCAGCTTGGGGATAAAGCATCGGCTCGGCGAATAGCGATTGAGGCCGGTGTGCCCGTCATTCCCGCCAGCGGCGTTCTGGGAAATGATTTTGATCAGATAAAAAAGGAAGCCGCATTGATCGGGTATCCGCTCATGCTGAAAGCGTCTTGGGGCGGAGGAGGCCGAGGGATGCGCGCTATCTCTGGTCCGGAAGAGCTGGAACGCAATATTCTTGAGGGAAGACGAGAGGCTGAAACAGCGTTTGGAAATGGAGAAGGATTTCTAGAGAAGCTGATTGAGCGGGCACGGCATGTTGAGGTGCAAATCTTAGGTGACGTTAGCGCGAACCTTTTTCATCTTTGGGAACGCGACTGCTCAATCCAGCGCCGAAACCAGAAAGTCGTGGAACGAGCGCCGGCACCGTATTTGAATCAAACACAAAGAGAATACGTGTGCGCGCTCGCAAAAAAAATTGGCAGCCACGTGAAGTATTGCAATGCAGGAACCGTCGAGTTCTTGATGGATATGGATTCGGGTGAGTTCTTTTTCATTGAAGTGAATCCGCGCGTGCAGGTCGAGCACACCGTCACCGAACAAGTTACAGGCATTGATATTGTGCGCGCTCAGATTTTGATCGCGAGTGGGGTCGCGCTAGCCGAGGCGACCGGTATCAACTTTCAAGCCGACGTACCATTGAATGGACATGCCATACAATGCCGGGTGACGACCGAGGATCCGCAAAACAACTTCATTCCCGACTATGGTCGCATCACCGCCTATCGGCCCGCAAATGGTATGGGAATTCGTTTGGATGGCGGAACAGCTTATTCTGGAGCCGTCATCACGCGTTTCTACGATAGCCTGCTCGCCAAAGTCACAGCCTGGGGACAGAGCTCTCAAATCGCGCTCGCGCGACTCGATCGTTCATTGCGCGAATTCCGCGTGCGCGGGGTCAGTACGAACATCGATTTTGTGGGGAACCTGCTAAGGCATCCTGGCTTTTTGAATGAGAATTACACGACAAATTTCATCGACACGACGCCTGACTTATTCAATTTTTCTAATCGTAAGGATCGAGCAACCAAGCTTCTCACCTATATCGCAGAAACCACGGTACGCGGTCACCCGGACGTTAAAAATTGCCCTCGCCCGGAAGGTTTCCGCCGAGCGAATGTACCAAAACTTCACCAGACGCCATGTCCTCAAGGAATAAAAACGCTTCTAGAGACGAAAGGACCTCAAGCCGTCGCCGATTACGTTCTGGGGGAAAACCGGCTTTTGGTCACTGATACCACGATGCGCGATGCGCACCAGTCTCTGCTCGCAACCCGGATGCGCAGTTATGATATGTTCAAAATTGCGCCTGTTTATGCTGACAAGCTGCATAACCTATTTTCCCTCGAGTGTTGGGGCGGAGCTACATTTGATGTGGCTTACCGCTTTCTGAAAGAAGACCCGTGGCAGCGGCTCACCGAAATCCGCGAAAAAGTGCCCAATATACTTCTGCAAATGCTGCTGCGTGCCTCAAACGCGGTTGGTTACAAGAACTATCCAGACAATGTGGTGCAGGCATTCGTCGCGCGCGCAGCAGAGACTGGTGTGGACTTGTTTCGTGTTTTCGATAGTCTCAATTGGACCGAGAATATGAAGGTAGCGATTGCCGCGGTGCTGGAGAGCGAACGTGTTTGCGAGGGCACAATTTGCTATACTGGAGATGTCCTTAATCCGGCGCGAACGAAGTATGACCTCGATTACTATGTCGAGCTAGCAATCGATCTTAAATCGCAGGGCATTCACATATTGGGGTTAAAAGATATGGCCGGGTTATTGAAACCCGATGCCGCTAGATTACTGGTCAAAGAACTCAAGGCCGCGACTGGATTGCCGCTTCATTTGCACACACACGACACAAGTGGAATCTCGGCCGCTACACTGTTTGCCGCAAGCGAAGCCGGAGTCGATATTGTGGACACGGCAATGGACTCTTTGTCCGGGACCACCTCTCAACCCTGTCTTGGTTCGTTGGTCGAGTCGATGAAGTTCTCACCCAGGGACACAGGTTTAGATCCATACGCGGTGCGAGAGATCTCAAATTATTGGCAAGCGGTTCGGTCGCAATACGCGGCGTTTGAAACTGAGAATAAGGCCCCGGCATCTGAAGTTTATCTTCACGAGATGCCGGGCGGACAGTTCACTAACTTGCAAGCCCAAGCCGCGAGTCTTGGGTTACTCGATCGGTGGGCTGAAATCGCAGACGCATATGCCCAGGCGAATATGATGTTTGGTGACATCGTCAAAGTCACACCATCTTCGAAAGTCGTTGGTGATTTGGCATTAATGATGGTTTCCCAAGGTCTCAGTCGGAAAGATGTCGAGGACCCAGCGAAGGACGTCGCCTTTCCTGATTCAACCATTTCCATGCTACGCGGTGAACTTGGTCAACCCAAAGGAGGGTGGCCTAAGACGCTTCAAAAGAAAGCGCTTAAAGGTCACAAACCTCTCCTTGAACGACCCGGGGCGAAATTGGAACCAGCAAATTTCTCTTCCATAGAAGCAAACCTTGCTCATTGTGAGGACGGTCGCAGGCCAAGCGATCAAGAAACGATCAGCGCGACCCTGTACCCCGAAATTGTCGCAACCTACCGCGCTCACTTGAATCAATATGGTCCTGTGAGTGCCCTACCGACGCCCGTTTTTTTCTATGGTATGAATCCAGGCGAATCCATTTCAGTTGAGCTTGAAAAAGGCAAGACATTGGAAATAACCCTGGTCAGTGTTTCCGAAAGATCTGAAACTGGATGGCATAGCGTCTTCTTCGAACTGAATGGTCAACCACGAACAATAAAAGTACAAGAAGATGTTGCTGCCGTTGTATCTTCTTCCCGTCCTCTGGCCGATCCACAGGATGTCAATCAAGTTGGCGCCCCGATGCCGGGGAGAATAGTATCGGTTGCGGTGCAAATCGGTGACAAGATCAAAAAGGGAGATGTACTGATCGCAATGGAAGCCATGAAGATGGAATCCACACTTCAATCAGCTTCGAATGGTATAGTTGAGTTCGTAGCGGTTCAGCCGGGCGACGACGTCGACGCAAAAGAACTTCTTATTCGGCTAAAGGCAGAATAATTCGACAAGACCCGTCGCACACGGGACTAAAACCCCCGTTGCTCCAGTTGCACTCATATACAAGCAGCATGGCGCTGACAGACAAGAACGATGCCGATCGAGCGTATATCGTCGTGTGACCCGACTGCATATCAATTTGAAATCAAAGGCCTTTGTGGAATGATAAATCACGTCCATACAGTTATCCTCGTGGTGTCGTTGTTGACGGTAATGACTGGGTGCTCAGGAAGCGAATCTGAAGATTGGTACGCGGCTTGCCTTGTCGGGATCGCAGAAGAAGAAAGAGCAGATTTCCCTGAAGCGAATATCATGCAAACTTGCGCTTGTATGAACGAGAAAATGACTGAGGCGCAATGGCACGATATCGCGAGCGCTCCAGAGGATCAGGGTCGCGCAGGCAAAGTCGCGGCAATCGAGGCGGACACTCGCTCAACAATGGAATCCTGCGGTTACTAGGGCTGACAAACATTCCAATGATTCACTACTTAGCTATCAACCATTGTCGAGGGCATGTCGATCCAATGCGCGAGGGTTGATGTTCGCATTTAACCGACCAAGCGAGTCCCCTGTTCGCCCGTTGAGGAGAGCATTGTTTTGAGTCATCTTTTGCGCCCAGAAAAGACATGAACACTGATGGCTCTAACATCCTCTCTGGCGCTCGAAAAAGACCTCAAGGTCGCAACCCTGTGTAGGTTGTGATCTTAGATTGAGCTGTGTTTACTCAGATTCTGATAGGCTGATTAGACGGAGAAATCCTACCTGACGAATAATACAACTTTCCGCCGGTCAGCGTATTCCCGTAAAGCTTGAAATATGAATATATGCGTCGCAAGGGTTATTTGGAGCGAAGGCATGGACTGGGCCAGTGTAGTCGGCAATGTCGGAAATAATCAGTACGTTGACCGAATAACCGGATTAAAAAACAACGGCATGGATACATCGTCGATAGAAACTACCGTTGAATCGACAGTTAAAAATCTCCAAGCTGCCAAAGGAAGTTCGTTTGTGATTTTTGGTGAACCGCAAAGCGGTAAGACCGAAATGATGATTGCGCTCAATGCACGATTGCTGGATGAAGGCACAACCATAATCATCAATTTGCTAACTGATAGCGTAGATTTACTTCGGCAGAGCTTGGATCGTTTTCGAGCCTCCGGGCTGAGCCCGTCGCCTAAACAATTCAGCGAGCTCCCGAAAAATGCGGCAGACTTGAAGGGCAAGAAATGGGTGATCTTTTCGAAAAAGAACGCTCGGGATCTTGAAAAGCTAATTGAGCTTCTGAGGCATGAGACTGGTCTAATGATTATCGATGACGAGGCGGACTACGCGTCCCCAAATGCCAAGGTAAATAAAGACGAAAAAACAAAAATTAACGAGCTGATCCATACTTTACTGGGCGCAGATGGGCAGTATATCGGCGTCACCGCGACGCCCGCTAGGCTCAATCTGAACAACACTTTCGAGAATGTGAGCGAGCTGTGGGTCGATTTTCCGCCACATCCAGCATATGTCGGGCAGGATTACTTTTTCCCGTCTTCTGGGGAAGTCCCTTATCGCCTTCGAACTTTTGCTCGCGATGAAGGGAACGAACGGTCCGAACTCCAAAACGCGATTATGCACTTTATGTGCGGCGTGGCCGAACAACATCATTTGGGCAACTCAAAGAACTTCACCATGCTCGCCCATACTAGCGGAAAGAAGAGCGAACACGGTGAAGACGTGAAGGTCATCCAAGACTCGATTAGCGTGCTCTCAAAAGCTGATCATCCGAGTTTTCCACGGCTAGTGTCACGTCTTGAAAAGGTAGCGGCTGGTTACGGCGACGCTCATGCCGTGATGCACTTTGTTTTGAGCAATATCAACAAGCACCACATAGTGGAAATCAACTCCAAGAAGGATAGTGGAGCTGTTGCCGATATCGCGAAACCGACAAGCCTGTTTTCGTTCGGAGCCGGCGGCAACATTATATCTCGGGGCGTCACATTCGACAATTTGCTGTCTATGTATTTTACCCGCGCGGTTAAGGGGAAATTCTCTCAAGACACCTATATTCAACGTGCGAGAATGTTCGGTGCCCGAAATGCTTACAAAGACGCTTTTCAGCTCTGGATTCCAGACGAGTTAATGGCAAACTGGAGTAAGTGTTTCGAGTTTCACAAGCTCGCACTTCAAGCCATGAGATCCGGATCGGGTGCGCCGGTTTGGCTGTCAGACCACAAGACCACTCCCACATCAGCGGCGTCCATTGACAAATCTTCGGTGGATTTTGAAGGCGGAGAAATGTCCTTTGGGATATTTGACTATAACGCGGACGAAGTCGACCACCTGTTCGAACAAAATGGCCGATCAAATAAGGATACATTGAACGGCTTGCGAAAAGCGTTGAACAATAATCAGTTTCCCCAATACTTGTTCGATTATCTCTCGCAGGATGATCAGCTGAGAGGTACGGATATTTGCTTCCACAAGCCGGGTCAATTTGGAACGAAGCTTGGAAATTACGACGCTACTGAGGTTAGAGCACTGAGACGTAAGAAAGGTATTTTCTCAAACAATGAATTTCGGCGGGGTGATAAGCCGATGGCTCGCCACCATCTCAAGGTGTTTCGTAACCCACATGGCCAGGCGCGATTGTTCTATAAGATCAACGGCGGTTCGATTAAGTTCATTCAAAACCGTCAATGATCACCGATACTTCCAGATATTTTGGCGCGGTGTTTTCTTACATTGTTGATCGGTGGGACGGCTCTGTAGCTATTCGAAAAGCTTATGAGGATTTCGCCGGATTTTATCTGTTGAATGAACGCCTGCCAATTTACATCAAGTATTCCTCTCAGAGACGCGGCCCTTGGAAATTCACGTTCCACAAAGAGCACCAAGAACGCCAGCAATTTTTGGCGGAAGTACACAAAGAGTGCATCATGATTTTTGTATGCGGGCGAGATGGCATCGTAGCACTGAAACACCAAGACTTTCGCGCAGTGCTGGACGAAAACTTTGAAGCGCAAGAATCTGTAACCGTCAGACGTCGGCATAATAAGATGTATCAAATCAAAGGAAGAGATGGGGTTTTGGAAAAACGCATATCAAGAAATAGTCTTGCAGAGGCGTTGCACCCAATGCGAAGCAGGATACAGGTCTCCCCATGAGGCACATACACCCCTTTCCGGCTCGGATGGCCCCCGAAATAGCACTAGCGCATGTTGCGGAGTTAGCCCCTGACTCTGTCGTGCTCGATCCGATGTCTGGATCCGGAATGGTTTTATCTCAAGCTTCCCGAAAAGGAATGAAACCTATAGGATTCGACCTCGACCCGTTGGCAAAACTCATTTCTAAAGTCGGCGCTACAAACGTGAACCCTGACCTCATTCGGAAACGCGCGAACGAATTGCTGCACAAAGTTGAGAATAGTTGTGAGCGAGGGGAATCTATCACATTGGATTGGATAGATTCTGACCCGGAGACTTCGAAGTTCATCGACTATTGGTTCGCCGAAAAACAGCGACATCAATTGCGAGCTTTCGCGCTACACCTAATCGCGACCCCCTTTACAACAAGCAGAACGATTCTCGACTTTATGAAAGTTGCGGTTTCTCGGCTTATAGTTACAAAAGAGCCGAAAGCGTCGCTAGCTAGAGACACCGCTCATAGCCGTCCACACAGGACGATCCTACAGAACGATTTTGACATCGTTGAAGAGTTTCATCGCTCGATTGAGCAAATGTTATCAGCCCTAAAGCCGCACGAAATTCTTACCAATGCCAAGGTCTACAAAGGCGACGCCCGACAACTCTCGAGGCTAGAGGCCGGCTCGGTGGATGCTATAATCACATCTCCGCCTTACTTGAATGCGATTGACTACATGCGGGGGCACAAGATGTCTCTGGTTTGGATGGGTTATACCATACGTGAATTGCGCGAGATTCGGGCGACGTCGATCGGATCCGAGAAATCGATGCACATTCGAGATTCGGAGGAATTTGATGAACTCCATGATGCACTCGGGCTCAATGAGCTTACGAGTCGGCAAACACAGATGCTGTTCCGATACTACATAGACCTAAAAGCACTCACAGCTGAATCTGCGCGGGTTCTTCGGTCTGGCGCAAATGCTTGCTATGTAATCGGGAATTCCAACATTAAGGACACTCACGTTCGAAATAGTGAGTTTTTGAAATCTTGCGCACGAAGCGTTGGTTTGAAACTCGTTGATGAGCAAGTGCGTGAGATACCCAATAACAGGCGGTACATGCCTATTAGCTTGAACAAGGAAAATTCTTTGTCCAAGCGGATGCGAACCGAACACATAATTTCGTTTGAAGCTCAATAGTCATTTCAATCGAGAATTGGCGGAACAGCGCGATGTTTCGCCAATGTATTTTTAATCGTCGCTAACGCCCCCAACCTTCCTAGGGTGATGCTCGCCATTATTGCGAATAGAAGCTTCTAGACGGCAGTTTTACTTCTTGCATTGGGGATTGGGACGGGAAATCGTTTTACCTGCCTCCTGAGCCAAATTTGCCCAAAGTAGAGGTGTGCACCGTTTAAGCTGAGCAGCAGTGGTTTGTTGCAACAGCCGCAAGTGTTGCACAGCGTTGCGGCGCAATGATGCGCAACACCTAGTTTGATGCGGAGAATAGGCCGAAGAAGCCTCCACGCTTTGGCTCGGGGGTTTCTTCTTTTTGTTCACGCTGATCGGTCAGCATTGCAGTCAATACGCGGCTTTGAGCAGCTTCTTTGTCCAGCCGATCTCGCAAGTCCTCAATCGTCTCACTGAGGTGTTCTACCTCTCGTCGATTGTTGCGCTCGAGCGTTTCAACCATGGTGCGCAATGTTGCGATGATTTCCTTTGATTCCGGTGTTGCGGAATGTTGCGACGCATCGGTTTGGCGCTGCGTTGCATCATCATTTGCAACAGGCTCTTTCTTCCCGGCATCCGGGTAAACGCGCGACAGTTCGGCAGGGTCGATTCGCCATTGATTGTTGTCATCTCTTTGAGCCGAGAGCTTGCCAGCTTTAATCTGCCGCTGAATTGTCGAACGGTTCACACCGGCAAAGGATGCCGCTTTTGTCATTGATAAGAAGTACTTGGGCGTTCCCATTAAACTCAATACTCAAGAGTGTTGCACGCAACGCTATTGCAATGTTGCTTATGTTTGTAATACTATAACATTGATTCGATTCTCGCGCAGCTCATGCGCATGAATTATCAACAAGTATTTAGAAACTTGGACATAAGAAAACCCGCCGGGGCGGGTCTATACATCGGTGATGTAGGTCTCTGAACAATTCCTATGTTACCACTGTAACAGTATAACGCAAGAAGTTTTTGCGAATAATACCGTATGGCCCAAACGGTGCGGTTTTCCTTCGATAGAAAGGAATGCCTATGAAACACTTGTCCTTTGCAATGGCCTCATTGCCATATTACGTGCCTTCAAACTTCGACGACCTGGCGAGGCGGGGCCCGCGGCGCAAGAGCCTCGAACGCCCTGAAAGCGGATGGAAATTTGTTCTCCCAATCACGCAGTCTCTCGTGATGGACCCACGTATCGCGCCCGGAACGCTGCGCATGATTGCTTTGCTTGCTGGGTGGAGTGGGGGCGGGCGGCCGCTTGATACGACGCTTGGCATCATCGGCAAGCACCTAGGGCGATCATCACGGCAGGTGCAACGCTATTTGCGAGATGCTACGGAGGAGGGATACTTATACTTTCGCAAAGTCACAAACCGAATGGGCTATGTCATTGGCTTGCGCATCGTGCTGTGCAAGGCCGCCATTTTCTCCCAGAGTAAGAAGCAAGCGTCGCTGCGATCTGACAAGTCTTTTGGGGATGTGAGCCGCAGAAATCAGGCCACGACACAAGAGTCCGACACTAATAGAAACATTCTTATAAACACTCTATCCCCAGATCCTTTCGAGCGAAGATTGATCCAGATTTGCAGTCGAAATGGGATCAAGATCGAAAGCGGATAGAGAAATTGAATGCTAACGCATACTTCAATGGAATTCGCCCTATGGTGCTGCTGACGCAGCGGGCGAACGATTTGTTCAATTGGTCCTCAGCTCAGGCTCGCCAACATTGCATAAGAGATCAGACCAAACATCATTCGACCATCACTGCCCGCTACAGGAATGATCTTAAAACCCCAAACACTGGGGTGAGGGGTGTTTAAAATCTTCCCCTTCGCTCCATAAGTGATTGGCGAAACCGACGTTGCATGTCTCTGCATACATTCAACGCGGACGATAGACAGGCGCACCCGGCGAATGCGGAAAGTTCGAGGGTTTGCCTTCAGGAAAGCCAAGCGTGAGCACTGGCGCACAAACAAACCCAACGTGGGAAGTCATGACCTGACATGCCGGAGATGCGGGAACGTTCAAGAGTTGCCGTCCGGACAGTGCCTTCAAGCGTTGGAAATAGTATTAGCCTCTAAGCCTTAGAATCTGCTATACTTCTTGTATGAGCGAGACTTTGAAAGATCATGAAAGCCCAGAATTGCCCGCGGGAACAGTACCTGTTGCGGGCCATGATGAATGGTTTAAAGAACAAGTTGAGCGTGGTTTGAAAGAAGCCCAGGAAAACCCCGAGTCCTGTGCTCCTATGAAAGATGTCCTCAAAGACCTCGATCTGTGAACGTCTATTTTACACCCACTGCCAAAACCGATCTTACCCAGCTCAAAGATTATCTTGAGCCGCGGAATGCAATTGCATCACACAAGCAGCTTTCAGCCATCGCGACTTCGATCAGAATGCTCGAAACATTTCCGCTCATTGGAAAAGAAGGTCGAGTTCTCGATACTCGCGAACTCGTTGTGCCCGGGACAAAGTACATTGTGGTGTATGCCATCTTAAGCCCAGAAAGCCTGTACATCTTGCGCGTTCTTCACGGCGCAGAAATGTACCCGCCGTTCGAAGACTAAGCTACTTTTGCCAATCTGGCTTTCTAAAGCGGTGCTTGATCGTGGAACGGACGCGCGGCTGAAATTTCGAGGTAGCGAATTTGTGCCCATAGCGACGAGCGGCAAGCTTCGTGGATTGCGATTTGAATTCTGAGTTCAGAGATTTCATTTTAACGTCTCAAAGTCGGGCAGGGGCCAAAGATGAGGGTTTTCTTCAAGATCGCGTTCGAGCAAGCGCCAATTCTCTGCGTCGGTTGCGTTGTGCGCGGCGGTAAATTCCGGGTTCGGTTGCGGGGCTTTATCCCGCTGTCGCTTGTCTAAATCTAAACTCAAAGCATAGCTAAATAGTTATGGTATGTTTTTTACCATAGATGAAATCTATAATGCAAACTTTGAGTGATAACAGTTATTACGACAATGGGTTTTATTGTTCTGGATCAATTGCTTAGTTGGTTTTTCGCACATTTTGTGTCGGCAAAATGGAAAATCAGAATTATGGCAAGCTGCTAAGCCATTGATTTGCCTTAAAAAGACAAAGACAGTCGAATTTTGATAATTCTAGGCTGAAGGGTTTGAATCGATGAAAGACATTAGCGACGAAGACGCAGTTTTCGATGAGAGATTTTATGAGTTGATGAACCTCATCGAGCACCGCGTGGCCGTCTTTCAAATTGTAGACGAGAATTCCATTCCCCGACAATTAACACCGAAAGCGAAACGGAAACTGCTCCTCGCTGTGACAGCAAATATGTTGGACACCTGCGAACCAGATCAAGCAGTATCGGAGCTTGTGAACGAAATTGCACGTTTGGTCCCTGAGATGGAAGCGAATGGATGGTTGAGATTCGAGCATCGCGCTGAACAGGAAAAGAGGCGGCTCAAGACAGAAGCCCTCGTGGAAAATTTGCCTGAAAGATTCAATGGAACGCAAAACATAGGTGTTCCCGAAGAAGTGCCAACCGAGGATAAATTATTGCGGGTGAGCTGGCTTATTGCCCAAGGTGAGGAGTTCAAATCAGGCGAAAGAATCTGCTGTCTAACGGACTCTGCCGACCAGCATTTCTACTTAGTCTTGGAGTACGATGGTATCGTGGGGGAGCAGTCCTTTTTAGATGGTGATCTCGCTATGAGAGGCGATACTTTGGGCCTCATGATTATCGCGTATCCAACAGATTAACGCGCCAATTCATTGTCTTCGCCGCGACATTGATCGAGCGGTTTAGGAGTATTGCCGCCATCAGCGTTTTCAATGACTCGATTTATGGACCGGCTTGCAGCGCTCAGAACTTTGTTAAAGCGCGGCTCAACAACATCCATTGTAGCCGTGTAGTGCGCCGGGTCTTCAAACCCAAGTTCGAGGCCATCAGGCGTCTCATTGACACCAATTTGAATGCCAAGCTCGTGCGCTGCTGAATTCAGCATGTTCATGAATTGGCCTTTGTAGCTGAGTGCATCGCCCATCGAAATATTGGCGTAGAATGACCCATCTGTGTCAGCTTGATCTTTAAACGTTGGAATTAGCCCCATCGATCCCCTTTTCTGCCAATTTTTTCGTATTGTAATATTATACCAAATGTGGAGGCGCGCCTGCAAACTTGCGTCAAAACGGATGATTTTGAGTTTCGGTGAAGTGGCGCTAAGGTGCGCTCTCATCAAGGATCAAGGCCATTTCCGAACGCACGACTTCCTACGCAAAAGAAGCGCTAGAAGCTTCTGCCGATAACGCCCTCGAGCGATATGGACTAACGGCCGAAGCGTTCAATGCGGCGCGCGAAGATGACCCTTCTCAGAGCTTGGAAACACCGCAGCCGGACGAGCGCGGCGACGGTTCACGAATGGTCGCCAACGACCAGCCAGTGTTAGAGCCGAAGCCCGCGCCGGAAATCGCCCGCGCTGTGGATCGCGAGAGTTTTGATGATCGATGGGACAAAGAACAACAGCGCGCAGATGAAGTTCAACAAGAACGCTCAGGCGACTTTGAACGCGGAGATGATTATTCTCGCTAGTCTTTCAGGGGCGGCAATGTGAAGTTCGATGATGGTGGGTCGCCGTAGCGTTTTCGCAATTCGTGCTCCTTGGCTATGTGCGACATTCTACTCAAATTTTTGCCAGCTGAAGGTGAACCGCTTGGCGGTTCCGAGAAGTTTCCAAAGATGAGCAATAGCGCGGTAGCTAAGCCAATTGGTGCGGCAACCAAAGGTGCTCCCACAGCTAGCATAAGGATTGCTCCGCCGCCGCCGATAAACAGCACTGGGAAAACCATCCAACCCGGCATCCTCAGTTCATTTGCGTAAGCGTCCGTGGCTTCTGTTTTAGCATTCAGAGCTTTGCGTTCATTCGCATATTTGTTCCACTCAAGCTGAGCCTTTTTGTTTTTTCGTTCGCGCGCGAGTTTTTCCTGACGTTCTCGTTCTTCGCGTTCTCTTTGCTCTGTGGCTTCGCGGTCTGCTCTGAGTCGATCCTCTTCAAGTTGCGCCTTGCGCCGTTCTTGTTCCTCGCGGCGCAGTCTTTCGCGCTCTTGCTCCGCCAGTAAAAGAGCTTCTTCAACGCGACGGAGTTGTTCTAGCCTTGGCCCAAATACGCTGTTTGAATAGTCCAACTTTTCGCTGTTACTGAGCAATCTGTTTCCGCGAAGCGCAATGACAAAACCCGTCTCATCGCTCTGCCCTTCAATGGCTGTCATGATGCGCCCACCAATTGGAGAGTGGGCAGTTATCGGTGTTTCGCCTTCTCCAGTAACGCTCATTAAAGGCGCTCCCGCCTCAAGCCAGCTAAAACGTTTTTGTTGCGGGCGACCGAAATACCCAATCTCGCGCAGTTTTTCAGGAATAGAAAACTCCAAAATATGATCGGGAGTATATTGATAGCCGAGCAGCGGCATTTCATCGAGCGGCAGATAGCCATGCACTTCCTCGGGCGAGAAACACCGCTCGAAGTATGAATCCTGGTCATAGTTTGAACGCCGCACAAAGAACGGTGGCTCGCCGTTTATCCGCACGAGTGCGAGCCCCGGATAGGCTGGGTGGTCACGATCTTCCCATCCGAAATCTCGGAAGTAGGAATTCATTTCATGGAGTTCGAGCAGCGGTTTCTTGTGAAACGTTTCAGCCGTTCCATTTCCAATTTGATAGCCTTCGCTTTGTCCAGATGTTTCCGTCGATGTGAAGCTTTCGCCCGTTTGCCAAGACTTTCCGAGTTGTTTGCTTTCGCCTCGTGTTTCGCTTCGCCCGCTGTTGTGGGATTGACTCGCAGACTGTCCTCCGCCTTCTGAATGGGAGGTGCCTTGCGTATTTGATCCGCCTTTTGTTGAGCTACCCCCGCGCGTTTTTCCCCCGCCGCGATTGCGGTTCAACGAGGTGCCGTAATTATTTGATCGAGTTAGCCCCTGAAAGAAAATGTGGGGGCTATAGTTGGTTCCCATCGTTCGACCCGAGGATTTTCCCCAGTTTCTGGAGTCCGACCAATTTACCCCGTCATTCCAGTTGAAGGACGAAGAAGAGCTAGAGCCGGATGAGTAATTGGTCTGCCAGCCTTGCGTCGTGGAGCTGGATTCCGTCGTTCCGATATTGATGCTTTGACTTTCGCTTTCGCTGCCGCCTTGGCTTTTTGACGTTCCCCTGGCCTCGGCCGTTGAGGTGCTTGTTTGTTTGGAGCGTGACGTACTTGTGCTTTTCGCTGTTTTCACGACTTCGGTCTCGCCGAGCGCTTTGAGCAAATGATCGCCGGCCACTTCGCCGATCTTGCCGAAATACAATTCTAATCCGCTATTGGAATAGAAGGAATCAATCTCGTCGCCATAGAGCTTTTTGAGCTTCCCGAAATTTTGAACTACGATGACAAGCTTCGTGCCTGCGCCGCGAATGTTGTCCATGGCATCGGCAATGTAGTCTTGATAGCCCAGGCTCAGAAACTCATCGATCACCATCAATGTTTGGTGGCCGGATGCTGGCGGCTTTGGCTCTGCCCTCATCGCCGCGAATATACCCAGCATCATGCATTGAACCCAAGGTGCATAAGTTTTCAAATCGTCCTGCGGCATGACGATGAAAACGGACGCGCCTTTGGGATTATTTTTTAAAACTGATGGATCAAAAGCCCGCTCTTGATCTAGACGTTTCGCATTTCCAGATTGACCCGTGAGCGCAATTTCAATTCCCTCGCTCTTTAGCCAGTCAAGTTGGTCGGAGGCTTCGCCGCGAACGCTTTCGAAGAATTTCGGTGTTTTCGCAAACTGCCTTTGAAGACCACGTGCCTCTTTCGCAATCCAGCCGCGCGCACCGTCATTTATCGTCATTTCTTCGAGCAAGAGCGCGTACGCATCGCCCATCTTTTCGGCGGCTTCCGGGTTTTTCTTGAGGATATGATCGAATAGCGTTTGCTCGCCTTCCATAATGAGCGAGAGAACCGTGATAAGTGTGCGCTGCCCTTCATAAAGCGGCGCGGTGACGACATGCATGATGACGAGCGAAATGAAGCGTTCAGCCCGCTTGGTCCATTCTGCAGCTTCAGTGCCTTCGCTCTTTTGAACCAGGCTACCCGCAATCCGGCGCGCCCATGTCGGAAGTTCGCCGTCATTTGGATCAAGGCTCGAAAGCGGATCATAGTAAGCAAGAAACTCTTCGCCCAGACCCGACTTACCGAGGGGGTCTAAAACAAACACATCCTGTTCCATGCCTTCGCAATAATTATCGCCGTTGCCGCGGCGCGCTGCGAGTATGCGGGGCAAATCTCCCTTGGGATCATAAGTGACGGTTGAGCCGGGCCAGACGGCTAGATTGTTGACGATGAAAGAACGGCCTTTGCCGCTACCTGATCCTGCGCAAACAAGCACATGGCGTGAATCCGCATATCCAATAGCATCTTCAAAACAATGAGGGTTTCGCCCGACCCAGATTTTCCCCGGTTCGAACGGATAACGATCTACGATGTAATCAGGGTCTGCCCATCTTGCATTTGCAATTGTGCTAATTCCGTCAACATCGTTCTCAAGTTCCAATCTGTATTCCTCAACGGTATTGGTCGAAAAAGCCTGTTTCGCCGGAGCCGCTTTTACTTGGTCCTCATGCAATCCGGGGCCAAGTTAAAGAGGTGAAGGTGAAGCAGGCGTCGCCCCTGTTTTGCTGGTGAGCTTGATACACTTAGGACAATCTTTCAATCTCTTCTAACTACTCTTTTTCAAGCGATGCGCTGCCAATGCGATGTGTCCTTATTGACTGTAACTTTCATTTAAAGCCGCATTCCGGCGGCCTAAATTCGGAGAATGCCGAAGCCGCAAAACGCTATCAACACGGACGTGGTTGCGTGTTTTGACATCGTTTTGATCGCGCATCGGCAAAAGGTTTCCCGAAAGTCCGTTATTGGAATGGGCTAAAAAAAAGGGAAAGACCAATGTCAAACAAACCAACACATCGAGTCAGTTTCGCGCGCTTTATCGGAGAAGACGACAACGGAGATCAAAAGCTAGGTTCAGCGCGAGAAATCGGCGCCATATGGCCCAGAGAAAACGCCAAGAGCAGCATCCTTCGCCTCGATCATATCCCCGTCGAACTTACGCAGCATAACGGCGTAATCTTCATCTCGGAGATCAGCTAGAAGAGCGGGCGAAAGCCCCTCTTTTTTGCATTACGCCTCTGCATTGCTGTAGAATAAACTGGAAAGGATTTTGATATGGATTCAAGAACAATAACACTTAACCAGCTCATCGAAGAACCAGAGCGTTTTTTCGACGAAGCAGAAAACAAGCATATCAAAATCTCGGATAACGGCGTTCCAAAGCGCGTTCTCATAGATATTTCCGAATGGGAGCGCCTTACCGGTAAGAAAGACACCCGCCGGGCATATTCCATCGGAGACAACGTTCCAGATGAACTAGTAGAAGCCCTAGAGGGCGACTGGTAGTCCTGATAAACCCGAATAATATCACAGCAGCACTGGACCAATTTTCATGGGCAAGGAACCAGAATTCGGCCTTGTGGTGCGGTATGATTTTCTTTTCAAGCACGATGAAGACAGAGGCGCTCAAGAAGGTGCGGTATTGCGCAAATGCGTGATCGTTGGGCGATTAAAGGAAAACGCCGATGGGAACCGAGAATACGCCTTGTTACCCATCTCGCATCTTCCGCCGCATGATCGGAATCATGCTGTTCGTATTCAACCGGATGATGCCAAACCGCTCGGCTTGGACAATCGGTCTTGGATCAAAACCAATACCGTAAATTGGGTTGAGTGGCCGAAGAACGGTTTGCCCGAGGGCATAAAGGCAGTTAGTGAAAATCAACTCGGCATCGGTTTCATGAGTGCCGAGGTTGTTAGGTCGTCCCGACAGCAACTGAATCAAAATCTACGAGCGCGCGGTTTCGAGCGTGTGAAACGACCTCATGAACCGCTCGATAGATTCAAAAATGGCGCGGATCGCGCAATAGAGCACTTAAGCGAGAAGCCCGGACGGCAAACCGAAATCGAGCGGCCAGATAAGGACACCGAGCCGGAGCGATAGCTGTTCGTGTGCCGCGAACACCGCATTTTACGGAACTGTTTTACAGAAAACTTGCAATCGTTCGCGTGAATAAGATAACTTCACCACTATGAGAGTAGCCAGATATGTTTTTGTAGTACAAAAACTAAGCTAAAAGCGCATCTGGCGAAGGGTGTATCGCCACCCTTTCAAATCTCACTCGCGGGGTTTCGCCCCCGACACGACGAGCGGGGCTTGCCCCGATAAGAAAGGAAGAAAAATGGCTCGCCCAAACAAGCACGATCACGAACAACGCTCAGTCAAAGAGCAATATCGCGTCACCGTTGCTGAACGGGCGTACATTCGAGCGCAAGCCAAAGCCGCAGGCTTAAGGCCTTCCGAATATAGCCGACGGCGAGCGCTTGGTTACGAAGTTCCAGCCAAAGCAGAGGGCGCGCCCAATGCGGCGCTTGTGTCAGAACTCAACCGCATCGGTGTAAACGTGAATCAGCTTGCGCGCTCGGTTCACCGGGGGAGCGCATTTCAAGAATTTTGGCAAGAAATCGGAGACGAGATAAACGCCGTTCTAGCTCAATTAGTGAGTGAGAATGGTTCCTAAGCTACATCCTAAAGGTTCGAGTTTCGCGGGCGCGGCAGCCTATTTGTTGCACGATAAGGATCGTGCCGACACGGCAGAGCGGGTTGAATGGACGGCAACCCGCAATCTCTCAACAGACAACCCTCATGTTGGCTGGCGCGTGATGGTGGCGACTGCCCTTGATCAAAACCGCCTCAAGGAACACGCAGGCATCGCCAACACCGGGCGGAAATCCTCTAAGCACGTCCTGCACCTAACCCTATCATGGCACCCTGAGCAAAACCCCACGAAAGAACAAATGCTGGAAGCCGCAGACGGTGCGCTCGCGGCCCTGAAAGCCTCAGATCGCCAAGCGCTAATTGTGGCGCATAATGATGAATTACATCCGCATATTCACCTCATGATTAATCGCGTGTCTCCGCGCGATGGGCGATTGCTCAGCAGTTCAAATGATCGCCTAGCGCTATCCAAATGGGCGGAAAGCTATGAACGCGATCATGGGAAAATCTATTGCGATGAGCGGGTCTTAAATAACCGCCTTAGATCGGGCGGAAACTACGTCAAAGGTGAGCGAAATGTGCCGCGACACGTTTTTGAAGCGTTGGCGAGACAATCCTCTAACGACAACAATCAAACTCTCTTCGTTCGGGATGAGGAGCGCAAAAAAGATCGCGCCCTTGCCTTGAAAGGCCGCAACATGAGCAAGCAGCACAATGCGGCGTGGTCAAAACTCGACGGCGAGTTTCAACAGCGTAAAGCCGATATTGCTCAGTCTTTGAAAAAACAAACTTCGAGAGCAGAAGCGAAGATCGCAGAAGAAATGCGCCCTGAATGGAAGGCGCTGTTTGCCCGCCAAGACGCAGAAAAACGAACTTTTGAGAGTCTGGAAAAAACGCTGTTCGGGCGCACGAGCAATATGGTTCGAACAATTCAAGTGAGCGCCAAGGATTTGGGCGGTGATGAGACCGGGATTTTGCGGCGAAGCTTTGGCATTCTCACCAATGCAGGGCAGCGTCTTGAGTATTTTGAAAAAGCGCAGGCAAGGACGAGAGCTGCGCTTGCCGCAAAAAAGGCTCATAAGGTTGCGGTTGCCACTGATGCCCTAAAGGCTCAACGCGATGAAAAGTTAGCGGCGGCGCGAAAGCTCTTTTTGTCCGAACGAAAAGCGTTGTTTAAGCGGCAGGAAATCGAACGTGATGCGCATAAGGCTAGTTGGGCAGCACGCAACGAGGAGCGCAATCTGCAATTCTCCAAATTGTCCAAACCGGAAAGCGCAAAACGCCGGAAAAATAACCTTGAAAGCGATGCAAGTCTAAACGAGCGAGCTAATCGAATTCTGGGCCGGACGCTGAAAAATTACGATTTTGATCGCGCGAATAACGCGCCAACACGAGAGCAGGACAACAAGAAAGATCGTGATGATGATATGGAACGTTAGCGTTCTGGCTCTTCGTCGCGATCCGGGCGCTCTTGCTCTTTCAAGGATTCAACATCGGTGTAGCGCTGCGCAGCATCATCCAAGCGCGTATTAGCAGCTTCAGTTGCGCGCTTTCGATCTGCCAAGGCTTCAGCCAGTCCGTTTGAGAGCAATCCGGCGCTTTTGGCGTTCTTAATCTCTGGTTCGCTCAATTCAGCGGCGCGATACTCCGCCGATGCTTTTAGAACTTCAATCGCGTCTTGTATGTCTTTTGTGTCGCCAAAAACCTCAGCGCGGTTATGGCCTTTTTCGAGCGCGGCTTCCGCAAACCCCAGATCGTATTCAGCGGCTTCAAAGCGCGAAATTTTCTCTTCAATGCTCAGCTCGGTTTCAATGCCGTAATCGTCTGCTAAGCGTCCGGTTCGGCGCTCCACGATAGGTTCTGAAGGTTGAGCCATGAATTTTTCTTGGCCTTTGTGCTGAAGTATTTCTATTGTGCAATGGCCCGATGATTAGGGCAAGTTTTGAAACGAGTACATGCCCGCACACCCTCCCTCTCCAATTTCACACGATGAATTGCGCGAACGTATCGCGGAGGCGAACGAATTGAATCTTTTTAAGCGTTACAGAGAGGCGGAGGCGGCGGAAATCATAGGAATTCACCCGCAAACCTTGAAACAGCACCGATTGCGGGGCAGAATCCAATACTTGCAGATTGGTAAGCGCAATGTGGCCTACTTTGGCTTCCATATGGTCGATTACCTCATCGGGAGTATGTCATGGGAAAAAAGCCCGAACCCGTCTTCAAGCTCGGAGACTATTGGCTCGGGAAAAAGTCCGGCAGGGACACCTGGTATCGATACTGGTGGGACACGGATCGAAAGTGCAACCGCCGCGCATCGCTTGGCACGTCAGACCTTGAAGAAGCCAAAGACAAGTTAGCTGAATGGTACGTTGCGCATAAAGAGCTGCCTGAGTTATCCGACCTGGATAAAGTGCTCTTAGCTGATGTAATACGCGTCTATTATGAGAAGCACGCCCAGTTTCTTCAAAGTCACGACACATCTCGGTTAAACCTAAACCGGTGGCTCGATTTCTTCGAACCGGGAACAACGATCAAAGAGGCCACCCGCCCCAAGCAAATTGACGCTTTTATTGCCGAATTATCAAAGGGTGGTCTGAGCGCCTCATACATCAATCGAATTCTCACTGATGGCCGTTCGGCGATCAACAAGGCTTGGAAGGATGGTGTCATATCTTCGGCTCCCTTTATCAAATCTCTGAACGCCGATGATGCGCAGCCAAAGGGCAGACCGATGGAGATGGATGAGCTGCGGCTCTTCTATCACACGGCCTCCGGTGAACATTTGCAGAGATTTATTCTCTGGACCTTGGGCACGGGCGCACGTCCGTCATCCGTTTTCGACCTTCACAGCTCACAAATCGATGTTGAGCGTGACTTAATTGATCTAAATCCCAGGGGACGAAAGCAGACAAAGAAGATCCGGCCAGAAGTGAAACTGCCAAAGCACCTAAAACCGTTTGTCCGTGATGGGCATCAGATCACGTTCCGCGGAAAGCCTGTGAAGGATGTGAAAACGGCTTGGCGCAATCAGCGAGCTGCTTGCGGGCTCGATAACCAGGTTCAGCCATACTCGCTTCGCCACACAATCGCTCGTCACCTTCGGGCATCAGGCGTTCCGGCTTGGGAAGTAGCGGCTCAGCTTGGGCACAAGAAGAAAGAGCATTCAATCACAGAAATCTATGCACCGATGGACCCGTCTTATTTGGGGCAGTGCGTCGCGGCGATTGATGCGTTCTTGGAAGAGTTGCTCGTACCACTGGAAGAGAAGCCGATCACAACGTTGCCCAAACGTTGCCCAGAAAAAAATGGGCCAAACGCTGAAGCTGTAGTGAATATTGGAGCGGGCGAAGAGATTCGAACTCTCGACCCCAACCTTGGCAAGGTTGTGCTCTACCCCTGAGCTACGCCCGCATCCGATGGGTATGTCAGCCGCTGTCGCGACCGAAGCCGCCATAAACCGCAAATCAGGAGCCGGTGCAAGGGGAAAAAGCGGACCTCTGCAGGGTTTTTACATCAGTCTTGTTGCAGGCGATTAAACAGCGTTTCCATCCGCGCGGAAATGAGATCGAGCACGTGCTCGAACCCATCTGTGCCGCCATAATAGGGGTCAGGAACGTCGCCTTGTTCGAGGAACAGGCTGAGACTTGCAATGGCTCCGGCAGGGCGGATTTGTTCCAGGTCGGCGAGATTGGTCTCGTCCATGGCGAAGATGTGGTCGAAGCGGAAAAAGTCATCCGGTTCCGCCTGACGTGCGCGGAGCGGAGATAAGTCCATCCCGCGCGCGGCGGCGGCCATCATCATGCGCTCGTCTGGCGTCTTACCGACATGCCACGCACCTGTGCCGGCGCTGTCGATCCGCCAGTCCAGGCCGCGCTGTTTCGAGAGTGATTGCGCGATCCCGTCTGCCGCAGGTGACCGGCAAATATTGCCGAGGCAGACAAAGAGCAGGCTGGGCACGCGCGCCGGGCCTTAGGCCAGAACGGCTTCAGGTCTCAGAACGCCGCGCTTGATCAGTTCTTCACCGATCTGGACGGCGTTAAGGGCGGCGCCCTTTCGGAGATTGTCCGAGACGTTCCAGAAGATGATGCCATTTTCAACCGTTGGGTCCTTACGGACGCGGCTGACATAGCTCGCCCATTCGCCAACGCATTCGATTGGCGTAACGAACTGGTCTTCTTCGATATTGTCGATCAGCTGGACGCCGTCCGCATTGCGGAACAGTTCGCGGGCCTCTTCGACGCTGAGCGGGTCTTCCAATTCCACGTTCACGGCTTCGGAATGGCCGACAAAGACTGGAACGCGGACGCACGTGGCCACCAGTTCGATGGACTCATCGATGATTTTCTTGGTCTCCATCCGCATCTTCCACTCTTCCTTGAAAGAGCCGTCCTCCATTGGGACGTCGATTTGGGGGATAACATTAAAGGCGATCTGCTTGGAGAAGACGTCCGGGGTCGGGCTGTCATTCACAAACATGCCCTTGGTCTGGGTCCACAATTCATCCATGCCAGCCTTGCCCGCTCCAGACGCCGATTGATACGTCGACACGACGACGCGCTTGATTCCCGCCGCCTGGTGCAAAGGTTTCAGCGCGACCACGAGCTGCGCGGTGGAGCAATTCGGGTTGGCGATGATGTTCTTCTTGCCATAGCCGAGCACGGCTTCGCCATTTACTTCCGGTACCACAAGCGGGACATCCGGATCCATCCGCCAGGCGCTGGAATTATCGACGACGATAGCGCCGGCTTTGGCGATTTTGGGGGACCACTCTTTCGAGATGCTGCCACCGGCAGACATCAGGACAAGATCGACCTTGCTAAAATCGAAATCATCCAGCGCTTCGCACAATATGGTCTTGTCGCCATAGGAGCATTTGCGACCCAGAGACCGGCGTGAGGCGACCGCATGAACCTTGTCAGCGGGGAAATTGCGCTCGTCCATAATGTTGAACAATTCTCGTCCAACATTACCGGTTGCTCCTACAATTGCCACGCGCAAAGCCATCGCCTGTCTCCTTCGAAAATTCAGTCCTGCCCTATGTCACGGCTTATGCTGCAGCGCAACTAAACGGACGTGTTGAAAAGAATCGGTTAAACCCAATTTAGATGGCAAGGAGATGGCGGCCATGCACGAAGACATCATCAATCGATACATCCAGAGTTACAATGACCGTGACATAGAGGGCATGCTCGATTGCGTGACCGAGGATGTCATTTTCGAGAACATCTCAAATGCCAGCCAATCCATGCGCTTGGAAGGCCGAGATCAGATGGGCGAAGTGGCGCGACTGTCAGGCAACGCCTTCTCCTATCGCCGCCAGCGCCTGATAAACCTGATCATCGGTGAAGGGAAAGCTTCTGCCGAGATCGAGTTTGAGGGCAAAGCCGCCGTCGACTTGCCAAACGGCGTACGAGCGGGAGAAACCGTGAAGATCCGCGGTGCGAGCTTTTTTGAGTTTCGCGGGCGTTTGCTCAGCCGAATTGCTGATTACTCCTAGCTCTTAGCCAGGTTCGCTCTGCGGTTAGAGATCGGTGGGATTGCAGATTCGATCAATGCTAGGTTGAGCTTCGCCCGCGAAATTTGAGACTCTGCGAGAATTTTCGTTCGATGCCGTTCTGGTAGCCTCAGGCAAATCGCGTTGCGCCGCGAGAAGCTGGAGGGTGATTTCGAAATGTTGAACCTAGATATTGATCGAGATGACGCGCGGATGCCGATTCTATCCGAACACCGCTGGGGACCCTTCGATTTCTGGTTTGAAGAGACAGCGCCATTGTACGATATCGCACCCATTGCATCGAACGGAAACACGGGCCGATTCGACATCCGGAGTATGACATCGACAGCGGGAGTTGTTTTGGATGCCAAGTATGACGCCCAGTCGTTGAGGCTCATGAAACGCCATTCCAGTCTGGCGCTTGATTTGGTGTTCGTTCAGCGCTTTCACCGTGGCGGCGTCGTCGGCCGCAGCGGCGAGCGCGCGTTCGCGCATCGACCGGGAGACATCGCAATTATCGATTATGCCCATCAGTTTGAAGGGGTGCATCAGGCGTCTCATCTGCAAGGGGTCTATTTGATCAAAGAATCGCTCGGGCTGGCGCAAGAAGAGCAACTACCGACGCTCCACTTTCCAGCGGGATCGCTAGCAGCAAGGCTCCTTGGCGCGGAGCTGGACCGGCTTTGTACCCCTTTTCATGACGGAAAACCTCAACTGAGGGCATCGGACTTTCGTAGGTTCCTCAGCTGCGTGAAACTGTCGATCGCTGGAGCGCCCGTGGAGGGCGATGTGCGAACCCAAGCGCGCGGAGCGCTACGTGATCTGATTTGCGACTACATCGAGCGCAACTTATTGTCGCCAGACTTGTCCACAACTTCAATCCTACGCGAGTTCGGCGTGTCGCGAGCGACTCTTTATCGAATGTTTGAATCTGAGAACGGCGTTCGGTGCTATATTAGCAATCGCCGTCTGTTCGGGGCCGTATTCGACATTTCATCGCAACAAATGAGGCGCGGCTTGATCCACGAGACGGCTGAGCGTTGGGGGTTTAGTTCCGATGCCAATTTCTCGCGATCTGTTCGTCGCGCCTTCGGCACGAGCCCGGGAGACCTCTGCAACACCCCTTTCGATGCGCACAATCCCACCGCCGCAACATCGTGGAATCCTCAGGTTGTTCAGCGTTTTTTGAGCATAGGTCGGATTGAGCAAATCGCAGCTTAGTGTTTAGAGCGCGCAACCTTGAGGCCAGCGCTGTTCGTTCGCGTATGCTCCATCCCAATGAACACGAAGGAAGAGCAGCGTACTGCGAGATGTGAGGAAACCCCTTCCTTCGGGCCTCCACCGCGTACAAGATCACGAGCACAACAGATGCGAGCCATCGTATGTCTCAACATCTTACAGAAGCTACGCGTTCGAAATACTGGCGCAAAAAAATTGCGCCTTGACCGACTGCGTAAACGGCCAAGGCGCATCTTCTGGTCACGTGAGTACTAGGGGACGTTAGTTACCGCAACCAAAAGAAAGTTAAGAGCTATTCACGTGTGCAAAGAGGATTGATCCCCGCCGCACACAACCTGACTATGGTATCTACTTTAAATCGTCATTATCCAAACGTCTCAATATTGATAAGTGACGCAAAATCGACGTTGAATTGTTTTCGAATAGTTTCTTAGACTGTGCGAACTCTTTAAAGTTTGAGACGTGATGAGAATTTCAGGGGTCCGAAATTCGGATACTCATTGAAATATGCAACTAGTTCTCAAAACTCCTGACGCTGCCGCGTCGAACGTTCAAGCCGGGCAATCCGAGGTGGGCAAACGTTCTGCCTGGGATTTGCGGGCCGTTACAATGCAGGAATGGATCGACTTATGGGCCCCCATCCTGTCGATTAATCTGTTACATCCGAGGCGACCGGAGGACGGCACCAACATGCTTCAGAGCAGAGCGCGAGGGGGGCTCGTGGGCGCGCGCTTCGCAACAGGATGCGAACTGTTTCGGCATGGATACGCTCAACGCGACGTTTCTGGAGGGGTTGTTTCTGTTCAGCGGCTGCATTCTGGTTTCGCAGCGCTCGAGTTTTCCAACTCTAACTATGTGCACCGCCCTGGAACGATCACGATAACTGACTTTAAACAGAGGTTTCGCGGTAGCCATCACAATGCGGAAATCGAGCAGGTGATGATCCCAAGATCTGAACTCGGTCTCACCGACGCGGATCCGGTGGCACCTATTGTGATCGACGTCGACTCCCAGCGCGGACGTCAGATTGCATTGCAGCTCGAGCGATACTTTGCGCGCAGTGGCGATGAAGCATTTGAACCGGAAAATCTGATCACCCTGATAAAGTCAGAGATCCAGGAGTCCTGGACCCCTGTCTCGGACCGTGAAGAGTGGTGGATCGGACGACGCAATCTGATCCGCAAATACATTGATACGCATCTCGAGGATCCCAATCTTGGTCCTCGGCAAATCTGCGAGCTGTTCAATATGTCCCGCGCAACGTTGTATCGGATGTTTGAACTGGACGGAGGCGTGCGTCGTCGCATTCAGGACCGGCGATTGTTTTCCGCGATATGGGATCTCGCCACGGGCGGGATCCGCCGTGGAAGGCTCAGCCATGCGCAAGAGAATATCGAGAAGAACAGCGCAGGCATCGCGATCGCGAACGCGTTGGCCGGATCAACCTGGTTGCAGTCGAATGAGCGCGTCGCATTCTCTGCCAATTGGGGGCATTATGACGGGCATGATGCCGTGGCGTTCTCGGGAGCAGCGCGGCTCGGCCGAAATATCTCAGCCAATGCGGCGATCGGAACACTGCCGGATCGAGGTGAAATCGGGGCTCGCGCTGGCGTGCGGTTTGGCTGGTAATCCGCCTAGAAGGAGATTTCCGTACCGGCGAGTTCAGGGATTTGCAGAATAATCACCAGATCTCTGAGCTCCTGCCGCGCGGCCACGTGGCTCATCGTGAAAGAAACGTTGGAGCCACTTTCGGTCAGGTCGAGCAGCGTTAGTCCGGCAGGGAACAATTCGCGATAAATCACCCGCTCGGACAAACCCGGAGCCAGACGAAAACCGATCCGCTTAGATAGGTTGGAAAGCGCTTCGCCCACTTTCTGTTTGTTGCGAGCTTCGAGAGGAGAAACGCGGTTGCGCATCACGATCCAGTCGATCGGCTGGCGTGAGGTGCGTGCTTTGCTCTTGCGGCATTGCCAAACCATCTCGGAGTAAAAGCTCGGCCGTAGGACTTCAAGCGTCTGAGGGTTCACATCTCCAAGCAAGTCAAAGTCCACGAAGGAGTCATTCAGCGGCGTGACCAATGTGTCGGCGGCCATATGCGCGATCCGCGACAGATACGTATCGCCGCCGGGCGCGTCGACAATCACAACCTGGCAGACTTCTTTGAGGCGTTCGAGAGAGGTGTGAAACCGCTCGGTCTCTTCTTTCTCGGCAATATCCAGATCGCGTTCAGAGCTTGCATCAACGCGGATAATCTCCGGCATCGGAAGCTGCGCTCCGGTCGATTGCATCCAACGCATTCGGTTTTCGAGATAGCGTGTCAGCGTGCGTTGACGAACGTCGAGATCGATGACGCCGACTTTCAATCCCATGCGCATCAATGCGATCGCAAGATGCACGGATACGGTGGATTTTCCGGCGCCGCCTTTTTCGTTACCTACAACAACAACCCGGCACTGTTTTTGTGCCGGGATCGAAAGAGTAAGTGTGTCGGCGGAATCGCCTATATGTCCATGTCCGTCGGGCATTGCCGGGGCGCCTCTTTTCTAGGTCATCAGGCCGCGTGCTGTTGAGCAGGCGCCTCGTCCTGGAAGGTTGGGGCATCTCCGAAGAGGTATACGCCTTCGCCGCCGCTGACTTCTTCCTGTGCTGGAATGAACGGGGCTTCGACTTCGCCGTCGAAGAGCACATCGTCATGATGCACGACAGAGCATGGCTTGAGCGTCGTAGCTTCAACCGGGAATGGCGTTTCACCATGGATCAGGGCCAGAGCCTCACGAAGGTCGGAAAGGTCATCCGCCAGCGCATTCATATCATTCGAAAGCTCGACGCGTTTGGCTTCATACGCCGCATCAGAATCAAACAACCAAGCTTCATCATCTGGCCCAAGGTCCGGCACTGCCGGCTCGTACTTGAGGTCAGAGGGGGCGGGCTTCACCTGGCGAGTGTAAAGCGCGGCACATGCTGCACTGAGCAGCGACTTGAAGCGGGGAAGGATGTGCTTTCTCATGCGTTAAAATTTCGCTCCAAACGGTTAATGGCGCGTTAACCACACGAATTTGTAACAATTCAATTTGGAACGCTCGGGAAACCGCGTTCGAAGTGCGGAGCACGCAGAGATGCACACGCACAGAAATAAACCGTAGATCGCCCGCGGCTTCTGCTCTAAAGCAGGGCGCGATGACGAATATGCCTCTTAGACTTCGTACGCTTGCCGACCTTCGCAGGGTGCTCGGTGAACATCGCCGAGCCGGTCGCCGGATCGGCTTCGTGCCGACCATGGGCGCGCTTCATGATGGCCATATCTCTCTTGTCAGACGGGCTCGCGAGACCTGCGATATCACCGTGGCGAGCATCTTCGTGAACCCGACGCAGTTTGCACCCGGTGAAGATCTGGACACCTATCCGCGAACTGAGGATGCCGATCTCGCGCGCCTGACGGAGGTCGGGACGGACATCGTCTACCTGCCGGATGTCGAGGAGATGTACCCGGACGGATCTGTCACCAATGTCCGTGTGGAGGAGATGTCTGATTTGCTCGACGGCGCACACCGTCCTCACTTCTTCTACGGTGTGGCAACGGTGGTGGCTCGCTTGTTTGTCCACGTTCAGCCGGATGTCTCGGTGTTTGGCGAGAAAGACTACCAGCAGCTTCAGATCATTCGCCGAATGGTCCGCGATCTTGGATTCCCGATTGACGTGATCGGCGGTGAGACCGTGCGTGATGCGGACGGGCTCGCTCAGTCTTCCCGTAACCTCTATCTGTCAGCTGACGAGCGCGCGAAAGCCAATGTAATGAGCGGCGCTCTGTATCGCGCGTCGTGTCGTCTGTCGCTCGGTGTATCAGTGAACGCAGCGCTTGCCGAAGCGCGCGCCAGAATTGAGGCCGCAGGGTTTGACGAGCTTGATTATGTGAGCGCGATCGATCCGATGAGCTTGCAAGATTTGCCAGACGGCGCCGTTACTCCAGGATTTGAGGGGCGCGTGCTGGCCGCGGCCTGGATGGGCAAAACCCGACTCATCGACAATATGGGCTTTAAGCGCGCCTGATCACAAATCCGCACGCGCGCGACGGAAGGGCTTGCCGTCCATACCGGCGTGCCACATGTCTTCGTTAAATTTAGGAGGATTGCGCCCGTGATTATCAAACCTGTTCGTTCGCTATTGTTGGCTGGCCTGTCGCTGAGCGTCCTCGCGGCGTGTGCGACAACCGAAGTTGCAACTGATCCTGTCGTGGTGGATGCGCCGCCGGTGGTCGAGGCAACAGTTGAACCTGTGGTCGAAACCGCGGTCGCGCCCATCCTAACTTTTGATGAAGCGCGCGTTGCCGCCATCGAAACAGCGATGGGCGACTATATAAGAGACGGACGCCTCTATGGGGTTCACACGAGGTTGGCTCAAAAGGGAGAGGTTGTCAGCGATTACTATGCCGGGCTTCGTGGACTAGAGCAGGGTTTGCCGATCGAGGATGACACCATCTATCGAATCTATTCCATGTCGAAGCCGATCACAGGCGTCGCCATGATGATGCTCTACGAAGACGGTAAGTTCGAGCTCGATGACCCGGTGTCCAAATTTGTTCCGGAATTCGAGCAGTTGAAAGTTCTCGGCGGTGTCGACGAGAATGGTGACGCGATCCTGGTCGACCTCGAGCGGCAGCCAACTATGCGTGAGCTGATGAGCCATACGTCTGGCTTCGGTTATGGTTTGGGCGGCGCCGACCCGGTGAATAGCGCGTTTCGCGATTTGAAAGTGCTTGAGTCTCCAGACCTGCAGACCTTTATCGATCAGACGGCAACAATCCCTCTTCTGTTCCAGCCTGGTGAAGCCTGGTTCTATAGCGTCGGAATGGATATCCAGGGTCATATAATCGAGAAGCTCACCGGCCAGAAATTTGGCGAATATTTGCAAACACGCTTGTTTGGACCGCTCGGCATGGTCGATACCGGGTTCTTTGTGCCCGAAGAGGACTATGACCGCCTGAGTGAAGTGTACGGATTCGACCCCGAGACGGGCGCCATGGTGCCCGTGCCCTATCCAAACGTTCAGTTCCGCCAGGAAACTGTGAATTTCGAATCCGGGGGCGGAGGAATGGTCTCCACCATGGATGATTATGGCCGGTTCGCGCAGATGCTCGTTAATCAGGGCGAACTCGAAGGAGCTCGGATCCTGAAGCCCGAAACCATCGAACTGATGCGGACCAACGTGTTGAGAGATGGCCAGAACCTCTCCTCGCTCGGCGTGAACGCGGGAGATGTTTACGCGGGACTGGGCATGGGGCTGACATTTGGCACGATCGAAGATCCAGAGTCCGTGCCGAGCAAAACGCCCCAAGGATCTTACTTCTGGGGCGGCGCGGCCAGCACCTGGTTCTGGATCGATCCGGTCAATGAGCTCTATTTCATCGGAATGGTGCAGGTGTTCGACAGAAACAATCCGAAGGGACCTTTGGAGCTACGCGAAGCATCCAGCGCGGCAATTTACGGTGATCCAACCGCAGAATAGTTTGGCTTTAGTCCTCGTCCTGGCCTTCGGGCCAGGCTTCGACGGTGCCTTTCAGCTTTAGCGTCAGCGGATTGCCTTTGCGGTCCGTAGCCTTGCCAGCCGCGACTTTGATCCAGCCTTCGGAAATGCAGTATTCTTCGACATTGGTTTTCACTTCGCCGTTGAAGCGGATCCCTACGCCGTGGAGCAGCAGCTGCTCATCATAATAGGGGCTGTTCGGGTTTACGCTCAGGCGGTCGGGCATTTGATCAGTCATATGCGCGCTTTACACCTAAGTGCGGCGACTATTCAAGCTGGTCTTGAAGTTTTGACGGAGCGGCGTGGCGCCAGGACATTTTGAGGGCGGACAGGGCGGTAATCTCATCCGCCGCGGCGAGAGCTATCGTTGTGGCGCCTTTGTCGCCCCATTTGTTTGGGACTTTCGAAAAGACCAGAGGTTCTGCACCGACCAGCATATCTTGCTCTTCAATTGTCAGAAAGACATTTGCAGTCGCGTCGCGTTCCAGCAGCGTGGCAATGGTTTTCCCGCGCGGTGCGTCGACGCGAAAGCTCGCGCGCTCAAAGTGCGGTTTCTCGATAGCGTGCGGTAGCGACAGGGCTAGGGCGCGAAATTCGTCTACGGTCATTGATCAGTCTTCCCTCTGCGTTCCGACAACATAGAGGAAAGATCCGCCTTTGATGAGGGGAATCAAGCGTTCCGCCACTGTCCGCTCGAGCGCCGGGCATCCCCAGCTCCGCCCAAGAATCGCGCGATCCGCGTTCACATAGTCTGCGCCGTGAACGACAATAAGGCGCTGCTCTGCGAGATCGTTTTGCGGGCTAAGACCCTTCAGCTTCAATGAGAGCCCATGCGCGCCATAGTAGGTCTTGCCCGTAACGAACGCCCCGAGGGAGCTCATTTTCGAGCCTTCAATATTGGAGAAGCGATCAGCTATCCCATCATAGTCGGGGTCCGAGCCGCGACCGTGCGACACCAGGAAGCCTTCCGCTGTCATGTCTGATGTGTCGATCAGAAAATAGCGCGGAACATTGGACGGGGCGCGATAATCGATCACGCTGAGATAACGATCATTGCCAATCTCGCTCTGCGCGTCGGCCTGGGCTATCAAGGCTTCCTGTAATAGCGCGTCTCCTATCAAATCAGACGCTGGCCTCGCCCATGCAGCGTGAGCCATGCTGCTGATCATCAGCAGCGCACAGAACGTTCTAAAAACAGAAAGCATGCCATCGATAATGACATGCTTTCCGGCAAAATTATGATTGCTTGGGTAGCGGCTTAGAAAACGCGCGGGCGCTCAGTCTTTTCGATATGCAGGCCGCACTCAGATTTCTCCTGACCAGCCCAGCGACCTGATCTAATATCGTTCGGGTCTTCAGCTGGCTTGGTGCAAGGCCAGCAGCCAATGGATGGATAGCCCTGGGCAACCAGCGGGTGACGCGGCAGCTCACGGCGCTTGAAGTAAGCCTGCACGTCTTCCTGCGTCCAACCAGCCATTGGGTTCACCTTGAACCGTCCGCTGGCATACTCAAACACGGGCAGGGACATGCGGGCGCCGCCATGGAAACGCTTGCGTCCAGTGATCCAGGCGTCGAAGCCGTCGAGCGCAGGCTCAAGCGGGCGCACTTTGCGCAAGGCGCAGCAGGCATCCGGATCAGTTTTCCAAAGTGTGTTCTTCGGATCCTCTAGCAGGCGCTCGTCTTCGGCTGGCGGAATGTCACGGACATTGGTCAGGCCGAGGCGTTCGATCAGCTCTTCTTTGTAGTCCAGCGTTTGCGGGAAATGCATGCCGGTTTCGAGGAAAACAATCGGAAGGTCCGGATCGACGTCGGCAATCAAGGCGAGCATCACTGCGCTCTCAGCGCCGAAGCTTGAGACATAGGTCAACTCATCGCGCCATTCGCGCAAGATCGAAGCTCGCAGGATGGTCTGCGCAGAGGCTTCACGAAGTTCGCCGTTCAAACGCGCAAGGCGCTGATCTACGTCTTCGTCAATCCGCAGCTTGATATCCGAATAGGGCATGCGCGCTAGCCTTTTGCGTGGCGCCTCGAAAAGACAGAAGTCTGACCGTCCGCGGCGGGTTGATAGAACGCGGAATACTCTTCCAGCGCTTTCAACACATTAGCTAGGTTGGCCCTGGACGTCTGATAAGCATCAAACCCTGAACGGTTCATATAGAGAATCTGATCTCTCAGCACGTGACCTACCGCGCGCAGCTCACCAGTATAGCCCAGACGACGCCGAAGCAGTTGCGCCTGGCTGTAGCCGCGACCATCGACATATTTCGGAAAGTCTATTTCAATCAATGCGATACGGTCCAGGAACGGGGTCAGCTCGTGCGGGTCATCGGCGGGCGAAAGACGCACGCCAATTTGCTGATTGCGCGCCAGGATTCCGTCCGCATCATCGATTAGCTTAGCTAAAGGGACTGTTACACATCCTGAAGACGGCAAGTCGGCATCGTCAGCAACAAACGACCAGGTGTCTTCGATTTCCGCGCCGTTTTTAATCAGTGGCATAGATCGCCTCCTGGAAGGGTTCGACGCCAAGGCGCTCGACCGTATCAATGAATTTTTCGTCCTGGCTCGTCCGCAAGTCGCGATAGGTGTCGACGATGGTTTTGACAGCGCTCGGCACTTCCTCATACCGCAGCGCTTTGCCGATGATCTGTCCGACAGTCGCCTTTTCATCGGCGCGCCCGCCGAGGGAGACCTGGTAATACTCCTCGCCTTTCCGGTCGACGCCGAGAATGCCGATATGTCCGACATGATGGTGGCCGCAAGCGTTGATGCAGCCGGAAATATTGATGTGTAGCTTGCCGATATCCTGCTCATAGGCTGGGTCGGCGAAGACCTTCTGGATCTCCTGCCCAACCGGGATCGACCGGGCATTGGCAAGGTTGCAATAATCCAGGCCCGGGCAGACAATCATGTCTGTGATCAGGCTTTCATTCGCCGTTGCCAGTCCGGCGGCCGCCAGTTCGCGATACACCTCATAGAGGTCATCCAGCGCGATGTGAGGCAGCACCACATTCTGGGCATGCGTGACGCGGATGTCGTCGAAGCCGTACCGTTCTGCGAGGTGTGCCATCACCATCATCTGGCTGTCCGTTGCATCCCCCGCCAGCCCAGCGATCGGCTTCAGGCTGATGGTGACGGAAGTATAGCCAGCGACTTTATGGGGGTGCAGATTGACCTTGGCCCAATTGGCAAAGGCTGGATCGGCGGTCTTGGCGCGCTCGAAGGCCGCGCTGGTCTCTGTTTTATCTTCAAAGGCAGGCGGCGCGAAATAGGCGTTGATCCGATCGATCTCAGCCTCGGGCAGGGCGATCTTTTCGCTTGTCTGCTGGGCGGCATATTCTTCTTCGACCAAACGGGTGAATTCTTCCGGGCCGGTTTCCGTGACCAGGATCTTGATCCGCGCCTTGTATTTGTTATCGCGGCGACCGAAGCGGTTATAGACCCGCATAATCGCCTCGAGATAATCGAGGATTTCGCTCTCAGGAACGAATTCATTGACCATCGCGGCGATGATCGGCGTGCGGCCCTGGCCACCGCCGACATGAACTTCAAAGCCAACCACGCCGTCGCGTTCGCGCATGTGCAGTCCGATATCGTGCACACGGATCGCTGCGCGGTCATGTTCGGCGGCGGTGACAGCGATTTTGAACTTGCGGGGCAGAAACGCGAATTCCGGGTGGAACGTGCTCCACTGGCGAATGATCTCGCACCAGGGGCGCGGGTCCATGATCTCGTCTTTGGTGGCGCCGGCAAAATGATCTGACGTCACGTTTCGAATACAGTTTCCGGAGGTCTGGATGGCGTGCATCTCGACCTCGGCAAGCTCTTCCAGAACGTCGGGAATATCCTTCAGAGCCACCCAATTGTACTGAATGTTCTGGCGGGTGGTCATATGGCCATAGCCGCGATCATAATCGCGGGCGACCTTGGCGAGCTTGCGCATCCGCGCAGCGTTCAGCTGGCCGTACGGGATCGCGACGCGCAACATATAAGCGTGCAGCTGCAAGTAGACGCCGTTCTGAAGACGTAGCGGCTTGAACTCATCCTCCAGGATGTCTCCTGACAGGCGACGCTCGACCTGACTGCGGAACTGATCCACGCGTTCTTTGACGATCTGAGCGTCAAACTCATCATAGCGGTACATTACAGAGTAACCCCTTCTTTGGGCATGGCGTGACCGATGGATAGGGCGCCTTCGACGCGGCTGACCCAGCGCTCGACATTCGGAAATTCGGCGACGTCAAAACCGCCTTCATGCGCGACCCTTGTGTAGGCGACCAGCGCAATGTCGGCGCAGGTGACGCTTTCTCCGACGAGCCAGTCGCTCCAGGTCAGCTGCATATTCATGACCCCGAGGGCACGGCGACCTTTGACCATGAGTTGCGGATCGATCTCTTCGTCCGGAAGTCTGAGATAGTGTTTCTTGAAGCGCCGGACCGCGATCGATGTTTCGTGCGAGTACTGTTCCCAGAACAGCCAGGAGTTCATCTGCGCCCGTTCAAAGCTGCTCTCTGGAATGAGGTCCGAGCCTTCGGCCAGATAAAGCATGATGGCGTTCGACTGCGGCAGCACCCGTCCGTCCGGCCAACGCGCAATCGGCACTTGCCCCACCGGGTTCAGCGACAGGAACTCTTCAGATTGCGTCCCGCCGTTCAGGATATCCACCTCGACCCAGTCATGATCAATGTCGAGATAATCCGCCGTCCAACGTGGCTTCTGGCAGTTGCCAGAAATGCTGTCGCCATAGAGCGTCAGTTTCGTGATTTCTCTTGCGGGCATCAGATGATCACCCCGTAAGGAACCGTCGGTCCGTTGGCGCGAATGGTTTCCCGCAGGGTTTCGCGGCCGGCGACTTTGCCGTCCTCAGTGACTTCCATGAAATAGGGGTCGGTGATTTCACCTTCCTGCGTCTTAGCGCCTTCAAGGGCAGCTTCGGCAGCATCACCGGTAAATACGCCGATCTCGCCGGGGTCACTGGTCCAGGTTTGGTCCGCGCGCAACCAGACGACTTTGCCGGAAGCGGTTTCCCAGGCGGTGATGGTTTTCGGTGTGTCTGGTTTCAGTTTTGGGCGCACAGATGTCATGCGGCAGCCTCCGAGGAAAGTTGAGCGAGCGCTTCGGCAGGGATGGCGCTTACTTCGCCAATGATCAGCAGAGCAGGGCCCTTGATCCCAGCGCGGGTAATAAGTTGCGGCAGTTCCGCGAGCGTTCCGAAGATGCGAATTTCATTTGGGCGTGTACCGTTTTCAATCACCGCCACTGGTGTCGAGTTGGCGCGGCCCGCATGGATGAGTTTTTCTGAAATCGTCGGCGCTGTGCCGACCCCCATAAAGACAACGACGGTTTGTGCGGGCTTGGCGAGCGATGCCCAGTCCAGGTCAGGCACCTCGCCTGTTTTGGCATGGCCGGTCACAAAGGTCAGGGTCTGTGCGTGATCGCGGTGCGTGAGCGGTAATCCGGCCGATGCCGCGCATCCGAGCGCTGAAGAGATGCCGGGCACGACAGATGCTTCAAGTCCTGCGTCGCGCAGCGCCTCAACTTCCTCGCCGCCACGGCCAAAAACGAACGGATCGCCGCCTTTCAGGCGGACCACGCGCTGACCGGACTTGGCGGCAGCGATCATCAGGTCATGGATCTTGTCTTGCGGGACGGAATGGTTGGACTTGGCTTTGCCGACGGAGACGCGTGTTGCATCACGGCGCACCAGATCCATAATCTCGTCACTGACAAGACGGTCATGGAATACCACGTCGGCGTTCTGGATCAGGCGGAACGCCTTGAGCGTCAGCAATTCCGGATCGCCTGGGCCTGCGCCGACTATATGGACCGGACCGATTTGATTGGCCGGCGCAGCTGTTTCCTGAAGCAGGGTCTCGAGCGCGTGTTTCGCGTCCTCGAATTTCCCCTCCAGCGCCAGATCAGCTGGGGCGCCGTTGAGTGCGGCTTCCCAGAACTGGCGGCGTTTCTTGCCGTCATCGAGGACTTCATAAACACGAGGCCTGAAGTCACGAGCGATCTCGGACAACGGTCCCATGTTCTGCGGCATTAGTGCTTCGAGGCTCGTGCGAACGCGCTTGGCCAGCACGGGAGCGGCGCCGCCGGAGCCGACGGCGGCAACAATCTCTCCGCGTTCCAGAATGCTCGGAACGGTGAAGTCGCAGTCTTCCGGCTGGTCGACGACATTGATCGGAATGCCATATTCGCGCGCCCAGATAATCGATTGCTCGGTGTTTGCGTTCGTCCGGCAGGCGATGATCGCGAACTTGGACCGGTCCAGCGCTTGCCCAGCCATATCACGCGGGGCGATGGTGATGCGACCTGCGAACTCCTCGGCAAAACCGGGCTCAATCTCAGTGTCGATAACAACAGTGATTTTCAGCGTGGTCTTGGCCAGCAGGCGTACCTTGCGTCGGGCCTCCTCGCCGCCACCGAAAACGGTGACGTGCGCATCGTCTGTATAGAAAAACGCAGGGAAGAGACGCATGGCTCGTAAATGTCCGTTAGATCAATCTGTGGCGCAGAAATGAGTTGACGAGGCGGTTTCCGCAACCGAAAGAGCCTTATTCCATTGTTTAGAGAAACTACAATCAAAATCTGGTTATAGACGTAAATTATGTCAGATACGAATGATCGCCTCCCGCCCTTGAATGCTCTGCGGGCTTTTGAAGCCGCGGCGCGCCGCCTGTCTTTTACGAAAGCGGCGGACGAACTTAACGTTACGCCCGGTGCGATATCGCAGCATATCCGCCAGCTCGAAGACTATGCCGGAACTCCGCTGTTCAAGCGAACGGGTCGAAGTGTGCTGCTGACAGATGCCGCGCAGGCCGCGCTTCCGCTGGTGCGGGAAGCCTTTGACCAAATCGCGGAAGCGGGCCGCATCATGCAGGCGCCCGCGCGCAAGGGCCGGGTTATGGTCAGCTCCGCGCCGAGCTTTGCCGCCAAGTGGCTCGCGCCGCGGCTCGACCGGTTCCACAGCGCTAATCCAGGCGTCGAAGCCTGGGTCAGCGCGGATAGCGGTATAACCGACTTCACGACGGCAGATGCTGATTTTGCGATCCGCTATGGCGGCGGCGAATATGACGGCTTGAAATCAGAAAAACTGCTTGATGAAACCGTCCTTCCGATCTGCTCGCCAAAACTGTTGGAAGGCCCGGACGCGATCCGGAAGCCGTCAGATCTCGCCAAGCACACGTTGATCCACGATGTCAGCGCTGAGGTCGATCCATCGTGCCCCGATTGGACCAGCTGGCTGAAAGCCCGCGGCGCCGGCGCAGATGTCGACGGCACGCGCGGCCCTAGGTTCAATCAGTCGGCGCTGGCGATTGAAGCTGCCGCTACAGGGCGCGGCGTGGTCCTCGCCAAGCGGGCCATCGCATCGGCTGATATCGCTGCAGGTCGCTTGATTGCACCTTTCGCAGACGGCTCGATCAGCGTCGATTACGGCTATTGGCTGGTCTGGCCGAAAGGCCGCCACCTGTCCGAAGACGTGCGCGCGTTCATCAAATGGGTGAAGGCAGAAGCAGCTGCGAGCGAGGTTGCGGGCGTTTAGGGTTCGCGGCGGCTAACCCAGAACCGGGAACCACATTCCAAGCGTGGCGAGGCCTACACCCACAAACGTGGCCGCAGCGGCGATCCAGAGGAACCCGGCCATGGCGTAACGCGCGGAAGCCGCGCCATTGGATTTGAGATAATGGTAGAGCTCGTAGATGGCGAGCGGCAGAAATTGTCCTATCGACATCACGTCGAGAAACCAGCCGGTTCCGTCTGACGTGTCGATTCCGATTCCGCCCGTCAGAACGAACCAGATCATAATCATGACACGGAAGAACCAGACCGCACTTGCGGCGAGGAAAAGCCGGGTCGCCCATCGCATATGGACATCTATTTCGCGGCGTCTTGCATGGCGAATGGCATAGTAGGTGAACCACAGGATCAATACAGCTTGCAGGATGAATCCGAGACGCAGTGGCCATGCGCCGATTTCGCGAACCACGAGCATGAAAGCACCAGAAACGACCGCAATGATGACGCCCGCAGTAAAGGCGCGCCCGGTTAAGCGGTGGAAAGCTGGAAATCGTCGTCGCACGGCTGGAACGAGTTGCAAGGGACCGCCAATATGAATGATGACGGCCAACGCGAGATGCGCCGCGACGGCGGCATTGCCCATCTCACGACCGGAAACCCAAGCCTGGCTGAGATGTGAATTCCACCCCTCCAGGTCGCCGAGCACCAAGGGCACGCCGTAGGCGTAGAATATATAAGCCACAAATATGAACTGGCCGATGAGGACGGGAACGTACCAGGCTGAAGCTGCCAGAAGCATGGCGCGTCGCCCGGATCGAGGTGAAGCGGAATTATTCGAAGTCTGGGAGATCGCACGTTCCATTGCGCTCGTTTATATTGTTATTCGATAAATCACAAGTTGTTTATCGATAAATCTACAGTCAGCCTGCGCCTAGTCTGCCGCTTTTGCGCAATGCCATATGCGCTCAGTTTAAGGGCCCAAATAAAGAAAGCCCGCAGCAATCACTGCGGGCTTTCTCGTAAATCGTAGAAATAGACGAAACGCTACTCTTCGTCTTCTTTCAGCAAGTCTTCCTTCGACACGGTTTCTTCCTTGACCTTGGCGGTCCCAAGAATGTGGTCGACGACTTTGTCTTCGTAGATTGGGGCGCGGAGCTGAGCCATCGCGTTTGGATCTTTTTGGAAAAATTCGATCACCTGGCGTTCCTGGCCGGGGAAGTTGCGGGCTTCACTGATCAGGGCCTGCTGGACTTCTTGCTCGTCAATCTGGATGTCGGCAACGCGGCCAATTTCTGCGAGGACCAGGCCGAGGCGCACGCGGCGCTGTGCGATCTTGTTGTATTCTTCTTTCAGATCGTCTTCGGACTTGTCTTTGTCTTCTTCCGGCGTGCGGCCAGCGTCCATTTCAGCTTGAACCTGTTGCCAGATCTGGTTGAATTCTTGCTCAACCATTTTCGGTGGCAGCTCGAAATCGTGCTTTTCGTCGAGGACGTCGAGCAGGCCGCGTTTGGCCTTTGCACGTGAGGCGCCGTCAAACTCATTCTTGATCTGCTCAGAGACCAGCTCTTTCAGTTTGTCGAGGCTTTCAAGGCCAAGGCCGGTCGCGAACTCTTCGTCGAGATCTGGTGTTTTCGGGGCGCGCACTTCGTGCACTTTCACTTCAAACACAGCCGCTTTGCCGGCGAGGTGTTCGGCCTGATACTGCTCAGGGAAGGTTACTTCGACTTCTTTTTCGTCGCCTGCTTTGACCCCAATCAACTGGTCTTCAAAGCCGGGGATGAATGAGTTCGATCCGAGAACCAGAGTGTGCTCTTCAGCGGCGCCACCTTCAAATGGTTCGCCGTCCAGCTTGCCAAGGAAGTCGATTACGATCGCATCGTCCTTGCGCGCTTTCGCTGTTTTGGCACGCTTGTCATATTTCGGATTGGCTTCAGCGATTTGCGTCAGGCGAGCTTCGATCTCGTCATCATTGATTTCGGCGACCGGCTTGGTCAGCGTCAGCTTCTTGATGTCGACAGGCTCAAATTCCGGCATGATGTCGAGGTGCATGTGATAGGCGAGATCCTCTTCGCCATCGAGCACCTTTTCCATGTCGCTTTCCATGTGCATTTCCGGCTGGCCGGCCGGGCGCACATCCGCGTCTTCAATGGCTTTCTGGCTGGTTTCCTGAACCAGAGCCTGAACCACTTCGCCCATGATGTCCTTGCCGAACATTTTCTTGACGTGAGAGGCAGGCACTTTGCCCGGGCGGAAGCCCTTCAGGTTCATTTGTGGGCGGATCTCCTCGATACGCTCATCGAACCGTTTTTGCAGATCAGCTTGTGGGACGCTGACCTTATACATACGGCTGAGGCCTTCAGAGGTTTCGACGCATTCCATACTGGTCATTCCTTATTGCGGGTCGGGCTGGTACTCGAAGAGCTGAAACCCGCGCCATTCATTGGCGTTTAGTCGACTGAAACGGCGCTCTATAGGGCAGGGGGAAGCTCCTGTCCACGCCGGGTGTCTGACCTTTTGCAGAGAAAAGCATGAGCAGGGGTTGAGGCGGGTGAATTCCCCCGCTAAATGCCCGGTTCTGCCCGTGCGGATGTGACGGAATTGGTAGACGTGCCAGATTTAGGTTCTGGTGTCGCAAGGCGTGGAGGTTCGAGTCCTCTCATCCGCACCACTTTAAGCTGAAATTACGTGATCGGCGGGTGAGTTCCGCTCAGGAATCATCTAAACCACGGACATGTCGAAGCTTTATTTCACTTATAGCGCCATGAATGCCGGGAAGTCGGCGATCCTGTTGCAGGCGGCTTATAACTACCGCGAGCGAGGAATGGAGGTCATGTTGTGGACTTCCGGTCACTATGGCGCGGCGCAAGATGCCCATACCGGGAAGATAGAATCCCGGATTGGCTTGCAGGCTGAGGCGCATCTTTATCGCGGCGAGACTGACCTGTTTGAGGCCATTTGTGCGCAGCACGCGAAAACCCCGCTTAGCGCCATCTTCTTTGATGAGGCGCAATTCCTGACCAACACCCAGGTTTGGCAGCTCGCTCGGATCGGGGATCAATTGAAGATTCCCGTGTTGTGCTACGGGTTGCGCACTGACTTTCAGGGAGAGCTTTTTGAAGGCTCTGCTGCGTTGCTGGCCGTCGCCGATGATTTGCGCGAGGCGCGCACGATTTGTCATTGCGGAAGAAAAGCGACAATGACCGCCCGTATGGACGAGGCGGGCAATGCGCTCACCGAAGGCGCACAAGTCAGCGTTGGCAAGGAAGTCTATGTCTCGCTCTGCCGCCGCCATTGGGAAGAGGCTTTGGGGCGCTAACTCCGCAATACGTGCCCATTCCTGCCACAATGAGTCTTTACTCACTTCTGGATGGCAGCGAACGGAGTTCATGATGTTGTCCCGAAGAAAAAGTGTTCGAAACAGTCTGATCTGCGGTCTGATTGCGATCGCGACATTTATCGGCATTGGCCTAGCGGCTAGCGCACAAGAGGCGCCGGGCTCGGCAGAGATCGATTATGTCGGCTTCATGGATCTGACGGGCGAAGTTTTTGAGCTGCGTGAGGATCGGTTGCTGACGCTCGAGGATTTCAATGCGATGGCAGCGGAACCAAACACGATTATTCTCGATGCGCGCAGCCAGTATGCCTTTGACATGGGCCATATTGAAGGCGCGGTGAACCTGCCATTTTCGGACTTTACGGACGAGAAACTCGCCGAGATGATCCCGAACAAGGACTCGCGGGTGCTGATCTATTGCAACAATAATTTCACCGATGACGCAGAGCCGATCCCGCTAAAGCGTATCTCGCTGGCATTGAACATCCCGACTTTCATAAATCTCTATGGCTATGGCTATGAGAATATCTATGAACTGGGTGTCCTGACCGAGACCACCAACGCGAATGTGAACTGGGTCGCGGGCGAAATTCCCCTATAAGGGCTTTTCCGAATAGTTTTAGCTCTGCTAATGCGTTCATTCGGCCACTTGTACTCAGCGGTGAGATACTACAAATGCGCCGCTGAAGACTTGTTCCAAGGAGGCCGCATTGTCTGCTACTGCTGAAGCGCCTGCAAAAAAAGTGAATCCGAACGCTCCGACCGAGGAGACCGTTCTTTCCGTGCATCATTATACCGACCGCTTGTTCAAGTTCACGATCACGCGGCCGACCAGTTTCCGTTTTCGCTCCGGCGAGTTCATCATGATCGGCCTGATGGGCGACAATGGAAAGCCGCTCCTGCGCGCCTATTCAGTTGCTAGCCCGAACTGGGACGACACGCTGGAATTCTATTCGATCAAAGTGCCGGATGGTCCACTGACGTCCAAGCTTCAGAAGATCGAGGTCGGTGACAAAGTGCTGCTCGGCAAAAAACCGGTTGGAACCTTGGTACATGACGCGCTGGTTCCGGGTAAGCGGCTCTATTGCTTCTCCACCGGAACGGGCTTTGCGCCGTTCGCCAGCGTTTTGCGCGACCCCGAAACGTATGAGAAGTTCGAGGAAGTCATTATTACCCACACGTGCCGCGATGTCGCGGAGCTCGCCTATTCACGCGAGACTGTGGACGCGTTCCTCAACGATCCGGACATTGGCGAAATCGGCCAGGGCAAGCTCCGCTTGTATCAGACGTGCACGCGCGAAGACTTCGACAAGCAAGGCCGGGTCACAGACCTCATCCGCTCTGGAAAGCTGTTTGAAGATCTGGGCGTGCCGCGCCTCGATCCCGCAGTGGATCGGGCCATGATCTGCGGCTCGATCGATATGACCAAAGAGCTCAAGAGTCTGATGGAAGAGCACGGCCTGAAAGAAGGCTCGAATGCTGAACCTGCGGACTTCGTGATTGAGCGCGCGTTTGTCGGGTAAAGATGAGCGCTGTTTCGGTCCGCGGCTACCGCTCCGACGACGCGAATGCGTTTCGTGATCTGAACCTCGCCTGGGTGGAGGCCTATTTCACCGTGGAGGCGGAAGATCGGGCGCAGCTCGAAGACCCACAGACCCATATTCTCGACCAAGGCGGAGCGATCCTGATCGCTGAGCTGGATGGCGATGTCGTTGGCACTGCTGGACTGGTCCCCGGTCATGGCGATGGCGTGCTAGAGCTGATCAAAATGTCTGCGCGGAGCGATGTTCAGGGCAAGGGCATTGGCCGCGCCCTGATGGATGCCGCGATCGCGCAGGCGAGACATATGGGTGCCAGCAAGATCTGGCTTGAGACGAATACCGTGCTCGCGGCCGCTCTGGCGCTCTATCGCAAGTCAGGTTTCCGAGAGCTGACAGGCGATGAAGTGACCGAAACGCCTTATGATCGTTGCAACTGCCAGATGGTGTTAGAGCTATAAAAAAGCCCGGGAGATGCCCGGGCTTTTTGTCTAGATTGCTTGTCCAGATTTATTTCCCGAAGCCATAGACCAGAGATACACGGCTGATCGTGTCGGTGTCTTCGAAACCGACCACGGGATCTGTTTCGTGGCGCACTTCAAATGAGACGCGGGCTGATAGCGCATTGGTCAGCGTCGCAGTGAAGGCTGCAACGTTGCCGATCTGCGTTGATGTTTCGGCGTAGACGACCGTGGTGTCATTGGTGAATGCGACGTTCTCGTTGAATGCGTGCGCGAAATTTGATTGTGCCAGTGCGCTGAACGATTCTTCGGTCATTGAAGGGGTGAGGACCGTCGCAGGAATAGTGGTTGTGTCCAGAACTTCTTCGATCTCATCGATCTTCAGGCCGGGACCACCGCGAACAGTCCACTGCGTGGCGTCGCCATTCAGCACTTCATATCCGAGACCGCCGCCGACAAAAGCGCGAGATTCAAAGCCGGAAAACTCGTCCCGCTCGTAGCTCAGTTGGCCAAACCCGAACAGGCGATCATTGATCTGGCGGTCAAGATTGGTGCCGAGGAAGATTCGATTCTTGGTTTCCTGACCATCGGTCTCACCATAGTCGGCGCTGGCCTGCAGACCAACCGTCCAGACATTCATTTCGCGCGCCACGTCCAGGCCAAGGCCGATATCAGTGGTTTCAGTGTTCCCCGTCGTGGAGCCCGCGCTCAGCGAGCCTTCACCGCTCCAGCCATTGGCTGAGGCATCGTCCTGCGCATGAGCGGGGAGGGCCAAGGTCATTGCACCGGCGAAGGCGGCAAGTTTGAGGTACTGGGAGAAAGTCATTTTTTCATGCTCCTGTTGGAATTTGGGCGCGACATGCCCGCAGAAACATGAATCTGAAATGAATTACCTCAGTGTTAGCTGCCGATCTGTGCGCGGTGTCGCAATTTTGCATCGGCGAGGACGCAGGCCAGCATGGCTTCGGCGACCGGCACAGCGCGGATCCCGACGCACGGATCATGGCGGCCCTTGGTACGGACATCCACTTCTTCGCCATCCCGTGTCACAGACTTGGTTTCGGTCAAGATAGAGGAAGTCGGCTTGATCGCGACGCGGACGACAATGTCCTGGCCGGTCGAGAGGCCACCCGCAACTCCGCCATTATTATTCGATAGGAACCGCACGCCGTCATTGCCCATACGCATTTCATCGGCGTTCTGCTCGCCGCTGTAACTGGCGGCATCGAACCCAGCGCCGATTTCGACGCCTTTGGCGGCATTGATGCTCATCATGGCGGCGCCAAGTTCGCTGTCCAGCTTACCGTATATCGGCGCGCCCCAACCCGCTGGAACGCCGCTCGCTTGCACTTCAACGACGGCGCCGACAGATGAGCCGGATTTGCGCACCTCATCGAGATAGCGTTCCCAATGCTCCGCCATCTTAGCGTCCGGGCACCAGAACGGGTTGTCCCCTGTAATATCCCAGTCGATCGCCTCGCGGTCGACGCTGTGCGGTCCAATCTGAACAACCGCTCCGCGGATCTGGATGTCATTGCCAAGCACCCGGCGCGCTACGGCGCCAGCGGCGACGCGCATTGCGGTCTCTCGCGCTGAGCTGCGCCCGCCGCCGCGATAGTCGCGGATGCCGTATTTCTGGTCGTACGTATAGTCTGCGTGGCCCGGGCGATATCGGTCGCGGATCTCGGAATAGTCTTTTGAGCGTTGATCGACATTCTCGATCATCAGACTGATCGGGGTTCCTGTGGTGGTTGGACCGTCAGTGCGGTCGTCGTCAAACACGCCGGACAGGATTTTGACCTGATCGGGTTCTTTGCGCTGTGTCACAAACCGGCTGGTGCCGGGGCGACGCTGATCCAGGAACTGCTGAATCCACGGCTCATCCAGGGACAGACCGGGAGGGCAGCCATCGACAACGCAGCCGATCGCGGGCCCGTGGCTCTCGCCCCAAGTTGTCACGCGAAACAGATGACCAAATGTGTTATGCGACATGAGGGCCGACCCGTAGTTACTGTATGGCGGTCTCCTATATGCAATTACGAAGCCTGCCAAACCCCTAACCTTAGCAGCTGGACCTTTCAGATGACCGACGTGCCCGTTTCTATTCCAAAAAGCCCAAGCGTGGCCGACTATGCCGCCGAGGGTGACCGGCCACTAATTCCTGATGTCGAGGAGCCTTACACGCTATTGGGGGAATGGTTGCGCGATGCCAATGCGCATGAGCCGAATGACAGCTCAGCCATGTCGCTGGCGACTGTCGACGCTGATGGCATGCCAGATGTGCGGATCGTCTTGCTACGCGGCCTCACACCCGAATATGGGTTCCAGTTCTACACCAATTATGACAGCGCCAAGGGCGAGCAACTGGCCCGCCATCCGAAAGCCGCGCTGTGTTTTCACTGGAAAAGCCTGCGCCGTCAGGTCCGGGTCCGCGGCACGATCGAGAAAAGCTCCGCCGAGCAATCGGACACTTATTTTAAACAACGCGCGCCGCAATCGCGAATCGCCGCCATTGCATCCGATCAATCGCGTCCTCTGACGGATCGCGAAGTGTTCAACCAGCGCGTCGCCGAAATCAGTTCGATTTATGGCGATGACGACGATATTCCCCGGCCCGAACATTGGGGTGGCTACAGGCTACTCCCGACAGAAGTCGAGTTCTGGCAAGATCAGGCGTTTCGAATGCATGATCGCCTCAAGCTGACTAAGACCGGAGCAGGCTGGGCGCGCAGTCGGCTCTATCCATAGCCTTTGCAAAACCGCGTTCGAAGAGCGCGCGCAAGAGATCTCGGCTGGTATCGTCGATATTTGATCAATGAAACTCTGTTTGCAGATCGGGTCGGGGTTCATCGCCTGATTCCGCTGGTGTTTTCCGTCATGGGCGAGTTTCCAGGTGCGTCGCCACTGCAATTGAGTTCTGCCAGGACCGGGCCTTTCGCATACAAGACCAGCTGAAATTGAGACGCTCCGATAATGTCTGGATTCCGTCCTGACTTTATCCTTAGGTAGCGAAACGCGCATGAGCTGAGGAGCGTGGAATGAAACGAGGATTGCAAATTGGATTGGCGCTTTTCTCGTTGATCCCATTATATTTCGGGATCACCGGCCTGGTGTTCGGGTTGTCTTTAGCCGAAATTGAGGGCCCGGGCCTGCTCGCGGTCGACAATCAGTTTCGGTACTTGTGTGCCATCTATTTGCTTGTCGCGTTCATCTTGTGGTCGATCATTCCGGACATCGAGAGGCAGGGTCGCACGCTGGCTTTGGTTCTTGGCGTCATTTTTCTCGGCGCGCTGGCGCGGGCCTGGGCCGCCATAGAGATGGGCGGATTTCCTGATATGCAGCGCAACGCAATGATTGTGGAGTTGTGCCTTCCACTCTTTCTGATCTGGCAAAGGTTGGTTGCGCGAAAGGCCGCTGCCGCCTAAAGGGCGGGCCATGACACTCAAGCTCGCAATTTGGGACATGGACGGCACAATCGTTGATAGCCGGGACGTTATCCAGACGGCGATGGTTCGGAGCTTTGAAAAGCTCGGACTAACACCGCCCGCCTATGACGAAACCCGCAAGACGATTGGCCTCGGTCTGCATGAGGCCTGCCAGATCCTGGCGCCCGATTATCATGACATCGACACTCTTGCCGCGACCTACAAGGCGTCGTTTGTGGAGCGGCGCTCAGAGCCCGGTTTCAAGGAACCGCTCTATGAAGGCGCTGTGGAGACGCTGCAAAGGCTCAGCGATGAGGGCTGGTTGATCGCAATGGCGACCGGCAAGTCGCATCAGGGGATACGCGCGATCTTCGAGATGCATCCGCTGTCACATTATTTCGACACGATCTGGTGCGCCGACGATGGCCCCGGCAAACCGCATCCATTCATGTGCGAGGAAGCGATGAAGGCAGTGGGCGCGGAGCCTCATCAGAGCCTGATCATTGGCGACGCCGTGCACGACATAACAATGGGCTTGAATGCGGGTATCCACACATTAGGCGTCAGCTGGGGCTTCGGCACCGCAGACGAGCTGGCATCGGTCGGCGCGCATGAAGTTCACCATGATTATGCAAGCTTAGGCGCTAGCCTGGATGCATTCGCAGAGAGGCTGTGAGCACGTGGATAAGGTCGACAAACCGAAACGCTTTTACAAACAAGCTGCCGCTGCGCCGGCCGGAAGCGGGTATTCCGTTCAGCTGGATGGCCGTCCGATCAAGACACCCGCGAAAGCGACCCTGACATTGCCGACCGCTGCGCTAGCCGACGCGGTCGCGAGCGAGTGGGCGGGGCAGGGTGAGATGCTGGATCTCCAGGCGATGACCCTGACCCGGCTCGCGAATGTTGCGATTGACCGAACTCCGGACACTCGCGCCGACCTTGCTGATGAACTGACCCGTTATGCCAGCACAGATGTGACCTGTTACCTGGCAGACGCACCGACCGAATTGCGCGAACGACAGGACGCGGCCTGGAGGCCCTGGCGCGACTGGGCCGGCCAAGAACTTGGCATTGTGCTCGTCCCGGTCATCGGCCTGATGGCGAGCCCGCAACCACCTGCCAGTCTAGAGGCTGTCAGGGCGCATGCACTCAAGCTAGACGATTATCGTCTAACCGCGCTGACGTGGGCTTGTAGTCTGCTTGGCTCAGCGGTCTTAGCGCTGGCGGTGGAGCGCGGGGCGCTTACGGCTCCGGACGCGCTCAACGCTTCGATTGTTGATGAAGACTGGCAGATTGAACAATGGGGTCAGGACGAAGAGGCTATGCAGGTGCGTGAGGCTCGCGCCAAGGATGCGGCAGCTTTGCAACTGTGGTTTGAGGCGCTGTCCTAAGACTCGCCTGTAAGGCATTGTGCTGCTTGACGAAAACATGAATTTGGCGTCCTGTTCTCGATTGGAGGACGCCATATGTTTCGAACGGTTTTGCTGACAGGTGCCGCGCTTGCGCTTTCTGCTTGCGCCTCAATTGGAAATCTCGCCGCCGTCAACAAGAAAGAGACGCTCGGATCCGGCTTCAATGGGAAGGCACCCGCCGGCGTTTTCATCGACGCGGAACAACGCGCCGTTCTATCTAATCGCCGGGCTGGGTCTGATTTGCGCGTCGTCTGCGCGGAACCCGCACCAGACGCTCTCTCTGCGATTGCCGCTCAGGCAGGCGTTAGCGTTTCGGATATCTCCAACGCGGTTTCCGCTGAAGGTGGTGTGTCCGAGGCGGCAGCGAATATTGGCCTTCGTACGCAGACCATTCAAACCCTGCGCGATGGTTTCTATCGCGTTTGCGAAGCGTATATGAACGGGCTGTCGGAGGAACAGTATTCGATCATGCTGCGCCGGTTCCAGACCAATATGATTGCGCTACTCGCCATCGAGCAACTTACGGGGGCGGTCAAAGGCGGCGATGCAGTTGTCAGTGCATCTGCTGGCAGCGGCATCGATTTCCGTGAGCAATACTTGCAGCGCGCGGCGATGGCATCGTCCGAACAGTCACGGTTGGCCACAGATATTTCTCAGACCAATGAAGACATTGGCATCCTCGAGGATGTGAACGCGCAGTGTGAACAAGGCGGATTCGGAGATGGATGCTCTGCAGCAGATGTCGAGCGCCGCGGCCGAGAGATCCGCGACTTGCGGGCACAGCGTCGTGCCATGGAGCGCGCGCAGGCCTCTGCCGAATCGACTGAGCGTACAAATAACTTGCTAGCCGAATCTGCACCTTCCGCGACCGATTCCAGCGCGGGTGGCATGACCGGATCCTGGCCATCCACACCGGCCTATCCTCCGTCCTACGCGGTAGCAGAAGCGGTGCGTGATATCACTATGGCGATCGTCCAGAACGATTATGGTGTGCAGCTCTGCTTCGAACACTTGCGCTACATTCAAGAAGGCGACCAGACCGCTTTGTCGGAACGCTGCGAGAAAGTCATGGATGCGTATGTGCAGCAACTGACCGATGCGAATGCAATGCGGGTTGAAATGCAACGCGCCCAGGCCGCGTTAATGGAAAGCGTCGCGAGCGGCTACATTTCTGCCGATGAAGCATCAAGCTTTGCGGCATCGCTCTCATCCAACGCCGCTGCTCCGGCACCCACGACGGCGCGGTCGCTGTCGCCGTTCAACGGCCCGGTGGCTGCGGCAGGCGCACCTGCTACATTGGCGCCGCCTCCACCCCCACCGCCGCCAACCCGGCAATAGGTCTGCGTCGGCTGCTTGAGCGACTTGCTCACCAACACATCTGCATTACGTCCTCTTCAAGGATCGTTTTAGGAGGGCGTCATGATCATTGTTCACCACTTGGAAGACTCACGCTCTCAGCGCGTTCTGTGGCTGCTTGAGGAACTTGGCGTTCCCTATGAAGTGAAGCGATATAACCGCGACCCGGTCACCTCCCTCGCGCCGCCCGAGCTCTATGCCGTGCATCCGCTAGGAAAGTCTCCGGTCATTTCAGACGGAGATATCTCAGTCGCAGAAACCGGAGCGATCTTTGAGTACCTGATTGATACGTATGATCAGAACGGGCGTTTGAAACCCGCTAAGGGCACGCAAGAAGGCCGGGATTACACTTACTGGCTGCACTATGCCGAGGGGTCCGCGATGACCAATCTGTTGCTGAAGCTCGTCTTCTCGCGGCTACCCGACCGTGCCCCGGCGCTGATGAGGCCAATCGTGCGACGGGTATCAGCCAGTGCCGAAGAGGGTTTCATTGATCCGCGGATCGCTGAGCACACCAAGTGGTGGAACACCTCGCTTGAGAAAACGGGGTACTTTGTTGGTGGGACGCTCACAGGAGCGGACATCATGATGAGTTTCCCGCTCGAAGCCGCTGCAACTCGAGCGGACCTCTCAGCTATGCCGCATATCAACGCCTTTCTGGAGCGCATCCACGCGCGGCCCGCCTATCAGGCGGCGCTGGAAAAAGGTGGGCCGTACGCGTACGCCTGATCCCTGCCTTACTTTCGACTGGAATTTCCGCGAACCCTATGCTGATATTCGCGCCAAGGGGGCGTGAGGCCTGAAGAGGGGACATCTTCGGATCAGCGCAAGTGGAGTGGACGCGGACATGATTAAACGCGCACTGATATCTGTTTTTCTTAGCCTGTTTTTACCGGTTATCGCCTTTGCTGAGGCGCGCATCGCGCTTGTCATCGGCAATAGCAAGTATGAGACAACCGGGTGGGCGCTCGCCAATCCCGCAAATGATGCGCGCTTGATGAAGCGATCGCTGGAAGCGGTTGGGTTTCGGGTGAACTTGCTCGTCGACGCAACCGAAGACGAAATGGAGGACGCCTTCGCTGCACATGGTGCGCGCTTACGGGCAGGCGGGCCGGACGCAGTGGGACTGATCTATTTTGCCGGGCACGGCATTCAGTCTGAAGGCTACAATTATCTTATTCCGGTCGATGCGAATGCGCGGACCGAACAGGATGTCTGGGCCCAGGCCCCCCGGCTTGGTCAAGCGCTCCAGCATGTCCGCTCCGCTGGGAATGGTGTGAATTTCGTGGTCCTCGATGCATGTCGGAACAATCCGCTACCCAGTTCCAGTCGTTCAGCCGGTTCTGGCGGTCTGGCTGCGGTCGCGCGCTCGCGCGGATTGCTCGTGTCATACTCGACGGAGCCAGGGTTCACGGCGACTGATGGAGCAGGGGTGAACAGCCCTTATACGGCGGCACTGGCGCAAGTTATCCAACAGGACGGCCTGATCGCCGAACAGGTCTTCAAACGTGTCGCCGATCAGGTCAACCAAGCGACCGGCGGGGCGCAGACTCCGTTCTATAATTCCGGGCTCATTGGCGAAGATTTCTGTTTTGGAGATTGCGCCAAGTCTGCACCGAGCATTGTGAGCGCGGCGATCAGACTCCCCATTGGCGGCGCAGGGCGTGAGCTTGGCGAAGATGGTGAGCCCATTGAGGAAGCTTCTGGCTCCACGCCGATCGTGGAACCGGTGCCCGCAATCACAGATTTTTCCGTCTTCCAGGACTGCGACACCTGCCCGGAAATGGTCGTGCTGCCCGCCGGAGTTTTCACTATGGGGTCACCGAGCGATGAGTACCGACGTTTCGACAATGAGGGACCGCTGCGCGAGGTTTCGGTCGCTCGATTTGCTGCCGGTAAATATGAAATCACCTTTGGCGAATACGCAGCTTGCCGCGCCGATGGCGGATGCCAGGATCATGATCCAACCGCAGATTTCCGCAAAGACGTCTTGTGGATGGGGGCCCAGCGCCCGGTCATGCAAGTGAATGCCAAGGATGCAGAAGCCTACATAGACTGGTTGAATTCCAAGGTGGATGGAGCGCCATATCGCCTCCTGTCCGAGGCTGAATGGGAATATGCGGCGCGCGCGGGTACATCCACGCCTTTCCATACGGGCGAGGAAATTACGAGCGAACAAGCGAACTATAATGGCCAGCGGTCCTACGCGAACGAACCGATAGGAGGCGGATACCTTCGCATGCCTGTTGATGTTGGATCATACGCACCGAACGCGTTTGGTCTGCATGACATGCATGGCAACATCGCCGAATGGACGGCCGATTGCTTCCGCAACTCTTATGCAGGCCTGCCTAAGGATGGCAGTGCGATGCCCGGCAGCGCGAACTGCTCACGCCCTGTGCGCGGCGGTGATTACACCAAAGTTCCATCCTATGTCCGCTCCGCCATGCGCGGTGCTGAACCTGCCAGTCGGCGGGATGACCGGATCGGATTCCGGGTCGCTAAGACGCTGGACTGAACCTACTCGATTACGGCGCAGGCCACGCGTGGGCCCGCTCCGCCGATGGGTTGGGTCATGTGATCGTCGCGATTCTGGTGGATGATCAGGGCCGTGCCATTTTCGTCGGCGAGCTCAGCGCCGCTGATCAGCGTGGTGAAAGCCTCATACCCTGCTGATCCGTCTGCTGCCGCCCAGATGTTCGGAACATCGCCTGCTTCAGGACCTTTGGGATTGAGCAAGCCATGGCCGTTTTCGATCTTGCCGACATGCCCGCCGGACAGTTTGAACGTTCCCGTATCGCTGCAATCACCAACCTGGTGCAGATGCAGACCGTGCCAGCCTGGGGCCAGGCCGCCGGGTTCAATTGTCGCTTCAAGCATCAGTCCGTTCGGTCCATCGAGAATGTTGAGCGCGCCGATCACACGGCCATCCGCGCCGACAATATCACCGCCCATGCGGAGCATACTCGGAAACACGCCCGCTTCTGGTCCGGGCAGCTCTGCGGCTGTTGGCAAGGTTGGCGGCTCGTCTTGCGCGGGCGCGTGTGCGCAGGCGACAAGGGGAAGACTGGCGGCGAGCAGGGCTTTACGGATCATGTGAAGGGCTCCATTGGCTGTTGTCTTAGAGTGTAGAGCGTTCGCTGGAGAAGTCAGCCGTGACAGAGAAACTTGATCGCGCCGACAAAATTCTTGTCGCGCTCGGCCATTTCGAGAGCCGTGCCGCCGCGCAGGCCGCGATCGCAGCCGGGAACGTGAGCGTCTCAGGCCGGGTTGTTCGCAAGCCTTCCGAAAAGATTTCCATGTCGGCTTCAATCATTGCGGAAGCAGAGCACCCCTGGGTGTCGCGTGCCGGTATGAAGCTCGCGGGCGCGTTGGAGGTTTTTGGCGTTGATCCGAGCGAATTGCATTGCCTTGATGTCGGAGCCTCAACCGGCGGTTTCACTGAGGTCTTGTTGGCGCGCGGTGCCAGCTCCGTTGTCGCTGTGGATGTCGGACGCGATCAGTTACATGTCCGCCTCCGGTCTGATCCGCGGGTCAAGTCTCTGGAAGCTACGGATGCGCGCAAACTGACGCCGGAGATGCTCGGACAGGCCCCTCAGCTCGTGGTTTGCGACGCAAGTTTCATCTCGCTTCACAAGCTGCTGAGCAAACCGCTTTCATTGGCAGCCGCGGACGCACAGTTCATCGCCTTGTTCAAACCTCAGTTCGAAGTGGGCCGCGAGCACATCGGCAAAGGCGGTATCGTCAATGACGCCGCCGCTACCGAGCGCGCCGAACAGGTATTTGTTGATTGGCTCGCCGAGCAAGGCTGGCGCGTCAGAGCACGCGCCGACAGCCCGATCAAAGGCGGTGACGGCAATGCTGAGCGATTGGTCTACGCGGTGCGCGCTTAGCCGGCTGGTCCGCGCGGGGTTGGACCCGACTGACGGCGGTTGAGGAAAGCGAGGCGTTCGAACAAAGCGACATCTTGCTCATTCTTGAGCAGCGCGCCGTGCAGAGGCGGGGTCAGCTTCTCCGGATCCTGCTCGCGCAAGGTCTCAAGATCCACATCTTCGTTCATCAGGAGTTTCAGCCAGTCCAGAAGTTCTGAGGTTGAAGGTTTCTTCTTCATACCGGGCACTTCCCGCATGGAGTAGAAAGTGGTCAGCGCGTCAGAGACGAGCTTCTCCTTGATGCCCGGATAGTGGACATCGATGATTTCTTTCATCGTCTGCTCGTCCGGGAACTTGATGAAGTGGAAGAAGCAGCGACGCAGGAACGCGTCTGGCAGCTCTTTTTCATTGTTCGATGTGATGATCACGATGGGGCGCTGCTTGGCTTTCACCGTTTCGTCTGTCTCGTAGACATAAAATTCCATGCGATCGAGTTCCTGAAGAAGATCGTTTGGAAATTCGATGTCGGCTTTATCGATCTCATCGATCAACAGGATCGGGCGCTTCTTGGCGGTGAAGGCTTCCCAAAGCTTGCCTTTCTTGATGTAGTTCTTGACGTCCTTGGCACGCTCTTCGCCCATCTGGCCGTCACGCAGACGAGAAACTGCATCATACTCATAGAGGCCCTGGGCCGCTTTGGTGGTCGATTTGATGTGCCACTCGATCAGCTCGCAATCGAGCGCTTTGGCAACTTCGATGGCCAGCACGGTCTTGCCGGTGCCAGGCTCGCCTTTGATCAGTAGCGGACGCTCCAGCTGAATCGCGGCATTCACGGCCACCCGCAAATCATCGGTGGCGACATAGTTATCGGTGCCTTCAAAGCGCATGGGAGGTCCTCAGGTTAGCTTGACGTTTACGCTAAGGATAAGGCCGGTAATCGCAGAAGCAAGCGCTAACGCGGCGACAGGGCTGTGATTCGCTTTCTGGTCGAGATCGGATGTTTTCACCGATGCCTAACACACGGATTTATATGGGCTTTCATTGCAGTGTTACCGATACGAAAGCCCGCGTTAACCATTGCGCGCCTAAGTTGTCGCATCTGAATGGGAGTGGTGTATGCCGCTGAAACTGTCGCTCAAGCCAAAGGAGGCTGTCGTCGTGAACGGCGCAGTGCTGCGCAATGGCGAACGACGCGGGACCATTCTACTGCAGAATCAAGCACGGGTTTTACGTCAAAAGGACGTGTTGGATCCAGATGCGACCCAGACGCCTCTCGAGCACCTCTATTTCGCCGTCATGCAAATGTATCTGACCGGAGAGACTGAAGGGACGCTGTATGATCAGGCAGTGACCGCCATTGCCGCGGCCATTGGAGAAACCGAGGACGAAGAGGCGCGGGGACGCCTAATCGAGATTTCAGCAGCCTGTGCGGCTGGTGAGACCTATAGGGCGCTAACCCGTTGCCGAAAGCTAATGAAGGCGGCGGAGGCAGAGAATGGCTGACACGTCTGGTATGATTGAACTTCCGAACCCCGCTCCAGTCGTTTCTCTGGATGAAGGCATCGCCCTGATCGAGTCTGAACAGGCGCCAGAGACGATTTGCGTGGATATCGGACATGAGGTTCTGGTGCGGGCTGATGGGTCCAAGGGATTGCAGGGATTGCTGCAACGCCTGCGGGGACACCGCATGATTTTGGCGCTTTCGTCTGGGGAGACGGCGCCGAGTGTCGTGGCTATGCGTTCTGGCAAACCCGAGTTGCATCCCGATGTGGCAGAGATCCTCGACGCCTTGAAAGATCAGGGATAGAGGGCAGCCTCAATTCCAGTCGAAGGAGCCACGGCCATGTCGGGCGAGTTCATTTCAATCTTTATGGCATCATTTGTGACGTTCTTCGTCCTTATTGATGCGCCGGGTGTTGCGCCCGTATTCGCGTCACTGACGGTCCGCGGCCCGGCGAGCTATCGCCGATCAATGGCGATCCGTTCGGTTCTGGTCGGCACGCTGATCATTTTCGGCTTTGCTTTCTTTGGCGCGTGGTTGCTGGATAAGCTGCACATCACGATCGATGCGTTCCGCGCGGCGGGCGGAATCCTGCTCTTCATCATCGCGCTCGACATGGTTTTCGAAAAGCGTACGGAACGCAGGGAAAATCGCGCTGAGTCGGTTCTTGCGGACTCCGAAGAAACACCAGATCACCTGGACGATGTGTCGGTCTTCCCGCTCGGTATTCCCATGCTCGCAGGCCCGGGGTCGATCGCGACGGCAATGCTCTACATGTCCCAGCACAGCGACTGGATCGGCAAAGGCGCAGTTCTCAGCGCAATCCTTGCCAACATGCTGATCTGTTTGCTGATCTTCCTTGCCGCCGGACCTTTGGTGAAAGCTATGGGCGAAGCCATTGCCGGTGCGATTACCCGGATATTCGGCGTGATCCTCGCAGCGCTTTCGGTGCAATTGCTGATCGATGGCATCAAGGGCGCGTTTGGCCTCTAGCGCAGGCGAATAGCCTCGACCTGTGTAAGCGCAGACAGGGTCGTCCAGATCAAGGCCATGCCGAGGGCCATCAGCCCCATGACCTGAAAGACCAGGATACGGCTCCATTTGACGCCAATCTGCGCGAGCGAAAGCACTTCGGGACCCATTTCCCGTGCAAGCGCGACAGAGCGATGACCGCCGGATTCAGACAAGAGCAAGGCACGTCGCATGTCTTCGGGGGTCGTTGCCTGTTCGACGAGGGTGATGGCTCCAGAGGAACTGGTTAGTTCCGCGATGCGAGCGATGATCACCATGTCGCGTACGAGGCGGTCCTGAGCTTCCGGTTGCAAAGCCCGACGATACGCGTCTAGCACTTCGACGGTTCGCGCTTCGGTGGTCATGACAGTCTCGAAGGCTGTGTTCAGCTCAGCCCGCAATATCTCTTCAGGCAATGCGTCTTCCACGCGGCTTTTGAGATAGCTAGCGAACCGATCACTCAGGCGGCCGGCGCGGTGCGCGGCGCGCATGATTGAAGCGGCTTCGAACATCGCCTGCGCTTCTGCGTCTGGGTCATCTTGTGTGAGCAGGCCGAGGGCGCGCAACCGCAATTGCAGACTGTCGACCTGTTCCTCAGCAAGCCAACGCTGGCTGCGACGAGTGAGGTCGGCCGGGTCTCCGAGAAGGAAAAAGGATCGTTGGCCCGCGAACGGTTCATTTAGAGGCGCCAATTGTGCAGAATTTCGCGTTGTACTCGCGGCTCCTTCAGGCGCGTCGTTCTCGGCCTCTGGTGTGCTGTCCTCAACCTCTTCTGTGGTTTCAGGAGATACTTCGGTACCGTCCGGCATTTTTGGCGGTGCGATGGAACGCTGATAGCTGGCGCGGAGTTCTTCGGGTAGGAAGAGCAGGGCAGCACGCGCCAATCGCTGGTCTCGGCTGCCTGAGCTCTCGGCATCCGCAGCGGCGAGCACGGCGGCCGCGTCTTGTTTGTTGAGCATCAACGGCGCTGCGAGAAGATATCCCCGTGCAGCGGAGAAATCGCGTTCTTGTAGGGTCTGATCGATACGCGCCGCCCACAGTCGCCGTTCTTCGCCCAAAGGAGCGGGGAGTTTTCGAAATTCTGATTCGATTTGCTGCCGCGTTTCGGTGCGGGCCTCGAGGCTGAGAGGATCGGTGGCGATGTCGGATGTGTACGCAGCAATCAGGATGCGAGCCGCGAAAATCGGGATTAACAGGATCAAACTATTGAATAAAAGCGACTGCCGCCAGGTTGACGGTCGCTCAATTTCACGTTGGCGCCAGCGGGACGTCATTCTACTCGGCCGGTCCTGTCTTTAATGTTCGCAGTGTGCCTCCCCCTTTAGCGCACAGAGGTGTGGTTTAAATCAAGTCTTCGTTACCTGTGGAGCTGCAAAAGTCGTGTACTAGCCCAGCCTCCGCCACAATTCAGCGTAGGTTCAGGACCTAATTGGTCTGATTATTGCGATTGCGTATCTATTCCGTCCGCAGTATAGGGCGCGCAAACTCGGTAGAGGATTTTTGATTCCATGGCTGACTTTGATCTCGAAGGTTACACACCGTCTAACAAAGAAGACTTCATGAATTCCAAGCAGAAAGCTTACTTCCGAAAGAAGCTTGAAGACTGGAAAAACGACATTCTCGATGGCGCGAAAGTCACCATCGGAAATCTGCGTGCAGAGTCGTCCAATCATCCGGATCTGGTTGATCGTGCGTCTGCGGAGAGCGACAAAGCGCTTGAACTGCGCACCCGTGATCGCCAGCGCAAATTGATTTCGAAAATCGACGCCGCGATCCGCCGTATCGATGCTGGCACTTACGGCTATTGCGATGATACCGGCGAACCAATTGGTCTGCGTCGACTTGAGGCGCGACCAACAGCGACGCTCAGCCTTGAGGCGCAGGAACGTCACGAGCGCAACGAACGGGTCGTTCGCGACGATTAATCCGAACGATTCTTAACGGACGGACTCCAAAATCCTAACGATTCATTAACCGTGTTAACGCACTGATCATAATTCCATTGGTGACAGGTGCAGAATGCGAGACGGTCCCAAATCAATCGCTAAATCTGACTGGTTGATGGATACCGGAACAATGACGGCTGCCGAAAAGCCTGAAGAAGATTATAAATTTCCATCCTCGCGCGGAGTCCTTTCTGCCGAGGAAATCGAAGCCTTGTTGCGACCGAAGCCGCAACAGACCGCGCTGGCCGATGAGTTAGCAACGCCGAAAGTGATCGAGCCAAAACAGCCTGAGAATTTTGACCTTCAGACCGCAAACGTGACACCCGCGCAGGAGCGCCGCGCTTACAAACTGGCCGCGCGCCTGGCGATGGCGCTCGGGTCTGGCACAGGCGTAAAAGCCGCGATCACCGTTTCCGAGTGCGCAGAAATACCCCGAACGGACCTTGCCGGCCTTCTGCAGGGCAAGTCGAGCGCTGTGGCCTGCATCGGGCCCAGCGAAACAGACATTCGTGCATTGGTTTGCCTGCCGCCGGTTCTTGCGGATGCGATTATTGCGCGCGCTTGCGGCGCGAGAGGATCAGCTGGACGTCTCGGAGATGGCTGGACGCTCAGCGCAATTGATTGTGCCTTGCTGGAACAGTTGCTGGTTCCGTTCGGGATGGCGATCCATGAGACCTACCAGCTTCAGGCAATCGAGACCGATGTCGCCTATGTCAGCAGTCTTATTCCAGTCACGCAGGTTCAGGTCTCAGAATACGCCGTGGAAGCTGCGGGATTGCACAGTGAGCTTGCGTTGATCGAAGGCGAAGCCCCGAGCGATCAACCTGACGCCTCTACCGAACCGGCAGCCCTTACCAGTCCTGATGTGACGGCGGTTCTTACCGCGCGCCTCGCCTCGTTGACCGTCCCACTCAGCCGGATCACACAGCTCAAAGCCGGGTCGACGCTGCTGCTCGGTTTACCGGCGGATCAGCCTGTCGAACTTCTCTCAGGTGGCCGCGATGGCAATGTCGCGTTCGAAGGTCGCATGGGGCGCAAAGGCAAAAAGGTTGCTTTGCAGGTCACCAAACGTATTGGCGCGTTCAAGGGTTAGGTGTTCCCGCTCGGTACAAGCGGCGCCTCGGACTTGAGGCGCCGCGTCTTCGGATATCAGCCAACATTACCATGCTTCGCGATGTGCGCATCAACCGCTTTGATCGCGTCGTCGGCTTTGTTGCCAGCGCTGCGAAGTTCCGCTTCACGTTGGGCCCAGAGGCGTTTCTGATAATTGGTGGAGATAATATCCGTAATCACCAGCACGCCGACCACGAGATAGAAGCTCGACTTACTCATCGCATCGATCGGGAAGCCGAACATTTTCAGATGTGCCAGATGCGCGCCTTCGGTGACCAGCAGGACCCCAACGAGGAATAGGATAAACAGGCCCAACACCTCGTACATCCGGTTGCGCTTGAGGAAGTCGGCCACGTAATCCGCGAGCAGGATCATCACAACCCCGGATGAGAGGATGGCAATCGCCATGATCCAGACCTGGTAGTCCTTGCCTGGTTCGCACCCGACGGCTCCAGCGATCGGATTGGCGATCAGGTCGGATTTACACTGCACAACACTCCCAGTGAATGTGTTCATCACCTCTCCCGAAGCGTTGACGACATTAGCGACTTCAACATTCGCAATCGCCATCGCGGAGAGAATAGAATCGAAAGAGAAAACCAGGTTCATGGCGACAATCATCACAATCGCCTGCGTCACGGATTTACTCGCCGAGCCTTCGGTGTGTTCGATATGATCGACGGCGAGGAGGTGATGGATTTCCTTGATCGCGGTGTAAATGATGAAGCCGCCACCTGCGAGCGTAACCATGGCCTGAAGCGTAAACTCGCCTTCCAGGAAGCCTTTCAGGCCGATATTGAACAAGGGTTCGGCCAGCAGCGAGAACAAATTGACAATGACGACCAACAGCACGATCCGCAGCACAACTGCGAGGCCGATGCCCCAGCGGCGCACCATGGGGGCCTTCTCAGGCCCGACCCGTTGCGACTCGATTGAGATATAGAGCAGGTTGTCGAAGCCCAGCACGGCTTGCAATAGAAGTAGCATGAGCAGCGTGAACAGGCCGCTGACGGAAAACACTTCGGCAATTAACTCGGCCATCGTGACCCCCTTTAGATGATTGTTAGACGCGCGAGCTTATCGTGAGTCCGAAATGATGAAAGGGCCCCGACATGCATCGAGGCCCTTTTAGAATCTACCTGCTTTGGTCGGCGCGTGTCAGGCCAGCATGCCGCCCATGCGCTGTTTGATGATGGTCTCTGCGTCTGCGACGATGCGGTCGATCAGTTCCTTGACGGTCGGAATGTCGTCAATCAGGCCCTGGACCTGGCCAGCCGACCATATACCGCCATCTGGGTCACCATCTTCCATTGCCTTGCGCCCACGCACACCGGCAACGAGATGCTGGACATCTTCGAACTTGGCACCGCCTTTGAGTTCGATGTCGACCACTTCAGAGCTGACAGAATTCTTCATCACCCGCGCTGTATTGTGCAGAGTGCGGAAGATAAGCTTGGTGTCGCGCTCGTCATTCTCGACCATTTGCTGTTTGAAGTTCGGGTGGATCGGCGCTTCCCGAGTGACGCAAAAGCGCGTACCCATATTGACGCCGTCAGCGCCCAGCGCCAGCGCAGCAGCGAGTCCGCGGCCATCGGCAAACCCGCCTGAGGCAAGCATGGGAACGCTGACCTTATTGGCCGCCGCCGGGATCAGAATCAGGCCCGGAATGTCGTCTTCGCCGGGGTGGCCGGCACATTCGAAGCCATCAATCGAGATCGCATCGGCGCCCATCCGCTCAGCTGACAGAGCGTGACGGACGGCCGTGCATTTATGGATGATCTTGATGCCGTGGGCCTTCAGGTGATCGATATGTTCCTGCGGCTTGTAGCCCGCGGTTTCGACAATTTTGATCCCGCCTTCAATGATCGCCTGGCGATACTCGGCATAAGGCGGAGGCTTGATCGCCGGGAGGATCGTCAGGTTCACGCCAAACGGCTTGTCTGTCATTTCACGGGTGCGGAGGATTTCCTTGTATAGATCCTCCGGCGTTGGTTGGGTCAGCGCGGTGAGGAAGCCTAGGCCGCCAGCATTGGCGACAGGAGCAACCATTTCAGCATAGCCGACCCATTGCATTCCGCCTTGTACAATCGGGTGTTCGATCCCGAACTCTTCGGTGAAACGTGTTTTGATCGCCATGGTTTTCCTCCGGCGTAATTTTTTTCTGTTTGGCGAAGCCCGTCAAGGCGCTCCCTAGAGCGACTTGACGATGTCTTCGACCATCTTCTTTGCATCCGAGAGCAACATCATCGTGTTGTCGCGGAAAAACAGCTCATTTTGGATGCCAGCATAGCCAGAGCCCATCGAGCGTTTGATGAAGAGCACGGTGCCCGCATTTTCGACGTCGAGAACCGGCATGCCATAGATCGGCGACGTCGTGTCTGTCTTTGCCGCCGGGTTGGTCACGTCGTTCGCACCAATAACGAACGCCACTTCGGAATTGCGGAAATCAGAATTGATGTCCTCAAGTTCAAACACTTCATCATATGGGACCTGGGCTTCTGCCAGCAGGACGTTCATGTGACCTGGCATCCGGCCCGCAACTGGGTGGATGGCATATTTCACTTCAACGCCTTCTTCTTTCAGCTTGTCGCACATCTCTTTCAAAGCGTGCTGAGCCTGCGCCACCGCCATTCCATATCCAGGCACGATGATCACTTTCGACGCATTCTTCATGATGAAAGCAGCGTCTTCGGCAGAGCCGCGCTTGAACGGACGCTCTTCCTGATCTCCTGCAGCAGCGGCCGCATCATCGCCGCCAAAGCCGCCCAGTATGACTGAGATGAAACTCCGGTTCATGCCCTTACACATGATGTAGGACAGGATGGCACCGGACGAGCCAACCAGCGCGCCGGTAATGATCAGGGCGAAATTGCCGAGCGTGAAGCCCAGCGCCGCCGCGGCCCAACCGGAATAGGAGTTCAGCATCGAAACTACGACCGGCATATCTGCGCCGCCAATCGGGATGATCAGCGTGATACCGAGAACCAGGGCCAGTCCCGTAAGACCCCAGAAGGCCCAGGTGGCGCTTCCGCCGCTGGTCACCAATACGACGACCATGGCGACGATACCGGCCCCAATCAGGATATTCAGCAGATGGCGCGCCGGGAGCAAGATTGGCGCCCCAGACATGTTGCCATTGAGTTTTGCGAACGCGATCACGGACCCGGTAAATGTCAGCGCACCAATCGCCGACCCGAGCGCAAGCTCGATCAGTGATGCCGTCGCAAGATCGCCGACAGAGCCGATACCGAAGCTGACTGGTGCATAGAGCGCGGCAGCGGCGACGAGCACAGCTGCGAGACCCACCAGAGAGTGGAACGCCGCAACAAGCTGCGGCATGTCCGTCATTGGGATCTTACGCGCAATGTAAGCGCCAATGCCGCCGCCTACGAGAGCGCCTGCAGCGAGAATGCCCCAGGTTGTGGCGTCGAGCGCGTTCCAGAACAGCACGAGTGTGGTGACGACCGCGATGGTCATACCGATCATGCCATTGCGGTTCCCTGCACGGCTGGTGGCTGGGCTGGAAAGGCCGCGAAGCGCGAGGATGAACAGGACCCCCGATGCGAGATAGAGCAGGGGTGCCCAGGTCGTTTGGAACTGTTCCATCGGACTAGTCTCCCTTCTTCTTATACATGGCCAGCATGCGCTGGGTGACGAGGAATCCGCCGAAAATGTTGACGCTGGCAAGCGCCACCGCGACGCCGCCAAGAGCTTTGGCGATCCAGCCACCCTGTACAGCGCCGGAGGCGGTTGCGGCGACAATCGCGCCGACAATGATCACCGACGAAATCGCGTTGGTCACAGCCATGAGCGGCGTGTGCAGCGCGGGGGTTACAGACCAAACGACGTAGTAGCCTACGAAACAGGCCATTGCGAAGATTGCAGCCAGGAAGACGGTGGGGCTGATAGCGCTTGCCTCAGCCGCATGGGCAGGCAGAGCGACCGCTCCGACCATCGCGCCCAGGATCAGGGCTTTTCTCATGAGGAAATCCTCTCATTTACAGTTTCGCCGCTGCGGGTCAGCATCATCGCGGTGACGATCTCATCGTCAGTATCAAGGTTGAGGCTACCATCCTCCGCTGTGATCAGTGGCAGGAAGGCAATCAGGTTCTTGGCGTACAGCGCGCTGGCATCTGCGGGCAGGTGCGCGGGCAGGTTGGTGAAGCCAGCGACTTTGACGCCGCCTTCATCAACGATCACATCCGGTTCCGACAACGGGCAGTTGCCACCCTGACTAACCGCCATGTCCACGATGACCGAACCCGGGCGCATGGTCTTGACCATATCCGCGCTGACCAGAACGGGTGCGGCGCGACCGGGGATCAGGGCTGTCGTTACCACAATGTCTTGCTTGGCAATGTGGTTGGCGACGAGTTCAGCCTGCTTCTTTTGATACTCTTCCGACATTTGCTTGGCGTATCCGCCAGCAGTCTCGGCTGCTTTAAACTCTTCGTCCTCGACCGCGATGAATTTCGCGCCGAGCGAAGCGACTTGTTCTTTCGCTGCCGGGCGGACGTCTGTCGCGGTGACCACGGCGCCGAGGCGTCTGGCGGTCGCGATAGCCTGCAGGCCAGCAACACCGGCTCCCATCACGAAGACCTTGGCCGGAGCGACTGTGCCCGCGGCGGTCATCATCATCGGCATCGCGCGGCCATACAGCGTCGCGCCTTCGATAACAGCGCGATAGCCAGCCAGGTTCGATTGCGAGGACAGCGCATCCATGCTCTGGGCGCGCGTAATCCGCGGCGTGAATTCCATGGCGAGCGTCGTGGCTTTCCTGCCATTAAAGGCCGCCGCGTCGAACTTGAATGGGTCAAGCAGGCCGATCACGGTTATACCTTCGGGAAGTTTGCCCGCATCTGGCGTTCGTACGCAAAGGACAACGTCGGCACCTTTCAAAGCGCCATCCGCGGACGTCTCGACCTTGGCGCCGGCCTCGGTATAGGCCGCATCAATATAGCCGGCATCGAGGCCCGCACCGGCCTCGATCGTCACTTCATGACCAAGCCCGACATATTTCTTGACGGTCTCGGGTGTGGCGGCGACGCGTCGATCGCCCGCCGCCACTTCTTTTAAGACTGAGAGTTTCATGGTGCTCCATTAGGGTATGGTTTTGCCGCAGTGCAACAAAAAAACCTAAACAATAGAATCAGATTTCTAAATACCTGCCTCTAGGGGAAGGAAATTGCTCTATTCTCACTGGTTTGTGATCCAGTTTTCAACATTCTCCTCTAGAATTTGAAGGGGGACCGGACCGTCCTTGAGGACAACGTCATGGAAATCCCGAATATCAAACGCGTCCCCTAGTCGAGCTCGCGCGTCTTCGCGCAGTTCGACGATCTTGTTCATACCGATCTTGTAGGCCGTCGCCTGGCCTGGCATCACGATGTATCGCTCGATCGCCTTGCGCGCGTCGCCTTCAGGGTTCGGCGTGTTGACCAGCAAATAGTCGATCGCTTCCTCACGCGTCCACTGCTTGGCGTGTAGACCCGTGTCGACAACTAGTCGCGCGGCGCGCCACAATTCCATCGCGAGGCGACCAAAGTCAGAATACGGGTCTTCATAGAATCCCATCTCTTTGGGCAGGAATTCCGAATAGAGCCCCCAGCCTTCAGTGTAGGCGGTCACGCTTCCATATTTCCGGAACTTGGGAATGCCAGTCAGCTCCTGCGAGATGGCGAGTTGCATGTGGTGGCCGGGAATACCCTCATGATAAGCCAGCGCTTCCATCTGATAGAGCGGCATGTCCTGCATGCGATACAGGTTGGCGTAGTAAACGCCGGGGCGAGATCCATCCGGCGCTGGGCGTTGATAGAAGGCTTTGCCCGCCGCGCGCTCGCGGAACGCTTCAACCGCTTTCACTTCCATTTCCGCTTTCGGGAATGTGTTGAATACGGTCGGCAGGGCCTCGCGCATAGTGTCGATCATCGCGGTCGCTTCGGCAAGATATTCAGCTTTGCCTTCATCTGTGTTCGGCTTGAAAAACTGTTCGTCTGTTCGCGTGAATTCGAAGAAGTCCTGCAGCGTCCCGTCATACTCGACCTGCTGCATGATCGCCCGCATTTCCTCGTGAATGCGCGCGACTTCGGCGAGACCTAGATCGTGGATTTCGTCTGGGGTCATGTCAGTCGTAGTCATTTGCGCCAGTCGATCACGGTAATAGGCGTCGCCATCCGGGAGCTTCCACGCGCCATCATCCGTCGTCGCATTGACTTGATCTTCGCTGACCCAGGTTATGAGTTCGAAATAGGTCGGATACACGTTCTCAAGCAGTGCTCCGCGGGCCTCAAATTTGAGATCCTGCGCCTCTTCCTCTGTGATAGTGGTATTGGTGACGAGTGCGTCGACCTTGCTGACGAAGTCTGCGTACAGAGGAGACGGGCGTTCAGGTCCAACCCCTTCGAACGGATACCCGTCAATCACATTTGCCGACCCATTGATGACGAAATCATAGACGAAGAGCGGCGGGCGGATGCCCATTTCAGCGGACGTCTGGGCGTTGGCGAGATTTTGTCCGAGATAGGTCTCGATCCCACGCAACCGAGCGATATAGGCTTCGGCGTCCGACTTGCTGGTCACTTTGTGCTGGCCAATCAGGAAGGAAGCGATCCCAGCATGGGCCCCGCGCATCTGGCTGAATGAATAATTATGCCAACGCCGCGCAAAGGCTTTCTCCGCAAGTTCGAGTTGGTATTCCGCCAGACGAAACGACAGGCGGCCTTGGTCAGACAGGGCTTCCGGATCGAACAGCTCGCGCATCTCGGCGACTGTCGCGCGCTGGATCTCCATTTCGGCCAAGCGGTTGGCGTCCGATGCATCGTTCCATTTGTCGTAATTCTCACGGCTGCCAAGGAATGTGGCGCTCATCGGACTGCGTGACAGGCTTTCGTTGAATTTGGTTTCGAAAAACGCGTTGAGCCGCTCGGTTTCAGCTTCTTGAGCAGCGTTTGATGCGTCGACTTGTGCTTGGGGTGTTTCTGGAGAAGTGGATGCCGGTGTCTGGCCTCCACACGCGGTCGCGCCGCCGATCAAAACGAGGGCGAGAGCAGAGGATACAAGACGCATGGCGAACCTTTCGTAAACTGTAATGAAACCTCTATAATTTGTCGGACGAGATTAACCAGCCTTCTCGTTTGATTAACCATTCCGGGTGCAAAAGGATATATTGGAGCAGGTGCGATGCGACATGGTGCGAAGTCCTGCTATAAGTGAGTACGAATCATCGAGCTGCGCAACGCTCGAGCCGGAGTAATCGTAATGGCCGCAGATACGCCTGAAGCCCAAGAAACACCAAAGCAAGTCATGCCGCATCAGTTGGACTGGCTGCAAATGGGATTTTGGGCCTGCCTCCTGCTGGCCGTGGGTGCCGCGAGCGCGACGCTTGCCTGGCCAAATGCCGGTGGGCCGACCGGATTGATCCTGCTGATCTCTATGGCTGCGGGCGGAATGGTGTTCCTGCTTTGGATCCTGCGCGGTGCAGGTCGGCGTATGGGACTTTTCCCGGAACGCGGTGCCATGGCCGACGCGATGCAACCCGTCACGCCGCGCTATTCCTGGGTTGATGCGCTGGAAGAAGCGGTTTTGATCAGTGATCGCGGCGGCGCGCCGCTGACGGCCAATGAAGCTTATTCTGACCTCACGCAAATGGCGCTCATGGGACAGTCTGACGTCATGGGACCGGTATCGGTTGATCGAATTTTCAGCGCTGCACCGGGCCTTGCGGCTCCAATTTTCCGTTTGTCCAAGGCTGCCAAGGCCGGCGAGACGCGCCGAGAAACGCTGCCGGCGATGACGCTCGGCACCGAGTCGCTTCCGGTTCAATATGAGGCTTCCGTTTCACCGCTCAGAGGCGACCGGGTCATCTGGCGTCTGCGCCGGATCACTGGCACCGATCAGGTTACAGGCGCGGCGGATATGCGTGCGCTGTACGTAGAAGACGCGCCAATGGGATTCTTTTCGTCCGGACCGGATGGCACAATCAGCTATGCCAATGCCTGGTTGCGCGAAATGCTTGGGCTGCCAGAGAGCGCCAAGAGCATTCGCCTCGACGACATTATGCGACCTGAGTTCGTCAAGATGCTGCGCCGCGACCGCAAGTCCGGCGTGCCAGGTCGTGCCGACGTCATGATCCGATCCCGGGACGGCGTTGAGATCCCGGTTCAAACAATCACGACGTGGAACGGCAAGGGCGCCGATGCGACCGGCCGTACGATCGTGCTGGCAAACGCCCAGAACTTGCTCGAAGGTGAAAGCCGCATGCTGGCCGCGTCTGCGAGCCGACCACCGCGCCCAGACGGCGACCCGATGTTTGATGATGCTCCCTTCGGGGCGGTACGTCTTGAGGGGCATTCTCTGGAAGGCGCAATCATCACAGATAGCAACCGAGCTCTGATGGGGCTGGCGGGCGGTTCTGGCTCGCCTGGCACGCGGTTCATCGATCTTTTCGTTGCTGAAGAGGGCGAGAACAAACTGCGCGAGAAACTTCTCGATTCAATCGACAAGCCTGTCGGGTTGCGTCTCGCCGATGAAGACCAGAAGCATGTGAACGTGTTCGTCACGCTGGATGGTCGCGGGCAACCTGCCGTTGCCTATGTCATCGACATGTCGGAACAAAAAGAGCTGGAGCTGCGCCTCGCTCAAGGTGAGAAGATGCAAGCCATCGGTAAGCTGGCGGGCGGCGTTGCGCACGATTTCAACAATGTGTTGACCGGCATCATGCTTAACAATGACGAGCTATTGTCCAAGCACCCCGTCGGCGATCCATCTTTCGATCACCTGAAGAAAATCCACGAATTCTCGGTTCGCGCCAAGGATCTTGTGCAAATGCTGCTCGCTTACGCGCGCCAGCAAACCTTTCGCCGGGAAGTGTTTGAGCCAGGCGACTTCCTGTCCGAGTTCGCCATTCTTCTTGGTCAGCTTTTGGATGAGCGGATTGATTTCAATGTGGTCCACGGCCGTGATCTGCCTATGGTCAAAGCCGACAAGAACCAGCTGGAAACCGCGATCATCAACCTCGCCACCAATGCCCGCGACGCGCTGCTCATGGATGGCGGCACCGGCGGCAAACTCACAATCAAGACGTCACGTGCGACCGAACAGGACGCGCACAAGCACGGCTTCCGGTATGTGGAGCAGGGCGAATACCTGCTGATCGAGGTTGAGGATACCGGTCACGGCATTGCGCCTGACAACCTTAAGAACATCTTCAATCCGTTCTTCACCACCAAACCAAAAGGGCTGGGAACCGGGCTCGGGCTTTCGACGGTCTACGGCATCATCAAACAGTCTGAAGGCTATATCTGTCCGATCAGTTCGGTTGGGAAGGGCACGACGTTCCAGATCTACCTTCCGGCTCTGAAAGCTGACGAAATCCCAGTCGCCGAAGTGCTGGAATCTCAGCCGGTCAACGCCGTGTCAGTGCCGGTGGATATTTCGGGTCGTGGTCGCATCCTGCTGGTTGAAGACGAGGATGGTGTGCGTTCAATTGCGGCGTCACAGCTGAAGTCGCGCGGCTATGATGTCGAAGAGGCCTGCGACGGCGAAGAAGCCCTTGAGATCCTCGAAGAGAATCCGGGCGCATTCGATCTCGTCGTCTCTGACGTGGTTATGCCCGGAATGGACGGGCCAACCCTGATCAAGGAAGCCAAGGATCTGCTCGGGACCGCCAAAGTGCTGTTCATGTCTGGCTATGCCGAACGCGATGTCGCCGCGAAGCTGGGCGATGATCGAGAAGTTGGCTTCATGTCGAAGCCGTTCACGGTGAAGCAGCTGGCTGAGCGCGTGAAAGCTGAATTGATCGCACGCGCACAGGAAGCCGCTTAGTCGTTTCTCGGTTAGTCGTTACTGGCCACCAAGCGCAATCCAGCAGGCTGACGATCGACTTTGGGTGGAAACACAGCGGTGATCCGGTGACGCCAGACGGGGCGTCCTTTCAAGATCGGCTGAGGCTCGATGATCTGATAAAGCCCAAGCAGCCTCGATTGAGCGCGATCGGGACGCGGCGTCGGAAGCGGCGCGAAGGTCAGCTCAATGTTTACATGCGTGCCGGTGAGCGTCTCACCCGTGGCCTGTAGAATTCCAGGTTTCCGGCTCTCGCGCACTGAATCGATCAACGATCCGACCATGGCGCGATCGTGTCCTGTCCAGAAATCCAGACAGTCATGTGCGCTTAGTTCTCGACCGAGCAAATCGCTCAGGCGGTGGCCTGCATTGCGGAACAACCAACGTCCTTCCTCTGACCGTTCGATAACGAACAGGCATTCCAGCAAGTCGGGATGATCGGCTGCCTTTGAGGAGGCTGGCTCGGCTTCCGGAGAATCTGTCATGCGCGCCCAGGCAGACAGCAATGTCTCGGTATTTGGATGATGAGTCGTCGACTTCATTATTATATATTCTCACTCTCGATTTGGCCGTTTGTTGTTTCGGCTCGCCAAACGCGGTGAGGTGAGTACCGCAATGTTTGCGCCAGTTTGCAGGTTTCGCGTCTTGCGCGAATGTCGCCCCATTTTGACCCTCTGTTCTACCAGGCGGGGAAACGTTATGCGCCTGCAGTTGCCTCCTAGGCGAGTTATTGCGGCGCAAACGCTCGGGCGTTTCAACGCGACACACTCGGTATGAGATCGTTAGTTTTCCGAGGGTCTCAGCGGGTTTATCCTCGGCACATCTTGCGTTCCTCTGTTGCGCAATTGCCGCAACAGTCTCGCCCCGTGCTTCATCATGCGATTGTGAACTTGCCAACTAGAGCGCGTGCACTACTCCTCACTATAAGTCGCGATAAGAACGACCCCCCAGAACTTATTCAACGAAAACAATCCGGGAGACGTGAGATGAGCTCATCCACCAAATCTAATTTCGGTCTAAAAGCCGCGCTATCGTTTAGTGTCGGTCTAACCGCGCTTGCTGCGGGCGTTGCGCCCATAGCGATGGCGCAAGACGATGCCGACGAAGGCGCGCGCCGCTTGAGCACGGTTACAATTACTGCGACGAAGCGCGAACAAACTCTTCAAGATGTTCCTGTCGCTGTTTCGGTCGTTGACAACACAACAATCGAAAAAGCAGAGATCCAGGATCTGAATGATCTACAATCTGTGGTGCCATCGCTTCGCGTTGGTCAGCTTCAATCATCCGCGAACACAAATTTTATCATCCGTGGCTTTGGTAACGGCGCCAACAATGTTGGGATCGAACCGTCGGTCGGTGTCTTCGTCGATGGTGTGTATCGTTCACGCTCAGCGGCACAGATTTCTGACCTGCCAAACTTGCAGCGCGTTGAGGTCCTTCGCGGTCCGCAATCAACACTGTTTGGTAAGAACGCGTCTGCGGGTGTGATTTCCATTGTTACGCGCAAGCCTCAATTTGAGACTCAGGGCTCTATTGAGGCGACCGCAGGTAACTTCAACGCATTCCGGATGAAAGGCGATTTAACCGGTCCGCTCTCGGACACAGTCGCCTATAGCCTCGCAGGCAACATAAACACACGAGACGGTTACGCCGACGACATTGCGACCGGTGAAGAAACCAACGAACGCAATCGCTGGGGCGTTCGAGGCGAACTCCTGTTCACACCAAGCGAGACGCTTGAGCTGCGCTTGATCGGTGATTACGACAAGATTGACGAAGTCTGCTGTGTCGCTGGAAATTTGGTCAATGGTCCGACCGGAGGTCTGATTCAGCTGATTGGTGGTAACATCAACGGTGAAGACCCATTCTCCTATGAGGTGTTTGGTAACTTCCCGTCCGAAAACGAGATCGAAAACTCAGGTTTGTCGCTGCAAGTCGACAAAGAGTTCTCCGGTTTCGACGTGACCTCGATCACTGCGTTCCGAAAAGTTGATTCCTTCACCAACCAAGACTCTGATTTCACGTCTGCGGACTTGATTGGCTTGAACGAGAACTCGGGCAAAATCGATACCTTCACACAAGAATTGCGTTTCACTTCCAACAACCCTGATTCCAGCTTTGACTGGATGGTCGGTGGATTCTACTTCGATGAAAGCGTGGAAGTTTCTTCTGACTTCGAATATGGTGCAGACTATCGCAACTATGCAGATGGGTTGCTGGTCGGGCTGGGCGCTCCGGGCGCGCTGGCCGGAGTCGAGACCGCTCTTGGGCTACCTGTTGGCGCAACGTTCGGACAAAACGGTCAAGGCCCAGAGGCCGAATTTGGTCAGGACAATAAAGCCTGGTCCGTTTTTGGTACACTGGATTTTTATCTAACCGACCGCCTGACGGCGACAGTGGGTCTGAACTATACCGAAGATGAGAAAGACGCATTCTACCGTCAAACCAATTCGGATGTGTTCTCTGCGGTTGACCTGGTTCAGCTTGGTTTCGGTTCGGCGCTTGCTGGCGCTGGTGTCGACCCAACTGATCCGACAGCAGTCGGAGCGTTCGCGCTGGCGAATCCGGCTGCGTTTGCGGCCATTCAGGCAGCAGCGGCAGATCCGGCCCAGAACCCACTCCTCGGACTTCAGGCGTTGCAGTTCCTGCCGCCATTCCTGGACTTCCCGAACTCTGTTGAAGACGGTTCCAGCTCAGACAATGCGACCACGCACACTCTGCGCGTTGCATATGATCTGACAGACAATATCAACGTTTACGGATCTTGGGCGACTGGCTTCAAGGCGACATCGTGGAACTTGTCCCGTGATAGCCGTCCATTTGCGTCAGACTTTATCGCTGGTTCTTCTGTTACGAGCCCGCCGTCTTCGCCAATCCGCGACGCAGGACTTGCTGTACCGAACCTGACCTCTGGTACGCGCTTCGCAGGTCCAGAAGACTCAGAAGTGTTCGAAATCGGTGTTAAAGGCGCGTTCTCAACGTTCGCATTCAACCTCGCTATCTTTGATCAGACGATTGAAGGCTTCCAGTCAAATGCCTTCACGGGTACGGGCTTCGCTCTCGCAAATGCGGGTGAGCAGTCTACCACCGGTGCAGAATTTGACCTCACCTGGAGCGCGACCGAAGCTCTGACGCTGAACTTTGCCGGGACGTTCCTCGATCCGGTCTATGACAGCTTCGTTGGGTCTGCATCAGGAGATTTGAGCGGTCAGACGCCGTCCGGTATCCCAGATGTCGCGACCAGCATGGGCTTCAACTATGACTTCGCCCTTGGCAATTGGGATAGTTATGTTCGAGCTGACTGGCAGTATTCTGCCGACACAGACTTCTTTGATGATCCGGGCAATCAGGCTCTGATCGACTCAGTGGGATACTCCCGTGAGGTCAATGAAGTGAACGCGGCGACTGGCTTCGAGAACGACAATGGCGTTAGCGTCGCCATCTGGGCGCGGAATCTGCTTGATGAACAGCGCATCACGACGGCGTTTCCGTCCGTGGCCCAGGCTGGATCAATCTCGGGTTACCCGAGCCAGCCTCGCACTTATGGTGTCACGCTGCGCAAGCGCTTCTAAGCGCACGCGACAAACACATAAAGAAAAGCCCCGTCATTTGGCGGGGCTTTTTATTTGGTCCGCGCCATCAGAAAGGCGGCGATCAGGCACATCACAGCTTCAAATCCGGCAAAGTACCAGTTTGAGGCGAGCGCGGTATCACCGGACACGAACGAGGCGCCGCGACCGATAACATACCCACCCATGTAAGCGGCAATGAAGCAAAGCGCTGCGAACTCAAACCGTTGCCGCAAGGCACCGAGCCCGCATAGCGCTGCTGCACCGAGACTGACACCGCCAAAGACGCCTCGCATCTCAAATACGCCGGAGACACCACCTGCCTCGACGCCGAGCCGAGCCGTCATGCCAATGGGGTCAGTGATCGACCATAGGCCGAACGCGAAGAACATCAGCGCTGTGAGCGCCAGGAAAATTCGATTTATCATGATCACAGAGCTAGGGCGGGCGCTCTGCTTGTCGAGCGGTGACTCTAAATGACCTTCTCCGCACCCGATGAGTCTTCAACAGCGGCCTACGCACACGTCGCCGTTGATTCCACTCGATTGACCCTTGCCACTGGGCAGTAGCTGAGGGACAAGGCGGTCCGAAATGAGCCCGTCTCCGCCGAGATGGATCAGAGTCACAAGATAGGGATCCTCATGCCATTTGATCTGCCACGCCACGATTGGACGAAAGACGAAATCAGGGACATTTACGAACAACCGCTCGATGCATTGGTCGGCCAGGCGCTGGAGATCAAGCGCATGAACTGGGCCGATGGCCAACTGCAAAAGAGCCAGCTTCTATCAATCAAGACGGGCGGATGCCCTGAGGATTGCGGCTATTGCAGCCAATCCGCGCATTTTGATACGGGGCTCGGCGCTGAGAAGCTGATGCCACTCGATGAAGTGGTCGCTGCCGCCAAACGCGCGAAAGCGGGCGGGGCGGACCGGTTTTGCATGGGCGCTGGATGGCGCTCGCTGAAGGACCGCGATGTGCCGAAAGTCGCGGCGATGATCTCAGCCGTCAAAGCCGAAGGGCTGGAGACCTGCGTGACACTTGGCATGCTCGGGGATGGCCAGGCAGAGGCGCTGAAAGAGGCGGGCCTCGATTACTACAATCACAATCTTGATACCTCGCCGGAATATTACACCACTGTGGTCACGACCCGGACCTATGACGACCGGCTCGACACACTGTCCAAAGCCCGCCAAGCGGGCGTGAAGCTCTGCGTCGGTGGCATTCTTGGTATGGGGGAAGGGCGTGAGGACCGCATCGGTCTCATTCATGAACTCTCCAAGCTCACTCCGCATCCGGAAAGCGTGCCGATCAACATGCTGGTTCCGATCGAGGGGACACCGCTTGGGGATAGCCCCGCCGTTAGCGTCACGGAAATGGCCCGCGCGATTGCGACGTGCCGTATCGTCTTCCCTAAAAGCTGGGTCCGCCTCTCGGCTGGACGAGAAGGCATGAGCGAAGGCGAACAGGCCTTGCTGCTGCTTGCCGGCGCGAACTCCATCTTCGTTGGGGATCGCTTGCTGACGACGGACAATCCAGGCGAAGATCGTGATCAGGCGCTTCTGGATGCTGTTGGCTTCGAAGCGGCCAGCCATGAGGTCATGGCCTCGGGCAAAAAGAAAACGCTGATCAAAGCGATATAGAGGAATTACGAAATGGTGACGGATTTACAGGCAGTTATCTGGGACTTTGGTGGGGTCCTGACGTCGTCCCCCTTCGAAGCTTTCACGCGCTACGAAGCCGAGAAAGGCTTGCCCAAGGATTTTGTGCGTTCGGTAAACGCGCAGAACATTCACGAGAATGCATGGGCTAAACTTGAACGGTCCGAAGTGACCGCCGATGAGTTCGACGCGTTGTTTCGGGCGGAGAGCAAGGCGCTCGGTCACGAAGTCCCTGGCAAAGACATTCTTGGTCTTCTTTCCGGCGACGTTCGCCCGTCAGTGGTTGATGCCCTAAAGGTCTGCAAATCGAGTGTGAAAGTCGGATGCATCACGAATAACGCGCCGATCGGAAAAGGGGCGGGTATGAGTTCAGACTCGCAAAAGGCTGCAAAAGTCGCTGAAATCATGACGAATTTTGATCATGTGATCGAGAGTTCCAAGCTTGGCATCCGCAAACCGGATCCTCGGATTTATGCCCTGATGTGCGAAGCATTGGATGTCGATCCGGCACGTTGCATCTATCTGGACGACCTCGGAATTAATTTGAAACCCGCCCGCGCTATGGGCATGCATACGATCAAAGTCTTGAATGAGGCCCAGCTTTTGCAGGATTTGCGCGAAGCCACGGGTTTTGAGGGAATATGAGAAAAGCCTCCCTGAGTGTGTCTCTGGTGTGTTTACTGACCGCGTGCGGCGGTAGCGATGGGTCGCCGACGGTGCGTTTCGAGGTTGAAGCTGCTCCAGCGGTGACCACGCCTGTCGCAGTTGAGGCAGCGCTTGCGCCGTTGAGCGAGCCTGTCGAATCCAAGATCGAAGCGATCCGCGATGTCCTCGCCCGCGACTCGCTTGCGCGTCTGGTGCGCCTGGCGGAAGCGGAAGAGAGCTTTGTCTCCAATTTTGCCGGTGAGTCGCATCGGGTGCATTGGGATCTTCTTCGACGTACTGGGTTTGACCCTTTGGCAAAATTGGGTGGCCTGCTGGATGGTCCGTACGGGACGCGCCAGGTCGGCGATCAGACCTGGTATATCTGGCCTGATTTCGCCGCGCTTGAGGCCGATGAGTTGTTGCCGGAGAAGCTGACATTTACGGATCGGGCGCGTTTGCGAGATCTGGTCGGAGACCCGGGTCTCGACCGTATTCGCGCCGGAGAGGACTATCCCGGCGTCCGCACCGCCATTGCCCAGGATGGCGACTGGCTCTACTTCGTGCACGAGACCCAACAAGACACGGAAGAGGTGGAATGATGGCGGACAGAGTTGGCGCAGCGACCGCGACGAAGACATTGCAAGGCTGGACCGTAAAACCAGGCGATCGCGATGCCATCGAGAAGACATTCAAGTTTGCGGATTTCAAATCGGCATTTGCGTTTATGACGGCCAGCGCGCTGAAGGCCGAACAGATGGATCACCATCCGGAGTGGTTCAACGTCTACAACCGGGTAGAAGTCACCCTGACCACGCATGATGCGAACGGCGTCACAGCGCTCGACGTCGAACTCGCCGGATATATGGATCAGCTCGCAGCGGCATTAGCTTAGGCGAACCTAGACGCGACCAAAGTGCTGACGTCAGTTGTCGGTGATCTTGAACGTGATCTTCCACTTTCCGGCGCTGGTATACGTCCGGTCGCAACTAATCTTGAGCGGGTTGGATTCGTCCTGATTGTAGGATTTAAACTCCATATTCTCCGATTTGCCTTGGTAACGTGACGTTCCTGTAGTCAATTCAGCTTCGTTCTGGATCCTGAACATGTTCAGCGTGCTCAACAGGTGCACCGAATAGACTTTGTTTACGTTCGCGGCTGTTTCTTCTTTGACCATATATTCTTCGCCGGGAGCGAGCGTGTTTCGGCCCAACTCCTTGTAGCTGTCTTCTTCGTCGCGAATATCGGAGGTGTTCTTCGCTCGACCAACGATCGCGAGAAAGGATGAGCTTGAGCTGTTGACCTGAGACCCGATTGGTCCCGCATTTGAATTGAGAGTCTCTGACAACGGAGACCCAAATGCGAAAGAGCAGATT
>JAEPOM010000039.1 GCA_017642885.1 Henriciella sp. | reverse complement strand
AGGTAGCAGCATGATCGCTGCTACGTGGAAACCGCCGGACTAACAAAACCGGTGGACCACCTCAGTGGGGCAGACCACAAACGTCTCATCCTTGGGCACCTGTGCATGGCTTGATCCATGCCGCATGGCTAGATCTCCAGATCGCTCCAATTGGGGCGCCTGCCACGCGGCAGTATCGTCGTTTGACCAGTCGGCGGGTGGTTTTGCAGCGAACGTGTTTTGTCTTTCAGCGAGAGTGGCAGACAGGGTCTGGCCGCCATCGAGCATCGTGACGCTCTGGCCGCGCGCAATGAGTGCCATCGCGACAGAGACGCCTGCGGGTCCAGATCCGACAATGATATTCATGTCTATCCTCGCTTGAAGATGAGAACGTTTCCGTCGCCGAGTGTGCCCGGAAAACGTTTAACAAGTTCAAGTGAACCAGCGTCAGCCATTGCGTCCATGGAGGGAAGCACCCGGAAATAGCGACCAGGGAACGCGATGACCAGGTATACTGGTCCCGGTGCCTTCAAAGCGTCGTTGAGGTCTTCTTCAGTCTCAATCAATGACCAATCTGCGTCGTAGAAACTGTTATACAGTGGGCCAGCGACGCCGATGCCGTAAACTCGTGCTTCATAGCCTACCTCCGTGCTAAGATAATCCACTGCGCCTGATAGGTTTTGCTTTGGCGCCGTGTAGTTGCGAGTAGCGAGTCCCACGGAGAGAAGCGTCATCGCCGCCACCGCCGCAGGGAACACGGTTTTCGCGGGAAGGAAGGTCGCAACTCCGCGCATCCATCTGCATGCTGCGTGGACGCCGACGACGATCAGCAACATGAGAAAACCGATATCGATGAAGAAGAAGCGTGGCCAGATGCGCATGCCCAGCATGAGTAACAACGCCATGGTTAGCGCTATGTGCAGTCCGATGACGGGGGCGAACAGCCGACTCTGTTTGCGCAACTGAAGCGCGCCAACAAGGCTTAGTGCAATGACGACGACCGCGATCACTCCGATGAACGGGCCCAATGAACCGAGGATTGTCCGAAAGGCTTCGAGCACAGCCCAAATCGGGTTTTGATACTCTTGCATGACATCGACTTGCGAGGTTTCACTAACCGTGCTCGCGACTTCAAACACGCTGCTCAATATCGGAGCGTAGAAGGCGAGCGTGGCCATTCCGCCGACAACGTAGCCAATGATGGGAAGCTTTATGGACTCATGCATCGGGCCAACGCGCTGGACCGTCATCAGAGAAATGAAGAGCCAGATGAGACCCTGGGCGGCAAAGAAGAAGAACCCGGTGAGATGTGTTGCGACTGCAAGCGCCAGACAGGCCGCGTATGCCAACCAGGTCTTCAGGGTCGGGTGACGCATCCCTTCAAGAAAGAAGATCATGCCGCACGTGCTCCAGAACGCGAGCTCGGTATAGCCACGGGCGTTCTGGGAGAACCAGATGTGATGAAATGAAAGCGCCAGAAGTAGTGCGGTCACGTGCGCGAGCTTCACGCCTGCCACTCGTTTGGCTAGGACCCACATTGCAGCGATCGATCCCACGCCGAACAGCATGGCGGGCAAACGAACGCTCCAAGCAGACTCACCAAAAATGGTCGCCGACAGTTTCGCCTGAAGACTGTAGAAATAGTGATGGTTCATCGAATAGGACGTCATCATCTCGTCCCAGGGGAGTCGCAGATGCGTCTCCACTGTCGTGATCTCGTCGTACCAGAGCGGGGCGTTCAGTCCCCAAAGTCTGAGCCCGAGTGCGAGCATCAGTATCGCAGCAAGAATCTGATGATCCCGGTCTGAGAACCAGCGTGTCATGCGTCCAGCGGTTTTTGTGCCCGCACCAGGACCAGCATTTCGAAGTTTGGGTCATGGGTGGCGAGTTCGATCGGGTCAATCTCGCTGGCGCCCAGACCATGCAGGTTGCATATGCAGGTGAAGACGTTGCCGACCGTTGAGACCTCGACATGGTCTTTCGGAAAGTGAGTGTGGAACAGGCGTCGTTTTGATTGTGTGGTGAAATGCCAATATTCGCCCCAGTCATCGACGCCTTCTCGGCGCGCCACGCGGGTCATACCGTGCGAGGTGCACAGGACCACACCGCCCGGTTTCAGGATCCGGTAGAGCGTCTCAATCGCTTTATCGACTTCGAAGATCATCTGCAGAGTTTGTGTGATGATGATGCAATCAAACGTGTTGTCTGGAATGTGCGGCGCATCGGTAAGATCCGCGACGATCGTCGCCTGCGGATTGCCTTCCACATAGTTGAGTACGTCAGTCTGGGTGACTTTTTCGCCGCCAAACTTTTCAATGTAAGCCGGATCGCCCATTTCGAGGCAGCGCCCTTTCACATCGGCGGAGTTCTTTTCCAGAAACTCTTCGATGTAGTACCGCTCAATGGTCATGAGATCACGATCCTGACCGAAGATTGCACTGATCGGGGATAAGCGTCGCAGTCCGCCGAAATCGACTTTGCCAACTGGAACCGATTGAAGCTTGTGGATGCGTTGTTGCTTGCGGACCCACTTTCGCAGGCCATGCGGCAACAGCACGGTCGCGGCATCACGCGTGAGTTTTTCGAGGCGAGCCATCGGTGTCATGGGACTAATTGGCCTCCAGGTCCAAGGCTGCGCGCTTCTCCGCCACGATGTCGGCTATGATTTGATCCAGCGTGCGCATGGGTCGAAAATCGATAGCGGCCTGGAGTTTCTCTACACTCGGGAGGCGTCGCGCCATATCTTCAAACCCTTCCGGATAGACATCCGAATACGGAATGAGGTCAATTTCTGAGGTCGACCCGGTCGCTGCTACGACTTTTTGTGCCAGCTCCATGATCGAAACTTCCTGGTCCGTTCCGATATTGTAGACTTCGCCGAACGCTTCCGGCTTGTCCATCAGGCGGAGGAGGGCTTCGATCACATCATAGACATGGCCGAAGCAGCGAGATTGTTCACCTGTTCCGTGCACTTTTAGAGGCTTTCCAGTGAGCGCGTTCACGACAAAGTTCGGCAGCACCATGCCATAGCGTCCAGTTTGACGCGGACCGGTCGTGTTGAAGAAACGGAGCACCACAACCGGCAAGTCGACCTCTCGCGCATAGGCGAGGGCCAGAAATTCATCCAATTGCTTGGCACTGGCATAAGACCAGCGCAGGTTTTTGGTTGCGCCTATGGTCATGTCGTCATCTTCGGCGAACGGGAACTTCGTGGTTTTGCCGTAAACCTCCGACGTGGAGGCGATGAAGGTCGGTGTTTTGCCCGGGATGGCCGCTTTCAGGACATTCTCTGTGCCGGTAATGTTGGTCAGAATGGACCGGCTGGGTTCTTCCATGATCAGTTTCACGCCCACCGCAGCGGCCATGTGGAACACCATATCCGCGTCGTCCACCAATTGATCGACTAAGTCAGCGTCCAGAACGGACCCCTCGATGAAGCGGAAATGGTTATTACCCTCGAGGCTTGAGAGGTTCTTTTTCTGTCCAGTCGAGAGGTCATCGAGAGCGACGACGTCATGACCTTCTGAAACAAGTCTTTCTGCGAGGTGAGATCCGATAAATCCGGCTCCACCTGTAATCAGAATGCGCATAGTCCCCTCATAAGCAAAAAAATTGGTTCAAGTCCCCCGGTTTACGCAATAATAAGGCCACTCGTCACCTCGGAAAGCGGGCGATCCGAATTATCTCTGGCAGAATGAAGCAAATTGACCAAACTAAAGCGATGATGACCTCCGATAGACCAATTCTGCCGGACGCGTTTCTATCTGAAGCGCAGGCCGGGTTTGCCGGTAAAACGGTTGTGGTGACCGGTGCGACGGGCTTCATCGGACGCCGTCTGGTGACTGGACTGCTCGATCTTGGCGCCAAGGTGACCGTGATCTTGCGATCGGGGCACGGTGCGAAAGCCCTGCAGACGCGAGGTGTGAATGTTTGTATCGGCGCGCTCACCGATCCTGAGACCGTACAGAGTGCGTTGAAGGAAACGGATATTCTGTTCCACCTTGCCTATGATGTGCGCGCGAGCGGGCGCGAGAATATGGCCGCATTTTCGGTCCTGCACCGCGCAGTCCAGGCCTCTGACATCGATCGGGTCGTGCATATGAGTTCGATGGTTGTTTACGATCATTGGCCGGATGGTGTCATCGATCAGCAAGCGACGGCGACGCGTACCGGGCGCGAAGACTATCGCGACACGAAAATAGAAATGGAAGTAGCCTTGCTGGCAGGGCCCAAGCCAGTGGCCATCCTGCAACCGGGTATCGTGTTTGGTCCGGGCAGCGCCATGTGGACGGATGCGCCTCGCGAGGCTTTGAAACGCGGGCCCGTGATCTTGCCAGACCCGATCGGTCTATGCCCGGCCATTCACGTTGATGATTTGGTCCAGGCGACTCTCCGCGCGGCGCTGGTTTCCGATCTCGCGCAGGAGCGTTTTATCGTGACCGGTCCCGGAAAACCAACCTGGGGCGATTTCTACAAGTCTCACATCACCGCGATCGGGGAAGGGGCCGTTGAGTACCGACCCTTACAAGAGCTCGAGGGGCGGCTTCCAGCGGTGAACGAACCGTCTCCCGCGACCGCCTCGCCGTCATTGGCCGCCCAGGTGAGTAAGGTCCTGCGCCAGATCGTTGGGCGACGCCTGTTCGAGGCTACGGTTCGTGCGACCAAGAGGAGCTTGGCAAGCAACGGTCCTATATTTCCGGATCGGTCGATGCTTCGACTCTATGCGGCAAACGCGAGCATTTCGGATGCGTATACGCGCAAACGCTTGGGTTTTATCCCTGCGTTCAAGCTAATGGATTAGACTGGAGCCGATGCTGCGCTTCGAGGCCGATTGGACTTCCGCGATGGCGCCGGCCCGACCTTCTCGCTTCTGATTTCTACCATGTCCCGCAGACGGGAGATGGAGAGATCAGCGGCCTCATCTTGAATACAGGTTCGCATCCAAATATCGAGGTGCAACAAACGCAACCGAAGATCGTGCGAAGCGTTTTCGACCAGCCGAGCAATTTGACGTTTTGAGAGACCCAATAGATCCGCGAGCGCATCTGATTGATAGAACGCGTCATCAATATCCAGTCGCTGGAATACGGTCGTCCAGAATCCAACTTTGATACGCTGGCTGAGGTGTTTGGGAATGTATCTATCGGCGACTGCGCGAACGACCCATTTATCACGCACGAATGGATGCGCCTTCTCGAATACTAAAGGCGAAAATTTCAATTTGTGTTTGCCGGGTAAATTCACACCGAACCGGGCCAGGTCATTATCCAAGAACGGAAATCTGGCTTCTATGCTGGCGGCCATTCCCATCGTGTCGTTACGTAGCAAAAGTGTTCTGAGATGGTGATTCAGGTAGTCCAATGTCCACCCGATCTTTGGATCTCTTTGCGCGAAAGGGTGCTGCTTCACCCGTTCAGAGACAGCCAATTGATCTTCCAGGATCTCCAGACCATTCGCGATGTCTTTTACATCCTGAAAATTCCCCATGCGATCGGGCAGCATGATTGGACCAATGCCCGGAATTTTGCGGAGCAAGCCGCCGATTGTGCCTGATGCAGCATCGTAGGCATCAGTAATTTGCTTTCGTCCGAGCCACGGGTACCCGAGGAAGAGCTCATCTGATCCCTCGCCAGAGAGCAAACCTTTTACGCCGTTGTCGCGAGCTAATTGCGCAATCATCATGAGGGGCGCGCAGTTTGGATGGTATGTAAAAGGATACTCGTAGTGGCGCATCACCTTCGGGATGGAGTCGACAAAATCTTGTTCTTCCACGTCCACAGCGTGAATGCTTAGGCCTAAATGGTCGGCTAGCGCCGTGGCGGGGTCGAGCTCGCTCCAATGACCTTTGACATTGGCGTGGAACAAGGCGAGGTCCGGGTTCTTTTTTGCAGCAATGGCGACAATGAGTGAGCTATCAACGCCACCGCTACAAAACGCTCCGACTTTCGCATCGGCAAACGCGTGCGCGTCAACGGACTCTGTCATCAATCGATCAAACTCATCGACGATTTGCGATGCAGACATTCGCTTGAGGCGTTCATTCTCGTTTTCGTCGATAAAATCCTGCACCTGGAAAAACGAGCGGTCGTTAATCTCGCCCGACGCTTCTCGTATGAGCATTGTGCCGGGAGCCAGCGATTTGATCTGATTGTAAAAGCTACGTCCTTTGGTGGGACCCCCAAATTTCATCAAATAGGCGTGTACCGAAGAGAGATCAGGCTGGATGTTCACCCACGGGCGCATCGCTTTCACTTCAGACGAGAAGAAAAACCCTCTTTCGGACAGGCCGTAAAACAACGGTTTCATGCCAAACCTGTCCCGCGCAAGTAGCATGGTTCCTTGCTCCCGATCGAACAGAGAGAACGCAAACATTCCATTCAATCGCGGGAGGGTCGCTTCCGCGCCGTGTCGTATCAAATGGTATAGCAGAACTTCGGTGTCGGAATTCGAAATGAATTGCTGGCCTTGTGCTTCTAGCTCGGCGCGTAACTCCCGGAAATTGTATATTTCTCCGTTGAAAACGAGAACATACCGTTTGGATGTGTCCCAGAATGGTTGATTGCCGCGCGAGGAAACATCGACGAGCGATAGCCGGGCGTGTACCAAACCCAGGCCAGGTTCTGAGTGAATCACGTTCGCATCGGGGCCACGATGCTGCAAAAGGTCAGCACTGAGAGCTAGTGATTTGCGATCTGGTGTCGTTTTGTCAGTCAGAAGCGCGCCGAATATCCCGCACATATCGTACCCATTCCGAATTTAGATTTACAATCTCGATGCAAGCTCCGTTCCTCGAGCGAGCCACGCGATACTTTAGAATCGAATCCGTGTTCACTCTCATACTCGAGAATGCGCAAGAGTAGATTTGAAATTTCTTAACTGTTTCTGTCCAACGTTGGTTTCGAAAGGCGGAACGACATGACAAAAGCACTCAACGGTCTGTTTCTCTTGACGCTTATCGGCGCATTTGGCGGCATGTTGCTGAATGGTACGTCCGTGGTGGTTTCACTCTTGATGACAGGACCTGTAGCCGTCGTAGCGTTTTTGGTATTTTCGTTCGGTTATTTTTCGATCGCGGTCATTTTTGGAAAACCGAAAAAGCTGTTGCCTCAGAACACTCTCGACGTCGATATTTGGCGTCCGGACGCGCTGATTCAGTCTACGAACGGTTGATATTCGCCATCGCGAATGAGACCAGAACAAATGTCAAAATCGCTGCGATCGGTGTGAGCACTGCCTGAGCGATCAATGGTGCAACGCCGGAAGCGATTGCGACATGTAAGCTACCCGCGTTCAACAGATACACGAAGATGTAACACGCTGCGTAAGCTGGCAGTCGTCCAAATCCGGATACAGCGAATACAAATCGTGCCGTCGTGAAGTAGTTCCACAATACCCCAATAAAGAAAGATAAAAAGAGCGCGATCTGCGGCGGCGCGGTCGACACGACAAGAAGAGCATATAGCCCATAGCCGAAAGCGGTGTTGACGAAGCCGACGATGACGAATCGGATGAAACGACGTAGCGTGGCGGCGTCTGCAGACACTACAGAGTTACGTGTCATATCCTCGCCCTTCGTCGTGAAATCGTATCTTTTAAACCGGCAGAGAGATCGAATTCCGGCTTGAAACCAAGGTTGCGAAGAGGGTCGATATTGCCTTCTATCACATCCGGATCGCCATCGCGCCGCGGCAGCGCGCCAAATTGGGGTAAGTCTGGGCGGGCCAAAAGATTGGCCGTCGTTTTAACAAGCTCGCGAACTTCAACGGCGGTGCCGCTAGCGATATTATAAACGCCCGTTGCACCGGCGTCTGCGATCAAACGAAATGCTTCGGCGATATCTGCAGCGTACAGATAGTCACGTTTCTGGTCACCTTCACTCGTCGGGAAAGGTTGTCCGTTTTCGATGCTCTGGATCAAGTCGGGCAACAGACGCCCGCTGGGTTCGCCGTCTCCATAACAGAAGAACAGTCTCGCGTGTGCAATCTCCAAACCCAGCCGTTTTTGAGCGTCCAACAGAGATTTGCCAGTTTTGGCTTTTGCCCGACCATATTCCGTTTTCGGATTGATTACCGATTGCCCGGCAATCAGTTGGGTATCATCCCAAGCGTACTCCGCGCAGCTCCCTGCAAAAATCATATGCTGGCCGCCGCAAGTTGAAAATGTTTCAGCCAGCCGCATACTTGCACTGGTCCACTCTCTGTTGATTGGCGAAGTCCAGCGCGTCCGCGCGTCGCTCAACCATGCCAAGTGGAGTAAATGCGTCGCCTCCGACTTGGATATGGTTCTGAGGACTTGTGCATCATCCAACAAATCACACGCCAAGTTAGCCTCGGCAAAGGGTATCGGAGCACCGGTTCTGGTCAACGCCACCGTTTCCCATTCGTGCTTTGCGAAGGCTTCAACACAGTATCGACCGATGAACCCGTTCGCGCCTGTAATCAGAATACGTTTGGTCATCGTTTCGCGATCTATTCGACGATTTCTATTTCCGGAATGGCGGTGACGAACCGAATGCCGCTTTTGCGTAGGTCCGCGAGTTGCGCCACGACTTCATCCTTGATGTTCCATGGCAGAATGAGGATGTCATCCGGCGGGCTTGTGGTCAGCATCTCCACTCCGTGGACCGGAATGCGGCTCCCCGGCAGCAACGTATTTTGCTTCGCAGGGTTCTTGTCGACGACGTAGGTAATAAGATCGGTACCAATTCCGGCATAATTCAGTAGCGTGTTGCCTTTCGCTGCAGCGCCATACCCAACCACCGTTCGACCAGCAGCTTTAGCTTCTGTCAGATAGTCCATGAGGTTGTCACGAATTCGTTCGACACGAGGTTCAAACCCCAGGTAGCCGTCCACCTTATGCAGCTTCGCAGCGCGTTCTTTCGATCGAACGCGTTGAACGCTGTCGGTTTCGGTATGTGCCGCGTCTGAAAGACAGGCATAAACTCGCAGCGACCCACCATGCGTCGGAACTTCTTCGACATCGAAGACCCGCAAGCCCTGATCGCCAAAAATACGCTCCACCGCGACCAACGAGAGGTAGGTGAAGTGTTCGTGGTAGATAGTGTCGAATTGGCCAAGATTGATAAGATTGAGCAAATGCGGAAACTCAACCGTGTACACGCTATCGCCTGTGAGAAGCGTTGTCACGCCAGCCACGAAGTCTCCGATATCAGGAACGTGCGCGAGAACGTTTGCAGAGCAAATCAAATCGGGCGAAAGCCCTTCCTCACGCATATTTTGGCTGAGGCTTTTTCCGAAGAACTCCACTCGTGTATCGATGCCTTTCGATTGAGCAACTTTTGCAACACTCGCGCTCGGCTCAATGCCGAGCACACGAATACCGCGCTCAAGGAAGTATTGCAGCAAATAGCCATCATTCGATGCAATTTCCACGACGAGGGAATCTTCGTCGAGCTTGAATCGGTTGCTAGTGCTTGTTGCGAAATCCAGGCAATGATCGAGCCAGCTTTGCGAAAATGATGAGAAGTACGCGTAGTCCTGATTGAATATTTCATCCGCTGGAACAACATCGTCCACTTGAACGAGGAAACAACTGTCGCATACGCGCGCATGCAGGGGATACATGTTGTCAGGCCGCGCGGCTTGTTCCAAGGGCACATAAGAGTTGGAGAGTGGGGATAGACCGAGATCAACCAATGTCGTCGCGAGTGCGGACCCGCAATACTGGCAGGAATTCGTAGTTTGGGTCATCTTAGCCTTCGTCATCTGCGCAATAGGCGGAAATTTGTTGTTCGGTGATGGCGCGCGCGGGCTCGCCGCGGGACCAGCGCGCGTACCAGTCGGCGGTGAAGGAAACGGTTTCCTCAAATCCTAGCTTTGGCTGCCATCCCAGTTCGTTTTGCGCTTTGCTTGCGTCCAGCCGAAGGAGCTTCGCTTCGTGCGGTGCGTTTGTGTTGCCCTGGACGCCAAGCTCTGCGTCGTCAAAAAATGAGAGAAGGCTCTTCGCTACGGCGAGAACGGGTTGTTCGCTCGACGAGCCAGGTCCAAAATTCCAGCCATCGGCATACTCAATTGATTGCGAGCAAAGCCGTTCAGCAAGCAAGATATAGCCGCACAATGGTTCCAAGACGTGTTGCCAGGGCCGAACCGATGCGGGAGATCTGATGATGACCTTTCGTTCGTCATCCAGGCATCCTCGAATGATGTCCGGCACCAGACGATTGGCGGACCAATCTCCTCCGCCAATCACATTTCCGGCTCGAACTGTCGCAATCTGTGCGGGGTGTCCCGTAGTGTTTCCAGGTTGGTAGAAACTCGAGCGCATCGATGCGGCCGCGATTTCAGCGCATCCTTTTGAAGCAGAGTATGGGTCTCGCCCGCCGAACCTGTCGGTTTCTTGGAACGGTTGGTCGAGTTCTTGATTTTCGTAGCACTTGTCCGACGTGGCTATGACTATTGCTGAAACGCTCTCATGCTGTCTCGCGACATCGAGAAGCGATACAACCCCCAGAACGTTACTTGCAAATGTCTCTACTGGCGTATCGTACGACTGCAATACCAATGATTGTGCAGCGAGATGAATAATGATTTCAGGTTGGAACCTTTGAAAAAGCTCATTCAGCTTGTCCGTATCGTTGATGTCGCCAATTACTGATTCAACGCTGTCCTCAATCTCGAGATCGACCCAAAGATTGTCATCGCCCTCCGGTGCAAGCGAGTAACCGCAAACCTTTGACCCCATCTTGGACAGCCACGTCACCAGCCACGCGCCCTTGAAGCCTGTATGCCCGGTGACAAGGACGTGTTTTCCTCGCCAGAACTGCTCGTTTGGTATCATTGCCAAAGCTTCCAAGGCGCTGAATTATCATCCCAAAGCGTATTCAAGTAGTTGGTATCGCGAAGCGTATCCATCGGCTGCCAAAATCCAGAATGGTGATAGGCTTCCAGCTCTCCGGTTGTAGCTAATGTCATTAGTGGATCTTGTTCCCATATCGTAGCGTCAGATTTGATGAGTTTGCCGACGCTCGGCGACAGAACAAAAAATCCACCATTGATTAGACCACCTTCACCCGCAGGTTTCTCTAGAAAATC
>JAEPOM010000038.1:2769-12258 GCA_017642885.1 Henriciella sp. | reverse complement strand
ATCTGCTCTTTCGCATTTGGGTCTCCGTTGTCAGAGACTCTCAATTCAAATGCGGGACCAATCGGGTCTCAGGTCACAGTGATGGGTGGAACTGGGTGAGTTCCTCGTTTCATGTTTTCCAACATCTCCGTTGCCCATGTCATGGCCAAACTCCTTAAAAGCGATATGCTTGACCACCGGACGAGTATTTAAAACTCGCCTTTTTCAGACATCCGGGACACGAGCAGAAAACGATGCAGAATCAACGCAGAATACCAGCTCAAGAGCGCGCTAAGTTTACGCACGATACGATTTTAACTGCGGCAGCTCACATATTGGAGCACGATGGCGAGGAGTTGTTTACGACGAACAGAGTGGCGGAAAAGGCCGGTGTCTCGATAGGATCGCTTTATCAGTACTTTCAGCACAAACAGGCGATCTTGGTTGCGCTTGCCGTACGAGAAGAACAAAAACTCGAGTCTGGCGATGAATTGAAAAATAGGGCGAGTGTCGAGAAGCGAAGCCCACTAAGACTGGGAATTAGAAACTACATTCGGATGTTACCTGATACGCCATTGGCCCGTGCAAAGGCTCTTGAGACTATGTTGACGACGAGAGGTCACGAAGGTGTGGCGCGCGAAACAAAAAGGCGTTTTGAGGAATCAGGATTGTTTGTGGGTTTAAGCCAGTCCGAGCGGTTTGTTTTATCAAGAGCGATCACCGGCGTCGTCCAATCAGCGGTGCGTGAACGCAACGCGGACCTCACTTCACAGTCGTTCGAGGACGCATTGGTCAATCTAGTCAGAGGATTCCTCCGAGCGCGACGAGCGTCCTAAATTCGCCTGTGCGTTCAATGGGTCGTCGCAACACATACGATAACTTCGATATGTGGAGCGATGCTAATGAGGAAGAAATACGTACGGGTTGGGTTTACACCGGCGCAAAAGGCAGAGCTGTGGGAACGATGGCGACGCGGCGAACAAATGAAGTCGATCGGACGGGAGTTCGGCAAGCCATCTTCGAGCATTTTCAAACACATTCGTTCGACGGGCGGATACACACCGGTTGAGCGTCGACGAGCACCGAGCTGTTTGAGTTTGGCTGAGCGGGAAGAGATTTCTCGGGGTCTTATGGTGGATCGATCCATCCGATCGATTGCGCGTGCGTTGGGACGCGCTGCCTCAACGATCAGCCGGGAGATCAAGCGCAATGGTGGCGCCAGGCGGTATCGAGCTGTTAAAGCAGATAAGCGCGCCTGGAAGCAGGCTCTGCGTCCGAAGCCCTGCAAGCTGGCCATGCATGATGAGTTGCGGCAAGCTGTAATCTGCAAGCTTCAGCGCCATTGGTCACCCCAGCAGATCGCTGGCTGGTTAGCGCGGGCGCATCCAGGGCAAGAGGCGATGAGCGTGTCTCATGAAACGATCTATCGAAGCCTTTACGTACAGGCGCGCGGTGTCCTGAAGAAAGAGCTGGTGCAGTATTTGCGGACACGCCGCCAGCTGCGTGGTTCAAGACATGCGCTTAAAGGCAAAGACCCACGCGGGCAGATCAAGGATGCAGTGTCCATCAGCGAGCGACCTGCTTCGGTGGAGGATCGCGCCGTGCCCGGTCACTGGGAGGGCGACCTGATCTGCGGCCCGAAGCATAGTTTCATCGCAACCCTAGTTGAGCGCCACTCGCGTTATGTGATGCTTATAAAGATTGCCAACCGGCGCACTGAGACCGTCGTGGATGCTCTCATCGAACATGCCAAACGCATACCCGATGAGCTCTATAAATCACTCACCTGGGATCGAGGCCATGAACTGGCAGAGCATAAGCGCTTCACTGTTGAAACAGATGTCGATGTTTATTTCTGTGATCCGCAAAGCCCCTGGCAGCGCGGTACGAACGAAAACACCAATCGCTTGCTGCGCCAATATCTCCCCAAGGGAACTGATCTGTCAGTGCACTCCCAGACCCAACTGGACGAAATCGCGAGAGAGCTAAATGAACGCCCGAGAAAAACGCTGGACTATGAGACCCCAGCTGAGCGATTAAATACCTGTGTTGCGATGACCGGTTGAACCGGCAGCCCCATTTAAGTCTCTGCGGGTGCCGAATCTGAAAACAATGTCCGTTGCTGTCACAGTACTTCCATTGTTTTAAGCAGCGCTCAGGGAGGACCAACAACCCATGGCGCGACACTGTTCCACCAATCAGATCTCGCGATCCAAGCGCCTGATATCTGAAAAGGTATAAGGATGGCGATGCAGATCATCGTTGCTCGGTGAAGTCTTCCCATTGTCCGAATATCGTATATCGCAAGAGCGATTAGGAAGGGATCCAAAACCAAATATACAACTATATCCAGCGCAATTGGATCAAAGTAAGGCAATTTCAACGTCCACCGGGTTGCGGCGGGCGCTACGAGGCACAACGCTGCGACATAGGTCAATCGCCGATGCCATTCTTTGTGCCGTGTGACGAGCAAGATAGATGCAACCATAAAGAGTGAGAACAGGCTAATATCAACAATATTGTACCACGTGAACTCGTAGGGATGAGCGACACCGCTTGCAGTACGAATTTCTGCTGCCCGTTGTGCCATCCAATAGCCAAGCACGACTACCGCCCCAGTCAGTGCAAAACCCAACAAGCCGTATTCACGGTGACGTGCCATATTGCCCCGGGCGGCGAGTTGAGTTTGCCAAACATAAAGCCCAATCCACGCGAAGAATGCTGCACCGTGCACGTGGTGTAGCAGGTGAAACTGCCCCGATCCCGTGGCAATCGGCAGGAAATAGGTGAGCGGAAAACTTAGTACCACAATGGCCGCCATGAGTATGGCGGACCAAGCAAAAAATCGCCGTGGTTTCAGAGTATCCGACCGTTTAACCGCTTCAGTTTCCATGTAACTTCCTCTGTTCTACAGTTATCGTCTGCTCGACATCACAAAGCGCGGTCCAAGAAGGTAAGCTGGTTGGGAATTGAACCGACCCGACCAAACGAGCTTGCTGACAATATTTCGACCAATGGATTGAGCAGCATTCAAACAAAGCATCGCGAAGATAACTCGCCCCCGGCGATTGGTGAGAGCAATGTCATCGCCGGTCGCTCGAACAACCGTATCGGCATCAAAGAGTGATGCCCGCAATAACACCGCACTGTCCGCCTGCTCGTTCAAATTAATCCCCGCCCATATGATCTTTGATTAATGAAAACAAACGTTGGCCTACTCCAGCCTACAAGTGTTAACTCGAATAACAACCTTGATCCTTTTTACGGCTTCATTCCTATCAACTTACGCCCCAAGGTGGCGGAAGTTAAGCGTCCTAAACTCGCCCTAGTACGGACTCTTACGGTTTCCGAAAAGCGAGCATCAGGAGACGTTGATTCGCCGAAATGCGCATTCATATCCGATTGATCGGCAATTTCAGGTAGGTTTGTCCATCTGCTTCCGCCGGGGGCAAGGCGCCGCCGCGAATATTGACCTGCAAGGATGGTAAGATCAGCCGCGGCGCTTTGAGGGTCGCGTCGCGGGCCTCGCGCATTTCGACGAAGGAGTCTTCATCCTTTGCCTGCAAGTGAATGTTTGCATTTCGCTGCTCGGCGACGGTGCTTTCCCAAGCCACCGCATCTCTTGAATCTGGCAGGTAATCATGACCGACAAAGATGCGTGTTTCTGGCGGAAGCGCCAAAATTTTCTGAATGGATTGATACAGCGTCCGGGCGTCCCCACCGGGGAAATCTGCCCGCGCGGTGCCGTAATCAGGCATAAAGAGCGTATCGCCAACAAAGGCGGCGTCTTCGACCAGATAGGTCACGCAAGCAGGGGTGTGTCCGGGTGTATGCATCACTTTGATTGAGGTTGATCCGAACGCAATGTCGTCGCCATCCTCAAACAGAGCGTCAAATACCGCGCCTTCAGGGCAGACGTCTGTGGCGTTAAAGACCGGGCGGAACAGTTTTTGGACGCTCGTAATCTTTGCGCCAATACCGACTTTTGCGCCGGTTTCTGCGCGAACATAGTCAGCCGCAGACAAGTGATCGGCATGCGCATGGGTGTCCAGCACCCAAGCCAGGTGGAGGTCTCGCGTCCGGACCGCTGACAGAATGCGGTCAACCGAGAGCGTTTTCAGCTCTGCGCGATGGGGCTCGTAATCCATTACGGGATCGATCAGCACAGCGTGCTTGGTTGCCGTATCCTCGAGCAGGTAGGTCACCGTATTTGTCGCTTCATCGAAATAGGCATCAATATGGATCATCGTATGTCTCCTTCGGATTATATATAATAGTGCTTGCTAATTTAGCAATAACTAATATATAAGATGTATGAGAAACACGTTTGAACTGCTCGATCCGAGTGCTTTCGAGGCGAAAGCCGAAATTGCGGCAAGCCTGTTAAAGGCCATGTCTAATCCGCATCGCTTGATGGTGCTGTGTCGTTTAGGGGCGTCTGAAGCCTCGGTGGGAAGATTGCAGGCCGATAGTGGCCTGTCGCAATCGGCCCTGTCGCAGCATCTCGCCGTATTGCGGGATCGCAAATTGGTCGAAACCCGACGCGAAGCACAGACGATCTATTACCGATTGTCGGATCCCGCGGTTCGCCACGTGATCGAAACCTTGATGAAAATCTATTGTCCGGAGCTATTAAAATGACGACGCTAACCAAACTCACCCCCAAGGATACGGCTGACCGCGTGAAAGCCGGCAAGGCCGTCTTGGTCGACATTCGTGAACCTGACGAATATGCCCGCGAGCATATTCCTGGGGCAATTTCGCTGCCTGTATCCGCCCTGGATCGTGCAGATTTGACCCTGGAAGCGGGGCAACAAGCCATTTTCCATTGCAAGTCCGGCATGCGCACGGACTCGAATTGCGCCGCGCTTGCCGGTCATGTCGAAGGCGATGCCTTTATGCTGGAGGGCGGGCTTGATGCCTGGCGCGCCACGGGCTTGCCGACCGCCAAGGATGCCAAGGCGCCGCTGGAAATCAATCGCCAGGTTCAAATCACTGCGGGCAGCCTCGTCTTGTTAGGGGCGCTGCTCGGTACGTTTGTCGCACCTGCATGGTTTGGTCTCTCCGCTTTTGTCGGTGCCGGGCTTATGTTTGCCGGGATCTCTGGCTGGTGTGGCATGGCTTCGCTCTTACAGGCCATGCCGTGGAACCGGCGTCAGCCGGCCTAGGTGAGACATGATTGAGCTGACCCCCCAAATCATCACGCTCGTTGTGTTGAGCGGCGCAATCGTCGGCCTGTTCCTGGGCACGTTTGGCGGCGGTGGGTCAGTGCTTGCGGCGCCCTTGCTGCTCTATGTGGTCGGCGTTGAGGATCCGCATATTGCGATCGGCACATCCGCGGCAGCCGTTGCCGCCATCGCCTTGTTCAGCCTGATCGGGCATTGGCGCGGCGGGCGCGTGAAATGGCCGTGCGCCATCGTATTCGCCATGTCCGGCCTGATCGGATCCATTTTGGGGTCAAGCCTTGCAAAAATCACGCAGGGCGATGTCTTATTGCTCGGCTTTTCAGCCGCAATGGCGATGATTGCCGCGTCTATGTTCCGGCAACCAAAAAGCGCCGGTGATCCCGATGTCACCCTGACCCCAAAAATGGTGTTCCAGCTTGCGCCGATTGGGCTTGTGGTCGGCCTCGCGGCAGGCTTTTTTGGCATTGGTGGAGGCTTTCTGATCGTCCCCGGATTAATGCTCGCGGTCGGCATGACCATGACCAATGCCACTGCGTCCTCGCTTGTTTCTGTGGCTATTTTTGGCGCAGCGACGTCGGCCAATTATGCCATTTCGAGCATGGTCGATGGTCGCTTGATCCTGCTGCTTCTGGGCGGCGGTGCTGTCGGCGGCGTGCTCGGTATCTTGCTGTCCAAATGGTTCGCAAGCCGTTTGCGCATGGCCCGTATTGCCTTTGCAACAATGATCATTGCCGTGGCCGGATTTGTGGCCTTCCAAGCGACTCAAAGCCTGATGCTCGCTTGATATCTGGCGTCCGCTCTTGGGATCAACCACTGATGCCAAACGCACAGCTGAACGTGAATTAGGTTACGCGGCACGCACTTTCGTGGAGTCACTCACACGAGGCGGGGATGTCACCTACCGGATTTTCGAAAAAGATCATTGTAGCCACATGGTCGTTACTTTGACGGTCGCCGGAGAGAGCTTGGCAGATCAGGCGATTCACGCGGGTCACCTCAAACCATAGCCTCACTTGGATCGCCGAGACCTCAGCTCAAAACCTGACTGGTGTTAAACCCGACATGACCAGCGCTTCAAATGGTATTGTATACTGTCAGCCTTTGCGCGGCTGTTCAAAAAAGAAGCGCGCTCTTCAGGCGACGCTTGAGCGCGTCTTCGTTTTCCAAATCAGCGGGGAGGACGGAGAAAACCGGTCCAACACGATCACGGAAAAGCGCTGCGATAGAAGCATCCTCATATTGCGCCTCTACAAACAGAGACGTCGTTCGCACTTCTCCGGTTTTTGTGGAAGAGACCTCTATCATGATGTCGGGGCGGACAGGACCGCCTGATGTTTCTAGAGCAAATAGCGGCATCTCGAACGAAATGCGCAAATCAGACCTGCGCTTCGCCAGCGACCATCGTATGGAATTCAAGGATTTCACAAGCGATCTGCCGAGCGTCGTCATTACCGGCATGAATTGGGTCGCACTATAAATCGGCTGCGCATAGGCCCGCAGCGCGGCTAGACCGCCCTGCCCGGCACGATCCCCAATCACCGCTAGGATCAGGAAGGGGCCATCATCCACCAAGCTAATGCCCGGCGCGGTTGCGACCCCGCCTTCAAGCTGAATATCCGCCCCTTCCGCGCCATGTATCGTTTCCTGTGAGGCAGACCGGGCAAACAGCGCCAGAAACCCTTGCAGTGGTGCCTCGTCGCTTGACGCTCTTTGGACCTGGCGGATCTGCGCGAACAACCGATTGCTTGTATACGCTTCCGGGTGCGTCCCCAGAACCCGGGCAAGAGGAACACCTTTCGAAACCAGGACGTTCTCAGCGACCGCGCGCAATCGCGAGAATTCCACGGAGATGGACGGCGGCGCAGACGACTGTACCGGCGGCAGGTGATTAAGACGGGCCAATCTCATGAGACGCCAAAGCTGGCGCGCAAGCGGCGGCGGTGTGTATTGGCGTACTGAGGTGATCGACCTTAGTTGATCGCTGCCACCTGCAACCTTCCTGGCAGCCTCGTGATCTATGACCGAAAAGAACCCATCCGGTGGCCTGGCTGATGACGGTGCCCCTCGGACGCGACCTAATCCCGGTTCGGGGCGTTCCCTGAAAAACGGGCAGCTCACGGCGTGGAGCGGTCGTTTCGGCCCGACCAGTCGGCGTAAATAATAAGTCTTGGCCGATGTTAGGTAGGCGGGTGCAATAAGCGGATAGATGTTTTCATCTGCGCGGCAATCGCACGCAAACCACTGATGGCTCTCTCGCGCGCTGCGGACTGCTTCAATGGCGCGCGTCATCTCCTCGTCGCTTGCTATTCCGGCATAGGCAGACCGAAGGGCGTTCGCCGTCTCTGCGGAGATCTCAAGATCGCCAGAAACGAGCGATCCGATATCGCGATCGATCAGACGCATGACCCATGGGCCGCGCGGAAGGAAAAATATAATTTCATCTTTTGATCGGCAAGCAACGTGCGCGCCAAATCCTAAGCGGCAGACCTATTTGACCTTGAATCTCGGCTCGTCTTCGTCGTCCGCGTTCTGGTCGGCAACGCGCACACGACCATCGGCGCGCATTTGGAAACATTCAAGTCCAGCCGCATCCTCAACGGTGAGGTCGTAGGTTTCGGCGATATGCCTCAAAAACTGGAGTGCGACCACGACGCCATGATAAACAGTCGGCAGTTGATATCGCTTGGTCAGCTCGGTCACCATGGGATCGGCGAGAACATGTTTCTGCATACTGGTCGCCCAATCAGCGAGCCCATCAACCCGGTTGGCGCTGTCCTGAGCTTGCACGAAATAGTCGATGGCGGCGATCTGGTCCTCAGTCAGCCAAACTTCGATTGGGCGCAGGCCCTTTTGACGCAGATGCTGTCGGCGTTCTTTAGCATGGGTTTTCGCCCGTCTGATTTCTGGCCGTTCTTCCGACATGAGGCACACCAATAGGTCGTGTTCTGCAATGGAATTTCGCCATCACCGCGCATTAACTAAACGCAACAAATGAAAGCGTCCATGCAAGCATAGTAAAAACTGTATCAGAATATGACATTTCATTGGAGCTTGCCGCGCAGATGTCTTAGCCCCTGCGAAACGCCCCCATGACGGAATAGACGAAGACCTTCGCGGTAAACACGGCCTCAAGTGCTTGGTTCACCAACCGGCCGCCCATAACCAATCGCGGGCAGCGCCTCGACCCAAGCCTCGACCTCTTCGCGCTTCCAGCGCGTCGCATTCGCACTTAGCGCGATGGGTGCCGGGAATTCACCGGATTTGACCCTTCGCCACAAAGTGGTGCGGCTTTTATATCCGGTCATCACCAGAACTTCTTTCGCGGTCAGTAACTTTACTTGCCCAGTCATCACTCATTCTCCTTGTTTGGACGGGCTCAGTGTGACGCCATAGACAAGGATGTGTCGCGCTAAAACGGAGGTAATTCGGGGGTAATGGTCTATAAACACAGAGTACTGGCAACATTCATAAGATCGCTGGCTCGATCGCCTCCAATAGTTTGTTGAGCGGCGCATATCGACCCTGATCGATTTGGCGAACTTGTTCTTTGCTGACGCCCTGCTGCTCAGCAACATGACTGCGGCGCAGTTCGGCTTTGGGGAAAGCCCGGCGATCCACAGCGCGCAAACTTGCGATTATTTCAAACCAACGCCGGACCCGGGTCTCATCATTGTTGCTTGGATCTAGTGTTTTCAAACAGGCCGCTTCAATGGCTCCTAACGCCATGTCGCTGGCTTGGGTAATGAGCCAGACGCCATTGACCGTTTCCTGTGTGCGCAGCTCTGCCATGCCATCCAGGTCCAGCACCTGTTGAACGGCGCTCATCTCAGCGCGTGTGGACGTGCTGCGCACCTCAGGCTCTTGAACCGCGCACGCCATTGTCTTGGCCTCTACCGCTTTGGGTAAAACCATCTGTTCTCTTTCGCTGGTGCATGCTTGGTGCCCAGAGGAGACGAAATCATCCAAAACATGAGCATGCGGGTCGCTGGCGAGCTCCGGATTTCCGGACACGTATCGCAAAGCCAATGCTGCGATCCCAAGACAGATCGCATAGCCCACAAGCACCGCCCCGCCGCCCGCGCCTATGCCATATAACAGTCCGAGCGCGCCGGCGCTTGCACTCATAAGAAGCGAAAGGATGAGGATGCAGCGGATATTCATGCTAGCGTTCCGACAAGGCCAATCCCTGCTAGATTGAAGAGGCCGTGAGCGATGAGGGCGATCGCAAAGACGAGCCAGACGCCCGCGCCGCGTCGCTGCCGGGCCGCCGTCCAAAAGGTCAGCGCGATATGGAGCGCGGCTCCGCTGGTCAAGGCGATAAGCA
>JAEPOM010000038.1:0-2759 GCA_017642885.1 Henriciella sp. | reverse complement strand
GCAATAGTATGATCGCCAATTGATCCCCGACTTCAGCCCGTGCCGCAGGAAAGAGTGAGAGATCATACAAGAGCTCTCCAATGACGAACACCGCGGCCACGGATAGAACAACCCGTCGCCGCCGTCCGCGATCCCCCAAATAGAAGAGATAGCTCGACCGGATGGCTTCCTCGCAGAAGGCCGGCACCAAAGCGCTTGCGAGAAATCCGGTCGGCATCAGCTTATCCCCCCTTTCGCCGCTTTCAGCTTTAGGGTTCCGATCACGCCCCAGACAATGGCTGCGGGGAGCGCGATCAGCATGCCTGGAAGAGACACGACGAAAGACAAAGCGCCAGTGATTGGGGTCAACCAGGATGGAACACGGTCGGCCAACCTCCCTTCAGTGAGAAAATCCTGACGCGATGGGACAAGATGAAAAACGCTGAACGCCATCAGAGCCGGCAGGACATAGTCATCGGTCATCGTCCAGCTCAGCCAGATCAGAGCCATCAGGGCCGCGAGAATTAGGGTCTGCATGAGCGTGACGAGCGGTAAATCCTCGACTTTGGGCGGGCTTTCACTGTCCCTGAAATAGAGCCCATATATTCGGGCAATGGTTCTTGAACTCACTTCAGTGAGCGAGACTGAGAATCTCTCGCGCAGCCAATCTGATCCGTGAACATGGCGAAACGGCCAGCGCGCCACATAGGCCGTCATGGCAGCGATCGCGGCCAAAGGGCGATCTGGCGGATGCGAGGTGTCGGTCATAAGGGGCTCCTTTGCGTGAGCGTTGCGGGAAGGCATGGCGAAGACAGGCGTGGGGAACGGGTCTCATGAGGCGTCCCCGCTCGAAGCGCTGCGAAGGACGAGCACGCGCGCGACATAGTCCTGTGTTTCAGGATAGCTCGGCACGCAGCGGCATCGATCGACCGCAGGCTCGCCGGCATTATAGGCGGCGAGCGCGAGGCGTTCATCGCCGCTATATTTGCTCAGCAGAACACGTAAGTGCCTGGCGGCGCAGTCAATGTTCTGGACGCGGTGGAAGCGATTGGTGACCCCGCACCAATTGGCGACGACGGGCATCAGCTGACCAAGCCCGATCGCGCCGTCTTCTGAAACCGCGCCTGGATCATAGGCGCTTTCTTGAGCGACGAGCGCGCGCAATAGATCAGAATCAACGCCATGCAAGTCAGCAGCGCGCTGAATAAGCGTGAGCACCGATGGCAATCGTTCTGGCAATGCTGCTGGCTGCGCGCTGGGCCGGGACAATGGCGCAAGGTCAGCAGAGGCGAACGCCCCCTCCACCCACCACGGCCTGATCGGTTCAGCGAATGCCTGAGCGGCGCTCATCCAGAGAGCGAGAGTGATCAAAAGCACTTTCAATCTCCCACCTCCCGATCAGGCTGCAGGTCCGGGGTGACTTCGTCTTCAAGTTCGAGTTCGTGATCGCGGTCGAGATCGGCGGGCCGCTCCTCCGACACGGGCGTCTCAGACGCGCCGCCGCCGGGTGTGCCCTCCGCTCTATCTTCGCGGACACGAGCGCCCATGTCCGGCTCTGCCGTTGGTTCGCCGAAATCGGGGTTGGCGTGTTGGCGCGCGGCGTCCATTTCGGTCCGGGCCCGGTCGATAAAGTGTTCGACTTCGAGATGATCCATAGCCGTATGGGCGCTCATCTGGATGCCGGGATTGTGCGCCACGGCGTCCATCGCGCGCTCAAGGCTGTCCGTGATGATGCTGAGCGCTTCTTTGGCGCGCGATCCAATGACGTAGAGATTGGCGAAAGAGGTCATGATGGACTGGCTATGAAAGCCCGCCAAAACGCGGAGCGCGCTGAGGCCCTGAGCGGCATAGACGGTGCGCGAATAATCATGATCGATCATCATGGCGGTGGTGGACCCGGCTTGCAGACGCAGCGTCCGGGTCTCTCCAGCGGTGTCCTCGCCCGGCTCGGACACCCGCCCGGTGACTTCCAGGCCGCGTCCGTCTTCGCCAGTGATCGTCAAATCGGTCAGCCCGTCAGCGAGATTGCGTGGATCGCCGGGAAGAATTCGGATACGGTCACCGATTGCGAACGCGGCGCTGGTTTCACGAAAGACTTCAAATCGAGGCAGCTTTGAACGGCCATCCGACAGGGACAGCGTATGAGACTCGCCCTTCGTATCGCGCAAAGCCAGCTGGTTCGCGTCCCGGTCGACCTGGTCCACGCTGAAGCGGGCGCCAGGCCGCGCGCCGATACGTCTCACCATTTGAGAAAAGACAAGCACATCGCTGCTGGAATAGTTTCCGGCGCGGTCTTTTTCAGCCTGCCCCATGGGTTTGGGCCTTAAGACCTGCCGGTCTTTGTCCTCGCCAATGATTTCGCCTTCTTGCCTGAGCGTTTGGCGAACTTCATCATGAAAGAGCGCCCGCAATTCATGGGTTGGAAACACGACGAGGGCTTCGGCGCGCTCTTGTGGCGACAGCGCCTGCCATTTCCCGGCAACGCTGGCCGCGATGGCTTGAAGCTGCTCCGCGCGGCTGTCTTTATCCCTTGCCCGCTCAAGTCCGAGATCTGTAATCGCATCGGCTTTTGTCCAAGCTGCGACCGCTTTGGAAAGCCGTGTCGTCACATCACGCGGTCCGCCGATTGGCTTATAGGTATTCGGCGCGCCCGAAACGGGCTTCGCCCCAACCAACTGTTCAATCGCCTCGCGAAGATCTGGATTTGTCTGGCGAACAATGTCGGACAGGGTGACGGTAAAGCCATGGCTCAGCTTAGAAATGAGATCGGGCACATTGCC
>JAEPOM010000037.1 GCA_017642885.1 Henriciella sp. | reverse complement strand
TGGGGCAAACTTCTCTAGTTGCAAGGGTTTATGCAGAGAGGCAGCTGGAAAGTTACGTCATGAGCATCCGTTTTAGGTCGTTCGCTAATGTCCGCTTTGACGCCGGAAGCGGACATTTCCCTAGAGCTGCCCCCTTCCCCTTAGCGTCTCGGGTCGCGGTCTTTGATCCGGTCATAGGCGGCCATGATGTTTTCGAAGCGGGCGCGGATGATCGGTTCGAACTCCATATCGGTGACGATATAGTCCCAGTTCTTCTCGATGCCTTCGCGGACGAGTTCGCCGACATAGGACGGGTCGATGCCCGCCTCCAGCCGGGCGCGGAAATCCGCAGCTGCTTCGTTCTCGGGATCGTTCGGGTCGAACAATTCGTCGACGCCTCCCCCGAAGCGAGATTGCAAGTTGCGCCCGGATTCCAGGATACGCGTTCGAATAATGCCGGGGCAGAGCACCGACACGCCAATCCCTCGCGGCTCCAACTCCACGCGCAATCCCTCTGAGAGGGCGACGACGCCATACTTGGATACGAAGTACGGCGCGCCGCTCATCGACATCAATCCGGCGACGGACGCCGTCGACACGATATGGCCGCCCTCGCCATGGCTTTCGATGAGCGGGCCAAAGATCTCGATCCCATAGACAACGCCCATGACATTCACCGCCATGGTCCAGTCCCATCCGGACTGGCTCCAGGTGTCATAGCTGCCACCGCCGCCCACGCCGGCATTGTTGAACAGGATGTGGACCTTGCCGTATTTCTCGATCGTCGCGTCAGCGGCGGCTTGCAGCTGTTCTTTAAGCGAGACATCAGCCACGACGCCTTCGACATCGGCATTGGTCTTCCGCAACTCCGCGATCGCAGCGTCCAGCGCCTCCGGCTCGATATCGCACATCATCACCTTGACCCCGGCCTGCGCCAACGCTGTGGTTGTCGCCAGACCGATGCCCGATGCTGCGCCTGTGACGAATGCTGTCTTGCCTTCAAGGTCTTTCATGTCTCTCTCCCGGGGTTTGTCTCTTTCTGTCTGCGTAACAGACTGACGTGAGGGCAGCCGAATGACGGATTGGGAAATCTCGCACGAAGACGTGTTGGGAGGTTGGCGGATCTAAAGTCCAGGAGGGAGCGCGCGCTATTCCGCGCGACGACGACGCCGGATGTGGCGTTTCGAAACTTGCTTCAGATTTCGCGTGACACTCTAGTCTTCGATTTCTCGACTCTGTGTCAAACTCATCGCCATCATTTGCCGACCGACGGTCGCGGATACGCGGTGAACGGAGCAGTGCGGCCGGTCTATGTCCGGTCTGTCTTCTTCCATGCGTTCCATGACACAATTGATGTCGTGCATGTCCGGCTTTGCGCTCACTTCAAAGTAAGTCTCGGAAGCCGCACCAGCTGCACCGATGAGAAAAAAACTCGCGAATCCGAGTGTTATGAGTGCTAAAGCACGTCCCTGCATTCTCTCTCTCCCGAAGACAGGAGAGCAAAATTATATTGATATGTCAAAACCCTGTCAGGTTAACCTTAGGCGGTTAGACACCACGAAGGCTCCGCTTCACGGGTCCGACCTCGTCATCGGCAAGGCCTTCGATCAGACTGGATATATAGGAAGAAAGCTGATCGCGCACATCGTACGGCGCCTCCATGGGCAGGAAGTGAGTCGTGTTTACGCGCTCCTTCAGCACCAGATGTGGACACTTATTCGACAGTCGCGCCGCCACTTCATCCGTCATCACCGAATCACGATCCGGCCTCAAGACGGTGATGGGGATTCGGTGCTTTCTGATTTTAGCGAGAGCCCCCCATGGCCGATTGCGTTGTGCCAGAAAGGTCGCCGCTTCCCATTTCGGATCGCACAGCAACTGCCAGACTTGCTTTTCGCTATCGGGATCATTGCCGTCCGTCCGGTCGAACGCATCCAGGATATAGTCTTCCAGGAACGGATCGCGCCAGGTCTCGAACGCGCCGCGCCCTTTATATTTGTACTGAATATGTTCGCGCGAATCGAACTTGTTGCGGCGGCGGCGCGCCTGCTTGGCCATATGATGACCCCCGCGCCGAAACGGCGACAGGTGCATCGCCATATAATAGCGTGCGGGCAGAATAACCGGGTCGACCAACACCAGACCGGCAACCTTGTCCGGCCGCGCGCCTGCTGCAAGCAGAGCGACGGTCGCCCCCATGGAGTGTCCGCCGAGCACAACTTTGTTCACCGGGGATTCCCGATCCAGAAACGCCAGTACATCATTGCGATAGCGTTTCCACGACCGCAGGCGTCCTGGCTTTGCTGGTAGCGTTGAGCGGCCATGACCGCGCAAGTCGACAGCCTGCACTTTGGTGCGCAACCCCAGTGGTGCGAGGATGGACTGATAGGTCATCGCATTGAAACCGGTCGCGTGGAGCCACAAGGCCGCCAGCTTTTTGGCAGGATCGCCAAACTCAAGGGCGGCCATGTCGCCCTCGGGGGTTTCAAATGTAAATCTGCGCATGTTTGCCCTTATCTCGCCCCGAAGACCTTACGCAGCAATTCTGTAGTGCGTGCAACAGGATTGTCGCGGATCTTCTTCTCTTCGACTGCGAGATAGGTAAACAGGCCATCAAGGCCAAATTGGACCGCATGTGTGGTTAAATCAGATTTGTAATCTACTGCGGCCACCGCGAGCAGGGGCTGGCTGCTCACCACGCTGTCCAGCGTGCGATAAGCGCCCGAGCCTTCGAGCGCAGATTCAACGTAAGGCGTGAACAATCCGCGCAGGTTTTCTTCGGTTCGACCGCGCAGGAAATCAGTTGCAGCAGAGTCTCCGCCGCGAAGAATACCCACTGCATCATCGATGGTGATCGATTTCACTGCGTCGATCACGATGGTTTTCCCGGCCGGAACGGCATCTTCCGCAGCGCGGTTCATCCGCAATTGAAGATCATCCAGCGGGCCGGACAGACCGAGCTTCGACAGTTCGTTTTGTACGGAACCAAGGCGCCCCGGCAGCGGGATCTGGATCTGGGAATCTTTCCAATAACCGTCTGTCACCCCAATCTGACTGGCGACACGCTCGGCGCCAATCTCCAGTGCCTGTCGCAGGCCTGCATCGATTTCTAGAACCGTGAGCTCTCCTCCAGAGGTGTCACCGCTGCCGATCTCGCCGAGCACCTCTCCCAACACCTGACCGAAATCACCGCCAGCGCCGCTTTCACAGCCCGCAGGCACGAGACAAAGAGCCAAAGCTCCGAATACCATTGAACGCATTTTCCTGTTCCCTCACCAATGGATTACATTGAACCCAATTTCATCCATAAAATCAAACGCCTGTGTGCTTATCGCGGCGACATACTGGAGATTATACAGCGATTGTTCTAGTTTATCGAGAAATAGGGAGTCCACAGATGCTGAAGAAAACGCACGAGTGTTTCGCCGTCTCGATTGAAGACAAAGTCGCACATATCGTGCTCAACCGCCCGCAGGCCATGAATGCGATGAATAAGGCGTTCTGGAACGAGCTTCCGGAAATCGTCAATGAAATCGATGCCAGCGCAGCGGCACGTGTCATTGTCATCTCATCTGCGGGAAAGCACTTCTCAGCCGGCATGGATCTGTCTGTCTTCAGTGACGACGGCGCCGTCACAAACGGCAAAGTGGACCGCCACGTCGCCGCCGAGGCGTTCCGCTCAAACATCAAGCAAATCCAGTCCTCATTCAATTCGATGGAAGACGCTCGCGTGCCCGTCCTGATCGCGTGCCAGGGCGGCGTGATTGGCGGCGCGATCGATATGATTTCAGCTGGCGATATTCGCTGGTGCACCAAAGACGCCTTTTTCTGCATCCAGGAAACCAATATCGCGATGACCGCTGATGTCGGCACGTTCCCGCGCCTGCAGCGCTACATTCCTGAAGGCTGGGTCAAACAGATGGCTTACACGGGCGAGCGTCTCGGCGCAGCAAAAGCCAAGGAGATCGGTCTCGTAAATGACGTCTTCGACACCCAGGAAGAAATGCTGGAACATGTGCTTGGCGTGGCCAAGGAAATCGCTTCGAAGAACCCGCTTGCGGTGACCGGCTGCAAGGTCCTGATCAATTATGGCCGCGACCACAGCACCGCCGACACGCTCGATTATATCGGTGTCTGGAATTCTGGCATGATACCCCCCTCGCACATGCAGGAAGCGTTCAAGGCGAAATCCGAGAAACGCGAAGCCGAATATCCTGATCTGCTGCCGCTACGACGCTCACCAATGTAGCGTCCGGCGCTAGCCGATTCGGAACACCACTGTCGCCTTGAGGAGGTGCCGCGCGCCTTGCGTGGCAATGCCGCTGGCAAAGACCAGTGTGCGCGTGCGGCGATCAATCCGGCTCTCAAAGGTAACCTCTTCGCCATCAATCGCGGGATCTGACACATCGAAAGTCACAGACACGGCGAGCGGCTTGCCACCGTCGAGTTCACTGCTCGCATGGGTGCGAATGACGTGTTGAAGCAGCGCCCCGGCCTGGATGACGTCCCAATTGGTCGCGGTCGCGCGCGCTGTGTTGCTGTCATCGAATTGCAGCTGACTGATCGGAACGGTGAGGTCGGTATGTTGCGTCATGGCTTTCCCCTAACCAGCTCGCCCAAAAAAGAAAAGGCTCACTGCACGTGAATGCAGTGAGCCCTGAAAGGATACCCGATTTGGTGTGGGATCAGGCCGCAGCGGCCGTCCGATCCGAACCTGTCAGCATGTCAGCGACAACGAGATCACCGATATGGCCGAAGGCTTCCATGCCATAAGTGATCTGCATGTATTTGCTGATCGCGGGAAGCAATTGCGAAATCTGTTTGTGTCCGAGGCCCGCTTTGTGGAGGCTTGCGAACATGCCTTCGCCGACATGACGACGCCCGCCCGGCGTCTGTTCAATCAGTCGAGCGATGACCCCTGTCGCGGCCCCATGGTCAGCACCGGTCGTCGCTGAAAGCGTTCTCGCCCCAGGCATTTTTCTGAAAACCGCTTCAGCCAGCGGTGATCCTTGTCTTTCGGCCGTGTTCAGGACAATTCCGACAGCTTCGCGCGCTTTGATCTGGGTCAATCCAGTATCGTCTGCGCAGGTCTTGATCATATTTTTCAGCATGGGGCGGGTTCCTCGTTCTCTATCTTGAATAATGAGACTAGGCCAAGGCCGCTAAGCGAAGGTTACCGGAACGACGCGATTCGTTCATTTATTAGGGCGCAGACGTTAAACCGCGTTAGGGCCGGGTAAACAAAACGCGCGGTTCTGTTTACCTTTGACGTTACATGCGCTCCGGCGCGGTAATTCCGAGGATACCCAGCCCTGCTTCAAGCTGGTGCAGCACTGTCTTGCAAAGCGCGATCCTCGAAGCCTTTGTGTCCGCGTCGACGCCATCTTTCAGAATTGGGCAAGCGGAATAGAACGCACTGAACGCCTGCGACAGCCCATAGACATGTTCACAAACAAAATGCGGCATGCGTTTCTCTCGCGCCAGATGAAGCGCGAGCGCAAATCCATCCAGAGCAAGCACCAGCTTGCGTTCTTCCTGGGCCTCTACGCGAATATCGCCCGGCATAACGCCTTCGTCAGCTGCTCGGCGTAAGAGCGCTTTCATCCGCACGGCCGCATAAAGCAGATAAGGGCCGGTCTTTCCTTCAAAGCTGGTGAAACGCGCCAGATCGAACACATAATTGGTCGTGCGTTGGTTCTGGAGGTCCGCGAACCGCAATGCGGCGCGGGCGACCAGTTCACCGATCTCGGCTTTCTCGTCGGCGCCGATATCACCTGACAGGCCAGCATCGCCAATGCGTTTCGTTGCTTCGTCGAGGGCCATCTTATTTAGATCCGCCAGACGGAGCGTGCCGCCTTCCCGAGTTTTAAACGGCTTACCGTCCGCCCCGTTCACCGTACCAAACCCGAGATGTTCAAGCTGGTCGCGGCTGAGATAACCAACCTTATCAGAGGCCCGGTAGACTTGTTCAAAATGCAGCGCCTGGCGCTGATCCACCACGTATAGGATCCGATCCGGTCCAATCGTGTCTACACGGTCTTTAATCGTCGCGAGATCCGTCGCGTGGTACCCGGTCGCACCGCGCGAATTCACCAGCATGAACGGCGGCATCGGGTTTTTCAGACGGGTCTGACCATCCTTACCGACCGTCTCGACATTCTCGCCCTCTTTCGCGACGTCGATGATCCAGGCGCCTTCATCCTGTTTGGCGAAGCCTTTTTCTTTCAGCTCTTCAATCATCGGCGCGATGAGTGGGTCGACATCGCTTTCGCCTTTCCAGAGGTCAAATGAGACGTCGAGAAAGCCGTAATCAACTTTCAGCGCGGCGACTGAGACATCGATGAAATGCTGGAGCAAAGCGCGGTAGCCGGACCGGCCCGCCTGCATCTCAGCCACCGCTTCCTGCGCGCGCTTGGCGTAGGTTTCATCTTCCTTTGAACGCGTGGACGCCATTGGATAAAGCCGCGAAAGGTCGTCCATGGAGACAGGTGGCTCTGACGGGAACGGACCAGACTGACCTGCGTCAAAGTAAGGAAGCTCCGGTTGCTCATCCATCACTGCGGTGATGAGCAGACCCATTTGCAGGCCCCAGTCGCCAAGGTGGACATCGCCTGTGACATCGTCGCCGAGAAAGCGCAGCAAGCGCACCAGCGTGTCGCCGATCACTGCTGAGCGCAGGTGCCCGACATGCATCGGCTTAGCGACATTAGGTCCGCCAAAGTCGACAACCACTTTTTCCGCTTGATCGACCATGCCGCCGCCCGCACGGTCATCTGCGCCAATCCAGGTCGCCTGCTCCGCCAACGCGTCATTTTTAACGACGATATTAAGGAAACCAGGTCCCGCAACTTCAACCCGGTCCACGGACGCATGCGCGCCAATCATAGGCGCAATCTTCGCAGCAAGCTCACGCGGGTTCATACCCGCCTGCTTTGCCGCACCCATGCAGCCATTGCATTGAAAGTCTGCAAGCTCAGGTCGGTCTGATTGTTTCACCGCGCCCCAGCGCGGCTCCAATCCTTCGGCTTCAAATGCAGCGCTGCACGCGCGCGCCAGTTGCGTCGCGAGATCTGTCATGTTTGATTCCAACCCTCGTGACTATTGTCCAGCGCCCAGGCGGAAGCGTCGCCCTTCTTGGTTGTAGGTCAATTGCTCTTCGGTCAGATCAAAGCCGATCAAAACCTCAAAGTTCGCCGCTGAAACCGACTCATCATTGCGCGGAATGACGATGCGCTGAAGGACTTCTGTTTCGCCAGTGACCGGACCGTCAGAGAAATCGGCCTGCACGGTGAAATACTCTTTGTTCAGGACTTTGCCGCTGCGCCGCGTGACGGCCACCCAATAGGTATAGTCGTTCCGATTTGCAGATGCGGCTGGTCCTTTGCCAAACGCAAAGTCGATCTCAACCTCAGCGCGCACAGGGTTTGCTCCAGCATACCGGCAATAGAGACGCACATCGACGATCTCGCCCGTATAGCGGACATTCGGAAACGTCTGCTCGTCGCCTTCAAAGTCGACCACGCGAGCTGTTTGGTACATGGCTCCGGCAGGCGGGCACGTCCCAGCATTCTGGCGCGAGTCAAACGCGTCTCCGATTCCCGATCCGGATTGGCAGGCCGCGAGCCCGAGAAGCGCGGTGGAAAGGGCGAAAATTCGCATGTGTGATGCCTTGTCACTCTTGGCCTCAAGGTCGAGGCTATCCATTTATCGCTGAGAGTGTTACCGGGCCAGAGCGGGGCACGCAACGCCCTATCTGCGTCGTAATCATGAGGACACCGTAAGGTCATGCAGCCGCTGACAATTCTTCTCGCCGCGCCACGCGGATTTTGCGCCGGGGTCGACCGCGCCATTCAGATCGTGGAGGAGGCGCTGAGCAAATGGGGCGCACCCGTTTATGTCCGCCATGAGATTGTCCACAATCAGCATGTTGTCTCCCGCCTTGAAAACCTCGGAGCCGTGTTTGTTGAAGAACTCGACGAGTGCCCTCAGGATCGCCCTGTCGTGTTTTCGGCGCATGGGGTTCCCAAAGCTGTCCCGGCTGCTGCACAGGCGCGCGAGATGGTATTCGTCGACGCGACCTGCCCCCTGGTTTCGAAAGTCCATGTCGAGGCAGAGCGCCATCACAAGGCCGGGCGCGAAATTGTCCTGATCGGCCATACGGGTCACCCGGAAGTCATTGGCACCATGGGCCAGTTGCCGGACGGCGCGATGTCCTTAATCGAAACCGTTGAAGATGTGGCAGAATTTTCACCACGTGATCCTGAAAATCTCGCCTTCGTCACGCAAACGACGCTGAGTGTGGACGACACTGCGGAGATTGTTGCAGCTCTGCAGGCGCGTTTCCCCTCGATCAGCGCGCCGCACAAAGAAGACATTTGCTACGCCACGACCAACCGCCAGGAAGCGGTAAAAGTCATGGCAGAGCGCGCCGAGCTGTTCCTGGTGATCGGTGCAGAGACCTCATCCAATTCAAAACGGCTGGTGGAAGTCGCAAAACGCGCCGGGTCGAACGACGCGAAACTCGTCGCGAGCGCGGAGAATGTGGATTGGGACTGGTTCGATGGCGTCACGACGCTCGGCCTGACGGCAGGCGCGAGCGCGCCTGAGGACCTCGTCCAAGGTCTGATCGCGGCTTGCCGAGCACGCTTTGATATCACTGTCGAAGAAGTCACTACGGCGACTGAGAGCGTCGTATTCAAGCTCCCGCGCGTCCTGGAACGAACTTAGGACGGCGTCACGCCTAGATGCTTGACGGTCGAGAGCGTCAAAACACCCACCAGCAGCCCTTGTTCCAATTGATAAGCTTTCATCGCGGCAAAGGTTTGCGGTCCGAACTTCCCATCTACGATCAAAGAATGACCGGCCGCATTTAACGCCGTCTGGATCTCGGAAATTTTTTGCGGGCTCGCATTGCTCTCGCACAGGATTGGCACCCATTCTTCGGTGCCGCCTTTTGCGATGCGACGGTCAACTATCTTATATGTCGCCGGTATCTCGATCCGTTCCTGACGAGCCGGCGCGACCAGGCGTTGGACTTTGACTGTCTGGTATTGGGGCTCGATCTGCTCTTCGAAAATCTTGGCGGGCTCTACCAGAACCTGTTTCATCACGGTCTTGGTGAGGCCGGGCTCGATCTCAATCTTTTCCGGAACCGTTTTGTAAACGGCGGGGACCGATTTGTAGACTGTTGTGCCTTCACGGACGAGGACCTGTTCCTGAACCGTCTCGTATTGCGCCGGGATTTCCCGGATCTCGAACGAGGCCTTGGTGTCGATCACGCGTTCAGTCACCGTTTCAACAGCATCGGGCGTCACAATCCGCGCGAAACAGTCACCTTCGGCAGCATTCATAGGCAAGCCGTCCGGCGCCTGGGCCAAAGCAGGCGCGGCCATGATCACAGTCAGGATCGAGCTCAGAATGATCCGTTTCATCCAGGTCTCCTTCGCGACTAATCTACCCGAGCGGATTTGATGCAAGGTAAACCGGTTCAGTTGAGTTTTAATGATCCGACCCGGCATGCGACAGCCCTGCAATTGCGATTAGCCGCAGAGCGGACTATAGCCCGGCGCATCACACCCGCACTCAATCGCTGGAAACCCTGCCATGATCCCTCGCTATGCCCGCCCCGCCATGACCGCCATCTGGGAACCGGAAAGCAAGTACGGCATCTGGCTGGAGATCGAAACGCTCGCCGCGGAGGCCATGGAGCAACTTGGCCAAATCCCGGAAGGCACCAGCGCCGTCGTCCGCGAGAAAGGCTCGTTCGAAGTCGCTCGGATCGACGAGATCGAAGCCGAGGTGAAGCATGATGTGATCGCCTTCCTGACCAATGTCGCTGAACATGTCGGAGAGCCCGCTCGGTTCCTGCACAAAGGCATGACGAGTTCAGACGTGCTCGACACTTGCCTGAACGTCCAACTCGTTCGCGCAACTGACTTAATGATGGAGGGGCTCGACCGGGTTCTTGCAGCGCTGGAGAAGCGCGCATTCGAACACAAAATGACACCGACGATCGGGCGCAGCCACGGCATCCACGCAGAACCGACTACGTTCGGCATCAAACTCGCGACCTTCCATGCCGAGTTCCAGCGCGCCAAAAAGCGGCTTGAAACGGCGCGCGAAGAAGTTGCGACCTGTGCAATTTCCGGGGCCGTCGGGACATTCGCGAACATCGACCCGCGGATCGAAGAATACGTGTCGGAGAAATTGGGTCTGACCCCGGAGCCGGTTTCAACCCAGGTCATTCCGCGAGACCGCCATGCCGCCTATTTCGCAACGCTTGGCGTCATCGCGTCTTCGATTGAGCGTCTCGCCGTGGAAATCCGCCACTTGCAGCGCACAGAGCTCTACGAAGCCGAAGAGTTTTTCTCCAAGGGCCAGAAGGGTTCGTCAGCCATGCCGCACAAGCGCAATCCCGTGCTGACAGAAAACCTCACCGGCCTGGCGCGTCTGGTCCGCATGGCCGTTGTTCCGGCAATGGAGAATGTCGCCCTTTGGCACGAGCGGGATATTTCGCACTCTTCAGTTGAGCGCGGCATTGGCCCCGACTCGACGATCCACCTGGATTTCGCCTTGCATCGTCTGGCAGGCGTGATCGAAAACCTGCTCGTCTATCCGGAAAACATGCAAGCCGTGATGGACAAAATGGGCGGCCTGCACAATTCGCAGCGCGCCCTTCTCGCATTGGTCGAGGCGGGCAATAGCCGTGAAGACAGCTATCGCATGGTTCAACGCAACGCGATGAAGACCTGGGCGGGTGAAGGCGCGTTTCTTGACCACCTGAAAGCAGATCCGGATGTCACGGCGAAACTCTCTGACGAGAAACTCGAAAGCCTGTTTGACGATAGCTACCACTTCCAGCGCGTAGACTATATCTTCGCCCGCGTGTTCGGACGCAGTTCATAACGCCACTGTGATCTTGCTGTGCCGGCTTTCATGGTAGACTCTGAACAGGTCTGGAGATTGTCCTTTCATGCGTATGCTTTTCGCAGCTCTAATCATAAGTGTCGCAAGCCCCTTCACAGCGGGCGCTGATCCGTCTGTAAAGATTATCAATTTCACGGCTGACTGGTGCCCGAATTGTCAGATTTTGAACCCGCGCCTCGAAGAAGCGATGGAAGGCTTTGAAGACGGATCGATCGAGCGCGTAGATCTCGACGTGACACGTATTCGACGAAACTCTTCACCAGTTGATCGCGCTGAGGTTCAAACTGAGATCCTATTGCTCGCAGATCAGCATCAAGTCGCGTATTTGTGGGATTGGTATGGCGGGATAACGGGCATCGCGGTCGCCGTCGCGGCTGACAATGGTGAACCACTCACCTGTTTCATGCGCCCAATGACCGCCAAGGCGATACAGGGCCAGTTGAGACTGGCGAAAATGCTCGCTGAACAGGGCACGCCAGGTCAGCGCAAACCCGACGGGCCGGATTGCCCTGTGCTCTGATAATCACAGCAATTTACCGCTAATCTCTGGTTAAGGTCTTCGCCTTCACCCTGCCTCAATTTCTCGTCAGTAAGCCTGCCTGAAGGTTTACGCGAAAGGTGAGCGGGCGTGAAAGCTTCGAATGGAAAACCAGGGCTGAAAAAGCAGGCCCCTAAACGCGCAGCGCCAAAAGAGCGGGGATCCTCTATGCGGCTGTTTCGCGGTCGACCCATTCTCAAATGGGGCCTGATAACAGGCTCTGGCTTCGCTATGATCGGCCTGCTTGCAGTGTGGATCTATTGGCAAAGCCTGTATCGCGGCATGCCGACCCTGCCGGAAACCGCTGAGCTCTGGGATGCCAATCGCGAGCCTGCGATCGAGTTTGTGGATCGCGAGGGTAAGACGCTCGCGATTCGGGGACCGCGCTATGGCCGGGCCGTGACCATTGACGAGCTGCCGCCGCACGTTGCGCGCGCCTTCATCGCCGCCGAAGACAAGCGTTTCTATGAGCATGATGGCGCCGATACGCAGGCCATGGCCCGGGCCGCCGTTTCCAATGTGATTTCCGGAAAAACGGTCTCGGGCGCGTCGACCATTACCCAGCAACTGGTCAAGAACCTTGTTCTGTCGCCTGAGCAAACCCTGAAACGAAAAGCCCAGGAAGTGCGCCTCGCGCGGGAACTGGAAGAGAAACTCTCCAAGAGCGAGATCCTGGAGCTGTATCTGAACCGGGTCTATTTTGGCTCCGGATTCTACGGCCTCGGCGCTGCCTCTCGGTTTTATTTCGACAAGGACCCGCAGGACCTGACATTGGCGGAAGCCAGCCTGCTTGCAACTTTGCCCAAGGCCCCGTCGCGGCTCGCTCTCGATGATAATATGGAAGGGGCGAAACAGCGTCAGGCCTATGTTCTGTCTGAAATGCTCCAGGCTGGCTTTATTACTCCTGAAAGCGCTCAAATCGCGCTCACGGCGGACGTGAAAATCGCGCCAGAGCCAGAGCAAGATCCCCAGTTCGGATTTATTCTCGATGCCGCTACAGAGCGCGCCAATGAACTGATGCCCGAACTGCCGGATGACATGGTGATCCGCCTCACGATCGATTCAGATTTGCAGACCGCGATTTCGCAGAGCCTGGAAGCGCGTATGGAAGCTGAGGCTGAAGAGTCCAATGCCGGGCAAACCGCCGCCGTGCTGATGAATCGACGCGGCCAGGTGCTCGCGCTATTTGGCGGCCGCGACTATACCGAGAACCAGTTCAATCGCGCCACGCAGGCCAAACGTCAGCCGGGATCTGCGTTCAAGCCATTTGTCTACGCCGCCGCGCTCGACATGGGCATCAGCCCCTATGATGTGCGGATCGACCAGCCGGTCACAATTGATGATTGGTCGCCGAAGAACTTCACGCGGGCGCATTTGGGTCCGGTGACGATCAATGAAGCGATGCGCGACAGCTTGAACACAATCGCGGCCATACTCGCTCAGGAAACCAGCGAAGAATCGATCATCAGTCTGGCCCGCAAGTTCGGTATCGGCGCTGAGTTGCAGCCCTTCCCATCTATCGCGTTGGGTAGTCAGGAAGTGACACTATGGGAACTGACCCGTGCCTATGGTCCCTTCATGACGGGCGGACGGCGCGTCGACCCTTATCTGATCGAAGCCATCGAAACGACACGCGGCGAAATCATCTATCAACGCGCTGAATATGAGCCGGCGAGCGTTTATGATCGCGAGAATGCTGAAACCATGACCGCGATGATGGCCGACGTCATCCGCTCTGGCACAGGGACCGCCGCACAAGTCGACGGCTGGCCTGTCGCCGGCAAGACGGGCACCAGCCAATCATCTCGCGATGCCTGGTTCGTTGGATATAGCGCCGAACTGCTGGGCGGCGTTTGGACGGGTAATGATGATGACACGCCGATGGATGATGTCACC
>JAEPOM010000036.1 GCA_017642885.1 Henriciella sp. | reverse complement strand
CAACCATCATGCACCTGAAACCCGGAAAGTCCTCCAACCGGGTGGCCCAGAGATGGGGAGCAGGTCACTGAAGCCGGTACTAACTCAAATAATGGACCACTTTCTGGGGAGCAGACCACAGGATTGGGAGAGGTCGCTCTGCAAAAACGCGAACCATAACGCTCGGAAAACTGGAAGACTCAACACCTGAAGCCTCAAGGCGATTGGCGAGAGACTACAAAGCCGAAGCTCGATTGGGCCAGGACCCATTCAAAACCGAAGAGCAGGTGATTGATGATGGCACCCAGACCTTCGCCGAGCTATTCGAAACTTGGCAGAAAAAAGCTGCGCATATCAGCCGTCGTACCGGTGCACTGCGCAAAGCCGCTAACGTAAAATTGGATGTAGACCGTTTGAAGATTCACGTTTTGCCATTACTCGGTGACAAACCAATCAACCAGATCAAATTAGCCGATATCGCTAACGTGCGGGACCAGATCACCAGAGGGGCGACAAGAACCCAAAAGAAAACGAAGCCACGTGGTGTTCGGCGCGTCAGTGGCGGCGCCGGAACCGCCAAAAGGACAATAGGCATTTTATCGAGTGTTTTCGCGTATGCTGTCGAACATGAACTTCTAGATCGCAATCCTTGCAAGGGTGTACGACTTGCTCCGAGCAAAAGTAACGAACGATTCCTGACCGAAGCCGAAGCGAGGCGCTTGGGAGAGGTTCTCAAAAACTGGGAAAGCCGTGCAAACGCTAAGCAAGCCGTTACGATTATCCGGCTGCTTTCGTTGACCGGGGCACGGCGTTCGGAAATTTCGGAGCTCAAATGGTCTGAGATTGATTTCGACCAGGGATTTCTGCGACTCGGCGATACCAAGACAGGAATGTCAATTCGGCCAATTTCTAAGCTCGCGTTAGATTTACTCGACTTACAGCCACGGGAGCATGAAAAATGGGTGTTTCCAGCTTCGACAGGACCCGCAGCTTATCAAGGTCTTGGAAAAATTTGGCGCCAAATAAGAAGTGAAGCGGGCCTAGAAGACGTTCGCATGCACGACTTGCGTCATAGCTTCGCAAGTTTTGGAGCGGCCAAAGGCCTCTCACTCCCTATGATAGGAGCTCTCTTGGGCCACAAAAGTTTTGCGACCACGCAACGGTATGCACACCTGACGAATTCAGCAGCTCAAAAAGCGGCTGAAGAGATTGGGCGGATTGTAGGTGATGCCATGGATATTTCTCCACGTTAGTTGCTTTTACCTGCAAAGAGACCCTCGGAAGCTTGATCACAGCCAACGCTGTGGGCGCAGAGTTGGCGTTCGGCCTCCAAAACCGTTCAATAGTCGCATGGCGGGAAGTTCCTAAAAGCGGACATCCCTAACCAAATTTTCACACGATCATTCTCAGACCAAGTCCACTGAAATCTGAAAACGCGAGGACTGAACCGAACAAAGGTTACTGTGGTTCTAGCGGGACAATGAACTTGGCTTAGGTAACCCACCCTGAATAATTATCGTAACGATGGGAACGCCGCCGGACTCCAAATGTTTGATCTGCACTGAAAACAGTGATTCAGCCGGAGCCGGCGGTTCGATCTTGGCGCATGAGTCGAGAACACACAGGACACCGACCTTTTTTCCAGTCGTCACGACATAGTGCGCCGTTTGGTCGGCATCTTTAGAAAGTGATTTCGGCGTTGGGCTTTTTTCGGTGTCGGCTTTGAGTTCCAATCGGATCTGGCGAAATGAAAGGTCCGCGATGCCGCCGCCAGTGTGAGGGTGTTCTTCCAACTCAGACCCAATGTCACCACGGCGCCGCAAGTGTTTGAGGACATCATCCTGGAACGCAGCTTCTTTCGTGTCTGCAGGAAACCAAGCTGATTGCAACGCTTGCCCCGCCAGATTCCCAAGGCCGGAAAGAAGAGTCATCGCTGAAATGATATCAGCATCCAATAGGCCTGGAACAGTCTTGAGTTGCCGTCGAATATCTATGAGCTTCGCATCTATGCTGGCGTACCCTGTTAGGGCCATGCCCGACGGATCGACGCTCTCCAATTTTAACGTTCTGTGACCAAGCAGATCGACAAAGCCCGATGATGGAGGGTCGAAAACTGCTCTGTACTTGAACTCAAACGGTTTGGCACCGAGAGGTTGCCCAATTTTCAGGATTAGCCTGCCCACATGTCCGAAGGTGATTGGACTGGAGGGCTCTTTTGGTTTTTCGATAACAAATTTCGGCAGCTCATAGCAATCGCTAGGCTCGAGGGATACCGGTTCGACAATCAACCTCTCGGCAGTTGAAGGCCAATTGCTCACCCTCAGGTCAAGCGCCATGTCGTGGGCGACGTTCGGTGCGAGCGTATCGATGGTCTTTGCCGAGTCTCCATTAATCTCGAACTTCACAAAAGCGACTTCCGGGTTTTTCGGGCGAGAAGTCCGCTCTGCGCCTTTAACTTGGAAGCCTTTGTCTGGATAGGTCACTGAGAATGGCAAGGGTGTCGACGCTAGTTTAGATTCTATTTCAAGGACATCTTCTGGTTCTCGTGCGGTTTGGATGTCGACAATGATTGCATCAAAGGCCGCGCCGTCACCTTTTGTGTTCAACTGAAGAAATTCCTTAGCCTTCAGCCGGGATGCTTTTTGATACCGGTCTGCGTCTGGCTCCGCCGAACGAATAGCTTCGGCCCATCTCCATAGCAGCGCAAGGCAAGATAGCGCTACAGAATAGCTTTCAAGCTCAGCGCCGGGCGAATATCTACCATAAATCGTGCTCAGTAACCGCATTTCTTTCGCGCACTTCTCAGCTTGACCTGGGTTTCGGACAGCGATGGCGGAGAGCGCCTCTAACCTAGCCGAAAAAGACTGGTGGTAGACCTCGTTCGGCATCGTCCAACTCCTTTTCGCGCTTGAGTTCTACGAGCAATTTATCCCAGTTAGCTCGCGCTTTCTTTAAGTCTGTCTCCGTCTTGGGCAATGTCTCCTCAAACTTTGACATCATGCGAAGACACTGCAGGAAACCTCGAGCGTGTTTCTGTTCTCGTGTGTCAGGTAATGTCTCAAGAGCCTCATCGCAGAGCGAGGTGGCTCTGCCGTAAGCTCCTCCTTTGGCAAGCAACGCAAGAGGAACTCGCAACCTGTAAGGGTTTGATGATTTTTGAGCCTGCACGATGTGCTCTGCGCAATTGGCCAGAGCCTCACGAGGCGCGTGAAATAGCGCCCGGTACAGCTTTTCTCTCATGAACTCTCGTGCATCTTCAGATGCGAGAAGCTTAGCGACCAACTCGGCATAACCAGGTGCTTTGCCCATAGAGAAAGGCATCCGTTCTATGGCTTGGCAAGCAGAGTAATCTGGCATTGAATCAATAACTTGAACGATCATTCTGCCTAGGCCGCCTTCCACTTCCGTATCCGTAAGAAACGCATTTGCGAACTCACCCAAACAAAGCACGAGAAAGTCGGACCGCTCGGTCTCATGGTAGTAGACCCTGATGAGATTGAACAAGGCAGCTTTTAAGTTTTGCTTGAGTACTTCGGGAAACGAATAGGTTTTGAGAGCGCGAACGGCGGATCTATGGACGTACACGTTAGGATCTGTAAGCAGTGTCAGATAGACTTCGAACACCAGGTCCGGAAAATCCCGTCGTATGTCATAAGAAGCTTCACCGATTGCCGTGGCTGCGCTGCCTCTTATGAGAGGATCGGCGTTGGTCATCCCAGAATAGATGTATGGCAAGACGATATTCATAGTTTCAGTATCAGTGATTAGTTCTGATAAATGAGCAACGATATTTGCGCGAAATTGAACTTCAATTGTCGGCGTGTTGGCATACAGATCGAGCACTCGCTTAATGCCAGCCTGCCCTTGATGACGCGACACCATAAACACCCATTGAATGAGCGCACCTTGCAATCGATCTATTGCGTTGCGGGACGTCTGCAACGTGAGCAAATCAAGTCCGGTTTTCGGGGTCTCTATCGATGATGTCTTTTCAAGTTTCTGATCAGCTTGGCTCAACAGAGCCGCCGCACCGAAAATCGCATCTAGCTCATCGGAAGCCACATTTATCAGCGCAGAATCAGCATTCCAGAAAAAGTGCGTCGCTTCATCGAAACCAGTTTTACCGACTTTACCAACAGCGGCCCATAACAATCTCTTAAATGCAATTCGACGCGCGGGTGTGGCGTCCAGAACAGGCCCATTAAAACTTGTGCGCAGGACTTCCGAGTGAATTCTCGCTGTCTCATCAATGGCTGTTTCATCCGCGCCTTCGCCAAGTGATCGTAAGATCACGTCACAAGCTTCCGGATCAGCGTTGAATAGCGCAGCGGCAGCCGATCTCAGCCGATTCAATCCTTCACTCATGCCGCGTTCGCCGAGATCTGGCAAAAGATGTCTGCGTCTCAATAACTTCGCAAGCATCGGTCGTTGACAGTGCTTGGTCAGCTCCGGGTGCTTGGATGTGATCTTCGTAATGATGCAGGCTGCGATCTCGACATCTTGCTCTTCGTTCTCGTTAAGGAGATTTGTAAGGTGGTCCTTGATCTCGGACGGGTGAGACGCCGCTAAAGCGAGGAGAAGCGTTGGGTTGGCTGGTCGGGATGAATTGCCAACAGATCGGAATGAGACAGCCCGATAAGCTACTGGGCCAATGATGCGCTTGACCTGATCAGGTGGGATAGCTGTAGCATTGTCCTCTAGAAAGTTGGCAACAAGATCACTTAATCCATAGCCGCAAGTTGCGAGGGCGACATCAAGCTTGGCTGCAACGTCGTCTGAAAACGTGAGAAAGACATCAGCGGCGATGTACTGCAACCGCCCCTGATCGACTGTGGCGACTGAATAAAAGTAGTCGGCGATCTTCCCGGAGAAAGCTTCTGGCGCGAGACGGGCAAGCTCCAATAGTCTTCGTTTTGCTTCTCGGTCACCGCTTTCGTCAATCTCGTCGAGAAAGCTACGGATCTCAACTTCAGTGGGATCACTATGGCTGAAAACGCCGGAGCGCTCATGGCGTCGGCGCTGAAGGGCCTCTTCTTCTGATTTCTGCCGCTCTTCTTGTTTTGCCTTTTTTGCGGCTCTCGACGCTTCAAACTTGTCGATTATCGGCTGCATATCTGTGCCGATACCTGGCTTGCGGTGCTTGCAGGTTTTACAGTTTTTCAAATAGTGGTTTAGGAAAGCTTCTTCCAAGTCCCAACACATCAAGCCGCCAGATCGAGCATGGTCGCATCCTACACCTGAATGTCCGATTGGAACATTGTACATCGCTTCGACCAACCCGCGGCCGCCAGAGCGCGTTATGCGAGCCTCGCCGCACCAATTGGTAATGAGCTTCGCAGTATTGAGTGTTTTTTCGCCATGCTTCACGAGCTCTTGGATGCGCTCTTCTGAAAACTCGTCGTTCATATGACACTCCTCAGATCAGGCCTTGAAATGGGCGCAAGAGCGATACCGTCTGGGACAGACCATGGCGGGTGTCCCAAAGGTCGAGCAGAGTTTCGGCGTCCATGGGAGGGTTACCCAGCCGCGCGCGCAGTCCTTTTACAGCTTCAGCGGCGCGCACCGCGTCTAGGTCGATGGCATCTGCAATGAAATTATCTGCTGTTGCGATTTCAATCGCGTAGGGCTCGAGGACCTCCGGTGGAAAGTCACGAATGTTGTCCGTTACCAGCATAGATGCCTGACACCGGATCGCAGCATGAAGAATATGATGGTCCTTTGGGTCTGGAATGCCATCATAGATCGGAGTATTTGAAAAATCTCCGTCGATCATGGCCTCAGGAAAAGCGGCCACCATCGCGGTTATCGAAGCAGCAGCCCTTGTTCGAGCTGCTGCGTCGTCAAAATCTCGGTCCTGGAATATCGAAACCAGAGCTGACTCTGTTTCAACCAAAATTCGCCCGGTCCAACGAAACCGATACATCTCTGCACGCGCCAAAGTCAGGATCAGATCTCGCTTGGGAGCGCTGGCCAGAACATTCGCATCGATGAGCGCAGTGTATCGGTTAGCGAACATGACCTCAGTACAGCTCCCGGTCTTTGCCGATGAGATTGTCCAAAGCCGCATCACGTTCAGCATCACGCATGCGTTTGTATGCAAAAAGGTGAGCGGCTTCGATTCGGCGATGACGGCCGACCTTCGAATGAGCCAGCTGTCCTTGCTCTAGGAGCTTGATCAAAAACGGACGGGAGACGTTCAGAATGTCCGCGGCTTGTTGGGTCGTCAGCTGTTTGGAGTTCGGTACAAAAGTCACCCCCTCGCCTTTTTCAATATGGCTGAGTATGTCGCGCAACAACTTGGAAAGCTGCGGGGCTAGGACGAGGCGCTGGCGTTGGTTATCTTCATCGAGCACGATGATCTCTTCGCCGTTTTCGTAGGCAATGAGAATTTCGCGCAATTGAGCTGCTGAAGACTGAGTGTCTTCAGTAGGAATAGAGTCTCCTAATTCAAATGCGTAGGCACCTGATGTGGTCATGGTTCACGCTCCGATTGATTGGTTCACCTTCTGCGGATGAATTCCTCTAATTGACTAGTGTGTATATAGGCTACATACGAAATAAACGCAATAACCGAAATAATCGAAATAGCTGAAATTACCCCCGTCCGGTGGGCCAATCAGCGCCGTTGACGCACCAACCAAATCTCACTCAACATTCTTCTTTATGTCTGGTTTTGCTCGCTTTTCAGCGTCAGGCCGGATGCTACCTATATTTGACAACGCCCTGGAGTGGGCACTCATGCCCCTCTTGCAACCCATTATTGCAGGCGTTTGAGACCATTCCGATGAACTTTTAAGTAAAGCCCCTCCCTCACGAAAAGTTGCGATACGTCCCGCCTGACAGGACGATTCGTTTAGATTATGCCATCACTTATGGACCTAATCGACGACATCATGCGCACGCTCGACCTCAAGGGCTCGCTCTACTTCCGCACGCACTTTACAGCCCCGTGGGCAGTGACAGTCCCAGCATATGGACAAGCTGCGCGGTTTCATCTGGTGGTCCAAGGTACCTGTTATGTCGCCGTCGAGGGGAAGTCGCCGATCTGCCTTGGTCCTGGTGATATGGCGTTGATTCCAAAAGGCAGTCAGCATGTCCTTTCAGCTTCTGGCGCAACTCAGGCGCCTCAATTGGAGTCCGTGCTTCAGGATGCCGCATATGACGGAAAGGGCGTTCTCGTCGTCGGCGAAGGTGCGCCTAATGCCGCCACGCAAATGGTTTGCGGACATTTCAACTTCCGACCGCAAGCTGAACACCCTCTACTATCATCGCTTCCTGATCTGGTGCATCTGCGCGTTGCTGACAGGCCAGCGGAACCGTGGCTGGACGACACGCTGCGTTTGATCACCCGGCGCATGTTCGCAAACGAACTGGGTGCATCGGCGACCGTGACTCGGTTGTCGGAGATTGTTTTCATTGAAATTCTTCGCTCCAATCTTGTTGAGAGCGATGCCTTGCGGAGTATCGTCGCCGGCATGCAAGATCGCCAAATCAGTGGGGCGCTATCGGCAATGCACAACGATCCCGCAGAGGACTGGACGTTGGAACGACTTGCGACGCTCGCGGGCATGTCCAGAAGCCGGTTTTCTGACCGGTTCACGCAGTTGATGGGGGTCAGCGCGATGGCGTACTTGGCCAATTGGCGTTTGCAGAAGTCACTTGAGATGCTGGATCAAAACCAATTCAGCATCCAGGAAGTTTCCAATCGCGCCGGATATCAATCCGCAGCGGCGTTTAGCCGGGCGTTTTCCGCGCGATTCGACATTTCACCCAAGGCATACCGCGCTCAAACCGCCTCTTAATTTGCGAATCGTCCCAATTGTTTTACCAATAATACTGAATTCGGGCGGTCGAATTGATAATACGTACGATCTGATCAATTTCTCCTGTGTCGGCAAGACCGACCCAAACCTTACTGGAGAAAATGATGAAAAAACCACTTGCAATTGCCTCCCTGGCTTTGATCAGTGCAATGGCGGCGACCCCCGCTTTTGCTGCAGATGAGTTCAACACTGCTCCCGGCCTAACCGCCGCAGGCGCGCCGCTCGGACTGCACGGCGTAGACCCCGTTGCCTTCATCGACATCGGAAACCGTGTCGAAGGTCGCGCGGAATTCACTGCCATCCACAATGACGTGGCTTATTACTTCTCGACTGAAGCGAACATGCGCAAATTCAAGCGCAATGCCGCAGATTACACACCACAGAACGGCGGTTTCTGCACGTTCGGTGTTTCAGTTGGTAAGAAGTTCGATGGCGATCCGCAGTTCGCGGATGTGCGTGATGGCAAGCTCTATGTCTTCCTGAATGAAGAGATTTTCAACGCCTATCAAAAGGACGAGGCCGGAACGATTTCAACCGCTGAAGAGAAGTGGACGAATATCAAGCACACGGCCGCAAAAGACCTTTAATCCGCGCAAATTGGCGGCCGACCCACGCTAATTAGCTGGGTCGGCCGGCATATGGAGATCACATATGAACATTATCGATCATTTGAGCTTGGGCGTTCCGACAATCGCGAATGCGACGGAGTTCTACAACGACGTTCTGGGTACATTGGACATCCATCAATTGGCTGTCACCGAAACGTTTGCTGCTTATGGACAGGATGCGGTTCAGTTTCTGCTGATGAAGCCTGAAAATGGTGCGCCGTTTACGACTGGCAACGGCACCCACATCTGCTTCACAGCTGAAACACCGGGTGCCGTCGATCGCTTTCACCAGGCCGCGTTGAAGAGCGGCGGCACGTGCGAAGGGGCGCCAGGACCACGTCCTGGATACCCTAAGCAGGACGTCTACACCGCTTTCGTTCGTGACCCGTTCGGAAATAAGCTTGAAGCCATTCACAACGGGTTCGCTTCCTAAGTAGAAGCCACCCACTAGGTCCCGGGTGCGCCGAGCGGCGCTCTGTTGCACACCCATTAGAGCTTCCGTGCATCTTTGCGCCGCCGCCCTTTCCCCATGCGGCGAGTGCCCGGGGCCTTCCCTTCCCATTCTATCGGCACTGGCCGCCAGAACTACACCTGACGAAATGAGAACCTTATGGAAACTGCATACACCTATTTGACGCTGAGCGGCATGCTGACGCTACTGCTATGGACCCCTTACATCCTTGCTCGAGTCTTCTCGTGGGGCCTGCCCACCTTCCTCAACAACTATCCTGAGGGCTTTCCCGCGACAGCTCCCGAGCCACCTTTATGGGCTCAACGCGCGCAACGCGCGCATCTGAACATGGTTGAAACAATGCCAGCCTTTATCGCGGTCATTGTCGCCGCGACCTGGCTGGTTGGAGACGCCCAAGGTGCGTTAATTGGGGGCTTATCTCAGTTGTTTTTCTTTGCGCGTCTGGCGCATGCTGCGGTTTATACGCTCGGCGTACCTTACGTCCGCACACCCGTTTATCTCGTCTCCTGGGGAGCTGTGCTCGCCATCGGCTATACAGTTTTGAGTTAGCTGAATAACAATCTGGTCGCCCGAACATGACTGCGGATAAGACCGCAAACTGGAAAAGCGACCAGACGGTGATCGATACCTTCAGCTCCTGTTTTCACTGCAGGAATCATCCTCTCAGCAATTTCGAAAACAGCGAAATTCATCGAGAAGCATATCCATGGTCACCACGTCAAATATTGTGATTTACATTAACGTCACCACGCATAGCCACGGAGAAGTGTATTGATGAGTTTGATCAAGCAATTCAGACTGGGTTTCGTTTTGATTGCGCCACTCGCGATCGTCGCGTGCGCATCAATCTCAGTTGAGAAGCCCTCAAGTTTGATGTTTGGCGCATCAGAAGCAGACATCGCACGAGACCTGGAACCCAAATGTACGGAGTTAAATGTTAAGCAGATTCAGCCGCCGCAAATACCAGGTGTTGAGCGACACACCCAAATCGATTGCTTCGGCTTCGAGTATTTCGGTTCGCCCCGGCTGGCTGAATTTGTGTTCGCCGAGGATCGATTGATCCTGACTTGGATACTAGTGGATGAGGCAGACCTTCCGGGTTTGGAGTCAGCGTTTGTCGATCAGTTCGGCGAACCTTCTATTCGACATGCAACGATTTCGGGGTTTGCGGATTCTAACGCCGCGGTGCGCAAGGATATTCCTGAGGCCTTGTATTATTCGGACGATGTCGCGGCAGTGGTGGAGGGCCGGATGTTGGACTTGGAGCAGTGTCAGACCAGAGAAATACAAATCGTAGAACTGAACTGATCGGCCTGCCGTTGTAAATAAAACAATCGCGTACTAACGTCTCCAATTGCTCGCCAAGATGCCGTCTGAGGTCGCTAAGCTGCCTCGGGTTGGGTAAATGTAATCTGCCCAGCAACAATGCTAGCTGGGATACTTGCGTTGAGCTTTAGACCGTCTTTTTCGAATCGCTTTTCGAGACCTAGATTTGGATACATCTCCAGCATCTGAAATCCAAACCCATGCCTCTCGGGCGGTCGTAGATCCACCAGGCCAGTCTCGTTCCACCGGACATTAAGGTGGTCGCCATCAAAATCCCAGCTAACGGCCAACCTGCCATTCGGGACAGACAAAAACCCATACTTCAGCGCATTGGTAACCAGCTCATGAAAAATCATAGCCGCATCCTTGGTTGATTTCACGCTGAGGGTGAACTCATCCCCATCGGTCTGAAGACGTTCAGAGTCGCTTTCTAGGTAAGGCGCAAGTTCTGTAAGAAGAACAGCTCCCAGGTCCAAGCCCAACCAGTTTGCGTCAGAGAGCATCGTGAAGTTCCGGCTCATCGCCAACAATCGTCCGGAAAAGGCTTTGTGGAATTCATCCAGTGAACCCGAAGTATGGATGGTATGTTCTGCAACAGATTGGACGACGGCCATCGTGTTTCGAACGCGATGCATCAGTTCGGCAGCCACCAGATCGCGTTCTTTTCGAAGCGCCTCCCGTTCGGTGACATCCTCGCAGTATTGAACGACACCTATGATAGCGCCCTCGGTAGAATAAAGAGGCTGATTTTCGATGTTCCACAGTCGGTCTTCCAGGCGGCCGTCGGCAAGCAGCAATTTGTATGGCTGTAGTTTAAGATGAGTGATCTCGCCATCCATGGTTTTGCGCAATGCACTAAGAAACGGCTCGATGCGTTCAGCTGTATCGGGAAATGCATCGAACAAATAAGAGCCGATCAGATCTTCCTTTTTGCGATCAACTGCCTTGCAGTAGGCTTGGTTTGCGTTCTTGAATTTCAGCTCCCGGTCAAGCGTCATTGAGGCTTGCGGCATGCGTTGATAGTTAAGGCCAAAGTCAGTGGTAACCATGAGAAAGGAGCTAGAGTGACTCCTTTATGATGCGAAGCGCTAATGACTTCTTTTGCTCGCTTTTCGGAATCTATGAGCGACCGTAGTGGGGCGAGATTAAGACACTGAGCTGACGTCTTTTTTGTATGACAGAAAGAGCGTAAGAAATTTCTAGATAGCAAAAAATAGCTTCGTTAGGATTTTAATTAGACAAGTGGCAAGCGGAAAAAATACCCAAGCCTTGCGGGACATTTTGCGGCAAGCAGAGTTGCGGTTGGAGAAGGCCGTTCAAGCACTTGCGACTAAGCATGTGGGCGGTGAAATTGAAGAATGGAATGCATCGCACAACGCGCTTATGGAAGCACAACGAGCATTGGCAGAAAATCTAGGACAACCTTACGCTGTTGGCCTAGATTTCCCAGTGCAATGGGACACTGGCGCACCTTTACCAATGCTCATGCAAAGCGATTACAAAACAGCTTTGGTATTCTTATTGGGTGGCGGTCTGACAGGAGACGGCACTAGTGTTCAAGTCGTTGATGCAAAAAGCACTTATTCGGTTGCCACTGTTCATTTTGACTATTGCGTAGCTACCCAAATGGGCTCCCCTAATGACGAAGTCTTCCATGGTCACCCATTGTATGGAAAAGGTCTTGAGGCCTATCGGCCTATGAGAGTCGAAAATTCTGACTGGATCAAAGAGCTGTCCAAAATTAATTCAGTACACCATTGTTATGACCCTAAGCGTTGGTTGGACCTCAATCATTACATATTCGGTTTCCACGATTGTACATTTGAATGTGTTGCGCGCGCTTACTCTGTCACAACATCCAATCAATCAATTCGTGACGCGGCCCGCACAGCTCTCAACGATATCTGTGAGTGATTCCACTGCTATCCAATTGAAACATTCGTTGTGAGCGACCGCTTTAGGGCGTGCTCAGTCATCGCGAACACCGGTAATAGGATTGGCTCACTAGTCGCATAAGCATGGATTTGGGAGAAATCCATGTCACCAGCCAATCCAATTAAAGCTGAACACTCATCAGATAACGACGTGAAGTCTTGTTCTGGAGCCCCGAGAGGGCAGAAGCGTCCATTTAGACCTCGCGAGGTCTGGGCTATTCGAGCGCGCCTCGAAATGCTCGGCCAAATCCGAAATCTCGCTCTTCTGAACCTTGCGATCGATAGTAAGCTGCGCGGCTGCGACCTCGTCAGTCTGAAAGTATCGGACGTATTTTCCGCAGGATCGGTCCGAGAGCGCGCGATGGTGATACAACGCAAAACGTCACGACCGGTCCAATTTGAAATCACGAAACTCACCGCCACGTCTATAGTCGCTCATGTTCAAGAAGTAGGATTAGGCAAGGATGACTTTTTGTTCCCGAGCCGGAATAGCAAAAGCGAGCATCTTTCAACTCGGCAGTATCATCGAATTGTGGACTCTTGGGTTCGTCAAATCGGATTGAAGGTCTCAGATTATGGAACACATTCGCTGCGGCGAACGAAGGTTGCTCAGCTCTACCGAAACACCGGAAACTTACGAGCGGTCCAACTGCTTCTTGGGCATGCTAAGATCGAAAGCACAATCAGATATCTCGGCATTGAGCTGGAAGATGCTCTTCAGATTTCCGAGGCATTGGAGCTTTGACGAGTAGCAATGCAGGGGCGAACTCAAGACGTTCAAACCACTACTGGTTGGCGACGAGACGGACAGCAGCACTCACACCTGTGGATGTATCTGCCACGTTTTCTAACGGACAAAAAATGGCTTGATCCTCTTGCCAAGATTCTGTTTTTTGTTGTTCAAAATGAACAGTCTCGAGTGAATTGATTCGGTCTCGAGACACGGAGAACAGTCGGCAGGCACAATCAGTGGGGGCTCATTTCATGACGGCTAAATCCCGAGCAATGGGGAAATCCAAGCGCCATATGTATTTCAACAAGCTGTTCATTGACGTTTCGAAAGGCAAAGCGACTTTTGAAGGCGAAGATTTGGAAGAAGTTTCGGCCTTCTTCAAAAAGGTAGAAAAGAATTGGAGCTCGTTCCTACCGATATGGAAAATTTTCGCGGTGATCACGGTCGTCGCAATCGTCCTGTTCGTCATGAAAATAAACAATACGTCGGAGTTCGCGTTGCGATACAATGAGCAAGCGCAATACGAAGTTGGCCTGTGGGTTCTGGCGATTATCGGGTTGGGGTTTGTGACGCTCTTCAATTTGTTTGGCGCTATGGTTCTTAGAGGTCGGATCAAAAAGTGGCGTGGACTGCTCGTTTCCGCACTACGGGAAAAGGTTTCCGGTGCTGAGCTAGATCCAGGCGCCAAGGCGGTTCAAGAATCCTTGCTGCGCGAACTCGGCGCATAATTCAGATACACGGAATGGATAATCACAATGAAGAAACTTATCTTTGCGCTTGGCGCTTTGAGTTTGGCCGCATGTAGCGGCTCTGGCACATTAACATCTCCCGTGGACGCGAATGCGGTCCGCTCGGCGGTGCAATCAACTCTCGGTCTGGAGTGTGACCCAGTTAATCCCGATCCGGGTATCGGAATGAATTGTGGACGCCGCCTGGCATATATGACGACCCGAACCGAAGATGACGGCTCGCAATCTATGGTGTGGCTTGAGATCAAGCATGCCGCCAATGACCGAGAACAGGTCTTAAAACTCCTAGACCGCTTCGGCTTCAGCGAAGACGATTTCTTGGCCGTTGTTGAACGAGGGCAAAGGCTGACCCGCGGCGATTTCACGCTCGACGCCATTGGGCGCGAGAAAATCCTAGTCTTTGAAAAGTAATACAAAATAGCGACTTAGAGCATCTGATAGAACGATTGAGACGGTGCTCTAGCCGTGGGAAACGAACAGCTTGACGCATATCCTAGTGAGGCTAATTCTCGGGAATTCTGAATTCAATTGATTGGGGACCAAATAATGTTTCAGCTAAAGACTCTAAGTCAAATCATCGTCTCTTCCTGCGCCTTTCCACTATTGGCAACTTGTGGATCTGGCGAACAGCCGGATAAAAGTCACTCTACGATTGAGGATAGCGACGTTGCCACAGCCGAAGTAGATGCAGCGCCTGCGCAATCAGCCGAAGCAGAGGTGGCGGCCACGCCATCAAAGGCCCCAGGTACAGATGAAAGAACAGCCTTGATCGCCCAGTTTCGCGATCAAGCCTCAAACCACTGCGCTTTTTACAAGGAAAGCATCGAATCAAGTCCGACTGGAGACCTGAAAGGTGCACGAATCCAAATGTGCTCCGGGAAATTCTCTCAAACCGAAAACTTCGGCCTCATCACCAATCTTGAGGGCGGTCCATTCGCGCCAGGTACCGTCCTTGCGACCATGGGGGCCAATGGCGAGCCAGGTGCTTTTGATCCCCTTTTTATCTTGATTGGCGAATTGGCGCAGATGAATGAGGCTGAGGTCAACCAGCTGCGCCAGGAGATGCCACTCAAGCTTAGATTCGCTGGCAACCTTTTTTCCGTGGATTATGAGCCTTTAATGACGACGCATAGCGGCGTCCAACTCTCGTTCGCAGGCAATATGTTCCAACCAGATTCGCTGACCATCAAGATTGACCCTCCAAGATAGAACGAAGCGAGTGAAGATCATCTGCACGCATATGGGTACTCCGAGCGTCCGTTTTAGGGCAATTCTGTTGAAAAACTCGCGGCTGATTTCAGCAACCTTTTGATCCGATGTTCTTCGGCGTCCTATAT
>JAEPOM010000035.1 GCA_017642885.1 Henriciella sp. | reverse complement strand
GATATTCTGTCACCGGGCGCGAAGCGATCTTTGGGTCTGACCAGTCAACAGGCTCGCCCTTCTCAACAGCGCGGTCTTCACTCGCATCCGCGCGGATCAGGCTGGCATCAACCGCAAAGCCCTCGCCTTTGACCAAGCCCTCGGACATGCAGCTCAACACGACTTGCTCGAACAGCTTCCGAAACAAGTCACTCTCACGGAACCGGCCATGACGTGCTTTGGAAAAAGTTGAGTGGTTCGGGACCTTGTCTTCAATGCCAAGCTTGCAAAACCATCGATAGGCGAGGTTCAGATGAACTTCTTCGCACAAGCGCCGCTCCGATCGGATGCCATAGCAGTATCCAACGATCAGCATCCGGCACATAAGTTCCGGGTCAACCGATGGGCGGCCCGTGTGACTATAGAAGGGCTTTAGGTGCGCCCGGATGTCATCGAAATCGAGGAAGCGGCCAATTTTGCGCAGCAAATGATCTGCCGGAACCATCTCATCCAGTGAGAACTCATAGAACAGCTTTGCACCGTCTTCTTCCAATCGTCCCATCATCGCGCATCTCCTCGATCTGCACGAAAATCACTGAATCAGAATTCGACCACTTTGACTCGGAGTTTTTCAACAGTATCGGGCGACTTAAGACGCTCGCCTATATCCGCTTTGACGCCGAAAGCAGCTGTTTGCGCTGCTATCGAATCCCTAACCCTCAATCATCCCGGAACCGGTTGGTGATCGGGTACCGCCGGTCTCGGCCGAAATTCTTTGAGCCGACCTTTACCCCCGGTGGGGCCTGGCGGCGTTTGTATTCGGCGATGTAGAGCAAGTGCTCGATGCGGCGGACGGTGGCTTCGGAATGGCCGCGGGCGAGGATGTCTTCAACGTCTTCTTCCAGGTCGACCAGGCCGCGCAGGATGTCGTCCAGCGCGTCATAGGGCGGCAGGGAGTCCTCGTCTTTCTGGTCTTCGCGCAGCTCCGCGCTTGGCGGTTTGGTGATGATCCGCTCTGGGATCACCTCGCCGTCCGGGCCCAGCGCGCCGAGCGGAACCGCGCTATTGCGCCAGCGCGACAGGGCGAAGACCTCGGTCTTGTAGAAATCCTTCAGCGCATTGTAGCCGCCGCACATATCGCCATAAAGCGTTGCATAGCCGACCGCCATTTCGGACTTGTTGCCCGTCGTCACCACCATGTGGCCAAACTTGTTTGAGAGCGCCATCAGCGTCACGCCGCGCAGGCGGGACTGGATGTTCTCTTCCGTCGTGTCCGGCTGGGTTTCGGCAAAGGCGGTGCCCAGCATGTCATCCATCGCATCGACGCCCGGTGCGATATTGATCGAGTCATAGCGCACGCCGAGCGCTTCGGCGCAGGCCTTGGCGTCTTCGAGGCTTTCAGAGGAGGTATACTTGCTCGGCATCATCACGCACCAGACCCGCTCAGGGCCAAGAGCATCGACGGCTATGGCTGCGGTGAGGGCGCTATCGATGCCGCCCGACATACCGAGGACAACACCGGGAAAGCGGTTCTTGTTGACATAATCGCCAAGCGCCAGCGTTGCGGCGCGGTATTCCGCTTCCCAGCCGCTGGTCAGCTTGGCCGGCGCGTCGGCAGGCTCAAATCTATGCGTTTCGCCATTGTAAGTGACGATGGCGGTGCCGCTGACAAAATCGCCGAGGAGCTGGTGCTCTGCGCCATCAAAGTCGACCGCATAGGACGCCCCGTCAAAAACCAGCTCGTCCTGGCCGCCCACCTGATTGACGAACAGGTAGGGCACGCCGGTCTTGGCCCAGGCTGAGAAGGTCGTGTGACGCTCTACATTGACGGTACGCCGCCACGGCGAGGCGTTCGGCACCAACAAGACTTCTGCGCCCGCCTCAGCCACGGCGCCGGGCACGCGGTCGTACCAGATGTCCTCACAGATCGCGAGGCCCACTGGAATGCCATTGATCTCAACCGTTTCGTGCGCGCCTTCGCCTTCGTCGAAGATACGCTTTTCATCGAAGACGCCGTAATTCGGCAGCTCGCGTTTGTCATACCGTGTGCGAATACCTCCACCCTCTAGGAGGAGGATCGAATTGTAGAGCTTGCCCTCTTCGGCCCATGGCGAGCCAATCAACATAGACGGGCCATCCTTGGTGAGGGCCGCAAGCGCCTCAATCGCGGCCATGGAATGCTCAACCGCGGCGGGTTTCAGCACCAGGTCCTCAGCTGGATAGCCGAGAATGAACAGCTCCGAAAACACAGCCAAGTCCGCGCCTTTTGCGGTGGCTTCGGCGTGCGCCGCTTCCGCTAGAGCTCTGTTTCCTTTGATGTCTCCCACCACAGGATTGAGCTGAGCGATGAGCATTTTGATCGAATGGGTCATGGCCTTGAGTTAGGAAGTTTTTTCCCCGGTGACAATCATCGTGCAGCGTCGCAGGGTGGTCGCATGGGTAAGCCGCTGAATATTGCCATTACTGGGGCCGGAATTGGCGGACTTGCGCTGGCAACATTTCTCGCCCGCGCCGGGCACCAAATCAAAATCTTCGATCAGTTCGAAACGCCAAAGCCGATTGGCTCGGGCCTGATGTTGCAGCAGACCGGCCTAGCGGTGCTGCAGGAGCTTGGACTGCGACGGGAGATAGATGCGCTCGGCACGCGGATCGAGCGCTTGTGGGGGCTCACAACCCCGTCCATGCGCCCGGTGCTCGATGTTCGCTATGCCAAGTGGCAAAACGAGGTCTACGGGCTCGGCGTGCAGCGCGGCTTGATTTTCGAGGCGCTCTACCGGGCGGCGACAGATGCGGGCGTTGAATTCGTTTTGGGCGTCCCGGTGGTAGACGTCGACCCGTCGATCCCGGACCTGGCTCTTGAGGGTGGTGAGCGGGTCATGGGTCAGGATCTGGTTGTCTTTGCCCATGGTGCCCGCTCTAATCTGACACCGGAAGACCAGGGTGTGGACCTGCCCTATGGGGCGCTTTGGGCGACCCTGCCCTGGCCGAAGGATGGGCCGTTTGACGCCGCCGCCCTGGAGCAGCGCTACTTGAACGCAAGGCAGATGACCGGTGTTATGCCGTCTGGTCGGTTGTCCTTAGACGGCCAGGACACGCTGACCTATTTCTGGTCGATCCGGGCTGACCGTGAAGCCGATTGGCGCACGACGCCTTTGGAGGTCTGGAAGCGAGACGCCGCCGCGCTTTGGCCCGAAACGGAAGAGCTGCTCGTGCATTTCAAGGAGCATGATGACCTGACCTTTGCCCGGTATCGCCACCACACGTCGAAGCATCCTGTCATTGGCCGGAGTTTTGTCCGTATCGGTGACGCATGGCACGCTGCATCGCCTCAACTCGGCCAAGGGGCGAATATGGCGCTGCTGGATGCGTGGGCGTTGGCACAGGCGATCTCTCAGACATCCGATATCAGTGATGCGCTCAAGACCTATCTCAAGCTTCGACGAGGGCATGTCCGCCTGTATCAGGTCATGACCTGGTTGTTCACGCCTGTGTATCAAGGCGACAGTCAGATCCTGCCATGGTTGCGGGACTGGCTGGCGGCGCCGCTCAGCAAGCTTTGGCCTGCACCACAACTTCTGGCGGCAATGGTGTCTGGATCGATTGGGTCACCGCTGAAAAAGCTCGGTCTGCGGTGACGCTCTCGGTGCGATAAGTTTGACAGTCGCCATTGCGCTGGCACACTCTGCAAATTCACCGAGGAGGCGCGTATGGCCAAGCATGATTTCGTGATCCGCGGCGGTTTTGTCGTCGATGGATCCGGAACCCCTGGACGGGACGCCGATCTTGCGATCAATGACGGTCGCATTGTCGAGGTAGGAGACGTTTCCGATGCGGGTGTTGAGGAAATCGACGCTAAGGGCAAGCTGATCACCCCCGGCTTTGTCGACATTCACACGCATTATGATGGACAGGTGACCTGGGGCGATGCGCTGTCGCCGTCGTCCAATCATGGTGTAACAACCGCGATTATGGGGAATTGCGGCGTCGGTTTCGCGCCGGTTCGCACCTCAGATCATGATCGGCTTATTCGTCTCATGGAGGGCGTGGAAGATATTCCTTTTCCCGTGCTCGCCGAGGGCCTGCCGTGGAACTGGGAGAGTTTTCCAGACTATCTCGACAGCCTGGAAGACCGTGCCTTCGATATCGACTTCGGTGCGCAGCTGCCGCATGCGGCGCTCAGGGTCTATGTAATGGGGGATCGCGGTGCGAACCGTGAAGACGCGACAGACGCGGACATCGCGGCGATGTCGGCGCTCGCCAAAGCGGCGGTTGAGGCAGGGGCTCTCGGATTTTCAACCTCGCGTACGCTGAACCATCGCACATCAGATGGCCAGCCAACGCCAACGCTTACAGCCTCCGAAAAGGAGCTGACCGGCATCGCCATGGCGCTGGGGGAGGCGGGCAAAGGCGTGTTGCAGTTCGTCTCTGACTTCAACGATCCCCAGAAAGAAGCGGCCATGCTCCGTCGGTTGGTGGAGAAATCCGGTCGACCTCTTTCGGTCTCACTGGCGCAGGCAGATGTCGCTCCCGACGGCTGGAAACACTTGCTGGCAGAGATCGAAGCTGCGGCGGCGTCGGGCCTGGATATGCGTGCGCAAGTCGGGCCGCGTCCAGTGGGTGTTCTATTAGGCCTTGAGCTCACGCTGAACCCGTTCTCCGGGCATCCGATCTATCAATCTATCGCGCAGGAGCCGTTTGAAGCGCGTGTTCAGATGTTGCGCGACCCGACGTTTCGGCAGCGCCTGCTGGACGATGAACCCGATGCTGACAACCCGTTCGTGAAATCCATCTTGCGCAACTTTGGTAAGATGTTCGTGCTGGGTGATCCGCCGGACTATGAACCGTCAGAAGACAAAACCGTGGCGGCGGTCGCGCGCGCCCGCGGCACGAGCCCGGAAGCCGTGGTGCTGGATCTGATGCTGGCCGATGAAGGCCGAGGAATGATCTATTTGCCGTTCCTGAATTATGCGGATGGCAGCCTCGACCCGGTCAGAACCATGCTTGAAAGCCCGGCCAGTCTGCCAGGTCTCTCGGATGGCGGCGCGCATGTTGGAATGATTTGCGATGGCTCTTTTCCAACCACGCTGCTCACTCACTGGACCCGTGACCGCACGCGCGGTGAGAAACTGCCGCTCGAGTTCCTGATCAAACGCCAGTGCCGCGATACGGCGGCCTGGGTTGGTCTGAAAGATCGTGGCGTCCTGCAACCGGGGTACCGCGCGGACCTCAACGTGATCGACTATGATGGATTGCGATTACACACGCCGCATATCGTTCGCGATTTACCAGCAGGCGGACGTCGGCTAATGCAGCATGCAGATGGCTATGATGCGACTGTGGTGGCGGGGCAGGTGATCCAGCGACATGGGGAAGCGACGGGCGCCAAGCCGGGACGTCTTGTCCGCGGGGCGCAGCCGCTCTGAGTAAGGCTACTCTGCCTGGGCGAGGGCCTCGCGGCGCTTCTCTGCTGCTGACTTCTTCACGCTTTCGGAGCGTAATTGTCCGCAGGCGGCGAATATATCGCGTCCGCGTGGGGTGCGGATGGGGCTCGCATAACCGGCGCGATTGACCACTTTGGCGAAAGCTTCGATCGTTTCCCAATCTGAGCATTCATAAGGGCTACCAGGCCACGGATTGAACGGGATCAGATTGATCTTTGCGGGTACACCCCGCAGCAATTTTACCAGGTCCCGCGCTTCGGCGAGACTGTCATTGACGCCTTTCAGCATGACATACTCAAACGTCACACGTCTGGAATTGCCAAGCTCGGGATAGGCGCGGATCGCCTCGAACAGGGTCTGCAGATCATATTTGCGATTGATCGGCACGATCTCGTCGCGCAAATCATCGCGTACGGCGTGCAGTGAAATGGCGAGCATAGCACCGGTGCGCGCGCCAAGCTCCGGGATCTTGGGCGCAACGCCTGCTGTCGAAACCGTGATCCGGCGACGACCAATGGCGATGCCATCTCCGTCGCTAATCGTATCGATTGCTTCTGCGACATTATCCAGATTGTAGAGCGGCTCACCCATGCCCATGAAGACGATATTGGTCAGCCGCCGATTTTCCATGCTGGCGGGCCACTCACCGATTTCATCGCGTGCAATCAGGATCTGAGCGACGATTTCCTGCGCCGTCAGATTGCGGACGAGCTTTTGGGTGCCGGTATGGCAGAAGGTGCAATTGAGCGTGCACCCCACCTGGCTGGAGACACAGAGTGCGCCAGTCTTGCTGACATCGGGAATGAAGACGCTTTCGCCCTCAACACCCGGCTGAAAGCGGGTCAGCCATTTCTGCGTGCCGTCGACGGAAACCTGATGGTCGGCAATTTCCGGACGCTCGAGGTGATAGGACTCACTAAGCTGTTCACGCAGATCCTTAGCTACGTCGGTCATTTCCATGAAGTCCTGGCAGCCCATATGATGCGCCCAGCGGCGAATTTGTTTGGCGCGCATGCCCGCCTGCTTAGGCGGCACACCAAAGGCTTCCATTTCCGCCTTCAACGCAGGCAAAGACAAGCCCGCCAGCGATTTTGGAGCGGGCGCCGCGTCAGGGCGTTTGGAGAGATCGAGCTCAACTTTCATGCTCGCGCCTATATCAGACCCTCAAATGAAATGCACCCGCTAGCCGTCAGCCAGCGGGTGCACGAATTGAACCGGTTGGACCGCCTAGCTAAAGACGCCAACATCATGACCGCCCTTGGGGTCAGCGCCATACTTGTTCGGGCCGACTGTGCCGGGCATCGCGAACCAGATGATCTGCGCCAAGCTGGCGAGCATCCCAACCAGTGGAATGATGCCAAGAAGGATGAACACAAGCACCAGCCATCCTGTCTGATTGAGGTCGTGGAATCTCCGAACCATGAGCGCGATGTTCGGAATAATGATCGCCAAATAGGCGAGTCCCAAAATCCCGATCAGAAGCATTCCGATTGGGTTCATATCTCCGCCGCCTGCGACCCCGCCCAGGACGACGGCAAGCGCGCCACCGATCCCGAAGAATATGATCAGCGCGAGAATCACCCACCAATATTCAGATCGACGCGAGCGCCCTTGAAAGTCTGTGTAGCGTTGAAAAAAAGTTCGTACTGCTTCGCCAAATCCCATCGGTTTTCCCTCCGTTTAGCTGATCAAGTGTCTCACAATTGCTGTTGCTCCGCAACAATTCCGCATTCGGATCTCCGTTTATGCGGCCGCTGTGTTCTTGTTCGAAACATCGCGCTCAAACGCGCCGCGCAGCTCGCGCGAAGGTTTGATGGCGTCTGAGAGACCGGCCAGGTTTTCGCCGGTTCCTGCAAACAGGAAGGCCTCTGGCAGTAAGTGGGCGCTGAACGTCTCGGCAACCTGACGTTTCGCGCCAGGGGCCAGTCCGTTCAGGACATTGCAACACATGATGATATCAAATTGGCCAAGGTCGCGCCCGGATTCCAGCAGATTGTGTCGACGGAAGCTAACGGCGGTTTGAAGCTCTGATTTGATTGACCAGTCGCCATTGTCGCGGCGATCGAAATTGGTCATCAACCGGTGGATCGACAGGCCTTTCTGGACGTCGAAATGGCCATAGATGCCTTGTTTCGCGGTTTCGATACATTGCGTGGACAGATCAGTACCGACAATTTCAATCTCTGCTTTCGCGAGAGGCGATCCGACGGCTTCTTGCAGCAAAATGGCGAGCGACCAGGCCTCTTGCCCGGTAGAAACGCCAGCGCACCAAACGCGCAAGCGCCCAGTTTTGGAATGGCTCAATCGTTTCGGGAGCGCTTGCCCGACAATCTTGTCCAGCAGCTCGCGATCGCCAAAGAATTGCGTTGATTTTCCGGTCAAAGCCGCCGCAACTTCCTGTTCAAATCGTGGATTGGGGCGGGCCTTCAGGCAATGAACCAGGTCATCAAGCGTTGCGAAATTTTCCCGGCGCGCAATGGTGCTGAGGCGCGCTTCAAGAAGATAAGACTTGGACGCGGGGATGTTTTGCCCACTCTGGCGGAGGGCGAGATCTGCAAGTTCGTTGAAAGTAGTTTCTTGCATATTCAGGTGGACCCTAGGAGACGCTCAAAGGTTACTAAGAACGGCAATTTTATTAAGAAATTGCTTCAGACCAATCCGACTTCTGCGAATTTGCTTTCGACGATATCCGCGTCAAACGGCTTCATAATGTACTCATTTGCGCCAGCGCGGATGGCCTCGCTGATATGCTCGGAATCGTTTTCGTTGGTGCAGAAAACAACAACCGGGTCCTGGCCCTTCTCTTCGCGGCGCAGCGCGCGCAAGAAATCCAGGCCATTCATGACCGGCATGTTCCAATCCAGCAGAATGGCGTCGGGCATCTCAGCACGGCACATTTCCAGCGCCTGGGCGCCGTCCGAAGCTTCTGAAACCGAAAAGGAAAGGTCTTTTACGATACGGCCCGCAACCGTGCGAACAACGCGGGAATCATCAACGATCAGACAGTGTTTCATGAGTACCAACCAGAAATTGCAAGGGGCAGTATGGTCGGTCTTTACTTAACAGTCAGTTAGCCTTCGGCGCGAAGCCTCTTTGCCATGAACGTGACGCACTCTTCTTCAGCGGTGGCAGAGATGGTGCCGCCCAGGTCGCTCGCGACCATTGTCGTGAAAAGCGGCTGAATGGTGCGCGCCGACCAGCCTTCTTCCGGAACATTTCCGTCCAGCGTTGCTTCCACAAAGTCCGACAGGCGCGCCCTTGGGCCTTTTGCTTGTGCAGTGACGGCCAGGCCGTCCGGCTCATTGTGCACCCGCAGCGCGACGACCCCGCCACGTGGAATGGCGGCTGTTGCCATGATGACCAGGTTCATCAAGACCCGCGCATGGCCACAACTGAAATGCTCCGTCTCGATTTGCCACTCGACGCTCGGCTTGTGGCTTTCCATGAAACCCTCGACGATTTGGCGCACTTCATGCCGATCAGCAGCCGTGTCTGACAATCCCGCCGATCCGAAGGCGTAGCGCAGTAATTGAATGCGTGCGGCAGCGGATTCAGCCCCGTTCTGCAAGAGTTGTTCGGCCTGCGCCTTCATTTCCGGGTCGCCGGGCTCTTCGAGCAGTTCAAGCGCTGAATTCACCGATGCGACGGGCGAAATCAGGTCGTGACAGATGCGCGACGCAATAAAGGCAGCTAAGCGGGACGGTTCGATCATTTCTCAACCCCAGAAGATTCAATCTTCCCTATCTAGCCGATTCGTCGGCTTGTGACGTGATTATTCGTTTAGGTCTTCTGGGCGATCAATATCATCATATCCATCGCGGGCGCTCTTGAAGGTCAGAAAAAACAATCCACCAGCCAGCGCTATGCTAACAACAATGCCCAGACCGTATGCGATCCAGCCATGCATCGTCATGTTCACACCCATCTGGCTCCACATCGATGCCACGCCCCAGAACGTGAGGCCAAGGCCGATGATTGCGGCGGTTACGACGAGTATGGTCATTCGCATGAGAGGTGAGATAAACCTCTGAGCGGACCTGTCTAGCAATGTCGGCATCCGATCTCGTTCGCGTATTGCCGCAGGCTTGATCATGAATGAAAAGACATCTCGATCCGATCGATCAGATCTTGCCACCGCAAAGAACTGGTTATTAAGTCTTTAACGGCACAATTCTTGAACGATTGTCGTCAGGAAGTTGTTGATGCAGCCTCACTTTCGAGCCGATGGTCTGCAGGAGTAAGAGCAAAATGTTGAAATCGATGTCAGCAGGCACACGCAGTCTCTTCGCTCTCGGCGCTCTGATCGGATTGTCGTCAGTGACGGTTTTGACGCTGGAGCTTGAAACCGAGACGCCTGAGATCGAGCCCGCTGAAGAGGTGGTCACGGCAAGCCTTGCCTCCCTGCCTGTCGACCCTGAAGATTTCGGTCTCGGAGATGCCCTGGACGTGCGTCCCGCGACGCTCAAGCGTCGCGAGACTTTGTCGGACCTCGTCAATCGCCTCGATTTGCCGAGCAATCATGGTCACCAGGCACTCTATAGCCTGACCAATTCCGATTTGTTGGATGCGCGCCGCGTCCGGCCAGGACTGGAAGTGAAAGCCCACGTTTCCGGGGACACGCTAAACGCGCTCAGCGTTGACCTCGAGCCAGGACGCCGGCTCATGGCCAAGCGTATGCCGGATGGCCAGTACCGCGGCTTTGCGCTCGAATCCCAACTCATTCCGACCCCGTACGTCGTTCAGGGTTCAATTGAAACAAGCCTTTATGAGGACGCTCAGAAACTCGGTGCCGAAGACCAGCAAGTCGTCGATTTCGCACAAGTCTTTGCCTACGATCTCGACTTCCAGCGTGAAGTCCATCCGGGTGACGAGTTTGAGATGGTCTTCGATGTTCTGATGGATGAGCGCGGCAACGTTATACGCCGCGGCGATGTCCTCTACGCATCCCTGAACGGGAAAGCCGTGAGCAAGTCTTTCTATCGCTTCACAACGCCAGACGAAAAAGTCACTGACTATTTCCAGGCTAATGGCGAAAGCTCGACAAAGTTTCTTATGAAGACCCCGATTAACGGGGCGCGTCTGTCCTCGCGCTTTGGTAAGCGCCGTCACCCAATCAGCGGGTATACGCGCCTGCACAAAGGGACTGACTTCGCCGCGCCAACCGGCACGCCAATTTATGCGGCGGGCAATGGCGTCGTCGAACGCGCCAGTCGATATGGCGGCTATGGGAAATATGTCCGCATCCGCCATTCCAAAGGCTACAAGACCGCTTACGCGCACATGTCACGCTATGGACGAGGCGTCCGCTCGGGTCGCTCGGTGCGCCAGGGGCAAATCATCGGCTATGTCGGCTCGACCGGAGCCTCGACCGGGCCGCATTTGCACTATGAAGTCTACAAGAATGGCAAACCCGTCGACGCGATGCGGTTGAAACTGCCAACCGGCCGTAAACTCGCCATGGACCCCGAGATCTTCGAAGTCTTCGAAGTGGAGAGAGATCGGATCGATGCGATCCGGGCGACACGCGAAGAACCAGCTGACGCAATCGTCACAGCCTCCGTCGCGCCGCCCGCACCGTAACGCTTTCCTCCTCCAAATGTCTATCAGAAGGCAATTGAGCCACGTTGAGCGCTCGCTTCTATGCGCTGGTGGTACACAGCGGTGAGGTTTGGTGCGTCGATCTTGGATATCGCATTCGCCAACATCGGGTCGAAACACTCACGGTCGACGTGCCCCTTTAACTTTGTGCGATAGTCGTTCTCGCCACGACATGCCTCCAGTATTTTTATCTGCAGGTTCGTCAGGACTTGGTTCGCCCCGTCCTCCGATTGCAATTGTTGCTTCGTGTATGAAATTTTTGCTGAAACGCGATCGCGCTCTACCGCTTGTGCGGAAAGCGCCATGCCGAGTGTCGTAATCGCCAAAAGAAATTGTTTCATCGTTCGCCCTTATGATTTGGAGGGGTCATGGTGAGCGATGTTTCGGCCAGTTACATTAGCCAGTTGTCTCAACTTTTGGGTGAATTGATTGGAACTCCCCCGCTTAACGCGAGGGAGTCTTGTCGCGGTGTCTCTGGACTACCTAGTGCAGCGCCGAGGCACCCTTGGCGAAGTCGTTCGGGACGCCATTAATGGTCAGGCTATCGCCGTCGACATCGACCTTGATCGTCTCGCCATCATGGACGCGCCCTTCTAATAGCAAGCGCGCCAGTGGATCCTGCAGCTCTTTCTGGATCACGCGCTTAAGGGGCCGGGCGCCGTAGATCGGGTCATAACCCTTATCTGCGAGCCATTGCCGGGCACCTTCTGCCAGTTTGATCTGCATCTTGCGATCCTTCAGGAGCCCTTCGAGGCGGCCGATCTGAATGTCGACAATATGATCAATTTCGCCGCGGCCCAGGCGCTTGAAGAATACGGTTTCATCAATCCGGTTGATGAATTCCGGGCGGAAATGCGCGCGGATTGCAGCTGACACCGCGTCCGTTTGTGCGGGACTCAGATCGCCTTCATCGCCACTGGCAATCGCATCTGCGCCGAGATTGGAGGTCATTATGATGACGGTGTTCTTGAAGTCGACAGTCCGCCCCTGGCCATCGGTCAGACGGCCGTCATCGAGGACCTGCAACAAGGTGTTGAACAGATCAGGATGCGCTTTCTCAACCTCGTCGAACAGGACGACCTGATATGGACGTCGTCGTACGGCTTCGGTCAGGACGCCGCCTTCATCATAGCCGACATATCCCGGAGGCGCGCCAATCAGGCGTGCCACGGAGTGCTTCTCCTGAAATTCCGACATGTCGAGGCGAAGAACGGCGCTATCATCATCAAACATGAATTCCGCGAGCGCCTTGGTGAGCTCGGTTTTACCGACACCGGTTGGGCCAACAAACAGGAATGATCCGATCGGTCGGTTCGGGTCCTGCAGGCCTGCCCGGGCGCGGCGAACCGCGTTCGAGACCGCCTGAAGCGCATCGTCTTGTCCGACCACGCGCGCCCGCAAGGCATCTTCCATTCGGAGCAGCTTTTCGCGCTCGCCCTCCAGCATCTTGTCGACCGGAATGCCCGTCCATTTGCTGACAACGGCGGCGATATGATCTGGCCGTACGACTTCAGAGACCAGCCCATCTGCGCTGGCCGTATCTTCGCTGCCTTCAACATCGGCGATGCGTTTCTCGAGGTTTGGGATAACAGAGAATTTCAGCTCGGAGGCTTTCTGAAGATCACCCGCACGCTGAGCTTCCGCCATTTCAGCATAGGCCCGGTCGAGTTCTTCTTTTGCGGACGCGGTGCCTTTCAGCTTGTCCTTTTCCGCGGCCCAGGCCGTGGTCAGTTCATCCGATTGCGTTTGCAGGTCCGCTATCTCGCCTTCGATCGTTTTCAGGCGTTCCTTGGAGGCATCATCTTTCTCTTTCTTGAGCGCTTCAGCCTCAATTTTCAGCTGCAGAAGCCGCCGATCGATCTCGTCGAGTTCTTCCGGCTTGGAGTCGACTTGCATACGCAAGCGAGCCGCAGCCTCGTCCATCAGGTCGATGGCTTTGTCCGGCAGGAACCGATCGGTGATGTAACGATTGGAAAGCGTCGCAGCCGAGACAATCGCGCTATCGCTGACGCGCACACCATGATGTGCCTCATAGCGGGCTTTCAGGCCGCGCAAGATAGAGATTGTGTCCTCAACCGTCGGCTCATCCACATAGACAGCCATGAAGCGTCGAGCCAAAGCGGCGTCGCCTTCAACATATTTGCGATACTCATCCAGCGTCGTCGCGCCGAGGCAATGCAGCTCCCCGCGTGCCAAAGCTGGCTTGATAAGGTTGGACGCATCCATCGCGCCATCCGTTTTGCCCGCTCCAACCAGGGTGTGCATCTCGTCAATGAACAGGACGATGCCGCCTTCGGCTTGCTCGACTTCTTTCAATACGGCCTTCAAGCGCTCCTCAAATTCGCCGCGGAATTTTGCGCCCGCGATGAGGGCGCCCATGTCGAGCGCGAGCAATCGTTTGTTCTTGAGACTTTCTGGAACGTCGCCGTCGATAATCCGCAGCGCGAGACCTTCTGCAATCGCGGTCTTACCCACACCGGGCTCACCGATCAGGACAGGGTTGTTCTTGGTGCGGCGAGACAAGACCTGGATGGCGCGCCGGATCTCTTCGTCCCGGCCAATCACAGGGTCGAGCTTGCCGGAGCGCGCATCGGCGGTCAGATCACGTGTATATTTCTTAAGCGCTTCATAGCCTTCCTCAGCATTGGCGCTGTCGGCGGTTCGACCTTGGCGTAGCTGCGTCACTGCAGCTTCCAGCAGGTTAGCGGTGACGCCGGCTGATTTCAGGGCGTCAGCGGCTTTTGAGCTCTGCAGTCCGGCGAGCGCGATCAGCATCCGCTCTACCGTGATGAAGCTATCGCCTGCTTTCTTGGCGCCGGCCTCGGCATCGGCGAACAGTTTCGCCGTGCTTTGATCGAGCCGAAGACCGCTTTGCCCGCCGCTCACTTTTGGGATGGCGCGCAAGGCCTCGTCCAGCAATTGCGCGACTTTCTCAGGTTGTCCGCCCGCAGCCCGGATCAGGTTCGCAGCCAGCTGGTCGCGATCATCGAGCATTGCTTTGAGAATGTGTTCTGGGGTGAAGACCTGGTTCGAGTTGGCTAAGGCCATGGTCTGCGCGGCTTGCAGGACGCTTTGCGCGCGTTCGGTATAGGTGTCGAAATTCATTCGCTATCCCCTTTCAAAGGCAGATGGTCCGCCGATCCTGGATCGCACGGAGAAGGTTTCTGTTGTCACGGGCCCCGCTCAGCAGCGACCCGTCTGACCTTCATGTGGGAATAGAAAAACAGGTTCGCAAGGGATTGCCTCACGAACCTGCGGAAAGGTTTGAACTAGGGATTATACAGCTGGGATCAGACCCGCCTTATTGGGATCACCGACGATTTTCGTCAGGGTTTTGCGCAGCTTGTTTAGCGCCTGGTGTTCGATCTGGCGCACCCGCTCCTTGGAGATGCCGAGCCGCTTACCGAGCACTTCCAGTGTCACCGTATCTTCTGACAGGCGCCGCTCTGTGATGATCAGGGTTTCGCGATCGTTTAGAACCTGAAGCGCCTCAGCGATCCATTCTCTGCGTTTGGCATTGTCGCGCTCTTCCATAACGATCTGGTCCGGTGTGGCGCTCTCGTCAGGTAACAGGTCCTGCCACTGGGCGTCGCCGTCTGTTGCGAGCGGTGCATTGAGCGACCGATCGGACGCTGACAGTCGCGAGGCCATAGTCTCAACATCGCGTTCTGGGACCCCAAGATGCTCGGACACCCATTTCTTGTTCTCCGCGGTCATTATTGCGTCGCCCGTATCATCGATCTTGGCGCGCAGGCGGCGAAGGTTGAAGAAGAGCGATTTCTGCGCCGCGGTCGTGCCGGTGCGGACAATCGACCAATTGCGCAGAACGTAATCCTGGATTGAAGAGCGGATCCACCACGCGGCATAAGTCGAGAAGCGCACTTCGCGGGCAGGTTCGAACCGCGCGGCAGCTTGCATCAGCCCGACATTACCTTCCTGTACGAGGTCTGACAGCGGCAACCCATAATGCCGAAACTTCGAGGCCATGGAGATGACCAGGCGCATATAAGCCGTGGTCAATTCGTGGAGCGCGTTTTCATCATCCTGTTCGCGCCATCGCCGCGCCAGGTTGAGCTCGTGCTCAGCTTCCAACATTGGTGCCTTCATCGCTTTTCTGACGAAGCGTCGATCGGCATTTCCACTCTGTGTTGCGGCGGTCATGTCCATCTCCCGTGCCCGTTAAGGGTGTGTTCATAATTGTTTACGGGCGAGATACGGGAGTGGATCAGTTTTTTCTTGAAAAATTTTGATGTGGTCTAAAAGGCCGTTGCGGAGGGAGGATTTGATGGGTTGGGGCGTTATCCTGACGACCGCGTCGACGCCGGCAGCGATTTCAAGGCGACTGGGGCGACAATCAGTTTTGGGGCAGCTAGAGTCTGAACTCAGGAGGCGAGCATGCCAACAAAAGTATTTGAGATCACGACCATCGGACTTGGAGCGGCCTTCGCCATCGCGTTTTGCTTCATCGTCATTCCACCATTGCTAGAGACCGGAGATGTCGTCGGAGCTTTTGCGGCAGGGTTCGTAAACCCATTTTCCAGCGGCTATTCGTTGGATGTCATTATTTGCGGCGTCATTCTCATCGTATGGATACTTCATGAGCGCAGCTCGCTCGGCATCCGACATGGTTGGATCGCAATACCGCTCTCACTCGTACCAGGTGTCGCGACAGGCTTCGCCGTTTACTTGATCATCAGGTCCAGACAAATCGCTGAAGCGAAACAGATTGTATAATGTCTTGTGTGGATGGCTCCTGCGTTGCAAGGGCTTTTTGACGTTTCGGCATGCCTTGGTCTGGTACGGTCTTG
>JAEPOM010000034.1 GCA_017642885.1 Henriciella sp. | reverse complement strand
GTGAGGTCGACGGACCGAGCAGAGACGAAAGTCGGTCATAGTGATCCGGTGGTCCCGAGTGGAAGGGCCATCGCTCAACGGATAAAAGGTACTCCGGGGATAACAGGCTGATGATGCCCAAGAGTCCATATCGACGGCATCGTTTGGCACCTCGATGTCGGCTCATCACATCCTGGGGCTGAAGCAGGTCCCAAGGGTTCGGCTGTTCGCCGATTAAAGTGGTACGTGAGCTGGGTTCAGAACGTCGTGAGACAGTTTGGTCCCTATCTGCCGTGGGTGTTGGAAACTTGAGAGGATCTGTCCTTAGTACGAGAGGACCGGGATGGACATACCTCTGGTGGACCTGTTGTGGCGCCAGCCGCATTGCAGGGTAGCTATGTATGGACGGGATAACCGCTGAATGCATCTAAGCGGGAAACCCACCTCAAAACCAGGTTTCCCTTGAGAGCCGTTCTAGACTAGGACGTCGATAGGCCAGGTGTGGAAGCGCTGCGAAGCGTGGAGCTTACTGGTACTAATTGCTCGATTGGCTTGATCTTTAGAAACTCGTGTGTGGTGGTGAACGCCTCATACGGTCTAAGATCAGAAACACCTCAGAATTTATATACAACACAATCTGCGGTCATTTTGGTTTCTTTACTTTGCTAGCTTTCGCCGACCCGGTGGTTATGGCGGGGGTTCCCCACCCGATCCCATCCCGAACTCGGCCGTTAAGTCCCCTAGCGCTGATGGTACTGCGTCTCAAGGCGCGGGAGAGTAAGTCGCTGCCGGGTCAGCAAAAGCTAGCGAAGTTAAACAGACATCTTCCCATATACGATTTGCCAGCTTGCTGGTGACACAAACGAAGCCCGGCTCTGCCGGGCTTTTTTTGTGCCTGGAATCCTGGTTCGCCGGGTAAATTCCCCTGCGCTGTTCTGGGCGCTCCCCAATTCAGATCTCTTGGCCTATGGCTCTGTGATGACTGACTTCCCGGTATCCAAAAGCTTTGATGGCGGTACTGCGCCGGTCTTCATTTTTGTCGATCATGCAAGCCATGCCATCCCACCGGCTTATGATGCGCTAGGGCTGCCCGATGACGTGCTGGCGACCCATATTGGCTGGGACATCGGCGCCGAGGCACTCGGCCTCGCACTCGCGAAAGACCTGCAGGCGAAAGCTCTGTTCTGCCAATTCTCACGCCTGTTGATCGACCCAAATCGGTCCCTAGACAAACCCGATCTCGTTCCGAGCGAGGCGGACCGCATCCCGATCCCGGGGAACCAGGCGCTGAGCGCCGCAGAACGGCACCGGCGCATAGAAACCTATCACCAGCCCTATCATGAACGGCTCGAGTTGGCCCTCGATCAGGTTTCCCGTGAGCACGAGGACCCGCTCATTCTGTCAGTACACTCTTTCACACCGCGTCTGCTCGGCGATGCGCAAATACGGCCCTGGCATATGGGCTTGTTGTGGCGCGAGGATGAGGTGAGCGCCCGCACCTTCATGGCAGAGCTTGCCTCGTCTACAGACTACACGGTGGGTGACAATCTGCCCTATGATGCGCGCATCTTCAATTACTCGATAGATCGACATGTCGGGCCGAGGGGGCTTCGCCACATCACCCTTGAGGTTCGCCAAGACCTGATATCGAATGAGAGCGATGTGAATCGCGTAGCGGGGCAATTGGGGCCTGCACTAAAATCATTGCTGTCGAGTTGAGCCAGCGCGCAGATTTAACAAGGAAAAACAAGGCGGCGTCGCCGACCGGGAAGCCTTAATCGACGGGGGTGACGGGCTTGTCACCGAGACCGCTGCGGATTTACCGTAAAAAGACAGCCTAATAGCGATGCTGGGCTTGCGCTCGCTCAACCGCCCAGCTATATCCCCCTCTCGCTTCGCAAGCTGCGAGGCAAAGACCGTGACGCGGGATGGAGCAGTCCGGTAGCTCGTCAGGCTCATAACCTGAAGGTCGTAGGTTCAAATCCTACTCCCGCACCCAAATAGGCCCCTGAAAATCTTCGGATTTTCGGGGGCTTTTCTTTTTAACTGAAATGGCGAAAATTTGCCGTGGTAGCATTATGGTAGCAGATTTCGGGATTGTGGTTCGAAAAGCTGTGGATTTTGCTGCCCTGGGAACTATCGGGGCCGTCTTAGGGCGCATGTTTTGCGTGAGCTATGAGAATGCAGGGGAATCTGCAGAATGAAAATCGCCTAATAGGAGAACCGTCACAGACTTGGATTGAGCGGCTTGAGGGATGAATTCAGATCTTACGACTCGTCGCGAATATCGCGCCTAATTTTTATTCGACAAGTTTAATCGGCACGCCGGTTTTATCCCCCGCCGGGGACGAGGACCCCACTTCACCCATCAATCCGTAAATGAGAGAATTGACTTCCCGTTCAGGGAGATACAAATCGCTCGCAATGTCAGAAACCGTTCGTCTTTCCGACCACAAGGATTGGAGAATCTTCTTCCAAACAACGGAGGTTTCTCGTGCGATAGGATAGGGCTCATTTTTATTGAAGTTTCGCTTCGATATTTCGATACAGAAATCTCGGTATCGCCAATCGGTGATGACTTCCAATTTATGCAGCCTGTAAGCGAGAGCAGCCGCGGAGACTCTCCATCGCTTCTTCTGCTGCAGGACCTGGTTGAGATACCGAACGCGAGGAAGCACTGCGCGCACATCTGAGGACGGCATCAAAAAGGAGCCTGCAAATGCATTGGCTTCATTCTCTGCTTCCCGACCCACGCACGCCCCATCCTGATGAAGAACGAGATGTCCTAATTCATGAGCAGCATCGAAACGGCTGCTTTCAGCGCTCTTGAATGTATTGAGATAGACGAAGGGGCGCTCATTTCGCCAAATCGCAAAGGCATTCATTTTCGCGGTGTCTTCAGAAAGAGAAAAAACGCGTACACCCTTCGACTCGAGAAGCTGCACCATATTAGAGACCGGCTTCTCGCCGAGAGACCATTCTTCACGCAAAACCCGAGCGGCGACTGTTGGGCTATATAGGCTTAGATCTGGAACCTTCACGGCAGGCAGATTGAATCGCTCTTCAATCCAGTCAGATACAATAAAGCCGATCGCACCTGCCGAGAGCGAAGCATCTCTTATGCCTGCAGTCATGCTTGTCAGGCTTCGAAAGCTTGCCCCTTCAGCCTCTTCGATATCTGAGAGATAAAAGAATTTCTCGGGAAAACCGGTCGCTTTTGCAAAAGACTGCACAGTCTCGTCTGAGGGCTCAGTCTCGCCATTCTCACATCGCGTGATCGTATGCGCCGCCAAATTCGTTGTCTCGGCTAACGCCTTCTTGGTTAGCATGGCACGTTTTCGTGCGATGCTAAGTCTGGTCGGACTGAAAGACATTTTACGACTTCTTGCTTACCGGAATGTCGAAGTCTTCTGCTCCTGGATCCCCATCGGTAAGTTTCGTGACGTCTGGCCCGTCTTCTCCGGGCGCAATTAGCACAATACGCTCGTGAAAACCGACAAAATAGCCGCCCTCAATAGCGACAGGGCATGACAGCTCTGCTGTCACAGAATCCCCATCAGCATTCACACATAGATACCATGATTGAACCATTCCAGGATTTGGCCGGGCCACGTTTAAAGGCTTCACCATTTCTGGGAGCTCTGCCTCATTAAAGAGCATGGCTTCATTCTCAGCGACGACACGGTCCGTAGCCGCGCCTTTACGATTGCGGTTCTGGGGTAGGCGGTGCTCATGGCCAGTTGCATCATTTGTATTAGCGACTGAGAACCGGCGTCCGCGAGATGTGTCACATAGCCAAGGGATTTGATCTTCGTCACTATTCTCGAACCCGTGCCGACGCCCAAGCTCTCTCATCCGCCGTGTCCCTTCCTTCCATGCCATCCATCCGGGCGCTGAGGTCGGGTCATTCTCTGTGCATGAGTAACGCGCTGAAACCATGGCATCGATGATCTCGAGCATTTCTTTTCGTGTCCACCCAAGGTCGCTCAGTCGATGATCAATCTCGATCGGGTTAGATATGAATAAAGCTGGCATTCGAATCACCATGTCCATTTTTTCTACCTCATTTGTGGAAGAAAAAATGAACACGCACAAGTCGTATTCATATTTTGCTAGACTTTTGAGGCAGATAGTGTTACGAAACCTCATACAAAATTGATAATTGTAGGAGGTTTTATAACAGTGGCGAAGCGCCAGTCCAAAACAGAGCAAGAGCGCCTGCTGGCATATATACGCGAGCATAAACTCGTGCGGGCCCGTGAGCTAGAGGAGAGCGGCGTGACACGCACGGCCATTCAGCGCGCGCTTGCTGGTGGTCTCATCGAGCGGATTGGGCGCGGCCTGTACCAACTGCCTGACGCCGATATTGGTGCCGATGCCAGCCTTGCCGAAATTGCCAAACAAGCCCCGAACGCTGTCCTTTGCCTTGTTTCAGCCCTGGCGTTTCATGGTCTAACCGATCAGCTACCGCGCAAAGTCTGGATCGCGGTCGGCAAAGACCAATGGGTCCCAAAAATAAACTATCCACCTGTTCGAATTGTACGCTTTCGTGAACCCTATTTCTCAAATGGGATCGAAACACATTCTATTGGCGGGATTGACCTGAAAGTTTACTCCGTCGCAAAGACGATTGCCGACGCATTCCGCAATTCGTCTCTGATTGACCGATCCGTGGCGATCGAATCACTTAAATCAGCTCTTGAACTTCGAAAAGCGACACCGGCTGAAATCATGTCCGCCGCCGCCGCCAACCGAGCATCCCGCAAAGTGGCTCCCATCCTTGAGGCGCTGACAGCTAATGGCTAGAGCTCCGGTCAATATCGCTGCGTCTGTGCGCGCGCGCTTGCGAAATCTTGCGCGCGCAGAAAACAAAGTCTTCCAAACACTTCTTGTTGCATTCGGCCTGGAACGCTTGATCTACCGCTTGTCCATCTCTGACCACAGGGATCAGTTTGTTCTTAAGGGCGGGATGCTGGTAACGCTATGGACCGTCGATGAGGCGCGCTTTACTCGCGACGTCGATTTTTTGAAGTTTGGCGCCGCCGACGAAGACCGCCTCATCGACATCTTTCGCGAGACGCTCGCCATTGATGCCGATGACGGGCTCATCTACGACACAGACAATATAACTGCGACCAGCATTCGCGAAGATCAAATCTATGGCGGGATCAGATTGAGGACGCAGGCCGCCCTCGACGGAGCAATCATTCCAATCACCATCGATATCGGTTTTGGCGATGCTCTCACGCGTCCAGATTATTTGGTTGAGTATCCGTCCTTGCTTGATTTTCCGGACACGACGATCCGCGCCTATTCACCTGCCACGGTCATGGCTGAAAAGTTCCAAGCCATCGTGGCGCTTGGATTGGTGAATGGCCGCATGAAAGACTATTATGACCTCTGGGCGATCCCGAGAGCCGAGACCGTCAATGATGATGATATTATTGATGCCATCTCCGCAACGTTCGAGCGCCGGAGCACATCCATCCCCAGCATTTGTCCTGATGGATTGTCAGCCAGTTTTTCCGCTGATGCCGACAAACAACGTCAATGGGCGGCCTATGCGGCCAGCATAGAGTTCGAACAAGTCTCACTTAGTGACGTCACCGAAGACATTTGGAAAAGGCTCGAACCTATCTGCAAGCGAGCAGCGTCTAAATAAAACCTAGACTTAGCGTGGCGTGCTCGGGAAAACCCGATCTGGAAACTGTCGGTCAATGATAAGGCGAAGGGTGAGGCAGGAGCCTCACGTGCGTCGCATTATCGCTCTTCATGCGTCTTATGAGTGAAGCGGTCAGGGCCCGTACGCCCTGTCTTTTAGAGACCTTTCCCAGCAGTCGGCCTGGGGCTGGCGACGTGCTTGCCAGCACGCGGTCCTCACGCAAGGCGGCGGTGTATTTATCGTCCATAAGAGTTTTTAGGTCTTCGACCTGGCCCCCTTGCGCTCGAACCTTGTGCGCCCTGGCGCCCACGTCTTTCGCCGCCCCATCCCGCCTGCCGGGAAAAGAATAACGGGGCGGGTAAGGAGATGAGACATGCGCCAGCAAGCTGCACCTTTAACCCATAACGAAACACCAGCTGCCCTCCCGGCGGGTGGGACTGCGTCGAAATCTGTAGAGCAAAAACGCAAATCCCGAACAGGGGGGAAGACACGAAAGCGGGGTGACCTCTACCAAACCGTAACCAATAAAATCATTGCCCAGCTAGAGGCGGGCGCAGTGCCATGGGTACAGCCTTGGGGACGAGATGGCATTCAAACCCCTTTTGGGCTGCCCCAGAATGGCGCCACCGGGAACACCTATTCTGGCATAAATATTCTACTGCTTTGGGGCGCAGCTATAGAAACGCAGCGTTCGACACAAACATGGCTTACCTTTAAACAAGCTCTCGGCCTTGGTGGGTGTGTCCGTAAAGGTGAGCGGGGCACGACAGTTTGTTACGCTGATACGTTCATTCCGAAAGTAGAAGCCGAGCGCGCCCAAGCGACTGGCGACCACCCGCAACGCATTGGCTTCCTCAAACGCTACACGGTTTTCAACGTGGACCAATGCGAGGGTCTACCCAATCACCTTTATAAGAACGCGGCACCGCTCCCTCAATGTGAGGCGATCCCGCGGGCTGAGGCGCTGATTAAAGCAACCGGCGCGGACTTCCGAATCGGAGGCGATAACGCCTTTTTTGTGCCAAGCGAGGACTTTATCCAAGTTCCGCCACAACCTGCCTTTCGCGACCAAATCAACTATTACCGAACCTGCTTTCACGAGCTTGGACACTGGACTGGACACAAAACCCGCCTCGACCGCGCCCTAACCGGGAACTTCGGATCGAAAGACTATGCCCGCGAGGAATTGGTCGCCGAAATGGCAAGCGCGTTCATTTGCGCTGCGCAAGACATCATCCCGACTGTTCGACATGCCGACTACCTCGCGAACTGGTTGCAAGTTTTGAAAGAGGACAAACGCGCCATTTTTCGCGCAGCCTCCCTTGCTAGCAAAGCCGCTGATTTTGTGCTCGCCTTCGACACCGAGGCTACAAATTGAGTAAGCCCATAATGTGCCCCGCATGGATTTTCGTTGGCGGCTTAAAAGCATCAGCATAGTTTAACGAGATCTAACGCCAATCCAGTGGGGTGAATTCCAGCTCCCATGCGTTGACGACCCCATCCTTTGCGGCCCCACGCCTCAGATAGCCCCTTTGTGTTCGTCTCTGGCCGAGTGACCTGGACGACGGCTCTCATCATTAAAACCTTGCGGTTCGGAGAATTTTCCCCGCCGCTTCGCGGCTCCTCGCGGGGCAAAATTCTACGCCCCTCAAGGTGCTTCGCTTTGCTACGCCCGCGAGCGGTTTAAGGCTTCGCTTTGTCGTCCTCACGGTCCGGCGTCGACGGAAACAATGGGCTTTTCGTAAGACGCATGGAAACGAAAGGAATTATACCATGGCAAACGCACTCGGATATGTCAGTGAAACCAAAACTGGCTTTGTTGGAAGTCTAACAATGATCAACCTGACAGCGCCAATTCGGTTCGAAAAGAACGGGAGCAAAGAGCTAGATCTTCATCCCGATTATCGGATCTATGCAGGCGAGACATCTTCAGAAATCGGGGGTGGTTGGATCCGCAAAGCCAAGGCTTCCGGACGAGATTATGTCTCAATCACACTCGCTGATCCTCAAATCGGACCGCGCCGGATTTATGCGAACCTAGCCCCTGTGAAGGGCAAAAAAGGCAAGCACGTAATCCTCTGGAACCCCAATTAATACGGGCAAATGCAATCCAGATTACTAAGCCATGCCGGAAGAGATGCCGGCATGGTTAATGTGTGTTTGAAACCGATCCCGACCAGATTTCGACTTCTATTAACCATCCCGATTTGGCTCCATTCGTCTCAGGAATGCACCATAGAGCATTCCATAATCGCCAAATAAGGGAGATAGAAAATGGCAACTGACGACGATAAAAAACCGAAAAACAAATATCTTCTGCCCGCAGAAGCGAGCCGCATTTTAAGGGTCAGCCCCAAAACAATGGCCAATTGGCGATGGCGAGGCACGGGACCAAAATACCGCAAACATGGCGGCGTTGTGGTCTATTCTGCCGAAGAAATTGAACGCTATTCCGGCGATGATGACAAATCCCATGTCGGATGAATTGACCATAGTCTTGATGGCTTGGCGAAAGCGGCGCACAAATCACCGCCTCCTTTTCGGCAAGCCGATCAAGCAAATCAGGCTGGATTGGCAGCGCTCACTCGCCGTCTTCAACCCTGGAGATATTTTCGCTTACGAACGCTGGGAAGCAAATAAGTTCGGCACGCAGTTTTGGTCGATCAGTATCGCTCAAGCCGGGGGTGTAGGCGATGAACTAATTGCACTTGCGGGAGTGAAACCGGGAGCGAAACTGCTCGCGCAAAGGCGCGGATCCGATGCTTGTAAGTCCTTCTTCAGCGTCTTGGATATGATGCGAGAGCATCAGCCCCTTTGCCGATATCAACCTGCCGAGTGGCGAGTAATTGGTCACCGAATGAATGCAGGCATCAATCCGAAATACGTGCTAAACGACTTGAAGGTGACACACTGATGCGTTGTGTTCTTGTGCTAACCCTAAGTGCAATTGGGATTGGTTTATTAGGCCTCAGCACTTTCAACTTCGACCCAAAACTCCTCTACAATCCAACGCCAAGTGCGCCTATCGGATGGTATAAAATCGTGCCTTCTGACACTTATCTGCCGGGAGATTTGGTCGCGTCCTGGCTACCAGAAGACGCAGAAAAACTCGCCCAAAGTCGCGGATATTTGCCGCAAAGCACGCCGGTCATAAAGACAGTTTTGGCCATTCCCGGAGAGGAATATTGCGTCAAGGAAGGCCGTTTATGGGTCGCCGACACACCTGCCTTAATCATCCCCCCTACTGACAGCCAAAATCGGGTCATGCCGGTTTTGCCGGAGGGATGTCGAAGCTTAACAAAGTCGGAATACTTGATTGTGTCGGACCGGGTGAGCCGCTCATTCGATAGCCGATATTTCGGTCCCGTCGATGAGAAGCTCATAATTGGAATTGCTGAATATGTCGGGTCGGTCGAAGACGGAGCAGGTCGGTATGGTCGGCACGAGGGCGGGGCGCGGGGGTCGGGCGCGCAGGGCAAGATAAAAGGGCGCAGTACCATCCTGCCTCTAAGCCCCTGTCTGCACATCGATTTTTATAGTACTATTTTTAAGGCGACAGTACCACCGAAGCGCCAATCCTGCGGTGAATACTGGGAGTTTGGTCAGTACCAGTTCTCAATTTTTCCCGATCAATCTCGGATGCGACAGCCTTGAAAGAGCGGTCGGAAAACCCCTTTGAGCCGCGCCTAGGTCGCATTCGGTCTGGCGGTAAGATGGGGCGCGGTAAGACCTTCATGTCGCGGGTTGCCCGGTCGGTTAGCCGCGCAGGGCCAGGAGGTGGAACCTCGCGTCGTAATCACAAGACTAGAGTGAGCAGAACCCATGCCCGCCGCGTCGTGGTCAAAGCGCGCGTGGTTCGAACGATGGTATCTTCCCCAAAGGCGCTTGCAGAGCACTTGCGATACATCAGCCGAGAATCGGCTGTGAGGTTCGAAGACCAGGGCAAGGTTTTCGACGCGCATGCAGACGATGTAGATCGAGATACATTCGCCGAAGCAGCTAAAGATGATCGGCACCACTTTCGCCTTATTGTTTCGCCGGAAGACGGTGCCGAAATCGCCGACTTAAAACCTTTTGTGAGAGATCTTGTTTCGCAAATGGAGCAAGACTTAAACACACAGCTTGAATGGGTCGGTGCCGTCCATGACAATACAGACCACCCACACGCGCATATCGTCATCCGGGGGACCCGCGATGATGGTCGCGATCTGGTTATGCCGCGAAAATATATCGCCCATCAAATTCGCGAGCGGGCAGAAGAACTCGTGACCTTGGAACTCGGACCAGAATCTCAGCTCGAGAGGGATATGAAACATGCTAGGCAAACCGGCGTCGAGCGATTGACTTCAATCGACCGAAGTTTAGCGAGAATGAGCGATGGAGATGGCGTTTTAAATCTGAACGCTACGCCAGCGCGGTATCGATCAGTCAATATCGCCAGATTGCGCAAATTGAAATCGCTCGGGTTGGCTCAGCCGATAGATCGCCAAAAATGGCAACTGTCAGATGGTTTTGAAACCACGCTAAGAGAATTGGGTCTTCGCCGCGACATCATCAAACAAATGCACCGCGCCCTTCACGGACGCAAAGGCCGCACCGTCGACGCGGCAAGGCCGTTTTCTGGTGGTGCCGGACAGGTTCCGATCACCGGTGCGGTCCTGCGTAAAGGGATGGGCGGGGAAGGCCACGATGTACCCTATCTCATCGTCGATGGGATGGATGGCCGCGTCACAACTTCTTCAATCTCCAATGCCGATGATTTAGATGGCATTCAGCGCGGTATGATCGTGACGCTGTCGCCGCCTGATATGGCACCTAGAAAATCAGATAGAACAATCGCTTCAATTGCTTCGGCGAACGGAGGAATCTATTCAGCGGCCTTGCATCAACAATCTGACCCTCGCGCCACATCAGAATTTGTCCGTGCGCATGTGCGGCGATTAGAAGCGATGCGGCGACGGGGGATCGCCCTGCGCAATAAGGATGGAACTTGGAATATTCCTGACAACTATTTGGCTGACGTGCGGCGTCATCAGGAGCTCCATGCGAACAAAACCGGCGTCCGTATTCATGTGGAGAGTTGGGGCGATGTTACCGCTCAAGTAGAAGCAAACGGACTGACCTGGTTGGACAAGATGCCCAAAGCGGAGGGACCAGCCTATGGATTTGGACAAGAGGTTGAGACGGCGATTGAAAAACGACTTTCGGTGCTGCAAGAGCGCGGCATTATCGAAGGAGCCCAAAGCCATTTGAACCGCAAACACTACGAAGCTTTGAAACGACTGGGGCTAAGCCATCATGGTGAGGCACTCGCAAAAAAGTTGGGAAAAGACTTTCACTCATTGCCTAAATCAGGTGTGGTTGAGGGGGTCTACAGAGAATCCATATCAACACCTGAAGGGAAATTTGCCGTTATTGATCGCGGCAAGACTTTCACACTGGCACCTTGGCGTAAGATCCTGGACCGAGCACGCGGGCAAGCCATCGCAGGGACGGTAAGGGGGGATCATATTTCGTGGCAGATCGGAAAGAAACGTGGACTTGGGAAGTGATACTCAGATGACTGATTCGCTCTAGGTCTGGAGAACTGGAGGGCCTACAGGGGCTTAAGGCGCCCTAAACTGGTCGCTCATTTTATCCGAGTTGGGACCATCGAACACCAAAGACACCAAGGACAGATTCTAGTTCTGAGCTCTAAATTGAGAGGGCATCAATTATTGGACAGTCTGGGGTGTCACCACGCGCGCACTCCTTGGTGATCTCGCTCAGCGTTCGTTCCAAACGTTTCAAATCAGCGATTTTCTGACGCACCTCCGCTAAGTGTTCGGTTGTAAGTGCGTGTACGTCGCCACATGAAGGCGTCTCGTCATTGAGGCCAAGCATTGAACGGACCGCGTCTAATCCGAAGCCTAAGTCCCGACTTCGCTTGATAAAATTCAATCGTGCTAGGTGTGTCGGACTGTAAATACGCTGCTTCCCCGACGAGCGCGGAGGATTGGGCATTATGCCGATTTTCTCGTAGTAACGTATGGTTTCTATCTTCACGCCAGTCGCTGAACTCAATCTCCCAATTGTGAAGTCAGTCATGCTTGCACCTGTAGTAGCTACAGGTTTTATATTACGCACATGTCTGATGATATTGAAACCAAGCGTGATAGTGGAAAGAGCGGTGGCTGGTTCGCAAGTGGCGGCGTGCTAGCAAGCGTCTTTGCATTTATTGGCGCGTCCTGCTGCGTTCTACCGATCATTCTGGTGAACCTCGGCGTCAGTACCGCACTGGTTGCAAAGCTTGGTTTTTTTGCTCGCAATCAAGCGCTGTTCCAGTGGGTCACATTAGCCTTACTGGGCGCGGCAGTCTTATTTGCATTTCGAAATGGCAGACCAAGCATGCGAGTAATCGTCTTGCTTGTGATCGGCTTCGCATTGGTGGGGGTAGCGCACGTGCTGCCATCTTATGAGAGGGAAATCTTGGAATGGCTGAACTTAATGTGAGCGGCGACTTCATTGCAGAATCCACACTGACCTGCCCGCAATGCGGGCATCAATCAAAGGACGTCATGCCGACAAATGCATGTCAGTTCTTCTATGATTGCAAAGGGTGTGGCGCGGTCCTTAAGCCTAATCCGGGTGACTGTTGCGTGTATTGTTCATTTGGAGACGTTGCTTGTCCGCCGATCCAGGTCGGGGATTGTTGCGGTGGTTGACCATCGAACCAATGACCATGCTTCTCGACCGCTGCCATTTCTCGCGTCTTGGGGACTCCCGGTATTGATCCTGATCGGATCGAACTTCTTGCAGGACATGGTTCCCCTAGTGGCGATCATAGCCATTCTCAGTGCGGCATTGTTTTGGATGGGTGCGGCGTGCGTTCTAAATGCCCGGCGATGTCGTAGACGTCATTGTTTCTATTCTGGTCCGATCTTCCTGTTGGGCGCTTTGGCAGTGCTTTTGGTTGGTTTGGAGATCATTTCTTTGGGCGAAGACGGTTTGGTGATCGTCATAGGTGTGACGCTCTCGCTCGCGCTCTCGACCTATCTAACGGAACCGGTGTTTGGGAAGTACATTGATTGAACACTTTAGCTCGACTCACGGTCAATGATGAGGCTGAAAGCGGACCTTAACTCAGCGGCTTAAACTCGCCCCATCTAAGACGTTTGCCTCATCCTTCCGGCATCGAAATTCTTCATCTATCACGATGGTTCTTAGGAGTTCCCGCAGGGTCGATTTCGTGCCTTTTGTGTCTCGATAAGACTCGATTATCTGCCTAGTCAGCAAGGTGTCCTTTGTTTCAGCCTTAGGGCATGAAACTGACCACGACCATCTTCTGGCAAGTTTTGCTCGTTCTCTGCATCGCTGTTTGTGGTGTGTGGTATGCGGCGCAGTGGACAGCTGAGCAGCTTGCCTATTCACCGCGCCTTGGTGAGCCTTGGTTTGTTTTCGGCGATACACCAATTTATCAGCCGTGGCGTTTCTTCGCCTGGTGGTACTCCTTTGAAGCTTACGCGCCGGAGACCTTTGACCGAGCTGGGCTGATTGCTGGCTCGGGCGGTGTGATCGGGCTCTTTGCTGCCGTGGTCGGGGCTGTGCTTCGATCGCGAGAATCAAAAAACGTCACGACCTACGGGTCTTCGCGCTGGGCGAAGCGTAGCGAGATTCGCCGTGCAGGCCTGCTTACCAATGATGGTGTCTTCCTTGGACAATTGCCGGGAGCTTATCTGCGCCATGATGGGCCAGAACATATTATGGCTTTCGCTCCGACCCGCTCCGGTAAGGGTGTGGGTCTCGTAATCCCGACATTGCTGTCTTGGCAGCAATCTGCAGTGATCCACGATATCAAAGGGGAAAACTGGCAGCTTACCTCGGCGTGGCGTTCTAAATTCTCTCGCGTCGTGCGCTTTGACCCGACCCACCCGGCGACGCTCCGATACAATCCGATTCTGGAAGTACGCAAGGGCCAAAACGAAGTTCGTGATGTTCAAAATATCGCTGACATTCTGGTCGACCCAGAAGGCGGGCTAGACCGCCGCAACCATTGGGACAAGACAGCCCATGCGCTGCTCGTCGGGGCTATCCTTCACGTCCTTTATGCTGAGGAACAGAAGTCTCTTGCTGGCGTTGCGCATCTGCTTGCGCACCCAGAAAGAAGTTTCCGCGACACGTTGGAATTGATGCTGCACACCGACCACCTCGGTACCGATGAAGCGCCGAGGGTTCATCCAACCGTCGCTCAATCAGCTCGTGAATTGCTCAACAAATCCGAGAATGAACGCTCTGGTGTTCTTTCTACCGCGCTCAGCTTTTTATCGCTTTATCGTGACCCAACCGTGGCGCGGGCAATATCGACATGTGACTTCCGCATCGACGATCTTGTGAAGGGCAAACAGCCACTGTCCCTTTATCTCGTCGTGCCGCCCTCTGATATTTCACGAACACGTCCATTGGTTCGCTTAATGCTGAACCAAATTGGGCGGCGACTCACAGAGGAACATGCCGCGCCTACGATTGAAAAGCGCCAAGTGTTGCTCATGCTGGACGAGTTCCCGGCTCTTGGACGGCTCGACTTCTTTGAAACGAGCCTTGGATATATGGCGGGTTATGGACTTCGCGCATTCCTGATCGCTCAGTCATTGAACCAAATCGCCAAAGCCTACGGGCCCGACAATGCCATTCTCGACAATTGTCATGTCCGGGTTGCGTTCGCCAGCAATGATGAACGCACGGCCAAACGTATTTCTGACGCGCTTGGGTCCACAACAGAACTGCGAGCGATGAAGAATTATGCCGGTCACAGGCTGGCACCGTGGCTCAGCCATGTGATGGTCTCGCGTCAGGAAACCGCGCGGCAATTGCTAACGCCAGGCGAAGTCATGCAGCTGCCGCCGGATGATGAGATTATCATGGTCGCCGGTGCCCCGCCGGTACGCGCAAAGAAGCTACGCTACTATGAAGATCGCAACTTCACTGAGCGCATTCTGCCTGAAATTGATCCCGCGCAGTCTAATTCCAATCCAGAAGCGCAACTGCCCACTCGGTGGGATGGTGTGAGGGCTTACGTGCACGAAGATCTGATGCCCTCCGATGACGATACGGGCGGGCATGAACAGACACCACGTTTGGAGAAAGACCCAAACGTCGCTCCTGAAGCCGAACCGACAGATGAGACTGAGCAAGAGAGTGAGGAGCACGAGGTATCCAAGCAACGTACGCTCTTTGGGAAGGATTTGGCTGAAGCAGATGCCTTCGACGAACTCACCACTGCGAGGCTGTTGCAGGGGAGGGAGCGATGAAGCCCAGAATCCACACCTATGTTTCAGACCTCAATTTTGCGCGCTTGCATGAGCTTGCGAAACGTCCCGGATATAGTCTTTGCGGCATCGTTGATGACGCGCTCACTGAATATCTGAGCGGGAATAAAGAGAATGAGCGCGAAGCCGTTTTTGCGCGAAGATTAGATCGCTTGTCACGGCAGTTAGATCGGCTCGAGCAGAAAGATACCGTCCACGGCGAAACGCTCGCGCTTTACATAAGATACTTCCTGATGGTGACGCCGCAACTGCCATCGAGCCAGTTGGATGTCGCCCGCGCCAAGGGTGAAGAGCAATTCGATCAGTTCCTCGAACAATTGGGACGCGATCTTCAATCTGGAAAACGCAGCCTTCAAACCGCAGTCGACGAAGTGGTTGCAGGCGCTAGCGATTTCTTCTCTGAGGCAGAGCTAGAGCGACTGCACGTACCTGCACCCGACCGAAGCACAAAAGAGGAGGCGGGTCATGCGTGATGCAAACGCCTTGGAGCGAACGGCCGATATGCTGACAACTGCGCTTGGTGAGCAAATTGCTGATGCGCTGAGCGATCCCACTGTCATTGAGATTATGACCAATCCAGATGGGCGGCTCTGGATTGAACGCCACGGGGAAGGGCGCAAAGACACAGGTTCTGAACTCTCGCCGCACGAAGTTGAGCGGGTCATCCGTCTGGTCGCGAGCCACACCGGACGCGATGTTACACGCGCGGCCCCCATCATATCTGCAGAACTCCCCTTAGGGGGCGAGCGGTTCGAAGGAGTCTTGCCACCGGTTTCGGAACAACCATGTTTCTCGATTCGAAAGCCCGCCGCTCGAATCTTTACCCTAGACGATTATGTCGATGAAGGTGGAATGCTCCCAGCAAAGTGGCCCATAGTTTGAGTTAGTTCGGCTCCAATATGGAGTTGAACATGGGCAAGAGAT
>JAEPOM010000033.1 GCA_017642885.1 Henriciella sp. | reverse complement strand
GATCTCTTGCCCATGTTCAACTCCATATTGGAGCCGAACTAACTCAAACTATGGGCCACTTTGCTGGGAGCATTCCACGATTATTCTTGAAATTGTAACCGTCGTGACCCATTATAGGGCTTATTGAGAACTGAAGGTTACATTATGCCAACGCCAACGACACCGCCCAATGCAGTCCGCCGGACCTTGCGAAAACTGGGTCAGGATATTCAGGATGCACGAAAACGCCGTGGTTTGTCGATGGAAGTCGTGGCCAATCGAGCCTTCACATCCCGCAAGACTTTGCAGCGCGTTGAGGAAGGTGATTTTGGCGTCAGCATCGGCATCTATGCCTCCGTGTTGCACGCCCTTGGTTTGCTGGAAGGGTTGGGAGAACTGGCTGATCCATCGAATGATGAACTCGGTATAGCGCTGGCGTCAGCCAAGCTGCCCAAGCGCATTAGAAGCTGAAAATCATGAGCGAAATTGAAATCCATATCTCTCTTGAGGGTGAGACCTTCAGGGTCGGCACGCTGTTCAGACAGGCAGCCAGGGGACGCGAGTCGGTCACCTTTGAATATCATCCCGACTGGCTTAGCCGCGGGGTGGCATTTGCATTAGAGCCAAGTCTTTCCCTTGGTCAGGGCATTTTCCATCCGGGCGGAGCGAAAGAGATTTTTGGATCGATCGGTGACTCGTCTCCAGACACTTGGGGGCGTCGTCTCATGCAGCGGTCCGAACGCAGGCAAGCCGTTAAGGAGGGCCGTTCGCCACGAACGCTACAGGAAGCAGATTTCCTTCTGGGCGTAACAGACTTCTCGCGACTTGGAGCTTTGCGCTTTAAGCGGCCGGAGGATGACGCGTTTCAAAAACCGATTGGTGAGGGTGTTCCAGGATTCATCCAACTCGGGCGATTGCTCGAGAGCGCGCAGCGCATCGAACGTGACGAGGAAACCGATGAAGACCTTGCGTTGATTTTCGCCCCCGGATCGTCCTTGGGTGGTGCCCGGCCCAAAGCTTCTGTGATTGATGCGCAAGGTCATCTCGCCATTGCGAAATTTCCGAAGGAGTCCGACGAATACAGTCTCGAGACCTGGGAGCACATTGCACTTACATTAGCCGACCGTGCAGGAATACGCGTACCGCGTCACGAGTTGCAGCAGGTTGGCGGTAGACCTGTTCTGATTTCTTGGCGGTTTGATCGGAGCGATGAAATCCGAACGCCTTTCTTGTCAGCAATGTCCCTATTACAGCTTAAAGATGGAGATCGCGGCAGCTATCCTGAGATCGTAGATGAACTTGCACGCCACGGTGCGCGCGCTGGCGAGGATGCGGCTGAACTCTTCAGGCGAATGGTGTTCAACATTCTGATCTCAAACGTCGACGACCATTTGCGCAATCACGGATTCCTTTGGGCAGGGAAGGAAGGGTGGGTGATATCTCCGGCCTATGATCTGAACCCAACCCCGACAGATCTCAAGGCTCGCATCCTGACAACAAATATCAGTATTGATGAGGGCACGTGTTCTATCGAACTCGCGCGCGACCAGGCCACGCTGTTCGGGCTTTCAAGCAAACAGGCTTCTGAGATTATCGCAGATGTTGGAAAGGCGGTTGCGGAATGGCGAACTGTTGCGCAGACACTCGGTCAATCGAAGGTACAGATTGACAGAATGGCGAGCGCCTTTGAGCATGACGATCTTGAGGAGGCGCGACCCTAAATCGAACCTGCCAAAAATGAGACTGATTGTGATACAAAATGGAACCAAATTGTGATACAGGTTTGAAGCACAAAGCCTGTAACACATTGAAATAATTACATAATATAAATAATTTCGAGCCCCGTCCATGAGCCTCATACAAATCATAGTGTCCCGGTATGGAGGCTGGCTGGCCTGCGACCGTCAGAGCGGCGCGATACCCGCGCCAGGTCATTCTAAACGTGATCGATCCGTTTCACTTCGTCTGAATGCAGATGGAAAACTCTTGATCCACTGCTTTTCCGAGACCGATTGGCGAGATGTAAAGGCCGCCTTTTTAAGAGACGGTGTCGCCGGCGAAGGCGATTTCGTCGGAGACAGCGACCGTCGATCGATTGGCGTAAAGCGCCATGATCCGCAAACAAACCGCAAAAGCGTCCGCCCCGAAAGTATCGACCATGCCCGGCGGGCCTGGGTGTCGCGCCGGCCTGCGCGGGGGGCGCTTGCAGAGCGCTATTTGAAACAACGTGGACTGGACAGTCTCAGTTCTAACCCAAGCCTTGGGTTCCTGCCGAGTTGGCCCATGTCGATGAAACCGGGCGCTGCCATCTATCCTTGTCTTGTCGCTCGGATCTCGAATGCACATGGCGGGCTTGAAGGCGTTCAAGCGACGTTCTTCTTTGAGGGTAGAACGCTCACGAAGCGACGGCTTGTCTTCGGCCGGCAGAAAGGCTTCGCAATCCATCTGGCAAAGCCGACCAATCAACTTCTGGTCGGAGAGGGCTTGGAGAGCACGGCCTCAGCGGCGCGAAGGTTCCAGATGCCCGCCTGGGCGCTCCTGAACACCGGAAATCTCGCTATGTTCCGGGCGCCGCCCGGCATAGACCGGATCGTAATTGCCCATGACCATGACGCTCCGGGGCTTAAAGCCGCGCAAGCCTGCGCTGCACTCAATCGTGGACGAGGCGTTCGCTGCGAGCTGCGCGCGCCGACAAGACCAGGCGCCGATTGGAACGATGATGACCGCCTGCCGGATGCGCCATAGCCGCATGGATTGTCGGAAAAGCTATCTCAAAGACATCGCGCTAACAGGAAAGGGCTCCGCCTTTTGGGGGCTTAGCCGGTGCGGCCAGGCGATACTTTAAAACCAGAAGGAGGCCCCCATGGCCGATACTCAAACCCTCGCAGCGCCCGAGCATAAGGCGCTATCCCTTCCGCTCAGCCAGCTTTCAATTGGCAAAGATAATCCTCGTGCAGACGTGGCTGAAGATGAAGACGTTGCAGCGCTCGCCACATCGATGGCTGCGATCGGTCTTGTCCAACCCCCGATCGTGATCAAACGCGGCGGCGGCTTCGAGGTCATTGATGGCCGCCGGCGTTTTCTCGCTCTCAAGCGACTGGAAACCGATGGTCGCCTGTCCGGTGATCAATCGATCGCCGTCATGCATGTCACCCAGAAACATATGGCGGCGGGGCTGGTGGCAAACATCCAACGGCGGGCCATGACGCCCGTGGAGATCTTCAAAGCCGTCTCCGCGCTCTCCAAATCCATCAAGAGCCCGGACCAAATCGCGGGCGTTTTAGGCGTCGAAGCCCGCACCGTCCGCCAATACCAGGCGCTTGGCGCCTTGCCGGCCGACTTCCTCACCGCTTTGGAAAACCGAGAGGTCAGTTTCGATATGGCGAAGACCCTGTGTCAGATTACGGATTTGGACCGGCGCGCTGGGTTTATCGAGCAGGCTTTGGCGGGCGAACTTCAAAACTGGCAGCTTCGCAATCTTCTCAAAGCTGAAAAGCGTCGCTCTGATGAGCATCTCCCCCAATTCATAACCGAGACCGCCTACACCAAGGCTGGCGGGAAGATCGAGGGCGATCTTTTCGATGACTATACGTTCTGGATAACCGGCGAAGCCGTGAAAACAGCGTTCGCCGACGCGGTTGAGCCGCTTTTCAAAGCCATTGCGGGCAAGGGTCTCGCCGATATTGAAGTTGTGGTGGAGAGCGACGATCCCGCAGACCGCGTCGATCTCGAAGATCTCGTTGAACTGGGCGATGAGTCAGGTGAAGTCGATATCGATACGACATGGGAAACGCTTGAAAGCGCGGTTTATGAAGCGTGGCGAGACCATGTCGACGCCGGTACTTTGGAAAGCCGGTCCGCTGTCATCGCGGCGCTCGAAGCGCTTCATACGTTTCTGCTGAGCGCCATTTCAGGCGACATTCGCGCCCGCATGACCGCGCGCATCGCGTTTGGGTCCATGCCGGTGGTGACCTACGAGCTGCCTGACGTGGAGACTGAAACCGCCGACTCCGGATACGGTACTGATTTGGATGCTGCTGAGGATGTTGATGCCAAAAAGGCCGGCGAAGCAGTTCGTATGCAAGACGACATCGGCAAGCGTCACCTCAATCCGTCCGGCGCGCTTAAACAGCGCCTCAGCGAAATCCGCACGCGGGTCTTCGCCAAGGATCTTGCAGCTCGTCCCGATGTCGCAATCGCGCTTCTCATTGCCCAGCTTTCGGGCCGTCTGCGTGACACCTGTGAGGGCGCAAGTCCGCTTAAGATCTCACCAACGGTGTTTAGCACCGGGATCGGGAATGACGTGGTCAAAGAGGATACGAGCTGGGCGGCTACCACAGAAGCAGTAGATCGATTGGTGACGCCTCTGGATGGCAAAGATCTGATCGAACATCTCCTTGCGCTCAAGGATAGCGACAGACTGACCTGCCTCGCCGTCCTGGACGCCCGATACCGTGACCCTGACTGGGTTCACTAAGGGCGCTCTGGTCGATATCGCGGCCGACCTCGGCAGCGTGCTCGATGAGAGTCAGAAGAAGATGAGCCTCGTCTCGAAAGTCGAAGACATGACGGCAGAGCAGGCCTGGGTGCACCCCTTCGTGCGCCTCGGCGACGCCGGCACCTGAGCCCAGACGGGCGTCTCCTCCTGACTGGCGGCCGCCGGGGCAAATGTCCTAGCGGCCGCGTTTTTTTTAGGGCGCTCGATCGCTTTCCTCAACCCTGAAACTATTTAAAACATGGAGGCCAAAATGGCCGGTGAGAAACCGATCGACCGGATTGTCGATCAAATCGTGGCGTCGTTGGAAACAGGCGTTCGTCCATGGCGAAAACCCTGGGACGCAAGAAGCTGCGGAGAGGTGCTTTTGCCGCTTCGCGCCGATGGACAGCCCTTTGGCGGTATGAATGCCATCACGCTCTTAATGGCGGGCGCGGCTGGAGGATATGCCTCACCCTTTTGGCTGACTTACGCCCAAGCCAAGCGCGCGGGCGGTCAAGTGCGCAAAGGCGAGCGATCTATGCCAGCCATACTTTACAAGACGCGCATCGTTGAAGACAGCGACCATGATGAGGACGCGCGGGTTCTGAGATATCTTAAATGCTATCCGGTGTTCTGCGCCGACCAATGCGACGGGCTTCCTGACGCCTTTTATCCGGTCAGAAAAGACCTGGTCGACAACGCGCCAGTTGATAAGGTGCTCGACGCGTTTACGGTTGAGCTTCGACATGGCGACGACCGGGCCTTCTATCAGCCGAGCAGTGACTTCATCCAGCTGCCCATGCCAGAGGCGTTTGAGAGCCCCGAGACGTATCTGACGACCAAAGCGCATGAGCAAATTCATGCGACAGGTCATGAAAAACGCCTGGATCGGAATTTTGAATCCAAACGCTGGGGTGATGAAGGGTATGCCATTGAAGAGCTCGTTGCTGAGCTTGGATCAGTGTTGCTCTGCGCGCGCTTCGCGCTGAAGCCTGAACATCTGCATTCTCACGCGGCCTATATTGGCCATTGGGCCGAAACGATTCGCTCCCATCCGAACGCGCTTTTGAGCGCTGCGTCACATGCCGACAAAGCGGTCACTTACATTCTGGCCTTCTCAGTGGGCAAAGGCTTGATCTCGCCGAAAATTGCGACTCAGGGGAAAGAGGTGGCAGCATGAGCGTCTCTGATCCTTTCCGATTAACGTCTGAAGACGTCCGCCGCGCTGGGCTTGAGCCGGGCGATGTCGGGGCGTGGTGCGTGCTCGTGGCGGGTTGCTATCATCTGTTTGCGAGCCAGGCGGCAGCTGAGTGGGCGCATGCCAAAATTCTGGAAGGAGAGTTGGTGCGATAAGGCATTGCAAGCCGATGCGTTTACCTTGGCCTATTTTTGCAAAGACAGAAGTCTTCAACGCCTGTCCATGCTTTCAAACCAAGTCACAACCGGGGGCGGCATGTTAAGCCGCCCTGCGGCCGCGACCAATCGTTTAGATTCGATTGCAAATTTCGGGGCAGTTATGCCCCGTTCGCTCATTTCCATCATCACATGGGTGAACAAAATGATCGCTTGGTCTCTTACCGCGATTGAGGGTTTGACAGGCGCATGCTTGTGCATGGTGAGCATCGACGTCGCCATTGCTTCATCGAAGCGGTCTCTCAGGTCTTCATCACTTATATGTGCCATGTAGGGGCGGCGGCGATATTGAAGTCGCCACAAATCTTGGCGCGCCATCTTTTCGGGAACGTGATCCAGGGTGGTGAAGTCTACGTCTTTAGGATTGCCTTTGTAGGTTGGCGTATGTGTCCAGTGCGCCCAGCGCTCGAACAAATGATCGACAATCGTTCTTTTCCAAATGTCTGTTTCTAGTCCAGAACCCTCAACCGCGATGAGCGGAAAGACGACTTGGCCATTCTTGACCGTCGCATGTCGTTCGCTTGTGAAAATTACCGTATCAATATTGGGGTATAGCGGGCGTCCATCCTTTGTCCGCTTCAATGCGCGCTGCACGATGTGCGCAATGAGCGCGGGTTCATACAATTCATGATCTTCGTTGATGAGCAGCATCAGTCGGACAAGGTTCTTGCGCGGGAAATTGTCCTGATGCGCACCCAATTGTTTGTTGGCCTTTTTTAGATGGTTCACGATCGCTCGGCCGATCCGGTTTACGAATTTTGCGTTCACCGCTTCTGGGTCATCCATATGACGGGTCATGGCTTGAACCGGTGCGCTTCCAAGGAATTCCGGCCAATCGGGACGCTGACGAAGTTCATCCGTCAGGTTGTCCATGCGCTCGGTCCCGTCTTCTTCAAGGGATTTGATCTCCAGTGCGATCAAGCCAGACAGACAGGCAAAGTCCGCGCGCAGAACCTCGGAGGATTGAATGGCGTCCAAGTCGACGCCGCCCATGGCCTCGCGCAGGAATAATATCCAACGCGGCGTAAGCGGCTCAATTTTTCCTCTTCGTTCAACCCTCATATTCTACGCAGCCTCTCTGACGTCGCGCTTCTGGTCATCAACCCGCCGACGAGTGCGTTTTTGCCTTCGGTGCTCAAGCTCTTTTAAAATTTCACGTTTCATACGTTTCGCCAGCCAAACAGGGGTGTCTTGCTGCTTGTCGAAAACAAGCTGTCTACAGCACTGTCGAACGATTTTTCCGGATCCACACGTGCAGTCCCAATGCCCTTTCGAGCGATCGCTGGCCAGGATTCGGAGCCAATAATGAATCTCGTTTATATTTGCAGAAACGCCTAAGATGTCGGCATAGGCATCTATTAGGCCCGCACCATAATGCTGGCGCTCTCCAGTCGGCGGAAACCGTTTGTGTTTTTCGTAATATAGCTGCCCGAGAAAGAAGTTCCGTACAGGGACGCTGAGAAAAGTTGAGAAGTCATCATCAGGCCGGTGGGCAAGCCATTCTTCAGGCACATATAGGCAGGCGGAGCGATTAGAATTGATGTGCCGGTCCGGCGTGGTTGGAACGCGATCTCCCAAAACCTCGACTATTGGCAACCCGTTAGGATAGTTGCCGGGAAAGTGGATGCGAACTGGGAAACTATCGAGGGTGCGTCCGTCACTGTGCACGCCAAACCGTCCCTTTATAACCAGCCGGCCCTCAGCCTCAGTCAAGCGCAGCAAGGGCTGGGCGTGTAAAGCGGTGACTATGTTGTCGCGCGCACTCGGATGAATCTTCCACCAGCGCGGGCGGGGACTATCTCGCCCAAGGTTTTGTCGGCGCATCGACGGTCTCTGCCGTTTGGGTTATGATAGCTGCGCTTGCGGGGCCGAGATTTGAGGTTTCGCCAAAAGCAAGTCCCCAGCCGCCCGAGTCGGCCTGGTTCAGCATGGTGGTCGCGACATTTCTGACCTCAGACCAAACGTGCATGTCCAACAAACCAGACAGATCATTTCCATTAGGGTTGGCGGGGTCTTCGATCGCGATTGGGGTCGACCGGTCTGCGATGCTCTGTAAGACGCTGGTGAACTGTTGATCCAGCGATAATGCGGTTTTGCCTTTCAAAAGTTCTATAAAGACAAGATCGAGCGCAAACTGCTTGATATCGAGATCGTAGCGAACACGCGCGAGCTTGCCGAGCTTCAACGCATCGATGACGCCGCTATTCTTGATATGATCGACATGGGTTTGGAGGTTGGTTTTCAGACGCGATTTCTGGCCGCTATTCTGATGCAGATAGGCGTCGCCTCGACTCTCATCCACATATCGCCCAGGAACCACATCGATGTGCAAACGGTCGCCCCGCGCGCCATCGGCTTTGGCATAGAGACGCAGCGCACTTGTCTTGGGCTCAACGAAATAGCCTCGCGACAAAGCTCGGGCGACATTGTTGTAAATGTCGGAAAGATTCTCGCCTAAGCGGGTTTCGTCATGATAAGCATACACGATGATGTCGAGATCATAGCTCTCTTTGATCATCGTGCCTTTCTTCTTAGATCCACCATATTGGATCGAAATACTGGCTCCGGGGAATGCCGCGCGAATAGCCGCTTCGACACCCGCGCGATGATCTTGAAGCTCAGCCATTTCGCGGCTGTCTGGCGAAATATGCTGCGCCTCCAATAAGGCTTGTAGGTCTGACGTCCTGCTCATTTAGTCTATTTCCATCTGGAATGTGAATCCGCCTTTGGCGGTGTCATTGTCATAAAGGCGAAGTGGCGCGCGGGCTTTCGGCAGACGATCTTTGCCGATCGATACAGCAATGGGCGCTGGGACCGCCGGGAAAATGGAGATGGGTTGGTCATCGCCATGCCGGGCGGCGATCTTGGACTGCGTCTCGTGCCAAAAGGTTCGAAACGCGATGAGGTCCCGCGCGCAGTTGAGGAAGGTGGGCGTGGGGTCCACATCCTTCAGGGATATCTCATAGATTGTGTGAGTTTCAGAGATTTCGGCCGGTAGCGTCCCCATATCGATCTTGCCACTCAGGGAGAGCAGAATGGCCACAGGCGCATCTTCGCCTCGATCTTCCAGATATTCCAGACAGTAGCCAATCGGATCGAATGCAGTGTCTGGCTTCCAGCGCCAATCCTCAGTGTCGCGGTGGCGCTGATATAAGTCTACCGCTACTTTATCTCCGAGCTGCGCTCCCAGAAAGGTGAGCAAGGGAATTGGGCCGATCGCGAAGAGTGAGACATGTCCCGCCGCTTCTACAGGACCGGCGGTGCCGTAAGCGGAAGAGACCGCCCGATCGATGCGTCGGCAGGCGATAGATAGCAAATCTTCTTGCTCATCCAATCCGGTCAATGCCCCAAGATCGATTGAGGTCTGCAAGCCATCAAACGCATGACGCGGAAGAATAGCCGAAAACATATCTTGCCGGGGAATTGCGATCCGGAATCCACGAATCGGCGCAGCGCACGAAATGATGTGGGAAGCAAGATCTGGTGATGCATCAAGCGCGGCGTCGACACGGCGTTCGTGTTCGTCTTTCATAGCTCTCAGATCGTGCCGAGAAAACCATTCAGGGTGATCATCGATCTCCTTGTGACAGGCCTTGCACAAGGCCATGAGGTTATCGACTTCATTTATATCAGGAGGTCTTGGACCGTCATTTCCTCTGGGACCGCCTTCAGAGAAGGCGACAATGTGCGCACGGTCAGCAAAGTTGCCAGGTTGTTTGGAGAGGTGATGTTCAAATAGACGTGCATTGCAGCCCCGGCGCTGGCAACGACCGCCGGCGCGAACGAAGAGAATGGTGCTGGTGCGGTGTGAAATGGCACGAGTTGGCGTTACGCAAGGTGGCTCAATATCTGTTGCAGCAGATTCTGGAGAACCAGAGACTGAACTCGAAATCGCCATCAGCAGTTTCCCTTACGTATGCCGCAATATGATGTGGTTTCACACACCTTCTCATACAAGACCTGGTGGTAAAAGATGTTCACTCTTTGTGCTTTTGCGTGGTAGAAGCAAGTAAGACCGAGCGATTTTGTTGGCGAAAGAAAAGAGATGGCAACGGATAATAAGGGCTCAGAAACGGTCCAGAGCCAGCAGAGAAAAACACGCAGTCGCTGATCAAAATCGCCTCTCTGAGTGATGGGGATGCCCGCCGGAGCGTGGGGGAGGGGAAAGACCCGAGCTTCACGCTGACGCGTGAGCGCTCCTGCGATCCGATGGTCGCCGCGTTCCATCTGACAGGTCACCTGGTATTCGCAATCATCGCCGTCAGGCCCGCCTTCAAGCGTTCGGAGCCGCCGCCGGTTTAAATGATGGCGTCACCATCCAACAGGAAAGGGCTTCGCCTTTTGGAAGTGGATCGGCGGGGAACAGTCCCTTCCGGCCACAACACTAGGAGAAGACACCATGTCTCAAGAATTCATCCTCTCAGGGCGCTTGGCGCGGGACCCGGATATCCGGTCCACCCTCGCTGGATCGCCTGTCGCCAATTTGCGGGTGCTGCAAACGCGCGGTTATCGCAAAGGCGAGGATTGGGTGGAGGAGGTCGAAGGCTTCGATCTCGTCACCTTTAACGAAAAGCTGATCACACGGGTAATCCAGCCCTTTTTCTCTAAGGGCAAGCGGCTGCGCATCCGTGGCCGGCTGCAGACCCGTAGCTGGGAAGACCAGAACAAGGTCACCCGTTACAGCACTGAGGTTGTCATAGATGATCTGAGGCTGCTGGAGCGACCCGCGCAAATGACGCGCAGTTCAACCGACACGCAAGCGGCGTGAGATCGCCGCATCCCGCTTTTCAACCCAATTCAACTCAAGAGGAGATCACCCATGTCTGGTGATATTAATGTCTTTGTCGTCGACGGCTATGTCGGCGCAGATCCGCAAATCAGCATCGCTCCGGAACAGAAAGCCACACGCGCCCGGTTCCGGATCGCCACAACCCGCAAATTCCAGAAGGAAAGCGGGGAGATCGTAGAATATACCGAATGGTTTTCTGTGATCTGTTGGGGCGAGGCTTATGTGGAAAAACTCGTTCAACCCTATGTGAAGAAGGGGTCCTTCCTTCAAATCATGGGGCGGGTGCAGAACACCCGCTGGACCGATCAGGACGGCATTGAACGCTTCGGCGTCGAAATTGTCGCCGACCGGATCGACCTGCTCGACAAGGTGGGCGCGGGTTCATCCTACGGATCCGAAGATCTGCCCGGCGATCATTCCACGTCCGGTACCGAAACCTACGAGGCCGCAAGTTCGACGTCGGACTATGACGACGAAATTCCGTTCTAGTCCCTAACACCCTAAGGCAGCCGCCCGCTTTCGCGGGCGGCTGTTCGCATGGGACTATTGCTTGAAGAGTGCTGTCACATATGCTATCAAAATCTATGGATCGCGTCGTCATCGATACCAACATCTTTGTGTCTGCGCTGATGAATGCTCGCGGCGCGCCGCGAGCGGTATTACGCCTTGCATTGGAGCGTCAGATTGTTCCTGTGTTTGGCAATGCGCTTTTACGCGAATATGAAGACGTTCTCTCGCGGGACCAACTTTTTGCGTCAGCCCCGGTCACGCGAGGCGATATCGACACGCTTCTTGATGCCTTGCTCAGCGTTTCTGAATGGCGGAGCATATACTATTTGTGGCGCCCAAACCTGCCTGATGAAGGAGACAATCATTTGATCGAACTTGCCATCGCTGCAAACGCCGAAGCCATCATAACGGCGAACACAAAGGATTTCGCCCGCGCAGACCTCGTCTTTGAAGGCCTAAATGTCGTAACCGCGGGCGGCTATCTGGAGACTAGGAGCCAATCATGAGCACAATTACATTACGTCTGCCTGACACCCAACATGAGCGTCTGAAAGACCTCGCCGCCGCCAAAGGCGTCAGTCTAAATAAATTGCTTGAAGAACTCACCGCGCGGGTGATCGCTGAAGCCGATACCGAAGTGCGTTTCAGAGCCCGCGCAGCGCGCGGAAATGCGGCTGAGGGCTTGCGCATTTTGGCGCGCTTGGACGAGCATTACAAAACTGATTAGCCGCTCAGATACCGAGGTGTCACCGGTGCTTTTGGTCTGCTCTTTGCGTGGAGTGGATATGAGTTTTGCATGGCTGAATGGGCGTCTTCATCTTTTGCGATCTCTATCATCTGGGCATTGAGCCTTTTTGCGATACTGAACCGGAGTTAAGTCGACGCGGCGCGCAGGTGAGGTCTACGAATGGGCGCATGTAGCCACAAGAAGCGGGGCATAGGATGAGCCTTGAAGAGTTGCGCCCTTTGGAGGAGAAAGCCGCCCGTCTGACCAAAACAGGCGATTGGGCGGATATCTATCCAGGCCTTACGCTCCTGGACATCAAGGATGCCGCCATCTTGCTCTGCCTGCCGCAGACGGTGATCTTGCAATGGATCGGGGAAGGCAAATTGCTCGCCTTGCGCAATTCAGCCCATCAGTTTCGTATTCCCGTCGATACGCTTATGGACCGGCGCGCCGCCATCCCTGGCCTGGCCCATGTGATCAATCAGATTTGCAAGGGTTATCACAATCTCGCCTGGCTGTTCCTAATCCAGCCGGTTCCGGATGAAGACGGCCTCAGGCATGTGATCGATCTCTTAAAAGAGGGCGACATGGAACGCCTCGATCAGGCTGCGCAGATCTGGCATGAGCGTCTTAGGACCGGCCCACCCAGTTAAACACGAACCGCGCGTATAACCGAACGGTAGACCGCCCGGCTCGTGCACATGGTCTGACGGGTTCGCCCGCTTTTTGGGCTGAGGGTCGGTTGGTCTTAGCGGGGTGCCAAATTGGTGATGAGAGCTGCGGTTCGTTCATAGCGGGGTTGCCTCGTGCATCTCCGTCATGGGCTGGACGCCTCCCTGCGCTTCGCTCCGGGCCGTGCTCCAGGCGCTGGCGCGCCCCAAGCCCCGCCTGCGCGGGTCTTGTCCCTGCGGGTAACGATCATGCCCTCGGTTTTGCCTCGGCTGGCGCGGGCGCGTGTGCGCGCGCAAGCGGTCCGTTGAAGATTAAGTCCAGGATGCACGGTCTTTCGGTAGGGCCTCCCGATTGTTCACCTCAACCCGGGCGGCGGTCTGATCACCGGCTTGGGACTGGTCGTCTGAGGTCCAACGCCAAAGCACAAGATTGACATCTTCAGGGGCAGCGTTGGGCGCAAAGCTGGGAACCAAAATTCCATGGTAACCAGCATCGATCAGGCGGGTTGCCACGCGATGACTAGCGGGGACCAAGCCCCGATGCATCTCTGATTCCCAGTTCGGGCAAGCAAGCTCATTCCAACCTACTTTCAGCTTTTTACGGATCGCAGGATCGGTCAGGTCGATAATAAGTGGGCTGGACACCGTCAAATAGTAGAACGTGTAGGGATCAGTGTTGAAGGTGAAGCGCACTTCGCGCGCGCATGTATCGAAACTGAGCGATGTATAAAGCGCCGGGACGCCTTTAGGGTTGAACCGTCCACCATGCTTTGCAGCACCCTCTCCAGACGTCGGCGCATAGGCCCAGCCGGGTTTTGATGCGCGGACAACCGTCGCCTTAAACGGTTTCGGCTTTATCAAGCGTAGCCGCCTTCTAGCCGGCGCATGATGTGCGCGCGTAAGCCTTCAAACTCTCCATCCTTGACGATCTGCTCAGGCGTGCGTCCGCCAAACCCCGAAATTGGCTCAGACCGGAACCAGGCATAGGCCATCACCATATTGCCAACCAAAGGGGTCACGGCATTTAGTATCTCAACCAAATGCCGCAGCGCGGTCTGGGTCGCAACCGAAGCAATACGCGATTTACGCGACAATGATTCCGGTCGGATGCCGATCGTCTGACTGATTTCGTTCTTGGTCGTGCGCAGATTTCTGGCAAGCCGATCCGGTGAAATCATACCGTCTTCTGTGAGCTCTCTTAAGGGCATGCGTCAACTCCTTTGCCATGAATATAGGGCATCTGGATTGACACATCAAGCTGTATTGCGAAGCTAAAAGGGCGTTGATCCGCTCCATCACAAGCCGCAAACGCGGCTTATTTCACCTGAATCCGACGGGCTAATCCGCGCTGTTAACCGGGCTGGGCCATGCGGCCCAAGTCCCGGGCGCGGGCCCATCGGATGGTCTCTCTCTCAACTGTGGTGGTAGTCTACCAAGGTGCAGCAGCGCCGCCTCAAGGACTGCGGGGCCCCACCATTTTTGTGATCCTCCGATCGGCCTGATCAGCGCGGTCTTAGGATACGCGCCTGCAGGAGATAACAGGGCCTGGCGGCGCGATCGGCGGAGGCTCCCAAAAATCGTTTCCCCCACAGCGAAGCGCGCCTTTGGCGCGTCCTTGACCCGGCTGTCTGCGCACTTGGGTGAGGGGTGTCCACTGTTTTCGAAATCCGAAGACGGGGTGTTTTCCAACTAAAAGGAGATGTCCAATGGAAACGCAAAATGATGTCCTGGTCGGCGTGCTGGCAGCGATGCAAAACCCGCCAGGCATAGAAGACTTCGCCGGGGCGATCCCGCCCGATGAGGCGCTGATCCACATTGTCAGCGCCGCCTATGGCGAACTTGCAGATGCGCTCGAAGACGGCCCGCTGGCTGGGTCGCTGGAGCGGATTTTGAAAGGCTGGACAGACGTGCTTCACCGCACGATTGAAGGCCTCGAAAAGCAGGCCGATCGGGCCGAGCTTGACATGAAAGAGGCAGCCTTGGCGCAGGACTATTCAGAAGTCATGAGCGTCGAACTGGAACGCAAAACCGACCGCCTTCGCGCGCTGCAAAACGCGGTGGAAGCGGTGTCGGTGATGCGCGATGCAGGGGCCTCAACTTACGAGGCGAGATGCGCCACATTGTGGCGTCCCATGCATGGGTCCAGGCCGTCCTCAAAGATCATCACATCGGCCATGATTGACGCCCGGGATCTCTCCCGGTCTCGGAAGATCTTGGCCGCCGAAGGCCGGGTCATTGAGGGCGCGAAAATCGCCCTGTTCGGGGACCGAAATGACAGTGACTATACCAAGGTTGCTGCGGTGCTCGACAAGGTCAAAAACAAGCATGGGCGTATGGTGCTTTTGCTGACCGGTCAGAAGACCGGCGCGGATGCCTGCGCCATGTCCTGGGCTAAGGCAAACGGCGTGGATGTGGTGATCTATAAACTCGAAGGTCATGCCTCTGACCGCTACTTCCGGCGCAATGAGCGCATGCTGTCTGAAGCCCCCAAAGGGGTCTTGGTCTTCAGTGAAAAATCGGCCTTCACACGGCATGCCGTAGAGACCGCACGCAAGATGGGATTGCCCGTCAAACGATGCGGATTGGCGAGCTGAAATCACCCTCGCAGACTAGGCGCGGCGTGGCCCGATCCGGGCTGCGCCGCGCTTTTCTTTTTCGGTCGCTCGCCGGGTGCGCCCTGACTATAGAGTTGACAAATCCGGCCCCGTCGGCATTTTAAGAGGGCTGACGTCGCGGGCTTTCCATCCGGTTCTCACCTTTGAGGAGAACCGTAGATGACCCAGACAATTACCTTTCCAATATCTTTGAAACGCTTTGAAAAACCCTCGACTCAGGGGTTTGTTTTGAAGCTTACAGATAGATGCCGCCGCCGCGGTATCTGGAGGAATGCACAAGACACAGTGCCCTTTCGGGCCTGTTTTTGTTGCGAAATCAAAACATTAGACGTTTCGGGCAGTGTCGACGGTCTGTCGACGACTTTGCATGGCACTAAAAAACTTAATAAAAACAGTGTGCGGTCTATGTGATGGCGGTCCAGGAAATCCCGGCGGGGAACGCCAATCGCATCATGTTTCGCGCCTCGGCGAAGACCTATTCGGTGCTGGCGCGCTATGCCGCCCAGCAAGGTCTGTCACCGTCTGTGGTGGCTCGCCGGATCCTCGACGAGGCGATCCATAAGGGTTCGGTCGAGGAGACTTTAGATCTCGTCGTCGACCGGCTGCTTATCTTGGATGAACTCGTTCGTATGATGCTCTCCGACGTCGAAGCGGAGCGGATCGGCGAGGCCGAGCACTTTGCCAGGTTGCGTGCGATTGAGCACAAGGCAAGGCGTTGATCCGATGAGTAACCGTCACTCCCCGAGACATGACACGACCAACAATTGGATGCGCACGCCGATGGACCGGTTTGTGCGCGGCGGCCAAACCATCAATCTACAAGTCCGCGAGACCATTCACCTGGTCAAGATCATGCTCTTGGTCTCGCTTGGGCTTGGCTTTGTGGTGTTCACCGCCTGGGTGCTCTGGACGACAGATGGCGTCGACCGGAATAGCTTTCTGAGCTTCACCCATATCAAAATCCTGGAAGCCATGAATGCCAATCCGGACCAGATTTTCTCCTGTCCCAAACCCGATGGCAGCCGCATCAATATCGAACTGAAATGGTGCCTCGCCGACCCGTCTGTCAGCGCCGGGTGGCGACGGGTGGCGAGCGCCGCCACGGACGCGTTCTGGGTGTCGCTCGGCCTTGCCGTGACGGCGATGATTTTCCTTTTCATCTGGTTCAAAGAGTTTGGCCAGGATTTGATCAAGGAACGTCGCACACGCGGCGCGGAAGTGGTCAGCGCCAAGGACTTGGATCACCTGGTCTCGCGATCGAATGCCAAACTCGCCACCAAGCCGTTTTTTGCGGGCAACAAACCCTATCGTCTCGCCGGGGTAGCAATGCCGCTCGGGGCACATCACCGCCATGTCATGGTCGCTGGCACGACGGGCACCGGAAAGAGCCAATTCCTTTTCGACTTAATGGCGCAGATCCGGGCGAATGGTGACCGCGCCATCATCTTTGACAAGACCGGCGCCTTCATTGAACGCTTCTACAATGAGCGCTCTGACGACCGGATTCTAAACCCGCTGGATGCCCGCTGCGCGCCCTGGTCCATGATTGCCGAAGCAGAGGTTGATACCGATTTCGACACGATGGCCCATGCCATTATTCCCGACGACAAATCGCAAGACCGGTTCTGGCCAGAAAGCGCCCGCTCAGTCCTCGCCACCGCGCTCGCTAAGTTCAAGGCGAAAGGCGTGACGGAGACGCGCACCGTGATCGACTTTTTGCTCAAGGCCAATCAACGCCAGCTCAACGCCTTCTTCGCCGGCACACTCGCGGCGCGCTCGATCTCAGGCGATCTTGGCAAGACCAGCGGCAACATTATGGCCGTACTCGCGCCCAGCATCCGGCCCCTGACGCTTTTGCCGGTGGCCAACAAAAACCCCTTCTCAATCCGCGAATGGATTGGCGATGATCATGCCGAGAATTGTCTCTTCCTCTCGGCCCGGTCCGATCAGATGAAAGCCATGCGCGGTCTGATCACGCTCTGGTTTGATACCGCGATCAAATCACTGCTCAGCCAGGAACGAAAACCCGGCCGGACGATCTGGTTCATTTTGGACGAGTTCGCCGCGTTGCACGCGATCCCTTCGCTGGTCGAGGGCCTTCAGGAAGCGCGTCAATATGGCGGCGCCTTCGTGCTTGGTGTGCAGGACCCGGCTCTGGTGCGGGATCGTTATGGCGCCGACCTCACTCAAGCGATTACCGGGCTCTGCCGAACCAAAGTGATCTATGGCACCGGCAATTATCACAATGCCCGCGACTGTGCAGATTGGATTGGTCAGGCCGAAACCCTGCGCGCCGAACAATCGATGACCTATGGCCCCAATGATGTCCGTGACGCCATCGGCGTGCATTCTCGGACCGAGCTCACCCATATCGTGCTGCCAGAACAGATCTTTAAGCTCCCCGACCTGCACGGCTTCCTGTCCTATCCGGAAGCCTTTCCAGTGGCCTCGATCACGATCGCGCCCTTTCAGGGCGACCCCTGCGCACCGGGCTTCCTCTTGCGCAAAACCCCGCCGTCGCCGGTCACGCCGCCAGGTGGTGTGGATGTGGCATCGGATGGCACTTTGGTGCTCCCTTCGCTGCCAGAAGACCCCGGCCCCGAGCACGGCAGCCAGGGCGAGCCGGCCATGGCAGATGAGGGTCCATTAGGACAGGGCCCCTCAAAGCCGGACACGCCAACACCGCTCGATCCCGCAGCCGCGGCGCTGCTCTCCCATGACGCCGCCCATCAACGCCGTCTACATCGCCTGAGACGGGCGGAAAGCGTATCAACCCCCCAAACGGCCATGTCTCAACAGGGCCCGCGCGGGACCCCAGAGGAAGCGTCTGAGGAGCCCCTAGAGGGAGACGCAGCTGCGAGCGGCGGCATGGCGCAAGAAGCTGGTGAAACGCTGACCCTGTCGGATGATCCGCAAATCCTTCAATCCATTCTGGAAGAGGATGAAGCGGCTGAAGAGAAGCGACGCCAAGCCCATGAAGCAAGGTTGGAGCGTGAACGCGAGCTGATGGCGGCACGTCATATGCGAGACAGTGTGCGGCGCGATCAGATCGACATCGCGCTTGAGCCTGATGAGCCGGATCTCTGAGAAGGCTATCGGCATGTTCAATATCGTTCAGGTCAAAGGAGATGATGCCGGGGGCTATTATGGCACCCAGGCCAATTACTATCTCGGCGGCGAAGCGCCTTCAAATTGGGTCGGACAAGGCGCGGCGGCGATCGGTTTGAAAGGGCCGGTCGATCCGGCAGCGTTCACGCAGTTGATGAATGGCGAGGTGCCAAAGCCGGGCAGCGATCCTGTCCGTGTGCTATCCGGCGTGCGCAAAGGCTGGGACATGACCATTTCAGCGCCGAAATGGGCGTCGGTTCTGATCACGCTCGGCGAGGACAAACGTCTTGCCTCACATTGGCAGACCGCCGCAAAGCGCGCCTTTGATTATGTCGAACGGTTCGCCACCTATCGAGAGACCGTGAAAGGCGTCACGCGCGATGTGGTCGGCGCGAGACTAATTGGCGGAGCGTTCCTGCATGATGCCAATCGCAACAATGAGCCGTCCATCCATGTCCATATGGTGGCGTCCGCCATCGGGGTGACCAAGCGGGGCAAGCTGCGCGCGGTCGATCTCCAGCACGCCTACAAGCACGCCAAGCTGATTGGACAATATGTTCATGCCAATTTTGCGCATACGGCGCGGCGCGACGGGTATCAGGTTGGACTTGATGATAAAGGCATGGCCGTGTTGGAGAACGCGCCCGAGGGCCTAGGCGCGGTCAGCGAGGCCCTGTCGACCCGCCGCGACGAAGTTCGCTCGGAAATCGATCGGCTCGGCGTTGCGACGCGCCAGGGGGAGGTCGCCGTGGTGCGGGCGACACGCGAAGCCAAATCGCCCGATACAGCTGATCTTATCACCCATGCCAAAGCCGTTGCCGAGGCCAAAGGATTTGGGCCGGATCAAATCCGCGCCCTGGTACCAGATACGCATCTCTCTTTGAAAGACGCCATGGCCGCCCGCGTCGATGGCGCCTTGCCGGGTTTTGTCGCCAAGACGCTCGCGGAGCAGTCGGGCAAAACGCCCGGAGAGCCGTCATCAACGCCACCGGGCGACGCGCCGGGCTTTGCGAAGCGCTTGGTGCGGCTCGCAGGCGCCGCGATCACCGAGATCTGGGCGCAGCTGAGCGATCAGTCGCGCAGCACTGACAGATATGCCCGGACCGGCTATCCGGCGCCTCAGCTCTCAGATAGCGGACCGCGCCCCGATGTTTTTCGGCCCCCCGAAGACTATCCTGCCACACGCCTCGCAGCGCGCCATGAACTCGCTTATCAAATCCGTAGGGTTTCTGAACGCCAGGCCGCTTTCACTTTGCACGATGTGGTCTTGCCGACTTTGATCGCGGGCCTGAATGAAGACTTGCCCGGCGTGACTGAGACGCAAGTTCTAGGTGCGGCGCGAGACTTTGTTTCCGAAGGCCTGCTTGTCGTCGGGCGGGATCGTAAATCCCTCTACACCGCAACCGGTCTCGAGCTGGAACGCGAGCAAAGGATTCACGAACATACTGAAAGGAGCAAAGGCCAGTCGGTTCCGGTGCTTGCGCCAGACCCCGCTCAACGGGCCATCCATGCCTATGAGGCGGATGCCCACAAGCTGACAGATGGGCAGCGCCAGCTGGTCACCGCGATCTTGTCCTCCAAAGATCGGTTCGTCTCGGTCCAAGGCGTTGCTGGCACGGGCAAGACAACCGCGCTGCGGGCGGCGCAAAGCATCCTGAAAAGTAATACAAAGGCGACTGGCCATGTGCGCCTCTACGGCGTCGCCAATACCAAATCCGCCCGTAACGAAGTCCGCGCGCAGGGGATTGAAGGGCGCACCACAGCCTCCTTCCTGTCGCGCTTCACCCGCTACTTTCATACCGGCGTGCTTCCGACAGGCGAAGACAAGGCCGATTGGGAAAACACGGTCTTGCTGTTTGATGAAGCGTCCTTTGCCGGGAACGCCGACATGGAAGCCGCCATGGCGATCGCTGATAAGTTAGGCGTGCGCGGCTTTGTGGCCCAAGGCGACCG
>JAEPOM010000032.1 GCA_017642885.1 Henriciella sp. | reverse complement strand
TGACGCGGTCGCCGTCCAGTTGCAACTGCCCGAATCGACCTGGAGGTGCCACGGCTGTGACTGTCGCTTGCTTCCCATGCGCCTTGTGAAAATCAATCAGCTTCGAGATGTTTACGTCTGCCACGCCGTCGCCATAGGTCATGCAAAAAGCTTCTTCACCTTCAAGATAAGGTAGGACGCGAGCCAAACGGCCGCCCGTCATAGTGCCTTCACCCGTGTCAATCAGCGTGACTTTCCAAGGCTCTGCATGACTGTGAATGATCTCACGCTCGCCAGTAGCCAGATCGATCACTGTATCGCTCATGTGCAGATGGTAGTTGGCGAAAAATTCTTTGATTACATAGCCCTTATAGCCGAGACATATGATGAAATCCGTGATGCCCCAATGGCTATAGGTTTTCATGATGTGCCAGAGGATTGGGCGACCGCCGATCTGAACCATCGGTTTAGGGATCCGCGATGTCTCTTCACTCAGTCGCGTGCCATAACCTCCGGCAAGAATAACGCATTTCATGTCGAGTCCCCGATTTGCGCAGCGTAATAAGCCCCAGATAAGCAACATTCGTGCCTATGCGCGTCAATCTACGAACACACGACAACGGCCAGGTAAACTCAACACAAAAATTCTCTTTCATTTGGACGTGACGAGCGTCTGGGAAGACGTCTAGTCGGTGTTCTGAACGATCGACGCTTTTGGCGGGTTGTGACCCGTCGCCGACGTCCGTCATTACAAGATGCATCCGACGATATGGAGTCCGTGTACAAAATGCTTGGAAAGCGCTTTCCAACCTCAAGTTTCTGACGCATGAGTGCGTACTCCAAATGGCTATTGGAAGAGATGATTAGCGCAGAGGGGCGTTGGGATACGGTGACAAGTGTGCGATTCAAGCGGGCGTATATAAGTTGGCTAGTTCTTGCCTTACCCCTGATCTGGTTGGTCGCTCACAGTCAGCTGGGGACACCGAGGCCAGGCAACTTCTTTTACTGGACCGGCGCCACCAGCGCGATTTTGATGATCGTCACGCTCGCAATAACCCCGATAACGCGTGTTTGGTCGAGCGTTCCAGGCAGAAACTGGTTGATCAAGCAAAGGAGATATCTCGGGGTTGCAAGCTTTCTCTATGCGGCTGTTCATACGCTTTATTGGATCCAGGCCGCAGGGATACGAAGGGTTGTTCAGGAAAGCGTGAGCGATTTTTCGATTATTATCGCTTGGGTCAGCCTTGCCATTATGGCCGCGCTGTTTCTCACTTCGAACGATACGAGCGTACGAACACTCGGTCCCAATTGGAAGCGACTGCAACGGTGGGTCTACATAGCCATACCGCTTGGAATTTTGCACTGGTTCTTTGAAGTGTCTTTTGATGCTAAAACTATCATCATCTACGGCGGAGCATACTTGGTCGTATCTGTCGGTAGGCTGATTGTGACGCGTTGGAAGTGGAACAAAGCCGAAGCTTAGTTCGCGCGCGATGCTATTCAGCGCTTCAGTGATTGCAGGGTTAAGCCCATTTCATAACGGCGACGGGCATTTTCATCGGTGTCCGCAGGGGACACGCGGATCGGTTCATAACCGCATCGCGTCAGGGTCGGATTCAACACCTCGGCGAGTTCCCTGATTGTTGCAGGAGGGAGCTTGCGCCATCGTTGGATGCTCGATGCATCGACCCGGTCTTTGGAAAACGTCTTCCAGTCGCTGAAACCGCGTGGGGACGGGTCCGAGAGCGCCGTTTCGAGGAGGTCAGGGACGACGGGCTCGCCGATGAAACCAAGAATTTTGTTTGTCATCTCTTCCGGCGCCGAAACGAGGTCTTCATATCGAAGTGTCATGGTGTTCTGAGGATGGCGTTCAGCGAAATCCAGAATGGAATTGACCGCAGCAACCCAAGCATGAGCAAACGCAATCAGCGGCTGGGAATGTTGCTGTATGTAGACGTGCAATTCTCTCGGATAGGCACCAGATTTGCGGCACCATTCTTCCATACTGCAAACGACATCCAATCCGTGCCGCGTTACGCTAATGAAATTGGCGTGGTCCCCAAAAATTCTTTCAATCGCGTCGACATGAAACGCATCTACAGCAGTTTTCTCGAGCCATCGGCCTTTGCCACTCTTTGCGGCGTGTTCTTCTAGAAATTCGACCGCGAACGCACGGAGTCGAGCGAGGAGTGCCTCCTCCTCGACACCGAGAAATCCCAGACCATTGATCACCCCAACCTGCATTCCGTCGATGGAAGGATCGCTTGCGAGGAAACGGGCGCTCGATGTGAGTATATAGGTTTCGCCGGGGGCAGATATGTTTGGATGCGCGCCCAGTAGGCGCCGTAGAAGCGTCGTGCCAGACCTTGGGCAGCCTAGAATAATGGTGCCGTTATGATGGTTCACAGTAGTGGTCACACGCCGTGCCCTTTCTGCTCATTTTAGTCCCCGGTTGAGCGGTCGCTAAGGAAGGTTAGAATTTTCTCTATTGAGTCAAGATTATCCAGCGTGATCTCAGATGGTGTAATCTTCGTCTGACAGGTTTCCTCAATGAACATGATGAGGTTGATCATATTGAATGAGTCAATCAATCCTGAACTGAACAATACGGTTTCGTTCGTGATTTCGCTGGTATCTATGAACAGCTCATTTCCAAAATAGTCGAGTATTAGGTCAGGATTGATTTGCATTGCATTGTCTTTCGGGCGGCAGAAGCCTGGCTTCAATCTTTTCTTCGCAAGGATGCCAGCAACGCTTTTCGGTCAATCTTGCCGTTTGAGTTAAGCGGAAAGTCCGCAACGCTGATCAACTTCTTAGGTACCATGTAGGCTGGCAGCCTCGATTTTGCGGACTGCAATATTTGCGCCGAGTCCTTGACGTCGCCCTCAACGAAGCAGGTGACCCCACTGATTCCGTTCGCATCAGCGGGCCAGCCTACTGCAACGACTCGCGGCGCGTTTGTCAGCGCCTTGATCGTCGCTTCGATTTCTCCCAACTCCACGCGCATGCCGTGAATTTTGATTTGATTGTCGACCCGGCCGACATATTCCATGTGCTTATCGTGCGCCGACCTGCGGACGAGATCACCAGTGCGATAATAAATCACGCCGGTCTCAGGATGTGGTTGAAATGCCGCCTTTGTTTTCTCTGGATCGTTCCAATACCCGAGCGCGACTTGAGGACCGGCCATGAGCAGTTCTCCCTCGTCACCTGCACTGGCAGGTGTAAATCCATCGTCTGCTGAAATTAGAGCCTGCATGCCAGGATAGGGCGAACCGATCGGGACAATACCATTATGGGACTCTTCCAGTGAAGCAGATCCGTTCCAACGATACAGCGCACACGCGAGCGTGAGCTCGGTCGGGCCGTAAAGGTTTTCGAGAACTCCGTTGCTTGCAGCGGTAGCCCAAGCGCTCGCCGCATCGGACGGGAGTGCCTCACCGCAAAATAAATTCCACTTCAACTTATCAAATCGGCCCGGTTCAAGCTGTCTCAATCGCAACGAGAGTACAGCGACGGATGGAACGGAGAACCAGACGGACAGGCGCGAAGTCTGAATGTAGTCCGCGGGCAACAGCAAGTCGCTATCTTGTGGACAGCAAACGCAACCACCCGCCTCCCAAGCCATGAATAAATCAAACACTGAAAGATCGAAGACCAGGTCAAACATGTGCGAAAAACGGTCATGCTGATCGAATTGATATCGATACATCATCGCATTCAAGAAATGATCTATGTTCGCATGAGAAATCATGACCCCTTTCGGGTTTCCCGTGCTGCCCGAGGTGAATAACAAATAGGCAATGTCGTCCGCGCGCGTCTCTGGTTGAACCCAATGTTCAGGTTCCGCCAAATCAGTTGACGTAAATACACGATGAGTCGGATACTCCGCCTGTAGGTCGTCGGTGTCGTCATGCTCCGGGAAGATGAGGACAAGTCCATCCATTCCGTTCAAAGTTTCCTTCAGTAGCGGCTGGGCGTTTCGATCGACGATTATAGCCGCACACCCGGAAGCTTTAAGCATATGCTGCGTTCGCTCAGCCGGAAATTTTGGATTCAGCGGGACGTAACCGTGCCCTCGAAACAGCGTTCCCAGAATACCTGCAAACGCTGACGCAGACCGCGCCGCGAATACGGCGGTCAATGGTTGGGACGGGGAGGGGACTTCCCGTGTCAGCAAATGAGCAATCTTTTTCGCTCTGCTGAACAGTTCAAGATAACTCAGGGAGACTCCGTTTATCTCAACGGCGGGGTGGTCTGGATATTTCTGAGTCGAGTTCCAGAAGCCGCGGCCCATCCAAGGCGTCGTTGTGGCAGGTTTCATAAAATGCCCCCTAGAACTCGGCGCTTATTCCGAGAAGTTTCAACAAGATTAGGATCGACGTCCACCCGCTTTCACTGGTAGAAAATGCGTAACTTCCGCTGACGAACAGGAATGTCAGAGGAACGCCAATCGGGCGAGAATAGCGGTATATTGCATGGTCGACTCCGAGCTTGCGGCGATACCGGCTAAGCGTCGTGAACACTGCCACGCCTGTTGCGTGATAAAGCCCCCACATAATCCAGGGCGCGGTCGCGCCATGCCATAATCCCATTGCCAGAAATGTAGCATAAACCGCGGCATACGGATTTCGAGTATATGCAATCACGGGCATGTAGACATAGCTCTGGCACCATCGAGCAAGCGTCATATGCCAACGGTTCCAGAAATCCGAAATATTTCGAGCCAAGATCGGAAACCTGAAGTTTTCCATGATCCTGATACCAAAGAGGCGGCTCGCTCCGATCGCGATGTCAGAATAAGCGCTGAAGTCGAGATACGCGGTCAAATAGGACAAGATTACGAAACACCAGACATGGAGGGTCGGGGTCTCATGGATCACGCCAGATATTGTGGGGTTGTTCAGGCCATAGATTTCATACTGAAAGAACTTGGCGATAACGAGTATTTTGATGAGTCCATAAGCGATCCGCATGATGCCTTCGACCATTGTCGACCGCTGCCAATTGGTCTCGAGATTTTCCAGGAAATGATCGTACCGTTCGATTGGACCCGCTGTGAATATCGGAAATAGAAAAATATACGCGAAGAACTTCGATAGGGACCGCTCCTTGATATTGCCTCGCGTTACCTCGACTGCATAGTGTATGAGCTTGAAACTGAAATAACTGATCCCGAGCGGAACCAATATCTTATGATCTTGAACGCCGTCTCGAAATGTATCGATTATGCCTGGAAGGTATTTCGCATATATCAGGTAGCTTAGCGCGGCCCCCACCAGACCCGGTAACACCCATCCTTTACGTCCTGTCGCGGCAACGGAATGCGGCGCGACATAGAAGAACAAGAGAACCCAAGCGATCAGCAGTGTCACTGTGACCGGGGCGAGTGTCAGCAGATAGGCATACGAAACGAGCGCAATGAAGCCGTAGCGAAACTGCTTCGGCAGTTGCCAAAACACCGCTACAGAACCGAATAATACCAGCCAGAATGTGATCGATTGGATCATGTTTCGCGTGCGATCTCCGGCCTAGAAATTTTGATAACGGAAGAGGCGAACATTATCGGCTTCTGCCCACAGATTGATCAGCGCCAGAAACAGTAAAACTCCGAGAACGACCCCCTGCGCGATGATGCCCGCGCGATAAGCCCATTTCACGTGATCAGGTTTCGGATCGCTCACAATACCAACTCCTCAGCGATTGTTTCGGCCACATCCCGTGTGCAAGCCATTCGAATTTCGTCATTCCCGAGATGTCCTTCAAAATCCACGAAATCCTTGGCCTCAAACGGCACTTGGTCTCGGGCTGCAGCGAACACGACACCCTCATCGTCAGCTAAGTTCTGGAGCGCACGTCGAATTTTGGAAAAAAAGGCGTCCCCGCCGTCGACTTCGAACCAACCCGGATGGATCGGTGCTTCATACAAAACAATCGAGTAATCGCCTTTTTGCTTGATACTCCGGATTGTCCGGCGAACAGTTTCGATGTTGGCGTCGAGGTTCGTCTCTACTTGCGCAACCAGGTCCGGTAGCTGCGCGATCTCTTTGTCCCAAAACGACTGATTGTTCACGATCTGCATCCAGTATGCGTCGAGCGGATCCCCATATTCGAGCCCCCCATAGATCAAATTTTTGGCGACAGCCTTGCGATGAGCCAGAAAATATTTCGAGGCGTCGAGGCCGAACACGCCCGTTCTGAAAGGCACGCTTATACCCTCGGCACGCGCCGCTGCGTCGATGGTCGGGGTCGGAAAACCGAGCTTTGGTTCCCGGATCAACTTTTCTAAATCGGAAACGGAGTTCATCCATACTCCGTATGAGGTTCCCAAAACCACGACGCCGTGACCACCAGCGGGGAATTGATCGATCATGGCTTCGATCTCCCAGGTGGTTTGAGCGTCGGTTGATAGATTATAGACCTTCGCGTCGACGTTTGCCTGTTCTGCAATCAACTGTTCAAGAGTTGGGGCATCCTTGACACAGCGAACCATGACCGAACTCCCAAAAACGAGAATTGAAGGCTTCTCGGCAGGGGACGCCGCGAGGAGTTGGTGGGTGGCATGGGTTTGTGTGTCGAGCGGTCCATCCATCAATAATCGGTGGCCGTCTCCAGCGAGTAATCTGGCGCTTGCCAGCCAAGTCAATATTGCGAAGCAAAGCACCATGACCGTCAACATGATCATCGCAGACGCAAAATTCGACTGTGTCGCGCCGGCCTTAAACGAGCGCCAGGCTGCACTGAATTGCCGGATTTCTTGTCTGGCTTCTGCCATTGATAAGCACTCGTAAGCGACTGTAATAATGGATATAATCACCTAGTGTGAGCAATTACCATACCATCCTGCATGGCGAGCTGTGTCTCGCTGCTCCAATCAATCGAACGTAAACGGTCTATATCGAGGCGCTCTTTTGGTAGTCTGGATTATAGATCTAGAGGCCGATGGACCTGGAGTGATCATCGAAAACAGGAAGAAAAAAAGACGGAAAAAATGGCGGAGGAGGAGGGATTCGAACCCCCGGAACGCTCGCACGCTCAACGGTTTTCAAGACCGCCGCATTCAACCACTCTGCCACTCCTCCGCAGCAGGACGCTTCCTTTTCTACAGTCCGCGCAAGAATGCAAGTCCTGTCATGAAATTGCCTGCATTGCGCCGCGATATGGTTAATCAGCTCTTACTCGACGACGGTTCAAGTTTTTCTTCACGTTCACCATACATGCAGGTTGCTATGGTAAACATCGGATCATCGAGACAGAGCTGAATGCTCTCCCCGGACCAGTTAGGGCCGGGACCACAGAACGAGGTTTGAGATGAAGACGATCGTCACCCGCGCGGTATGTTTGACGTTTGTAAGTGCCGCGGTTTCCGCCTGGGCTTTCTCCGGTGATGCGTACGCAGACAAACAAGGTGCGCCGATCCGGTATGCAAGCCCGGCAGCGCCGCAATCGTCTCCTCAGACCCCTCAACCTCAGGCCACATCTAACCCTCAAACCGGGCAGGCAACCGTCAACGCAGAGCGCCGCGTCGAGTTCCTGTATCCGGGTGAAGCAGCGCCCATTACGCCTGCGCCAGCACCAAACACCGTCACCCAGTCTGTTTCAAATGCGTCAGGAAAACTGGTTCTCCAAGCGCAGCCGGGCGTAACGTTCGCTGCGACGCCGCGGGAGCAAGTCGCCGCCCCCGTAACACAGGCATCACCGGCGCCCCTGAACAATACGCCAGAGTTGAGCGGAGGCTCGGCGCCTTCGCAGCCGATTCGCATCGCTTCGCTAAAAGTGGACAAGCCTGCCAGCACCGGAACGCCGCTGACCCTTAGTCGCGTCAAAGTGAACCGAGACGCCCCGATTGGCGAAGAGCGCGGGAAGGCCGGCATCTATACCGATGGTTTTGATGGTGCGCCAACGGCCAATGGTGAGATTTTTGATGAGACCGCTATGACCGCAGCGCATCCTAGCCTGCCTCTGCCAAGCCTGGTTCAGGTGATCAATGAGGACAACCGACGCGAAATTGTTGTTCGCGTGAATGATCGGGGCCCGTTCGACGGAAAACGAATCCTTGAGCTGTCGCCGCGCGCCGGTACGGTTTTGGGCATGTCCAAAGGTGGATCGGCGAACGTTCGTCTGCGCTATCTCGGCCCAGCGCCGGTGAAGCAAAATCCGGTTGCGGATACGCCTGAGCAATCGGCGACCCAATCCTTTGCTTCTGTAAGTGTTGAAGACGAGTCGCTTCCGCCTGTATCAGCGCCGACCCGGATTGTTCGTCAGCCTGTACCCCTCACAACTGTTGCTGATTATGGCGAGCCATCGCTTGGTGTGCCGGATCCGGTGGAGCCGATGCGTGCCTCGACGCCCGCTGTTTCAGGAAATGTTTTTATACAGGCGGGCGCGTTTGCTGATATTGCGAATGCCCAAAGCCTGACCCGCGCGCTCGGACGCGGCCAGAGTGTCCGAATTGAAGAAGCACGGGTAAATGGCAGCGACTATTTCCGCGTTCTCATCGGACCTTTCGCCACCACTCAATCCGCCGAAGTCCAGCGCTCACAGCTTTCGCGCGCCGGGATTGTCGATGGGTTTCTGACCACCCGTTAAACACCACCCCTCAAAAGATTGACCTTCGTCACGAACTGGCCCTTTTTCTTCTACAGAAAGAGGGCCTATTTCTTTGTGATGAAAGGACATTGTATGTCGGTTTGGCAACGCCTCCTTGCTCTTGCTCCGCTACTTCTGTTTCCGGCCACAGCGCCGGCTCAGATTATCGGGACAGAAGCCGAGTACGCCGTGATCATGGACCATGAGACCGGTGATATCCTTTGGTCGAAGAATGGCGACACGCCAATGACGCCAGCGTCGATGACAAAGATGATGACGGCCTATTTCGTCTTCGACCTCATCGACCAGGGAGAGATCACGCTTCAGGATGAAATGGTCGTAAGCGACGATGCCTGGCGCCGCGGTGGTTTTCCATCCGGGACGTCAACGATGGGCCTGAGCCCCAAAGAACGCCCGACCGTCGAACAATTGCTGCACGGCGTAATCATTATGTCTGGGAATGATGCCTGCATTGTCCTCGCAGAAGGTATTGCCGGATCAGAAGAAGCGTTTGCGCAGCAAATGACCGAACGGGCACACGAGCTTGGGCTGACCAGCGTGAATTTCGTCAACTCGACCGGTCTGGAAGGCGAGGGGCACGTTGTGTCCGCTGCCGATCTTGCAGAATTGGCGCGCCTGACCATCGAGAATTACCCGCAATATTATGACTGGTATGACGACGTCGAATACACTTGGGGCGGGTTTACCCAAGGCAATCGAAACCCGCTTTTGGGAACGATGCAGGGTGCGGATGGTCTGAAGACGGGGCATCTTGATGCGTCCGGATACGGCCTTACGGGCTCAGCTGTGCGAGACGGAAAGCGCAGGATCATTGTTCTAAATGGAACTGAGAGCAAACAGGCCCGGGCGCAGGAAGCTGAACGCTTGATGCGGATGGCGTTCACGGCGTTTGAAACCCGTACTATCCAGGCGGGCGACAAGCGCCTGGCAGAACTGGATGTCTGGATGGGTGCGCGTCGGAGTGTTGGTGTCCAATTGCAGGAAAGCGTGGATGTTACGGCTCACAAACGCGCCTTTTCACGCGGCACTTCGGAGATCGTACATGATCAACTGATAGAAGCTCCGATCTCAGCCGGCGACCAGATTGCCACGCTAGTGGTCACGATAGAGGGTAAGGACCCGATCGAATTACCGCTTGTGGCATCTGAAGATGTTCCTCGGCTTGGCTTTGTTGGCAAAGCGATTGAGGGATTAAGCCGTATGATGGACGGAGGCGCTTAAGGCTGTGACCGATCTGGGGCGGTTTATAACACTCGAGGGCGGCGAGGGCACAGGGAAGTCGACCTTGATTGCCGGTCTTGAAGGTGCGCTTTCGGCGCGTGGTCATGATGTGGTTGTGACGCGCGAGCCGGGCGGAACCAAGCTTGCAGAAGCCGTACGAAATCTAGCCTTGCATCCGCCAGAGGATCAAGCCTGGTCGCCCTTAGCGCATGCGCTGTTGATGAATACCTCGCGAGACGATCACCTTCGAAATCTTATCCGGCCCGCTCTTGCGCGCGGCTCTTGGGTGATTTGCGACCGATTTGCGGATTCGACGCGGGCATATCAGAGCATAGACGGGGTGACGCCTGAGGACCTCCTGGCGATTGAGGCCATTGTGGTCGGGGACACTCGTCCTGATCTTACTCTGATCCTGGATGCCGCTCCGAACGCGCTGGCTGAGCGGCGACACCAACGCAATGTTAGCGATGTGTTTGAGCGCAAAGCGACCGAATTTCACGAGCGTGTACGCTCCGCTTTCCTGGAGATTGCGGAGTCGGAACCTGAGAGGTGCGTCGTGCTGGATGCTCTGGGCAGCCCGGATCAAGTTCTGACCGCTGCACTGAATGCGATCGATACGCGTCTGGACCCGTCATGAGCGCGGCGTTTCCGATGATTGGTCATGCGGTAGCCGAGGATCGCTTCCTCGCCGCAAAACAGTCAGGTCGCCTCCATCATGGTTGGATCTATCAGGGTCCATCTGGGATCGGAAAGTCGATATTCGCCCGCCGGATGGCTGGTTTGATGCTGGGGGCGGACGCCCCGAACGCGGCAGAAACCGATAAGACCATGCAGCTTATTCTGTCTGGCGGACATCCGGATCTGAAATGGGTCGAGCGAGGGCTCAACGACAAGGGCAAACCGCGGCAGGACATCACCGTCGATCAGATCAGAGAGCTCAATCAGTTTTTCGCACTTCGGCCCGCTCTGTCAGGATGGCGCGTCGGCGTAATTGACTCACTGGATGAGATGAATGTCTCGGGCATGAACGCGCTGCTCAAGACGCTGGAAGAACCACCTAGTAATGCGCTTCTTATTCTGATTTCTCATGGAACGCAGAGTATCCTGCCAACCATCCGTTCTCGCTGTCAGGTCTTACGGCTCTATCCATTGTCAGAAGAAGACACCAAAGCCGTACTGAAAACCCAGGATGGGGAAACTGAGCTAGCAGCGGAACTCTCGCATGGGCGCCCAGGGTATGGCCTCGCCTTGTCGCAAACCGGCGGGGCGAAAGCCGTCCAGACGGCGCGCGCGATGTTGCGCAATGTGCGAAAGCCTACAGGCGGCGTCGTCTCGGCAGCGCTGACTTCAGCGATTGTGGATGAAGGATCTTTGCGTGCCTATACAGACACATTGCTTGAATGGGTTGCGGCCAAATCAGAAACCGATGCTGACCTGTCCAAGACGTGGCTCGCTATGCATGAGGTTCGGGCGACCGCGAACGAACTCAACCTGACACCACTTCAAACGGCGACGAAGCTGTTTGCAACTTTGCAAGACGGCGTGAAGGCTGTAAGCGCCTGAGCCCATGTTTGATACGCACGTAAATCTGCACGCTGAGGCGTTTGAGGAAGACTTGCCCGACGTGATTTCGCGCGCCCGCGACGCAGGCATAACGCGCATGCTGGCCATCTGTGAGCGGTTGGATAGTTTTACTCGAGTCAGCGCCATTGCCGAGGCGCATGACGATATCTGGTGCAGCGTCGGCACCCATCCCCATCATGCCAAGGATTTCACCGATACCACACCGGAAGATCTGATCGCCCATGCGAAGAGCGGAAAAGTCGTCGCGATCGGCGAAACCGGGCTTGATTTCCACTATGGTTATAGTCCGGAACGCGAGCAGGTCGCGAGCTTTCGGACGCATATAGAGGCTGCGCGTGAAACCAGCTTGCCACTGATCGTTCATACCCGTGAAGCGGACGATTTGACGGCATCCACTCTTGAGGAAGAACACGCAAAAGGCGCGTTTTCCATTTTACTGCATTGCTACACGGGCGGGCCAGACCTCTGCCAACGCGGTCTGTCGCTCGGGGCATACGTGTCGGTATCGGGGATCCTGTCCTTCAAGAGCGCCAAAGATGTGCGCGCCGTGATCAAGGATGTGCCGCTGGATCGTGTCATCCTGGAAACCGATTGTCCTTATCTGACACCCATGCCGTACCGCGGCCGTCGCAACGAGCCTGCATATTTGCCATATGTGGCAGATGCTCTGGCGGAGCTTCATGGGCTCTCACGCGAAGAGATTGGCGCGACCTGTGAAGCGAACGCGTTGCGGCTGTTCAGTAAAGTCTCATGACGGAGCGCGAGCTCAAGATCACGTTGCTCGGTACAGGGTCCTCCGGCGGTGTTCCGCGCGTTGGAGGTGACTGGGGGGCGTGTGACCCCGGTGAACCCAAAAACCGTCGCCGACGGTGTTCTGCCCTAGTTGAAACCTGGGAAACCAACGCGCCGGACCAAAAGACGGCCATCCTGATCGACACCTCTCCGGATTTGCGAGAGCAGTTGCTTGATGCAGAGGTCGGGCGTCTGGATGCAATTCTCTTTACTCATGACCATGCGGATCAAACACACGGGATCGATGATGTCCGCGCGCTCGCTATCCGCAATCGCGCTCAGATCAAAGCCTATATGGATGCGGCGACGCACGCGACGCTTTATCCGAAGTTTCAATATGTCTTTGAGGGGAAGGGGGGATATCCGGCCATCATCGACGTCCAACCACTCATCTCGTCATATGAACCTGTCACGATCTCGGGACCGGGCGGACCTTTGATGGCGCTGCCGTTGGATCAGGAACATGGACGCATTCGCTCGCTAGGGTTTCGGATTGGCGATATCGCTTACTGCAATGATCTGAATGATTTTCCGGATCGGACGCTTGAGCATCTCACCGGGCTCGACTTGCTGATCATCGACGCGCTTCGATACACCCCGCATCCATCGCATGCGCATCTAGATCAAACGCTGGCCTGGATTGAGGTGCTCAAACCCGGTCGCGCCGTGATCACCAATCTGCACGTCGACTTTGATTATCAGACTTTGAAATCAGAGCTTCCGGCAGGCGTTGAACCTGCCTATGACGGTTGGAGCTTCATGAGTGAGCTTTAAGCCGCCTCGGTGAGACTCATAACCATTTTACCCACACTGCCATAGTCGGTTTTCCCCGTGCCGAGCACAGGGATCTCATCCACATGGAAGACTTTCTTTGGAACAGAAAGCTCTGACACACCATGAGACTGGCACCAGGCCAAAAGCGCGCTGCGGTCGGCGTCGGAGGCGGTGGTCAGGAGCACGACTTGCTCACCCTTGCGCGGATCCGGGATAGCGGCAGCCGCATGCATCTCGTCTGGCCAGATCGCGCTTGCGCAATTCTCAACCACGGCGAGGGAGACCATCTCTCCGCCAATCTTGGCAAAGCGTTTCACCCGGCCCATGATGCGAATGCAATCATCTTCATCCATGACGCAAATATCGCCCGTGTCGTGCCAACCATCCTGGGGCGGCTCAATCACACCAGGAGCAGACGAACGCATATACCCTAACATAATATTCGGACCGCGAATGCGTAGCTTGCCACCTTCCTCGATCCCTTCGACAGGTAGGAGTTCATACTCCATGTCGGCCATCAGACGCCCAACGGTGCCAGGCTTGTTGAATTCCATCTGATTGGCCGCGACGACAGGAGAGGCCTCGGTCGCGCCGTAGCCTTCAAGGATCTCAATATCGAACTTTTTGCGGACGAAGGCTCTGGTCTCGTCTTTCACTCGCTCGGCGCCGCAGACGGCAAGTCGAACGCGGTCGAGCGCACCTTCTTTCGCCACGCGCGCATACTGGCTAATGAACGTGTCTGTTGCGAGCAGAATGGTCGATTCAGTCTCTTCCAAACGCTGAGCGATTTCGCGGGGCTGCAGTGGGCTTGGATGAAACACCGCGCGCACGCCTGCGATCAGGGGAAGAATGGCGCCGACAGTCAGGCCAAAGCAGTGAAAGGTCGGGAGCGGATTGAAGACGCGGTCAGTTTTTGGGTCGAGACCGATATGGGACCGGACTTGCTCGACATTCGCGACGATATTGTGATGCGACAGGACAACGCCTTTCGGCTCACCTTCGGTTCCGGAGGTGAAAAGGACCACACCCGGCTTTTTGTGGTTTTGCCGCGAGTGAAACAGGCCCGGCAAGATCGGTCCGAGGCCGCCAGCTACTTTGTCCATCAGGCCAAGGCTCTCGCGCACATCTTCCAGATAGATAAATTCGGACACATCCTCGAGTTCAGCAATGAGAGGCTCGAGCGCACCCAATTCGACGAACTTGTGCGCGGTGACAATCTTACTGATTTTCCCGGCTTTCATAGCGGACTTGATATTTGCAGATCCGGCCGTGAAATTGAGCATGGCAGGAAGACGCCCGGATGCGAGTACTGCACAGAAAGCGACGACTGCACCAACTCCAGTTGGGAGCATAATCCCGACGGTTTCTTCCTTCTTGAACTTCTTTCCGAGTGCGGAGCCGAGCGCAAACGAGCCGCGTAAGATCGTCTTATAGTCGACCTCCGTTCCGTCTCCGTCGACAATGGCGACGGTTTTGCCGCCAAATTCCTTTGAAGCGCGAATGATCGCGGAGAAAATATCTGTCTTGGCGCGATTGGCGCGCCACGGATGCGGGGCAGGGATAGTAGCGTCAGTCATGATCTTGTTATGGTCCGGACTCTAAATCTTTTGCAACAAAGTGTCACAGTCGGTGAAGAGTTCAAGCCCTGAGCAGTTGTATGCGTGTTGATCAGGGGAGCTATGCCCCGGCGCAACTTGCAGTTTTTGTCGATACGCTCCATTTAGACTGCATGGCGACCTTGATCGATAAAAAGCCCCAATTCCGGCACCCGGAGAAGCGTAATCGCCCGGACACGCCGCTTTTGCGCAAGCCCGATTGGATTCGGGTGAAGGCGCCGACGTCGAAAGGCTATGCTGAGACGCGGGAAATCGTAAAGTCCAAAGGTCTCGTAACAGTTTGCGAAGAAGCCGGTTGCCCTAACATTGGCGAGTGCTGGGACAAGAAGCACGCGACCATGATGATCATGGGCGATACGTGTACGCGTGCGTGCTCGTTCTGCAATGTCATTACCGGCAAGCCCGCCCCGCTGGACGAAGACGAGCCGCGCCGTGTGGGTCTGGCCGTCGCTGAGATGGGTTTGGAGCACGTCGTCATCACTTCTGTAGATCGCGATGATCTTGAAGATGGCGGGGCGATGCATTTTGTGCGGACGATTGAGTCCATCCGCGAAGCCTCCCCTGGAACGACCATCGAGATCCTGACGCCAGACTTTTTGCGCAAGGACGGTTGGGAGGCGAAAGTCATCGACGCCAAACCAGACGTCTTCAACCACAATCTCGAAACCGTCCCGCGTCTATATCTGTCGATCCGCCCAGGCGCTCGCTATTTTCACTCGCTTCGCCTGCTGGAAAAGGTCAAGGATCGGGATCCGTCGCAATTCACGAAGTCGGGTCTCATGGTGGGCTTGGGAGAGACCAAGGAAGAGGTTATGCAGGTCATGGACGATATGCGTTCAGCCGGCATCGATTTCCTGACCATCGGGCAATATCTCCAACCTACTCGCAAGCACGCGGCGGTCGATCGATATGTTAGTCCGGATGAGTTCAGCGCATATGAAGAAATCGCACGCTCTAAAGGCTTCCTGATGGTGTCGGCATCGCCGTTAACTCGGTCGAGCTATCATGCCGGCGAGGATTTCGCCCAGCTGCGCGACGCGCGCGACGCCCAGCTCGGGGCCGATGCCTAAAGTCTCCGAACAGGTTCTGATCCCACATAGTGCGGAAAACCTGTATGAATTGGTACGGGATATCCGGCGCTATCCGGAATTCATCAAATGGATCCGCGCTGTCTCCGTTGCGGATGAAAAGGCCAGTTCCGAAGGACATTATTCATGTCTTGGAGAAGCCAATGTTTATTTTAAAGGCTTCGACGAACGCTTCGCGACGCATGTGCAGGCGGACCCTCACGCGCGACGCATAGACGTCAACCTGGCGCGTGGTCCGTTTCGACATTTGCGGAATCGCTGGCAGTTCGACCCTCGAGAAGATGGAAAAACGCGCGTCCATTGCTTCATCGATTATGAATTCAAGAATCCGGTGCTCAGTTTGCTGGCGCGAACGAATTCAAGATTGGCCGTTGAGTTGATCATTGACGCCTTCCGGGCTGAGGCGGATCGGCGTTTCATCTGAGGTCGACGCCCTTCGATGCTAAGAAACAGAATACGTTCAGGTGCTTACTGATGTGAAGAAGATTTCACTATAAGAGTTAAGCGGTTCCCAACACACTCAGTCGATCATTGCCGATGAGCATCATCTAGAGTGGACGTATTTGCTATGAAACCCATCACTGCGCGCGTCGCGGCGCTGAGCGCCGCGAGTGCCATTGTCTTGTCTGTGTCGTCGCATGCGCAAGACTATTCAACCGCCTTTGATCGCGACCCGATCCTGACCGCCGAAGAACGCCCGAACCCTGAGACAGACTCTGTTCCTTTGCCGGTGGGCATCTTCGTGGTTCAGCCAAATGCCGATTTCGGCATGGGCTGGTCATCGAATATCTTCGCCGGAGCAACGAATGAAGAGGGGGCGACGTTCTTCCAGTTTAAACCCACCTTCGATATCAGCTCAAATTGGACCCGCCACGCGATGGGCGGATTGCTGCAATTTGATCATGTAGAGAATTCCGACTTCTCTTCAGAGAGCTTTACCGATGTGAAATTGGGACTGAACGGTCGGCTTGATCTAACCGGAACCTTGTCCGTGGCAGGCAAGCTGTTCAGCGAAGATATCACTGAGGATCGGACTTCGCTGTCGACTGTCGCTGGCGCTCTGGAACCAAATGAATTTAGTCGCAGTGGCGGCGGAATAGACGTGTTGCACGAGGGCCAGCGATGGATGTTCGGAGCGACGGTGGACCTTACTGCATACGATTATGACGATGTCGAAGTCCCTCTCGACTTGATCCAGGATCAGGATTTCCGCGATCATGATGAAATCGATGGACGAGTTCGAGTAGCTTACGCCCTCGATTCAAACTGGGTCGCATATACCGAGGCGCAGCGCGTCGAAACCGACTTCGATCTGCCGGGGATCTTCAACGCGTTTAATCGCGATTACGAGGGCAACACGGTTAGCGTCGGGTCTGATTTCCGTTTGGGTGACTCCGTCAGCGGCGACATTGGGATCGGCTTCATGAGCTACACGTTCACGGACGCAACCTATGCGGACATTGAAGATGTTTCCGTTTCCGGAAACGTGCAATGGGCACTCGCCGAGCGCACCACAATCGAAACTGAGTTCTCTCGAGGCTTCTTCGATCCCGGAGTTCTGCTGGACATTGCCGCGATTGAGACGGGACTGAACGTCCAGCTCGCCCACGGCGTTGGTCCCAATGTTTTCCTGACAGGCGGTGCCGGGTTCAACAATTATGAGTTCGAGAATATCGACCGCAGCGATGACCGGATCGACGTGCACCTCGGCGCCAATTGGCGTCTCAACAAGAACATCTGGTTGGAAAGCAATTTCGAGTTGCGCGACAGCTCGTCACCCGTCCAGGAATTCACCGAAAACCGGGTGATGTTCCGAATGCGTGTGTTCCCTTAGGCGCGCAGACGCTCGTCGGCGGCGATCGTGGAAGCGATAAAGCCGCCGCCGAGTATTCGGGTTGAACCGCTGGCATCATAAAGCACGCTTGCCTGACCTCGTGCGACACCTTCTTCGGGCTGATCGAACCAGACCGCTGGTAGCCCATTATGGAACCCAAGACGCGCTGGCGCGGGTTCCCGTGTGGAGCGGACGCGAACCAGTGCTTGGTCGCCGCGCTCGCATGCCGCTTCTAAGGTGCCATCGCCCAACCAGTTTAGCTCTTCCATGGTGAGGCCAGCGGTCAGCAAGGCTTCACGCGGGCCGACAATAACCTGCCGTGCGGGCGCATCGATTTTGACCACAAAGAGTGGGTCGCCCGTCGCCACACCGAGTCCGCGCCTCTGACCAATCGTGTAGTGAATGACGCCGTTATGCTCGCCAAGAACGCGCCCATCCAGATGCACGATGTCGCCGCCGCGGCCTGAGCCGGGTCGTAGCTTCTCGACAACGGTCGCGTAAGAGCCCTCTGGGACAAAGCAAATGTCCTGACTGTCGGGCTTTGCCGCGACGGGCAGATTAAAGTGGTCGGCAAGCGCGCGCACTTCGGTCTTTGGCAGGTCGCCGAGCGGAAAACGAACATAATCCAGTTGTTCCTTCGTCGTGGCGAAGAGGAAATAGGACTGATCGCGGCTGGCGTCGGCTGCACGATGTAACTCTGGTTCGTTCGTACCGTCGACGCGGCGAATATAATGTCCGGTCGCGAGGCAATCCGCGCCGAGCTCCTTCGCGGTCCGCAACAGATCCGAGAACTTTACTGTCTGATTGCAACGGATACATGGGATCGGCGTCGCACCTGAAAGGTAGGTGTCGGCGAAGTCCTCCATGACCTGTTCTTTGAAACGGCTCTCATAGTCGAGAACATAGTGTGGGATGCCGATCTGGTCGGAGACATTGCGTGCGTCATGAATGTCCTGACCCGCACAGCATGCGCCTTTTTGCTCGATCGCTGCACCGTGATCATAAAGCTGCAGTGTGATGCCGATCACGTCATAGCCACGTGCCGCGAGCAGAGCAGCAACGACGGATGAGTCAACGCCGCCCGACATGGCCGCAACAACGCGCGTTTGAGATGGAGGCTTCGCAAAGCCAAGAGAATTGAGCGCACCATCGACAGGTGCCGGCTCAGGCGCGGTGAGCGCCTTCAGGTCGATCGTCATATTCGTCTCCAACCGGGTTCAAGGCCCGAAGCAGATGGGATTTGTGGCTATATAGGCACAATGTCCCGCGCCGTCATCTCGGTCACCGCATATGCCGACCGTTTAAGCCGTGAAGTATGGCCGGTCTCCGGCAATGGTGACGCGTTCCATAATCCGGATGTTTGGGAAATAGTCGCTAGCGGCATAGTGCTGGCAGGCCCGATTGTCCCAGAAGGCGAGTGAGCCCGGGGCCCAACGGAAGCGGCATTGGTATTCCGGCAACCAGGCACGGTGATAGAGATACTTCAGGAGCTCATCGCTTTCGTCCCGGTCCATGCCGACGATATGGTCGGTGAACGCCACGTTGACATAGAGGCCCCGTTCACCGGTTTCAGGATGAGTGCGCACCACGGGGTGTTCCTGTGGAGGAAACTTCTCATGCAGAGCTGAGGCATCTTTCTTTAGTCGCCGCGAGAACACGCGGGCGATGTCGTGGACCGCCGTCATTTCGCACAGACGTTCTTTCAAATCCGGATCGAGGTCTTCGTAGGCGCGGACCATATTCGAGAACAGCGTGTCGCCGCCGATTTCGGGGAGCTCAATGGCCCGTAGAATGGAGCCGAGCGAGGGCTCCGCACGCCAGGTCACGTCTGAATGCCAATTGTTTTCCTGGCCGCGGGAATTGGGCCCGTGGGCAATTCTCAAGACTTCCGGATCGGGTTGATCCCTCGGTGTCGCTGGATGTATTTCCAGATCGCCAAACGCGCCGGCGAAGGCAAGGTGCTGCTCGCGCGTCAGATCATGTTGATCACGGAAGAATACGACTTGGTACTTGAGCAGCGCCGCGCGGACTTCTTCCACTAAAGTGCCATCAAACGCGGTGAGATCTGCGCCAATCAGTTCCGCACCGATTGCGGGAGAGAGAAGTCTGGGTTCAAATCGGGTGAACTCGGTGCTTGCGTCGTAGGCCATGTTTCCTCCGTTTTTTTTTGAAACTAGCACAGACGAGATGGAGCCCCTAGTGGTCACGCTAAATCTGCGCCCGGATCATATTTAGGGCTGCTTCAATTGTCGCCATGCGGACTTCGTAACGCCCGATATCGCCGAGCATTAGCATCTCATGCATCATCGCCTTGTTTTCACGCGCACAGGCAATGTGAACCGTTCCGACCGGCTTCATCGGCGTTCCGCCGCCGGGGCCTGCGATCCCCGTTACCGCAATGGCGAGATTGGCGCGGCTTTCTTCCATCGCACCTTCTGCCATCAGGCGCGCCACTGGTTCAGATACCGCGCCATAATCAGCCAATACATCACCGGCGACTCCGAGCATCTCCGCTTTTGCAGAGTTTGAGTAGGTTACAAATCCGCGTTCAAGAACCTTGGAAGAGCCAGCGAACTCAGTGAAAAGGCCCGCGATCAGACCGCCGGTGCAGCTTTCCGCGGTGGCGATTTTGACCCGCCGCTCCATGGCTTCATCCATAACGAGGAGCGCGAGATTGCGGATGCGATCAGGGAACATTGAGTAACTCTATTTGCGATTGGGGGAGGGGGATAAAACGGCACTGGCCTGAGCCGCAATGCCTTCGCGTCGGCCGGTGAAGCCGAGGCCTTCAGTTGTGGTCGCTTTGACGCTGATGGCGTCCAAGGGCAGACCTGTGATCCGAGCGGTCTCGGCCCGCATGGTCTCTCTATGTGGCTTTACTTTTGGGGCTTCACAAATGACGGTTAAGTCGCAACTTGAGAGCGTCCATCCTGCGGCGGCAGCTTGTTCAACCGCGTGCTTGAGAAAGACTTCTGAGGCGACGCCTTTCCATTTTGCGTCGCTGGGCGGGAAATGATCGCCAATATCTCCCAGCGCGGCGGCTCCCAAAATGGCGTCCGTCAGCGCATGCCAAGCGACATCAGCGTCGGAATGCCCGGATAGTTTCTGATCATGCGGAATGCGCACGCCGCACAGGATGACCTCACTGCCAGGCTCAAAAGCGTGGACGTCGTAACCGGTTCCGAAACGGGGTGCGGGCGTAGCTGGCATGAGCAAGGTTTCTAAGCGTTTCAGATCGTCTGGATAGGTTATCTTCGCGAGAAGTTCCGAGCCTTCTACGAGCGTTACATTGCCATTGAGCGCTTCGATCGCTGCCAAATCATCTACAAGGTCATCCGATTGCGAGAGCGCCTCGCATATGTCCGCGTGTTTGAAGATCTGTGGGGTCTGGACCCGAAACAGCGCTTCACGAATGACTGTGGTCAGGCTGTCTGGGCCCTTGCGTTTAAGCGCATCTGGGACAGGCAGGGCTGGCGCGGCCGCGTCTGCTGTGCGCATCGCGTCTATGAGACGTGATATGGTGTCCTGATTTAGTCCGGGCCTCGCCGCATCGTGGATCAAGACCAGGTCTTGCGCCGAGAGGTCGGAAGCTTGCAGGCCCGCTTTGACGGAGATGGTGCGTGTAGATCCACCAGGGACGACTTTGATGGCATCATCCACCCGGCTGCGATATATTTCTGCTTCTCCAGCGGGGACAACCAATATGATTTGCTCGACGCGATCATGTGCGAGGAAGGCGTCGATAGACCATTGATATACCGGCTTCCCGGCGAGGAGTTGGACCTGCTTAGGCGAGTCTCCGCCGGCTCTTTCGCCGCGACCGGCGGCAACGATGATAGCTGCGATACGCATGTGGGCTGAATAACGCGTTGCGGTAAAAAAGCCACATGCCATGCAGGAACGAATGCCAGAACCTCAGTGCTACACTTTTGTGCACTGCAAAAATATGGTTTGAGGGTTGTTATGATGAAGATGCCTTCTTTTCGGGCAGAGCGTGTCTGGCTTGCTCCTATGTCAGGATCAACGGACGCAGCGTTCAGGCGCCAGGCGGTTCGCTATGGCGCCCCTGCTGTCGTGTCTGAAATGGTCGCGGGTGAGGCACTGGCGGAAGCCCGGCCGGATGTGGTGCGTAAAACCTGCCGTCATGAAGGGCGCGGCCTCTGGATCGTCCAGCTTGCGGGTCGACGTCCAGAAGATATGAGACGCGGTGCAGAACTCCTCGTAGATGCAGGCGTCGACGTGATCGACATCAATATGGGGTGCCCATCAAGGCAGGTGACTGGTGGCAATTCTGGATCGGCTTTGATGCGCGAGCCAGATCTTGCTCTTCA
>JAEPOM010000031.1:21940-26163 GCA_017642885.1 Henriciella sp. | reverse complement strand
ATCACCAAATTGCCTGAAGGCAAAGCCTGTCCACGCGCACGCCAGGGTGCGCTGAGCCGTTGCGTGACTACGTCTGGCCGGGGACGAGCCTGCCAGAGGCGTCTGGCAGGATGGAGATAAGTTGCGATGTCGACGAACCGTTTGATCGCAGTGTCAGGAGCATCAGCTCTCTAGCAAAAGTGCTGGGGGGGGATGTTTTCAAGCGACGAAATCCGGCGCTTGCCGCGAGGCGGCTACTCAACGCGACCGTTGGCGCACGGTCCACTCACTTCGACCCTTGCTATACTTTCGACTGGTACATGGACCAGTGCGAAGCTGCCGGTCTCCAAGTGACCTTTTACTTCATCGCCCAACGCGATGCCGGAGCGATTGACGGAACGTACGATATAGACGACCCGCGAATTCTGAAACTGTTAAGGGACATTGCAGCTCGCGGGCACTTGATCGGCATGCATGGCAGCTATCTCAGCTTCAGAGATCCTGACCGGTTGCGCATGCAGCGGTTCAGGCTTGTCGATGCGCTGGCGAAGGCTGGACTTGACCAGGACGTTATAGAGAATCGGCAGCATTACCTGCGCTGGGATGCGTCCTGTACGCCGGACTACTTGGATGCTGCCGGGTTTCTATACGACACCTCCGGTGGCTTTGCCGACAGGCCTGGCTTCCGGTTCGGGACTGCACGGGAATTCAGGATGTGGAGTTGGGTTCAGCGGGCGCCACTCGCGCTGCGACAGAAGCCGCTGATCGCGATGGAGGGATCGCTTTTGTCGAGTTCGTACATGGGGCTGACAGATGACGAAGCTTTGGATCTTCTGGTGCGTCTCAGGTGTGCCGCAGAGGATACCGGGGGTAACTTCAGCTTGCTTTGGCATAATTCGGAGCTGAAGACCAACTCGCAGAGGAAGCTATTCTCAAGGCTAGTTGCTTGACAATGAAAAGGGCTTCAGGCGCAGCAAATGGGACAAAAGTAGTGTCCACCGGCCAAAGAGAAAATGTTCGAAAGCTGATTATCAGAGTTGGCACATTCTCCTATTTTGTTGGAGTAACGATTGGTTTTGCCTCTGTGAACGAGGCTTCTTTGGTCGCTATCCCTTATGTGCGAAGCGTTGCCTTGTCATTGGCTGCTCTGTGTTCCTTCTTCTATCTCTTGAGTGGTTTTGCGCGCCCAACAACTATTGCTGCGCTTGCGATAGCGATAAGTACATATTCATATGGGCTCCTTTTGGGTCTGGATAATTTAGAACACTTTGCCTTGGCTGGGATGTTGTTCCAGTCCATTGTAGTGGTGTCGTTCGGGACTCTATACGTATCGATTTCAGATCGATATGGCGTGCAAGAATCTCTGCCAAAATATTACGCGGTCTTTGCCTTTTTATGTCTGGCCTTCTTGGTAATGACCAATGGGGTTAACTTCAATTTTCCTCCATCCTTTCAATTCTCTCTCTTCGCTGAGTCGGGTTCTGCCTTTACCTACAGTCAAGGTGTCTCAGCATTCTTTGGGCTGGCGGCCATCTGCAGTCTTTGGAATTTCCTGAATGCAAGTTTGCGCCGTGCAAAAGTTATTCATCTGATTTTTTTCCTCTGTTTTTTGCTTTTTTCGCTTGTTGGGGGGGCTCGAGGAGAAGTTTTTTTCTTGGTGGTGGTCGTTCTGATGATGTCGGCAAGGAATGGAGCGGCCGGTCGTAGGGCGATAAGCTTACTTGCAGTGTTGGCTATTGGTTTGCTGCTTGTGATGGATGGTTTGGCTTTGGGAGAAGTAACTATCGTCAAAAGGTTCTTTGAAATATTTTCTGGGCAAACGCTGGGATACAGGGACGTGCTCTTTTCTCAAGCTGCAAGTCTCCTGACAGAGGAGCCGGGATGCTTGTTCATCGGGTGTGGGTATGCACACTTTCAAGCTCACTACGGTTACAGTTATGGGTTCTATCCGCACAATCTGTTGCTTGAAGCAGTGATCACTTGGGGCATTTTCAATATGGTCATCCTCAGCCTGCTGTTTTCTGTGGGGCTGAAGGGTGTTGGACGGTTTGGACTGTTGGAGTATCTCGCGCTTTTTTTCCTGCTCATCGGGATGAAAAGCGGGGATTTGATTGGCTCGTGGCTCGCGATGAGCTTCTTCTACTACTACTGCGGAATTGGACTTTTGCGGATCGTTCGTGTCTATCGCGCCCGATCCAAGGTTGAGGGCAAATATAACAAGTACCGAGTAGAGCCATCCAACTCGGTGCGACTTGGTGCTAGGGACGTCGTCACGGCGCCGCGCCGCTCATGATACTGCACTTCACTACAGTCCACCTCCGTGATGACTCCCGTATCCGCTCTAAGATGGTTGCGTCGTTGCACCAGCGCTACCCTGGAGAGGTGCAGCTTTACGTACAGGACGGCTTAGGTCCCGAGACAGACACAGCTGGTTTCGAGATCGTCGATACCGGGCCGCGCCTGAGGCGCTTCCTCAGGATGACGAGCGGCGGTTGGCGGATGTTCCGTGCGGTTCTCCGAGCCCGACCGGCAATCGCCCATTTCCACGATCCGGAACTGTTGCCCTGGGCCATACTCTTGCGCCTGTATGGTGTGATGGTCGTCTATGACGTACATGAGGATTACCCCGAGGCGGTTGCAGAGAACTACCGGCTTCCAAGAGCGGCTCGCGTACTCTTGCCGCCGGCCGTTGGATTTGTTGAATGGGTAGGAGCAGCTTTCATGAGCGCCATTGTCGCCGTTACCCCCCGGATTGCCTCTCGCTTCCCGCAAAGCAAGACCGTCATGGTGCGGAACTGGCCCAAGGTCAGCGAGTTCCACACACCCGCCGATCGTCCGATGCGGGATCGCCCACGAGAGGTTGCCTATATCGGCACGATCACGCTGAACCGGAACATTCTTGGGATGATGGATGCAGTCGAGGCCGCACGTGACTGCGGTGCTGTGCTGCGGCTCGCCGGGCATTTCACCGTGGCAATGGATGAGGTCCGTGCGCGGGCACATCCCGGATGGAGCAGGGTGCACTTCGATGGATGGGTGTCGCGCGAGGGGGTAGCCGATATCCTCAATTCTGTTCGGGCCGGTCTCGTCGTTCTAAAGCCCGTTGAGCACGAAATGCTGACCTATCCGATCAAACTGTTCGAATATATGGCTGCAGGTGTGCCGGTTATTTCCTCGGATTTTCCGCTGTGGCGGGAGTTCGTCAACGAAGCCGATTGCGGGATTCTTGTGAACCCGGCGAACCCTGAAGAAATCGCAGACGCCATCCGCTGGATCATCGCCAATCCCGACGAGGCCCAGGCGATGGGAGAGCGGGGCCGGCGTGCGATTCTGGAAAAATACAATTGGGAACAGGAAGCGCAAATCCTGCACCAGCTGTACGAAAGACTTGGCGTCGATCACCAAGACGGGCGGCGCAAACCCCATCGGCAAGCATCATAGGCGGTATCATGTGCGGAATTTTTGGATTAGTACACGATGTCGCCAAAAATGCGATTGATCTACCAATTCTAGCCCGCCACGCCGAACAACGGGGCCGCGATTCGAGCGGTTTGGTTGTTGCGCGGGATGGCGGGTATGACGTCCAGCGCGCGGATTTCGCGATCCGGCGTCTGCTTGGCCACGTAAAGGTTGGCCGAACGCAATTGGTGATGGGTCACAGCCGATTGATCACAAATGGGCTTTCGGATAACCAACCAGTGGTGCGTGACGGGATCATCGTGATTCACAATGGTATCATTGTGAATCACGTCGAGATCTGGGCTGGCTTAACCAAAAAAAGGGAGCTGCAAGTCGACAGCGAAGTCATCGCCGCTATAGCCGCTGAGCACCTCGAAGAGGGGGGGGCAGTCGAGGAGATAGCCGCGAAGGTTCTTGCGATTTGCAAGGGGGTGGTGGCCAGTGCGCTAGCAATCCCGAAACTTGGAAAGCTTGTTCTGTTCTCAAATAATGGCAGCCTTTATGTCGGCAACAAGCGTGGCGATACCTGTTTTGCTTCGGAATCCTATGCCCTGTCGCAAATCGGGTGTACTCACATCCGGCAAGTGTATGAACCGGTTATTCTGGATATTCCCGTCCAAGATGCAATCACAGTCAAAGACCATAAGGACAGGGTCAGGAACCTAATTCCGGAGCTCGTCTTTAACAGCGCTGAAGAAAGTCTGCTCGTCTACCCCCAACCGGAATTGCGCCGCTGCACGCGATGCATTTTGCCCGAAACTATGCCATTCATCCGTTTCGATGCT
>JAEPOM010000031.1:0-21930 GCA_017642885.1 Henriciella sp. | reverse complement strand
ACAAGCCGCGCAACAAGCCAAAGCCAAAAGAAGAGCTGTTCCGTCTAGTCGAACCATACCGTCGAAAGGAGGGAAACGATTGCATCGTGCCATTCTCAGGAGGGCGCGATAGCTGTTACGGACTCCATTTGATCGTGAATGAACTGAAGATGAAACCGGTGACCTATACTTATGACTGGGGGATGGTCACCGATCTAGGACGGCGCAACATCAGCCGCATGTGTGCGGAACTCGGGGTGGAGAACATTATTGTTGCCGATGATATTTCAAAGAAGCGCGACAACATCGCGAAGAATCTGCGTGCTTGGTTGAAAGCCCCGCATTTGGGGATGGTCAGCATTCTGACCGCTGGCGACAAACATTTTTTTCGTCACGTTGAGACAATAAAGAAACAAACGGGTATCGACTTGAACCTTTGGGGGACGAGCCCGCTCGAGGTGACGCATTTCAAGGCCGGTTTCCTCGGCGTACCGCCAGATTTCGAAGAGGAGCGCGTTTATACCAGCAGCACAGGGCAGCAGCTGCGGTATCAGAGGCTCAGGCTCAAGGCAATGATGCGGAGCCTTGGCTATTTCAACAGTTCGTTGTGGGATACTCTGTCCGGGGAATATTATCGAAGCTTCATGCCGAAGAAGGACTACTTCCACATATTCGATTACTGGACCTGGGACGAGCGTCTGGTCGATCAGACTCTTGCCATGTATGACTGGGAAAAGGCGCCCGATACATCCACGACATGGCGCATCGGCGACGGGACGGCTGGATTCTACAATTACATTTACCACACAGTTGCAGGCTTTACCGAACACGACACTTTTCGTAGCAACCAGATCCGGGAGGGGCAGATGACGCGGGAGGAAGCGTTGGTTCGGGTCAAGGATGAGAATCGCCCACGGTACCCGAACATCAAATGGTATCTGGACGCAATCGGTCTGGATTTTGCCGAAGTTATCGAGGTCGTAAACTCAATCCCTAGACTCTACAGAGTGTAGACTCTTGAAAAGTACGATCTGGTACATCTCCAAATATGTAACGCCCTCATATGCGGCCAAAGTTGGGGCGAGAGGATTTTTAATCCTGAGGGAATTTGCGCGACAGGATCATCGCGCCGTCCTGATAACGTCGGATTCAAACCATCTGGCAATGCCGCCTAAATTGCAGACGCGGCAGCTACACGAAGTTTTGGATGGGGTCGATGTTCATTGGCTGCGCACCCGGAAATACCGTCATGCTCGATCAATTGGACGCGTAATCAGCTGGCTGGATTTTGAATGGCAGCTCTGGCGCATGCCCAAGGCGTCGTTGCCGCGACCTGATACAATAATAATTTCAAGCCTTTCACTTCTCACAATCCTGAACGGGTTGTGGATGCGTCGGCGATATCGCTGCAAGTTGGTGTTCGAGGTGCGCGATATCTGGCCGATGGTCTTGACCGAGGCCGGCAAGATCAGTCGGAACAACCCCTTCGTTGTCTTGCTGGGCTGGATAGAGCGACTGGCGTATCGGCGGGCGGATTTGATTGTTGGAACCGTGCCAAATCTCGGGGAGCATGTCGCCGATGTGACGGGCCAGCGTCGACCCGTGGTCTGCATTCCGCAGGGACTCGACCCCGCTCTTCTTGAGCGGCCCGAGCCGGTCTCGGAAGAATACATCAATCTACATATTCCCTGTGGCAAGTTTGTGGTTTGCTATGCGGGCTCTATCGGTGCCGACAATGCGCTGGAAACCTTGGTCGCGTGCGCGCGTGAGATGCGGGACCGGATCGACATACACTTCCTGATCGTCGGAGAGGGGTATCTGAAGAAGCACTTTCAGGAAATGGCTGCGGATCTGCCGAACATGACCTTTGCTCCGGGGGTGCCCAAGGCTGCAGTGCAATCCGTTCTGGTGCACGCGGACTTGTTGTATTTCGCCGTGCATAAGTCGCCAATGCTCCGCTTTGGACAATCGCTCAACAAGATCATCGATTATATGCTTGCAGGCAAGCCGGTCATTGCGTCGTTTACGGGTTTTCCGTCGATGATCAACGAGGCCGAGTGTGGAAGCTTTGTGCCTGCCGGGGATGTCGCCGCTCTCAGCGCCGAAATCGAACGCTACGCCGCGATGCCTGCAGAGGAGCGCGCCCGTATAGGTGAGCGCGGGCGCAATTGGCTGCTCAACAACCGACGTTTTGAGTTGCTAGCGGCCAGATATCTGCGGTGTTTGGGAGCCGACGCGGGGGAAAGTCACTCGGCCGAAGATACGCGGGGCGGTCGTGGGGTCTAGCGTCCCATTGCCTGATGGTTCGCTGGTAGATGCAATTGGGATGAGCGCAGCGGCGATAGTTTGGAATGGATGCTGGACATTGAGGAGAGGCCTCTTTTCATGCTGAAGAGGGCGTTGGATGTACTGGGAGCGGGAGCTGGGATGATCCTTTTGTCGCCTTTGCTTATTGCCATCGGGTTTCTTGTTTGTATCCGCATGGGCTGCCCCGTTTTTTTCCGGCAGCTGCGCCCCGGTCTCCACGGCCAGCCTTTCGAGATGATAAAGTTCCGTACTATGCTGAATGCCACCGATGCGCAAGGTCGGCCCTTGCCGGATGCGGAACGCCTCACGGCGCTCGGCCGCTTTCTGCGCGCAGCGAGCCTCGATGAGCTGCCCGAGCTCTGGAATGTTCTCAAGGGTGATATGAGCCTTGTCGGCCCGAGGCCGCTGCTGATGGAATATCTGGAACTTTATTCGCCGGAGCAGGCGCGGCGTCACGAAGTAAAGCCTGGCATCACCGGCTGGGCCCAGGTGAACGGCCGCAATGCCATCTCTTGGGAAGAGAAGTTCAGGTATGATGTCTGGTATGTCGACAACCGCAGTCTCTGGCTCGATCTGAAAATCCTTCTGCTGACTATTGTAAAGGTCTTCGGCAAGCATGGCATTTCTGCAGATGGAGAAGCGACGATGCCGCGGTTCAGGGGGGACCGTTCATGACGGGTTTTATCGGTGTCTATGGCGCAAGTGGTTTCGGCCGGGAAATCATGCCGTTGGTGCGTGCGCAAGCAAAGGATGCGCATGTCGTGTTCATCGACGATGGGATGATGCCGGGCAAAGCGAATGGCCACGAAATCATGGGATGGGAGAAGTTCCGCGACCTTGATGCACCGTCAAAGCGGGTTTGCCTCGCGATTGCCGCCTCAGCGGTTCGCGAGAAACTTGCGCTGCGATGCGACAATGAGGGCATCGGTCTGTTCGAGGCGCGTGCCGCAAACGTGGTGCAAATGGACGATGTCGTTCTTGGAGACGGCGCCTGCCTTTCCCCTTTCGTCACCCTGACTTCGAACGTTCGCATCGGCCGCTGCTTCCACGCGAATATCTATTCCTACGTGGCGCACGATTGTGTCATCGGAGATTTCGTCACATTCGCACCCGGTGTGAAATGCAATGGAAATGTCACAATCGAGGGTCATGCCTATATCGGCACAGGCGCCGTGCTGAAACAGGGAGAGCCCGGCAAGCCGCTCGTCATCGGCCGCGGTGCCGTCGTCGGGATGGGTGCGGTCGTCACGAAGAGCGTTCCGCCCGGTGTGACGGTTGTCGGCAATCCCGCGCGCATTCTGGAGAAGCGCGATGCTTGATACGCCCTTCGCGCCCTGGCCGAGTTTCACCGAGGAGGAGGCGGATGCCGTCCACCGCGTTCTGCTTTCCAACCGGGTGAACTACTGGACGGGCAGGGAGTGCCGCCAGTTCGAGGAAGAGTTTGCAGCATGGGCGGGCACGCGCCATGCGATCGCGCTGGCTAACGGTACAGTCGCGCTCGATCTTGCATTGCGCGGGCTCGGCATTGGGCCGGGCGACGAGGTGATCGTCACGCCGCGCACCTTTATTGCTTCTGTTTCCTGCGTCGTGAATGCGGGGGCTGTTCCGGTTTTCGCCGATGTCGACCGCGACAGCGGCAACCTTTCTGCCGAAACCATCGAGGCGGTCCTCACGCCGCGCGCCAAAGCCGTCATCCTCGTCCATCTCGCCGGCTGGCCCTGCGATATGGATCCGATCATGGCGCTTGCAGAGCAGCGCGGTTTCAAGGTGATCGAGGACTGCGCGCAGGCGCATGGCGCGCAGTACAAGGGGCGCTCTGTCGGTGCTATTGGACATGTTGGCGCCTGGTCGTTCTGCCAGGACAAGATCATGACGACTGGCGGCGAAGGAGGCATGATCACCTGCAATGACAGCGATCTCTGGTCGCGCATGTGGTCGTTCAAGGATCACGGCAAGAGCTGGGAAGCAGTCTATGAGCGGGCGCATCCGCCGGGGTTCCGCTGGGTCCATGACAGCTTCGGAACCAACTGGCGTATGCTCGAAATGCAGGCGGCAATTGGCCGTATCCAGCTTGCGCGTATGAGCGGCTGGCAGACGAAGCGCGCCAAAAATGCGAAGCGAATTGCCGAAGCGCTGGCACCTTTCAGCGGCTCGGGCGGTGCGCTGCGCCTGCCGCAGCTGGCGCATGAAGGGAACGACATGCCCGGCAGCAGGCATGCCTTCTACAGGCTCTACGGGTATGTGCAGCCCGAGAATCTCACGCCTGGATGGAGCCGCGACAAGATTGTGGAAGAAATTTCCGCGCGGGGTGTTCCCTGCTTTCAGGGCAGCTGCTCGGAAGTCTATCGGGAGCACGCGTTTGATGGCACGGGGTGGCGGCCGGATAGCGCGCTTCCGGTGGCGCAGGAACTTGGGGAAAAGAGTCTTTGTTTTCTTGTGCATCCAACCTTGCGAGACGAAGACATACGCAAGACCTGCGAAGTAGCGTCAACCGTATTCACCGCGGCGACAGGCCACGCCGTTTGAATCTGGCAATCAGCGTCTGTCTCTTTGGAGACCCTCCCATCGCAATGAGTTCGATATGAGCGCTATTATCCGATTTGCCGATCGGACAACAGATTGGCTTTTGTCGCTTCCCCGGCCAGCCAAACGTCTGGTGGCGGTGTCTTCCGACCTTTTTCTCGTGATCGCCACTGTCTGGTTGGCATTTGTGCTGAGGCTGGAGGATTTCGTTCCTTTGTCCTATCCAGTGCTGGCAGCGGCCGCAACGAGTGCGGTCATCGCAGTGCCTGTGTTTTTCTATTTCGGTCTTTATAACGCAATCTTCCGGTTTGCCGGTACGCATGCTCTGATCGAGGTTGGCCGGGCCATCCTGGCTTATGCAATTGTCTTCTCAAGCATCTTTACCCTGATCGGTTTTTCCGGAATACCGCGTTCGGTCGGTATCATTCAGCCGATACTGTTTCTGATTGGTGTGCTCGCTTCCCGCGCCTTTGTCCGCGGCTTTTTGGGGCGCCGCTCTGCTGCCTTGACGCGCAAGGTCAGAATGCGCGTGTTGATCTATGGTGCAGGGTCGGCCGGACAGCAGCTTGCAAATGCTCTTGCAGGTGGAGAGGGGTATGAGGTCTTAGGCTTTATCGATGACGATCCGTCGTTGCACAAACGCCGCCTGAACGGCCGTCTCGTCTATGCCCCGGACCGGCTCTACAAGATCATTGGAAAGCTCGATATCACGGATATCCTGCTTGCCATTCCCTCGACCGACAGAATTCGCCGCCGTGAAATTTTGCGGTTTCTCGAGCCCATGTCGGTGCGTGTGCGCACGCTGCCAGGTCTCGACGATCTTGCCTATGGACGCATACAGGCAAGCGAGCTGAAGGAGCTCGATGCGGACGACCTTCTGGGGCGACAGCCCGTTGAGCCTGACAGGATTCTCATAGAAAGCGACATTCGCGGCAAGAGTGTTCTGGTCACGGGTGCAGGCGGATCGATCGGCAGCGAACTCTGCCGGCAGATAATTGCCTGCCAGCCAATGCGGCTTGTTCTTTTCGACTCCTCCGAGTTTGCGCTCTTCGGGATTCACCAGGAACTTTTGCCGCGCGCTGGGCGGTCCGGCGTCGATCTCGTTCCGGTGCTGGGTTCCGTTCAGGATGAGGAACGCATTGACGAAGTCATCTCGGCATTCGCGCCGAACACAGTATATCATGCGGCGGCCTACAAACATGTCCCACTCGTTCAGGGGAATCCGATCGAGGGCTTGAAGAACAATGTCTGGGGAACAATGGCTTGTGCGCGCGCGGCACATAGGCATGGCGTCGGCAAATTCGTTCTCGTAAGCACCGACAAGGCGGTTCGGCCGACCAATGTGATGGGCGCCAGCAAGCGCCTCGCCGAACTCGTGTTGCAGGCGATCGATGCCGAGCTGCGTTCCGCGCCGGGATCGCAGGATGTGGATGGCCTAAAGACGCGCTTTTCCATGGTGCGGTTTGGCAATGTGCTCGATTCATCTGGCTCGGTCGTGCCCCTGTTCCGCAAGCAGATTGAGGATGGCGGGCCCATCACGCTTACACATCCGGAAGTAACGCGTTTCTTCATGACCATTCCGGAGGCGGCCCAGCTTGTGATTCAGGCTGGCGCCATGGGGCAGGGCGGAGACGTGTTCCTTCTGGATATGGGAGAGCCAGTCCAGATCGCGCACCTTGCGCGCCGCATGATCGCGCTTTCGGGGCTGACAGCGAAGGACGCGGAAAATCCGGACGGCGACATCGAAATCCGGGTCGTTGGCCTGCGTCCGGGCGAAAAGCTCTATGAAGAATTGTTGATTGGCGATAATCCACAACCGACCGGTCATCCGCGAATCATGAAGGCAAATGAAGAAATGATCGAATGGAATGACCTCGCGCCGCAGCTCGACAGCTTGCGCGACGCGATGCGGCGGATGGATATGGATACAATTGAGGCCATATTGATAAGGCTTGTTTCCGGGTACAAGCCGTCGTCTTGCGAAACACCTGGCGATTGAAAGTGCGGCCGATACGAGTCAGGCAGGGCGCCTGATACTGGTCCGGCCCACAGAGTGATACTCGAAGCCTGCGTCCTGCATCTCGGCAGTCGTGTAAATGTTCCGCAGGTCGATGATGAGCGGGCGACGGAGGAGCGATTTCACGCGTTTGAGGTCCAGCGCACGGAATTCATTCCATTCGGTGAGGATCACCAGCGCATCGGCATCCTTCATCGTGCCATAGGCGTCTTCCGCCCAGTCGACATGTGGAAGAAGCTGGCGAGCCTCATGCATGCCTTCCGGGTCGAAGGCGACGATGCTCGCGTCCGCCTTCTGAAGCGCCGGAATGATGTCCAGGCTTGGTGCATCGCGCATGTCGTCGGTGTTCGGCTTGAAGGTGACGCCCAGAACAGCAATACGCTTTCCCTTGATGTCGCCGCCCAGCGCCCGTGCGATCCGCTCTGCCATTCGCTTCTTGCGAGCATCATTCGCGTGCACCACTGCATCGACGATCGAAACAGATGTGCCGAAGTCCTGCGCCGTCTGTAGCAGTGCCTTGGTGTCCTTCGGGAAGCAGGAGCCGCCATAGCCTGGGCCTGCGTGAAGGAATTTCCTGCCGATGCGGCCGTCAAGGCCGATGCCGCCCGCCACATCCTGCACATTTGCGCCTGCCGCCTCGCAGAGATCGGCCATCTCGTTGATGAAGGTGATCTTTGTGGCAAGGAAAGCATTTGCCGCGTATTTAGTGAGTTCGGATGTGCGCCGGTCGGTAAAGAGGACGGGCGTTTCGTTCAGGAAAAGCGGGCGGTAGATGCGGCGCATCACCTCGCGTGCGCGCTCAGAACCCGTGCCGACGACGACTCGGTCCGGCCGCATGAAATCGTCGATGGCGGCGCCTTCGCGCAGGAATTCAGGGTTCGAGGCCACGTCGAAGTCGAGGCCGGGGCGGCGCACGCGGATCAGCTCTTCCACGCGGTCGCCGGTGCCCACTGGCACGGTCGATTTATTGACGATAACGGCATAGGCATCGAGATTGTCCGCAATCTCCTCGGCGGCGGCGAAGACATAGGTCAGGTCGGCATGTCCGTCGCCGCGGCGGCTCGGTGTGCCTACGGCGATGAAGATCGCCTCCGCACCTTTTACCGCTTCGGCAATGTTCGTCGTAAAAGTGAGACGTCCCGCTTTTGCATTGTCGCTCACCAGCGCGTCGAGACCCGGCTCGAATATCGGAATCTCGCCGCGCTTCAGCCGTTCGATCTTGGCGCCATCCTTGTCGACGCAGACGACATCATGGCCGAATTCGGCAAAGCAGGTGCCGGAGACAAGGCCCACATAACCCGTGCCGATCATGGCAATCTTCATCGGAAAATCTCTTGTGCGTTAGTGGATGAACAAAAATCCGGACAAAGCTATCTACTGTTTCAGTAACAATTCTGCGACAGGCCGGAACTTTGACGCGATGTCTGGGCGGGAGAGGGCGAGCGCGACATTGGCCGAGAGGAAGCCGATCTTGTCGCCGCAATCATAGGTCGTGCCCTCGAAGCGATAGGAATAGAAATCCTGCTCCGCTATGAGTTCGATCATGGCATCAGTAAGTTGTATCTCACCGCCAGCACCAGGCTTCAGTATCTCGAGCTTTGCAAAAATCTCAGGCTGCAAAATGTAGCGGCCTGATATGATCAGGTTGGATGGCGCGTCTTCTCGCTTCGGCTTTTCCACCATCCCTGTGATGCTATGCGTACGGTCGTCAAACTTTTCATTCAGAGCAACCACCCCGTAGCGGCTCACATGTTCGTGGGGCACTTCTTCCACGGCGATCACGTTGCCGCCGTGACGCTCATAGACTTCCATCATCTGGGTAAAGCAGCCGCTCGCGCCATGGATCAGCATGTCGGGGAGGGCGAGCAGAAAGGGCTCGTCGCCGACAATGTCTCTGGCACACCAAACCGCGTGACCGAGACCCAAGGGCTCCTGCTGGCGGACGAAACTTGCCGCACCCGCGGCCGGACGGCTTGGTTTCAGCAGTTCGATCTCCGCCGTCTTGCCGCGCGCTTTCAGAGTGGCCTCGAGCTCATAGGCGAGGTCGAAGTGGTCCTCGATGGCGCCCTTGCCGCGCCCCGTCACGAATACAAAATGATCGATGCCGGCTTCTGCCGCCTCTTCCACGGCGTATTGAATGACCGGCTTGTCGACGACGGTCAGCATTTCTTTCGGCACGGCCTTCGTGGCGGGCAGAAAGCGGGTTCCCAGACCCGCTACTGGGAAGACGGCTTTGCGAGGCTTTCGGGACATGTCGGATCTCACCCCAATGGAGGAGCTAAGTTGTTAATATCAGGCACTAATTCGTTCCCAAGACCTGACTTTTGGCACGCATTGATCGTGTGAGCAAGTGAGATGCTCGGTGAGTATTTCCGTACCGGTAAAATCCATGTATCTAAAGGCGCGCGCAGGGCCGTGTTTTCGCGGTTTTGTATGCGATAGGTTGAAAGGCCGTCCGCTTAAGGAACGGCCTTTCGTCATGCGAAAGCAGGAGAGCATCTGGGATGACCAAGCGGGTCGCATTGATAACCGGCATTACGGGCCAGGATGGCAGCTATTTGGCCAGTCTCCTTGTCTCGAAGGGCTATGAAGTCCACGGCCTGATGCGCCGCTCCTCCTCGCTGAACACGGACCGTATCGGGCATCTCTATCAGGAAGAGCAGGATGCCACCTCGCAGATTCGGATGCATTTTGGCGACATGAGCGATGGGGCAAGTCTGTTCCGCGTGCTGAAAGAGGTAAAGCCCGACGAGGTCTACAATCTGGCAGCTCAAAGCCATGTCAAGGTGAGCTTCGACAAGCCCGAATACACGACCGATGTCAATGCGACCGGCGTTCTGAGACTTCTCGAAGCCATTCGCCTTCTCGATATGGGCGAGTCCATACGCTTTTATCAGGCGTCGACCTCGGAGCTCTTTGGCAATGTTCAGGAAACACCTCAGAGCGAGACCACGCCATTTCGTCCGCGTAGCCCATATGCAATCTCAAAGCACTTCGCGTTCCAGACTGTGGTGAACTATCGCGAAGCATACGGATTTCATGCTTCGAACGGCATTCTCTTCAACCACGAGGGCCCCAAGCGCGGCGAGAATTTCGTGAGTCGAAAAATCACGCGAGCGGTTGCTGCTATCTGTCATGGGATTCAGGACAAGCTCTATCTGGGGAATATCAATTCCCGACGCGATTGGGGACACGCGCGTGACTACGTCGAGGGGATGTGGCTCATGCTGCAGAAGGAAACGCCCGGAGATTATGTACTTGCGACGGGTGAGGAGCATTCAGTTCGCGATTTCGTGGAGCTTGCCTTCGAAATGGTCGGGCGTCCCATTGAATGGGAAGGCTCGGCGCTTGAAGAGAAGGGGGTCGACCGGAAATCCGGAAAGGTCCTGATCGAGATCGACCCCCAATATTACCGCCCGGCAGAGGTTAATTCGCTTGTCGGCAATGCCGCCAAGGCGCGCGACGAACTAGGCTGGACGCACAAGACCAGCTTCAAGGAACTCGTTCAGGAGATGGTAGAGGCGGATATGCAGCGTCTCGCAAGTGCAGGGATGTCGCGAGCCTGAAGGCAAAAAGGCTACCGGCAGAAAAGGCGCTGGCTTGTTGCAGGCGATTGCGCTGATGGCTTGGCAACAAGACTTAAACCGAGGGCGCTCTGATCCTTTGATTTTCCTGCTTTGTATCGCCGGACTGGAAATTGATTTTGTATAAGCCCGTGTCTTAATCTCGGCTTTCTTCTTCAAGCTCGGACTTTTGCATGACAATCCTTGTCACCGGTGCAGCAGGCTTTATCGGATACCACCTGTGCCGATATCTGGTCGCGCGAGGCGAACAGGTGATTGGCATTGATGACCTGAATCCTTATTACGATCCGAGCTTGAAAAGGGCACGCTTGAGCCTGCTGAACGAATGCGCAGCCTTTACCTTTGTCGAAGGCGACATTTCTCAGCTTGATCTTCCCAAGGCATTGCATGGAGCGAGAGTAAGCAAAGTCGTTCATCTCGCGGCGCAGGCGGGTGTTCGATATTCGTTGGATAATCCCCGAGCATATGTGAAGTCCAATCTTGCCGGGCATCTGGAGATTCTCGAGTTGTGTCGGAATCTCGGTGACTTGGAGCATCTGGTCTATGCGTCTTCAAGTTCCGTGTACGGCGGAAACGAGAAAGTGCCTTTCAGTGAGGATGATAACGTCGATCATCCGGTGTCTCTTTATGCGGCGACAAAGAAGGCGGATGAGCTGATGAGCTATGCATATGCTCATCTTTACGGAATTCGGCAGACGGGGCTGAGGTTTTTCACGGTTTATGGTCCCTGGGGTCGGCCGGACATGGCGTACTGGCTTTTCACTGAGGCAATACTTCAGGGAAAACCGGTTAGAGTTTTCAACAATGGTGAGATGTGGCGCGACTTCACCTACATTGATGACATCGTGCAGGGGATTGCTGCGGTTCTGGATCATCCTCCTCAAGGCACACCACCGCATCAAATCTATAATCTCGGCAACAACCGGCCCGAGAATCTCATGCATTTTCTCGATGTGTTGGAGGATATTATTGGGGTGAAAGCGGTTCGGCGCTTCGAACCCATGCAACCTGGAGATGTTGTTCGCACATATGCGGATATTTCGAGAATTCAGCGGGATGTCGGCTTCAATCCATCGACTGATATCAGGGTCGGCCTGACTCGATTTGTCGACTGGTACAAACAATACCACGTGTGAGCTCTAGTTAGCCTTGAATGGGCAAACCCGTCGGTTCGCAACACCCGGGGACGATGAAAACGCTTGGCTGACCAGCCCCATAGACACCCGCAGGCAAAACCTTGACCAATAAGCATGCGGCTGCAATCGGTCGGGTGCCGCCGGAAACTTGACGATTGGCGCGGAGCTGGTTTTTTCATGGCCCGCCTGGGTGAGCCTTGTTGCAGCAAATTAACCTAGAAGTCCGCTAAAGAATGAGATTTGGTTTGCGGAGCAATAGATTTTAATGTGATTGCTTCGTTCGCCAATTGCAGACCTCTTCCGTGGGGCGGAAAGCGATGATCTATCCTGTGATACTTTCGGGCGGCGTCGGGTCGCGGCTCTGGCCTACCTCGCGCGCGCTTTACCCGAAACAGCTGCTGCCCCTGGTCTCCGAAAAGGCCATGCTGCTGGAAACGGCCATGCGCGTCACGGGTCAGGACTTTGCGGATCCTGTCATCGTTTCCAATGACGAGCATCGCTTCATCATTGCCCAGCAGATGCGGGAAGCGGGTATCGTGCCGCTCGCCCATATTCTGGAGCCGCAGGGCCGCAATACGGCGCCTGCCGCCGCTGCCGCTGCCGCCTATGTCCGCTCGCGCGATCCCAAGGGCGTGCTCCTGATCCTGCCGGCGGATCACCACATCGCGAATGTCGGCGCCTTCCATGATGCGATTGCCAAAGGCGAGGCTCTTGCTCAGGCGGGGAAGCTTGTCACTTTCGGTATCGTTCCCTCAGGCCCCGAGACCGGATACGGGTATATCAAGCGGGGGCAGAGCCTTTCCACCGGCGATGCTTACGAAGTCGAGCGGTTCGTCGAGAAGCCCGATGCAGCAACGGCGCAGCGCTATCTCGATGAGGGCGGCTATGACTGGAACGCCGGCATCTTCATGTTCCGTGCGGACAAGATCATCGAAGAGATGGAGGTCCATTGCCCCGAGATCGCGGCCTGCGCCGCGGAAGCCGTGGTCAAGGGTGCGCGCGATCTCGATTTCCTGAGGCTCGATCCGGCATCCTTCTCGGCCTGTCCGTCGGACTCCATCGACTATGCCGTCATGGAGCACACGAAGTCGGCTGCGGTTGTGCCGGTCGATATGGGTTGGAGCGATATCGGCTCATGGTCCGCGCTGTGGGAGATCGGAGAGAAGGACGAGGCCGGCAATGTCTTGAGCGGTGACGTGATCGTCGAGGACACACGGAACTGTTTCGTTCGCGCGGAGTCGGGGCTCGCCGCTGCGATCGGCGTGGAAAATCTCGTCATCGTCGATACCGGCGACGTTCTTCTCGTCGCCTCGAAGGATCGTGTGCAGGATGTGAAGAAGGTGGTCGAACGTGTTGCCGCTGCGGGCCGCACGGAACATCACTCGCACAAGCGTGTGCACCGTCCATGGGGATATTACGAGTCGATCAATGAGGGCGATCGGCATCAGGTCAAACATCTCCTGGTCTATCCGGGGGCCGCGCTTTCTCTGCAGATGCATCATCATCGCGCGGAGCATTGGGTCGTCGTGAAGGGCCGCGCGGAAGTGACGGTCGGAGAAGAGTGCCGGGTGCTCGAGGAAAACGAGTCCGTCTATATTCCCGTCGGCACGACGCATCGGCTCGCCAATCCGGGCGAGGAACCGCTCAGCATCATCGAAGTGCAGTCCGGCTCCTATCTCGGCGAAGACGACATCGTTCGCTTCGACGATGTCTATGGCCGCGAAGTGAAGAAACCTGCGGCGGAATAAGACGGTCTGTCCGGAACCGGCCGGCTTCTCATCCTTTCAGAAATGAGATGCCATAACAGCGCGTCTTGCGTGTAGAGGCCTGCATTTGAGCCTGTCCCTTCTCCTCCAATCTCCCTACGCGCGGCCGGTCGCTATTGTTGCTGCCGTTGCCGTCTATTTGGGGATTCTGGTCGGCTCACTCTCTTCCGAACTCGGTCCCCCCAATCTCTTTCCGAACTCCGACAAGCTCGTGCATATGTCCGCATGGGCGCTGCTCTCGGCGATCACCGTCTTTGCGTTGCGGGAAAAGCGTGTCGCTCTCTTGGGCGGGCTTGGTCTTTTTGCCAGCAGTGGCGCCGTCGAAATCATTCAGGCACTCGTTCCCCATCGCTCGGCTTCCTGGGCCGATCTCCTTGCAAACGGGATCGGGATCGCGCTTGGAGGGGTGCTGGTCTGGATGGTGCTCCGCCGTCTCGGGCATCGATAGAGCCCGGCGGGTAGATTGGGCGATGCTCTGTCGGTTTCAAGTCGACCTCGATGGCGGATTGCGCATGGTTCTTCTTCGGGGCTTCGATATTTGGCGCCGGCAAGTGGGGCGTGAAGATGCGACGAGGTTCTCATGCATCTCTCGGCGATAGCTGTGAGCTATTCACCGGCAACGCAGATCACAGTTGCTGGTCGTTGGACCCAAGACTGCCGGGGCGGCGTTGCGAGATTCATGTTCCAGCCTGGTGGTGTTTGCGTGCCCGGGAATTCGGGAGAGTGAGACTAAAGAAACCGCTTTGGAAGGCAGCCCTGCGGTTGAAGGCGCTGGTGTGCAGCCTTCACTTTATGACCATGCGCCTGCCCGATCACGGTGCCGGTTCTGTGAGCGATAGACACCTCCCGTTCACCTTCTGAAAGATGCGGAGTTTTGGACCGCATTTTTCCAACGCGTCAACTCCTCCTCTCACATGTTGCGCAGACATATCTCAGATGCTTCGCGCGCATTATCCGGTCCTCGGCCAAACGGCATATGTCTGGCTTCGGATCGACTGGAATCTGGCAGGAAACAAAAGATAATTTGCCTGTAGGCTGACAATCCGTGTCAGGCGCATTTCTTCTATTCTGGATATAAATTCCGATTATCTGATTTTGAAGCTTGCATTGGAGCGATCAAAATTCGCAGACTGATAATTGATCAGGCGCTATGCGCACAACATTGGGAAGATTATTCGCTCTCAAGCGAGGGGGCATTCGGCGAGCCGGGGGGAGTTACATGCCGTGGAGTGGACAGCTCTGTCGTACCGGAATCTATCGGGGTTTGGCGATCGTCCTAGGGGCGATGTGCCCGATGTTTTTATCACCAGCCAATGCACAAGATGCGCTTGATGGGCGTTTGACTGAGGTCGAACGCCGGATCGACCTGCTCAGCCAGAAAGTCGACCGCCTGATAGAGCTGATGAAGGCGCAGGCAGAGGGCAGTCAACCAGCAGCCGTACCTGGCATTGCACATGGCGGGGGGCAGGCGCCGGCCGCGGCAATGGGAAATGCCCGCCTGAAGTCGGGAATGACCCTTGATGTCTTTACAATACCCCTCTCAGGTAATTTTCCCGAAGAACCTCCATCTGAATCGCTTGGACAACTCATCGATACCGATGTGCCCATACTGAACTATGGCGCATTTCAACGGGATGCGACGCTCGTGCAGTATGCGTCTTCCTCCGATGTGCCGTTTGTCGGTCTTTATTGGCGTGGGCAGATAGAAGTCGCCGAACCGGGTCAGCATGTTTTCGGCTTGCTTACGGCCCGTGCGAAGGGCGGCAAGCGCGAAAGCAGTTCATATGGTTGCTATTTGTCCCTGGCGGTCGATGGAGAGGTTGTAAGCCGGAAGTTCGGACGTATTCGCAGCGGTGAGAAAATCGCGCAGCAAGCCGCGGTCGATCTGAACCCTGGCTATTACAGCGTCGCGATTTGGAAGGTCTGCCATAGCGAAACAAGGCATTGGCAGATGGACTTCTCCGAGGTTCGCTCGACCATGCTCATGCGTGGCCCCAAGGACGCGACATTGCTCCCGGTGCCCAAATCAAGAGTGGGCCACCTCTGATCTGTTAAAGGGCTTTTTTCGCAGGGCAGCGCTTCGCCTTCACCTTTTGAGAATTTCACAACAATTAAGACTGAAGAGGGCCGGAACCATGTCTAACCGCATACTGACGATCGCAATTATTGCGGCGGTGTCGCTTCCGCTGGGATCATGTCAGACCGCCGATGGCGGCGTGTCGAAACAGCAGATCGGCACGGTTCTTGGGACCGTCGCAGGAGGGTTGCTCGGAAGTCAATTCGGAAAGGGAACGGGGCAGATCGTTGCTGTCATCGCAGGCTCCGCAATTGGCGGCCTTGTCGGCTCCTATGTGGGGCAACAGCTTGATGAACAGGACCGGAAAGAACTGGAGGCTCGATCTGCCACAGCACTTGCTTCCGTGCCGGATGGTCAATCCGTCTCCTGGTCCAGCAATCGTACTGATGCCCGGGCCCAGATCGTTCCCTCCAATACCCGTACCGAGACGCGCAATATGACATTCGTTCGTAGTGCCACGATCGAGTCGCCCGCCGGTATGCGTCCCTTGGGGAAGCCCTATCAGGCAAATTCCGCTTCGAACGTGCGGTCCGGTCCGTCAACCCAGAATCCGATCGTTGATGGGTTGCAGGCCGGCGAGGTGTTCACCGCGATGGGAAGCGTGAACGGCGACAACTGGATTGTCGTAGGAAAAAACGGTGTGGCTGTCGGCTATGTCGCCGCTAGCCTGGTTGCGCCAGCTTCAAAAATGACAGTGCCGGCTACGCTCGCCAAACCCGTCAATCTGGATGAAATCCAGCTCCAGGACGGCTATGTCGCCGAGGAGATGGTTGCGCAGACCGAATGCAGAACGCTCGACTACGACGTCCAGTCGTCCAAGGGCAGTGGGTCGGAAAGCTTTGAGGCCTGCCGCAAGCCGGATGGCTCCTGGGAAATAAGCTAACAAGAATCCGGGGGACAATTTCATGATGCCGAATGTCCGTCTGGCATGCCTCTTGGTCCCGCTTGTAATGATTGCCGGTGCCGGCCAAGCTCAGGAGCCCGGTGCCCCGCATCTCTTGGCATATTCGAAGACGCATGACGTGCGGGTTTACGCGGAGACCGATTCCGCCGGCGAATGGTGTGGCCCGCACCTCGAGCTCTCATTTGAGGTGCTTGATCGTGAGGAAGAGGGGCTTTTTCCCTACCAGACGACGGATGAGCTGATGCGCAAGCTCGGACGGGTGATCGATCTGTCCTGCAAAGAAGCGCAAAGCGCCGAGGTCTACGGATCTGCATCAATTGGTGATGTCTTGATCACTCAGTTCAGTGCGCGGTCGAGCGAAGACGATGGCTGGGCATTGGTGCAAATTGACGGTATGGCGGATGCGCCGCCCGATCTCAGTATCGATGGAGAGTTGACCCGGAAGGGTTCCCGCTATGTGAATCTTGCCACGGGGGAGATTCAATTCCGCAGTGAGATGGCGGAAAGTGGCCAGCTCGCCGACGGGAGGGCGGGCGATGCCGAACGGCAGGCCATGCTTGCTGAACTCGACCAAATGCGCGCGGATATAAGGCGTGATCTCGCCACCAATTCGCCAGGCGATACGAAAACGAGTGGTGGCACCACTGGCGCTGGCGATCAATCAATGGCGTCTGCCGAAGACGACGGGTCGTCATCGCTTCTCTCCTCAATGATCAAACTGAAACAATGGACGCCTCCGAGTCACGGCGCGAGCATTCTTTCCCCGGAAGGGGTCTTTGAATTCGATATTCCGGTCAATGGCGGCGAATGCGCGCTTCGTTATGATCGGATCCAGAGCCTCACGGTTGCGCGAACCCTGTCGGCGGAGGCGTCCGGCTATGATTGTCGGGAGGGTTACCTGCACGGTAACGGGCGTGTGCTGATACGTCGTGCGAACGGCGCCGTGGACGGCGTCCTGGACGGAGCGTTTACACAAGGATACAGCACCGGTGCCGTCGCCTGGCCATTTCCGGTGATTGCCCGCACCATCATTCCGACGGTTACGGAGCGTGGCGAGGGCGCCGACAGCGTTTTGCTGGCCATCGAAGCTGACGCATCGAGAATGCTCAATGTGACGTTGGCCATGTCCGGTAGGCGCAGCCGCTGGGACCTCTGCCGATCGCCGCAGATCGTGGCTTTGACGGACAATGAGCAACTGGTGAGAGATGCCGTCGCAACCGCGAGACTTGCCGAGAGTCTTGCTGCTTCTGCGACACGCTACTGCCCGGAGGCGCGTCGGGTTGATGTTCATGTCGCCAGCAATCCCTATTGGAGGCAGAGTGACGCTTCCGATCCCGCCTTTCTTGCCTATGCACGCGTGTCTTGGATGCAAGGAGAGTGGCGCGCGGATCCGTTGACGGTGAGAACAGCCGTGCGACAGCGTGAGCTCATGAGGGAGCAAGAGCGCATGGCTCGCATTGACGCGACATTCAATTCGCGGCTTGGCCAGTGGAACAAGGCCAAACGCAAATTCACGCAGCTCGAGGATGCACCAACCCGCCTTCGGCTTGCCTACTATTTTGATGTGGAGGACTTCGCAAACCCGCTGCTCACCGCCGCGCAGGCCGAACTCTATGGGACGGGAGGACATGGGGCCTATCTGCTCAAGGTTGACGAGGCGTCATCCGGGACCGGCCATGCGAGCTGGCCGGCGCGGTTGCGGCTGGTGGAATCGATCGATGCGGATAAGCCCGTCCTGGCGGGAAAGGGATGGTATCTCGTCTACGGAGAAATGCAGAAGCCGGCGACGGTCGGGGGCGATATCGGTGTTCTCGCGATCGCCGAGGGCTTCAAATGTGAACAAGATCGCTGCCGGGAAACGGAAGATACTCTAGGTCTTGTCCGGCGTGCGGAGGACTATCCGGATTTCGATCCCGATCTTCCACCTGACAGAGACCAGGTTGTACGCGAGTTGGAGGCGGCGGCCGAAGGCATGGCTGGCGAGAATCCATCTGAGGAGACAGAGCTTTCCGCTGAAACAGGCCAGGGAGCAGAGCAGTGATCAACACCCGCCGCATCACGATCGCTATTTCTCTCGCCGTCATAGCCGGTATCACCTTGTTCGGCGCCTGGCGGTATGCGCAAGCGGAAGCCAAGTCGCGCGTCGATGAATATCTGAAATCCACAGGTGAAGTCGCCGATATCGAATACCGGGCTTTGACCTATATACCTGTCGTTGAAAGACTCACGATACGCGGTGTTACCATCAGGCCGCGGGCGGCCGATCTCGACCCCAGAATTCCCTCTTCGATCGAAGTGGGGGATTTCACTTTCTCGAATATTGAGATCAAGGACGGTCTTTTATATAGCGGCCAGTTTCGCTGGGACTCGCCGGAGATCGATACGATATCGATCTATGAATGGCAAAAGCGTATAGCCGGTTCTCTTCCGCGCGGGCAAATGCAAGATCTGGATCCGCTGTTTACCCATATGCTCGCCATGGGCTTCGACAAGTTCCATCTCTCCAACATGTATGCCGTCACATTCGACCCCGCCGCAGGCAGTTACGCCCTGACGAGCGAAACCACCCTGGAAGATGGTGGGTCGTACACCCTCAATGTCAGCTTCGAAAATGTCGATGAATATGACTTGAAGAGGTTTTCGGAGGTAACCGCCGGTATCGCTTCCGAGCGCTCCATTGCGAGGCAGCAAGAGGCCCTTGTGTCGATGCTGCAGATCGGGGCGCGATTGATCAGCACGGTGAGTCTAGGAGAGGCGTCGATCCACTTTCAAGATCGGGGCGGTTTCGCGAGGCTGGTGCAGCTTCGGGATGCAGGCGCCTGGCATGCGCCGGGAGAGCCTGCACCTCCCTTGATGTCGGAAGAACAACGTAAGACGCTTGAAAGCGAGATCCGCCGCGCTGATCTCGAGCCTGAACTAAGGGCTGCAGCGCTCGATGCCGTGAAAGCCCTACACGCATTCCTTGAGGACCCCAGCTGGATCGAGCTCAGGATTGCGCCATCTCAATCGGTTCCGCTCACGCAACTTGAGGCAAGGTTGAAATCCGCGAACCAGGTCGAGCTGCTTCGCTTTTTGCGTCCGACGGTCAGCACCGGCTCATAGGATCCTTGAAGGGAAGATCAAAATGGGAAAAGCGGGAGTGGTCCAGAAATTCTCCGTGATCGTGCTCGCGCTTTTCGCACTGCTTTTCTATTTCATGCCCTGGTTTGAGGTCACCACGAGAGTACTCTTTGTCACTCATACGGAGACCAAAAGCGCATTCGATTTATGGGAGGCCGCACAACAAAGGTGTGAGGTGTCGTCCTGTCCGGACGAAGCGGTCTATTTCCAGATAGCTGCCGCCTATCCGCTCTTTGTTGCAGTGGCGACTTTCCTTGCCTTGGTCAATGCCGTGACACTCGCGCGCATTGTTGCGGGCCTTTCCGTACTGGGCTGCGCGGCAGTGTTTCTATTGATATATACCTCTACCTCGCAGAATGGTTACGATATCAAATGGGGCGCTTACGTCGCCCTCCTGGCTGTGGTGATATTCGCGCAAGGGGTGGTGGCGCTGGGTGTCGCGCGACGGCAAAGGAAAAGCGCAGAGCGTGGCCCGCCAGGAGTGGAAGGAGGCAAACCGCAGGTTCAGTCTCAAAAAGCCAGCGACCGGGACAGGATCGGGACACATGAAAATCCTGTCTCTCATGCGCGCTCCGGCGCAGCGATCCCTTTATCCGGCTACGCCTATATCGCCCTGGTTATCCCGTGCCTCCTGTTCAACTGGATCTACTTTGAGCCCTATCTTGGTTTCGAGTTGCTGGCGCTGATGCTAGCCGCATCGTTCATCGGGATTGGCGCAATACTTGTTGGGCGCGCCCGATCTGGGGCTTAGCTGAATAGGTCGAACTAGGCTGTATCTGGTCGCAGTCATGCCGTTGCTTCATGAAGGTGATGACGAGTGGCCGCCCGGCTGGCTTATGGCGGTCACTGCGGCCAAACCTGCGCGGAATCCTTGTTGCCGAGGTCTCTCAATAGTGAGCGTTAAAAAGAGAACACCCGTGCGACACCCCGGCGCATGCCGGGTTCGCCTATTCGGCAGGGACCGGCTCGGTGATGCGGATGGTCGTCCCATTGACGGCAGCCGTCCGCGAAGGCCTCTCGGCGTTCGTGGTGAGCTGTTTCAATCTAGCTTGATAGAGATGACTTAGAATTTCCGAATAGTGCCGGTTGCTTGCATCGCGAAGGTTTGGTTTTTCGCCCGCCAAGCGCGCCAGGAAGCGCCTGTTGTTGACGTACAAAGCCTCGAGTATGGCGGGGTCGCTCGTCTGGTCGATTGCGCGGCGGAGACTTGAACAGCCTAGGATCGGGCTTGAATAGGCGCCTACGGCCTCGCCATTGGCGCTCCTCACGATCCACGGCGCTACTGGTCTTGGTTGTGTTTGACGGCTAATCGGTACCGCCCCGCTTTCGCTGGCCGCCTTACCCTCGGCCTCAGAGCGCTCCTCCGTCCGGGACTGGGCCTCGTATAGTGTCAGCCCAAAAGGGGCGCCCAGCGTGGCCAAAGCGCGTTTGGTTGCGTCGGTTTCAGCCGCTTTCAGGGCGTGTCCGTGAGCCTCGCCCAAATGTGCGCCGACCCCATGTCCGATACCGCTTCCCTCGCGGACGAGTACTTCTGATTTGGTTCTTACACATAGGCGAACGCGTGCGGTGTAGCTGCAGGCGGGCTTGCCGTCGTGCCGGCCATGCCAAACGCATTGCGTTGCAAGGGTGACGCGGTCCCAGTTCTCGGTGCCGAATATCCGGTTGGCTTCATGGACCACATACCAGCCCTCCAGGTAGGACAGGCTCGACCCGTTCTCGTGACGGGTTTTTATCGCCTGGGGAGGAGGGGCGGCCTCGAGCGATTGTTTCTGCTTTGCGGTGAAGGCCATGGGGCTGCTTCTCTCTCTGTCAGGCGATGCGGATCGTGATGGAGGGCTTGGGCTCTCCCAAGGAGGCCCCTTGAATGGTCTGTCCCGATTTCAGGGCTTCACCCAGCGCCAGGCGGTCAAGCTTGGGGGCTTGGGGCTTCCAGTAGTCTTCCGGGATCAGCGCCTCATCCTCGACCACCACCGCGGCGGGGGAGGTTCTGAGCGATACCGTAAAATCCGGCTCGGTAATCCGTTTGATTTCGGCGCGCGCCATCACGTCCGTGACCAAGCGGCGTTTCCGGTCAGCCCGGTCCTGGAAGCGCTCCAGGCGGGCTTTTAAGGCCTCCAGCCGCGACTTCAGGCCGGTGATGAGGCCGAGGTCCTCTTCGCGTGACCTGACGATCGCGGCCAGCGCCTCATTGAGCCCTGTCTCGCCCTCCAGGGTGTCGGCTAGTGTTTCGTCGTCGAGGTCAGGAAAATCGGCGGTAAGTCGCTCTTTCAGGAAATTGTGAGCGTGAAACTCCGCCGCTAGAGCAGGTGGAAGGGAGGCGGCGCGGTCGCGGCTTTCTTCGTCGGGCACTGAGGGAGTGGTGGTTTCTGCAGACGGCTGAGATGAAAATTCGATATTCATGGTTTTGACCCTTTTTTATTCAGTTTCGACCTAAAACGTGCCATGCTGAGCGTGCAAGTCAACTAAAATAACTCTATTTTGAGTTAAAAAAGGTCGTTCATGATTTATTCTGCCCAA
>JAEPOM010000030.1 GCA_017642885.1 Henriciella sp. | reverse complement strand
GATGGCAAATCAACCATCATGCACCTGAAACCCGGAAAGTCCTCCAACCGGGTGGCCCAGAGATGGGGAGCAGGTCATTTCAATCGAGGACTCTGCAAAATCATGGCCGGAATTCTGGGGGCTGGGTCAATGCCGATCCACGAAGCAGATTTCCCGTGCACTTATTGCTAGAGGAGGCGCATAGATACGTCGCAGAGAAAACATCGCGGTTCGCGATTGATGCAAGTAAGGTTTATGAGCGCATAGCAAAAGAGGGACGAAAATATGGCTTGTTCGTTCTCGTTGCATCGCAGCGACCCAGCGAACTTTCGAAGACGGTACTTTCTCAATGTTCAAATTTCGTCATCCACCGAATTCAGAACCCAGACGACCTTTCGCAAATTCGGCAAATGACGCCTTTTATCTCTGAGTCAGTCCTGAAGCGCTTGCCTTCGTTGCCAAAGCAACACGCTCTTGTATTTGGCACATCAGTAAACCTGCCAACAACATTCAAGGTAAGGACTGCTTCGCCACTTCCATTGAGTGATGATGCTGCCATCCGTGATCTTTGGTTCCATGAGGCCGGGCGTCCAGTGCAAATTTCGATCGGCCAGCCTGTTGTCGATGCTGAAGAGCCAGTGGGAGACCCGCAATGAAGCAACATGTTGATCTTGAAGCTATTGCGCAAACTCTGGACGCTTCCGACAATTATCGCGTGCTTCGAAAGCTCCAAGCGCCGCAGTTCACGAATGGATTGGCACGCCCGGACGAAAGGCTCGCCGTATTGGTGGACGTTGAAACGACAGGTCTTGATCCAACGAAAGATGAAATAATCGAAATCGCACTCGTTCGTTTCTATTACTTGTCTGATGGCGAGATTACGGGAATTATTGACGTGTTCGACCAGCTTCGGCAGCCATCTATTGCAATTCCAACAATCGCCACTGAGATTACCGGCATTACCAATGAGATGGTCGCGGGTTGCCAGATTGATCACAAATCGGTCGAAGATATCGTATTGTCTGCGGACCTAGTCATTGCGCACAATGCCTTTTTTGACCGCCGTTTTGTTGAGCGCTCATTTCCTGTTTTCGCTTCTAAACCCTGGGCGTGCTCTATGTCTGAGATCGATTGGATCGCAGAAGGGTATGAAGGAACGAAACTAGCGTATCTCGCTGCCGAGGCAGGATTTTTCTATGATCGACATCGCGCCCAGAACGATTGCCTCGCAACGATTGAGTTGTTGAGCCGTAAATTGCCGAAGAGCTTTGAAACCGGTTTAGCCGCTCTGCTTCGCAAGGCGCGGCGGACTAGCTGGAGAATATGGGCAGAAGGGGCGCCGTTCGAACTAAAAGATGTATTGAAAGCACGCGGTTATCGCTGGAATGGAGATAATGCTGACAAACCACGCGCGTGGTACTTTGACGCTTCAGAAGAAGAGAAAGACTTGGAAATATCGTTCTTGAAAGACGAGATTTATCGGAGCGACAAGCAGATCAAAACTACAAGAATCACTGCTTTCGAACGACACTCAGATCGTGCATGAGTGGTTCGGCGCGACTTTTCGCGCTCGAACTCGGACGAGAGTACGCTGTGCTAATTGGGATACAAATTGGATACAAAGTGGGATACATTTTGTGATTTTAAGTCGGTTAAAGCATTGAAATAATTAAATATACTGAGCAGTTTCGAGGCGCGTCACTCGCGCCACTTCTTAGAAGTGTGTCTCCAGACAATTAAACAGATCTTGGCGAAGACGCTTTCGGGGCGTCGCGTCAACTGGATTCGATCAAGCTGAAAAAGTAATCCGGATGCTGGAACAGCCAGTTGCGGCCGGGATAGGGAGCTTCGTCAAACCGTACACCCAGTCGGTCCGCGTCCTTGCGCGCCTCGTCGGCAGCGACGCCGTGCTGGTCTGAACTGTTGGCCACGAGGATGTCACGATCATCCTTAAAGCTCGATTCCAGGTCGCGATTGTTCAGGAAGGCAGAGACGATATCGTGTCGAATGCTCTGGCTGTTTGCGCGAACGAGATAAGTGGACGTCGCTTCGAACATGGACGGATTCTTTTGCAAATAGTCTTGATCCGAAGCCTGGCTGGCATAGAGCCTCTTGTAGAAGCGCAAGCCCCCAAAAGTACGAATGATCGTCGTCAGGGTTCTTAGCCCAAACGCAAAACTAGACGGAGAGTTCAGCGACATGCGCAGCATTCCGCGAATCCAGCTCGGTTGAATGTTCTTGAGCTTATCGGTGACGTTGAGACCGTAATTCACGAGCACGGTGCGCCCCACGTTCTGTCGGTCCGCGCTCATTTGCAGGGCTAGCGGTGCAGCGGTTGAAATCCCGACCACGGTGACATCGGTCAATTCCATGACGCGGATGAACTCTAACAGCGTTCGGGCAGCGCCCTGTATCGAGTCGACCGGGCTGGTTGCCCCAAAACCAGGGCGGATGGGAAGGATCAGGTTGATCCCCCGCTCGCTGGCTGAGCGGATCATATCGACTGAAGGGATGTAACCATATTCCAGAGAGTGAAGCAGAACCACCGGACGACCATTGGTTGGACCGTAGCGCCGATACTCGACCGAAACACCCGGGGTCGGCAGCGCCAGATGTCTCACTCTGTTTTCGTTTGCTTCGAGCTCAATATCAGCTGGCGGCAGTTGGTGCGCCAAGGCGTGCGAAAGCTCCAACGTCGTCGAGACGACTTCCACTAGGCTCCGGCAATTCAATTTGCTGATTATGCGGCTGACATGTGTTCGGACCGTACTGATCTTGATGCCGCGCATTTCTGAAACCTGCTCGAGGTTTAGCCGCAAGAACACCAATTGGAGAATCTCGATTTCCGCGGAAGTCAGCTCAAACGACTCTTTGAGGTGATCGCGTAGTCGCGGGCTCATTGTGGAGAGGACGACGCGCGCGGTGTAACCAATCACACGGCCGTCATCGATTTGGGGCCAGACTTTCACATGGCGCGAGAGACCAAACCGATCTGTGAGTTCGATTAGGCTCTCAGAAAAATCTGTACGTCCGCGGTTTGTCGTCAGCACAAGCTGCGCGATTGAGTTGCCTGATTTGAGGTTCAGAAAATCCGTCAGGGTTCTGGGGATCGATGCAACGACCCCGTTGGCATCCAAGGTGAATACATATGAGTGATCTCGCGCAGCGTCGCCTTCGTTACTTGCTCGGCCAGGTGTGCCAGAGGCCGGCGCGGAGATCATCGACAAGACGGACTGGAATTCCGGAATGGACGTCGCATCGTCAGATAAGCGTGACCAATCCAGGCAAGCCTGCGTGAAACGGTCCGGATCTTCATCAGCACGTGCTAGAGATTTTAACAGCTCAAGCGCGGACTCAGCCCGGTTGTCTTCGTCTTTTGTGGTGGTCTGACCGGCGTCCAAGTGCCGTCTCCGTCGTTAAATGGCTTCGATGCGTACAAATTACGCAAATTTTGCGCCGAATGTGTACCTAATTTTGATGATGTGAGGAAAACCGAGATCGGTTTACACCCAAATCTGACGTTTACGTCAGATGGATCTCTCGCTGCGACCTTCTTTGTGCAGAGAGCCATGGTCCACCGGTTCAATCCCCTTTTTGAGCCGGTGGACGCCATCTCAAATTTCACATGATGCAGGTTTTTGAGACGATAAGCAGTCGCTTGAAATGGGGTTACCAGTTCCCTAATGCGATCCGTCAAATTTCACAGTCACCCGTGAAGTGAATTCAACGCATGGTTGTTATTGTGGCCTCAGAACTGGATGGGGCTACACCGCAATGCACGACTATTTTCTCGCACACTTCAATGTCGCAAGACCATTGGGAACGTTCTCTGTTCACATGGACGAGTCAAAATACTTCTTCAAACAGCTCCAGGAATTGTTTGAGCGCGATCACTTGCATGATGGTTTGCTCTGGCACCGGCATGGGATGCGGGCGTCGGATGGCAAGGAGTTGAACTTTTTTGAAATTGCAGCTCTCAACACAACCGGCGCGGACAATCCTCATATCTACACTGTGGCCGGATGGCGCGATGCCGCCGACCTGCACAATTTTGCATATCGCGATGTTCAGCACCGCGAAAACATGAAGCGTTTGCGCCATTGGGTGGATCGTTCTGAAGGTGCCAACCTCGTCACGTGGTGGGAAAAGCGAGATACGCGCGTCTCACTGGATCTGGCCTGGGATCGGTTGCAGCGCCTGCGTAAGGACGGACCTACGCCGCACGCGTTCAATCTGCAAACGCGGTTTGACCCGCCCCAGCTTTCGAGCGTCGCATAAATCGCAGCAAGGATTTGCGAGCTATTGGCCGTAACCCGCCTCAGCCAGTAACAAAGTCAGCAGATACGTTTCGCCAAAAACAGAGCCGTCATCTGTCCAGGACTCGTCCAGGCTATGAGCGTTCTGAGAACGCCCGCCGCGACTGACGGTGATAGCAGGAACGCCCAACCAGATCGGAATGTTTGCATCTGTGGAAGAGGCCTGAAGGTTCGGCTCGACGCCTAGAGCGCGCATCGCAGCCGTCGCATTAAGCACCAGCTGCGAGTCGAGTTGCCCCTGACCCGCCGGTCGTTTTCCGACATCTTCAATGTCTACGGTCATTGCCTCCGCGCTGCCGCGACGCTCGTTTTCTACGGTGAGCGCGGTGTTCAGTGCAACTCGGAATGCCGCATCGAGCGCTTCGAGTTTGACCGGGTCAACCGATCGCATGTCGACTTCCATCCAGCTTTCGAACGGAATGGAGTTTATCGAAGTGCCGCCGCCAATGCGTCCGACAGAAAATGTCGCCTTGGCACCAGCCGATTGAGTGATTGGCTCTGCGCGCTCTGTAAACTCGACAATCGCTCGCGACAGAGCCTGGTGGGGATGCGCCCGCCCGAACGCTCCATATGAGTGGCCGCCGGGGCCCTTGAAGGTGATCCGGTAGCGGTTTGATCCAACTGCGGACGTGATCAAACGATCTTGCGCGCCGCCATCCACGGCGATGAAGCTGCTAATGCCGTGATCCCCGCGCAGAAGGTGGCGAACTCCGCGCAGGTTTCCGAGCCCTTCTTCGCCTACTGAGCCTACGAATACCAGATCCTCACGGGTTTGCAGGTCGAGGTCCTGCATGGCCTCGACGACCGCGAGCACAACGGCCACGGCGCGCGTGTTGTCTGATATGCCGGGAGCGAAATATGTATCGCCCTCTTTGCGGACGGTAACATCTGTCCCGGGTGGAAAGACCGTATCCATGTGAGCGACCACGGCGATTCTGCGCTCGCCGACTGTACCGGGACGGTGGGCGATAACGTTTCCAACTTCGTCGATGGAGACATCGGCTAGACCGAGATCACTGAGTTTCTGTGCGAATGCTTCTGCGCGCACTTGTTCCTGAAACGGGGGAGCCGGGATTTCGTTCAGTTCGACCATCGTGCTGAGTGTCTTGGAACGCTCCCGCTCGAACATTTCAGTGGCAAGCTGGAAGTTTGGGTCCGCCAGAATCGTCTCGACAAATTCCTGATGCTGTTGCGATAGCGGGGCTTGCTCTGTCTGAGTGCCGTCTTCGAGAGGTGCTTGCGGCCCGGCGGCGGTAGTCGCGCAGCCTGCAATCAAAGCTATCAGGACGACGCCAGCGAGAAAGCGATGGGGCATAGCGCCCTCCTTCATGAACCTCAGGTGTGAAAGCGTCTAATGCAGACGAACCGATTTGTCTTTGAAAGAAAACGCTGGGTTGTTTTGGTCCCGTCTGTTCGGGCGCGCGTATCGTACTATTTCCGATGGACGAAGTTCGTACGGCGCTTGTATGCTGGATGGCGCAATAATTGAATGACGCAGATAGACCGCGATGGTTCGGCCCAGCCGTATGCTTGAGGGAAATGGCATGCGATTGCTGAGGTGTCACCACGCGGGAGCATAAAGTGCGAGAGGGCGCCGCATGGCTCTGGATGAGTCTCTAGATGAGCGAAAGCGTGACCAGGAGGATTCTCGGGGCGTGCGCTCTATTGCCTATTTCGCCGGCGACGCGACCAATCCGACCGTGCGGCTGAGGATCGCGTCTTTCCTGCGAGAGAATATTCAAGTGACCGGCTTCACCTTTCGAAGGGAGAAGTTTCACAGTGACTTCGTTCCCTTTTGGGACAATGTCGAACTGGGGATCACCAAGGACCGGCGTTATTACAGCCGGATAGCCACGATCCTGAAGGGGCTTCGCATCATGTGGCGTCACCGCGCTCAGTTGCGCGAAATGGATGTCCTCTACGCGCGCCTGTTCGATTCCGCGTTTTTAGCGATGCTCATGAAGAAGTTGTTACGGCTGGATGCTAAACTCATCTACGAGATCGAAGACGTGCACGATGTCTTCTTCAGAAAAACACTTCGCGCACGCGTCATGAGATTTCTGGAACGCCGCATCCTCGCAAACGCCGATTTGGTCGTATTACCATCACCCGGCTTTGCTGAAGGATATCTGGCGCCGTACCAAAACTATAACAGACCTTATTTCCTGCTCGAAAACCGGATCCAGTTGGACGAGATTCCGGCCAAGGACGCACCACCGTCTAAACAGGCAGAAGCCTGGAAACAGTCCAAGGACCGCTGGGTGATTGGCTGGTTCGGTACATTGAGATGCCGTAAGAGCATGCGGTTGCTGTCAGAGATAGCAGAACGTCTCGGCGATGAAGTGTTGATCTACACGCGCGGGTTTCCGACCGAAACGGGCCTTGAGGCCTATATGGAGATTGTCGATCGCCATCCGAACTGGGTGCATGAAGGCCCATACCTAATGCCGGATGACCTCGAAGACCTGTACGGACGCGTACACTTCGTCTGGTGTCTCGATTTCTATGACGAGAACGGCAATTCGGAACTTCTTCTGGCATGCCGAATGTACCATGGCGGATATTTCGGCGCGGTTCCGCTGTTTACGGAGCAGTCGCAAATGGCGCGACATTTGGAGCCACACGAAATTGGTCACGCCATCGCAGATCCTTATGTTGATCAAGTCTGTGCCCTGATTGAAAACATGGATCGGGAAACGTACGAGGCGCAGCGCGCAGCCATCCTGTCACGCCGCGACGAATTGTTTTTGGAAGATGGTTCTGGCGTAAGAGCTCTGCTCAAAACAATTGCTCAAACTGGGAAGGCTTCTGACGAGACGCCCGAGCAGCCAAGCTCCGGGGCCGCTCGGTCACCGATGACAGCTCAGTAGGGTTAAACCGCTAGGACGCTGCCTCAAATCTTTTTTCGTCTGCAGAAGGATACAGCTGGTCGACATCTACCAGGTCGGCATGGCGCTGAGCATAGGCGATCAGGCTGCACACATTAGATGCAGAGATCAAAGTCGGATGAACCCCGAAATCTTTGACCCCTTGGTTGTTGGCAGCGAGTTCGTTTTCGTCAGGTTCCGAACGGGGAGATTCGATGTGGACGATTTCGGAATCAGAAAGATCACCGAACAATTTGGCGAGATCCTTGATCCGCATGCATTCAGCGATCTGGTTGACGACTTTTACGCGGTGTCTCTGTGTCGGCGGTGATGCGAGCGCACCTTCGATGCATGCGAGCACATCTTCAATGTGGATGAAGGCGCGGGTCTGTTCGCCTGTGCCATAGACCGAAATTGGTTTGCCGAGCGCCGCTTGCAGTGCGAAGCGATTGAGTACGGTGCCATACACTGGATCATAATCGAAACGATTGGCTAGTCTCTCATCACGGCGTGTTTCTTTGGTTTCCGCGCCCCAAACTGTGCCCTGGCACAAATCGGTGGCGCGCAAGCCGTGCTTCGCGGCGTAATAAGCAAGTCCGAGATGATCGAGCGCTTTGGTCAGGTGGTATTTCGATACTGGATTGAACGGATGCAGTGTCTCATGCTCTGGACCAAGATTGCCGGACGCGTCGACATGGCGGACTTTCTGATATCCTTCGGGGATCTCGTATCCCAGCGTTTCGTATCCGTAGACGCCAATCGATCCGAGATGAATGACATGCGCATCCGTCTGCGTCTGGATCAGGGCTTCGAGTAAATTGGTGGTTGCCATGATATTGTTGCGAACGGTGAAGAGACCCGAGGACGGGTCCATCATAGAGTACGGCACCGACCGTTGCTCGCCAAAATGAATGACCGCGTGTGGACGCGTCTTTGCGACTAGGCTCGACAGAGCTGCGTAGTTTTCCGCAACATCGATTTCGTGGATAGAAATGGCCGCACCGCCGGTCTCGGTCCACGCGGCCACGCGTTGCTCGAGGGTAGCGATTGGTGTCAGACTCTGCACACCCAACTCTTCGCCGATCCATCGACGAGAGTAATTGTCTACAATGATGACGTCATGGCCTAGGCTGGACAGCCGCAAAGCGGTCGGCCACCCACAATAACCATCACCTCCAATAACCAACACACGCATGCGCAAACTCGCTTCACTATCACAGCTTCCGATCAGGTTTCATACGCAAGAAACTTGCCAGCTCTGCGTCGTATGAAGGCGGGCGCCATGATTTGCCAGGAATTCTACGTCCCGCCCTTATTGGCTACAGATTTCTAGCGTCGTGGCAATGTGCAATTCGTTCCTCATCGGATTGTATTGACAGGCAAAGCGACAACGCCCTATCGCAAGTAAGAGCAGGCCGCGGAGGTTTGTCAGACCGACGGAGTCATGCGGTGGAAGAATTGGGCATGCGCAACACAGATGGTTAGCTAAATGCTCTATGATCCAACTCGAAAATTCGTGTTCGTCCATATCTGGAAAACGGGTGGAGAATCCGTCGTTTCAGCTTTGCGAGACCATTGCCCGCTCTATTTCCGAAATCGGTATCTCAACAAAGCCATTCGTGTGGCGCCAGGGCCATTTGCTGCTTTGCTCGGGTGGCGGGCGCGACTCGTAAATGGGCAACACTTCACGGCCCAGGAAATTCGAAACGAGATGCCTGCGGATGCATTTGGTGAGGCTTATAAGTTCACCTTCGTGCGAAATCCGTGGGACTGGCAGGTCTCCAACTATGCTTATGCATTGCAGACGCCCGCCCATGGCCAGCACGACATTATCCGCGAACTTGGCAGTTTTGACGCTTACATCCGCTATCAGTTCGCCGAGCGCGCGCCGTCACAAAGTTCGTTCATTCTCGGTGATGATGGTCAGCAACTCGTCGACTTCGTGGGCCGGTTTGAGAACCTTCAGCGGGATTTCCAGACGGTTTGTGAGAAGATCGGGGTCGCCAAAGAATTACCTTTCCTGAACGCGTCGAAGCGCAAACGAGACTGGCGCGAATACTATACCGATGAAACGCGGTCGTTGGTGGAAGAGCTGTTTGACGCCGACATCCAACGGTTCGGGTATAGCTGGGACGGATAGGTTTGCGGACAGGCGCGACGTCAACACGGCGGGCGCATGGACCCACAGCGTTTTCCGGTTCAGACTGTCTGTGTTAGCCGAAAGGTTCGATTGGGAGGATCAAGATGAGAAAAAGAACAGCGCTATTGGCGACATCAGTTTTGATACTGGCAAGTTGCGGACAGGCGACGGAGACTGATACGCCGGAAGCCGAAGTCAGCGCCGAACAAACCTTGATGACGCAACTGATTGATGCCCAGCCAGGTGATGTCATCGAAATTCCGGAAGGGACGTACAATTTCAATCGCGGTCTGAGCCTGACGGTGGATGGCGTAACGATCCGCGGGGCAGGGATGGACAAAACCGTTCTCAGTTTTACCGATCAGATCGCCGGGGCAGAGGGCTTGCTGGTTACCGCAAGCGACTTTACGATCGAGGATCTCGCAATCGAAGACGCCAAGGGCGATGCGCTCAAGGTCAACGAAGGCGAGAATATCACGATCCGCCGTATCCGGACCGAATGGACGAATGGCCCGAGCCAGGAGAACGGAGCGTATGGCATCTATCCGGTGCAAACGACCAACGTTCTGGTTGAAGGCAATGTCGCGATCGGGGCTTCGGATGCCGGCGTTTATGTCGGACAATCGCGCGATGTTATCGTCAGGAACAATCGCGCTGAATACAATGTTGCGGGAATTGAGATTGAGAACACGGTCGGCGCCGATGTCTATGACAATGTCGCAACCAACAACACCGGCGGCATTCTCGTGTTCAACATGCCCGAGCTGCAGCAGGAGGGACGCGTTACGCGCGTCTATGACAACCAGGTCTTCTCCAACAATACAGGCAATTTTGGTCATCCGGGGACGCCGGTTGCGAGCGTGCCCGCGGGCACCGGCATCATCGTGAACTCCAACGATGATGTCGAGATCTTCAATAACGAAATCTCGGACAACAAGACCGGCAACATCATCATCTCAAGCCTGTTCACGACAGGCTATGCGGAGAGCTCCACAAGCGAGAGTTTCGATCCGTATCCGGAAGGCATTTTTATCTACGGAAACGCGTTCACAGGTGGCGGCCAAGACCCTGACACACCCGAGCTGGCTCTGGCCCGGGTGATGTTGTTCGGCCAGGACGGCCGCTTGCCGGACGTCATCTGGGACGGATTTTTCGATGAAAGCAAACACGTCGATGGCGAGATGCCCGCGGCCCTGCGAATCTGCATCGACAATGGTGACGTTGGCATCTTGAATGCGAACGGACCGAGTGGATTTACCGAACCATCAACCGAGATGTCTCCGTTTGCTTGCACATTGGAAAAGCTACCCGCGATTGACCTTGGTCGGTCTTAGACGCGACGGGGCATCAGTATGAACCGGGTTGCTCTTCGGGCTGCGTTGGTGGGCCTGATCCTATCAGGGCTGACTGCCTGCGCTGCAGACAAGGTTGAAGTCGTCAGTCACGCGGCAGACAATCCGGCGCAGTTGAGCGACTGGGGATTGTTTGACGTGTCAGGCGGCGCGCTGGAGCTGAGCGACGGCGTGCTTCCTTACGATTTGAATTCGCCGCTGTTCACTGACTATGCGCACAAGCTACGGACCATCTGGGTGCCAGCCAATACCCCCATCGTGGATGTGAACGCTGGCGGCGTGCCTGACTTGCCGGTGGGTACCGTGATCAGCAAGACGTTCTATTATCCGATATCTGGGGCCGGTACTTCTGATGTCTTGAAGTCAGAAGACCCTGCGGGACAATTCAACCCGGCGCTTGCGGACCTGGATACGATCCGGCTCATGGAAACGCGCCTCCTGGTGCGCCGCGAGCAAGGTTGGGAGCCGGTGTCCTATGTCTGGAACGACGCGCAGACGGATGCGGTTCTGACCAAGATTGGCGATGTCAAACCACTCACGCTTGTCGATCCGGATGGCGCGCGTGAGGACTTCGCTTACATCGTGCCGGACATCAACCAGTGCACAGGGTGTCACGCCCCAAACAATACGACCCGCGAGATCCAACCGCTCGGCGTGCGCGCGCGGCACCTAAACAAACCGTACGCTCATGATGGCGCCGACAAAAACCAACTCGCATTCCTAGCCGAGCAAGGCATCCTGAGCTCAATTGAAGACGCGGCGGCTCTACCGGCGAATGCGAACTGGACGGATGACTCATTGCCGCTCGAACAGCGCGCTCGCGCCTATCTCGATATCAATTGTTCGCATTGTCACAATCCTGTTGGCCCGGCGGATACATCCGGGTTGGATTTGACGGTCGACGCCGCACTCGGACCGGCTCTGGGCGTGTGCAAACTGCCGATCGCAGCAGGCTCCGGAACGGGTGGTCGAGCGTTCAGTATCGTTCCTGGCGCGCCAGATGAGTCCATTCTGATCTACAGATTGGAAACGACGAAACCGGGCGCCATGATGCCTGAGCTTGGGCGGGCGCTATCTCACTCTGAAGGCGTCGCGCTGATCCGTGATTGGATTGCCAATATGGATGGCGATTGCTCGTCTTAGACCTGATGTCGAACCGATTTGGGCGAGAGACCAGAATTTGATTGTAATGGCACAGTAAATGCCATTAAATAAATCTGTAGGGCGAGGAACCGATGACTGTGTTCTATGCCCGGATCGTTTCGGGAGACGGCCATGGGCGTGAAAACATTCATCAAAAAGAGCGTGACGAAGCGGATGTTCAGTATCGAGCGAAGAAATGCCAAACGCCGCAAGGTCGAGCGCGAGCGGCAGGCCAACAACGCACCGCACCTGGTTGAGTACTACCATGAGGCAGGGGATCCGTACTCGCATCTGATGGTGCAAGTCCTGCCGGAATTCTGCCGCCGATTTGACGTCGAGCTCAAGATCATTCTTGTAGCGCCCCCGCCAGATTGGGCTGCCCCTGAACGCGAGAAGCTGGAATCCTATGCTCGGACGGATGCAGCGCGCCTCGCCGAACGGGCTGGCTTGAAGTTCAACGATGCCGGGCGCCAACCCTCGCGTGAGCAGGTAGAGGTCGCAAATACCATGCTCTCGGCTGCCCTTGGCGCTGAAGCATTCTTCGAGCAAGCGGAACAGATTGGCGCAAAGCTGTGGGCGAACGAAGACATTGAAACGTCCGCACATGAAAGCGCAAACCATGATGCGGTGTTGCAGGATGGTGCGGAGCAGCGAGATGCCAAGGGGCACTATCTAGGGGCCACCTTGCTCTATGGCGGGGAGTGGTATTGGGGCTTGGACCGGCTGCATTATCTGGAAGAGCGGCTGACCGAACTGGGCGCAGCGACAGGCGGCAACCCTTCACCAATTTTCGTGCCGCCGAGTATTCTAACTGGCTCGGCCCCCGCGTCGTCAGGAGATCGGCCGGAGATCCATTGGTATCTGTCGTTTCGAAGTCCTTATACCGGGATTGTCGCTGACCGGATCAAAGCGTTGGCGGATGCGTATGGCGCAGATCTGAAGCTGCGCTTTGTGTTGCCCATGGTCATGCGCGGCATGGAAATCCGGCGCTCCAAGGGTTTCTACATTATGAGTGACGTCGTGCGTGAAGCGGAGCGCTTGGGCATTCCGTTCGGAGACATTTGCGATCCTGTCGGCAAACCGGTTGAGCGTGGCTACGCAATTCTCCACCGCGCTATTGAGCTCGGAAAAGGCTATGAGTTTGCAAAATCGTTCCTGTCCGGCGTCTGGAGCGAGGGGATCGACGCGGGAAGCGACGCAGGCCTGAAGCGGATTACTGAACGGGCTGGATTGTCATGGGCGGAGATGAAGCCGCTTCTCGGGACGGAAGACTGGCGCGAGGTCGAGGAGCGCAATCAAGCCGAGATGCTGAGCTATGATGTCTGGGGCGTGCCGAGCTTTCGAGTCGGCGACACGGCGGCCTGGGGCCAGGATCGATTGTGGGTGACCGAGGATGCCTTGAAAGCGGCTGCCTCGTCCAATGATACAAGCACAGGAGCTGTCTGATATGGAAGTCATCAACGAAGTAAGGCCAAGCCAGTCCTCTCAGATCGCGGGCATGGCAGAGACGGGTCCCGAGGGGCCGATCTTCATGCTCAACTTGCTGAAGTTCAAAGACAAAGCAGAATATGAAGACAGACGCGAAACCGATCTGACCGGGCGCCAGGCTTATGGGCTTTACGGTGCGGCCGTGGCTGGAATTCTTCCCGATTTTGGTGGTCGGTTATTCTATATCTCAGACGTGACGTTCCTCTCGCTCGGCCAGGTCGAAGACCTTTGGGACGAAGTGGCGATCGCAGCTTATCCCGATCGCGGATCATTGCTCCGCATGTCAATGTCCGAGGAATGGCAGACAGCGAGCGTCCACCGCGCTGCAGGTCTTGCCGGTCAGCTCAATATTGAAACGGTCATGCCAAAGGCTGCGCATGGCTTGCCGTGGATGGAACTGTTCTTGAAGGAGATGGAAACATGATCTGGATCAAACGCGGATTGATCAGCCTTGCCGGTTTGATTGTCGTTGCGATTATCGCCTTCAATCTGTTCAAAACGCAAATCGCCGAGCGGGCTTTCCATCGCGCGATTGATCAGAATGCAGGTGTTGATCGAAGTGCAGCTTTACCCGACGGTTTGCATGTCTATCTCTGCGGCACAGGGTCTCCCATGCCTGACGCAACCAGGGCAGGGCCGTGCCTCGGCGTGCTCGCGGGAGATCGTGCATTCGTCTTCGATGTTGGATCCGGCGGAACGCGAAATCTGGGCAGCATGGGGTTCCCGCTGGCGCGGTTGGAGAGTGTCTATCTCACCCACCTTCACTCTGACCACATTGATGGTTTGGGGGAACTTTTAGTGTTGTCCTGGATCGGAGGCAGCCGGAATGAGCCCACGCCTGTTCGCGGCCCCACAGGGACAGCGATCGTGGTAGAAGGTTTCAACGCGGCCTATCGTTTGGACAGCACATACCGCGTCGCCCATCACGGGCCGGAGGTCGCCAATCCAAATGGTTTTGGCGGTGCGCCAGATGAAATCGTCATCCCGTCAGGCCCCGGTGGTCAGCTCGTCGTTTTTGAAGACGCAGACCTCAAGATTACGGCGATACGAGTGGATCACGCGCCAATCGAACCAGCCTTTGGCTACCGGATTGATTACAAGGATCGATCTGTTTCGATCAGCGGTGACACGATTTACCAACCGCGCTTCGTGGCGGCGTCGCAAGGGGTCGATCTGATGCTGCACGAGGCGCTGAACAAGGAAATGGTCGAGACGATCGGGACGGCGCTGGGTGAGCGCGGACTGGCGAACCAGGCCACGATATTTGAGGACATTCTGGACTATCACACGGATCCTGAGGAAGCAGCCCGGGCTGCTCAGGAAGCGGGGGTGGATCATCTGGTCTACTATCACATCGTTCCGCAACTTCCTGTGAAGATGCTGGAATCTGTTTTTGTCGGAGACTCAAAATCAATCTTCGACGGCAAGATCACGGTCGGTACGGATGGAATGGTTTTCAGCTTGCCAGCCGGGTCTGACAAGATCACCAAGTCTGGAGGCTGAGCGGGCGACTAGGACGATTGCTGTCGTCGGTTCATCCAGTTCATTCCGCGCAGGCCTAGCCAGCCGATAATGATCAGGATCAAGGCTAGCGTCACTCTTATATGCATGAACGTGATGGTCGGGCGCGTGATGAAAACTTCGGTATGGTTCAGAGCGCCGAACTTATGGACTTCACCCGCTTGCATGGCAGGATCGATCGCCATGTCGATCAAGTCCCGCAAGGAGCGATAGCGTACCACTGCGACCCGATCGACCTGATTGCCGTACTGACCGAGCATCAGCCCCGCACGATCGGAAAGGAAAACCGGATGCCCAGCGCGTTTGAGCAAAAGTGGCGCGACGATCTTCGCATAGGCGCGGTCAGATTGACGAGCTTCCGGGCCTTCTTTGAGGTCCTCTAGATTTACCGCGTAGAACTCTTTGCCATCGTCGCGCGGGATCATCTCCTGAATATTCGAGAGGAAATTTCGTTCGCTATCTTCTGCTTCCGGGTAGGTTTGTCTGATCTGTTCGAGGAGGCGTTCTCCTTCTTCGGCCGAAATCGGCTTACCGGCGCCGCCATACCAGGCGCTAAACCAGAGAAACGCGATCGTCAGGAGCGCGATCCATGCGATCTTCAATCTTGGAAGGGTCATGGCGTACCGTCACTTTCATGGCTTGAAACTAATTGCGTTTAAAGTGCCATAAGTTGAGAGGCAAGGAAACCGTCAGGTTTTATAGCGGTGTGTCCCGAACAATGCGGAACCCGATATGGTTGGAAGAAAAATCGGTTTCTTGCGGGTGACGCGCTGCCGGTCGATAGCGTCGGCAGAAATTGTCCGCACACAAAAAGGACCCACCTTTCATCGTGTGCGTCTGAGGTCCGTACGGTGTATTGGTCCACTCCCAAACATTCCCGATCATGTCATGCAGTCCGATCCGATCGGCTTCGAAACAGCCAACCGGTGCGACCCCTGGATATCCATCTTTGGCGATGTCGGCGACCGGGAAGATGCCTTGCCATGTATTGGCGCGCGGACCATCGGGACCATAGGCGCCGGAAGTGCTGACCGTTGCGTCCGGAAGGCCGAGCGTGGCCGCGTATTCCCACTCCACTTCCGACGGCAGACGTCCACCCGCCCACATCGCGTAAGCCTCGGCATCGCGTTTTGAGATATGTACGACCGGTTCTCGCATCCGGTCATTGGCAGTGTCTTCTGTGCCAAGCGGCGCGCGCCAGTTCGCAGTCGCGAGCAGGGTCCATGGTGCGGCATCCGCGTCGCGCTGGTCTGGGTGAAGGAAGACGGCGGACCCCGCGCCTTCGCGTCCATCGATCACGCCTTGCTCAGCATCGGTGACATATCCGGTGGCCTCGACGAAAGCGTTGAATTGCGCATTGGTGACTTCGTGCTGCTGGATCCAGAACCCATCCACATGGAGATCCAGAGTCGGAGATTCTTCCGGATAGTAGGCGTCCGCTCCCTTGGTGAATTTGCCCGCAGGGATCTCAACAAACGCCCCGATTTCAAAATTGGATTGGCCGCACGCCGCCACTAAATCAGGCTGCGCAGTTTCGGTCGATCCGCATCCGGCGATGGTGATCGCGATGACGAAAGAGAGAACGGATTGACTTCTAGTTCGCATCGACGTCCGCGATCAGGCCGTTTAGCGCAAGCCGCAGCGAGGCTTTGGCGCTCTCGACTGAGCGATTTTGATCCTGCCGCAATTGTCGCCAGGTGGAGAAATCCAGCAGCGCTTCAATCGCCCCAAACAGCTCTCTATTCGCGGTCACTTGTTTTGGGAGAATGGATTTAAGGGCCGACCGCGAGAGTTTGGTTTCGCGCTCATATTGTTCGCCCAGGAAATTGGACTGAAAGCGCCTCAGCATCATGCAGACCCGCATCGGAAAAACGGTTTCGTAAATGCCCGCGCGTCGATCCACGCATTCCATCAGACGCTCGCGCCAGGTTCCGGCTTCATAGGGCGCCAAGAATTTCGGCATTACCGCTTCGGTGAGCTCCGCGGTCATCTCATCATAGATGCTATCCATATCCTCGAAGTGGCGAAACACGGTGCGCAACCCAACACTCGCGCGCTCGGCGACGTCGACAGCGCTGGGGGACATGTGCCCTTCGGAGATTAGATCAAACATGGCTTCGATTATGCGACGACGGCTGCGATCACTTCGCCGGCGTCGCCCATCTTCAGTACCGGCCTCGAGTTTCGGCCAAGGATTTTTTTTGGTCGTTGTACTCACCAGGATCCCCTCGATTTTGGATTGCGCATCGCTAGCATAAGGTGTCGCGCACGTTTTGGAATGGCTTCCTTTTGCATATCAGTTCGGCCAAATTATATACTCATCGCCGTCTTCGACGCCTTGCAAAGGTGTCTTGTCGATCGCGATCGGACTTTCGATCTTATGGGTATAGAGCGACGGAACGCCATCTGCGCGGTGGGCATCTAGAAGCGCTGTCAGCTCTGCAAGTTTCTCCGGACGTTCGACCGCCAGGTTCACCTGTTCTGTTGGGTCTGCATTCAGATCGAACAGCCAGGCCTTATCCTGAAGTCCGTCTAGCTGCAGTTTCCAGTCGCCTGCGCGGACTACGCGGTAGCTTCCGGATGACCAGTAAATGGCATCGTTGGGACGTTCAATACTGCCTTCGCCGGTTGCGGCGGGCAGGATGTTCTGGCCGTCAATCACGCGGTCAGATGGAAGGTCTGCTCCGGCTGCGGCGGCGAGTGTGGGAAGCAAATCTATATGCGCGACCGGAGTGTCGACCACGGTGCCTGGCGCGATGCGGCTCGGCCATTTGACGAACATTGGTACGCGAATTCCGCCTTCGAACAGGGTGATCTTCCAGCCGCGATATGGTGCGTTCACTTCTGGCAGACCGATATAACCGGCGCCGCCATTGTCGCTGCTGAGAACGATAATCGTATTGTCCGCGAGACCTTCCGCTTCCAGCTTGTCCATCACCCGGCCAACGCTGCGGTCGAGGGCATGGATCATCGCTGCGTAGACTCGCATGCGGTGCGGCTCAATATCTCCCACCGCCTCAAAGTCTTCGCGGGTGGCCTGCAGCGGCGTGTGCGGTGCCCAATGCGCAAGATACAGGAAAAACGGACGGTTCTTATTGGCTTCGATGACTTTCAGGCTTTCATCAGTCCACCAGTCAGTGAGGTATCCGCCGGGCTCAAACGGTTCACCACCATTGAACGACGCCGCATATGAAAGGGCGGCCCAGAGGAATTTGTCGATGGGGTCGAAATCCAGTTTCGCGTTCACGACGTTCGGGTCGTCTTCGGCGAGGAACAGGCCGCTTTCCATGAACAGGCTTTCGTCGAAGCCTTGCGCGTTCGGCAGGAAGTCCGCGCGTCGTCCGAGATGCCATTTGCCAATATGGACGGTGTGATAGCCTCGATCCTGCAACAATTCGGCAATGGTGATCTCGGATCCAGGCAGGCCCTGATTATCAAAGCCTATCGCGCCTTCGGAGACGTCTCGATTTGACTTGATTTGGGGCAGCGCCCCGCGGTCCATACCATTGGCGATGGTCGCGATCACATTGCTCATGCCATCTGGTGTCGGCGTGAACTCGAATCCGGTGCGCGTCGGATAGCGTCCCGTCATCAGCATGGCCCGCGATGGGGCGCAGGTGCCGGTACCGGCATAGGCCTGACTGAAGATAGCGCCGTCTGCCGCGAGGCGATCAATGTTGGGCGTTGGCACCAGGCCATCTGCGATCCCGCCGCCAAACGTCGAGAGATCATTGTATCCGAAATCATCCAGAAGGATGAAGACGATATTCGGGGGCTGATCTTCGGCTGACGCAGTCGCTTCCACTGGACCTTGATCCCAGACCACAGGCTGATGCGGTGCGACATCAACGCGGTTCGCCTTGGCGCGGTTAAGAACGATTTCGCTCAGTATTGCGGTGCGATTTAGCCAGGCGAGACCGCCGCCTATCAAGATGACAATCAGTGCGCCGAGGGTGAGTTTTTTCCACATACCAGCCTCGCTAGGCGAACAATTGTTCGCAGTCAGATCCCGCGAGCATCGCGTCCACAGCGCCACGTTCATTGTCGGACATTGCCGTGTGAGCTTCGCGCAGCCACTGCAGGCATTTTGCCTGATATTTGAACGTTGGCTGCGTCCACGGGCGTCCGTCGATCTCCGTGTCGAACGTCGTTTCACCCGCCATCACGGCTTTCGCGTTTGCAATCATAGCCGGCCCGTATGTGCGTCCGATCTCGGCAAGCAAGGGCGCGAGTGCCTCTTGCGCCTCTTCCGCTGAGAACCAGTCATCATCGCCCGGTGCGACGCCGGACAAGTCTTCCATCAGATCGACCCATGCACGGACTCTTTGAGAGACGTTTCGCGTAATCGCGGTCGATGTTGGCTCGACGACCGTGAGCTGAGTGAGTTGTCCGAAGAGGGCGAAGTCGGCAGAAGAGGGCCGCGCGCCGAGCACGAAACCCTTGCGCGCGATCAATTCATCTAGAATTCCGATCAGGCGGGTATAAGAGCCTTCGATCGTTTCAGCGGTGATCTCGTTCGAGCCCACCACATAGAGCCTATCAATCTGGCGCTTGGTAAACTGCGCCGAGAACTGTTCCGCCATTTCCTGCGGTGCGGTGTTCATGCCCCAGTAAACGAGAAGCGGTCCAGCATTTTCCCAATCCGCCTCGTGTGCCCACCGAAAATGGAACATGGCTTTGGTCAGCCATTCATCCGCATAGTCTTCAATCAGGTCATTGATGAATCGCAAGCCGGGATCAGTGGGGATCACTGAGCGGCCGGAGTGTTCCTGCTCCAGACGCCGAATGATGGGGGTAGAATCGGTGACGGGAACCAAAGCGCCGTCTTCGCCGTCTGGGAAAAAGAAGGTTGGAAGCAATCTGACTTTAGGCTCTGGATAGCCTTCTGGAATGTTGCCATTGCCCCAAAAAATAGAGTGGGGGATATGCCGATATCTGAGCACGCCCAGCATTTTGCGTGTATAAGGCGAGCCAGGTGCACCGGTCAGTTCCAGTCGTGCCAATTGTGTCATCTTGTTCCTCCAGAAGAAACAGTACTAATGGCAATTGGAATGTCAATAAAATGAATTTGAGGTGGGAGGCTTGCGGGATGAGGTCCAACAGTTTCTTCTTGCAGGCGCTCGAAAAGCGATCCCTGATTTTGCCGGAACGGTCTGCGGCCACCACTCCATCTTCGTTCTACCAAAGTCGCATTGGTCAGTTGAAGAGCGGTCTGTTAGACCTGTGTCCGTTCTGCAGCGCATGAAAGTACAGGTATGAAACATCACATCATGATCGCGCTCGGCATTCTCATGGCCATGGTGTTCAGCTTTCGGCTTGCGAACGCTTTGCTTGCACCAGGATTGGGCTTTTCGGAGCTTTACCTATTTGGCGGTATTGTGATCGCGGCGTTCCTGATCTTTTTTGGTCTGAGAGAGCGGCGCGCGATTCAGAACTCTTCTCAAAATAAAGACTCTTAGGCCAAAGTCGGCCTAAACAAATGCAGCGGACTGAGGCAACGTGACCTCATAGCGAATGCTCCGCCAACGATAACCTGGGAGGACCACATCGTGTCCGATAAAAAACAAATCGATGCGAAAGGCTATTGGTCGGCCACTATCCGCCTGACCCTGAGCCTGCTCGCAATCTGGTTCGTCGTCTCTTATGGAGCCGGCATTCTCTTCCGGGATTTCCTGGATCAATTTTCGATTGGCGGGGCCCCGCTTGGCTTCTGGTTTGCGCAACAAGGATCAATCTACGTCTTTGTCGTACTGATCTTCTATTACTGTTTCGCCATGGCGCGGCTCGAACGCAAATACGGCGTGGAGGACTGAGACGATGGACTGGACCCTCTTTTTCGTCATCACGACATTTGCACTCTACATCGGTATCGCGATCTGGGCGCGCGCCGGCTCAACGGATGAGTTCTATGTCGCGGGACATGATGTTCATCCGACCGTCAACGGCATGGCCACCGCTGCTGACTGGATGTCTGCGGCGTCATTTCTGTCCATGGCGGGGTTGATCGCCTTCCTGGGTTATGGCGGCTCCGTCTACCTCATGGGTTGGACCGGTGGATACGTGCTGCTCGCCGTCTTGCTGGCGCCATTTCTTCGGGAGTTCGGCAAATTCACCGTCCCGGATTTTGTCGGCGACCGCTACTATTCTGATGTCGCCCGGATCATCGCGGTGATCTGCGCGCTGTTTGTTTCGTTTACTTACATTGCCGGACAGATGAAAGGCGTTGGCGTCGCCTTCTCAGGTTTCCTCGGTGTTGATTTCAATGTCGGTATCGTCATCGGCATGGTCATCGTCTTCTTTTATGCCGTGCTCGGCGGAATGAAGGGCGTGACCTATACGCAAGTGGCGCAGTACTGCGTCCTGATCTTTGCCTATACGGTACCCGCGATCTTCATGTCGCTAATCATCACTGGCAATCCGATTCCGCAGCTTGGCTTTATTGGAAACGCCGTCGGCGAAGACATTTCCATGCTTCAGAAACTGAACGTCGTGGTCACAGATCTCGGCTTCCAGGAATATACGCAGACGAACAAATCCATGTTCGATGTGTTTGCTATTACCGGAGCGCTGATGTTCGGGACGGCGGGACTGCCGCACGTCATCATTCGCTTCTTCACCGTGCCAAGCGCCAAGGCAGCGCGCCTGTCGGCAGGCTGGGCGCTGATCTTCATCGCCGCTTTGTACACCACAGCCCCCGCCGTTGGCGCATTCGCGCGGATCAACTTCATCGATACGGTCAACGAAGCGACCTACATCACGGATGATGAAAACTACGAAGCCCGCGCCGCGGAAATCGAGGCGGCGGGCGGTAAGCCGGTTCCGACCTGGTACAAGACTTGGGAAAAGACAGGTCTGCTGCAGTACGAAGACAAGAATGGCGACGGCATCATGCAGTATCGGGGCCCCGCCGCCCCGGACGGCGTAGAAAACGAAGTCAATCCAAACCGAGATATCTTCGTGCTTGCCAATCCGCAGATTGCACAGCTTCCGGCCTGGGTGATCGGGCTTGTGGTGGCAGGCGGTCTCGCCGCTGCGCTTTCCACCGCTGCCGGGTTGCTCATGGTGATTTCGTCCGCGGTCAGTCACGACATTTGCCGCCGAACCTTGTTCAAGGACATGGATGACAAGACTGAGCTTCGGGTCGCCCGCGGGGCTGCTGCTGGCGCGGTTGTGGCGGCAGGCTTGCTTGGGATCTTCTCAGCCCAGCTTGGCTTCGTGGCGCAGGTTGTGGCGTTTGCTTTCGGGCTCGCGTCTGCCTCTCTGTTTCCGGTCATCTTCCTGGGAATTTTCTGGAAGCGGATGAACAAGGAAGGGGCGATTGTCGCCATGCTGTTCGGCCTGATCTCGACCTTCGCCTACATCGTCTACTTCAAGTTCGGCGGTGGTACGCCAGACCAGTACTGGTTCGGGGTCTCGCCAGAAGGCATCGGGTTTGTCTTCATGTGGCTGTCCGGAGCGTTGGGTATCGGAATATCGCTTGCGACCTCTGCGCCGCCGCAAGACATCCAAGATCTTGTCGAGGACATTCGCGTCCCGGGAACGCGTCAGTCACATGGTATCGCAGATGCCGATATGGCGCCGTCTTCAGCGGACTAGGCCTTTCAGGCTTAATTCAAGAGGGCGGTCCTCGGGGGGCGCCCTCTTTTTTAATCCGACCGAATGCGGCGAGTCTTTATCCTCGCGCGATGCCAGACCTTCGTACTCTGACCGACGGGCAACGCCGTTCGCTGATCGCGAAGGCTCGAAAGCTGGCGCAGGACGGCGTGGCGGCGATGGAAATCCGAGCCCAGCTCGGGATATCGCAGGCGACGTATTCCCGCTGGGCGAAGCGGTTCGGGTTTCGCGCCTGCGATCTACGCGCGAGCGGTGCGGAGGAAGTCATGGATCTAAACAAGGCTGACGCCGTTCTAATGGCTGTGCGCGATGCGTTGGCGCATGGAGAACAAGGACGCGCCGATCAGTTGCTCCGCGCGTGGAAACAGACGGCGCGCCGAACCCGTGACCTGACGGCCCTGGAGAATGCCGCCGCGCGCGAGGCAGAGGAAAGCCAGTCAGAGGCTGTCCTATCGAATGAAGAGCTCTCCGCATTCCTGACAAAGTATGCCGGCCGAACGATTGAAGTCGTGGATTAGGCGCTGTGGGCTAAAAAGTCCCGCGCTGTCAAAGGGTTGTGCAGCATGGTGCTCAAAAAAATCGTGCGAGCTATGTCTCTGATTTTATTCGAAAATCGCAAAAACTTTCCGAAAAACGAGAAATACTTATTGAAAAACGATAATACGATTCCCAATTGGTATTGCATCAGCGGATCAAACAACTCTCCATCAACCGCCGCTGAATGGGCTAACGTCCAGTTTTGAAAGGCAAAGAAAATGACACCGCAAGTCCGCGAAGTAGAGCAAACCCCAATCGCGGTTCCTAGCACTCCCCTTAAGGCGACCCCGGTAAACGCTATCCAAATCGCAAAGCCAGTCGCTGAGATTATAGCCCCAGCTCCCGAAGAAACAGAGGAAACGGGCATAAGCATGTTGGACAAGCGGCGTCGGCGTCGCGCTCGACTGAGCAACCGCCACTAAGTTTCATACCTTTTTTGATCAAAGGCCGCCCGTTCTCTCCCGGGCGGCCTTTTCATATTGGGCAGGTTCCGTATCGCACCTGCGGCGCTCACATGAACCACGCACAGGGCTGATGCTTACCAGCCCAGGCGGACGCCGGCGCGTGCACCAACTTTTCCTTCATCCGGGGAGAAACCGACGCCCATATTCGCCGACCAGTTATTGTCGAGGCGTTGGGTCGCTGAAATCGCGAACGCGTTGGTATTGTCATAGTGGCCCCAGTTTGCTGTGACAGCGTGGGTCTCATTGGCCTGCAGCCAGCTGGATCCGGCCATGGCATTTGCGATTGCGATCCCGGCCGTGTTCGCCGCGATCTGCTCTGTATTGTCGGCCACAATGGTCGCGAGTTCGTCGACTTGCAGCCCCAGGGTTTCGAACCGATTGTTGAGCAAGGAAATCGACTGGGTGTTGCCGCTAATTGAAGACTCAGCGCTGGCGATGCGCTCCTGATTGCGGTTGACCGTTGAAGAAACGGTGGCGATGGCTGTGGCATTCTCGTTGATCGCCGTGCTTGTCTCTGGTCCGTCGAGGACCTGACCCGGCGTTGAGAGGACCTTCTGAGCGTCGGCAATTGCATCCTCCGCATTCGAGAGGGCCGACTCGGTTTCAGATAGTCGATTCAAGATCGATCCACCATCCGAGGCGAGATTTCCGTTCGCATCCGTGGTCACGAACGCCAGATCACCTGTTTGTGCAGCCTGTGACGCAGCCGATGTAATCCCGGGCATCGTGTAGGTATTGCTGACTGAGCCAAACATGAATTGGTTCGCGAACAATGTTTGCGCGCCTTGGCCAATTGCCACAGAGTTGTCGTACTCTGCCCTCGCGTCCGCACCAAGTGCGACGGCGTCTTCGCCACTGGCCTTCGTCGTGTTACCAAGTGCCGTCGAGTTGTAACCAGACGCAGCCGCGCTCTCACCCACAGCAGTTGCATAGTCGGCGGTTGCTTGAGCCTCATGGCCGAGGGCCAAGGCGTATTCTCCGGAAGCGGTTGCATCGTTGCCGAGAGCCGTCGATCCGAAATTCGAAGCGGTGGCGCTGTCCCCGATAGCGGTCGCGTAATCGCCGGTGGCATTGGAATCAGTGCCGAGGGCGGTCGATTCAAATCCCGATGCTTCCGCCTCCTCGCCCAGGGCTGTTGCATTGAAGGCGGTGGCCAGCGCCCCTTCACCGAGAGCCGTTGTGTTCTCTGCAGTCGCCTGTGCGTTAGCCCCGACAGCCGTCGCGTCATCTGCTGTCGCGGTTGCAGAGTGTCCGATAGCGGTTGCCTGGTCTTGGTTTGCCGAAGACAGGGTGCCGAGGGCGGTGGATTCCAGTCCGCCTGCCGATGCGTCTCGACCGAGCGCGGTCGCATCTATCGCAGATGCCTCTGCGTTTTGTCCAACCGCCGTGCCTCCCTCGGCGCTAACATATGAAGATTGCCCGATCGCGGTTCCGTTTTCTTCGTTAACGCTCGCATCTTCCCCGACGACCGTGGCATGGTCTGCGTACGCAGATGCACCCTGACCGACGACGACAACTTCGCTTGCGGCGGCGTACGCGCTTTCTCCGACTACGGTGCTGCTTTCCGCATTTGCCTCTATCTTAGCCCTGGCACCAATGGCTGTTGAATATTCGGCAAGAGCTTCGGTGTCGTTGCCCAATGCGGTCGCCCATTCGCCGGTGGCTTCAGTGGATTCACCGATGGCGGTTGAATAATCGCCCGTCGCTTCTGCATCCTCGCCCACGGCGACAGAATCGAGTCCCGACGCTTCGGCAGATTGACCGATAGCCGTCGCATAGGCGGCCAAGGCCTCCGCGCCTTCACCAACAGCAAGAGACTCGAGCCCCGAAGCTTCTGAATCACGTCCGATTGCCGTCGATTGATCGCCGCTGGCCTCGGAATCCGCTCCAAGCGCCACGGAATCTTGCGCGGTGGCTTCCGCGGAATTTCCGAGTGCTGTGGAGTTATAGCCAGTGGCCTCTGCGTATTCGCCAACCGCTGTGGCATAATCGTCGGTTGCCTTAGAATTATTCCCAACCGCAACCGTACTATCCCCGGTGGCTTCGGCTTCGTCACCGATCGCGGTAGATTCGTCGCCTGATGCATCCGCATCTGTCCCACATTGAAGCGAGTTATCGCCGGCGCCGTCTCGGCACGTTGCGTCGGGGTTGGGGGCCGCCATGGCGTTGCCGGCAAATCCGACCGAAATCACAACGCCCAGGGCGGATGCGCTCAGAAGTTTGTTCATCATCAGGGTCTCTCCATGCGTGAGAGCCCGCGCAGGCGAAGACCACCTTCCAACCCAGCCACACCCTCATTCCGAGCATGTCAGATCGCATTTTTGAGAGATGGAATCATTGTGCCCGCGTCTCGATTTACGCCGCGAGCGCCGCTCAGAAGTATCAGAAATGGATTAGCTGCCAGCGACCATCTCGGCCCCCTTGGCCGCGATCATGATGGTGGGTGTGTTCGTGTTGCCCGATGTGATGGTCGGCATCACCGAGGCGTCGATCACTCGTAAGCCCGTCATCCCGTGAACGGCGAGCCTGCCATCTGTGACCGCCATCGTGTCGGCCACCGGGCCCATTTTGGCGGTTCCGACCGGGTGGAAGATGGTCGTGCCGATCTCTCCGGCCGCGCGAGCGAGATCGTCATCGGTATAGGCCGACCCTGGCAAATACTCCTCGGGCGCATAAGGCGCGAGGGCAGGTTGCTGCATCAAGCGGCGCGTCACCCGGATTGCGTCTGCTGCGACGCGGCGATCGGCGTCCGTATCGAGATAGTTCGGATCGATGACCGGTTTGGCGAATGGATCTGGCGATGGGATCCGGACCTCACCCCGCGAGGTCGGGCGCAGATTGCAAGCAGCGACAGTGATCGCAGGGAAGCGATGGAGAGGATCGCCGAACTTGTCCAGCGAGAGCGGCTGAACGTGGAACTGGATATTGGCGCGCTTGTGATCCGGCGACGAGCGCGTGAACATGCCGAGCTGGGACGGCGCCATGGTCAACGGTCCGCGCCGTCGGAACAGATAATCGAGCCCCATTTTGGCTTTGCCGAACAGGGAATAATAGGTCTGGTTCAGCGTCACCGCGTTCGACACACGATAGATGGCGCGTTGTTGCAGATGATCCTGGAGATTGGCGCCGACGCCGGGCAAGTCATGTTCCGGTGAAATACCGGCGCGCTTAAGTGTGTCCGCAGGCCCGATACCGGAGCGCTGCAGGATCTGCACGCTGCCAATCGAACCGGCGGACAAGATCGTCTCACGCTGGCTTTTGACGGCATAGCGACGCCCGTGTTGTTGGAAGACGAGCCCCGTCGCGCGCTTTCCATCTAGTGTAACCCGCTCAATCAGCGCGCCTGTTTCAATGCGCAGGTTCGGGCGCATCGATGCTGGATTGAGGAAGCCGCGCGCTGCAGACCAGCGGCGACCGGTCTTTTGGTTCACGTGGAAATAAGCTGCGCCTTCATTCTCGCCCGTGTTGAAGTCTTCAATCGCGGGAATGCCTACCTCTGCCGCGGCGTCGCGCACCGCGTCCAGAATACCCCAGCGAACACGCGGCGGTTCAACCCGCCAGGGTCCGCCGGTGCCATGGTGAGGGCCATCTCCGAGGAAGTGATCCTCTATCTCGCGAAACACGGGGAGGACGTCGTCCCAGCCCCAGCCGGGCAGGCCTGTATCGCGCCAACCATCATAGTCAGCGGCTTGCCCCCGCATCGTGATCATCGCGTTGATAGCAGACGAGCCGCCAAGGACTTTCCCGCGGGGATAGTTCAGCGTGCGCCCGTTGAGTCCGGGCTGCGCTGTTGTCTCGAACATCCAGTCCGAACGCGGATTGCCGATGGCGAACAGATAGCCGACAGGAATGTGGAACCAGATCCAATTGTCCCGGCCTCCCGCTTCAAGAATGAGAACGCGGGTTTTCGGATCGCGCGTCAGCCGCTCGGCAACAACACACCCTGCAGACCCGGCGCCGGCAATGACATAATCATACTCGCCGTCGAACGGGTGCAGCGTGTCAGTCATCAGCCAGGCTGAACGTCGATAAAGCGGCCGCCGTCTTTGGCCAGGCGTTTCAGAGTTGCGCAAGGCGCAAAGCGCTCATCATCTGCGCCAAGCTTTTCCATCGTTGCGAGAACGGCTTCGGCGCCAACCATGTCGCCGTAGAGCATCGGGCCACCTTTGTCGGCTGGCCAGCCATAGCCATTGAGCCAGACAATATCGATGTCGGAGGCGCGCTGGGCTTTTTTCTCTTCGAGGATTTTCAATCCCTCATTGATCATCGGGTAGATGCAGGTCGCGATAATTTCGTCCTGTCCAGGAGCCCCGCCCGGTTCAACGCCGGTGACGTCGGCGATAATCTTTGCGGTCACATCAGATGGGACCGGACGGCGATTTTCGTCATAGTCATAATAACCCGCGCCGGTTTTCTGACCGCGGCGGTCGAGTTCACAAAGCGCGTCGCGGATCGGATTGGCGGTCTTGGCGCCTTTCTTCCAACCAATGTCGAGACCGGCGAGGTCTGACATCTGATACGGCCCCATACGGAACCCGAACGCGTTGAGCGCGGCATCCACGTCCCACGGCATCGCGCCTTGATAGACTAGCTTCTGTGCCTGCGCCTGCCGGGCAAAGAGGATGCGATTACCGACAAATCCGGGGCAAACGCCGACCAGGGTGGCGATTTTGTTGATCGTTTTGGCGAGGTCCATGCTGGTCGCGATGACATCGTCTGCGGTGTGATCCGCGCGCACGATCTCGAGCAATTTCATGACATTCGCTGGGGAAAAGAAGTGCAGCCCAATGACGTCTTGCGGACGGTTGGTGACGCTTGCGATCTCGTCAATATCCAGCGCTGAGGTATTGGTCGCGAGGATGGCGCCCGGCTTGGCGATGCGGTCAAGGTCGGTAAAGATCTGCTTCTTCAAATCCATGTCTTCGAACACGGCTTCGATGATCAAGTCGCAATCGGCGAAATCGTCCATGCTGAGCGTGCCGTTCAAGCGGTTCATTCGCTCATCGACTTCCTCGACTGGGAAGCGGCCTTTGTCAGCGCTGCGCTGATAGTGACCTCGAACAACGCTCAGGCCGCGATCCAGGGCTTCTTGCTGGCGCTCAAGGATGGTTACGTCGATGCCTGCGGTTGCAAAGTTCATCGAGATGCCGCCGCCCATCGTGCCCGCGCCGATGACGCCGACTCTCTCAATCTTTCGGCGCGGTGTTGTTTCGGGAACATCCGGAACGACCCAGACGTCTCGCCCGGCCTGCGCGATATAGTCGGAAACTTCTTGGGGTGTCATTGAGATAGCGGGCATGGGCGCGTCTTTCGTTCTGATCTTGGTACGGGGCAATCGCAAAGCGAGGGCGGATGCAGTCACCATAAGACAGGATGAGCCGGGAATGGAACCGGGGAACGGACCTGCCGTCGCGACGTTTGCGTCTATTGGCCGCTTTTCCTATGGCTCGCCAGAGGTGCGGAGAGAATCCGCTGTCCACAGCGCAAAGCCATCTGCGCGGAATTTGTGCCAGGTCGAATAACGCCATTTGTCAGGGTGACTCACCAAGCCATGCTTAACAGGGTTGCCGTGCATGAATCCAACATGTCGCTCCATATCGATGGCATCCCGAATTCGATAATCCCAGAATCGCGGATGCCAGAGTCTGTCAGCCTCTTTCTCTGCCACATGCCCGCCCTCGACCATGCGCCGGGCGAAGCTTGCTTGCAGATATTCAACGCGGCGCCGGAAATCATTATCGTCTTCGGGCAGCACCCAGATGGCATGCATGTGATTGGGCAGGATCACGGTGGCGATCGTCTCGAACGGGTGGAGGTGTTCAAAATCGCGTGCGCTGTCCGCGAGCTCGCCGACATGCCGGGTTAGCAGCGCGCTGTCCTCATCCGCCAGTGTGACGGTCAGAAACCATGTCCGTTCGGGCCGGAAGAGGGGGCTCAGATCGCTCATCGCGCTATAAAGCAAAGACTAGGCACTGCCCGCAAGTTGCAGAACTGTAATGGTTTTTTGCTCACTCACACCAATTCGGCTTCACCGTCTCGTTTGGCCAGGGCGCGGACAGCCCGTCTTTGGCGAGGAGCCAGCCAATATGTGTGCCGTCAAGATAGACATGCGCGCGGGTTCGGCCGAACCGATCAGTGCCTTCCGGTTTGAAGGTCAGTGTCTTGCCATTGGCGAAGAGCGCTTTTGATGCTGTGGACGGCGTGCCCCACCCAGCTCTGCTGAGCTGGTAATGTGAAGGTATCCACACCGCCAAC
>JAEPOM010000002.1 GCA_017642885.1 Henriciella sp. | reverse complement strand
AGGTAGCAGCATGATCGCTGCTACGTGGAAACCGCCGGACTAACAAAACCGGTGGACCACCTCAGTGGGGCAGACCAGTGGCGCAACACCACTCTCAGAAGAACTCAGAGCAGGTTGTGAATCGGATGCGCGCCCGGCTGTTGAATGGATATGCGGTGTTTCCTCCTCCTCCCGCATACACATGGAAAAAACAAAAAGGCGGGGGCAATGTTCTAATCCGAAACGAACCAGCAGCCGCAGCCATGTCGGAAGCGTTAGAGGCGTTTGCGGGCGAGCGATTGACGACGCAAGCCGAGGTGAAGCGATATCTAGAAAATCATCCGGCTTATCCATCCCCAACGGGTAAGTTGTCGGCTTCTTCTATTAGAGACCATTTAGCGAACCCTCTATATGCGGGATATCTGCTCTATGAGCCGTGGGGCGTTTCCCTTCGAAAAGGTCGCCACCCTGCGCTTATTTCTTATGAGACGCATTTGAAGATTCAGGACCGTCTCGCGGGTCGTTCGCATGCCCCTCAAAGAGCAAACTCCGGTGAGGACTTCGCGTTACGCGGTTTTGTGACCTGTGGGGATTGCGATGCGCCACTGTATTCGAGCTTCAGTCGAGGCAGATCCAAACGTTACCCATACTACCTGTGCGGCACAAAGGGATGCGAAAGCTACGGCAAATCTATTCGCCGAGATGATCTAGAAGGCGAGTTTGAAACTTTGCTGAAATCCCTTCAGCCCAGCCGCACGCTTGTCGAATTGGTCGGCGCAATGATCAAAGATATCTTCGAACAGAACACGGTTTCTCAAAGAGCGCTTGCCGCTTCCATCAAGAAAGAACTGAATCAAGCTGATCAGCAGATTTCAGGCTTAGTGGACCGTGTGGTTCAAGCAGAGAGTCCAACTCTAATCTCCGCATATGAAGCTCGCATTACAGAACTTGAGAAACGGAAAGCCCAACTAGGAGAACAACTGGAGACTCGCACAACGCCAAAAGGCAGTCTTAAGTCAAAAACTAGAACCGCGTTGGCGTTTCTCGCAAACCCTTGTGAAATTTGGAGAAATGGACGGTATGAAGACCGAAGAGCCGTCCTGAAACTGTCCTTCTGCGGTCAAATTCCATACAAACGAGGTTCAGGATTTAGAACCGTAGAAAAGGAGAAAATATCTTTGCCGTTCAGACTGTTAGGGGATAGCCGCGTCCCAAAGTGCGGAGTGGTGGGCCCGGAGGGACTTGAACCCCCGACCAGACCGTTATGAGCGGTCCGCTCTAACCAACTGAGCTACAGGCCCTTGTTCAAGATGAACGCAAGTATAAAACGCCAGACTTGATCTCGCCGCAATGGCGCAATTCAATAGAGACTGCAAGTTTTTTGAACCTCATGGAGGGACGCATGACAGTGACGTACAAAAGTGGATTGATGGCCGGGTTTTCGGGCCTGGCTCTGGTGACCCTGGCAGCCTGTGGCGGCGGTCAGTCCGGCGAAAGCACGGCGACCGGGTCAGAACCCGTGGAGTTGGCGGCGGCCTCTGCGCCGGAACCAACGATCACGCCGAATGCTGATCCGATCGAAACCACGCATCCAAACTCCATCCAGCCAGAGACCACGCTTAGCATCTCGGCTGAGGGCTCAGTCAATCGCGAGCCGGATATCGCCTTCCTCAATGCAGGCGTGCAGACACAAGGCTCCACCGCTCAGGAAGCGATGACGGCGAACTCGGCGGCGATGAATGGCGTGTTCGATGCGCTCACAGCAGCGGACGTGGACCGGCGTGACATGCAGACCTCGAATTTCTCTCTGCAGCCGCAATATGATTACTCCAATCGCGACAACGGTCAGCCGCGCCTGACCGGCTATCAGGCGTCGAACCAGCTCACCGTGAAGGTCAGAGATCTCGACAATCTGGGCGAGACCATGGACGCGCTGGTATCGGCTGGCGGGAACACGTTTAGCGGCTTGAACTTCGCTCTGGAGGATGATCGGGCGGCCAAGAATGCGGCGCGCGATATCGCTATGAAAGAAGCGATCGCCCGGGCTGAGCTCTATGCGGCAGCGTCTGGTTACGAAGTCGCACGGGTCGTCACGATTGCCGAAAGTGGCGGTATGCGCCCGCAGCCTATGGCGATGATGGCAGAAGCGCGCAGCATGGATCGATCGACGCCGATTGCGAGCGGCGAAGTCGGCTACTCTGTAACCGTCAATGTTGTGTTCGAATTGAGAAAGCCCGCCAATTAGGCGGGCTTATCCCAAGCATCTCAAACTGTGCTTGAATTCGGGTCGGCTTAGTAAGCCGCGCTCGGTGTCTTGATGTTGTTGTGCTCATCCATCAGTGCCACGTGTGGCTTATGCTGGCGCGCGAGTTCGGCTTCCATCTGGACGAACGCTGCGATCACGACGCGGTCGCCCATCGCAAATTTGCGGGCCGCGCCGCCATTAACGCCAATCGTGCGAGAGCCACGTGGGGCTTCAATCGCATAGGTGGAGATCCGCTCGCCATTTGTGATGTTCCAGATATCTACGCGCTCGTGGGGCAGAATACCGGCGGCGTCGAGGAGATCCTGGTCGATAGAAACCGATCCCTCATAATATACGTCGCACTGCGTCACAGTTGCCGCGTGGAGTTTACCCTTCAACATATTGACCAGCAAAGCTCGCCCTCCCTATCGGATATTTCACAGCAGGCCCCGCCTGCTATGCACATATGGGTACTGCTTGCCCTCGGGTAAAGAGGTGTTGTGCAGTGCAACGGAGATCCTCAAAGCACATATCCGTGATCTAGAAAAGGGGAGCGACAGCGCAGTCATGCCGCTGATGTAGCTATTGGGATGTTGAGGCGTGAATCCGTGTCGTATAGTTGCGATTCAAACCAATTGTGCACCTGCTCAAGAGAGGGGTAGATCCAGCTCTGTCATGGTTTCGCGCAGCAAGGGGCCGATTTCGGTATTGAACACTGCGTCGGCATAGACGTCATGCTCAGTTTCTTCGCGATTGACGATAATGTACTTCGCGCCGTTTTGCTTGGCGATGATCGGGATATTGGCTGCCGGATAGACGACGAGCGATGATCCAAGTGCGATCATCAAGTCGCAGGACAGCGCCTCGCTCTCTGCGAACGTCATCTTGTCTTCGGGCATGGCCTGCCCGAACGAAATCGTCCCGGATTTCAACAATCCTGTGCAGAAGTCGCAGGTAAGATCCTCATCAGCCTCCCAGCGGGGCTTCAGAGCTTCGTACTCATAGCGTTTCCCGCACTGCAGGCATTTGGCGTAGGATGCGCTGCCATGCACCTCGATGACTTTCTCATCCGGGACCCCTGCATTCTGATGCAGATTGTCGACATTCTGGGTCACGACGCTGGTAATCTTGCCCAACTCAACCAGTTTGGAGATCGCGAAGTGCCCTGCGTTCGGTTCTGCACCGGTCCAGCCTTCGGTGCGATTGAACACGCGCCGCCAGCTCTCTCGCCGCGCCTCTCGATCAGACACAAAATCCTGAAAGTAGATCGGTTGCATCTTCGACCAGACACCACCAGGCGACCGAAAGTCGGGGATACCGCTTTCGGTGGAGATGCCAGCGCCGGTGAACACGACAACGCGGTCGGCGGCGCCTATGTGCTGGGCAAGGACCGAAGCTTCATTCATGTCGCAACTCTATCGGAACGGCGAGACAACGCCAAGCGCGCGTCAGCTCGCAAACCCTTTGCGTGACATCCAGTCCGAACAGATCCCGACTGCCACAGGCAAAAGGCCGGGGCGCTCAATGTAATAGTGATCTGCGTCCTTGATGTCGTGATGCTCTTTGTCATCGTGCCCGACTGCATCGAACAAGCGCTGGGCATGGCTGGGCGTGCAGGCGAGATCCGCCGTATTGTTGATGACCAGGACGGGACAGGTGATCCGCTCTGCATTGCCGAGCCCGGTGGCGTTGGTGGTGTCATATCCCCATTGGCTGAGCCAGGAGCGCAGGGTTGAAAACCGCGCCAGGCCGACCGGACCGTCATTCGCGACTTTCGGAACGCCGAGATAGCATTCATGCGGCCTGCGATCGGAAGGATCCTGGCTTGGATCCGTCCAGCGCAGATCCGCCATGGTTCCGTGTACCGTGAAGGCGCGCTCAGCATTTGGTTCCCCGGACTTGCGTAGGTCTTCCAATGTCTGCTGGGCCCAGGCGGTAATCCGCCGATTGCGCGCAATCTGCTCGGCCCGATATCGCGCCTCATAGGCGGCGGTGTAAGCGGGCTGATTGGGGTTGTCGGGATCGTAGATATTGAGCTCAGCCGACCGCTCGAACGGCTTGGTTTCATCTGTGATGGACGGGTCGATCCATTCTGTGAGCGTCATGGCCCGGCTGATATGCGCGGCTAGCAGCATGATCCCTTGCACAGGCGGTAGAGGCAGAGCCGTCAGGTCATAGGCGTCACCAGCAGGCGTGTGGGTAAGGGTCGGGTTTTCGGCTTGATCCTGATACAACAGAGACAGCGATCCGCCGCCAGACCAGCCGCCCAGAACAATTATCTCATAGCCAAGCTTCTCACGCGCATGGCTCAGGCAGGCCCCGAGATCGGCGACGCATTTTTCCATGATCAGTGCTGTATCATTGCCGCGATAGCGAGGGTTGCAATAGATGACGTGGTGCCCGGCATGCGCGAGCGCAGAGACCAGAGGTAGGAACGCGCCAGAGCCGATCGGGTGTGAGAACACAATCACGGATTTCGACGTGGAGCCTCTTTTATAGATCCTCATACATTCGACGACGACTGTCGCGCCAGCGCCGCCATAAACGTCCTTGAAGCTAGACGACTCCTGATGCAGCACCAGATAGGGTTCACGGATCAATTCACTCATAGCTCGCCTCCCGCGTGGTCAAGACTTGGCGCTTTCCCCCGGGGAGTCCAGTATGACGCAAAGACAAGGAGTATGGCTGATGGTCAAAGCAACGGGGATTCACCACATCGCGATCATGTCAGCGGATGTCAAAACCCATATTGAGTTCTTCTCGGACGTGATGGGATGTAAGCTGTCTGCGCTGTTTGATATGCACGGTGTGCCGGGCGGATTACATGCTTTCATGCACCTCGACGATGATTGCTATTTCTCGATTGTCCAATTGCCAGCGGCGAAGGACATTCCCATCGAAATCGGGGTAACGCATTCCGGCACCGGCGCTGGCGCGTGCGCGCCAGGGACCATGCAGCACCTCGCTTTCAAGGTGGACACGCCCGACCAGCTGGTCGCTATTCGAGACCGAATTCGAAAGAAGGGCGTCAACGTGATCGGTCCGATTGATCATGGGATGTGCCAGTCAATTTATTTCGGCGGTCCGGAAAGCCTGACGCTTGAGGTTGCGACCTCGAATGAGGAGATTGACCAGAGGGCCTGGATTGATCCTAAAGTTCTGGAAAAAGCTGGCATCAATGCTGAAGAAGCCGAGCAATACCAGAACCCGGACCCCTATGATGGCGAAGGCGGCGCCGTGAAGCAGCCTCCGTACGATCCGGATAAACCGCATCAAGCCTACCCAAAAGACATGTACATGCAGATGCTGCAAGCCCCTGATGAAGTGATCTGGAATACGGCATCTCACACTGAACCCCCCGTGAAAGTCTGAGTCCAATGATCAAGAAAATCCTGCTGGGCCTCGGCGCCCTGTGCCTCGTGGCCATACTTGGCGCGGGCGTTTACACATGGGATCCTCTTCCAAAGACTCCCAAGGCGGAAGAGCTGTCAGCCGCTGCAGCCAACTATGATGTCGAGATTATTCGCGACAATTGGGGCGTGCCGCACATTTTTGGCAAAACAGATAATGATGCCGCCTTCGGTCTTGCCTACGCCCATGCCGAAGACGACTACGAGACGATCCAGGAAACCGTCGCGGCGACCCGCGGCGTTCTCGGCCGGTACAAAGGGGCGAATGCGGCGCGCACGGATTACCTGATCGAGCTGCTAAACGTTTGGGATACGATCGATGCAAGCTATGAAAGCGACGTCCCAACGGATGTGAAAGCCTACGCTCAGGCCTATGCGGATGGTCTGAATTTGTACGCGGCTGAAAACCCGGACGCGACGTGGCAAGGGTTGGCGCCGTTCAAGCCGCAGGACATTTTCGCCGGGTCCTTGTTTCGGACGCCTTTTTTCTACGGGTTCGATGAGACGCTGCTCGACGTCTATAATGACGAACGGATCCAGAGTGTTTCGCTTGACCCCGGTGCTGGGCGCGGTGCCTGGCTGGTGGGTCCGAAAACTGCGCCGCCGCGCGGGTCAAATGCCTTCGCGGTTGCACCGCAGAGATCGGGCGACGACACCACAAGACTGATTATCAATTCCCACCAACCAATGACCGGACCAGTCGCATGGTGGGAAGCGCATATGGTGTCCGAAGAGGGCCTCGACATTCATGGCGGCGTCTTCCCTGGATCGCCTTCGATCCTGCATGGATTCAATCGCCATCTTGGATGGGCGAACACGGTCAGCAAACCGGATCTTGCCGACATTTACGTGCTGACCATCAATCCGGATAATCCTGACCAATACCAACTCGATGGCGAGTGGGTCGATCTCGAAATCGAGACCGCAAAGCTCAAAGTGAAGCTTTGGGGCCCGTTTGCTTTGACGGTGAAACAGGACGTGCTCTCTTCCAAGCATGGACCCGTCATAAGATCGAGTACTGGCACCTATGCCGTCCGCTATGCCGGGATGAGCGCGATGCGTCAGACCGAACAGCGCATGCGTACCGCCAAGGCGCGCAATTGGGACGAGTTCTACGCCGCTATGGCGATACACGCGGTCCCGGCGCTTAACTATATTTATGCCGATAAAGACGGCGTCATTGCGATGATCCACAATGGGCAATACCCCAATCGCGCGCCGGGCTGGGACTGGACCAAGGACATACCCGGCGACCGCACCGACCTGATCTGGGATGGCTACTTGCCGTATGACCGCGTACCGATCCTGCTCAATCCGCAATCGGGGCTGGTCTTTGACGCGAACAATGAACCGTTCACGGCAACCGATGGACCCGACAATCTGCGACCCGATATGTTTCCCGAAAGCATGGGCTTGCAGACCGACCAGACCAATCGTTCGCTGCGTATCGTCGAGCTCACGGATGGCATCTCACCAATGACCCGCGACGCAATTCTGGCGATCAAGTTTGACAATAGTTATGCGCGAGGGTCCGCCGCCGATCGAACGATACAGGCGGTGCTGGCGGAGGACTGGAGCGCGGACACTGACCTGCAAGCGGCAGCCGAACATCTTGCGGCTTGGTCCTACTCCACCGGCAAAACCGATCGCCACGCTGCTTTGGGTGTCCTGACAACCATTCATTCGGTGACCGAGAAACTGACAGGCATACCGGCGCCAGAACCCGCCGACGCATTTCGCCAGGCGGTTGAGTATCTGAATCTCCATTACGGTCAGATCGATCCGGAATGGGGGGAGGTCAATCGTCTGATCCGCGGAGATGTGAACCTTCCGGTCAGCGGCGGCCCCGATATATTGCGCGCGATCTATCCAGCTGAAGTTGGCGACGATGGGATCCTGAAGGCCAATGCTGGCGACACATGGATCGCGATTGTCGAATGGGATGCAGACGGCAATCAGAAAGCGGATGTCATCCATCAGTTCGGCGCTGCGACCCTGGATGAGAGCTCGCCTCACTTCGCCGATCAGGCCCCGCTCTTCGCGGCTGAAGAATGGCGTCCGGCTTTGTTGGAACGCGCTGATATCGAAGCCAATGCGTCCCGCACGTATCGCCCAGGTCGGAAATAGACGTTAGCTCAGCGAGCGAGCCCATTCTCTGATGTCGGCCACGAACAGATCCGGGGCCTCCATCGCGGCGAAGTGGCCGCCATGTGGTTGGTCACGCCAATAGGTCATATTGTAAGCCCGCTCGCACCAGGAGCGGGGCGGCGGGAAATAGACCGTTTCGCCTGGATAGTTGGCAAAGCCAGTTGGTGTCTCGCAACGAACGCCTTCCGGGAGGGCGTTGCCGCCTTCGCCGAAGAAGGCCGCGTAATACCAGACAGACGTCGCGATGGCATCGTTCACCAGATAGATCATCAGATTGGTCAGAAGCTGGTCGCGAGAGTAGATTTTGAACAGGTCGCCCCCTCTCAAATCGCTCCAGGTGTGGAACTTTTCGAGGATCCAGGCTGCCGTCCCCATAGGGCTATCCATCAATGCCATGGCCAGCGTTTGCGGCTTTGTCGCTTGCTGCATCAGATAGCTGCCTTCCGCCTGCATCGCCGCTTGCGACGCTTGCAGCCAGGCCGCTTCCTCTTCGTTTTGCGGGGTTGCAGGTGTGGGGCGCAGGCCGATCATGTTGAGATGGATCGCCTCGCAGCCGCCCTTCCCATCCGCGGTGCCATGATCCAATCCGAGCCAGGACGTGATCATTCCGCCCCAGTCTCCACCTTGCGCGAGATAAGTGTCATAGCCGAGCGCATCGCGCATCAGCTTATCCCAAATCGCGGCCGTCGCACGTTGCCCGAGCGGTGCCGCCGGCTTCGCGGAGAACCCATATCCCGGCAGGGATGGAATGATCAGATCAAACGCGTCTTCAGCGTTTCCGCCATGCTGGCTGGGAAACGCCAGCGGACCAATCGCTTCATAGAATTCAAATACCGATCCCGGCCAACCATGCGTCAAGAGCAGTGGGCGATTGCCTCCCGCTTCTCCAACAATGTGAAGGAAATGGATTTGGAGCCCATCGATCTCTGCGGTGAATTGCGGTTGCGAGTTGAGCGCCGTTTCCGCCGCGCGCCAATCATAGGATTTCAGCCAATAGGATTGCAGGTCCTTCAGGACCGGCGTCGACATGCCGAGCTGCCAGTCCGGAAGTCCAACAGGCTCCGGGAACCATTTATACTTCGAAACGCGTTTGCGAATCCATTCCAGCTTGGACTGCGGGACGTTGATTTTGAATGGCTGAACCTCGGCCATGGCACCCTCCAATTGAAGGGCGAACCTGCCGGGATTTATTTTTTGGTCAAGCCGCGCCGCCGCGCTATAGGCCGGAAACGGTTCTGGGATGTGCCTCGGGTCAGGCGCCCATAGCGTCGCCGACATCCTCTGAGACACCGTCCCATTTGTCCTGCGTGCCGGAGCCGGTTGCGTTGAGCGCCCCAATCAAGGCAAGCGCCATCAAGGCCATTAGCAGGCCATACTCCACCGCCGTGGCACCCGCTTCGCAACGAGACAGTCTCTTAAGGGCTTTCAGATCTACGCTCATCTTCATCCGCTCTATTTCTGGCCACCAGGAAATCAAACAAAGGAATATCTGCGGCAGGCGCCGGATAGTTGTGCAACTCGTCTGGGGTGACCCAAGCCAGTTGCTGTCCTTCATTTGGAAGTGGTGTCCCCCTCCATTTTTGTATGGAGTATAAGGGCATAAAAAGATGAAATTTCTCGTAAGTGTGACTGGCAAATGTCAACGGATTGAGGTCGCATTCGCTAACTGTAATGGACAATTCCTCGGCCAATTCGCGCGTGAGAGCCTGCTCCGGACGCTCGCCAGGTTCAATCTTTCCACCTGGAAATTCCCACAATCCTGCCATGGCTTTCCCTTCCGGGCGCCGCGCCAGCAGTATCTTTCCATCAGGATTGATAAGGGCGGCCGCGACAACATAGACGACCTTCACGTCCGATAGGCTCCGTTGATGTCGACATAGGCGTGCGTCAGATCACATGTGTATACTGTTGAGCGTCCCGGGCCGGTTCCGACGCGGACACGGATGGTAATCTCGGGCTCGGTTACCGCTGCGCTCGCGCGGGCTTCGTCATAGTCCTCTGACCGCCCGCCCGATTCAGCAACCTGCACATCACCAAACCAGATCGACAGCGCGTCCAGATCGATTGGCTCGCCCGATTTTCCAACCGCCATCACGACGCGCCCCCAATTGGCGTCATTGGCCGCAAGGGCGGTTTTCACCAAAGGGCTATTGGCAATATCGGCGGCGATAGTTCGCGCCGATGCGTCCGAGACTGCACCATCAACTTGGATCGTTATGAACTTGCTCGCCCCTTCGCCATCCTTGACGATGAGCATGGCGAGCTCCCGGCAAATATCTGAGAGGGCAGCGGCGAATGTGGAGTAGCGCGGGTCAGCTTCTGAACTGATCGCAGCATCGCCGGTGGCGCCCGTGGCGAAAACCATCAGGCTGTCAGAGGTCGAAGTGTCGCTATCCACCGTGATCGCGTTGAAGCTCTGGTCGCACGCGGCTCTCAACGCTCGGTCCAGGATCTCTGGTGAAACGGCGGCGTCGGTGAAGACGTATGCCAGCATGGTCGCCATGTTTGGTGCGATCATGCCTGAGCCTTTGGCGATGCCGGAAAAGGCGATGTCGTGATCGCCAATGCGCCGTTCAAATCCTGCGCCTTTGGCAAATGTGTCAGTGGTCATAAATGCCCGCGCACAGGCCTGCCAATCTGGTGTATCGAGCACGTTAGCCATTTGCGGGACAATGCTGCCGACATAATTCGGATCGGGAAGGGGTTCCCCGATCACTCCTGTCGCACCGAGAAAACACGCGTCCCTTTCGCAGCCAAGTGCTGTCGTCATGGCGGCCAGCGTGGCGTCATTCTTGAGCACGCCTTTTGCGCCGGTAAACGCATTTGAGTTGCCGGAGTTTACGACCAAAGCGGCCGTTTGTCCGCCGCTCGCGGCCAGCGCGTCCCGGCACCACCTCACATCGGCTGAGGCAGTGGAAGATTGAGTGAATACGCCCGCACAGGTCGTTCCCGGGTCGAATGCGAACAGGAATACATCATCGCGTGGTTCCCCGCGGCCCGCGTAGAATCCGCGAGACGCGGTTGCGGCGCGCACGCCTTTCACTTCGGGCAAGTCGGGGAACCGGGCCGGCGCAAACGGGGAGGGTTTCAGATTCATTCTTCAGGGGTCTCTGGAACGGAAGCATCGTCTGACGGAGAGGATTCGGATGCTGTCTCTCTGTCTTGTAGCAGCTCACTTGGATCACGTTGCTGAATGTCCGCCGAATTGCGAAGCTCGCGCAAGATGTCGCTGATCTGAGTGAAGGTGAGAAAGGTAATAATCTCCGGCCGCATTTCAGCTTTGGTCTTAGGCGGCTTGGTACGGCGTTCGTCGACTTTCAGAATGTTCCAACCGCGAGAGGTTTCGAACGGACCGGAGAATGACCCGGTTTGGGTATCGCCGATAATCGCAGGAAACGGATCGGCCAATTCATTCGGATTGACCCAGCCCAGATCGCCGCCATCAAGACGCGTGCTTGTATCAGTAGAGTGCGCTAGGGCGGCTTCAGCAAAGTCCCGGCCATCTGTGAGTTCCGCCTGAATGGCGTTTGCGGCATCACTCGTCTCGACCAGAATGAACCGCACACGAACTTCGTCGTCGAGCTGCTGAAGTTTGACTTGCTCCTCATACATCAGATCGATGGCGTCCTCGGTCACTTCGCCGGCGACGAGGCTTTCAACGAGGATATTTCCGAGCAGGCGTTCGCGACCGGACTCCAGCCTCCGCCGCGCCGCTGGATCCTGGTCCAGCCCTCTGGCCAGTGCTTCCTGAGCCAAAAGCCTCTGATCGATCAACTGCTCAAGCGCCTGATGATACTCGGGATGGCTGGTCGTGAATTCTGAGCCCGGTTCGATTTGCCCCTGGGCCACGGCCTCCAGTTCAACATCGCTGAAATAGATCGGCTCACCGTTCACAATCGCAGCGGTCTCACCCTCATAGGTTGAGGTCACGGTTGCAATGGGCGGCTCGGAATCGCAGGCGGTCAGGCCAGCTAGAATGGCGGTCGCTGCAATCACGACGCCCATAGAGCGGAAATTCTCAAGCATATCGGCATTCCTTTGCGGCATTCGCCTGATTGACACGCGTATGCGGCGTTCTTAAGTCCGCTTGAAGTCCTGGTCGAGAGACTTGTTCAGGATGCATTTAACACGCGTCCATATCCTGGAAAGAAATTTGTGGTTTCAGGGTCCGTTCAAACAGTGTGGTACAGCCTCCCATGAAATCCTTTGCGCAAAAGATTTTCGGTTCAGTCAACGATCGCAAGCTCAAGCCGCTTCGTCGCCGTGTTCAGAAGATCAATACGCTCGAGCCGATGATCGAAGCGCTGTCTGACCAAGCGCTGCGCGCGAAAACAAATGAATTTCGCAAGCGCCTGTCCGACGGTGCCACTCTGGATGATATTCTGGACGAGGCGTTTGCTGTCGTCCGAGAGGGGGCAAAACGCTCTCTTGGTATGCGCCACTTTGATGTCCAGCTGCTCGGCGGTATGGTGCTTCACAATGGCGCCATCGCAGAGATGCGCACGGGTGAAGGTAAAACGCTCGTTGCGACGCTGCCCGTCTATCTGAACGCCTTGAAAGGCGAAGGCGTTCACGTGATTACCGTGAACGACTACCTCGCTGCGCGCGACGCCGAATGGATGGGCAAGCTTTATGGCTTCCTTGGCCTAACAACGGGAGTGATCCGCGGAGAAGTGCCGGGTGGCGGCCGCATGTCCGATGAAGAACGCCGCGACGCCTATGCTTGCGATATCACGTACGGAACGAATAATGAGTACGGGTTCGATTATCTGCGCGATAACATGAAATACTCGCTGGATCAGATGGTCCAGCGACGTCATTCATTCGCAATCGTCGATGAAGTCGATTCTATTCTTATTGATGAAGCGCGGACGCCTCTGATTATTTCGGGTCCAACCGATGACCGCTCTGAACTGTATCGAACCATCGACCAGTTCATTCCCAAACTCGATGACGAAGATATCGATCTCGATGAGAAGATGCGCTCGGTCGTATTCACCGAAGAGGGACTGGAGCGAATGGAAAGCCTGCTCACAGAAGCAGGTATCCTGGAAGGGTCACTATGGGATCCCGCCAACGTGTCGATCGTTCATCACTCGAATCAGGCTCTAAAAGCGCACAAACTGTTCCACCGCGACAAAGACTATATCGTCAAGGATGATCAGGTCATGCTGATCGATGAGTTCACCGGTCGCATGATGGAAGGGCGTCGCTTGTCGGAAGGTCTGCATCAGGCGATCGAGGCAAAAGAGAACGTCGACATCAAGCCGGAAAACCAGACTCTGGCATCAATCACGTTCCAGAACTATTTCCGTCTCTATGACAAGCTTGCTGGTATGACCGGCACAGCGATGACCGAAGCCCCGGAATTTGCCGACATTTATGGGCTTTCAACGTTCGAGCTGCCGACCAACAAGCCGATTCAACGGATCGATGATGATGATGTCGTCTATCGTGTGGCCGCTGCAAAATACAAAGAAATCGTCGAAGAGGTCCGCGAAGCCCGCGCTAAAGGGCAGCCGGTCTTGCTGGGTACCGCATCTATTGAAAAGTCAGAAATCGTTTCGACCTATCTGACGGCGGCAAAAATCCCTCATAAAGTTCTGAACGCGCGCCACCACGCGCAGGAAGCCGAAATTGTCGCTAATGCCGGTGTTCCTGGTGCGATTACGGTTGCCACCAATATGGCTGGCCGCGGAACCGATATTCAGCTCGGCGGCAACCTTGAGATGCGCATCGCGAAAGCGGTTGAAGAGCATGTCGAGAAGCATGGTAACGAACCGTCCGAAGGCGAATTGCAGCTGATCACGGATCAGATCAAAGCCGAGATCGAAGTGGCCAAGAAGCGCGCGCTTGAAGCGGGTGGACTCTATGTCCTCGGCACCGAGCGCCATGAAAGCCGGCGGATCGATAACCAGCTTCGCGGCCGAACAGGTCGACAAGGTGACCCGGGCAAGTCGAAATTCTTTATCTCTGTCGAAGATGATCTAATGCGCGTCTTTGCGGCAGAGCGTCTAAATTCGATCATGAAAGGCCTCGGCATCAAGGAAGACGAGGGCATCACTCACCCTTGGATGAACAAGGCGATCGAAACCTCGCAGAAAAAGATCGAACAGCGCAATTTCGACATTCGGAAAAATGTCCTGAAATATGACGATGTCATCAACGACCAGCGCAAAGTGATCTTCGAGCAGCGTATCGATTTCATGCATGCCGACAGCGTGCTGGAAGAAGTTGAAGACATGCGGGACCAGGTGATTGACGGGATCGTCGCACACCACATGCCGGAAAAAGCGCACGCTGAACTTTGGGATACGGACGGTTTGAGCGAGCGCTGCCAGGAGCTGCTGGGCCTCGAACTACCGCTCGCTGATTGGGCCGCCGAAGAAGGTGTTGCCAATGCAGAAGTGTCGCAACGTATGCATGAAGCCGCGAAATCCGCTTATGACGAGAAAACCCAACTGGCCGCGGATGGTCAGTTCCGGATGATCGAAAAGCAGATCCTGCTTCAGGTGCTCGATGGCCGCTGGCGCCAGCACTTGCAGCAGATCGATCAGTTGCGCTCAGTCATTCACCTGCGCTCCTATGGTCAGCGGGATCCGCTGAACGAATTCAAGGAAGAAGCCTTCAAGCTGTTCTATGACATGCTGTCAGAGATGCGTCTTGAAGTAACGCGCTGGCTGATGAATGCGCAGGTTCAACCACCGCAGCCGCGCCCGGTGCCAACTCCGCCGCAGCAGACGTTCGAGACCAGCCTCGATCCGGATACGGGTGAAAACCAGCGCCCCGGAACCCCGCAAGGCGTCGCTGAACAGGCCCCGCACTCCATGGTGGCGCAAGCCGAAGAAAAGTGGGCCAACACCCCGCGCAACGCGCCATGCCCATGCGGATCCGGCAAGAAGTACAAGCATTGCCACGGCTCGCTATCTGCAGGCGCGAAGCAGGCTTAGTCCTCAACTGACATAAATTCAGTGTCGTGGCCTGCCGTGAGGTGGGTTGCGACATACTCACGGAGCGCCAGAGTGTGCGCGGCCGCGTCGCCATCGAAACGCTCTGGTTCGATCAGCGGCCCGAACGTCATTTCGAACGGGCTGCCGCGCTTATTGAGAAGCTCGTGGAACAGCGTGATGTCGCGAAGCTCCCCATTCACGTTGGACAGCAGATAATAGAGCCAGGAATTTTTGGCTTGCAGATTGAGCGGCTGGACCGGGGCCTTGTGCTTTCGCGCCAGGCTGACAACGGTTGGCATCCACTCGTGCTCGGTCAGGATGCCATCAATTTTCTTGGCGAGTTTTCCGGACGGGAAGATCACCACGCATTTTTCTTCGGCAAAGGCTTCCTTGGCGAGACGCAGCGTTTCGCGGGTCTTGGCGGGTGAGCGCTTGTCGATCACCCACTCGACCGGGATCAGGACATCTGAGAATCCGGGGTTTACGCGCAAAGCGTCCGCATTGGCAAAGAAAACGATATCCCGACGCACCCGGCGCAAGGCATCCCAGACAGCAACACCATCGGCGAGACCGGTTGGATGATTCGCCGCTACGACTAGGCGACCTTCTCTCGGCATTCTTTCGATTGCATTCAGGGTCAAGTCGACAGACAGTTCCTGAGTTAGGTGATCGAAACTGTCGCCGCCATTCAGCGTTTGCAAATAGTCCGCCATCCGGCAGGCGCGGTCATAACCGAGCACCGAATAAAGCAGCGGACGAACCATGGTCCAGCTCCAATGATCGACAAAACTCGGGCATCTTTCTTTTATTAGTCGATCGACAATATGGTCGTCACTGGCCTCCAGCTCGGCCAAAAAGGCGGCATGTGTGCTTGCAGCTGGAAGGGTTTTTCCCGCCATAAAGTCCTGTCTCCATTGGCATCTACGGCCATTGTGAGTGTTCTATCACAGTTCGTGCCAGCTTGGCGACGACAGGTCTCAGCGCGGCTGAATCTGTAGCATTGTCAACACTTTGGTCACTTTCGCTTTACCATCCCGTAATCCGTCGGTGGCAAAGTGTGTTCAGAAGAGGGCAGGCGAGAAGCGCCGGGGAAAACAGAGTAGAGTCTTACATAGGGTAGTTAGATGAAAGTTCTTTGGGTCGAAGATCACGAACCGGTGCGTGACCTTCTGCTGGTAGCAGCAGACAAAGCAGCTCGGGCACGTGTGCCAGTTGATCTGGTAATGGCAACGACCCTGATGGAGGCGGAAAACCGCCTGCGTCTGGAACGCTTCGATCTGGTCGTCCTGGATCTGACTCTGCCTGACAGCTTCGATGGTGACATGACCATCGCGCGGGTCGCCAATATGGGTAAACACCGCATCGCGGTCTGTTCAGCCCAGCCTGAGCGAGACCAGGCCGTCGAGACTGCTCTGAAGTGCGGGGCGAATGTTGCTCCCGCTGCGATCTTTAAAGCAAAACTACCCTTCAATCGCTTTATCCAGCGTGCCGAAACTTTCCACGACTTCCTGCTCGACCAGATGCCAGGAGCAGAAGGACGCATCGCTGCCGCGGCCTAATCCGCCAATGAGTGAGAATTCAAGACGCGCCCCGCAAAGATGCGAGGGCGCGTTTTTTTGCATCAAGCAGCCCCCGAGGTTGGATTGAAGCTTTCGCTTCTAACCGGCCAGTTCGGAGCGAAAAAACGGTTAGAGCCCCAGCGTGAAGCTTGCAGGACTAACAAACCTCCCTCATCCTGCTCAAAACTGAGGGAGGATTCACAATGACATTTATTTCTAGCAGCGCGCTGATCGGGGTTTCGGCGGTCGCACTCATGGCGTGCACATCATCCAGCTTCGCAGACGACACATCGAGTGTGGCTGATCCGAAGCCTGCGCTAATGATCGATTCGGGCGAAGGAGAAGCGATCCAGTTTCCGCTACATCCGACCACGCGGTTGGCAGATGCATCATCCAATCAGGCGGGCCTTAGTCTTTTCGAGATCGAAGTTCCCGCAAACAGTGCTGGTGCGCCGCCCCACACTCATGCGCATGAAGATGAGTTCTTTTATGTCAGGGAAGGCACTGTCACGTTCATGGCCGACGGTGAACGGAAGATGATCTCGCCCGGTGGTTTGGTCATGCTGCCCCGCGGCGGCTCACATGCACTGTGGAACGCGGGCGACACCGATGCGACTTTGCTTGTCGGAACCTCAGAAGGAGAGTTTGACGACTTTTTCGATGCCGTTGCGATGGAGGTGGCATCAGCTGGTGACTTAACCCCGCCAGAGATAGGCGCAATTGTCGGTCGCGTAGGGGCTGAACGCGGAATCATCATCGACATGAGTCTTGTGCCTGATGATGTCCGCCCGCTTTATGGGATGCCCCCCAAGGATCAGTAGGTTCTGACCAAACCATAGGCGCAAGGGGTCACTCAAAAAAGATCAGTTCGCCGACAAAAGCGAACTGATCACTCCTAAACCCCCTTGCTATCTGCCCATAGCTGCTCCATATGCGCCGTGGGCCAGCCTTCCCCAACGAGGGCCAGCCTATCTGTAAGGATAGGAGTAAAACAGATGACTGACGTCGCAAAGCCGGACGTGCGCCCTGCATGCCCGCATTTTTCTTCCGGACCCACGGCCAAGCGCCCCGGATTTTCTCTCGAAAAACTACAATCTGCCGCCCTTGGTCGCTCGCATCGCTCTGCGACTGCGAAAGCCAAGCTGAAGCAGGCAATTGAACGAACCAAGGATATTCTCGGCCTGCCCGAAGACTACCGTGTCGCTATCGTTCCCGCTTCCGATACGGGCGCGGTTGAGATGTGCATGTGGTCTATGCTCGGCCAGCGCGCGGTGGACGTGTTTGCCTGGGAAAGCTTCGGCAAGGACTGGGTCACTGACGCCGTCAATGAACTGAAACTCGAAGATTGCAATATTCATGTCGGCGATTACGGCGTGCTGCCACCATTTGAGCAGGCGCGCGACGATGCTGACATCGTCTTTACCTGGAACGGGACCACATCTGGCGTCCGCGTTCTCAACGCAGACTGGATCAAACCAAACCCTGATCGCGTCGTCATCTGCGATGCGACCTCGGCTGTGTTTGCGCAGGACATGGAGTGGGAAAAGCTCGATGTCGTGACATATAGCTGGCAAAAAGTGCTCGGCGGGGAAGCGGCTCATGGCATGCTGATCCTGTCGCCGAATGCGGTGCGCCGCCTTGAGAGCTACAAGCCAGACCGTCCGCTGCCAAAGCTGTTCCGCATGACCAAAGGCGGTAAGCTGAACGAAGCCCTGTTCGAAGGGAATACGATCAACACGCCCTCCCTCCTGTGCACGGAAGATTATCTTCAAGCGCTGGATTGGGCGGAAGAGTGTGGCGGCTATCAGGGGCTGAAGGCCCGCTCTGATCGCTCGCTTCAAATTCTCGAAGACTGGGTCGCCAAGACCGACTGGATTGAGTTCCTGTGCGCCGATGATGCGGTGCGGTCAAATTCCGGCGTGACACTGTCCATCGTGCATCCGACGTTCGCCAAAATGGACGAACCAACTCAGCGCGACTTCATCAAAAGAATGATGAAACGGCTGGAGGATGAAGAGGCCTGTTACGACGCGAACGGCTATGCAAAAGCCCCTCCCGGATTGCGTATCTGGTGCGGAGCTACCGTTGAGCCAGACGATGTCGCCAAGCTGACGGCGTGGCTCGACTGGACGTTCGCGGAAGAGCTCGCAGCGCTTTAGATAAGCCAGGCTCCGGCCATGACCTTTATTCTTCGACCTGCCACGACAGCGGACGTGCCTCATCTGCAGAGATGGGACCGCGAGCCGCATGTGATCGCCGCAACCACCGATGATCCGGAGGCTGATATCGCGTTTGAAGACGCGGTCTGGGCCGACGAGATTGTGGGTGACGATCCTGCCAGTGCCTATTTCATAGCTGAGCTGAGTGGCCGCCCGATTGGAGCCATGCAGATCATCGACCCGGCGCTGGAGCGCACGCATTATTGGGGTGAAGATTGCCCACCAAATTTGCGCGCAATGGATATCTGGATTGGTGAATCCGATTGCCTCGGCAAAGGTTATGGTACGGAGATGATGACGACCGCCATCAATATGGCCTTCGCTGATCGGCTGGTCGAAGCCATCCTGATTGACCCCTTGAATTCCAACACGGATGCCCACCGCTTCTATCAGCGCCTGGGCTTCCGACCGATTGGTCGTCGTCTGTTTGATGAAGACGATGACTGCCTTGTTCACAGACTAGATCGCGCCGATTGGCGCTTTGGAGAAACAGATGCCTAAAGTTCTGATTGCAGACAAACTCGCCCCGGCGGCTGTGGAGATCTTCCACAATCGCGGCCTTGAAACAGAAACCGCCGTTGGCCTCAGCAAGGATGAGCTGATTGCCAAGATTCCCGAATTTGACGGCCTTGTTGTTCGATCAGCTTGTAAGCCAGATGCGGACGTCATCGCAGCGGCGGACAATCTCAAAGTGATCGGTCGGGCCGGAATTGGTGTCGACAATATCGATATCAAAGCCGCCACCAGCAAGGGCGTGGTGGTGATGAACACACCGTTCGGAAACGCCGTTACGACTGCCGAACACGCGATCGCTATGATGTTCGCAGCCGCCCGGCAGATCCCTGCTGCGAATGCTGGGACCCAGGCTGGCGATTGGCCAAAGAAAGCCTTCATGGGAACCGAGCTGTCTTACAAAACGCTCGGGATGATCGGGTGCGGCAATATCGGCGCGCGCGTCGCCGAACGCGCCAAGGGTCTGCAAATGAAGGTGCTCGCTTATGACCCGTTCCTGACAGAGGAACGCGCCATCGAGTTGGGGGTCGAAAAAGCTGAAGACCTCGATGCTATGCTCGCCCGCGCAGATGCGATCACGCTGCACACGCCATTGACAGAGCAGACTCGCAACATTTTGTCTGCAGACGCCCTCGCCAAGACCAAGAAGGGCGTGATCATTGTTAATTGTGCACGCGGTGGTCTGGTTGATGAAGCCGCGGTGGCTGAGCTCCTGACGTCTGGGCACATCGCGGCAGCGGCCTTCGATGTGTTCGCAGAAGAGCCGGCCAAGGATAACGTTCTGTTCGGCGCCCCTAATTTCATTGCCACGCCGCACCTCGGCGCTGCGACCACGGAAGCACAGGAAAACGTGGCCTTGCAGGTGGCTGAGCAGATGAGCGACTACCTCCTCACAGGCGCGGTAACCAATGCGCTCAACATGCCCTCTATTACTGCGGACGAAGCCCCGCGTCTGAAGCCGTTTGCGATGTTGGCGGAGAAACTCGGAATGTTTGCCGGACAGATCAGCGATTACGGCTTCGAAGAAGTCGTGATCGAGTATGAAGGCGAAGTAAGTGAGCTCAACCGCAAGCCACTCACCGCCGCGGCGTTGGCGGGTCTTCTGCGCGCATCCCGCGGAGATGTGAATATGGTCTCAGCCCCGGCAATTTTGCAGGATACGGGCGTCAAACTGGCCGAGTCGAAAACTGATGATAGTCCGGTTTATGACAGTCTGATCCGGATCAAGGTTCTTACCAAGCGGACCGAGAACGACCCAAATCCTGGCTGGCGCTCGCTGGCGGGCACGCTGATTGCTGGCCAGCCCCGCATTGTCGAGGTCAAGGGTATGGCACTAGAGGGCGATTTCAGCCCAACGGTTCTGTACGTCAACAATCTCGATCAACCTGGCTTTATCGGGTCGCTCGGAGTGCTTCTCGGAAAGGAAGATATCAATATCGCAACCTTCCATCTCGGCCGAACCGATGCCGGAGGTGAGGCCATCGCCTTGATCGGGATAGATACCGAACCGACAGTGGACCTGATAAAACAACTCAAAGCGTTGCCGCATGTGCGGTACGCGAAAGTGCTCAGCTTCTAGGGGTTTATACGTATGGATGCAGGGCGCGTTTCGTGCGCGCTCTGCCCCTCGCATGGAGGCTGAAGACAAATGACCTATCGCGTTCGTAGCGCTCAGCAGCGTCGCGCTGAGATTCAGGCTCGGGCGACCGCGATGGGGATTGATGACGCCTTCATCTCTGATCTTGTTGAGACGTTTTATGGCAGGATCCGTGCGCATGAGCGCCTCGGGCCGATCTTTGCCAAGACCATTGATGATTGGAATGAGCACCTGCCTAAGATGAAGGACTTCTGGTCTTCGGTCGCGCTGACCACCGGGCGATACTCCGGCAAACCTGTCCCGGCACATCAGAAGCTGACAGGCGTTGCAAAGGAAGATTTTTCGCTCTGGCTCGGCGTATTCGAGACGACTGTGCGCGATCTCGCGCCGACACCTGACGTGGTGCCGTACTTTATGGAGCGGGCCGAGCGGATCGCAGAGAGCTTGAAGCTCGCCATGTTCACCCTGCCGGGTTTGAAAAAATCGCGCGAGACGTAAAATTAATTCTGGACTCTTTACGCGAGTCGCAAATCGGATTCTGATTCGTTTACCAAATGAAATGAGGTGAGCGAAATGGCGATGACACAGAGACAAGCCTTGGATCTTTGGCGTTGTGCGCTCACGGACTATGTCCGTTCCGACGAGTCCGACATGACCGCGCGCCAGCAGGCCGTTCTCATGACGGTGGCGCTGACCCCCGGGCCACACACAGTCCGCGGACTTTCTGGTCACTTAAACATCGCGAAACCGGCTGTGACCCGTGCTCTGGACGTGTTGGAGAAGAGCCACTTTATTCGCCGTATTCCGGATGAGAATGATCTTCGTAGCGTCCATATTGAGCGGACGACTGAAGGAATGAACTGGCTCCGCGACTTTGGTGGGCGAATCCAAGCGGCTGAAGCTGGCGAGCAGAGCGCTGCACCAGCAGTCGATCTCGGCCGCGCGGTCGCCTAAACTTTTCCTTGGTTTTCGGTCTATAGTCCTGATTACAGCGTAATCGGAGTGCTAGATGCTGCCTTACAATGATGCTCGACTGACCCTCCCGTCTGGCGGATCGCGTACGCGGTTCCAGGTTAGCGCGGGCGTGACCGCGATGCGCAAGCACCCCGAACCGGATGCGACCCAAATTAGTCAGGTCTTATTCGGGGAAGTTGTCCTTCTGCATCATGAGGATGGTGAGTTCGCGCTCGTTCAGAGCGAGTTGGATCACTATGTGGGTTGGGTTCTGGTCGAGGCTTTGTCCCTACCGGTTCTAAACCCCACACACCGGATCATAGCACCGCGCCTCCACACCTATGCCGGACCCGGCGTTACCGCGGCAGCAAATTTCGTTTTGGGTCGCGGGGCGCAACTTACTGCGACGGGCAAGCAGGACGGGCGTTACCTAGAGTTTGAACGCGCGGGTTGGATCGCACAGCATCTGGTAGCTCCGATTGATGACCTGGAAACCGATCCAACGGACGTCGCCGAGCAGTTAATTGGGACGCCCTACCTCTGGGGTGGTCGCGATTGTCTCGGCGTGGATTGTTCGGGGCTCGTGCAGATCGCGTTTGCCGCGTGCGGTGTTCAGGCGCCTCGAGATAGCGACATGCAGAGCGAGTGGTTTGGGAATGAGATCTCAGATTGGCGGGGGCCAGGTGCGTTGCGCCGCGGCGATCTTATCTTCTGGAAAGGGCATGTCGGAATCATGCTCGATGCAGAAACGCTTTTGCACTCGAACGGTACCTTCATGACCACGATGGCGGAGCCGTTAGAGCCGGCCATTGAGCGGATCGCAAATGAATACGGCGCGCCCACACGAGCCCGCCGTATCGATCTATCTGAAAGTGTTGGCGTCAGGCCAGACTGGCTTACTCCACAGGGGTAAGTTCGTCAGTCACGTCTTCGGCCGCATCTTCCACTGCGTCCGCTACGGTATCGACCGCGTCCTCAGCTGCCGCGGTTGCATCAGCAATTGCGTCGGTACCGGCATCCGCGGCTTCTTCAATGGCTTGGTCAGCGGCTGCTTCTGCTTCAATCGCCGCGTCTTCCGCCAGTTCAGTCGCATCCTGAACGGCGCCATCGATAACCGTTTCATCGGTTTCGGCGAGATCGCCAGCAGCTTCCTCAGCGTCGCCTTCAGCGGTGACTTCAGGAAGCGGTTCAGGTTGTGGCGGTGCATCAGGGCTGTAAGAGGCGAGATACGCGAGGACGCTGGCGCGTTCATTGTCCCGCTTTAAGCCAGCGAAAGCCATGCTCGTTCCACGCGCGTAACTGCCAGGGTTTTCGAGCCAGGCATCCATACGCTCCCAGTCCCAGTCGCCTTCAGTGTTGCTCAGAGCGCCGGAATAATTGAATCCGGCGTGGCTCTGCTTGGCAGCGCCCAGAGTTGCGTAAAGGTTTGGTCCGGTTCCGTCTGAGCCGCCATCCTCGATCGTGTGGCAGGAGGCGCATTTGGCTTTAAAGCTTCGCTCACCAACGGCCAGGTCGGCGCCGAGAAGCAACAGGCCAAGGTCGTAGATTTCCTCAGGAACGACACCGCTGCCGCCGGTTTCAGCGATATCGATACGGTAGCCGTGGAAGTTTTCTTCAGCCCACTGGTTCAGTGATTCGTACTCATGGTGGCCATGATGTCCGCCGCCGAACACAATAGTCGACACTTCCTTCAGGCCCAGCACTACAAGGCCTACCGCCAATAGCGCTCCAAAAATCTTGTTCAGTCCGAGCTCGCCCATCAGGTGATCCCTCAAATTTCAAGTCTTGCGCGCGCCTTCTGGCACGCTATTCCCTTGCGATCAATATACACAGATGTGGCAGATCGCGCGTACCGGTTTTTCAGCGGCGAATGAGCGCAGTCTGGGTAACTGAATGTTCACATCGAATTGGTTGTCGGTAAGGCGAGAACCAAAGCAAAAAGGGCGCAAGAAACATGGCGCAAGGTAAGATCGCATACCAGGGTGAGCGCGGGTCGAATTCCCATATCGCCTGCCGTGAAGTGTACCCTCAATATGATGCGGTGGCGTGTCGGACGTTTGAAGACGTCATCGCCATGGTCGAGAGCGGCGACGCACAACTTGCCATGATCCCGGTTGAAAACACGATTGCCGGGCGGGTCGGGGATATCCATCACCTCTTACCTGCCACCACGCTGCACATGATTGGCGAGCATTTCATGCGCATCAAGTTCCAGCTGATGGGAATGTCGGGTTCAAAGGTTGACGACATTGAGCGCGCCTATAGCCATGTCATGGCTTTGGGGCAGTGTAGAAACTATCTACGCAAGCACGGTATCGCCGCAGTGACAGCCGCAGACACGGCAGGTGCAGCGAGGCGGGTCGCTGAAAACAAGGATCCAAAGACAGCGGCGATTGCCCCTGCGCTTGCAGCTCAGGAATATGGGCTCGAAATCCTTGCATGGGATATTGAGGACGCGAGCCACAATACGACGCGTTTCGTCATCATGGCGCCGGAGCCCATGGACATCACGCCCGAAGATGGCCGCGCAGTCACAGCTTTCCTGTTCCAGGTTCGCAATATTCCATCGGCGCTCTACAAGGCGCTTGGCGGGTTTGCGACGAATGGTGTCAACATGACCAAACTGGAGAGCTATCAGATTGAAGGCTCGTTCAACGCCTCGCAATTCTACGCTGAGATTGAAGGTCATCCGAATGAGCGATCTGTGCAGCTGGCACTGGAAGAGCTTGGGTTCTTTTCTTCGTCGCTGAAAATCCTCGGCGTTTATCCGGCCCACCCAGCGCGGGAAGGCATTCGCGGCACCTGATTCAGGTCCAAATTCTCCTCGCGTGACCCTTGCCAAGTGCAGGGGTTCGGCCATCCTGTCTTTAAATAAAGAAGACATCGGAGGAGGCGCGGCATGGCAGGCAAGCATGTCATCATTATCGGTGCGGGGCTCGGCGGGATCTGCGCGGCGATCAAGCTGCAGGAAGCTGGGCACAGTTTCACAATGGTCGAAAAGCTGGACAAAGTCGGCGGCACATGGGCGCAGAACACCTATCCCGGCGTGGCCTGCGATGTCCCCGTCGCGCTGTACCAATATAGTTTTGCCCTGTCGGTGAACTGGAGCCGCGCGTACCCGCAAGGCGGTGAGATTCAGGCCTATGCGGAAGAGATCGTTGACCGCTATCAGCTGCGCCCGAATGTCCACCTTTCTGACGAAGCCACGTCCGCTATCTGGGACGAGTCCAGCCGGACCTGGACTGTGACGACAGCCAGCGGCGCGAGTTATACGGGCGATGCCGTGATCGGCGCCCTCGGTCAGCTCAACCGGGCGAACTGGCCAGCGATTGATGGCAAGGACACTTTTCAAGGCGCGGTAACCCACACGGCTGAATGGGACCATTCGATCGAGATGAAAGGTAAGCGCGTCGGAATAATTGGCTGCGCGGCCAGCGCCGTGCAGGTCATTCCGGAACTTGCCGAGGAAGCCGGGGAACTGGTCGTATTCCAGCGCAGCCCCAACTGGGTCATTCCGCGCAATGACGTCTCGATGAGCGCCGAGGAAGGGGCTCTGCTTGGGACGGATCCCGAGCTTGCCATGAAGATTGGCGCGATGAACCGTCAAATCATTTACGAGCAAGCCGACACGTTTTTCTGGCAAGCCTTTAAATGGACCCCGGAAGGACGCGCCGCCTATCACCGGATCGCGATGAACCAGTTGGAGAATCAAGTCGAAGATCCAGACCTTCGTGCCAAGCTGACCCCAGATTATCCGATTGGCTGTCGCCGTATCCTGATCTCGGACGACTATTTCCCGGCCCTGACCAGGGACAATGTTACGCTTGAGACCGATGGAATTGAGGCGATCACCGAGGCCGGCATCAAGACCGTCTCTGGCACGCACTATGAGCTCGACGCCATCGCTTTCGCCACAGGGTTCGAGACGACGGGCTGGCGCTGGTCAGTCGATGTTCAGGGTCGGGACGGAAAACACCTCAATGAGGTCTGGAGCGATTATCCGGAAGCCTATCTCGGCATCACGGTGACTGACTTCCCGAACCTGTTCGTGCTCTACGGCCCGAACACCAATCTCGGCCATAACGCGATCACCTTCATGCTGGAGCGTCAGGTCGAATATGCGGTCAAGGCGCTGGATGGTCTCGGTGAAGCGGGCAAGGCCGCAATGGTCCCGACACGGGCCGCGCAGGACCGGTTCAATGCCGAGGTTCAAGCCGATCTCGACAAGACGGTCTGGGCCGATCCCGCCTGCAATAGCTGGTACAAGAATGAGCACGGCAAAATCACCCAGAACTGGTCCTCTCATACCCGCGACTACGCCGCCGCGGTGTCAGACGTGAAGCTTGAGGATTATGAGCTGATTTAAGGTGTGGATTGGCGTTCGCTGACCCCTGCGAAGGCAGGGGTCCATGGAGCTCATTCCAATTGCAAGCAAGACGATCTGATCGGCCATGGATACCTGCCTTCGCAGGTATCTTCGGAATTTTCTTACGCGTCGACGCTGCTCATATAATTCGGCAACCAGCCTTCGTGGGCTTCACGTAGGCGGGAAAGGGGTAGGTTCAACGCTCCCTCAACCAAGATTCCTTCACCCCCAAAAACCCCAAAAATCTGGTAGCTGTTCTCGTAACCTCGGCTTGTCGCTGCCGACATGAATTGAAGGATTTCAGCTGTCGGTGTTACCGCGGCGAGGTAGCACCCTTGATCTTCGGAGAATAAGGCTTTGGTCAACTCCGCCGGTTTTTTCGTCACCATCATAGAATGGACATCGCTCAACACCGTCCCTTTGGTACTGAAAAGCTCCACGCCGATTCCGGCCGCCAAGGCCATTTCCGTTGCGGCGGCGAGCAAACCGCCGTCTGACACGTCATGCATGGCATTCAGCTCTGGTCGATCAAACAAGCTTGAAGCATCGATTGCCCGCGCCTTTTGATAGTCCAAATCCACCGGCGGCGGCGGTCCGGCGTCTTCCCCATCCAGGCCCAGGATTTCACGCGCATACAGCGACGCGCCCAGGTGTCCTTTGGTCTCTCCGATGAGGACGAGCACATCTCCAGCCTGCGCGCCTTTCAGCGTCGCCACCTTGTCCAGGTCTTCAATCAACCCCACCCCGCCAACAACGGGCGTTGGCGGGATCGCGATGCCGTCCGTCTCATTGTAGAGGCTGACATTCCCTGACACGACGGGGAAGTCCAGCTCGCGGCAGGCCTCGGCCATGCCTTCGATTGCCTTGACGATATAGCCCATCGTTTCCGGCTTTTCCGGGTTGCCGAAATTGAGATTGTCAGTGATCGCAATCGGTTTCGCGCCGACGGCTGAGAGATTGCGATACGCCTCGGCCACCGCTTGTTTGCCGCCTTCATAGGGATCAGCTGCAACATAGCGCGGGGTACAATCCGAGGTGATCGCCAGGGCTTTATTGGTGCCATGAATGCGGACGATGGCGGCATTGCCTTGGCTCTGCGAGCTATCGACAGTGTCGCCCATCACGTGGCGGTCATATTGCTCCCAGATCCAGCGTTTGGAGGCCATGTCTGGGCAGGACATCAGCTTGAGCAGGACCTCGCCGTAATCTTCGGGCTCCGGAATGGTGGTCATATCCAGCGGCGCGCGTTTCTTAGGTTCGACCCAAGGGCGATCATAATTCGGGGCGTCTTCGGCCAGCGGTGCTACGGGAATATCGCACACGGTTTCGCCGAACTGCTTCAGCACCATGTGGCCTGTATCCGTAGTCATGCCGATCACTTCAGCGTCGAGATCGTACTTCTCGAAGACTTTCTTGGCGACGTCGATCTTGTCGGGGTAGAGCACCATGAGCATGCGCTCCTGGCTTTCCGACAACATGATCTCATAGGCGCTCATGCCTGTTTCGCGTTGCGGGACCTTGTCCAGGTCCATCTCAACGCCGATGCCTTCGCCATTCTCGCCGCCGCTATCGGCCATCTCGACCGAGGACGAGGTGAGGCCCGCTGCCCCCATATCCTGAATGGCTTGGATGGCGTCCGTGGCCATGAGCTCGAGGCAGGCCTCGATCAGCAATTTCTCGGTGAACGGGTCACCGACCTGAACGGTTGGGCGATTGTCTTCGTCGCCTTCTGAGAACTCGGCCGAGGCCATGGTCGCACCATGAATGCCATCGCGGCCGGTCTTTGAGCCGACATAGAAGATCGGATTGCCGGGCGTCGCGCCGCGGGCGTAGAAGATTTTGTCCTGATCCGCGAGGCCAACCGCCATCGCATTGACGAGGATGTTGCCATTATAGCCAGAGTGGAACTCTGTCTCGCCGGCGACAGTCGGGACGCCGACGCAATTTCCATAACCGCCAATACCGGCGACGACGCCGGCGACGAGGCTGCGCGTCTTGGGATGGCTCGGATCACCAAAGCGGAGCGCATTGACCAATGCGATCGGGCGCGCGCCCATCGTGAACACATCCCGCAGGATACCGCCAACGCCAGTCGCGGCGCCTTGATAGGGTTCGATATAGGACGGGTGGTTGTGGCTCTCCATTTTGAAGATTGCCGCCTGACCGTCGCCAATATCGATCACGCCCGCGTTCTCGCCCGGGCCCTGGATGACGTGCTTGTTCTTGGTCGGAAACTTGGACAGGTGACGACGTGAGGATTTGTAAGAGCAATGCTCCGACCACATCACCGAATAGATGCCGAGCTCAACCAGGTTCGGCTTGCGGTTCAGGCGGGTGACGAGGCGGTCCCATTCTTCGGCATTGATGCCGTGTCCTGAGGCGTCTGTCTCGGTCTGTTCGGCCTGCATAGCGGCGATGATCGCGGATGTGTCAGTCATGCGCGCGCTTTACCCTTAGATCGAGGGATTCGCTAGAGCGTTTTTGCTGACCTTTATCGCGACCCCATATAGGTCCAACTGCGAAGCACATATTCGAGAGGTCCGCGCTTGAACAAAGTTCGCCACAGGCTGGCGAATGCGATGGTGAAAATGGCCACGATCGCGGCCAGCGCGATGGCGGACGCAGCACCCAATTGTTCAAACAGACCGAGACCATACGGATTGAAGATCAAGGACAGGATCAGACCCTGCATCAAGTAAGCCGTCAGAGAGGACGTGCCGCCGCGCGCGAGGAACGTTTTGATCGTTCCGCTGGGGGTTTCCGCCCATTTTGCGATCAGACCCAGATACCCGGCTGTGGAGAAGGGGCTTCCCAGCATGATTAAGGTCATACCCGCCATCATTGTTGGGTTCATTCCGCCATGACCTTGCAGCATGATCCAGGCGCCGGCGCCGCTGAGAACCAGACCGATAGGTAAAAATACATGCCGGCTACGTTTCCAGAACGGCGCCGCAGGATTGGATATCGTGCCCCGCTTCACAGCCGAAAATCCGAATAGGAAAAACGCCAATGCGCCAATGCCCTGCATCAGCATGCCAAATGTGATGAACCCTGACCAATCCGCAAATCTCTGGGCGATGGCATCGGCAAAGGAGCCGTTGCGAAACGCCTCAGCAGCGTTGTCGGCTTGCTCCAACATAGTGCCCATTTTGAGTGTGAAATTCTCACCATCAAACGCTTCCCACGCCCAGAAACCGAGCGCCATCAGAGCGACAAAGGCAACCTGAACCGAATAGATCGCGATCGCCCAACCCGATAACAGGCGCGGGCTGGCGTTTCGAAACAGGAACAGGATTGAGCCGAGAATGGCATACATCACCAGAATGTCGCCTTGAAACAAGAACGCGACATTGATCAGACCGAAGATCAGCAGGCCGATAATGCGCCGCCAGTACCGCCCTGAAAATCCGACACCTTTGCGTTCTGCCGATTGCATTTGATAGGCAAACCCGACGCCGAACATAAACGAAAACAAGGTGTAAGATTTCGCCATGAACAAGGCACCGACGGCGAAGAACGCGGCTTGATCTTGCGCGGCGTGGACGGCGCTTTCGCCATAGCCCGTCATCATCGGCCAGGACATGATCCCAACATTGACCACGCAAATTCCGAACAGAGCGAAGGCCCGGGCCAGATCTGGAAAAACCTCGCGTCCAGCATCCCTGGATTCCTGAAGGTAACTCATGTTCGACACCGCTCCCGCTTTTGATTCCATCATAATCAGGCGAGATGGGACTTGGAAAGCAGGCTTGGGTTAGGCCGCCGCCATCAGGCTTTCAAACATTGCCGTGCCATCAGTGCCGCCTTCGTGTCCGCCAATCGCACGTTCGGGGTGAGGCATCATGCCGAGGACCCGGCCATTTTCGCTGATCACGCCAGCAATATCGCGTGCCGAGCCGTTTGGATTGCCGACATAGCGGAAGGCCACACGGCCCTCGCCTTCGAGCGTGTCCAGTGTCGTATCGTCAGCCACATAGTTGCCGTCATGGTGTGCGATGGGAATCGAAATCTCTGATGTGCTGCCATACGCGCTGGTGAAGGCGCTATTGGTGCTCTCGATCTTCAATTGCTGCGGCCGACAGACAAAATCGAGGCTGGTATTGCGCATCAAAGCGCCTGGCAGCAGGCCCGTTTCACACAGGATCTGGAAGCCATTGCAAACGCCGAGGATGTAACCGCCGCGTTCTGCATGCGCGTGGAGCTGTGCAATCACCGGGCTGTTCGCCGCCATCGCGCCGCAGCGAAGGTAGTCGCCATAGGAGAATCCACCAGGTACCATGACGAGATCGGTCCCATCCGGGATCGTTCCATCCTTGTGCCAGACCATAGCCGGATCCTGTCCGCTTGCTTGGCGCAAGGCTACTTGGGCGTCGCGGTCGCAGTTTGAGCCGGGGAAGACAATCACAGCGGTTTTCATGGTCGCTCCTGTTCTTGCGCCCGCCTTTAGCAGGGAGTCGGGGCAAAAGGGAATATCTCTTTCTGGTATTTGTGGGTGGAAATTCTTGATTGACGTTATCGCTCAGCTTGGCCACACCGCCCGACATGGCAGATCAGCATCTCTATCGCGGCAATGCGCCGGTCCGGGTCAACAAATGGATGGCCGAGCTTGGCCTATGTTCGCGCCGTGAAGCGGAAGCGCTTATAGAGGCTGGCGGCGTCATCATCGATGAGGTGGTCATTGAGCGCCCTGGGCACAAGATCGAGCCTGGCCAGACTCTGACGCTGACGGATGTGGCGGAGCGCGCAATAGCCGAGAAATTCACCGCGGTTTTGAATAAACCCGTCGACTATGTCTCTGCGCAACCGGAAGACGGGCAGGTGCCTGCGGTTCGCTTGCTCAAGACCAGCAACGCGACGGATGGCAGTCGCGGCCCGGGCAAGACGGCCAGTCTGGCGCCGCTCGGACGGCTGGACCAGGATTCTCACGGCCTCCTCCTCCTGTCCGAGGATGGCGTGCTCGCCAAAGCCATTATCGGCCCCCAGCATAGCCTCGAGAAAGAGTACCTCGTCACCGTTAGAGGTGAGATCAAGGAAGGGCGATTGACCTTGCTCCGCAACGGGCTGACGCTTGATAATCGCCGCCTCAAACCGGCCAAGGTGACCCGTGAAGAGGGCCAGGTGCTGCGCTTTATCCTGAAGGAAGGCCGCAAGCGCCAAATCCGGCGTATGTGCGATCTTGTCGGTCTGCGTGTGACAGATCTTCAGCGAATCCGCATCGGCCCGCTCAACCTCGGCGATCTTCCGATTGGCAAGTGGCGGACCCTGAAAGCGAAAGAGCGCGCAACCTTGATTGCGGCGTCTCTGCCACCGCGGCCGAAGCGTCTCACGGATGAAGATGGCAAGCCGATCCGCAAGGGACGGAGCTTTGTTGGACGCGGCGGCGCGAAGCCCAATCGCGACAAATCAAAAGAGATCGATGAGTATCGCAAGCGCAAATCGCGCAACAATCGCGACGATTAACTGCCTGGGTCTGAGGCGGCCTGGGCTGTAAAGGCTTCGGCTTTTTCACTCGGTGCAGGCGCCAGAAGCTGAAGTGCACCCGGGGTCGGCTTGAGCGGTGTCAGTCTAAACGAAATCGGAGCCGCTGCTTTGGTTGGGGCAGGCGGCGTGTCTGCAATTCGCGTCACCGGCTCAGTCGGTGGAGCGGGAAGGGGTGGAGCAGCAACTGGCGGCGCAGGAAGCGGCGGGGCCATACGCGCCATTTCAACCGGCTCAATCGTTTCGACCGGCGCGGCGGGAGCGGCCGGTGATGCGGGCGCAGCCGGCGCCTTCATCACTGCCGAAACCCTTGTCTCAGTCGCGCCGAGCAAATCCGGCATGTGTATGGGGGTAGGGGCTTCGGCGCCCAGCAGTTCTTCCACGACTTCAGGTGCAGGTTGATAGCCTTCTGGAAGGCGGACCTGGTAGCGCATTTCAGGCTCCATGCGCACTGATTCCGATATGCCGGATACCGCGCCGGGCCGATAAGAAGCCGCTCCGGGATTGGATTTCAGTTCGCAGCGCCCTTCAACGGAGTAAACTGCAGGTGTCATCGACCAGGCGACGCAGCGGGCATCCAGGTGACAGGCCTCCGCGCAGGCATCGACGCTGCTTGCAGGTTCAGAACGCAGAAGGTCACCATACCGATAGGTATTTTCTTGCACCACAAGCGGCGCTCCGGCCAGAGCCTGATCCCCCGGCGCGCTCGGCGGTGTTTCCGGAGTGGGTTTGGTCGCACCAGCCGGCAGAGCCAGGCAGGTTGCGGCAATCAGAATAGGGACAAAGCGCATGCGTTTGGTTCCACTTCACACGAGGTTTGGCTGGAGTATGCCATCACTGGCCTTAATAGAGTGTGTGCGCTGGCCGCGACGCTTTCCCGGCCAAGCCTTGCCGAGCGCTTCGCCTGCTCGTACGCTGTACCGACACCGGGAAGGGATATTATGCGGCCCAAAACCAAACTTATCAGTTCAGTATTGGCAGTCTTCTTCCTGGCGGCATGTACGACGCCCGTAAGTGCTGACGAAAGTGAGCTGCAGCCAATTGCACCAAGGTGCGACTATGGGACTCCGCACGCCGAAGCCCCTGCAGAACTCGAGCAATTCGCGTTTCTAATCGGAGACTTCGAAATAACGAGCCATATCATGCTGCCCACGGGCTGGTCTCCGCCTCGACCTGGTCCACGCGCCAGATGGAACGGCTGGTACAGCATGGGCGGGATGATGATTACAGACGAATGGTATGATCCCGATCCTGGCCTTGAGCCGGGATCGGCACGGGGCGTGAATGTTCGAATGTTCGATACAGCATCCGGTGAATGGAAGATGATGTGGGTCGCAACGAGCGGGGCTCAGGTTCAAGACTTGCGGGCTGAGATGCGGAACGGCAAGCTCACAATGTGGCGGGTTTATCCCACTGAGGTTGAACTTGTGGCGGACTTCACCGTCGAAGATGCTGATCACTGGTATCGCGTCAGCTACGTCCAGGATGATGGCGGCGAATGGGTGCCTCAATTCAAGCTCCGCGCCAGCCGTATTGCGTGCGACTAGTTTATCTGGATCCCTCTATCGCGTTTATGAATCCAATCCAAAGTACTTGAACGCTCCTTTGCGAGTTCCCCAGTACGGGGCGACGTAGGAGGGGACCTGAAGCCGAGTGACGGGCTGTTGTACAAAGGGCTCATTGGGCGTTGGGCCTACAAGCACGGCCTGGAAGCTGTTTCCGCGCGCGTCGTTGAGAAGCCATGTTGGTGACTTGCCGATTTTTTGACGAAGATCGACGGAAAAGAATTTTTGAGCATCTCGATACTCAGCGTCCCAACGTTCTTTGTAACCACGCGGATCGAAGTCGGGATTGAGGTCTTTAGCACCGGCGATACGGACCTCGGTAGGGACAGGTTTGCCGCGACCATCGAGGCGGCAAGAACGGTTCGGCGAGCCATCAAAACCCATGAATCCAGTGCGCCGGGCACTGGCGCCGTTGGCGATGGCGCCGCCTTCATAAGCGCTGACGACAATCCCGTCGATCTGAGCGCCTGGGGCGAGCTGAATGTTCCAAAGAATGGCATTGTATGAAGTGAGAACCAGAAAGACCGGCGCCTCAGTTTCTGTGACGAGGACATCAACGCGTGTTGCCCATTCGACCGAATTTCCTTTGGCGAAACTCGCAAATTGGCGAGCGACAGCTCCTTCAACGAAGCCGCCTTCGCGTGCCACCTGCTTGGCGACTTCTTTGGTGAAAGCCATTCGGGCCGCGATCTGCTCGGCATCCGCGCCGTCGGCGATATAGTGCAGTGGCGTCTTCACCCCGCCACCATAGGTGTAGACATAGGCGAGTTTGGCGTCGCGACTGGGGCGAGGCATCCGGCAATTTGGCTCAGCATCCACCGTTTCGAAGACAGCAGGCAGTTGCGCAGAAGTGAGGTGTGGTTGCCCGACCGAGACCTGATTCATTCTGGGCGGATATTCCCCATCCGCGACCACGAGCGGCGTCTCAGGGGCGATGACTTCGCCGCTGCCTTCGCCATCGAACATGTTGCCCGGCGCGCAGGCTGTCAGACCGATCAAAGCAAATATTGCGAATGCGCGCTTGAAACTCAGGTCCATGATTGTCTCCCAAAATCCGATCCCGAGGGGCAGCATCGCAAATATCACTTGAGATTCCGCAACCGACCGAAGAAATTCCCGCAGGCCCCGTTAACGCCTTGGAAGGTTGTGGCTAAGCGACAGTTGTAAATTTTTCTCGCTCGCATGATCGTAAATCAGAGACTAGGCTCCATATAGATCAGCTGCCGCCTTGTTGGGAGCGCGCGCAGTCTTCTTTCGAGCGGGACATAGTATGGCGAACAAGCAGGCGATCTTTCTGGAAGGCAACCTGCTGCGTCATATCAGTATCATGTCCGCCTCGGCGAGCATCGGGCTTGTTTCCATTTTTCTGGTTGACTTCGCGGACCTGCTCTTCATTTCCATGTTGGGAGAACAGGAGCTTGCGGCTGCCGTGGGGTTTGCCGGGACCGTACTGTTCTTCACGTTCTCGGTCTCTATCGGGCTGACAATCGCCACGAGCGCCTTGGTGGCGCAGCGGCTCGGGCAGGGGGTCGCAGACGAAGCCCGAAAGATCGCCACGAGCGTGTTGGTCTTCGGCATTGTCGTCACCTCCATCCTCGCTGTGTTGTGCTGGATCTATGCGCCGGTTCTGATCAGCCTGATCGGGGCTAAGGGCTACACGCTGGATCTGGCGGTGCGGTATTTCAGGATTGTCGTAACGGTGATGCCAATCGGCGCGATCGGGATGATGGCGACAGGGATCCTGCGCGCGCATGGTGATGCGCGACGGGCGATGACGGTGACGCTAACGGCTGGGGCAGTGAATGCTATTCTCGACCCGATCCTGATCTTCGGGTTTGGCCTGGGTCTTGATGGGGCAGCCTATGCGTCGGTGGCAGCTCGTTTCGCGACCATGCTAACCGCGCTCTATCCGATCTTGCGCCACTATGGCGGGTTCGCAAAGATCGATGCGGCACGCTTCAAGACAGATCTCAAGCCGATTGTCGCGATTGCGGCCCCGGCCATGTTGACCAATGTGGCAACGCCCTTCGGCAACGGGTTTGTCACGAGGGCCGTCTCCGAATTCGGAGACCCTGCCGTAGCCGCGATGGCAGTGGCGGGTCGTCTTACACCGCTCGCCTTCTGTGTGATCTTCGCCCTGTCCGGCGCAGTCGGCCCCATCATTGGACAGAATTTCGGCGCAAAACAGTTCGACCGGGTACGCGGAACCCTGATCAAGTCGGTGCAGTTTACCGCCGCCTATGTCGTTGTGATCTGGCTGGCCCTGGTGCTGGGAAACAGCGCCATTTCCGCCAGTTTCAACCTCAGCGAGGAAGGTGCGCAGATCATTTTCTGGTTCGCTATCGCCGTTGCGCCGCTCTTCATTTTCAACGGGACGCTGTTCGTCTCGAATGCGGCGTTCAACAATCTTCGCAGACCCTTGTTCTCCACTTTCCTGAACTGGGGCAAGAACACGATCGGCGTGGTGCCGTTCATCTATGTCGGTGCTGAGCTCGGCGGCGCTCCCGGCGTTCTGATTGGACAGGCGCTGGGCGGGGTTCTGTTCGGGATCCTTGGATTCTGGCTCGCCTACAGGCTGGTGGGACGATATGAGAGCGGCAAATCTGATCCGGACAAGGGGATGAAATTCCCTCTGCTTCGCCGCCGGGCTGAAGCTCCGTTCAACTCACCGCGGTCTTAGTCGCAGGCGTCGTATTTGAGATTGATGCTCGGCCCATTTTCAGCTGCCCCGAAGATCAGATTACCATCACCGTCGACGGCGGAATCATCCAGCAGCAGAGCATCTTTTCGCATGACCAAGGTCTCATTGAGAAAGATCTCGGTCTGAAAGCGCTCGGAATAATACGAGCAGGCACCGTCTTTCAGATAACCCTCATATTGGTCATCTCGTTTCTTCCAGTAGACCTCGCATCCCGGTTTCAAGAAGAAGTCGTCGACTGAAAGTGCCGCCTGTTTTGCGGGATCGAGATGCATGTCTGTCAGCTCGCCCGGCTCGTTCGGTGTGTAGATGGTCAATTGGATAGCCTGTTCGGCTTCATTCACAGTGAAGGAATAAACGCGCTGGCGATACAGGTCCTTTGGATCATAGTACTGATATTGCTGAGCGTATATCTGACGCCCCGGAATGCCCGCAATGGAAACCGGTTGGAACGTGTGGTGACGGTGACGATGGCGTTCTGAAGCAGGTAAGTCTGCGATCGATTGGCGGTAGACTTGCTGGTGGTTCTCATAGGTGCCTGGAAACCAGCTGAGGAGCTCATCGAGCTGCGTTTCGAGCGAAGAAGGCGCAGCGTGCGACGTCGCGCAGGCAGATAGAGCGAGAATCACTGCCGGTCCAAATGATCTCAGTTCCATTCTGGTCTCCCATATGGGCACCAGCAAACCGCTAATTACTCTCCGACACAACCCGCCGGGCGATGACCATGGCCTGAACTTCACCGGCGCCTTCGAAAATGTTGAGGATGCGAGCATCCTGCAGCACGCGGCTGATCGGGTATTCCAGAGCGAACCCATTGCCGCCATGAATTTGCAGCGCATTGTCGGCGGCTGCCCAGGCGGCACGGGCGGCAAGTAGTTTGGCCATGCCGGCTTCCAGGTCGCAGCGTTTGTCTGAGTCTTTCTGACGGGCCGAGAAATAGGTCAGCTGGCGAATGCCCACCAACTCCGCCGCCATCATGACAAGCTTGTTGGCCACACGTGGGAATTTGAAAATCGCCTGACCGAACTGATTGCGATCAAGCGCATAACGAAGACCAAGTTCATAGGCGCATTGGGTAACGCCAACGGCGCGGGCGGCGGTCTGAATCCGGGCCGACTCAAATGTTGCCATCAAGTGCTTGAAGCCCATGCCTTCTGTCTCGCCCAGCAGGTTTGCTGCCGGCACTTCAAACGCGTCGAACCCGATTTCGTACTCTTTCATGCCGCGATAGCCGAGGACTTCGATCTCGCCGCCGGTCATGCCCTCAGCCGGGAAAGGCTGCTCGTCGCTGCCGCGCGGTTTCTCAGCCAGAAACATCGAGAGTCCCGAAAAATTGTTCGTGTCGGGATTGGTGCGCGCCAGCAGGGTCATCAGGTCGGCGCGGACCGGGTGCGTGATCCAGGTCTTGTTGCCTGTGATTTTGTAGGTGTCGCCATCTTTCACCGCGCGGGTCCGGAGCGCGCCGAGGTCCGACCCGGTATTTGGTTCTGTAAAGACTGCAGTGGGCAAGATCTCGCCACTGGCAATGGCGGGCAGGTATTTTTCTTTCTGGGCATCGGTTCCGCCGATGAGGATCAGTTCTGCTGCGATCTCCGAGCGCGTGCCGAGTGAACCGGTACCAATATATCCGCGCGAGAGTTCTTCGGAAACGACACACATCGCCGTTTTCCCCATGCCGAGACCGCCAAACTCTTCTGGAATGGTCAGGCCGAACACGCCCAGCTCCGCCATCTCATTGACCACGTCCATCGGGATGTAATCATTCTTGAGGTGCCATTCGTGTGCGTAAGGAGCAATCTTGTCCTCAGTATAGCGACGAAACTGATCGCGGATCATCGACATGGTTTCGTCTTCGCCGGTATTCTCAACCGTCGCGCGGCCCAGGCTATCGGGGAGGTGCGCCGCGGCAGCTGCCATGCTGTCCGGCGTCAGACCCTTGGTGATCAAGGTGTGCACGGCAGGGGTTTTGAACAGAGTGTCGACTTCAGCAAGCGCGTCCAATTCGTGCGGACGGATCGTCTCGCCCTGGTTCATTGGGACGCCGGACACCAAATCCGCGAGATACTTGCTGAACAGGATCTGCGCGAGCAGCGCATCAATCTCGCCAAGCTTGCCATCCGCTTCCAGTCGGGTCGTCCAATTGGCGGTTTCGCGCAGCGTCTCGATATAGGTAACGATCCAGCCATAGCCGTGGGCCAGGTGCTGGTTGGCGGAGAAGGCTGCTCGATCGATCTTGCCTTCGGGCGCAAGCACCGCACTGACTTTCTCGTGCAAAGCGGACTTATAGGTATCGGATGCGGTGACGGCGTCCTGTAACAGGTCGGTCAATCCAGCGAGCACCTGATTGTCTTGCACAGTGGCCGATCCATCCATGACCGAGTCCTCCAATATTTGATGACGCTTATTTATGGCGCGCCCTTGGGGAAGTCACGGGGTTTTGCTGCGGCGCAGCGAAGCATGCCGCGACGATGGGGCGAAAACTCATTTGGTCATATTTTGATTTTTCACTTGCCAAGACGGGGAGAGGCGATAGATAGCCATGAAAAGTGATAACATAACACGAGTTAAAAAACATGTCGCGCATCCTCCTTCTGGCTTCTATTTCCTCTCTGGTGCTGGCCCCACTGGTTCAGGCTCAATCTGATGATGAGCGTCGCGAGGAGACGATCATTGTCACCACGCCCGGTCCGGATCGCGCCGCTGATGAATTGATCGGCAAGGCCACCGGGGTGGATCGAGAAGACTTGCTAGAAACCCTGCAAAGTACGTTGGGCGATACACTCGATCGCCAACCGGGAGTCTCCACGACCTTCTTTGGTCAGGGGGCGAGCCGCCCGGTCCTGCGCGGGCTGGGTGCAGAGCGCGTCCAGGTTCTGACAAATGGGATTGGCGTGATCGACGCGTCTGCCGCGTCTCCAGATCACCAGGTTTCTGCGGACGGTATAGATGCAGAAGCGATTGAGATCCTGCGCGGCCCGGCAGCGCTGGCCTATGGCGGTCAGGCGATTGGCGGCGTCGTGAATGTTATTGACGGTCTGATTGCGGAAGAGAAGCCCGACGAAGCTTTCTCCGGCGATGTGTTCGCTGGCTATAACAGCGTAAATGAAGGCAGCGAGCTGGCGGGCCGCGGACAGTTCGTGGCGGGCGATTTCGTGCTGAGCCTGTCAGCCTCGCAACGCGACTTCGACAATTACGACATTCCGGACTTCGCTGAATCTTCCCTGCAACGGGCGCTTGAGGAAGCAGAAGAAGACCACGGTGATGAAGATCACGAGGAAGAAGAGGAAGTCCGCGACACGCTGGAAAACTCTTTCGTTGAAACACAGACCCTCGCTGCAGGTCTGAGCTGGGTGGGTGATAATGCATTCCTGGGGGTCGCGGTACGCCAGCAAACCTCCGAGTATGGCCTGCCGGGCCACAGTCATGAACATGAGCATGGCGAAGAAGACGGCGAAGACCATGCCGATGAGGAAGAAGAGGAAGAAAATCCGTTCATCGACCTTGAGCAAACGCGAATTGATGTCCGCGGCGGTGTCTCGGTCAATAATGGCTTTCTGACAGATGTGACCGGTACGCTCGCGATCGTCGACTATGAGCACACAGAGTTCGAAGCCCCCGGTGAGGCTGGCACCGTGTTCGATTCAGAAGGGGTCGAAGGGCGCCTGGAACTCGGACATGAGATAGGCGGATTCGCAGGGGCGTTTGGCGTCCAGTTTATCGACAAGACTCTGGATGCGGTGGGCGAAGAAGCCTTCCTATCCGAGACTGACACCCAGGCCTTCGGCGCGTTTCTCTACGAAACACAGGAATGGGATAGCGGCTTCGGTGTCGAAGGTGGGTTGCGCGTTGAGATGGTCGAGATCGACAATATCGACATGGGCTCGACCGATTTCGACCTGCTCAGTGGCTCGATCGGTATCCATCAGCACTATGATTCCGGCCTCTTCCTCGGAGGACAGGTTTCCTATGCAGAGCGCGCCCCGAATGAGAGTGAATTGTTCGCCTTCGGTCCACACCTCGCGACGGAGCAGTTCGAAGTTGGCAACGCGACCCTGAGCAAGGAAACGGGACTGAACCTCGAAGCCACAGCGCGCTGGCGCGGTGACAATGGCAGCATTGGGGTCAACGTCTTCCATACAGATTTCAATGACTTCATCTATCTGACGCCTGGATTGGCGTTCGAGGATGGTGTTGTCAGCGACGAGGCAGATGGACTGCCAGTCTTCGCGTTCACCCAGGAAGCCGCGAGCTTCTATGGCGGCGAGATCTACGCGGATTACTACATTGATGCGGGTCCGCTCGGTGCAGACTGGGCCTTTGATGCCAGCCTCGATTTCGTTGAAGGCGACCTCGATAGCGGTAGTAATGTTCCCTTCATTCCACCCGTGACCCTGAATGCGGGTGCGAGCGCCGAATGGGGCGCGTTTGAGCTCGGCGCGGCGATCACAGTGGCGGAAGACCAAGTCGATGCGGGTGAAGGATCACTGGTGACCGATGGATACACGACGCTTGATTTGCGCGGCGAAGTTGACCTTTCAGACTTTGGCATCGGCGCCGATGGCACCGAGGCGTTCATCGAAGCGCGAAACGTGACCGATGAAGAAGTCCGCTACGCCACGTCAGTCCTGAAAGACGTTGCCCCGGCGCCAGGGCAAAATATTCGGGTTGGCATTCGGGTAGCATTCTAATGGCGACCCGTGCCCACAAAGCAGCGACGATAGACGGCTTGGCGATCTCACTCTCTGGCCTGTGCCTCGTCCACTGTCTGGTCCTTCCAATCCTGTCGGCGAGTCTCCCAATCGTCGGCATGTGGGCCGAGGCGGAATGGCTTCACAAAGCGTTTGTCGTCGCTGCATTCCCGCTTTCGCTTCTGAGGCTGAGCTCAACTGCGGCCAACACAGCTGTGACAGCATTGATCGTCAGCGGGCTATGGCTTCTCGTCGCCGGCGCGTTTGTCGAGCCAATGCACGATTTCGAAACGCTCCTGACCGTCGTCGGCGGCACGATGCTCGCCGCCGGTCACGCACTCGGCTGGAAACGCGCTCACACAGGGTCCCAGTCATAAGCCTGACGCGCCCGCTCAATATGGTCCAGGTGCGCATTCAACGGGCCCCAGTCATCGCCATCAGCGATCGGGACCCATAAGGCCTCAACCGTGTCGATCATCAAGTCTGCGGGGCGGTCAGCCTGGAAGTAGGGATGCTGAAGCCGCTCTGGTCGATCCGGCGTGCGCGCTTCAAGTTGCGTTCGGATCTTGCCGAAGGCTTCGGCGTCATAGAGCGCCGCTTGCGGGCTGCGCGCCGCCCGGTCGGCGCTCGCCGCTCCGCCGAACCAGTCAAAAAAGACTTGCGGCCAGGTGGCGTCGCTTTCGGTCATCCACGCATAGAAATCCTGCAAAAAGAGCAAGTCGTCGCGCAGCACCTTCCCGCGTTTCAAGCCAAGCAGAGCCATTGTGTGCGCTGCAAAGCTCTCCTGATAGGCCGGTTCATACACTTTCATTGCAGCTGAGAGATCATCAGCATCGGCGACCAGGCTCATGGCGCCGCCAAGCTGCTGCAGCGCCCAGAGGCCCTGTGGGGGTTGCCGCCCAAATCGATAGAGGCCCTGACTGTCAAAGTAGGCGGCGGTAAAATTGGGATCGCTCTTCTCGAGGAACCGCCAGGGGCCAAAGTCGAACGTCTCGCCGGTAATATTGAAATTGTCCGTGTTCATGACGCCGTGCACGAAGCCAACCGCCATCCATTGACCGATCATGCGAGCGGTCGCCGCACTCATCCGCTCGAAAAGGGCCGGCGTGGCCTTGCCAAGAGCCTCGTCCGCGCAGTCTGGATAATAGTGTTTGATCACGTGCTGGATCAGCGCCGCCATGGCCTCGGTATCGTCATGGTAGGCAGCGCGTTGAAACGTGCCGAAACGCAGATGCGAATGGTTTAGGCGGACCATCACGGCCGATCGAGTCGGCGAGGGCTCATCATTGCGATGCAGATCTTCGCCAGTTTCAATCAGGCTGAAAATCTTCGACGTATTCACACCGAGCGCCTCGAGATAGCTGGCGGCCAGTACTTCCCGGACGCCGCCTTTCAGCGTCAGCCGGCCATCCCCCTGCCGAGACCAGCGCGTTTGGCCAGATCCTTTGGTGCCAAGATCCAGCCAGCGCCCGGCTTTATCCTGCAGCTGAGCAAACAAGAATCCGCGGCCATCGCCCAAGTCTGGATTATAAACGTGGAATTGGTGCCCATGATAACGCAGCGCCAGCGGAGTCTCGAGATTTCCGGGCAACGATTCGAAGCGTCCGAAGTGGCGAGTCCATGCCGTCGCGTCACTTAGAGTCAGGCCAAGTTTTTCTGCCCAACGCGTGTTGCTGTAGCGCAACACAGTCTGTGGAAACGAGGCAGGCTCTGCTGCATCTGCGAAGAAGGAAGAAATTTCCAGAATAGGGGGCGTCATGCGCCTATCTAATCGCGAATACAGCGGTTTTCATAGGGATATTTGGCATAATTTCGGGCCTGAGCGCAAAACGGGGGGATAATCGTCAGCGCTGTCATCCTAACCGTGTTGCGGCGCAGCATAAGAACCCTCTTTTACGTGGCGTTTACTTGCCTAGTCTCATTGGGGCGACTGCGCCGTCGAGAGACGGAGAATAATGACAGTTGATTAGAATTTTCACGGAGGAATATATGACGCTAAGTAGAAAACTCATATGCGGAGCATCGCTTGCTGCTCTAATGGCAGGCGGAGCGGCCCACGCACAGGACGAAGGCGGCGATGAGCTGCGTCAACAAACCGTCACGGTGACCGGATCATTCATCGCTGGCACGCCAGAAGACGCTGCGCTTCCGGTGGACGTTCTCACCGCGCAAGATCTGAAGCTTGAAGGTGATCCATCGATTACCGAGTTGATCCGCAATTTGGGCGTCTCATCAGGTGTCGATGGGCAGACCAACCAGTTCGCCTCAAACGGCCTTGAGGGGACTTCGAACATCAACCTACGCGGTCTCGGGCCTGCACGGACGCTGGTGCTGCTCAACGGTCGCCGCGAGTCGCCTGCACCTTACGCAATCGGTGAGCAAGCCCAGCTCTTCGTTGATACGAACATGATCCCATCCGCTGCGATTGGGCGTGTCGAAGTTCTGAAAGACGGCGCTGCAGCTCTTTATGGTTCTGATGCTATTGCCGGTGTTGTGAACTTCATCACGCGCGACGATCTTGATGGTTTTGAAGTGTCTGCGAGCTTCCAGCAATTCGACGGTACGGATGGCGAGTATGACGTTTCAGCGGCCTATGGATTCCAAGGTAACAACTGGAACTGGGTCACGTCGGTTGGCTATCAGTTCCGCAATGAATCTCCACTACTTGATCAAGACTGGGCCATTGTCCCGTTCGCAGACAATCCTGTCGGCGGTTGGTCAACAATCGGCAACCCAGGTTCATTCGTAGCGACGCCGAATATTCCAACTGGGCTCGCTGCTGCGTCCACGCCGCTAGCGTTTGCAAACTCGGATGATCAATGCTCGACACTTGGTGGCGAAGACGGCGGTGTGCTCTGCCGCTTCCAATTCACCCAATTCGATAATCTTGTAGAGGAAGAGGAGCGCTATCAGATCTTCTCCGAATACAATCGAACCTTCTCAGGCGGTACTGAGCTGCACCTCGAGGCACTTTACGGTTATACGGATGTCCCAGAGTGGAAGACTTCACCGTCTTATCCACCGCAAGCCCTGTTCGGTAATGTCGTGCTTCCGAACCACCCTGGCCTAGTGCAGTACATTGCGGATAACCCAGCGTGGGCAGCTGCAACGTTTGCAGACTATTCTCCGTTGCTTTCGGGCGGCGCACCTGACCTATATGATCCTGTGACTGATACAGGTGGTTTGGGTGTTACCCCGCTGGTTTTCTTTGGCCGTTCGTTCGGCTGGGGCGGTTTCCCAGGCACTGGCGGTGCCCAGGAAGGAACACGGTCTTATGACCACTATCGTTTTTCAGGTGACCTGTCTGGACAGTTCCAAAGCGGTGCGAACTGGGAACTGGGTCTAACATATTCGAAAACCGAAGGGTCGCGTTACACGAATGACAGCTACACGCTGGGCTTCATCAACGCGCTTGCCGGTTTCGGGGTTTGTTCAGATCCGATCACAGGAGCTATTCCAACGGGTGCAGTCGCAGGACAGGGTGGGTGTGAATACTATAACCCGTTCTCGAACGCCGTTGCGGCAAATGCTATCGATGGAACTGCAAACCCGCAGTTTGATGCTTCTTTGGCAAATTCAGCCACGTTGGCTGAGTGGCTGACGGACGAAGTGGGCGATGACCGTGAAACCAGCCTTCTCGTATTCGACGGCGTAGTTTCCGGTCAGTCCAACGTAGAAGCTGGCGGTGGCTCTGTTGGTTACGCTGTTGGGTTCCAGGTTCGCCAAGAAACGTTCAAGGTGACGCCAAACGCTGTGAGCAATCTTGCCATCACGCCTGGGCCAACTGGCACAGGTCCATTCAGCTTCCTCGCTGGCGGAAGCGCGCGTGATGAAGATCAGACCATTTACGCGGTCTTCGGCGAATTGCAGATCCCTCTCTTCGACAATGTCGATGTTCAGGTTGCTACTCGCTACGAAGACTACGGCGGCGAGGTCGGTTCGACCTTTGACCCTAAGGTTGCGGCCAAATGGCAGGTGAATGACAGCTTTGCTCTGCGGGGCTCTGCTCAGACCTCATTCCGCGGGCCGACACTGAACCAGTTGGGTGGCGTAGGTACAACGCTTCAGTTCATCGCTCCAACAGGCGCCTTCAAAGCGGTTGACCAATTCGGAAATCCGAACCTCGCTCCAGAGAGCGCGTTTAGCTTCAACTTGGGCGCGTTGTTTGAGAACGACGGGTTTGTTGCGTCGATTGACTATTACAATTTCGATTTCTCAGATCCGATCATCGTTGAAGACCAGAACGAAATTGTGAACTCGGCGCTCGCGGCGCTTGGCGGTGGGGCGACCAGTGGTGGTATTCTCGACCGGATCACGTTCGCCAACCCAGCCGCACCTGTTGCATCAGGCATCGAGCGGATCCGCGCAAACGTGGTCAATGGCCCGGACATCGAGACCTCAGGTATCGATCTACGGGTTTCCAACGTCTGGGATATTGGTGGCGGTGAGTTCGAGCTTGCGCTCGATACAACCTACGTGATCGAATATGTCGTTGGCGACTTTGATATCGAGGGCGTCGTCATTTCCGGCGGCGATCGCGTTGGTCAGTTCAACCGTTCAAACTTCTCGCGTTCACTTCCACAGTGGCAGGCGAATGTCTCGGCCAATTATGGCTTCGGCAATCACAACCTTCGCGGCGTGATGCGTCACACTGATTCTTATGATGATGAGCGTCCTGGCTCAGCTCGTGGGAATGTCGGTGCGTCGATCGACAGCCAAACCACATTTGACGCCTTCTACACTTGGCAGTCTGACTGGGATCTGGATCTTGGCCTTTCTGTGGTCAACATCACAGACGAAGACCCACCATTTGCGGCATTCGATCTGAACTATGATCCATACACGCACAACCCGTTTGGTCGTACGTTCAAGGTCAGCGTAACCAAGCGCTTTGGCGGCTCAGGCAGCTAAGCTCAGGTTCGATACCAAATCAGAAGGGCGACCCTTGGGTCGCCCTTTTTTATTGGATCCCGTATCTTTGCGCGCATCGGGATTGCGTACGAGGATACGGGCGAATTTAAGGTTGCTGTTCATCCTCATAGCGCCCGGCTTTCGTCGGGGCTACGGATCGGAGATCCTTCTAGATGTAGAACGAAGTGCCGACGCGAACGCTAGTTCAGTCCCTCGCGCCCGATCGCATAAAAGCGTTCGCGGCGCTGCGCCTTGAGCTCTTGCGGGCTGAGGGCCATCAGCGTCTGAAGCGCTTTGTCGATTGCTTTGCCAGCTGCACGCATAGCTTTCTCTGGCGCACGGTGGGCACCGCCGACCGGCTCTTTGACGACGCCGTCGATGACTTTCAGTTTTTTCAGATCTTCAGCGGTGATCTTCATCGCTTCAGCGGCTTCTTTCGCCTTCGCCGCGTCGCGATAGAGGATCGACGCGCAGCCTTCCGGAGAGATCACTGAATAGATCGAATGCTCCATCATCAGGACATGGTTGGCCGCCGCAATCGCGATCGCGCCGCCAGATCCGCCTTCGCCAATAATCAGCGAAATCATCGGGACGTTCAGTGTCAGACAGCGCTCTGTGGAGCGAGCAATTGCTTCCGCCTGTCCGCGCTCTTCGCCGGCTTTGCCAGGGAAGGCGCCGGACGTGTCGACAAAAGTAATCACTGGCAGACCGAAGCGGTCTGCGAGATCCATCAGACGCACCGCTTTGCGGTAGCCTTCAGGGTGCGCCATGCCGAAATTATGCCTCAGGCGGCTTTCTGTCGTACGGCCTTTTTCGTGCCCGATGATCACCACGGACTGGCCGTTAAGCGTGGCGAGGCCGCCAATGACTGCCTCATCATTTCCGAACACACGGTCGCCCGCGAGTTCCTGAAAGTCCTCAAACAGGTGTTTGATATAATCGGTGAAATGAGGGCGCTCGGGGTGGCGGGCAACCTGGGTTTTGCGCCATGGATTGAGCGAGGAATAGGTGTCTTTGAGCTGCTTGGCAGCCTTTTCCTTCAGCTTATTCAACTCATCATTGATCTGTGGACCGCCTTCCTGGGCGGCAACGGCTTCCAGCTCGGCAATCTTGGTTTCAAGTTCGGCGAGCGGCTTTTCGAAGTCGAGATATGTCGTAACCATGGAGCCTAAATAGCGCTGCTTTGCGTGAATCGCTAGCTTTTTCCTGCCGCGGTACTGTAGCGCTCAAATAACAAGACAGGGTCGCCGCGATAGTCGGTTGGACCGACTTCGCTGTATCCGACCTTCTGCGCGACAGCGATTGAGGCTGAATTGTCCGGATCAATGATGCAGGTCGACCGGCCAGGCATCGTGTCGTCCAACCAATCATGAGCCGCTTTCACAGCCTCGCTGGCATAGCCCTTTCCCCAGGCCGATTTTGCAATCACCCAGCCTGCTTCGGGACGTCCCGATATGTCAGGTTCGATCCCGCGCTTGAAATCCGCAAAACCAACTTCGCCGACGAATACATCGGTCCGACGCTCGCGAACGATCCAATAGCCATAACCAAGCAGAGGCCACATGCCGCGATTTCGGAGCTGAGCAAACCAGGCATCCTGCGCGTCGCGCGTGCGGCCACCTATGTGCTTAACGACCGCTTCGTCGGCCCACATGTCTGCGACTTCTTGATAGTCGGACACTTCGCAGGGCTTGAGGCTCAAACGGCGGCTCAACAAGGTTGGCGGGTTCAAGCCTTGGCTTTCATTTGCTCGAGCATTTTGCCCATCGCCGCGTGAACGGTCTGGATCGCCTTGAGCGGCCTCACCATGACTTTGAAATCGATGATTTTGCCGTCCGCGTCCCATTCGACCATATCGATCCCGTTGACTTGGATGCCGTCCATTTCTGTTTCAAATTCGAGCACGGCCTTGTCGCCGCAATCGAAGATGCGTGTATACTTGAAAGTGCCATTTCCGAGCGTGTTGCCAGCCGCTGAGAGGTAAGCGAAAGTGATTTCGCGCCCTTCCTGAGGTGTATGAACGACGGGACTGCGAAACACGACATCCTCGTGCAGCATCTCCCATAATTGCGTCCGGTCGTGGCCTTCCATCATATAGTCGAACCAGGATTGCAGGTTCTGTTGGTAGCCTTTGACGGGTACTGCGTGTTGGTTTGCCATCGGGCGTCCTCCGCTTTTTTCAAACGGTGAACGCCCGGCAGCGTTTTGTCCAGTTGTGCCCTAGAGGAACAACGCTTCCGCGAGGCCTGGGAAGAAGGCGAAAAATCCGCCAACGCAGAAAGCCGCGACGCTGATCCCCCAGAGTGTCCAGCTGATCCGCCGCAAGCGCGTGCAGGCTCGTGCTTTCACTGGGTCAGCCGGGCAGGGCAGCGTTCGTGCATGCCATTGCCAAGCCCCTGAGGCTGCGAGCACCAGGCCCGTAACCGCAAAGACCAGGCCCTTGTTAGCCCCGAACCAAGTGATGCCAGGAACTGTGCCAATCACGCCGGACCACACGGCACCCATGCCCAACATAACGAGCATGGCTGGCAAGGCGCAGCAGATTAGCGTTGTCGCAGAGGTGAAGAGTGCCAGCGTCGCCGGCAGGACGCTCGGCGATTTCACCTCATCCTGAAGCGCGGTCATGCGGTTTCGCGCTCGATTGACACGAGATCATAACCCGACTTTTTGACCAGCGTCTCAACACGGTCATCCGCCATCTCCGCGCCGGGTTTTAGCGTCACGTGGATTTCCCCATTGTCGAGATCAACGTGGACGTTCTCGACCGCGTCTTCCTTGCCGAAGACTTTCGTGACGGCGCGCGCGCAGAAGTCGCAGACCATGCCGTTGACCTTTGCGGTCACCATGGTTTGTGCGGCGGTAGCTGCCTCTGCCGATGTTGCTTCCTGTGCACCCGCAATTGGCGTGGCAAAGGCGATTGAGGTCGCCGCGAGGGCGATTGCTAGAGTTTTCATCTGTCCTGTTCCTTTCTAAAAACGGACGATCCAGTTCAGCATGAACTCTTCAGACTCGGGAGTATAACCGATTTCGAGCAGCTGGACGTCATAGAAAAAGCGCACCAAAGGGGTGAGCGTGGTGGGGGTGTCGGATTCTGGCTGGTTTTCGACCTGCAGCATGAGCCAGGTATGAAGGTCACCGTAATCACCGACATAGGGTGCAACGCCGATGCGTGCCGACTGACGCGCGTCTTTGTCAAACCCGAGATCGTAGGCGCGGCCTTCATAGGAAACGAACCAGCGGCGCGTCTCCCAATCAGCGCCAACACCGACAAATCCTGCAGCTTCGACATCGGCGCCATCCCCGAAGGGATCTGCCTGTCCAGCTGCGGCTTTTAGATAGAGATTGGCCTGTGAGGTTGGCGTGTTCCAGCGCTTCACCAGGCGATTGTATTGCACGCCGGTAAAGTGCCAGTCCTCGCCCCAATTGCGCTCTGAATAGAGCCCAATAGAGTCCTTGAAGGTCGGTGAATAGTGAATATGGGCCGCTGACATGTCGCCATTATTCATCTGCATCACTGTCCACCCGCCCGGATAAGAGACCGGGCGTGCCTCCGCGATGGGCGCGAAGACTGCAAGGCCAAACGCAAGCGAAAGGCTCGCATATTGGATAAGTTTCATTGGTGTGTCCTGTTTGAGGTGATCCTTAAAGCGAAGGATCAGACCCGCGGCGGCGGCGGTTCATATTCAAGCAGAATGGAATTGGCAGAATCCGGTAGCGGCATCGCCCACAGCGTCAGGCCGGGGACAGGCTGATCCAGGTCCGGTGCGTCCGTGGTGACGCCATTTCCGAGCAATGCGGCGCAACAACAGGTTTGACCTTCGTGGCTCGGCATCTCGTGGCCTTGGGTTTGATGACTGGCCTCCATCGCCTTGCCGTCATGGCAGGGCATGTCGCTGACCATTTCATGTGCTGGATTGGCCGAAATCTCGGCGCGAACGTCACACGGCTGCGCGACCGCCTCAAACCCGAGGGCGAGGGCCGCAATCAGCCACAAGACAGAAGTGAACGCGCGAAGCATGGAAACTGATATAGGCGAGGTTGATCATCGCTGCAATCAAGTCTCGTCATGAGACGACCATCAACCCTGGCGATACCAGGCGAAGAAATCGACCATCAGGCGTCCCGTGATGCTTTTTCTTCCAGGCCCGAAATCCCCTGCCGCTTTCGAAGCGCCGAAGCTACCTGGTTTAAGCTGACGCCTTTGGAGCGAAGTCCAACCAGCATATGATAGATCAGGTCCGCTGCCTCTGACGCGCTTTCGCTGCGTCCTTCCGCTGCGAGCGCTAGGGCCAGTTCAGCGCCTTCTTCGGCGATCTTCTTGCCGCAATGCAGAGACCCTTTCTGGAGCAGCTTGGCCGTGTAGGAATCCTTTGGGTCTCCGCCAACGCGGCTGTCCACGGTCTCAGCCAGGCGTGCGATCAGGATCGCAAGCTCTTCAGCGCTGCCGAGCGGTTTGTCTGTCATGCCGGTCTCCTAAAGTGGCCGAACGGGTGCGCCAGCTCTGGTCAGCGCCGCGCGCGCTTCTTCTATACTGACTTCGCCAAAATGGAAGATCGAGGCCGCGAGCACCGCGTTCGCCCCGGCTTGGAGCACCGCGGGCGCAAGGTCTTCTGCACGCCCTGCGCCGCCGCTGGCAATCACTGGTATATTCACCGCATCGGTCACAGCTTTGGTCAGCGGCAAATCGAATCCGGATTTGGTGCCGTCCTTGTCCATGCTGGTGAGCAAGATCTCGCCCGCGCCTTTGCTCTCCGCCATTTTTGCGAACTCAACGGCGTCTATGCCGGTTGGTTTGCGCCCACCATGAGTGAAGATTTCCCAATGATCGCCGGTCTTGCGCGCATCAATAGCGACCACCACGCATTGGCGTCCTGTCTTGGCGGCGCATCGCGCGACAACATCCGGATCTGCGACAGCGGCGGAGTTGATCGCCACTTTGTCCGCCCCGGCCCGCAAGAGTTGCACCATGTTTTCAGCGCTCCGGACGCCGCCGCCGACAGTGAGCGGCATGAAGCATTGTTCCGCTGTGGCGCTGACCACGTCCAGCAAAGTGCCGCGGCCCTCATGGCTGGCGGTAATATCGAGAAAGCAGAGCTCATCGGCGCCCTGCGCATCATAGGCTTTGGCGAGCGCAACCGGATCGCCAGCATCACGCAAGTCGACAAAGTTCACGCCTTTGACGGTGCGACCATCTTTGACATCGAGGCAGGGAATGATGCGGGTCTTGAGCATGTCGGCGTTTAACGAGGAAAACAGGCGAGGCGCAAGCGCTTCCTTACGCCTTCGTGGCGCGGGCTTTGCGTTTCGGCGCCTTTGGACCGAGCGACGAGGTTTTTGCGGGGTCCGGCGTTTTCTCCTTGAACTTGCAAAGATGACGGATTGAGCAGTCCCAGCATTTTGGCTTCCGAGCGACGCAGGTGTAGCGGCCATGCAGGATCAGCCAGTGATGCGCACCGAGTTTGTACTCATCCGGTGTTGTGCGTTCGAGGCTCGCCTCGACCTGGTCAGGGTCTTTTCCCGGGGCAAGGCCGGTACGGTTCGAGACGCGGAAAATGTGCGTGTCGACCGCGATCGTGGGTTGCCCGAACGCTTCGTTCAGAACAACATTCGCCGTCTTTCGGCCGACGCCGGGCAATCGCACCAGCTCATCACGCGTTTGCGGGACTTCGCCGTCAAACTCATCCAGGATCATCTGGCTAAGCGCGATGACGTTCTTAGCTTTGTTGCGCCAGAGCCCAATCGTTTTGACGTGCTGTTCGACACCTTCGAGGCCAAGCGCCAGCATCTTCTCCGGTGTGTCTGCGGTCTTGAACAGGCCTTTAGTGGCTTTGTTCACACCGACATCTGTCGCCTGAGCAGACAGGGCCACCGCGACAACCAAAGTGTAGGGATTGACGAAGTCGAGTTCCGTTTTCGGATCGGGGCGCACTTTGGCGAGTTCGGCAAATAGCTCAGCGGCCTTTTCTTTTCCGAAGGTGCGCGGGGCGCGTTTGCGCCTGGGTTTGGTCTTTGCGGTCATGCGTCGCTATGTAGGGCAGTTGAACGGTGCTGAAAATCCGAATCTTGCGACGCCAGGCCGCGCTTGTCGCCGGGGCGCAGATTTGCGCTATAGTGTTTCGCATGTCGCCCGCGCAGCAGATCATATATTTCGATGCAACTCTGACGCCGAACCGCTCGCTCAGCCCGCGGGCGTTTACCGTGGTGATGGTCATTGTGGTTGCGATGAGTTTCATCGCTGGGCTCTCTTTCGTGTCGATGGGCGCGTTTCCGGTTATTGGCTTTTTCGGTCTTGATGCACTGGCGATCTGGTTTGCTTTTCGTTGGAGCTTTCGAAGCCTCAAACAGGAAACCCGCGTCCGGATTACCGCCGAACAGATCGAGCTTTCGCATGAGCGACCTGGCGCGGCGCCGCGCACGGCCAGCCTGCCGACCGCGTTCACGCGGGTGCACCTGGAGTATCCCGAACGTCGCCCCAGTGTTCTGAAGCTGACTTATGGGGGCACCGCCTGGGTGATCGGTCGATTTTTGACCCCGGCTGAACGTAAATCCCTCAAAGAGGCGATGGAGCAGGCGATCTGGAACGCGCAGAATGAGCGATACTCAACCTGAATCTTCTAAAAAAGTGACGCATGCGTCATGGTTTTTTCTGAAGAGCTGTGTTAAGCTGACGCCAGCGTCATAATTGCGGCGACCCAGACCGCGTATCCGGAGGCACACATGGCAGACACCCTTACCAAGATTCCGCACAATTTAGAGCGCCCGAAAATTACGGTGCGCGACCCGCTTCACCCAGGCTATTTCGAGTTCGATGCAGACATTCCGCCCGCGTCCGAAGTGGATATGGAAACCTTGGACATTGTCGATCCTGAGCTTTGGCGGCAGGGCAAGATCTGGGACCGGTTCAAACGTATGCGCGATGAAGATCCGCTGCATTGGACCCCGGACAGCTTTGTCGGCCCATATTGGTCGGTCACGCGTTATGAAGACGTGATGAAGATCGATATCGATCATAAGCGTTTTTCATCAAGCTGGGAGCATGGCGGGATCGTGCTCGGCGAGCCGCTGGAAGACTTCGAGCTGCCAATGTTCATTGCGATGGATGAACCGCGCCACTCTGAGCAGCGTGTCACCGTTCAGCCGGCGGTTGCGCCTAATATGCTGAAAGAGTTCGAGCCGCTGATCCGCGAACGGACACAGCAAATTCTCGACCAGGTGCCGGTTGGCGAGCCTTTCGATTGGGTCGACACGGTCTCGATCGAGTTGACCACGATGATGTTGGCAACCTTGTTCGATTTCCCATTCGAAGACCGCCGCAAACTAACCCGATGGTCCGACGTCACGACCAACCGCGAAAATCCTGATATCTGCCCAGGCGGTGAAGAGCAGTGGAAGCAAGAGCTTCTCGAATGCCTGACCGCATTCATGGGCATGTACGAGGAACGCAAGCGCATTCCGGTCAAGAACGATCTCATTAGCCTTCTGGCGCATGGTGAGAAAACCAAGGACCTCGCGCCGATGGAATTGCTCGGTAATGTCATCCTTCTGATAGTAGGCGGCAATGATACGACCCGAAATTCGATGACTGCCTCGGTCTATGGCCTGAACAAATTCCCGGAAGAGTATGCCAAGCTGAAAGCTGATCCATCGCTGATCCCGAACATGGTGTCAGAGGTTATTCGCTGGCAGACGCCGCTCGCCTTCATGCGCCGCACCGCGCTGGAAGATGTCGAGATGCACGGCAAGACGATCAAGAAAGGCGACCAGATCGCCATGTGGTACGTCTCCGGCAACCGCGATGAGCGATTCTGGGACGAAGATCCAAATCGCCTGATCATCGATCGCAAGCAGGCCCGTAACCACTTGTCCTTCGGTTTCGGTATCCACCGCTGCGTCGGTAATCGCCTGGGCGAGCTTCAGTTGCGGATTCTCTGGGAAGAGATCCTCGAGCGCTTCAGCCATATCGAGGTCCTGGACGAGCCAGCCCTGACCTCAGGGGCCTTCGTCAAAGGCTACACCTGGATGCCGGTAATCTGCCACCCGAAATAAGTTCCAATCCTCCCAGAAAAGGCAGTACTGCCTTTGCAAGTCCCCCTCGACCGAGACCCGGTTTGAGGGGGATTTTCTAGCAGTCGAGCCCGGTGATGTTGGCGCAGCCAAGATTATCTGTTCGAGATTGACGAGTCGCGTACAGAAAGGCTTGCTCCCGGCGTCTCACAAAACAACTTTTACGTAACTGTCAGGCATTCAAGCGCACACAAATGCGCTCAAACCCACGTGTGCCAAGGCGTTTTGACCACCGAAGATTATCGCTTAAGGCCAAGTTCGGCCAACGATCAACGATCTTCGAAAGGGTCAGTTCTGCTTCCATCTTCGCCAAATGCAATCCCAAACAAATGTGTGGTCCACCGCCCCAACCGGTGTGGCGATTGGGTCGTCGACCTAAATCCAATTTGAGCGGGTTGTCGAACACGGCAGGGTCCAGATTTGCAGCGCCCAGCAACGCCATCACTTTTTCTCCTCGCTCTAGAGAGACGCCCGCAACGGCTGTGTCTTGAATGACAAATCGTGGTTTCGTCATATAGACCGGCATCGCAAACCGCATGAGTTCATCCACAGCAATCCGCCACCCATCCGCATCCAGCCCCCTCGCGATTTCCCACGCCCCTGGTTCGGTTTGCAACGCGTGTAGTCCGCTGGAAAGTAGGTTCGTGGTTGTGTCGTGACCGGCGACAAAAAGCACCAGAATAAGCGATACCAGCTCATCCTCGCTCATCTTGCCGTCGTCCGCTTCGGCTGCGATCAAATCGCCTAACAGGCCTGGACGAGGGTCACGGCGGGCCAAGTCGATCTCGGCGCGCAATTGCTTGATCACGCCGCCCATTCCGGTGAGCGCTCGCAATATGCCCCAAGTGGACGATGCGCTGGAAAAGCCTGACATAATCTGCGCCAGACGGTCCTGTGCGGCATCAGTCAGACCGAGCATCTGGCTTATGACTTTCAACGGAAGTGGCCGGAAGACGATGTCTGTTAGATCTACTTCCGCCGCATCGTCACTGGCGACTTGATCCAGATGGACGTCGACAAGCGCCGCAACATGCTCCCGTCCAGCTTCGATCATCGCTCTTCGAAACGGCGCGTCCGCAAGGCGTCGCAATCGCTGATGGTCGGGATCATCCAGAGACAGGATATTCTCGGACAATAGGCGCAAAGATTTAGGGATGAACGGGAGACCAAACGCACGCCTGTGTCCCGCATTGCGCGCATCCACCGCGAATCTGTCGGTGTCTTTGAGCACCGTGTGGACAGCCTCGTGCGTCAGCGCAAATTTGACATTACCCAGAAACGGCATCTTGGCGTGTGCAAACGGGCCATCCCGCAGCGCTTCTGCTAACCCAGAATGCGGCGCGGCTGTGAACGCTGGCGAGGTGATGTCGAGTTGGCGCATTGAAGGAATCTAGCGTTAATCGTCGTCGCGGACGATCAATCCTGAGAGCAGCCCGCGACCGCCATCCAGGGTGATGGCTTCGCCGGTGATGATCGCGCTGTTGGGGTTGCTCAGGAAGGCCGCTGTTTCTGCGATTTCCTCGGCCATGGACGGGCGGCCGAGCGGTGTGCGATCTTTCAACCAAGGCTCGCGCCCTTCTGCACGCGGGCGCAAGGCGATGATGGCGTTTACCCGGACCGCTTCATCAGCGAGCTCAATCGCCGCGGCTCTGACAATGCCGAGAATGGCATGCTGCGAGGCGCTTTCGCTGAACCAGCCCGGCTGGGACATTTGCGCGCCAAGAGAGAGCACGAAAGTAAACGTACCGGTCTGGCGCGATCGGTCCGCAGCATTCTCCGTCACGGGTCGCTCAGCGATCATTTCCGGCGTAAACACACGAAGAGTTTGAACGGCACCGCGGACGGTTTTCATCAGAACCGATTCGAAATCTTCCATTTCCAGTTCAAGCAGGCGATCCGGCTCCGGCAGCGGAGGGATGCAGACCACGTTGTCCACGAAATTGTAGGTTTCCAACGCTGCCGCCATTGCATTGCGCAGGCCAAGTTTCGTATGCGTAGCGCCATGATGATAGGCGATCTTATCGCCGGTTGTCTTGCGCAGCTCGTCAAGCGCCGCCGTGTCTGGATCGACGGCAAGCACCGCATGGCCTTCATCTAGAAAACGGCGTGCGACAGACTCGCCCACCGTTTTCCCAAGCCCGATGATCAGGGTAACTGGTTTATCCATTTGCGCGCTCCCGTCAGCGTTTCTCAGGCGCTGACCGGGCGCTTGTGCGACATGTCAGAGCCTAGCTCGCCCTCAACATACCGATCTCTTCTTTAAGTCGAAGTTTCTGTCGCTTTAAATCTTTCAGGATGATGTCATTGCCCGCCGGTCGTTTCTGCTCTTCGTGGATCTTCTCGTCGATTTGCTCATGGCGTTTTCTCAGCTCTTCGATTCGACCTTGCAGCGACATAGGCAGGCTCCTTCTCTCCGTGAAATGAACTCTGTGACTTATCGGCAACAGATAACCATAGGTCGAAGACAGAGTCACGATCCGGCCGGGATGAATTTATAATTAGAAACGATCTTGCGTGCCAGCGCCCTCGCGCGCCCGCTTTTTTTCGTTTTTGCGGCGAAACATGGTTTCATCTGCCTCAGCGATCAGGCTTGCCGCATTGCGCCCGCGACGCCATTCCGCGACTCCGCAAGATGCCCCGAGATGGACCGATTCGAGTCCGTTATTCTCGGCATCTCGCACCACGATCGCGCCGATGAGCGACTCAAGTTTCGCCGCTTTGATCTTGGCATCTGACAGCTCGGCGTGGGTAAAAGCGATCCCGAACTCATCGCCCCCGAGACGCCCAACAATGTCGCTCTGGCGGAGGTTTTCGACGAGCGTTTCAGCGACGTGCTTTATCACTGTGTCGCCTGTCGCGTGGCCGAATCGGTCATTGATCAGCTTGAACCGATCTAGATCGATAAACAGCATGCAAAGCGGCGTCCCATACCGCTCAGCGAGTGAAATCTCTCGGGCAAGTTCACGCTCGAACGCGCGGCGATTGAAGATCGGGCACAGCGCGTCCCGGTCGGCAAGGTGCGCCGCGGTTTCGAGTTCGTGTTTCAGGCGAGCCCGGTCTTCGCGCAAGCTCAGCACTTCCCCTGCCAGCGCCTCAATTGCGGCGCGCTCGCGCACAGGCAAGGATTGTGGGTCGAGGCCAATCGCTGCGAGCAGATCGCGGCGCGCCCGGCAGCGTTCTGCATAACGGCGATCCATTGTGGTCTTGTCCAGCGACTCAGGCATTTTCGAAGCGTAGCGGAACTCGCCTGCGAAGCCCAGTGTTTCACAAGTCTTGTGCAAGACTCTCAGTGGTTGACGCGGCAGGCGAGATTTCTATGTTGCGCGCTTTGAGATGGGGGGTCCGAATGGCCCAAACCTCGAATAGTGATACTCCGCTCGTCGGCGTCATCATGGGCAGTCAGTCGGACTGGCCTGTGATGGAGAAAGCCTGCGCGATCCTGGACGAGCTTGGTGTCGCCTATGAAGCGCAAATCGTATCTGCACATCGCACGCCCCAGCGCCTTTACGAGTACGCAACTAGCGCCAAGGCGAATGGCCTGAAGGTCATCATTGCGGGCGCAGGCGGCGCAGCGCATCTGCCCGGCATGGCCGCATCGATGACGCCGCTCCCGGTACTCGGCGTACCTGTACAATCTCGTGCCTTGAGCGGAATCGACAGTTTGTTGTCGATCGCCCAGATGCCGAAAGGGGTTCCTGTCGGGACGCTTGCCATCGGTGAGGCCGGTGCAGCGAATGCCGGTATTCTCGCTGCGTCGATCATCGCGCTGGAGGATGCGAGTGTAGCTGAAAAGCTGGATGCATTCAGAGCGGCGCAGACCGCCGCGGTCCAGGAGACGCCGCAGACATGAATGCTCTGACCGCTGGCGCCACGATCGGAATTCTTGGCGGCGGCCAGCTCGGGCGCATGATGGCGAGCGCCGCAGCCCAACTCGGCTTTGACGTCTCGATTTATTGCCCTGAGCATGACAGTCCGGCAGCGCGCGTTTCCGCCAGCCACGCGCTCGGTGCCTATACCGATATCGAGGCGCTGATTGACTGGGCCGAAGGCTGCGATGTCGTCACGTACGAGTTTGAAAACGTTCCGGTCGAAGCTGCGAAGGCGTTGATCGATGCCGGCATATCCGTCCGCCCGGGATCACAGCCGCTGGAAGTTTCGCAGGATCGACTGGTCGAGAAGGCGTTCTTGCGAGACTGCGGGATTGAAACGGCGGACTTTGCCGAGGTGAACAGCCCTGAAGACATCGCCGCGCCACTAAAGGTGTTTGGCGGACGCGGGATCCTGAAAACGCGGCGCGACGGCTATGATGGCAAGGGCCAGGTTCGGCTTGAATCCGGCGATGATTTTGAGGCCGCTCACAAGGCGCTTGCAAACGCGCCCTGTATTCTTGAAGCCATGGTGCCGTTCGAGCGGGAAGTATCCGTGATTATCGCTCGCGACGCGGTCGGAGACACGCTTTGCTATGACCTGCCACGCAACGAGCATGTGAACGGAATCTTGAAACGCTCGGTCGTGCCGAGTGACCTAAATGAAGATGTCACCAAGCGCGCCGAAGCGGCGGCTGAGGCGCTCGCGCATGCAATGAACTATGTCGGCGTGCTGGCGCTGGAATTCTTTGTTCTCGAAGATGGAACACTGCTCGCCAACGAGTTCGCGCCGCGAGTCCACAATTCCGGACACTGGACGCCGGAAGCCTGCGCGACGGGTCAGTTTGAGCAGCATATCCGCGCTGTTGCCGGGTGGCCGCTTGGCCCGGTCACGCGCTATCATGATGTCGAGATGCTGAATCTTCTGGGCGAGGAAGCCTTGGTGCCGCCGGATGTTTTGTCAGCGGACGGGATCCTGACGCTTTACGGGAAGCGCGAAGCCAAACCCGGCCGCAAAATGGGGCACCTGGTCAGACGGCGGTCTTGAACGCGAACCGGCTATATCCGAGGAATGAGACCAGCGTTGTGGTTCCGACCGCGATAACAATGGCAAGCGCCGGTGGAAAACCCGAAATGCTGACGAGCAAGGCCGTGTAAATGGCGTAGCTCAAGATCGCCGCTAGGGTCGCGACCATAAAGTAACGAGCGCCCTCGCTGGTCTGACTCGTGCGGCTGGCGCCAAAAGTCAGAGCGCGATTGAGCCGCCACGTGGTGATCATCGCGAACAGGATACCGAAGATGCGTGATGTGAACGGATCGATACCGCGATGGATGAGCAACAATGTAAGGCCTGTATCGACGACGAAGCCGGTGCCACCGACACCTGCAAATCGGGCAAACTTGCTCACTTGCAATCTGCTCATCTTGTCCAGTCCCGGGCCGGATAGCTGAGGAATACGGAGCGCTTGGCCTCGGTTCGCGCGCGCGCCAGGCTATCGAGGATCAATCCGCAGACAGCCGAGATAGAGGCCATCATGACAAGGCTCGTCGCCAGAATCGCGGTTGGGAAACGTGGGACGAGGCCGGTTTCGAAATAGGTCAGGACGAGCGGCGCGGCGAGAATGCCAGCAAGCGCGACGAGCGCCAGTCCGATCGCTCCGAAGAAAGCTGCAGGCCGAGTTTCCTTGGCCAACATGGCGAACATGCCGAGGATCCGGAACCCATCGCTGAACGTCCGCAACTTCGAATGACTGTCATCCGGGCGGACCCCGTAATGTGTCGGCCGTTCGAGCGTGGAGATTCCGAGCTGGCTGCAATGCACCGACATTTCGGTCTCAATCTCGAAACCGCTGGACACGGCTGGGAAGGATTTCACGAAACGGCGTGAAAAAATGCGATAGCCGGAGAATATGTCCGAAAACTGCTTACCGAACAGGCGGCCATAAATCTTGTTGAAGATCTTGTTGCCGAACGCGTGCCCTTCGCGGCCGGCATCCTTGGTCACGTCTGCGCGGGTGCCGACGACCATGTCGACATGATTGCGCTTGAGAAGTTCAATCAGCGTATTGGCGACTGTAGCGTCATACGTGTCATCTCCATCCACCATCAGGTAGATATCGGCTTCCACATCAGAGAAGATACGGCGCACAACATGGCCTTTACCCTGGCGGCGCTCTGACCGAACGATGGCGCCTGCATCGCGCGCGATCTGGGCGGTATTGTCGGTCGAGTTATTGTCGAAGACATAGATATCTGCGTCGGGCAGGGCGGCTTTGAAATCGGCGATCACTTTGGCAATCGTCACCGCTTCATTGTAACACGGAATGGTCACGGCGATGCGGGGTTCAGCGGCGTCGCTTTGAGCGTATGGATTGGACCCTTCAAAGGCGCGGCGCATGGGTGAAGCCTTTCAGTAACCTCCCTATGCGATAGCGCGACTATACTTAAGGACGGGTAAGGCCCCGGGAGCAAATTACTAATGGCGTCTTCACACATTCGCCCTGCTGGCGGGCTTATTGATGGTAAATGGGCGGTCTGGGCCGTAGCAGCGGCCTTTCTGTTGATGTTATTGCCGCGCATCACCGATGTGTTCGCAGGTTGGATGCCTGATGCCGACGACTTGATGCGCCTGCAGCAAATTCGCGACATGATCGATGGACAAAGCTGGTTTGACGTTGACCAAGCCCGTCTTCTGACCCCGGAAGGCGGCGAGATGCATTGGTCCCGGCTGCCGGATCTGTTTATCGCAGGCCTGATCCTGGTGCTGCGGCCTTTTCTTGGACAAACCGCTGCAGAATCGCTCGCAATTGGCGTCTGGCCGCTGATTTTGTTGGCCGCAGCATTTACCTTTTTGACCCAGATCATGCAGCGTTTGCAGTTGAACAGAGCCGGGCAGGCCTTTGGCTTGATCTTCTTTGCCACCTCTGCCGCGGTTTTCAATTTTTGGCCGGGCAGGATCGATCATCACGGCTTTGTCGTTGTTCTTACTCTGGCCGGGTTTACCGCAGTACTATCGCCGACGCTGAGCAATCGGTCTGGCATTGTGCTCGCGCTTTGTGTGACTGCGATGCTCTCGATCGCGCTTGAATCCTTGCCCTATGTCGGTGGGTTGATCGCGATCATGGGCCTGTTCTGGATTGTTCGCGGACATCGCGAAGGGGTGCGTCTGGGGGTGTTTGGATTTGCTCTGATCGTCTTCGCCTGCCTGTTCTACGTACTCGATGCGCCGGGGGGGTCATCCGCCCGGTTCACCTGCGACGCATATGGAACCTCGCACTGGGCTGGTTTCCTGGTCGGCGGCGGATTGTTCATGCTCCTCGGTGTTTTCGGCGGAGTGCTTGGCACATGGTGGACACGCCTCATCGCTGGTGCAATCGCTGGTGCGTTGACCCTGGCGGTGATCATCGCGGTCAATCCGGCCTGCCTGGCTGACCCGTATGCGACAGTCTCAGATTCAGTGAGATTGTCCTGGCTCAACATGGTCGGAGAGGCAAAGCCGCTCTCTATCTTGATCGCCGAAGAACCGGGCCGCGTGGTCTGGGTGTTTGGGTTTCTGGCCGTTGCCAGCTTGGCGACAACCATGATGATCGTTACTTCAAGCGAAGACCAGAGGACAGCGCGCATCGGGCTCGCACTCTTGTTCGCTTTGTCCATCGTGACCACCATCTGGCAGATCCGCGGGCAGTCCTTTTCGCATGTGTTTGCGGCGATCGGGGCTGGGTGGATGGTCGGTATGCTATTTGCGCGCTGGCGGGCGAAAGGCGGGGCGCAGCCGCTTCTCGGTTTGATTTTCGCCGTGCTCATCTTGTCGCCGATTACCTGGGAAAACATATCAGCGCAGTTTCCGAGCCGCCTGGCGCCTGCGAAGAACGTTGAATGCATCACGCCATCTGCCTATTCCAGTATACGTAAGGAACCGCTCCTTCGGATTCAGGCGCCCATCTATCTCGGTCCGCAGATCCTGGCGCGAACCCCGCATTCGGTTTTTGCTGGTCCCTACCATCGCAATATTCAAGGATTGGAACGATCGAACGAGGTGCTGATCGCTCCGGCTGACCATGCACATGAAAAATTGCTCGACTTGAAAGCGACCCACCTCGTGTTTTGCAAAGGCCTGCGAGAGACCACGCGCTATGGCGAGATGTGGCCGGGCGGCTTGGCGGCGCACCTCAACCGCGACGATATTCCTGATTGGCTGGAGCCCGCCGATGGTCTGACCGAGACTGATGGTGTTGTCAGGCTCTACCGGATCAAACCGGAATAGGTGCCATGCCGTGCAGCCCCGCGCCGTTGACCCCGAAACGGGTTTGCGGCAAAGGAGGCCATGACAAAACTAGAAAATACAAAAACCATAATAAATGAGCTGGAAAAGCTCTATTCAGAAGCGGTCGATGCGCTTTGCTCTGCCCTTCAAGACTTCCTCCGAGACGGTAAGACACCCGATCCAGATGCTCGCGCGGATGGCGCATTCTGCTATCCCGAGCTCGTGATCGAATATAATCCCGACGGGCCGCCACCGCCGATCTCTCGCGCTTTTGGCAAAATGTCAGAAGCGGGCACCTACTCGACCACAATCGCACAGCCAGAATTCTTCAGCCGGTATTTGAGTGAACAGCTCGAGCTATTGCTGCAAGACTATGATGTTTCGGTGCATGTTCGGCGTTCGACCACGGAAATTCCCTATGCCTATGTCTGGGAGCAGGGGCAGGCCAACGGCCTCGACGAAATCAACCCGGCAGAACTCGCGAAATGGTTCCCGTCTCCTCAGCTGTCCGATATTGGCGACGAGATCGCCGACGGCGAACTGTTTGAGCCATATGACCATCGCCCGCTGGCCTTGTTTGATGCCCCGCGGACGGACTTCTCGCTGAAGCGCCTGCAGCACTATACCGGCACACCGGTAAAGCACTTTCAGCGCTATTTGCTGTTCACCAACTATCATCGCTATGTCGACGCCTTTGTCGACTGGGGCCTCGAAGAGCTTCGCAATGGCGGACGCTACAAGGAGCTTTCCGTCGCTGGCGGTCTCGTGGTGGATGGCCAAACCAAGGATGCGCGCGAGCAGATCGATAATGCGCCATGGCGCCGGTTCCAGATGCCAGCTTATCACCTGACCGCAGAAGATGGGTCCGGCATTACGCTCGTCAATATTGGCGTCGGCCCGTCTAACGCGAAAACGATCACTGACCATTTGGCGGTGCTAAGACCGGAATGCTGGATCATGGTGGGGCATTGCGGCGGACTGCGCCACAGCCAGACGATCGGGGACTATGTCCTCGCCCACGCTTATTTGCGCGATGACCACGTTCTGGATGATGTGCTCTCTCCAGATATTCCGATCCCGCCCATCGCCGAGGTGCAGGTCGCCCTGCAGGAAGCGGCTGCGGACGTGACCGGCGAGAGCGGCGAAACGCTCAAGAAGCGCCTGCGCACGGGTACGGTTGTGACGACTGATGACCGAAACTGGGAGCTTCGTTTCACCGACAGTGCCCGCCGGTTCAACCAGTCGCGGGCCATCGCGATCGATATGGAAAGCGCTACGATTGCCGCGAACGGCTTCCGCCTGCGGGTGCCATATGGTGTTTTGCTCTGCGTGTCCGACAAGCCGCTACACGGTGAGATCAAACTGCCGGGTGCAGCCAATAAGTTCTATGAAAAATCGATCGGGCAGCACTTGCAGATCGGCGTCGCGACGCTTGAGAAGCTCGCTAGTGAAGGGGCCGCTCTTCATAGCCGAAAACTGCGCGCGTTCGACGAACCACCGTTTAGATAGGAGACCTCATGCAAGACAGGGTCAAAAGCTTCGAGAATGTTCGCAACTTTCGCGATTTTGGCGGATATCGGGGTGCAGACGGTGCCAAAGTTCGCACCGGTTCGCTGTTTCGTTCTGCACAATTCGGGGAAGCGAGCGAGGCCGATTTAGCGGCGCTTGAAACCTATCGTATCAAGATCCAGGCGGATTTGCGTCGTCCGGATGAGCGTGAGCGCCACGGCCACCGCTGGCCCGTCGAAGGCGTGACGGTTCTCTCCAGCGACCTCGGGCATGCTGCCCAGGCGCCGCACGTCCGCTTCCTTTCAGAAGTCGCGGTTGATGCGCCGCAAGCGCGCGGCTGGATGGTCGACTATTATCGCGAAGCGCCGTTCAAGCCTCAGCATGTTGAGACGTTTTCGGACTGGTTTTCATCGCTCGCGGATCTGGACGAGGGCGACGCCGCCGTCGTGAATTGTGCGGCTGGGAAGGATCGTACAGGTATCCTGTGTGCCCTGACGCACCATGTCCTCGGCGTCGACCGGGATACGATTTTCGCCGATTACGAACTCACCAATGAAGCCGCTAATGTCGCCGAACGCCTGCCGGAAATGGCGCGCATGTTCAATCAGCATATCGGCAAGGACTTTGACGATGAGGTCTATCATCCCTTCGTCGGGGTCAGCGCCGAATTCCTGCACGGGGCGCTCGACACCATCACCGAGCGGGCTGGAAGCGTCGACACCTATCTCGCAGAAACCCTGGGCGTCGGCACCGCCGAAACGGACAAACTACGCGCGAAGTACCTTGTTTAGGACAGGCAACACTGACCCAAACTTTTCGTGATCGACTTGATTGGCGTGTCTGATCGTGCGTATCGGGAAGCATGACTGATATCGTTCGATTGTGTGCCGTGCAGGCTGCGCCCGCCCTGTTTGATAAACAAGCCAGTCTCGAGATTGCGCTCGATTGGATCGACAAGGCGGCAAAAGACAAACCCGACGTGATCGCATTCGGAGAAGCTTGGCTGCCGGGCTATCCTTTCTTCATCGACAGCCCCTTGTCGGATGTCTGGTGGCAAGCTGCTGGCGAGCTTCTGAAGAATGGTGTGCGCCTCGATGGTCCGGAAGTGAAGGCGCTCGGCAAAGCAGCGAAGCGCGCCGGGGCCGATATCGTCATTGGCGTCAATGAGCTCGACCCGCAAACCGAGGCGACGCTTTACTGCACCATGGTGACCATCGGCAAAGATGGCAGCCTTTTGAACCGGCATCGCAAGATCAAACCGACACATCATGAGCGCTCGATCTGGGGCGACGGCGACGCCAAGGGTCTGGTGCCGGTGCAGCGCGACTGGGGCCGGCTGTCGAGCCTGAATTGCTGGGAACATAATGCCGTCCTGCCAGCTTATGCGCTGATGGCGCAGGGCGTCGATGTGCACGTCGCCGCCTGGCCAGGGCGAGAGCCGGAAGAGGCGCCGAGCCAGCCGGTCTGGGCGCGGCAATTGCTGCTCAGCCGGGCCTTCGCAAGCCAGGCCGCAGCCTGGGTGATCTGCTCTGCAGGGATCCGCATGCAGGAACACGTGCCTGAGCGCTTTAAATCGCTCTATGAATTTGACCACAATGGCGGCGCAGCAATCATCGATCCACGCGGCGAAGTCGTGGCCGGTTTGCTGTCAGACGAAGAGGGGATTCTGGTGGCAGATGCCGATCTGGCGCTTGCCAGGGCCTGCAAGGTGGCGAGTGACCCCGCCGGGCATTATTCGCGGCCCGACCTTTTCAGGCTCGAGGTCGATGGCCGCGAAATCTATCCGGGAGACCGGGGTTAGCTGTCGCTCAGCTGCGCGGCAAACTTCTTGGCGAAGCGCCGCGATGCACGGTTTGCATCTGTCCATGTTCCCGATCCGATGACGTCTTGGATGCTGTTTTCGAACCAGCCATATTCCTGTGTGGCCAGAATGTTTCCGTCTGCGTCATAAGCTGTTCCCTCTAGCTTCATTCCGCCGAGAGAAATGGAGCGGATAGGGTCCAGTCCTGGTCTGTCACTCATTTGTTGAAACGTGGGGCGGTTCGGTTTTGCATTGACGATCATAACGTCCACGCGCGCGGGCGCGACACCGGCTTTGTCGAAGGCCCGGTCAAGATCTTCAATGATCTCCTCAGTCAGCGTTTCGCCTTCGCGTTCACCAAAATTCTCGCTGAGTTCTTCGGCGAAATCATCGCTATATGTCACGGCGACTTCGGTTGCGACAGCTGTTGGGAGGATCGCCAGAGCGCCTATGGCGGCAAAGATGGTCTTCATGGGCTTAGTCCTTTCCTGAGTAGAACAGGATAGAATATAGGGCAAAATTCCATCCTGTTCCAATCACTTGCGTGAGAGCGTGGGTTAAATCGTGTCCACAAACACGATTTCGGCGTCTTCGACCCCGGTCAATTTGAGGCTCGCAGCACCGGTAATCGCAGCGGCGTCACGCGAATTCAGGACCTCGCCGTTGAGCTCAACTGAACCTGCGGCGAGGACCAGATAGCCATAACGACCTTCGTTGACCTGATAGTCCAGCGTTTCACCGGCTTTCAGGGTTGCCCCAAGCACCGCGGCATCCTGGCGGATCGGCAAGGCGCCGGTTTCACCGCCGCCGCTTGCCAGAACAGCCCATTCTCCAGAGCGGTCGGCTTTGGGAAACTGTTTCGCGCCCCAGTCCGGCTCGCCGCCATTGCTCGAAGGTTCGATCCAGAGTTGGAACAAAGTTGTGTCTTCGCTCTCTGCGTTCCATTCCGAATGCTGAACCCCATTCCCGGCGCTCATCACCTGAACGTCGCCAGCTTCCGTTCGGCCCTTATTTCCCATGGAATCCTGGTGCGTGATTGCGCCGGTACGGACATAGGTAATGATTTCCATGTCGCGGTGGCCGTGCGGTGGAAAGCCTGTGTCTGGCCGGATCGTATCATCATTCCACACACGTAGCTTGCCATGGCCCATTCGGGCTGGGTCGTAATAGTGCGAGAACGAGAAGTGGTAGTGGGCGTTTAGCCAGTCATTCTCAAATGTTCCTAGGTCGGAAAAGCGTCTGATCTCAATCATGATTGCCTCCATAAGTGTTGCGTTGCAGGCAAGATGGCGGCGTCGGGACCGTCCGGGTAGGGCGCGGCCCCTGAATTCAATTATGCAGAATGTGTATGGCCGAACCGATCAGTCCAGTTTCTGCACCACAATATCCTTATAGTGCACTCGGCTATCGGGGTCGTGGGCCTGTAAGGCAAACGTTCCTGAAGAGAGGCGAATGTCAGGATTGGCCCAATCGTCTGGTTGTTTCCACTGTACCAAAAGCTCGCCATTCACCCGCGTCGTGACCGTTCCATCTTCAACCCGGATCACGTAGTCAAACCACTCTTGGTCTGCATGGGGCGCAGCATCACGTGTGATATAAGCATTTGAATCGAAGCCAAGCGCGGGCACCTCACTATCAGTCGCATAGACCCGAACATCGGCAATCGCATACAGGCTGCCTGTCTTGCGAAAGTCGTATTGCGTCGCATTCACCTGCGCTTCGAGGCCTATGCTCGGCCATCCTTCGGCCTGATAGCTTGTGTGAAAGTAAACTCCGGAATTAGCGCCGGGCTGGGTCATGACTTTCAAAGACAGTTCGAAGTCCGTGAACTCCGTGCCGTGCTCGCCATCGTAGAATAAATGTGCCCGTGGTCCTTCAGCGATAATCGCGCCATCTTCGACACGGAAGCTATCGGGGTTCTCCGCTGTTACCGTCCAGCCATCCAGAGTGTTGCCATCGAACAGTGTCAGCTTGTCCTGCGCGTTCGCTATCGGCGCATTCATTGTGCAGGCACTGGCGACCAGAAGGGCGGTGCACGCTCCGATCAGGCGTAGAGGCGTCGCTGTGTTATTCATCCGATTAAAGTCCTTCCGGCATGTCGAGCCCCAGCTCATTCAGGGCGGATTGCAAGTGTTCGAGGGCTTCTGCTGTGGGACCTGCATAGTCCCCCATTGAGGGCTGATTTCCGATATAGCCCAGCCAGGCGCTCCCCGGCTCGGATGCGAAATAGGCCGAGACGACGAGATTGCGGAACCGATCAAAAGCCGCGGCGTGAGGCTCCAGGCCATCAGCGACACGATCAGACCACGCGATCTGATCAAGTGCGCCGGTCTGTTGTGTTTCAGGTGCGCTCGCGAAGGAGGCCCCTCCGGCGCTGCGAACGTCTCGTTCGAGCCATTCGAACATAGCGAAGAGGTTTTCGCGATCCGCTTGCGTCTGTTCATAAGGGGAGGACACCCATTCATCGACGAAATTCTGTAAACCCAGAGCACTGCCGGATGGAGCGTTGTCCATTGGCGGCACAACCAGATCCACCAAAGCAGAGACCAGATCCTTTTGGGCTGGCGTCATGGTCAGATCCCAGGGGGTGACAGGATTCATCAAATCCGGGTCGGCCCCATAGGGCCTACCGGAGACCGGGTTCGGAACGCCGAGCAACAAGTCAGGACCCGTCGATGTCTGTGACGGCGAACATGCCGCGAGCGCAGGGGTTGCCCCAAGTCCGGCGAGCAGCCATTTCAGAGTCGTTCGGCGATCGGTTTCGGGAAGTCTAAGCCTGCTCATAGCGCGCCCCGCTTCATCTCATTTACCAGGTGATCGGCGCCGCGCATGGCTAGCGTAAGGATCGACAAGGTCGGGTTCTTGTGAGCTTTGGAGGCGAAGATTGCGCCGTCGAGAATGAACAGGTTTGGTACATCCCATGTCTGCCCGTAACTATTGGTCACTGAGTCCGCGGCGCTGGCGCCCATGCGCGCTGTGCCGATCTCGTGAATGATCTCGCCTCCGGCAGCAATCGCGTCCGCTGGAGCTTTCACGTCGCTGACGACACGGCCGCCCATTCGCTCAATCAGTTCGATTGAAGCCTGCTGCGCGTGGGCGACCTGGCCATACTCGTGCTCAGAATGCTTGTAGTGAAACTTGAGGACAGGGATCCCGAACTTGTCTTTTTGCTCGGCGTCGATTTCGGCGAAGCAATTCTCATTCGGGATCATCTCGCCACGCTGGGCGAAGTGGATGAAGCTGCCATAGTATCGCCGCGCGGATTCCAGCGCGCCGCGCCCATAGCCATCAAGTCCTGCGCCCCAGCCGACACCCGGCGCGCTGAATTGGGAATAGATTTCCAAATGATACCCTCTGGGGAAGTCGAGTTGCCCAGCGGCCTGTTCCTCATAAAGCCAGAAAGGGATGTAGACGTGCATGCCCATCGCCCCGTCTTCATTGTAGCGCGGGCGATCTTCCAGACCCGGGATCTGACCGGTTATGCCGGATCCGACCGTGTCCATCAGGTTGCGCCCAATCTGCCCAGATGAGTTGGCGAGACCGCCCGTATCTTTGGCGTTCGAGTTCAGCAGGATTCGCGCGCTCTCAGCCGCGCTGGCGGCCAGAACCACCGCGCGGGCTCCGATGAAACGGTGCTCGCCAGTCGTTTTGTCTATGTAGCGCGCGCCATTGGCCTGTCCGTCCTCTCCGGTGGTGATTTCATAGACCATGGCGTCGGTCGTGATGGACAGTCTGCCGGTCTCGCGCGCCCATGGTAAAAGGGATGTCGTTGTCTGGAAGGCCGCGCCAATATTGCACCCTCGGCCACAATCCGTGGCCCAGAAACATGGCGAGCGGCCGTCGCCTGGATCTCGTGTCAGGACAGCGCGGCGGGCTGGCACGCAAGGAATTCCGATATCGGCGGCTGCGGCAGCTGCGAATAGCTCTGGTACGCGCGCCTTTGGTGGGGGTTGCAAGACCCCTGTGCCGCTATCGGGGTGATTGGACAGGCCAGAATTGACCCCATAGACGCCGATCAGCTTTTCAGTCCGATCATACCACGGTGCGAGCTCTTCGTAGCTGATGGGCCAGTCAAACCCAAGACCATCCCGCGATTTCGGTTTGAAGTCATATTCGCCCATGCGGAACGAGTTGCGGGCCCAGTGATTGGTGCGACCCCCAAGCATCCGGGTTCGCCACCATTTAAACTCTGATCCTTCAGCTGAAGAATAGGGCTCACCGTCAATGTCCCAACCGCCATCAATGGTCGCGTTGTAGAACCCGAAATCCTTGTCTGGTGTTGCAGTGCCGAGCAGTGGGGCGTCGCGGTTCTCGGAGAATATCGGGGTTTCCTCAACCGGGTCGTAATTGCGTCCCGCTTCCAGCATGTGCACCTTGACCCCGGCCTGAGTGAGCACATAGGCGGCCATACTGCCGCCAGCCCCCGACCCGATCACGAGCACGTCATGCTCATGGTCTGTCATATCGACGCCTCCTCCCTCTTTTCGTTAAGGAGACTACTGACCAAAAGTGGATAGGGGCAAGGGCAATCCTTGTGATGTCTGGATTTCGGCAAGGCAACAAAAAAACCCCCGCCAGAAGCGGGGGTTTCTCTCAAGGGGAACCTGTGCGTTGGGTTCCAGGGAGATTGGGGACCTATTGGATCCGGACAGAAGCGCCGCTGGATGTATCCTTGGTGACATCCGACGGATTGCCGCTGACTGTGATCGACGAGCCGCTGGAGGCATCGACGTCGACGCTGGCCGACGCGTAGATACGGATCGATGAGCCGCTGGAAGCATCGACATCTGCGCTGGTGCATTCCAGCTTCTGCAAGGACACGCTGGACCCGGATGATGCGTCGAGATCTAGCGTCTGGCAGGCCCCTTCAATGCTGACGGATGAACCGCTTGAAGCATCCACTTCCAGGTCACCGGCGACGATGCTGCCTTTGAAGGAAGACCCAGAGCCAGTGTCTATGGAAGAAAGGTTCGGCGAAGCTGCATAGACGGTCAGGCGCGGGCCGCGACGGCCCCAGCTGACGCCTGGCTTTTTCTTGGCAACGAGGGTGTCGTTATCGACCTTGATTTCAACTTGTTCCCAGCTGCCACGCTCGAGCTTAGCGGTGACGGAAGCGTTGGGGTCTTGTGTGTAGACCACGGAGATCCCACTGCCGACATCGACCTTGCTGAAATTGCTGGTCCCGAAATCGCGGGTCTCAGGAGACGTGACGCCTTCATATTCCTCGTCATCGCCGTTGGCGCGCATGATCCAGACATTGCGGCGTTCGGCGCGGGCGGCTTCCCGCTCGACTTGAGCTTGGGCGCGTTCTGCCAGGCGTTCTGCATGCTCTGCTTTGAATTCAGAGCGTTCAACCATCAGTTCAATATGGTTCTCGAGATTCTCTGCGTGGAGCTCTGCCCAGCGTTCAATGTGAGGCTCCATCTCTTCGGTCCAGGCTTCGGCGCGCTCTTCAACGACGTCTCCCCAGTCTTCCATTTCCTCGCCCCAGGCTTCCATCTTGGCTTCCCACTCGGCGAACGCCGGCGAGTCTTCCATGGCTTCCAACTCTGCGAGTTTCTCGGTGTCGAATTCGAAATGGAAGCTGTTTCCGTCCTGCTCAAAGATCATTCCGTCAAACCCTGGCATTGCGGGCATCTCAGGCATTGGAGGCATAGGCGGCATGTCGGCCATATCGAAGGAGAAGGTTTCCCCATCCACGGTGAACGCGAAGTTCATATCCGTTAGATCATCCAGAACAATTACTTTGCGATTTTTGTTATCAGCGAGTTGCTCTTCTTGCGGAGCACCATCGAGTTCTTGAGCAACAGAGGACGTGCACGACGCCGTGGCAAAAATCGCACCGGCTCCGAGAGCCACAGCGAGCGTGCCCCCCATGAGCCGGCTGCGCAAAGTGGGAGTGGGATGCGTCATCATTATTAGTCTTTCTTTTATGGGATGAGCGAGGGTCAGGCTCGCCGCTGCGATGCGACGATCTGAAGGACGGGCAAGGCGTGCAGCCTTGACCAGGGTCCTGCCATAGGCAGCAGGAGACAGTTTCGCACGGGAGATCACGTCGGCGTCACAGGCTGCTTCCTGATCTGTGCGAAAAGCTTTTAAGGCAACATGGGCAAGGGGATTGAACCACTGCGTTGCTGCGATGATGCGCGCGGCCTGGAAGGCCCATAGGTCACGGCGCTTGAGGTGCATGAGTTCGTGCACCAGCGCGTCCCGGCGTTCAGCCGCGTCATAGTCTTCCTCAAACCACATAGGCAGAAGAATGACTGGCTTGGTGAGGCCTGTGACCAACGGACCACTGCAAAGGAGGCTCGCACGGACATCCGGCACACGCTTCATTCCAAGTTGCTTCGCGATCCGCGCCGTTTCGGCCGTTGTGGCGGCTTCAGCTGGTTCGGAATCGGCTTGGATCAGAGCAAGGAACTGACGTTGCTGATATAGCGAACGACCAAGCCAGAGAACCATCCCGGTAAACCAGACGCACGTCAGGATCAGGGGCGCCTGGACCAGGATGGCCTCTAGCAAGCTTGTTCCAGATGCAGCTGCAGATGGTGCTGCGGCATCCGAGAAGGCGAGAATTGGCGGCTCAACCGCCGCGACTATCGTTTCAGAGTCTACATCGACACGGGCCGTAAACTCATTGGTCGGGGTCCAGATGAATTCGTGCGTGGCTGCGGTTTCTTCGACGGGTGCTGGGCGATTGAAGCCAAGCAGACCGGCCAGTGACCAGTTTCCTGGCAGCGGCGGCGTCACGAAGCGCGCCAGAGGCAGCGCCCAGAGTAGATAAGCGGCTTTGGCACCGAACCGCATCGCAAACGGCTTTCGAATGACCAGGACGAGCAGGACCAGAACGCCAACGGCGAATGTGGTCAGAGTGGCTTCCTGTACGAGTGGGTGCATTTCTGTCCAGCTCATTGCTTTAGTCTCCCCAACAAAGCTTCGAGTTCTTCGATATCGTCATCGCTGAGCCCGCGAGCATCAGCCAGTTGCGCGACCAGCGGTGCTGCGCGACCTCCGAACAGCTTGTCGATCAGCTGTCCGGCTTCTTTTTTCTGATAATCGCGCTTGGCGACGGTTGGACGGTAGAGATAGCGGCGGCCATCGGCCTCAGTCTCCAGCGCGCCTTTCTCAACCAGGCGCGACAATAGCGTTTTGACCGTACGCGGGCTCCAGTCCTGCTCGCCGTCTAGCGCGTCAACGATTTCCGACGCACCTATGCCGGGATGCTTCCACAGCACTTTCATGATTTCGAGTTCGGCCGGAGTGATTTGCAGACTCATCGTCTCACCTTTTGACTACAAGTGTGGTCATTAAATGTGACTACAAGTGTGGTCAATAGGCAAATTGTGACTCTTTGTTAAAGTTTGGAGAATCCGCCAGATTTTCTGAAGAGGGCGCATTTGCCTCGTTTTGCGCCGCCAAAGGATATGCCAGCTAAAACCTGATTGACCGAAGGACGGTTTCAAATGGCATTGCTGGCACGGCGCGTCGCGCGCCTCCATAAAACTGTGGGTCTGGTGGCCGGCATCCTGCTCTTGTCCTGGACGGCAAGCGGGCTCTTCTTCACGCTTTTCCCAATCGAGACAATTCGCGGCGATCCATGGCGGCCAGCGATCGATCACGGGACCCTGTCGGACATGTCGATTGCAGTTTCGGCGGAGGAGGCTCTCGCCATGTTCGATGAGCCTGTGACCCAAATTCAATTGAAGGCCTTTCTCGACGCGCCAGTATGGATGGTTGAAAGCGATTCTTCGCGAGCGATGATCGATGCCACAACCGGTGTCGTGCGATCGCCTCTGCACCAATCCGATCTAGACGCGATGGTGGCGCGATTTGGTGACAAACCAGATGGGCTCGGAACCTTGACTGTCACTTATCTCATTCAGGAAAACCCACTCCGCGAGTATGCTGGCCCAATGCCGGCTTGGATTCTGGAATACGAGCCCGGCAAGCAGCGAATCTATATTGATGCCATTTCGGGAGACGTACGCTCTGTCCGCACCTCGCGCTGGCGTATCTTTGACGTCCTGTGGCGGTTTCACATTCTGGACGTCACCGGCGAAGACCGGTTCGATTCATGGTGGCTGAAACTGGCAGCGTTCCTCGGTCTAACAATGGTTCTGAGCGGCCTGGTGCTTGGGATCGACAGGATCAGAAAAGGTCGCTTGTTCAGTTAGACCGCGTCGCGACGTTGTAATTCGGGGGTCACACTCGCGCTCACCCCAGGTTCCATGCCGATCGTCTCAGAAACAATGTAGAGCGGTCGCGCCTTCACTTCCGTGAATATCCGCGCGAGGTATTCGCCGATCACTCCGATGCCAACCAGAAGCACGCCATTGAAGAACAGAATGACGCTCAACAAAGACGCATAGCCCGGCACATCGAGGCCGAAGATCATGGTCTTGGCAATGGTAAAGCCGAGATAGCCCATCGCGAACAGGCTGACGCCGAAGCCAAGATATGACCAGACGCGCAGCGGCAGCGAAGAGAATGACGTGATGCCATCCAGGGCGAAGTTCCACAGCTTCCAATAGTTCCATTTGGTTTCACCGGCGAAACGCGCTTCCCGGTCATACTCGACCGTCTCTGCTTCGTATCCGATCCAGGCGAACAGCCCTTTCATGAATCGAGATCGCTCCGGAAGCCGTTTAATGGCGTTGACGACATCGCGGTCCATGAGGCGAAAATCGCCGACATTCTGCGGAATTTGCGGATGCGTTAGTTTGGAGAACAGCCAGTACGCACCGCTGGCAGTTAATCGCTTGAACCAGCCATCAGTCGAGCGGTCGCGTCGCTTCGCCAGGACCAGTTTCGCCCCGGCACGCCATTTGGCCACCATGAGGGGGATGACTTCGGGCGGATCTTGAAGATCGGCATCGATCGGGATGACGGCGTCGCCCACGGCGTGATCCAGCCCTGCGGACAGAGCTATTTCTTTGCCGAAATTGCGCGAAAGATTGACCACTTTGATCCGTTCATCGCGCTCAGCGACCTGGCGCAAGCGAGCCAGCGTGAGATCGCGGCTGCCATCATTGACGCAGATGATTTCATAAGACGGGGTCACGGTCTGGAGCACACGCTGCACGCGCTTGAAGAAGCCATCCAAGGCTTCCTCTTCGTTGTACATCGGAACAATGATGGACAGTGTGGGCATTCGGCGCGCTCCTGCAGGCTTGATCCTGTCTTAGCGCGGAGAAGTTGCCAAAGGCTTTTCAGCTCTGGAGTTACGCTGATGGGTGCCGAAGGCGGATCCAATTATGAGAAGCAAAAAGGCCAGCAGACTGATCGTGGAACCGACCTTCTGAGGCAAGGTTTCCGCGATACTGAATTCGATCGTCGACGGGCCCTCTGGTAGGGACACTGTGACAATGCCGAGCTCTGCATCAACGCCGAGAGTTAGTGCCTCTCCTTGTTCCTTCACTGCCCGCCAATATGGCCAAGCGAGCAGCGGGACGCGGACCTCTGCTGCCTGAGCGAGATCCACTTGTAACCGAACCCGGTCATGCGGCAGCGCGATCAAAACGGCGCCGGGGGCGTCAGCCTGCAGTGCATTGAATGCAGCGGCGATGCTGCGCTCCATTTCGGCGAAGAAAAGATCGTAGCGATCGTCTCCCGTGTCGGCATCCGTTACAGTCGCGCGAAACCGCTCAAGAGCGGGTTGTAAGAACTGAGGTGGCACATATTCGGGCGTTCCCACGGGCTTGAATGCCCCGGAAAGCGCCTGACCGGCTTGCACGGCTCCAGTCACTTTTGGGGCCTGCGCCAGCAGCGTAAAACCGAGGACGATGCTGCAGAGGGCGGCGAGGATACTGTGTTTCATAATCTCACCGCCGCCTTGGTTCCGGAAGAGACTACGCATGATCACGACGGCACCGAGGGCGATAGAAAGGTCCGCGACCACCAAGCTCCGCCATGGGAATTGGACGCGGTTTAGGATCCAGATTTCCCAGATCGGGTAGGAGAACACAGTCATGAAGAAGAAGGCGAAGACACTCGGCCCGATGATCCATACGATCAATGCAGGCGGCGCTGCTTTCCCCTGCAGAGACGCGCTGCGCAGGATCATCGCGCTCGCACCCGCGACGACCACGACCAGCGCGAGCGCCCATTTCATGATCAGTGCGCGTTCTGAGGAAATCTCGGGCCGACCGTCCAGGAAGAGCCAGGCGGTTGGCGTATAAAAGTCCGTGGCCAGCATATCCGGCGAAACGCTGCTCAGAAGACCGAGCGCGGGCATCCAATAAAAGGCGCTCAACGCCACACCCAATCCGCCCCAGACAGTGAAGCGTGCGATCAATTCCAGCCGCCCGCGCCACTCACTTTCGCGGATGAGCAACCAGATGCCTATCCCGGCCAGCAGGTGCAGCGCGATCAAAGTGGTCGGTAAGTGACTGAGGGCGAGCGCAGCAAAGCTCAATGCGAACAGGGCGCCGCCTTTCTTTTCCTCAATCAATCGGATCATCGAAAGCGCAATCAAGGGCAGGAAAACCATCGCCGCAACTTCGCCGACGGCTTGTCGGTCGAACCAGTCGATCAGGTAATGATAAGGCAAGACGGCGTAGACGATCCCACCAACACCGGCCCAGCGGGTCTCAAAGAAGCGGCGGGCGAACAGAAAGAATGTGCCGCCGGAGAGAATGATCATCCAGGCGCCGCCCAGGGCGAACACTGTTCCACTGTCGCACCCTGGACATGTTGCTTCGCCCAGCACCGCCGACAGCCAGAATGGCATTGGGGCATAGAAGAAGAAATCGTAGCCGCCCATGCCATACCAGAGGTCTGGCAAGAACCGTGGATAGAGGTCGCCAGCCCAGAAACTGTTTCTGAAGGCGTCGAACCAGGGCAGGTTGAACTTGTAGGACTCACCTTCCGGCGCACCGGTCAGGCCATGGAGCAGTAACAGAACGAGGCCGAGGCCAAACGCGCAGGCCGCGAGGCGCCAGTTCGATTTGATGGCGTTCAGCATTGTCGGATCTCAGAACAAACGGTCCGAACGCTCTAACAAAGCTAGATTAATTTTGGTTTGAGGATGGAAAACAGAGGGCCGAGCCTAGGCGTCTTCGTCCTTGGACTGTTTCACCATTTCGACTTTCAACGTCGAGCCTGGCGTGATCATCACATCCTCATGGCGCAGCGGAATATCGATGCCAGCTTCCTTGAACTTGTCCCAGATGTTGAGCATCACCGCCGACGAAACATTCGATACGCCATTTTCCGGATCGTTGATCCAGAAGCGAACTTCAATCTCGATCGCTTCATCGCCAAACTCCATGACGAGGCATTTCGGCGCTGGCCGCGCGAGGACGCGGTCGGTTTCCATGGCGCCTTGTTGGACCAGCTCCACGGCCTGGCGGAGATCCGATTCATACTCCACGCGCAGGCGACGTTTCACGCGCACTTCTTTGTTGGAATAGGACCAGTTCACCACTTTGTCGGTGATCAGCATCTCGTTCGGGATCAAATGTTCCTTGCCATCCCGTGTGATGACGGACGCATAGCGCAGGCCAAGAGACTTCACGACGCCATAGGTCTCGTCCACCTCAATCACGTCGTCGGGCTTGATTGAGCGATCGGTTAGCAGAATGACGCCAGAAATGAAGTTGGCGACGATTTGCTGCATGCCAAACCCGAGACCGACGCCGACGGCACCGCCGAGGACTGCGAGACCTGAAAGCGGAATGCCGAGCCCAGCCATGGCCAGCAGCGCAGCCCCAAAGAACAGACCGACTTGAACCGCATTGCCCATTAGAATACGCAAAGAAGGCTCGACCTGCGGCAGATCATCGACCCGGGTTTTCAGCTTCTTGGCCAGCCAGTTGGCGGCAAACATAAACAAGGCGACCGTCAGGATGGCCTGAACCACGAAGACCGGACTGATCGTTCGATTACCAAAGGGCGGGCCGATACTGCTGAGCCAGGCGATCACTTGGTCTAGGATTCCCAGCGCATATAGAGCGGCGAAGACCCAGATCACCCAACTCGCTGTTTTGCGCAGTCCCTGGGGCAGGAATGTCGTAACGAGACGAATGAGCAGCCAGGCGACAGACAGCGAGGACGCAATTCGAACAAGCGTGCTGTCCATGCTGTTACTGGCCATGGCGGCCTGTGCTGCATAGAGAAAGGCAGCCCACAATGCCGGACGCACCAAGCGCGGCAGCGTCTCATCGACCAAGACACGCGTGCCTTCCGGTACGCGCGTGAGCGCGGACATGACGAATTGGCGCACACGCGGCGCGAACAGGACGCCGAGCGCCAGCGCCGCGAGGATGGCACCAACCTGCCAGAGCACCGGTAGCAACACCGCCATATCGAGCACGTGCTCGCGGGCCCAGGCCATGGGATCGTCCAGGACAGGCTGCATCCAGTCGAACAGGCCTGGTTCTGCCGCAACCTCCTCGGAGGGTTCAACCGGCGTGTCAGGCGCAGCGCCAATTTCCGCAACCGATAGATTGTCCCCGCATACGCGCTGGCTTTCTATCGTGACGCAGCCTTCGACTTGAATTTGTTCTTCGTTTTCCATCTACAGCGCACTCTGCTCCAGGCTGACTTTCTGTAAGCCTTGCGCCGGACGGAATAGCTTAGACCGGCGGGTAAGGGAACACAGAGGTTGTAGCGCCGAGATCGGTGAAGCTGCCTTCCATGGCGCTAAAGCCTTGCTCGAGCAGAGTTTCCGGCGTCCAGCCTTCCAGACGTGACACCGATTTCACTGGGCGCGGCTGGCTGAACAGCACCACTTCGTTGCCGCGCACGCTGAAGATCTGGCCGTTCACATGCTTGGCCCTATCTGCGCAAAGGGTGACGGCCAGCTGCGCGACCTGATCCGCGCGCATGCCGGTGCGCATCCGCTCGACACGTTTTGCGCCTTCCTCGTCTTTGACTGGAATAGATGCGATCATCCGGGTCCAGGCGAAAGGAGCAATAATGTTTGAGCGGACATTCTTGCGGTCGCCTTCCATTGCAACGATGCGCGACAGACCGGCAATGCCCATCTTGGCGGCGGCATAATTGGCCTGGCCAATGTTGCCGATCAGACCGGAGGTCGACGTAAACAGAACAAAGCTGCCGTTCTCTTGCTCGCGGAAGTGTTCCACTGCGGCGCGAGTGACATTGAATGAGCCATGCAAGTGAACGTCGATGACGGACTTCCAATCATCCTCGCTCATTTTGTGGAACATGCCATCCCGTAAGATACCGGCGGGATTAATAATGCCGTGTAGGCCGCCAAACGTGTCCTTGGCCTGTTCGACCATGCCCTGGACGGCGGTCATGTCGGTCACGCTTTCAGAGTTGGATGCCGCTTCGCCGCCTGCGTCGCGAATTTCCTGGGCAACCTGTTCGGCAAGCCCGGCATCGCCGGACGATGAGCCATCGTCGGTCAGCGCACCGCCAAGGTCATTGACCAGGACTTTCGCCCCTTCACGTGCGGCCAGAAGCGCGCATTCCTTGCCGATGCCATTGCCGCCGCCACAGACCAAAATGACCTTACCATCCAAAACGCCCATTGCGCCCTCCATTTCCTGTCTCAGTTTGAGCTGAGACAGCATGGATCATGAGCGCAGGCAAGGTTGCCGCGGCGGCGGATAAATCAAGCCGGTTCGAGGGCTGTCAGGCTGTCGCCGTCCCGTTTCGAGACATAGGCTGCGGCCTCGCTCGATGTGTAGGTCGGCTGGGTGACATCGGTCACCTTCTTGAAGTCCGCACGGACGTCATCGGTCGTTAGCGTGACCAGGGTCCAGCCGCTATCAAACGGGTCGTGATAGTCCACTTCTGGATTGGCCTCGGCGAATTGCGGTCCGAGGTCTGGCACTTGTTTGATGTATTGACCGAGGCCTGGTGACGTCACTGATGTGCAGCCAAACTCGACTCCGCGGCGCTCATCTTGCGCGTCCACCAGGGTGTTCGCCCAGGCGGTGTGTGTGTCGCCGGTCAGTGTGACGAGGCGCGCTCCTGCTTCCTTGGCGCTGGTATAGAGCCGATCGCGCGCGGCCGGGAAGCCGTCCCAGGCGTCGAGATTGAACGGCAGACCGAGCTGGCTGAATGGGATCAGTTGTTGGATGTACCCAATGTCCTGCGCAGCCTTCTGCGCGTCTGTGAGCGTTTGAGTAAAGTTCGGCGGACGAACCCGCGCCATGACGATCTGGTTTGCGAGGACCTGCCAGGCCTTGCCTTTGGCCGTGGAATCTTTCAGCTCGGCATCTAGCCACGCTTCCTGCGCTGCGCCGAGCATGGTGCGTTCTGGATCCTGAACCTTCAGCATGGTCGCCGCCGCTGCGAGCGGGACTTCGGCAGCCGGAAGGCCGCCAATCTCGGTGAACCAACTGATCTCGTCGGAGCGCCCGGTAAGGCGGGTTTCAAGGCAGATTACTGAGGCTACGTCACCAAAATCAAACCGGCGATACAGCGCTTCACGTGGCTTTCCGACTTCCGGATCGCGGACGGGCATCCATTCAAGATAGGCTTGTACAGCGGCTTGCTTTCGGTCGGTCCAGTTGCCTTCGCCTGCTTCCGGATTGTGGTTTTCAGCACCGGAGCGATAGGAATTGTTCGTGCTCTCATGGTCATCCCAGGTCGTTATCCAGGGTGCGGCGGCGTGTGCGGCCTGCAGGTCCGGATCCGTTTTGTATTGGGCGTGACGCGCGCGATAATCGTCCAGCGAAACGATTTCGAGGGGGGGCTCGTGATTGCGATCGATCTGCTGTCCGACGCTGCCGCCATAACCGTCCAGGCCATACTCGTAGATATAGTCGCCGAGATGGATGACGGCATCGAGGTCTGACGTATTGGCGATTTCGCGATAGGCATGGAAGAAGCCAAACGGATAGTTTGAGCAGGAGATCACCGCGAATTTTACCGATTTGTCGCCGCCGGCTGCGGTGGTCTTGGCCCGGCCTGACGGCGAGACGATGTCCCCCGAAGTGACCTTGGCCCGAAACCGGAAGAAATACTCCTTGTCCGGCTCTAGGTCGGATAGGTTCACTTTGACCGTGTAGTCCCGGTCGGCGAACGCAAAGCCTTGGCCATACTTTACGGCCCGCTGCATTTCCGCGTCCTCAAAGACGTCATAGCTGATCGGAACAGGATCTCCTGGGAACGCCGCATCCGGGGTCACCCGCGTCCAGATGATCACGCTGTCCGGCAGGGGATCACCAGAGGCGACGCCATGAATAAAGCTGACTGTGCCAGGATAGGCCGGGCGCTCGTCGGCGCTCACCAGAATGCGCGCTTCCGGCTCCAGAATGGGTTCATTATTGCAGGCTGCCAGCCCAAGAATGCTGGTGCTTGCCCCCAGAAGGCCGCGCCGTGTCAGTTTGCTCATGGTTCCGATCTCTCCGCTCGCTGCCGCTATTGCGATTACAGCATGTCCTTCTCCGCCGCACAGGTTTATACCCATCTCATGACAGAATTATCAGCTTTAGCAGGCGAAACCGATAAGGGAACCCGGCTTGACCGTTTCCTCAGCGAACAGATCGAGGCGCTGTCCCGATCGCGGGCGAAAACGCTGATCAAAGAGGGCCATGTCTCCGAGCAACGCGGCTCCAAAAGCGTGGTGCAGATTGACCCGCGACGCGGTGTGGAGCCGGGTGTCCTGTACAGCGTCGACATGCCGGCACCGGTGCCGGCCATTCCTGAGCCGGAAGATATTCCCCTGGATGTATTGTTCGAAGATGAGCACCTGATCCTGATCAATAAACCGTCCGGGATGGCCGTGCACCCGGCTCCAGGAAGCTGGCAAGGCACATTGGTCAACGCTCTGCTCCACCATTGCAAAGGCGCACTTCCCGGAATTGGCGGGGTCGAGCGTCCCGGGATTGTTCACCGGATCGACAAGGACACGACGGGCGTGTTGGTGGTGGCCAAGACGGAAGCGGCGCATAAGGGCCTGTCGGATCTGTTTGCAACTCATACGATTGATCGGACCTATCTGGCTCTAACCCGCGGCGCGCCGCGACCTGGCGCGGGAACCGTAGAAACCGATATTGCCCGCAGCCCGAGTGACCGCAAGAAAATGGCCGTGGTGCCGGACGGCGATGGCCGCCATGCAGTTACGCACTACAAGACGCTGGAGACTTATGGCGAGATCAGCAAAGTCGAAGCGCGTCCGGCAGCCGCTTTGATCGAGTGCCGATTGGAAACCGGACGAACGCACCAAATCAGAGTGCACATGGCGCATCGAAAATGCTCGCTCATTGGCGATCCGGTTTATGGCAAGCATCGCGGGATCAAGGCGCATGGGCGCGGCGACACATTTGACACAGCGACCGGTCTTGCTCGGAAATTAACGCGGCAGGCGCTGCATGCTGCGAGCCTTGGGTTTACGCATCCTGTGACGGGTGAGCAGGTTTTCGTCGAAACCCCATTGCCGCCTGATCTGGCTGCGCTTCGTTCAGCGCTACAAAAGCTGTGATCACTCGCGTACCCGCTTAGGCGGCGGAACATTGCTGCGCTTGGCCAGGAATTCCGCAAAACTCTCTGACAGCCGTTTTACTTCACCGCGCAAGCGGCCGTATTTTCCGCGAATGGAGTCATAGCTGTCGAGATCGGGGCGATCCATGGCACTCAGGGCCTGTACTGATTCAGGAATCGTCGGGCCAAAGGTCCGATCCTTTAGGTAGATTTCTTTCAGCTCAGCCTCGGCGTTTCGGGCATAACGTGTGTTCTTGAACCGCGTAATCACGACAAAATTGCGAGATGCAAGATGCGGGGTGACGTTCGCTGTGATCCAGTCAGAGAACTGTTTGGTTCCCCAAATGGAAACAGAATCGGCAAGCGTCGGTGTGATGAACTGATCCGATATCGAGAGCGCTGCACGTGAGACCGGCGAGAGATAAGGCGGTGTGTCGATTAGGATCACATCATAAAGATTGGTCAGTGGCTCGAGCGCCTTAGCGATATGATCTGCGAGGTAACTGGCGAGCCGGCTTGGCGCCATGCCCTTCGTGTAGATCTTTTCTTCCAATTCCATTTCTGTCAGGCGCAGCTGGGTGTGCGATGGCAGGATCGAAATCCATCCCTGTCGTTCATCACGCTCTTCAGCGCGCCGCAACTCTTCCAGTGTGACAGCGTTTGGCAGGATGAGATTGGCAATATTTGGCGGCTGATTGGCGGCAAATTGTTCCAACAAATGGTGCACGCCCTTGCCTTGTTCAAAGGCCAGTTGCAGGCCGCGATCGGTCAGCAGCATCTGGCTTGAATTGGCTTGCGGGTCGAGATCTACGACCAAGACATCCGCGCCGTAATAATAAGCCAGCCCATCCGCGAGCATAAGCGTTGTAGTGGATTTGCCGACGCCGCCCTTCAGGTTCGCGACCGCCGCAACTGTTGCTGGCATTTGAATCTGTCTCCCTGAAGACGAGTATTTGCATATCCTCAGGTTTCCTGAAAGGTGCGATCCGCATCGGCACACTGCAAAAAATTTTCTGACGCACCAACGTTGCCGCGATTTCGTGAACGAAGAGAGTTATCGTCATCGCCTGATGGGTCGGAAACCCAGTGAACTGCTTAAAAAACTCGCTTCACAGGCGAAGTAATTTGCAAAGCCAAGATTCCTCCAACATAAAGATCCTGTAAGAGTATCTTTTGGATCGAAATCTAGAGATTTTCGTGGGGACCGAAGCTCTGGCGGAGAAGTTGGCAGGAAAATTGCTCAACGCTCTCTGAGCTATGTTGAAAATCTTTTGATCGAGATCGGTGTGGGACAAGAAATGGGCTATCAACCTTACCCAGGTGATCTGCAGAATGCAGACTTTGTGGCAAAGCATCACGTGCCATCGGCCCGGCACGTGAGCAATTTTCTGAAACGCTTGACGGACATTACGGTTTCGTTGACCGCTGGCTTGTTCCTGCTTCCGGTCTTAATCCCGATCGCGATTGTTACGCGTCTCTCTGACGGGGGCCCAATCCTGTTCAGCCAGAAACGTGTTGGGCGAGATGGCAAAGAGTTCAAACTCTATAAGTTTCGGTCAATGGTACCCGATGCGGCTGAGCGGCTCGATTATTTGCTGAAAACCGACGCGGTCGTCCGAGCTGAATGGCAAGCCACTCAGAAACTGGAAAATGATCCTCGGATTACGCCCTTCGGAAATTTCTTACGCAAGTCATCACTCGACGAGTTGCCGCAGATTCTAAACATTCTTCAGGGGCATATGTCTGTCGTCGGCCCACGCCCAATCACCAAGAGTGAGTCGGAAAAGTATGGCGAGCATTTTGAGCATTATTGCTCGGTTCGCCCAGGCCTGACTGGTTTGTGGCAAGTGAGTGGCCGCAGCGATACCAGCTATGAAACCCGAGTGGCGCTTGATGTCGAATACGTTAAAGCACACTCATTCTTCCTGGACATCAAGATCCTGCTGATGACGATCCCCGCAGTGCTTCGCCGCGCAGGCGCGCGCTAGCGATCTGATCGAATCTTCCCGTGTCTTTTAAGGACTGATCAATAAAGCCTATTTAAGGTCAACCTCGTACGCAGCTGCCCTGCAGCGCATCGTGACGAGAGCCAAATGACCTACGTGACCGGACACTCAAATATCAGCGCAACGACCATAGATCTGTCTGCGCCGACAATGGGCTCGTTCCGGGAAACTGCACGTTCGACAACGAGCCAAAAATGGCCGCTTTGGTGGACCGCTCTAGGTGTTACAGTTTTCTGCGCCACATTCTGGACTGCTTTTTTCAGCATCCTCTTCTAATGCAGCTCTGCATTGGTATGATCGGTGCATATACACAGACAGACAAGGTTAATCCCGAACGAAGCCCTCGGCGCGAATAAGCATCCGCTAACGCAAGGTGGTTCGGTCGGAATGTTATGGGTGCGCGAGACCGCAGGCGAAGAGATCCAGTATGCAATCTGAACAGCTCATCGCACGCGTCTATGAGCGCTTTCCCGGCGGGAAACTCTACGAGCAGGGGCTTCTGGTCATCTGGTTCCTGGTCATTGGATTGCCCGTAGGCGGCATGACGCCGTTTCGATACCTGTTTATCCTCTATTTCCTGTCTTTCTTTCTGTTCGACTCGCGCAATGTCCTGGTCGGCCTTGCGAAGGCCTGGTGGCTCTGGCCATTCCAGATTGTGGCTCTCCTTTCAGTCTTCTGGTCACCGTACGCGTCTGAAGCCTTCCGGGCTTCGCAATTGATGATCTTGGCTGCGATCGTTGTGACCGTCGTGGCAGCAAGGTACACTCCCCAGCAGATTGTCCGATGCCTTTTGATCGCGCTCGCCTGCGTGGCCGCCTTTATTGTCACCCAGCCGATTCCGATTGAGCACGGAGCTGGGTTCGGCAGTAAAAACTATGCTGCCCAGTTCATGCTTATGGGGTTCATATTGGCCTCGACGATCGCGCTAAATCCGAAAGAGGTCACGCCGTTACGATTATTTGGCGTACTGATGATGCCGATCTTTGCCTTCCTGGTGGTCAGCGCGAATTCGACGACATCGCTGCTGATGCTGATTGCCAGTGCCGGATTGATCTTCGGCATGCGCTTGTTCTTTATAGACAGTCAGAAAGTGCGACATCTGTCGGCGCTTCTGATCGTTATTGGATTGTTGCTGGCGATGATCGTGCTCTACGCTGTTATTGCCTTTGTCGATCAGCAAGTGATTGATGATTTCCTCGGGTTGTTCGGCAAGGATTCGACCTTCACTGGCCGCACGGCGCTATGGGATGAGGCCGCAAATCAAATCGGAATGCGACCCTATCTGGGCGTCGGGCTAGAAGGCTTTTGGCAATATGAAGTCGGCTCGGCGCAAACGCTGAACATAAACGATCACAAGCCGCTCGGAACTAAGCTGACCTTCCACAATGTTCACCTTGAGATTATGGTCCATCTAGGGATTATTGGGTACAGTGCGTTTCTCGTGGCTACGATTCCTGTACTCTGGTTTTCCATCAAGCAATTGATAACTCGCCACGACATGCCATCGGTTGCGTTCTGTGCCGTGATCGCAATTGGTGCAATCACGTCGTTTACAGAGTCCTGGCTGTGGTCAGGTTTCAACGTGCAATCCTTCCTCGTCTTCGTCAGCGGAGCGGTCTACGCGCGCGGGACGAGACGGCGCCATGTTGGGAATATGATCACGCGCGAAGCGGTCCCAGCCTGAGGACGGTTCTCTGCGTTGCGGCCGGTTTGTTCAAAGACCTGATAACAAAAAAGCACACGGGGGACGTTCCCGTGTGCTTTCGTTTAGTTCAGTTGACCAACTCGCCTGCGCGATCCCTTTTGCATCGCGCGTCGGGTTCGCTGTCAGCAAATTACGGGAAGAACCGAAGGGCGATTGTGACCCTATGATCGTCGAACGGATTGACCGTCGAGTCCTGGGTGGCGAACGTGTAACCTCCACGAACTTGGACATTCGGGTTGAGTTTCCAGTTCGCTCCGACACTAAACAATGTCAGATCGTCTTCACGGTTTGATGGATTGAATTGCCGGTTCTCGAACGAGACCCGGCTTGTCAGCACCAAAGTCCGGAGCAACTCATGGTCAAGCCCGGCGCCGTAGCGGGTCACCTCAACATTGGCGTCAGTTGTGTTCCCGGCATCGGAAATACTCTGCGAGGCGAAGATGTTCGCCGTTGTCAATTCCGTGGGAAACCATTGAACGGACGCGTCAAGTCCCGTGCTCTCGATATTGCCGAGCGCCGGGTCTTCAGGATCGAAATCTTGGTATTGTCCGGTGACCTGGCCGCGCAGATTAACGGGAAGCTCGAAGTTCACGCCAGCTCGATAAGTCATCCCGGAAATATCGCGGTTGGAAGCGGGGTCGGTATAGTCACGATCCACACTAGTTATCTCACCTACTACGGCCCAGTCACGGGTTACAGCATACTGGGCGGATGCTGACGCTGAAATGGCTTCCTGATCTCGCAAATCTTGAGAGAATGGAACTCCAGGGACGTCCGAGTAATCGAGTTCAGTAATACCAATCCGGCCGCGCAAGCGCAGCCGATCGGTGGCGTAGAGCGCGTTCGCTTCTGCTCCGGTACGGTCGAATTCTACACGTTCGGCGCCTGCTTGGCTGCCAATGCCGAGACGATTTTCTCGTTGATTCTGGTGCGTGAGCGAACCCGCGATCGCAAAATTGGACGAGACATCAACCTGACCAAATCCGCGCACGCCATATTCGGTCGCACTTTGGCTGGCGAGATCAAGGTACTCTTCATGGCGAACGGAAGCGTCGATGCCAATGCGATGACGCGACCAGGTCGATGCTGTCGAAATTGATGGTTGGATGGCGATCAAGGTATCCGACGTTTCATTCGTGTCGGATAGAAATACGTTGCTCGTGGAGATCGCGCCGACCAACAAGACGGGGCGGGCTTCAAACGCGCCGAGACGAACCGGGACTGGATCGATGCCAGGATAAGAGTGAGCGTTTGCAGCGGTGTAGCGATTGCGAACAAAAAACGCTCCCGCGTCTGGCGCGGAAACAGTTGCACCGCCGTAATAGCTGCGATCTGCGACTTGAGCGAACGCGTATGTCGAACTGCTAAGCATTAAAGCCGCGACTGCGGCGGACGTATATTTCGACATTGGTTTTCTACCCCTTTGACCAAACTGAAGGGTGATTTGGTTTAACGCGCTCACCCCCGAATGCGTGTATTGTTAGAAGAAGCGCTCCAGGACACGTATCGTGTCGCCTGGCTGGACATATGTGGACGGAGTCAGTTCGACCCGACGTTCTTCGGTATCGTTAAAGCTCTTAATCGCGATAACCTTGCGGTTGGCGCGGTGTGAAAAGCCGCCAGCGGTTGCGATCGCGTTCAGCACGGTGAGGCGATTGGTATATGGATACTCTCCAGCACGGCTTACCTCGCCGAGAATGTAAAACGGACGGAACGTCATGATCTCCGCCGTGACACGCGGGGATTTCAGGAAGCCTTCGCTGAGGCGCTGTTCGGTAATGCGCTGAAACTCAGTGACCGTCAGACCAGCTGCTTCAACGTCGCCAATCAGCGGAAATGAAATCGTGCCATTGGATGCCACGGTATATTGGTTGGAAAGGTCATCATGACCGAACACAGTGACGCGAAGCTGATCGGCCGGGCCGAGGCGGTATTCGCCGTCATAGGCTTGGTTGGCGGAATCTGTCGGCGCACCGGAAGGTGCCTGTGTTGTGACGGTCGATTGACAGGCTGTCGCGAAGCCAAGGCACAGCGCACAAAAGATCAACTGGATAATGCCCTTCAACTCTCTGGTCATCATGAGGCCTCCTGTGCCTGGAATTGGTTGGTTAAAAAGGACATTTTGTCGCCTTCGATTTTAACTGCCGTCAGTCTGCCTGTAAAGTAAGCGCCTGTGTCGACATTGACGCGCCGATGATCTGAATAAGGCGCATTTACGGGCGAATGACCGTGCACGATGAACAAATCTTCCTTGTCTTTCGCGTTCAGAAACTCATCGCGGATCCACATTCGGTCTTCGTCCGTCTGTTGTTCGTAGGGTATCCCAGGTCTCACGCCAGCATGAACAAACCCATAAGGTCCGATCTTGTGGCTGACGACCAGTTTCTCGAGGAATTCGACATGCTGGTTGGGAATAGTTTGCACGAGCTCTTTCTGAATCTCCTGCCATTCGTCCACCGCGTTCACCGACTTAGGTGGTGAAATGCCATATGAAATCAGAGTTTCACGACCGCCAAAATTGGCCCAGTCCGGACCGATCTTGTGATCGTTCAGAAAGCGCAACATGGCCTGCTCGTGATTACCTTTCAGGAATACGGTTTCGAACGTGTCGTCACGACCAAGCTCGATCAGGGTGCTGAGCACTTCGCGAGATTGGAATCCGCGATCAATATAGTCGCCCAGAAACACCAAATGAGGACGGTTGGGGCTAGAGCGGCTATCGTCAACGATGACATCGATTAGGGCGTGCAACAAATCTGCCCGGCCATGTACGTCGCCAATGGCGTAGACCGGTGACTCAATCGGAAGTTCCGGGGCGTGGATGATGCTGTTTTCAAAATGATGATGCGCACGAATAGCAGTGTCGCGGCGGTTCACATCGCTCAGGCGTTGGAACCGTGCGGAAGTCTGCGCAGGTTCAGTCGTACTCGTGACACCGCCGGTGCGCTTACCAGGCAATGCAGGGAGAGCCGCAAACAGCCTCGCGAAAAACCCCGTCAATTTATCAAACAGATAGGTCATGAATAACTCTAAACTTTCGCATCGACGCGAAAAACCAACCGATTGGGTCTGAAAAGCGTCCCCTGTGTCCCGACTGCAAATAATATACCAGATTTCTCGCCGCGAACTAAGTCGAGACGATGACAATTTTTGAGGGGAAAGAAGAAAAAAATCAAATGCTTACGATTGCGCCACATTTGCGCGGTTTTTTTGCATCAGTTTTTTGTCCACAGGGTCTCTTTTGGGAGAGATTTTCCGGCTCGATCTCCGCCAAGTGAAAAAATTCGCCTAAAAAGAGAATTGATGAGCCAGGTTCACCCAGATGACGAACGCTCCGCTATTTTCCGGGCACCTCGACTGATGATCAGGTCGATCAGATCGTCCAGTGAAAGGCGCGCCATATCGGTGGTGCTGGCAAGGTTCACCTGCCGCGCCATCTTTTTCAGCTCCGCCGGTTTGAAGGCTCGGAACAGTTCGCGGGCTTTCTCCGCGCCGTGTTGAGAGATCAGCTCGAGCGGATTAACGAGGTCCACCATCTCAGACGCGTCGAAGCTGACACTGACCGGCAGGGCTTTGATAATCCGATAGGTCATTTCGGGATTTGCAGCGAGTTCGGATCGCAGGGCCCCAAGAAATTTGTCGATCACTTCGAGTGGATCATGTTGGTCAGTCATCTTGTGTCGTCCTCGCAGTTTCCCGGCAGGCTCGATCTGTAACAGGCCGACCTTACCAATTTGAGACCATAGTCAGTTCTGTGACCGGATTTCAATCTGCATTTGGGCAGCAAGTCACACCTGTTGAACATGGACTTTTGCCGAGGCTCATGATCAAACGCCGCCAGATGATTTGAAACTGCGCTTTTCGGAGACGAATGATGCCAAAAGGACTGGTAACGCTATTCGGTGGGTCTGGGTTTATCGGAAGATACACGGCTCGCAGCCTGGTAAAGGCGGGCTATCGTGTCCGGGTTGCGGTTCGTCGCCCCCACTTGGCTGGTGATGTTCGCCTCGCAGGTGCGCCAGGCTGGGTCGATATCGTCCAGGCCAACGTCCGTCATCGCCAATCCATCGATGCGGCGCTTGAGGGAGCTGACGCCGTCGTAAACCTGGTCGGCATTCTGTACGAAAAAGGCCGTCAGAGTTTTGAGGCTGCGCAGCGCGATGGCGCGATCAATATTTCTGAAGCCTGCGCCGCAGCAGGGATCGATAACCTTGTGCACATTTCGGCGATTGGGGCCAACCCGGAAGCCAAAGCCGACTATGCCGAAACCAAGGGTGACGCCGAAACGGCGATTCGCGAGATTGTCCCGAATGCGACGATTCTGCGCCCGTCCATAGTGTTCGGTCCCGAAGACGAGTTCTTCAATCGCTTCGCCGCGATGTCGGCGCATCCTTTGACGAATGTCCTGCCGGTTCTACCAGCGATTGGCGGGGGAGAGACGAGGTTTCAACCTGTGTACGCCGGTGATGTTGCAGACGCCATTGCGAATGCAATTGAGCGCGACGACGCCAATGGCAAGACCTACGAGCTCGGCGGTCCCAGCGTTTATTCCATGAAAGAGCTGTATGCCTTCATCGGCGAAACGATTGATCGCAAACGGTTTGCTTTGCCTCTACCATTTTTCGTAGCCAAGCCGCTCGGACTGGCTTTTGGTACGGCTTATCGGTTCATCTGGCCGCTCTCGTCCGGCATTCTGGGCGCGCCGCCGATTACAGGCGACCAGGTCGAAATGCTGAAATCAGATAATGTGGTTTCGGATGATGCGCTGACGCTCGCTGATCTTGGTGTCACGACGCTGGAGACCATCGAAACAATGGTGCCAAGCTACCTGTACCGCTTCCGACCGTACGGTCAGTACCATCAAAAAAGCGAGAGCGCCTGAGCCACCCTCGCTTCTTCAAAGTTTGAGTATTGAACCGCGTTACGCGCGCGCCACTTCCAGAACCATTCGGGTGGCGTCGGTGAGATCTATTTTTTCTTTGGACGCCTCCCATTTGACCGGGCTGCGATAGACCCAGAAGGCGCCATCGCGATTGTGCTGGGAATTATTGACCTGGCCGACGCTGGCAAACAGATCGAAGAATGCGATTTCGCGTCCGGTTTTGGTGTCCACAATCACTGTGTCGTCCGCAATTTGGGTTTCGAGATCGCACCAGAACATCACGCGTTCGCCGTTGGCTTCTCGGTGGCCGAACATCGGCGCGTTAGACTGCTTGAGACGAATATCCTGGAAGCGTTGTAGCAGTGATTCCGCATCTGCCTCGCTCTGGCACGTGGCCCAGGCCTCATGGGTCATGACGGGTTCAACAGAAATGCCTTTGGGGGCGTCGATAAAGTCCAGGACCTTTTGGAAATTGCGGGCGCGGTAGACGAATTTTCCACCTTGCTCTTCATAGCGCAGATTCTCTTCCTGGCTGAGCGCCGTGACGAGCACCAACGCGCCATCATCGCCCAGCAGCTGCAGTGCTTTGCCAATGGTTCGATCAAATCGCTTGTAGCCATGCAAAACCGCGTCGCCGTAGGACGACATTTCCGCCTCTGACGGCTTCACTTTGTAGACTTCAGGCATCAGGTGGCGCCAATAGCGGTGCTGCAGGAAGGCGACGGAGTTGCCGAAATAGAACGCATTTTGCGGGTTCTGGCGTTTCACTGTGGTCGAAAAGACGTCCCAAAGCAGGTCGTCCAACAAACAAGCGCGTTTCCAATAGAGATCGCGCGATGAAACCTTCTCGCTGAGAATCTGTTTAACGGCTTTGTAAACCGTCTCCATAGACAAGCCGTTGCGCAGGCAGAACACGCCAAATTTGGTCAGCTCAGAGAGCGTAATCTTGTCATCCGGATTGGAGTGTTCGGCGACTTGTTTCGCGATGAACTTGTGAAACGCGCCGAATTCGGGCTTCGAGGCGGGAACGTTTTTGGACCATGGGTCGGGGACGACAGTGACATTCTCATTGGTCGACGGTCCCGCATTCATCGCTCCAAACACCAGACTGGTTTGACCATCTTCGGCGAGCTTATCCCAAAGACTTGGTTGTTTGAGGATATGACCCTGATCAAGTTCATTGATCTGATGGGCGTCCTGCTTCAGGCCGGTATGAAACGAAACCCATTGGACCCACGGTTCCAGGTTTTCATCATCGGTGTGCGTGACAAAAGTCGCTCCGCCTTGTTGCAGCTTCTTGAAATTGGGCAAATGCCCCTCGGAGATGAAGCGATCGAGCAAAGGCGGGCAGAGCTCGTTCAGTTCGAGGACCAGTGTCTTTAGTGCCATGGTTTATTCACCCGTAATATAGGAATCGTAGACGTCGGCGCATGTGCGTGAGCTGGAATCATCCAGCGGTCGATAGGACATGCAACGATAGGATGCCGTTGCGCCGTCCTCGAAGTTTGGCTCTCCCACCCATTCTTTGTTTCGCGCCTGATAGACGTTCGCAAACAGGATACTCGGTTCCTGCGGAATGTTGAAATTATCTGCTGTCACTTCGTGTGCAAATTCGCCATTCACATACCAGGTGATGCGATCAGGAGCCCAGATGAACGAATAAAGGGCAAAATTCTTCGTCGTATCGAAGTCGAGCGGATACTTCATCAAACCAGCATTCAGACGGCCTGAATGGGCGTTGAATTGAACCTCGTTAGGAGATTTACCGACAAACTTCACATCGATTTCATTGGTTTCGGTGCCGTAATACGGACCTGTATAAGTGAAGAAGCCACTGGTAAGACCTGACCCTTCGGCCGCGCGGACAATCATTTGATACTCACCGAAGCCCAAGCGTCGGCGGTATTGAATTTCTGCTCCTGCCCAAGGCCAAGTCCCGTTAACCGGTGCCTTTGATGTCATTTTCAGGTTAAGCCCATTCGGCAGCGCGATAACATTCTTGCTTCGCCATTCGCTTGCCCATTGGCCGTTCTTCGTGTCGTGATTGGAAACGTACCATCGGGAGTTTAGGGCGCGCTCCGTCCAGTCTACGAAGAATGCCGGTAGCGTCGCGCCGTCGACAGTCGCAGACGGCGTGGATTGCGCGTCAGTCCCTGCGCTGGCTGAGCTTTGAGCGTCCTGATCAAGGCTCGTACAAGCTGCCAGTGCAGTTGAGGTCAGCGAAACAACGGCAAGCGTTTTCAGTCTCTGCATCATTTTGTCCCCACTCTACTCCAATTGAATATTAATAGCACAATCCAAGCTTTTTCTTAGATAATATAGGGGCGACTGCAACATCAGTGCCATCGCGGTGCGGAACAAACGCCTCGAAAACGCCGTTTGGCACAAGGGATGAATGGAGCGAGATCGATCGCCCGGCTAAACCAGTTTGAAACGCATGTCTGCTAAGGCCTAACCCAAGTCCAGCATGAGACCACAAGGTAAGAAATTGACTGCGTATGAAACCCCAACTTTGTCTGTGATCATAGCGAATTACAATTACGAGAAATTCGTCGGCGCGGCGATTGAAAGCGTGCTGTCGCAAGATGAAAAAATTCAGATTATCGTTGTGGATGATGCATCAACCGACAATTCGGTAGACGTAATCAAGCAGTTTGCAGATCGGGTAGAGACGGTGTTGCTCAAGGAAAACCGCGGGCAGGGTGGCGGCCTGAATGCGGGGTTTGAAGCAGCAACTGGTGACCTGGTAATGTTCCTGGATGCCGACGATTTCTTGCTGCCAGGCGGCGCAGAGATCATTCTTTCCAACTATCGACCTGAGGTCGCGATCTACCATTTTCGCATGCGATACGGCGACGAAAACGGCGGGACCTTCGGCACGTACCCACCGGTCGAACGGCCGCTGGCGGAAGGAAACGTCTCCGAGCGCCTGCGGACGACAGGCCATTATGATGGGACGGTGACATCCGGTCTGGTTTTCTCTCGGGAAGCGGTTTCCAAAGTCATGCCGATGGACGAGGAAACCTATCGCTACGGCGCGGATGGCTATCTTTGTTCAACGGTCCCGCTCTATGGCGACAGCGTCACGATTGCGACGCCGATGTCGGCGTATCGCCTGCACACTCGGCAGCATTCGCAGTTTAGCAAAGTCTATGCGGAGCGTGCGCGTTGGCGTCTCGAGCACACCATGGCGCGCCACAACTCCACGCGCGAACACGCCAGGAAACTTGGCCTGGAGGTCAATCCCAGCCTGTTCGATGATGATGATTTTGCGCTTCAGGAACGCGTCGTCTCAATGATAATTGAGCCAGACAAGCATCCCATTGAAGGTGATACGCTAAAAAACCTGCTCGCCCGTTCCAAAACCCGAAAAATAAGTCAGGCCGGCGGACCAAAGAAAATCTGGGAGTTCCTCTGGTGGACCAGTTTGCAGCTAGCCCCGCGAGGGCTTCGCATCGCCATGATTAAGCCGGCCATTGATGCGGATGCTCGTCCGCGCTGGTTCCAGGCCATCGGGCGCTTCGTCAAACGCCTGCTTCGTCGCTAAGCCCGCCGCCAGATCAGAAAGCCCGTCCGACCCATGCAGCGCCAACTCGTCGAAAACAAGGTCGCCATTGTCATCGCGGTGTACAATGACCGCGATCATATCGAGCGCGCCATTCGGGCGGCCGCGGCGCAGATTGTACCTGATGGATATGCGCTGGATGTGGTCGTTGTTGACGACTGTTCGACCGATGACACTTACGAAGTTGCGGCGGCGGTCTGCGCCGAGCTTCCGTTCGCGCGCTTGTTCCAGCTCCAGCAAAATGGCGGTCCGTCGCGGGCGCGCAATGAAGCGCTTCGTCAAAGTGATGCGGCCTGGTATATGCCGCTCGATAGCGATGATGCACTGGCCCCGGATAGGCTCTCGAAGCTCCTCGCAATTGCCGAAACCGAACAGGCCGATATGGTTGCCGACAATCTTTTCGTGACCCATGGCGATCACCCATTTGCGGTCGTGCGCCCGCTATGGCCGTCTAAGCCGGAAGGGGTGCTGCCGCTGAGCGCAGAGTTCTTCGTCGAACACTCCTATGACATGCCCGAAGCGCGCTCTGAGCTGGGCTTTTTGAAGCCGCTGATCTCCCGAAAACTGCTGAAGACACCCGATGCTCCCTATGTGGACGAATTACGTTTCGCCGAGGATTATGAGCTCTATACGCGGCTCCTGCTTGATGGAGCCAGCGCCGTTCTAACGGACGGTCTTGGCTATTATTTCATTCAGCGCGACTTTAGCAGTTCGCGATCTCAAGCCGGGGATGAGCATCGCAAAGTGGCGATGATCGATCGTCGTTTCCTGAAGCGCAACGATCTCAGTCAAGCTGAGCGCCGCGCCATACGTGGGCACCTCGCCTATTCGAAGAAAGAGTGGGCGAGCTGGACCTTGATCGAAGCTGGCCGTGAGCGCGACCTGGGCAAGTTCCTGTCCGGCCTTTTTATCTCCTGGTCGGCGCCGCTTTTCCTGGTTCGAACGCTGGTGGGCAAAATTACAGGCTCAGGACGGAGCGCAAACCCGTCATGATGGCTGTATCAAAACAGATCAAACCTCTTCTTGGCACGCTCAGGCGCGTTCAGCGTGTAGAAATGTGCATGGATTAGAGATGGAACAAATGCCCGAGACAAAACTCGACCTTTCGCAGGTTCTTGTGGTGATCCCGACCTTGGATGAGGAGGATCACATCGAGACGTGCATTCGGTCCTTATTGGGGCAGGGTGGTCTGAATTGCGCCACGGTTGTCTGCGATGGGCTCAGCACGGATCGAACGCGAGAGATCGTCATGGCCCTGCGGGACACTTATTCTGAGCTGCATTTTCTCGATAATGAGAAGAAACTGCAATCGGTTGCGATCAATCATGCTGTGGCGACGATGGCGACGCCTGAGACGCGTTATATCGTGCGCTGCGATGCTCATTCCATCTATCCTGAGAATTTCATTTAGAGCGTCGTCAGCTCCCTAAAACGGACCGGCGCTGCATCTGTTGTGACCGTTATGGATTCAGTCGGGTCGACCTGCTTTGAAAAAGCCAATGCCTGGGCGGTTGATACGCCGCTCGGATCAGGCGGCGCAGCGCATCGCGGCGGTGCCAAGTCGGGCTATGTCGATCACGGGCATCACGCCGGGTTTGACGTCGACTGGTTTCGCAAGATTGACGGCTATGACGAGGCGTTCACCCACAATGAAGATGCTGAGTATGACCACCGCCTCGGCTTGGCCGGGGGTAAAGTCTATCTCGATGCAGATATTCGCATTGAATATACGCCGCGCGGGTCACTGACCTCTCTCGCCCGACAGTACTATAATTATGGCAAAGGCCGCGCCCGGACGACGCTGAAGCATCGAATTCGCCCGAAAATCCGCCAAATGGTCCCGGTTCTCGCGCTTTTGGGGGTGATTTTCGGATTTGTCATGTTGCCGGTGGTGCCATGGCTTGCTTTAATCCCTACAAGCTATTTTACCTTGCTTGCCTGCGTCTCAATCGCCTTTGTGATCGCCAAGAAAAGCCTATGTGGCCTTTGGACCGGAGCGGCCCTGGCGACCATGCATTTATCATGGGGATGCGGATTCATCGCGGGACTGGTTAAATTCGGCACAGGACGTGCAAGGCGCGACGCAGTTCGGCCAACAGGCGCCGAATAGTAATAATTGATGATACGAAACATGGTGGTCGATAATGTCACAAAAGATTAGCTTCGAGCTTGCTCCGGACTTCAAAGAGCACTCCGACTCGATGAGTGACAACATCTTTCGAGACGTGAAATCGATTGTCGAACTGGCACTTCGCAGGTTTGTGCTGATTACTGTTACGGCAGTTATCGTGTTTGGACTGATCGCCAATTACACCTTCTCGCAAACGCCGCTCTACACAGCGACCTCAACAGTGATCGTCGATAGCCAGCGGACCAATGTTATTGATCTCGGCGACGTATTGAGCGGCACTTCCCTCAGCACGTCAGTGCTCGACACAGAAGTGCGCGTGATCGCCTCAAAGGCGCTGCTTTCGAAAGTCGTTGAGAAGGAAAACTTGATTAACGAGCCTGAGTTTAACCCGATGCTTCTGCCGCCTGAAAAGCCGGGCCTCATCGACCGATTGTTCAGAGGAGGCGGCTCAGACAATGAAGAGCCTCGCCCAACGCCAAGTGAAGAAGATCTCAAGAAACGGGCCGCCAATCGCCTCGCCGGTAAAGTCCGTGTCAGCCGCGTTGGTACGACCTATCTTATTCAAATCCGCGTCACCAGCACATCACCGCAAATGGCGGCGAGACTGGCAAATGCGGTTGCCGAACAGTACGGTGTGGAACAGCTGGAAGTGAAACTCGAAGCGACCGCCCGGGCGACCCGCTTCCTGGCAGAGCGCGTCGAAGTTCTTGAGTCCGAGGTGACAGCCAAGGAACTGATCGTCGAGAATTTCCGAACCGAATCTGGTCTTCTAGCGGCTCAGGGAACGACGCTGACAGAATCCAATATCGCCCAGTTGCAACGCCAGAAAGTGGAGCAGGAGGGCGAGGTTGCCCGTATCCGCGCTCGCTATGATGGGATGCGCCGCCAGTTAAACTCTGGCGCTGGCGCCGACGCAATCGGTGAGGTGCTGAGTTCACCAGTGGTGAACAGCCTTAAGAACCAATTGTCCGATGCTCAGCGGCGCAAAGCCGAATTGTCCACATCGCTCGGACCGGAGCACCCCCGCATGCAAGCGGTGGATAGCGAAATCGCTGATTACGAGAACCAAATCAACGCTGAAATGAGCCGGATCATCGACAATTTGCGGGTGGAGCTCGCGGTTGCCAACGACCAGATCGCGGCGCTTGACCGCCGGATCAACCAGTCGCGCTCGACGCTTGCCCGGAACAACCGGTCGCAAGTACGCCTGAACGAGTTGCAGCGCGAAGCAGAGGCTAGTCGTCTGATCCTTCAGGAATTCAAGCAGCGCTTCACCCAGACGCGTGAGCAAGACGAGCTGGTCCAGCCAGATTCGCGTATCTTGTCGCCCGCCGCAATTCCGTGGGGACCATCGTCTCCGCGCACAACACTGAACCTGATTGTTGGACTGTTGCTCGGTGGAGTGACCGGTGCAGGCCTCGCAATCATCCTGGAAATCTTCAACAATCAGATTCGCTCGGTCGAAGAAATTGAACGCAAGTTTGGCTTCCCGAGCCTCGGAGCGGTTCCGCTCATCAAATCCCTGAAATTCCTCGGATTTGGCAGCAAGGTTCCGGCTGACTTCCTGGTTCAGGACCCATTGTCGGCCTATGCTGGGAGTATGCGCTATATTCGCGCCTCGATCGCGATCTCTGCGATGGAACAACAGACCAAGACCGTGACAATCGCTTCGTCCCTGCCAGATGAAGGTAAGACAAGCCTGACGTTGAGTCTTGGCCGGATGTCGGCTTTGTCAGGCGACAAGACCCTAGTCATCGACGGTGACTTCAGACGTCGTCAATTGACCGCGTCTGCTGGACTGGATCCGCAGACCGGTCTGGTTGAGTACCTATCAGGCGAGTGCGAACTCGAAGACGCGATCTATCGCGAAGAACATACCGGTCTCGACCTGCTGGCGCTGACCCTGAACGGGCGCACCCTTTATGATGTGTTCGGTACCAAAGCGTTCGATACGCTATTGGAACGCTTGAAAGAGGAATACGACCTGATCCTGATCGATACGGCGCCTCTGCTGTTGATTGCAGAAGCTGGCGTGATTGCGAGCAAAACCGACAAAACGATCCTGATCGTACGCTGGATGAAGTCACGCAGGTCATCGGTCCGTCGTGCACTGGAAATGCTCAAGAGTATGAAAGCGGACGTGCTGGGCATTGGTCTCAACATGGTCGACCTGACCAAGAAGCGTCACCATACCGAGCAGGCGTCCACCTCATCGGCTTACAGAAAGTACTACACTTCGGAATCGCGCTGGCGCTGGATCAACCCTCGCCGCAATCGGTCCGTGACGAAGCTGCCAGCCGCAAACCTCAACGAGCCTGCGGTGCCTGATGAAGACGAGGAAACCTCGACGCATCTCCGCTCCATGTTGAACAATGGCTAAGACGATGCGCATCTCCTATTTTGGGCATGACTCATCGGACGCCGCCATTCGCAAACGGGTTCGCACTTTCGAAAAGTGTGGATATGAAGTCCACGGCTTCATGAATCGGCGCTTGGACGGGCCTGTTCCGGAATGGCGCAATGTTGAACTCGGTGAGACCGAGAACGGGGCTTATTTAAATCGGATCTGGAGCGTGTTTCGCGGCGCCTACCGCGCGGCCAAGCACAAGCAGATTCTGATCGACTCCGATCTGATCGTCGCGCGCAACCTGGATATGCTGGCGACGGCTTTTCTGACCAAACGCCTGACAGGTCTTGCGACGCCCGTCGTCTACGAATGCCTGGATGTTCATCGCCTACTCTGTCGGGAAGACCTGTTTGGATGGATCGCTCGAAAATTTGAAGGCGCATTCGTGAAGCGCAGCCGCGGTGTGATCGTCAGCTCTCCGGCCTTTATTGAGAACCATTTTGAGCGCCGTTATTCTGGCCATTACCGGGCGTTTTTGGTTGAAAACCGCGTGTCTGCAGCGTTTTCGCGGTCTGTAGCGCGCCCGACGGGCGGCCCAGCACCGACGTCAGCGACGCCGCTCCGGCTAGGCTGGGTCGGTATTTTGAGGTGCCAGAGAACGCTGGATCTGATGGTTCGCGCGGCCAAAACATTCGGCGACGAGATCGAGATCAGGGTGCATGGCCGTCCGGACTTATGGAGCGTTCCGACGTTCCATGAAACGATCGAGCCTTATGACAATATTTCCTTTCAGGGCGCCTATGAAGCCCCGATCGATCTTCCTGAGATCTATGGCAATCTGGATCTGATCTGGTCTGGAGACTTTATGGAAGCAGGATTGAACTCCAAGTGGCTTTTGCCAAATCGCATCTATGAAGGCGGCTATTTTGGCGTCCCCGCGATCGCCCCATCCGACACCCAGACCGGCGCCTGGGTCCGCGAAAACCGGGCTGGATTTGGGGTCGCGGAACCGATTGAGAAGACCCTGATCGAAATGCTGAGCGACTTGATTTCGCGGCGCGATAAGATCGAGCAGAGACGGGAACTCGTTCTGAATTTACCAGACACGGTCTTTGTAGAACCAGACGGCTTCATGGCAGATGTTTTGGATCAGATGATCAATGTGAAGACCCCGACTCCGAGCGCGCCGATTGCTATTGGCCAGCCGGATCAGGCCTGAACCGGAGACCGAAAAGATGGCGTCCCCGCTGATCAGCGTCTGTATTTGCACCTTTCGCCGTACCTCCGTTCGCGAGGCGATAGACTCGATCGCGCGTCAGAAAGTCAGCACAAACATCAGCTACGAAGTTATTGTCGTCGACAATGATGTTGAGCCATCGGCCCAGGCCCTGGTCGAGGAAACGGCTGCATCGTATGACAGCTTGGATCTTACCTACGTTCATGCGCCAGCGCGCAATATTTCGATTGCTCGAAACGCCTGCCTCGACAATGCCAGAGGTGAGTGGATCGCTTTCATCGACGATGATGAAGTCGCCATCGAGGATTGGTTGCAAAACCATTATGACAAGGCAGTCCGGGACAATCTCGATCTTTCGTTCGGTCCTGTCGTTTCAGTCTATCCAGACCACGCGCCCGACTGGATCCGCGAGATTGATCTACACTCTATCAGTGTCGGTGACCGTCGCCCGATCTTGACCGGTCATACCAGTAACGCCTTCTTCAAACGTCAGCACCCGGCGATTGCGCCGTTACGGTTTCGCGAAGACCGCGGGCGATCAGGTGGTGAAGACACTCAATTCTTCCATCAGTGCTTCCTCGGCGGCGTGAAGATTGATGAGACCAAAGAGGCCTTTGTCCATGAGCCGGTCGCGGACAATCGTCTGTCGCTTGACTGGTTGGTGAAGAATAAGTTCCGCTCCGGGATCACCTACGGAAAAGTGGTGGTCTACCAGAGTGGATTGATCCGAAATCTGCTCAAGTTTGGCGCATCCGTCATCAAAGTGGCTTACCTTATGGTGCTGGCGCTCCTGACGCTCGGATCCAAGGCTGCTAGTCGTCGGCACTATGTGCGCGCTATCTTTCACAGCGGTGTTGTTGCGGGATTCTTCTCAGTCAAAGAAGCCGAATATTACGGAAGTCTGGGCCCGACAGTCGCAGAATAAGGTAATGATTAAAACAAGCTAAGTGCGCTCGACTGTCTCTAAAAGTCGTATCCGAGCGCGCGCATCATGTCCCCAAAAGCGGGGCGCGCAGCCGCGAACTGTTCTGCTGTCAGGCTGTCCTGCCATTTTCCGATTGAGCTGGCCGTAATCGGACGCGTCACTGCCGCATGATGCTCATGGCGCTCCACATCGCCCAAGCGTTCGGGAATTTTCGTGAGATATTCTGGCGAATAATCGAGATCGGCCCAGTCAAAGATGTTTCGAAACACAGTCTCAGGATCCGTGACAAGATCCTCATAGGAGACTTCCAGCGGCGCACGACGGGCCTTCTTCAAGTGTCGACGACAGGATGCGTTGGCGTCGATCCAACGCTGCACGGAGGACTCAAAATCCCGCATGTCGGACTTGAGTTGAGAGGCGACCACATCCCGGCCATCGCGTTTCAAGTAGAGATAATAAGCATCGGGATAGGCACGGAGAATGTCCTTGAGGTGCACCGTGTTCCAAGGCGTCTTGTCGCCCCAGCGTTGCTCCGTGAACCCATGCTCACGCGCCATGAATGCGTAAAAGCGATCCACAAGATGCTCCAGCGTTTGCTCATCGAACTCGAATTCACACGCTTCCTGCGCGAACGGAGAAAATGACTCTATCTCAAAATCTGCAAACATGGCGTGCCGATCAAAGAAGGCGCAGAACATCCAGACCTGTTCGCGCCAGGTTAGACCGCGCCACTTGCGCCAGCGTGAGAGGATCTCACCGAGGACATAGGTCTCAGGCGGAATATAGATCTGACCCGACGCCATCAGAACGCGGCGCGTGAGGGTATTGCCCGATCGTGGGGCGCCAACGATGAACAATGGAGATGATTGAGGCATGGATTATGCGCCCTTTTGATTTTTCCGCCGACGCCGTCGAAACCCGACGAGCTTCTTTGCGGCAATAAGAGGTGAGATGTCTGGTTGCGGAGACCGCGCGCCGGTTCCGGGATCGGTTTTCAGCGCTTCGAACCGCCGAACAACTGACTGCGTCGAATAAGATTTGATACAGTGCTCTCGCGCGCTAAGCGCTGCGGCACGCTCTGAATCGAGATTGGCCCTGATGTGATCGAGGATGGCCGGCACCTCGGCGGGATTTCCATACAGCGCGTGCGATCCAAATGTCGGTCGGAGGGCCGGGGACAGGACACACCGAACGCCCATCAACATGGCCTCGGCAATGGTTCGACCGAACGACTCCACCCAGAGTGGTGAGTGGTGATAGGAAAACACGTCCAGGGCATCGAGATAGTCCGGAACAGGCTGCTCATTAAAGGCGAGAATGGACCAGTCAGATGTGTCCACGCCCTTGTCCTGCAAGAATGCCGGGTCGGCGCCCATAACGCTGATTTTGGTTGCTGGGCCAGACGGAAGGCTGAGGGCGATCTCCTCGCCTGTCGAAGGCCATTTATCCGGGTGGGCCCGGCCATGCCGACCGATCGTGAGTGTCTGGCTTTGGAGTTTTTCACGCCGCGGGATCCAGGCGCTAACGTCAAATGCATTGGGCCAGTCCTGGGTCGTCATTTTCAGAAGCGGCGCATAGGCTCGAAATTGCTGCCGACAAATACCTGAAACAGGCGCCCAAAGCAGGGATTGACCGAACTGACGCTGCACATTTCGCTGCACACGAAACGGATCAAAGGCGAGGGCGCTATCGCCCAGGAATAAAGGTTGGTGCGCGACTAGGATGCTGCGAGTAGCCTGAACAGGCGCGGCGGTCACAACCGGGTTTTCGAACACGGACGGATGGTGGAAGAATGCGATATCGCTTTTCAGGGCCTTCGCGGGATCTAGACGAACCTGCGTGACCCCCGGCAAGTCACTCAGCTGTAGAATGGTGTCGTTTTCCGTATCAAAATCCTGGAAAAACCCAACGGATTCAACAAGCGCGAGCCCGACGTTTAGGCCACAGTCGGACAACGCTCGGACATCGGCCGCAACAGCCGCTGACGTTCCTCCAGAGAACCGGGGATCGGTGAAGATCAGCGCGTCGAATTTCATGGTCATTTGTGTGGCTGTACTGATAGCTGAATGCAAGTCTATCATGAGCAAGCCATATGCCAGATTCTATGGTGCCTTGCGCGGGCGCAAATGGCAGTCTGTGACCACAAAAGCGCTAGAAAACAGTTGCATAACCGGCCTGAGTATAGTGGCATGCAACTTGCGATCGAATGCGGGAGTGCGTGGGACAGCTTTTCGCAGCCCGGTTTTGGTCAAGATAAGGGATGACGCGAGGCTGCGAGCCTGGTGTGTAGAGTGGGTTTTGGTGTGATGGGGAGACCGATGATCAATCGTGTAAGCGTCATCCTGCCTACCTATAATCGCGCAGATCTGATTTCGGATACGATTGAGAGCTTGCTTGCTCAAACTCGGCCAGTGGATGAAATTCTGGTTATTGATGACGGCTCGACAGACGAGACCGCGCAACGTGTCGCCGCGTTTGGTGACCAGGTTCGTTATCACTACAAGGAAAACGGCGGAAAATCTGCCGCGCTCAATCAAGCCCTGGCCATGATTGACGGGGATTGTGTATGGATATGCGACGATGACGACTTGGTCTTACCAGACGCCTGTGCCCGTCTGATGCATGAAATAGAGGCAGATCCGGAGCTCGATTATTGTGCGGGCCTGCACCAAGACTTCTATGTTGATCCACATTCGGGCGAGAAAGTTTGTAAGGAACCGGGCTACTCCAAAGCGTCGCCGCCGGACGAGGTATTCTCAGACGCGCTAGACGGGTGCCATATTTTCCAGCCGGGTCTGATCGTTCGCCGCGCCTTCTACGATGGAATCGGCCCTTTCGATGAGACGCTGAACCGATCTCAGGATTATGAGATGCTGCTCAGGCTTACTCGCCGCGGCAAAGGCCGCGTCTTGCCGCACGTCGTGTTCCTGCATCGCGAGCATCAAGGCACGCGTGGGGCAGCAAGCGAGCGATTCTCGATGCACGAGGCAAACCGCAAATGGATCAAGTATCATCGACAGATCATCAAGCCACTGCTCGATGAAGTGGATGATCAGGAACTCCTGCCGACAGACATCTGGAATGACACGTCGCGAACCCAATCACGCGCGCGCACGGCGATGATCCGAAAAGGATCGATATTTGGGCGCCACGTCCTTTGGGAGGAGGCGCTTGATGTCTGGGCGGCAATTGATCCGGGACCGGATACGACCTTGAGCGACTATGAAATCCAACTGATTCGCATGTCTACAGGCTACGGTCTTGGCTGCGCACCGTTGCTTGAGTCGGACACTGTGAAAGCAAAGATGCAAGCACTGAAAGCGCAGTCGCTTTTTGGACGGAATATTGTCCGGCAATTGGGTCGATCGGTCGGTTGGCGAATCAAGCATGCCGTGCGGGCGATGGCGCTGGGAGATGCGATACAACTCGCGCGCTTCATGATGTCAGCGCGTTGATCGGTGATCGCGAAATAAAACAATGAATTTCCATTGAGTGTTAAACGGGACTTCCACACTTCTCTGTTAAGCAGGATGCCCGGCTCACAATTCATATCTCGTCTCCTGCCTCATGATACAGATCCAAGCAAATTCAAAGAATGCAGTGAATGTCTGGCTCTGGGACAATGCGGAGTTCTCTAGCCAGGCTGGAGAGCTTGCCAGCGTCCTGAGCGAGGAGGAAATCGCCAGACGGGACCGCCAGTTCTCTCCCACAAAGGGTCTGCATTGGGCTATCTCGCGCGCTAGAATTCGTCAAAAACTCGCAGAACTAACCGGACGCCCCGCCGCTCAACTGGAATTTGAAGAAGACACGCTTGGGCACCTGACCCTGAAGCAGACTGATCTCTCGTTCAGCGTGAGCCACGATGGCTCCTGGACTGCCTTTGCGGTGAGCGAGACGGCGCGGATCGGAATCGACATTGAGTCAATAAAGCCGCTTAGCCGCGAGGAAATGGATTGGCCTCTCTCGCCGCGCGAACGAGCTGATCTATCCCAGGTTAGTGACCCACAACTCCCGCAAGCGTTCTTCAGATATTGGACGCTCAAGGAGGCGTTTATCAAAGCGCTCGGGCTTGGTGTGTCATTTCCTTTGGAAGATTTTGACATGTCGCCGTTCGGCGCAGAGCCAGCACTTTTGCGGGTGGCCGGCGATCCGGACGCGCCCGGAGACTGGTGCTTCAAGGCCAGCGAGATTCGTCCAGGGGTGCGGCTCGCGCTTGCGTTGAAAACAGACGGAAATTCTCCAAAATTCTCGTATCACGAGAAATTTGGGCACTAAAGGTATCGATTGGAACGAATTTTGCTTTGAATTGTCAGGGATTATCGCCTCTGGATTGGATGAAAGCGAATTCAAATGCTGCGTAGGGTAAACAGTAAAATGACAGGGATGCGTCACAAGGCGGTTTTCGTCGGAAGCACTCAAGTTCTGGTTGATTGTATCAAGCAGTGGATCGTTTCGGGGGGCGAGGTTGAAGCCGTCATAAGTGACTGTTCAGAGGTCGGATACTGGAGTGCGACGGCGGGGGTGTCGCTGATTTCGCCAAAGCAGGATCTCACAGCTTACCTTGCGAACAAGCCGTTCGATTATCTGTTTTCGATCGTTAATCATGCTATTCTGCCAGACGAATTAGTGACGCTTCCCGAACGGCGCGCGATCAATTATCACGACTCTCTGCTGCCCTCCTATGCCGGGTTTAATGCGACGTCCTGGTCGATTATCGATGGTGCCGACACACATGGCGTGACTTGGCATTCAATGACCGCTGACGTCGATGGAGGCGGGATTCTGCTTCAGAAGTCTGTCACGATTTCGACGGAAGACACGGCGTTCTCGCTTGCCGTTAAATGCGCCAATGCTTGCCGCGAGACGTTCGCTGATCTGCTCGCCGCGCTTGATGTAGAGGCCGAGACCGGCACGCTGATGCCGGAAACAGCGCAGTCGGCGCAGCAGCATTTTCATCTACGGTCCGATCGGCCTGGACTTGGCCTGATCGACCTGGATCAGCCCGCTGCGGTGATCAGCCGTTTCGTGCGCGGTTTGCACCTTGGCCGAGACGACAATTGGATGTGTCTGCCTAAGCTTCTAATGGGCGACGTCGTCTATCTCGTGGATCATGCAGAATCCGCGGACGCTGCCGCGTCGACCACCCCAGGAACTGTGCTTGCCGCAACCGAGACCAGTTTGACCATCGCCACATCGGACAGCGCCGTTCATTTCAGCGGATTAACGCGCATGGACGGACAGGCCCTGAAAGCCGGTGAGCTCAGCGCTAATCTCAACGCAGTCATCTCATCGGCTCTCGACGCCGCGAACGCCTTGGCTGAGGTTGACGCAAAGCTGACCAAGCATGAACGCTTCTGGGTTCGCCGTGTCGCAGAGCAGTCCGCGCCCAAACTCGAACAGATCCGCGAAGCCGCCGGATCGGCCAAACCATCACAAATTTCAGTCGATCGTCAGTATACGGCGAGTGACTACTTCGCGGCCTTATCCGGCTATATCGCCAGAGCTGGCGAAGAGACCGCGTTCGATCTCGCATTGGCAAAACCGTTGCCGCAGTACGCAGACTGCTTCTACGTGTCCGCGACGCCAATGCGCGTTGCCGTGGACATGAATGCACCCTTCGACAAATTGCGTTCTCAGATCGACAGCGAACTGGCGGTTCAGGAGAAGCGCAACACTTTCGCGCGCGATATGCTGATGCGCTATGAGCAGCTGCGCGGTAATGCGGCTGAGATCGACCATCTGACAATCGGCGTTCAGACCGATGGCGATCCTGGGTTAATGGTCGGGACGGCGCTCACGCTACATGCGGACGATACGCTCGATAAAGTCACGTTCAGCTACGATCAAAACGCGCTTTCCGACGCCGAAACTCGTGCGCTAATCGCGCGGATTGAGACCCTTTTGGCTGAGTCAAACGCAAAACCGGAAATCCCGGTCGCCAAGCTCAACCTATTGCCTGAAACAGAAAAGCGAGCGCTTCTGGATCTCTCTCAAGGACCGCGCAAAGACTATGCGAGCGACTTGTGCGTCCATCAACAATTCGAGGCGCAAACAGCGCGAACGCCTGATGCAAAGGCATTGGTGTTCCAGTCTACATCGCTCACGTATCGCGAGCTTGAAGCGCGCGCCAACCAGATTGCGAACACGCTGATCGCCAAAGGCGTAAAGCCTGGAGACTTCGTTGCTGTTTGCGTGAAGCGCTCAACCGATTTGGTCGCGGCTTTGCTCGGTGTGATGAAAGTTGGCGCCGCCTATGTGCCAATGGATCCATCTTATCCACGCGACCGTCTCGCCATCATGCTGGAAGATTCAGGGGCCAAGGTGGTCTTGACCGGCGCGTCTCTGGCGAAGACCCTGGCGTTCGACGACGCCGATCTGGTGACGCTGGAATCGATTTCCACTGGATCGGATTCGAACGCGCCGCAAGTTGCTGTCACGTCTGATCAGCTTGCCTATGTGATCTTCACATCCGGGTCGACGGGGCGTCCCAAGGGCGTGAAAGTCGCTCATCGCAATGTCTCGAACTTCTTCGCTGGCATGGATGACGTGATTGGTACCGAACCTGGCGTCTGGCTGGCTGTCACGAGTGTCAGTTTCGACATTTCGGTCCTGGAGATTTTCTGGACCCTGGCCCGCGGCTTTGAGATCGTCATCCAGGGCGAAACGGACCAGAGCAGCCTGTCCGATGCCGCGCGTGTTGAAGTTTCCGATACGCCAATGGACTTTGGCCTGTTCTACTTTTCCTCATCGCAGGGCGACGCGCGCCCGGGTGAGACCTATAAATTGCTCCTCGAAGGGGCCAAATTCGCTGACACTCACGGCTTCCAGTCTGTCTGGACTCCGGAGCGGCATTTCCATGAGTTTGGCGGGATTTTTCCGAACCCTGCTGTTACGACAGCGGCGCTGGCAACGATCACCGAAAATGTTGCCTTACGGGCCGGCAGTGTCGTTCTACCGATGCACAATCCGATCCGCGTGGCAGAAGACTGGTCGGTTCTCGACCAGCTTTCAAATGGCCGCGTCGGATTGTCGTTTGCTTCTGGATGGCACGCCAATGACTTTGCGCTGATGCCTGAGAATTATGAGCGTCGCCGCGAAATCATGGTTGAGAGCATCGATACGGTGTTCAAACTCTGGGCCGGAGAAGAAGTTGAGGTTGCCAACGGCGAAGGTGACATGATCAAAGTCTCCACCTTCCCGCGTCCTATTCAGGATCGTCCGCCGATCTGGATTGCCTCGGCTGGTAATATCGAGACGTTCAAGTCTGCGGGGCGCCTCGGCGCGAATATCCTGACCAATATGTTGGGCCAGGACCTCGAAGATTTGCGGACCAAACTTGCCGCCTATCGCGAAGCGCGTGCTGAATCCGGGTTTGAAGGCCCGGGTCAGGTATCGCTGATGCTTCATACTTATGTGTGCGACGATACTGAGAAGGCGCGCGAGATCGCCCGTGAACCGTTCTGCAACTATCTGCAAAGCTCGTTCGACCTGGTCAAAGTCGCGCCCTGGATGTTCCCGGCCTTCAAACGCCCGTCCCTCGATGGGGGAGAAGCGCAGCTCGATACATCCCAGTTTACCGATGAAGACATTGCCGCGCTTATGGATCATGCTTTTGATCGTTATTTTGAGACGGCGGGCCTGTTTGGATCGCCGGAGCATGCACTTGGCATGGTCGAGAAGCTCAAAGAGATCGGGGTCAATGAGATTGCTTGCCTGGTTGATTTCGGCATTGAATCCGACACGGTCATCGAGAACCTGCCTTATCTCAATCAGTTGAGAGAACTGGCAAACTCCGGTGGCTCAGAAACTGACGACAGCGCCTTCGTGACGGTCGGAGAGACGTTCAAGGCGCATGAAATCACACATCTTCAGTGCACCCCGTCCATGGCGCGGATGCTGATCGACGATCCGGAAGTCCTGCAACAATTCGGGTCGCTGAAACACCTCATGCTGGGCGGCGAAGCGCTGCCGAGTGACCTTGCAGAAACGCTTCACGAAACGCTGACCGGCAAGTTCACCAACATGTACGGGCCGACCGAGACGACCATCTGGTCGACGACATCGCCGGTCAGAAAAGGCGAGGCGATCACGATTGGTCGTCCGATCGCCAACACGATTATTCGCCTTCTGGACGTCAATGGAAATATGGTCGCGCGCGGCGAAGCCGGTGAGCTTTGTATCGGGGGCGACGGCGTTGTCCCCGGCTATCTCGGCCGCGAAGATCTCACTGCTGAGCGGTTTATCGCCGATCCTTATGCACAAGGCGAGCGGCTTTACCGCACCGGTGACCTCGCCCGCTATAATGCTGCGGGTGAAATCGAGTATCTCGGTCGTATGGACCAGCAGGTCAAAATCAACGGTTACCGCATCGAGCTTGGCGAAGTTGAGACCCAGCTTAGTCGCCATCCAGATATCTGGCAGAGCGTTGTGTCAGCAAACACTGAGAACGGAGTGTCACAACTCGTCGCGTATTATACCTCGCCGCAAGGCCAGAATGACGGCGCTAATCTCGTCGAGCATTGGCAGGGGCTGTGGGATACAGCTTACCAGCAAAGCGATGATGAAAGCGATGCTCGCTTCAATTTTGCCGGTTGGAATGACAGCTACACAGGTGCGCCAATCCCAGCGGAGCACATGCGTGAATGGCGTGATGCAACCCAGCAGAAGATCTTGAGCGTTGCCCCTAAGCGCGTCCTTGAAATTGGCTGTGGTACCGGCATGGTTTTGTTCTCTGTGCTGGATCACGTCGAGCAGTTTACGGGGATTGATCTCTCGACGAATGCGCTCACACGGATTGGCGAAGAACTGACGCCTGAAGAGCAGAGCAAAGTCACATTGCGCAACCTGCCTGCCGATGCGATCGGTCAGTTCGAAGCCGGAAGCTTCGATACGGTGGTGATCAATTCGGTTGCCCAGTACTTCCCGAGCGCAGACTATCTTGCCGACGTGCTTGAAACCGCCAGCGAGCTGATTGCAGATGGCGGCCAGATCATCGTCGGCGACGTGCGCAGCCTTGAGCAACTGACGGCATTCCATACGGCCATCGAACTCAACCAGGCGCCAGCAGGTCTTGAGACGTCAGCGCTCAGCAGCCGCATCGAAAAGCGACTGCAGCGTGAGAGCGAGCTCTTGCTGAGTGAGGACTTCTTCCACGCGCTGGTGCGGGATCTGCCCCGCCTGCAGAGTGTGTCCCTGACCTTGAAACAGGGTGAGCACGCCAATGAAATGACGGATTACCGTTATGACGTGGTGCTGCATGTCGGTGACCAGGCGATGGAGACGCTCAGTCTTCCCGACGCGGAGACAGCAAGTTCTGAAGCGCAGATCCGAGACCTGCTCGAGACGGGCGCGCCAGTCATCGCTTTCACGGGACTAGCAAACGCACGTCTGGCACCGGTTTACGCGGCGCGAACAGCGATTGACGACACGAATGGTGCCGGTGTCGCGGCGCTGCGCGAAACACTCGCGCAAGACCGCAATGTCGGGATTGAACCAGGGGCACTGTCAGGACTGCACCCCGATTACGAGGTCGTCAGCAGCTATTTCAACAGCGAAGATCCGGCCACGTTTGATGTTGTGTTCCGCCACAAGTCTCAAACTGGATCTGTGGTACCGCGCGTCGCTGACGTTGCGACCCTCGATCGTCCCGGCGCTTATGCCAATCGACCAGCAGCGCAGTCTGGCGATCAAAGTCAGCTAAGCGATCAACTCCGCACGCATCTGCGCGAGCATTTGCCAGACTACATGATCCCATCCGTCTTCGTGGCGATGGACACGTTCCCGCTGACGCCGAATGGCAAGATTGATCGCAAGGCATTGCCTGCGCCTAGCGCAAAAGTAGAGCCGGTTCAGGCCGAGTATATTCCGCCGTCAAATGAGCTGGAAACAACGATTGCAGGCATTTGGATGGAGCTGCTCGACCTGTCGCAGGTCGGACGTAGCGATAACATTTTCGATATCGGCGCCAATTCGATCATGACGGCGCAGGCCAATCAGCGCCTGTCGAAAAAACTCGGTCGCCGCGTTTCTCTGGTCTCGATGTTTCGCTATCCTACGGTGGAGACACTGGCGGCGCATCTGGGGATGGATGCGACGGGACCCGCCGCGAAAGCAGAGACTGCGTCCGGCAAACCCAACCGACGCGAAGAGGCTGCGGCTAAACGCCGAGCCAAGCGACGCGAAAGAGTCGAGTAGATTAAAATGGCAGACACAGGTTCTACCCCCGTCGGTTCAACCGACATCGCAATTGTCGGCATGGCGGCCCGCTTTCCCGGTGCGCCTGATGTCGAGACGTTCTGGACGAATGTTCGCGACGGCGTGGAGTCGATTGTTCCATTGGACGATGATGCGTTGCGCGCAGCAGGCGTCAGCGAGACGGAGATCAACCATCCTGACTATGTCAAAGTCTGCCCTCTGCTTAATGATGTCGATAAGTTCGATGCGGGCTTTTTCGGGTTCAACCCGCGTGAGGCTTCGGTCATGGACCCGGCTCATCGGGTGTTTCTGGAGATTGCCTGGGCGGCGTTCGAGAATGCCGGTTACACAGCCCTGCCAGAAGACGGCAAAGTGGGCGTATTCGCAACCGCTGGAGCGCCTGACTATTATGTAGAGAACGTACGAACGCATCCGGAGATCATGAACTCGATGGGCGATTTCCTCGTCCGTCATACCGGGAATGATATGAACTTTCTCGCCACGCGTGTGTCCTATGAAATGGATTTGCGCGGGCCGAGCATGAACGTTCAGACGGCTTGTTCGTCTGCGCTGGTCGCCTTGCATATGGCGGCGCAAAGCCTCCGCCAGGGGGAATGCGACATGGCTCTGATTGGCGGAGCCACAATCCTGATTCCACAGGGCCAAGGCTATATGTACCGCGATGGTGAGATCCTCTCTCCAGATGGTCATTGCCGTCCATTCGATGCCAAAAGCGCTGGCACGGTGTTTGGCAGCGGGGCAGGGGCACTGATCGTCAAACGCCTGGATGATGCGCTTGATGACGGCGACACGATTCATGCCATCGTAAAAGGGTCCGCCATCAACAATGATGGTGCGATGAAAGTCGGATATCTCGCCCCGGGCGTGGACGGTCAGGCAAATGTCATCACCGACGCTCTGAAAGCGGCGGGCGTTCCTGGCGAGAGCGTCACCTATATTGAAACACATGGAACCGGCACACTGGTCGGTGATCCGATTGAAGTTGAAGCGCTAAATGAAGCCTACCGTCAGCATACTGACAAAGCAGGCTATTGCGGCATCGGCTCTGTCAAATCGAACATTGGCCATTTGGGTGAAACGGCAGCGGCCGCGTCTCTGATCAAGGCTGTGATGGCACTGAAGCACCGTCAATTGCCGCCTAGCCTTGGGTTCGAAACTCCGAACCCGGCCATGGATCTGGAAGACAGCCCCTTCTACGTGAATAAACAGCTGCAAGATTGGTCGGCTGATGGCCCACTACGGTGCGCGGTGACCGCGCTGGGGGCCGGGGGCACAAATTGTCACGTGATCCTCGAAGAAGCTCCGAGCGCGTTGCCCGGCGAAGACGACCGCGACAAGCAATTGTTGATTCTCTCGGCCAAGACCCAAGAAGCTCTCGACGCTGCGTCTCTGAACCTCGCCGATCGGTTGGAAGCAAATCCGGATACAGATCTCGCCGACGCAGCCTACACGCTCGCGCTTGGACGCCGTCCGATGCCGCATCGCCGGATCGTCGTGGCGGGCAATCATCAGGATGCGATCGCTCGGCTCCGAGACCCAAAAGACAAGATGACGGCAACGCTCGAAGCCAATTCAGACCGACCGAAGACGGTCTTCATGTTCCCCGGCGGCGGTGCGCAATATGCCGGTATGGGCCGTGAGCTGTATCAACAGGACCAAGTCTATCGCGACGCGATTGACGCTTGCCTGGACATCATCACGCCGAAACTTGGTCGCGATCTCAAATCATTGATGTATCCGCCCGCAGACCAAGTGGAGGCTGCGACACGAACCCTGGAGCAGCCATCACTAACGCTGCCAGCCTTGTTCGCGACCACTTACGCGCTCACCAGCCTTTACGAGTCCTGGGGGCTCGAACCGGATGCCCTTATTGGACACAGCATGGGCGAGTACGTTGCCGCGTGCAAAGCAGGCGTTTTCTCGCTCGAAGATGCGATCACATTGGTCATGCTGCGCGGCGAACTGTTTGAATGCATTGACCAGGGCGGAATGCTTAGCGTGCCCATGTCAGAAGGCGATGTGAGGGCGCTCGCGCCGGATACACTCGACATCGCTGCGGTCAACGCGCCGGACCTTTGCGTCGCCTCAGGCCCACGCGATCAGATTGACGCGTTCCAGGCCAAACTGACTCAGGAAGACATTGAATCGACGCCGATCCGAATCGACGTAGCGGCGCATTCGCGGATGCTTGATCCTATCCTGGACCGCTTCCGGACCGCCTGCCGCCAGATCAAATTCCAGACCCCGACCATGCCGTTCGTGTCTAACCTGACAGGGAAGTGGATTTCACCGCAAGAGGCGTGCGATCCGGACTACTGGGTCAACCATCTTCGCTCTACAGTTCGCTTCGCGGACGGTTTGCAGACCCTGCGGTCACTCGGCGATCCGGTTCTGATTGAGATCGGCCCTGGGCGGACGCTGTCCATGCTCGCGAAAGCGCAGGAAACGCCATACCGCCACGCCTTCAACACCGTGCGCCATCCGCAAGAAACCGCGAGCGATCTCGAATTCGCCCTGGCGAGCTTCGGAAAGATCTGGGCGGCAGGGGCCCATGTAGACTGGCACGAATTCTACGGCACGCAGCTGCGCAACCGCATTCCGCTGCCGACTTATCCATTCGCCCGCGATGCTTACTGGGTGGATGCTCGCAAGTCTGCCGCTACATCCGAAAGCCAGGATCTGATCAAGCGCCCCGATATGAAGGACTGGTTCGCTCAGCTCGCATATCGCGAAGCCCCGCTAGTGCGGTCGCCTCGCGCAGATGAGGATCGAAACTGGGTGGTGTTCAGTCATTCGGCATCGCTTGCAGCCGAGCTCCAATCTGCCATCAACGCACCCGACATTCAGGTCGTTATACCTGGAGCTTCGGTTCAGCAGTCTGACGCAAATACCTGGACCATCGACTTTGATCAGAGTGAACACTTCGCACAGGTGCTCGAAGAAATTGAAGAGCATGCCGGACTTCCCGATCATATCGTTTTCCTGACCCAGGGTTCTCGCAGGTCTGCGGGTACGCATGCTGCCAAGCAGGATCGTCTATTCCTGCATCCGACTTATCTGGCGCAGGCACTTGGGGCGCGGTCTGAGCCGGTGCAGTTGTCTATACTGACCTCAGGCCTGACGGATCTGGGCGGCGAGACGCAAGACCCTTATCAAGCCCTGGCGCTTGGTCCGGTCCTTACGACCCCAAGAGAACTCACCCATATTCAAGCGCGCTGTGTCGATCTGCCAAACCGCACAGTGTTGCGCCGTTGGACGCCGGACTTGCTCGGTCGGTTGGGCGCAGAGCTGCGCAATGAAAGCGATGACACAGTGGTCGCGCTGAGATCATCAGGACGCTGGGTTCGCGCCTTGTCACCAAGTCCGATTGAGACGAACGAGACCGAGACGAATGAATGGCTCCGCGAGAATGGGGTTTATCTCATCACTGGCGGCTTGAGCGGGATCGGGATGGAGGTCGCTCAACATATGAGCCGCTTGAAACCCGTCAAACTGGCATTGATGGCGCGCAAGGGACTGCCACCAGAAACAGATTGGGACAAGATCGTATCCGCCGATGTGGAAAGCCAGGTCTCTCAGCGTATTCAGCTTGTGCGCGGTCTGCGCGATCAAGGCGCTGACGTCATGGTCATCGCGGGAGATGTGACAGACCCAGAAAGCCTGAGAGCGGCTTTGAGCGAGATTCGGGCCGGTTTTGGACCCCTCAACGGGGTCATTCACGCGGCAGGCAGCATGGATGATGCGCCGCTAATGATCAAAGATGCAGCGTCGATGAAACGCCTGCTGGCGCCGAAAGTCGCCGGAACGGTCAATCTCGACAAAGCCATTACGGAAGATCTGGATCTGTTCGTCCTGTTTTCATCCGTCGCTTCGTTCCTAGGCTTGCCAGGGCAGGTCGACTATACCGCGGCCAACGCCTTTCTGGATGCTTTTGCACGCGCGCGAAATTCCCGGAAGCCGGGCCGTTCGGTCGTCATCAACTGGAACGCGTGGCGCGATGTCGGCATGGCGGACGCGGCGCAGCGCGCCCAGTCCGGCGAAACACCGCCATATATGCCAAGCGAAAGCTCGGCCTGGGACGGTTACACGGATATGGCCGGTGGTCGGCTCTATGTTCGGGACCTCTCTGTGGCAAAGGATTGGATCCTGCGGGATCACCAGGTCAAAGATGGCCAGACATTGCTGTCAGGTACGACCATGCTGGAGCTTGCGCGCGCGGCGGTGACTGACCTGCATCCAGGGTCGCAGATCAAGCTCTCCAATCTGACTTTCCTTGCCCCGTTCGTAGTTGGTCCGGACGAGACCCGACGCCTCAGTTTGCACGCGGTCCAAACGGGCGACGGACGTCTGGAAATGACCCTTCGCGATGGAGCCAATCTCGAGGGCCAACCGCTGGTGGTTTGCGACGCAGCGATCCTGAAGGATGCGGCGCCCGCTTCGATCGATCTGAAATCGATCGGCGCGCGCTGCAATGCGGATCATTGGGTTTCGCCGGATGGCTTCCTGGATCAGGATTTCATGGCGTTTGGCCCACGCTGGGCAAATATGAAACAGGTCGCTTTTGGGAGCGATGAAGCCTTGGTTGAATTGAGCCTGCCCGACGCGTTCGCGTCTGATCTGTCAACTTTCAGTCTGCATCCAGCGGTACTCGATATGGCAACCGGAGGCGTTCAGCGCCTGATCCCTGGCGTTGATCTCGACAAGGAATTCTATGTGCCGCTGAGTTATGACACGGTTCGGGTCTTCGGAGATATGCCGGCCCAGGTGTTCAGTCACGTGCGATGCTTGCCTGGCAGTGGTGATGGTCTTGCCTATTTCGATGTGACTTTGACGGATGCGACAGGCGCGGTCTTCGCTGACGTGAAGCGCTTTACCATGAAACGGCTGGCGTCAGACGAGACGTTCGCAGCGCGTGCCTCGATCAATGTTGCGGGCAAATCCGTGTCGCAGAATGAGGCTCTGGAAGCACTTCTGCAGCAAGGCATTCGTCCACATGAAGGTGTTGACGCGTTCTCGCGGATCATGTCCCAACCCGGACTGGTTCAAACGATAGCGTCTTCTGTTAATCCCGCAGTTTGGCTTCGACAACTGAATGAAGAGGCCCAAACCGAGACAGGCGACGCGGACGGCGACAGCAATTATGAGCGTCCGCAACTCGCCGCTGACTATGAGGCTCCTGAGTCTGCAGTTGAGATCGATCTCGCGGCAACCTGGTCTGATCTCTTGGGTGTCAAGAAAGTTGGTACTCGCGATGATTTCTTCGACCTTGGCGGTAATTCTCTGATTGGCGTGCGCCTGTTTGCATCGATCAGAAAAAAGCATGGTCTTTCGCTGCCACTGGCAACACTGTTTGAAACGCCGACAATTAGTGAGCTGGCCGCCTTGATGGCGTCGCATGGCGTGGGTGGCGGCGCGGCGAGCGAGAATGATGAGACGCCCGATACGCCAGTGACCCATTGGTCACCGCTCGTGACCTTGAAAAAAGGTCTCCCTGGGCTGCGCGCGATCTTTGCTGTGCACGGGGCGCAAGGCAATGTGATGAAGTTCAAATCGCTGTCTGATCAATTGCCAGACACACGGCCGGTGTATGGCATTCAGGCCTATGGCTCCGATGGGGTACAGACACCATTGGACTCAATCCCGGAAATGGCGCGTCGCTACATCGACGTGATCCGCGCCGTGCAACCGCTGGGGCCTTACACTTTGGCGGGCTATTCCGGTGGCGGCATCGTGATCTACGAAATGGCTCAGCAGCTCAAGGATGCCGGAGAAACCGTCGACCTGGTCATCATGTTTGACACGATGCATCCGCAATCTGAACAGGCTCCGAACCGCATAACCGGCCGCCTGAAAAACCTGCACAGGTTGCATCCGAGCATCGCGCGGGAAACCATCCGACGGGTTCTCCACCGCGTGCCGATTCTGAATAAAATCATCCCAAGCCACAGAGCGCCGGATTATGTCGAAACTGATCTCGAAAAAGCGGGATGGCGTGTTTATGACGCGTTCGGAATTGCTGCAAAAGCCTATCATCCTGAACCATATGATGGTCAGGTCGTCATTGTCCGCGCCAAGCGAACCAACTTGCGCTATCTAAATCTCGGGCCTTCGCTTGGATGGGAGAAACACCTCATCAAGCCGTACATTCCGATGGAAGTCGACGCGACGCATGCGACCGTTTTTGATGAGCCCGCGGTTTCGGACATGGCTATGCAGGTGCGCTTATTGCTGACAGATTTTTCAGTTAAATCAGAGCAGTGAGAACATCGACCAGGTCTCGAACATGGCCAGCAATTAATGCGGAAAGTAGTTGACGGGCGCAACGCTCGAACGGTTTACCTCAGCTTGAACAATTTTACGGATTCAGAATGAAACCAAGTTACTGCGTATTGGCTGCCCTGCTTTCTGTCAGTCTCGTTGCGGCCTGCTCTGGAGGAGGCGCGTCGAACTCGGCTCCGTCTCCGATCGGAGGCTCGCCTCCGCCACCACCACCACCTCCTCCGCCGCCACCTCCTCCGCCGTCGGGCGTGACGCCGGTGAATGAGACCAATGTCGTCTATGGGTCCGGACTGACCAATGGCGGTTCTAAAACACTCTTGATGGACATCTATCAAACCGGTGAGGAGTGCACAGCATTGCGGCCGCTGGTCCTGCTCATTCATGGTGGTGGGTTTAGACAAGGATCCAAGACCAGTTCTGGGTGGAATGAACGGGCGCGAGACGCGGTTGGCCGAGGCTATGTTGCTGCGGCCATCAATTACCGCTTGATCCCGGATGATCCGGTGATCTCAGCCGAGTTTGATCCTGTTCGAACAGATCTGATCACAGCCAATGTGGACCAGGATTGGGACAATAACACGGTCGAAGTTTTCGCAGGCGGCATCACGGCTGCGGTGGAGGACACTGTCGCGGCGCTGCGCTATCTGGAAAGCAATTCTCCCGCAGATCGTTGCATCGACATGTCTAAGATTGGCATCTGGGGCGGATCCGCGGGCGCGATCACCGCGATGCATGTTGCTTATGGCCTGGACACCTATTCGATCACTTATCCGAAGCCTGCTGTCGTAATCGACTATTGGGGAATGGTGTTCCTTGATGGCATGATTGGTGCCTCAGAAGCACCGTTGTTTATTCTACATGGCGGCAATGACAATCTCATCGATCCCCAGGAGGCACGCGACCTTAAGACCGAAGCAGACGCGATAGGTGTCGGTGCCTCGCTCTACATGGTCTCGGGTGCAGGGCATGGGTATTCAGGCATTTCGATTGAGAGCCAGGGGCAGTCCGTGAACGGCAAAACCCTGTTGGAACTGACGCTGGATTTTCTTGATGCCCATTTGAAGGATGGATCGCCGGCGCCGGTCTATGAAAGCGTCACGATCAACTAGACGCAGAAATTCCTCGCAGCCTTGACGAAAGGCCGCTTCCGGCGGCTAAATTCGGTTGAGGACGCATGGATTGGCTCTGAATGAACGTATCTCGTACTTTTGCCGCGCCGGTTCTATCTTGTAGCCTGCTGTTGTCCTGCTCCGACGCTGACTCAGTCTCGCCACGGGAGGAACGCGCGCTTCTAACAGAGACAAATGTGGTCTATGCGCATGGTTTAACAGAGCGCGGTTCGGTCCCGCTCCAAATGGATATCTATCGAACCGATGAAGCCTGCGAGACGTTGAAACCGCTGGTTTTGATTATCCATGGCGGGGCATTTGTCCGAGGGTCAAAAGTCAGCAATGGATGGGACGAGCGCGCACGCGATGCGGCGCGGCGGGGATATGTCGCCGTCGCGATCAACTATCGCCTGATCCCGGACGCGCCAGTGATTGCCGAAGAATTTGAACCGGTCTGGGAAGCTCTGTTTGAAGCCAAAGCCGATTTACCTTCGAACACGCACGCGTTGGAGACCTATGCCCGCGGGGTCACGGCGGCGATTGAAGACACTGTAACGGCCTTGCGATACCTCGAAAGCGACTCACCGCACGATCGATGCATTGATGTCTCCCGGATCGGAGTGTGGGGCGGATCGGCGGGGGCGATTGCGGCGGTGCATGTCGCCTATGGCCTCGAGCCTTATGCGATCAGCTTTCCTGAACCTGATGTCGTGATCAGCTATTGGGGCATGGCCTTTATTGAGGATTTGATTCAGCCGGGCGATGCGCCGATCTTCATGTTGCATGGCCGCGCGGATGATCGTGTGGCGGTGCAAGGAAGCCTGGATTTGAACGCGGCAGCCGATGCCGCCAGCGTCGTGGCCGCGCTCTATCTGGTGGAAGGGGCTAAGCATGGATATTCCGGGATATCCATTCAGAGCGACGAGCAATCGGTTCGCGGGCGTACATTGCTGGACCTGACGCTTGAATTTCTCGATGCTCATCTGAAGGAAGAGGCGCCGCCGCCTGTCTATGAAACAGTGTCGATCAAGTGATGACGACGTTTCGGCCCAGCCTAAGCTGTGGTCGGCGCCGTTGGGACATCTTTGCTCCGCAGCATACGAAAATCATCTAGAGAGGTCCGAACAAAGCCTCGGAAGAGCAGGATCAGCGTCAAAAAGTAGGCCAGGCCGCCGATCGGAACGAGGATCAGCAATTGTAGTGTACTGTTCAGCGCCTGGATGCTTGGGAAGCTGAACTGCACCGAGAGCACTGCCGCCACCATGGCCAAGGTTGAGATGAACTGTGGCCGCATAGCATTGAGCAGCGTCACTGCTTTCACGTCCAGCTGATTGAGAACCTCGTACTGAAACGGAACAAGTAAAACGATATTGGCAATCAGGAACGCCCAAGCCATGGCCTCCAGTGTTCCGATATTGATGCCGATCGCGAAGGCGATGATGAAGCCTCCGGCGCGGATGATCGACCAGCGCAGCAATACGCCAGATCGTCCCCGGGCTTTCCACATTTCATTGGCGCTGGACGCTACGGATTGCATCAGTCCGACAAAGGCAAGAATTCGAAGCACGGGAGCGACAGGTCCCCATTGTGGGCCGAATAGAAGATCGACAAATGGGACCACGACCAGCGCGAGGCCGGTCATCATCGGGAACACGATAACGCTCATTATGGATACAGTTTTGACATAAGCCCGGCCGAGCTTTTCTGTGTCTTCCTTAATCGAGGAAAAGGCCGGATAGAGCGCGAAATTCAAACCACGGGAGAGCGTCTGAATGGGCATACGCATCATCAGGTAGGCGCGAGAATAGTATCCGAGCGCGTCCGCGCCGAAAAAGCGACCGATGAGGACATTGTCCACGTTCTGGTTCAGAAACCGCACGAAGGCCGCTCCGGTCAGACCAAGTGAAAACGGTAAAACCGCCCTGATCGTGGACCACTGGAATGTCATTCGAATGGGCGCTTTATTAAACACCTGCCCGGCAAGCGCCTTGACGGCGTACAGAATGATCTGTTGCCAGGCCAGGGCCCAGACGCCATGACCTGTCAGCGCTAGGTAAATCGCCGCCGCGGATGAAAGTGCGATGGCGCTCAGATCGATTAAGGCAATCGTCCGGAATTTGTAGTTTCGTTGTAACCACGCCATTGGGACGAGGAAGATACAGTGAAGCATAAGAATGCAGGACATGACCTGCACCAGTTCTTCAACTTGTGGCTCTCCAAAGAATATGGCCACCCACGGAGCCGCGAAATAGGCCGCGACTGTCATCGTGAGTCCAAAGCCCAGATTGAGCCAGAAGGCGCTGGACCAGAACGCCGTGCTTGGTTTTTCGGCGCGCACCAATGCAGCGGAGATGCCGAGATCGTTGAACATGGTCAAAAATCCGACCAACGTCATCGCCATGGCGAGCAGACCGAATTGTTCCGGGGTCAGAATCCGCGCGAGCACCGGGATTACGATCAGAAACTGGCCGAGATTTTTCGTCAGAGTTACCGAGATGTTGATAATCGCACCGGTGGCGGTCTTCTTAGCCAGCTGATTCATATGCGATCCCTGAAATCCCTTCGTCCGATCGATGGTCTAAAACCACTAACTGAACGGCTGACAAACACTACGCGTATTATGCAGCGTCCGTGCCAGCTAAGCGCTGAACCGCACTTTGTCGTCAGCAAACCGCGATTACCATACTTATTCCCGATCGATATGGGATTTTCCTGGTTAATGCCTCCCATTGAGCCACGGCTCGTCAGATGGTCTGAAACATGACATTCACTTGATCGTGAGGGGTTTTTTTGAACAGGTGGCCAAAGAGATGCAAATGCGGAAGTTCGGCTGTAACTAAGGTTTGGATTTGAGCGAAACCCAACAAAGAAATGCCGCTGAGCAGGCGATGCACAGACAGCGGTTCGTCGTGCTGGATGGTTTGCGCGGGATTGCGGCATTTGCGGTGATCGCAGATCATGTGCCCTCCGACCTGGTCCGCGCTTTGATTCCCGGACGCTACCTCGCCGTTGATTTCTTTTTCATATTGAGCGGCTTTGTCTTGTGCCACGCGTATGGTGCGCGGCTCAAGTCGGAGATAAGAACGTTCGGCTTCCTCCGACTGAGGTTCATTCGGCTATACCCCCTTTATTTACTCGGATTGATGCTTGGGGCGTTGCACCTCATCTATTTGAGCGCGGCGGGATATATCCAGGTCACGCTCAGCGGTCTGACCGCGATGACGGCAATATCGCTCCTGTTTCTTCCGGTTCCTTCGGGGGTGTCGGGACAGGATTTGCTTTACCCCCTCAATCCGCCGTCCTGGTCGCTGTTTTCCGAGCTGATTGCCAATCTCGCCTATGCGGCTCTTGCGCCATGGCTTTCGCTTCGTCTGTTATTGGCGGTGTTGGCCGTTTCGGGTGTCGCTGTCTTGCATCTGATCCCGAGTGAACCAGACCTCGGGGCGGGGTGGAAGCTTTCGGACATTCACATCGGCATAGCCCGAGCCATGTTCGGGTTTTTCGCGGGTGTTGCGATCTATCGTGCGCGTTCGGTTTTCACAGTTCCGTCTGTGCCCGTGTGGCTTGCGGTGGGTCTGCTTGCTTTGATTCTCTGCGCCCCGGTCCCTGATGCAGCGCGAAGATGGTTCGACGCGGTCGCCTGCCTCGTCTTGATGCCGTTTATCATCCTGATCGTGCAGAATGCCCGTGCAGCGGGTAGGATTGCAAAAATCTCGACCTGGTTGGGGTTGGTGTCGTACGGCGTTTATGTCTTGCACGAGCCAATCTACTTCTGGCTGCGGAGCTTGAGTGGATTTCTTGGTGTATCCGGTCCGTTTGAGGTGATTGACTATCCGTTGGTTGTCGGTGTTTCAGCACTCTCGGCCTGGTTGGCGACCCGGGTCTTTGATCGGCCAATGCGCGAACGTCTTGCGAGAATCGGTAAGTCTGAAGGCGCAAAAGCCGGCTGATCTCAAGTAAGAAATCTTTGTGAAGCCGGTTTGTGCAGCACACCCAAATGCAACTGAGAATAAATCGCATTATAGTATTTGCAGAGCTTGCGAACTAACCTATACGAATCTGTAATCACCTTTAACTGCGGCAGCATGGCGTGGATCGCGATCCTTCTCGAGACGCCCGGAAATTGCCCCTGGGGCTTAGAAAAGCTTGAACGTTTCGGACCGAATTTGGGTTGCATTTGGCTGCGATGGAGGTTTCGCGCCGCACCTCGCTGCAACCATCGCGTCCGTCGTTCGCTACACACCTGCGAACAGACTGCACTTTCTGATCCTTCAGGAAAGCCTTGACGAGCGACAGCGCGCATCAATTCAAGCGGTGGCTCGCGGTGCCGATTTTACCTGGATCGATATGGCTGAGTTCAAGCTGCCCGATTATCAGGTTTCCAACCACATTACCTATGCGACCCTGTTCCGACTTGGGCTTGAACAGTTGGCACCTGAGGCGTGCAAGCGCCTGATCTATCTTGATGCGGATCTGGTTGTCATGGCGGACCTACAGGAGTTGTGGAACGTTGACTTAAACGGCGCCACAATTGGGGGCATTCCTGATGCTGGTTTGTGCAAGGATATCCCGTCCGTTGACCACCATTGGCTAGAATGGGTTGATGACAAGGATGCCGCCTATATGAACGCTGGCGTGATGGTGATCGACCTGGACAGAGTCCGCCGTGAGGGTGGCTTTTCCAAAGCGCTGGATTTCATCGCAGAACGCGGGGCTGATCTGCCGTATCAAGACCAGGACGCGATCAATCGGGTCTACTGGAATCAATGGACCTACTTGCCGCTCGAGTGGAATGTGCAGAGATTTCAGCTCATCAAGGGCTTTCAGCCATATTTTTCCGCGGAAACTCTCGCCGCTCTGGAACATCCGAAAATTGTACATTTTACCGGACCGGAGAAACCTTGGAACATGGAAGGGTACCATTCCTGGTGGTGGGTTTACTGGCAGGCTCTGGCCGATACGCCGTATCTAAATCAGGTACGAAAAGCGCATGGCATTTCCCGCTGGCGGCTCTTCCGAATCTGGTTGAGATGGCTGAAACGACGCCCAAAATCAGCCTCCGCACAGGGAAATTTTCCGGGCGCGGTTTTCAAGGGTTAAGTACGCTCCGTTCAGGTCCCGATATTGCATAAGCCTCCAGACAATCTGGCGTAGCTGCGATCATTCATCAGTTCTCGCCTTCGATATGAAGATTCCACACGCGTTGGGGGAGCCGAAAATGTTAAAAAAAGGCGCGAAAGCGGTCTTGCGATCTGTGGGGCTTCAACGCGAACAAATCGCGGCGACCCGAATGGCCGTGGAACGCGCCACGCTAGCTTCAATCCCGCGTACGGGCGCAAAACGGCAATGGGGACGGATCCTCGCCTATCACTCCGTCGGCCAACCGCGTACGGGTGTGAATGATGTGTCCTTGCGCCGCTTTGAGCGGCAATTGGATATCGCAATTGAACTTGGATTTGAGTTTGTTTCGGCGTTGCAAATTGCTCACACGGGCGGCGCCCCAAATCAGCTCGCCATCACGGTCGATGATGCGTGGACCAGCGCGGCGGAGCACATCGCCCCAATCGTGCGTAAACGAGGTCTGCCCTGGTCGTTGTTCGTGGTCAGCGGCTGGAGCGATCATGCCGAAGACTGGACTCGCAAAGACATCCTCAACTGGAACCAGCTGAAAGAGCTGATGGGAGGTGATCTCGAGATTGGGAGCCACTCAGTCAGCCATCCCGATTTCACCAAGCTTGAACCTGATCAAGTGAAGCTCGAACTGGAAGCCTCGCGAGACGGCATCGCAGAAAACCTCGGTTTCGTTCCCAAGTCTTTCGCCATTCCATATGGGCAGTCAGCGAACTGGAATGCGATGGCGCACGAACTGGCTCAAAGTGCAGGCTACGATACGATTTATTCTCAGGCTGAGAGGACGGGGTTTCCTGGCACCGCACCACGCACATTCGTAACCAAATTCGACAATGATCGTATTTTCAGGGCGCTGCTGAATGGGGCGTTCGACAGTTGGGAAGAATGGGTGTGATAGTACACACCCAGCCGGACGGTGGTGTCTGGCACATCGCGAACTGAACTAGAGAGGACGCTGTTGAATGGCGATGCGCAAGCAATTGGCAGTCGGGTCTATCTGGACCGCTGGTGTGCGCGCGGGTGTCAGCCTGATGGGGCTCGCCAATACCGTCATTCTTGCTCGGCTGCTTACTCCTGGAGATTTTGGTCTGGTCGCAGTCGCAACTGTCATCTTCGCGATCATCTCAGCTTTCACAGGCTTGTCGCTGGCCGCAGCCCTGATTCAGCACAAAGACCCGCAGCGCGAGCACTACGATACCGCTTGGACACTCGAAGTGATCCGCGGGGCTTTCGTCGGCGCACTGCTGTTTATCATAGGCCTGTTCTTTGCCTTCTTTGGCGATCCGCGGATTGAACTCATCATGTACGCGTTCAGCTTGACCGCGATAATTGGGGCGTTGCGCAACCCAAGAATTATCGACTTTCAGCGGCGCTTGTCGTTTCATCAGGAATTGCTGATCCAATTGGCTGAGAAGCTTGCCAGTATCGTGGCCGCTGTGACGATTGCACTGATCTATCAGACGTTCTGGGCTATCGTTGCGGGATGGTTGGCATCGCAAATAATTTCGGTCGTGCTGTCCTATGTTCTGATCCCTTATTTGCCGCGCGTTTCGATGCGCCATTGGAAAGGTTTGTTCTCGTTCTCCGGTTGGGTGGCCCTAGGCTCTGGTGTACGCGAACTGAACTGGCGCGGTGACAAGCTGATGGTCAACGCTGTCCTCGGTCCATCGGTCCTAGGTCAGTACGAAGTCGGAGGCAGACTTTCAGCGCTGCCGGTTCGCGAATCCGTCGCGCCGCTGGTGCATGTCCTTTTTCCAGCGTTTGCTAAACTGCAGGAAGAGTCCGGGCGGCTGCGGAATGCCTATGTTAGAGCTCAGCGCATTCTGGCTATGGTCGCGTTCCCGGTTGGCATCGGCTTCGCCCTCGTCGCGGGCCCGTTGGTGGAATTCGCGCTCGGCGCAAAATGGGCGACGGCTGGCTTGGTGATACAAGTACTGAGCACCCTATTCGCGCTCCAGGCCATTTCCACACCGTTCGCGCCCATGGCAATGGGGCTTGGGCGAACACGGCTCTTGTTCATTCGCGATATTGTCAATCTGGTCGTTCGGTTTCCGATTTTGGTTGTTGGATTCTTTATGGGAGGACTGGTCGGCCTTCTGGCGGCGCGCTGCGTCACTTCGGTTTTTATTATCGGTCAAGACCTGTTCCTGGCTCGGCGCCTCACCGGCGCAACGTTCGGGCAACAAATCTTTTCGAGCTGGCGGGCAGGGGTTGCCTCGCTAGCTATGGTGGCGGTTGTGCTTGGCCTTCAAATGCTCGGCGTGATGTCACCAACCGCTTCGGATATTGCTGTCCTGGTCCTAGCCGGAGGTGTCAGCTACTTCGCTGTCACGATCGCGCTGTGGTGGTCCGTCGGTAAGCCAGATGGCCCTGAACAAGAAGTTATCGACATGGTGCACGCCTTCCTTCCCCAATCGAAAACCGTCTAGGAGCGTCGAACCCCGTGGCTACTTCTATTCTCAATCCGTCTGATCAGGCTCTTTTCGAACGGCAGAGCGCGGAGATCTGCGCGGTCCTGGACAAGTATATTCCGGCCAATAAGCCGATTGCGTTCATTCCATTTCCCTTCGACGGAAATGTCGGCAACCATATGATGTGGATTGCCGTGAATGCGTATCTGGAAACTCGCGGAATTCGCGTCGCCTATACCGCGCAGCCCTGGACGCTGAATGTCGATCACCTCAAGCGCGCTGTCGGTGATGGGACGATTGTGTTTCTTGGCGGGGTGTCGGTTTCGCGTCTCTGGCCCTGGCATGCCGAAGTGAAGCGCAAGGTCGCCGCAGCCTGTCCGGATAATCGTCTGTTGTCTTTGCCCTCCACCATGATTCTGATCGATGATGAGGACCGGGCGGAAGCTTCGACGCTTTTTGAAGGGCACTCGGACGCCCATATGTTGGCCCGCGATGAGTTGAGCGCGCAATCAGGTGGTGACGCTTTTCCCGGCAGCGTGAATGTCGAAACCGTCCACGACACAGCCTTCATGCTGCCACCTCAGCCGCGAAACAGGCAGGCCGCGGAAATGGATGTGATCTGGCTGGCGCGAAATGATCATGAAGGCGCTGGATTTGCCCGCCCCGAAGACATCATGATCTTCGATTGGCCGAGCACGCTGGAGCCCTACAGCCCGGACGTGCTGAGCAGTCGGGTTTGTTCGAAGATCAGAGACGTTGCGCCGGTCTTCAATCCGCTGACAAATCGCGCCTTGAACCGCGCCTATATGTCGGTGTCGAGGGCGATGCTTCGCCGCGGTAATCAGGCGCTCGATCGCGGGCGAGTATTGGTGACCGATCGCCTCCATCCACACGTCCTGGCGGCGCTCCGCGGGCAGTATTGCGTTATGCTGCCTGATTTGTACGGAAAGAACCGCGCTGTCTGGGACTATTCGAGCGAGGCTTACAGCACGATCTATTGGGCTGATAATCCCGAAGAAGCCCTGGATCTGGCTCGTGAACTTGCTGCTAGAGACGCGGCCGAGGGCTAAGGTCGCTAGGTATCAATCCTCGCCCGGCCACCACCCATAAATATTAGATGTGACCGTGAAGTGCTCGACGGTATCGGGCTCTGGCCTGTTTGGCTTCAGAGCAAGGAGCGCTGTCTTGATTGCGAACTTCACGCGCAGAAATGAAAGCGCGCCGTCCGGATCAATTCGCTTGGCGAACTCGGCGCAGACGCGTCTCTCGTCTGCGGAGTATTTTAGAAGCGTTGCGCGCCAGTACATGTCTTTAGCCATCCGGCGCTGCATCTCATTCAACCAGGTCCGAGCTTCTGGCAAATGCTTGCACCAGTTCTCCGTCACGAATTGGCAAGTTTCAAAACACTCTTCTCGATCTGAAATCGCGCGATTAATTTTCGGTGCACTCATCGACGAGGCGTGGATGCGATACTCGGCCTGCAGATCCTTGATCGCGCCAATTGGCCCGTTCGCGGCAAACCGCATCCACATTTCCATATCGGACGTGTGATAGAATTGCGGGAGGTAACCGCCCAGCTTTTGCTGAACCCGGGTCCGCACAATTGCCGTTGGCGAAGCGACCGGATTGCCATGGGTGAAATTGCGTTTGATGAAGTCTGATCCGGATACCAGCTGGAAGTCGCCGCCGCCCTCATCAGGGGTTGGCGCACGATCAAATCCATCTCCCACCAATAGCGCGCGACCAAAAACCAGGTGCACGTCCTCGTGGCTCTCCATGATTGCGGTGGCGCGAGCGAGACTGCCCGGCGTCAGCGCGTCATCGGCTGAAAGAAGCAACGCATAGTCAGCGCTGGCCCAATCAAGCAGTCCGCGATTGGCCGTGCCGATCAGTCCAAGGTTCTGCTCATTCCTGAGATAAGTGACCCGCGGATCCGACGCGGCGAGAGCTTGGCCCACCGCCTCCGTATTGTCCGGGGAGGCGTCATTCAGGATCAGGACGCGAACGTCGACACCTCTTTGCGACAGAATGCTAGCGACACAATCCTCCAGGAAATGCGCATAGTTGTAGCAGGGAACGACGATATCGACGCAGGCCATCAGTGCGCCGGATCTGATGTGATGTCTTTGAGTGCCGTCGCCACGGTGAAGACGTCTTCATCACTCATCTGTCCGTACAGGGGCAGTATGATCCGCTTGTCCTGTTCGGCTTCTGAATGCGGCAATGGGGCCGGTCGCGGCGTGTCGCGATAGGAGTCTTCGCGGTGAGCGCACATAATGCCCCGGCGCGTGGCGATCCCTTTGTCCAACATGGCCTGCATCACGGTGCGTTGGTCGCAGGCATCTGGAAGGCGAACACTGAAGCTTTGCCAGTTGGTTCGCGCCCAGCTCGGTTCGGTGGGAACGTGCAGCCACTGCGCGTCGGCAAGTTCGGAGCGGTATAGCTCAACCAGTTCGCGGCGGCGCTTCACCACGCCGGGCAACCGTTTCAGTTGCTCGCGTCCGACGGCGGCCTGGATGTCCGTCATGCGGTAATTGTAGCCGAGTTCCGGATGCGTCTCGAAGACGACCTGCTGGGATTTGTGGCGGACTGTGTCCGGGACGCTCATGCCATGCTGGCGTAACCGCTTGAACTGTGCCGCCCAGTCAGCGTGCGGCGTCGTGATCATGCCGCCATCGCCGGTAGAGAGCACTTTGCGAGGATGGAACGAGAAGACCGCGGCGTCTCCGCGGACGCGGCCGACCTTTTCCCATTTCCCATCCCACAGGATCTCAGCGCCCGCGGCGCAAGCGGCGTCTTCGATGACAAACAGATTATGCGTTCGCGCGACTTTGACAATCGCAGCGAGATCAGCCGGCATGCCCATTTGGTGGACGAGAAGGATCGCCTTTGTTCGCGGGGTGATCGCCGCCTCAATCAAGGCCGGATCCATATTGCAGGTCAGCGGGTCTACATCGATAAAGACAGGGTCTGCGCGGCAATAGCGGATCGCGTTTGCAGTGGCGATATAGGAATGGCTGACCGTGATCACTTCATCACCGTCGCTGACCCCCGCCGCGAGAAGCGCGAGGTGCAAGCCGGTCGTGCAATTAGACACCGCGACCGCATTCTCGGCGCCGACATAGTCGGCAAACTCGGTTTCGAAGGCGGCAACTTCCGGGCCTTGCGTCACCCAACCAGACAGAATGACTCGCGAAGCGGCAGCGGCCTCCTCCTCACCCATTAGCGGTTTGATGATCGGGATCATTGCATCGCGTCCTTGTTCGCGCGCCACCAATCGACCAGACGGCGGAGGCCTTCTTCGAGGTCAATCTCTGCTTCAAAGCCCAAGAGATCTTTGGCCTTCTTTGTATCGGCGAGACGGCGCGGGACAGCGTTGATTTTCCGTTCGGGGCCATATTCCGGCACCATATCCGGATCGGCGCCCATCACTTTCATCAGCGTCGTCGCAAGCTCGTTCAGATTGGTCTCGACACCGGACGCGACGTTGAACACTTCGTCCGTCGCATCTGATTTCAGCGCCAGAACGTTCGCGCGCGCGAGTTCTTCGATATAGATGAAATCCATAGATGTGAGGCCATCGCCGAGGATGAGCGGCGGGACGCCTTCCTCGATCCGCTGCATCCAGCGGACCAGAACCTCGGTATATTTGCCGTGAATATCCATGCGCGGGCCGTAGACATTGAAGTAGCGCATCGCGACATAATCCAGGTCGTACATCGCGTGGAAAGAGCGGAACAAGCCTTCCAGCATCACTTTGGACGCGCCGTACCAGGTATCGTTATTGTAGGGGTGATGACGTTCGGTCGTCGGAAATGTATCGGCCATGCCATAGATCGACGCGGAAGAAGCGGCGAGGACACGCGTCACATTCGCTTTGTGCGCCGCTTCGATGACATTGTAAGTGCCGTCGTTCATCACTTCCATGGCCTCGCGCGGATCCGCGGCGCAAGCCGTGATGCGGATCGCGGCCATATGGATCACCGCATCCATGCCTTCGGTGACCGCTTCGGTCGCCGCGCGGTCGCGAATATCGCCTTTAACCAGCCGAACACGCGGATCCTGCAGGATCTTCTCAACATTGCGCATCGACCCGCGCACTAGATTGTCGAAAATGACAATCTCGCCGGGATTCTCGTTCGCGAGGAGCTGGTCAATCGTTGTGGAGCCAATGAGGCCGCATCCGCCAGTGACCAGGATTTTCGCACCATCTAGGTTCATGTTGGGTGACTTTCTGTCTCTTTCGCCGAGCTGGGAGCTCTAGGCGTCAATTTCTGTTTCAGCTTGTAGGCGAATGACGGCGTTCGCGACGATTTCCTGCTGGTCCGGCGTGATCTCAGGGAACATTGGCAGGGACAGAACTTCCGCAGCGGCTTTTTCAGCGTGTGGGAACTCGCCGCTGCGATATCCGAGGAATTCAAACGCCTTGAGGCGGTGCAGCGCGTATGGGTAGTGAATTCCAGTTGCGACGCCCGCCGCTTTCAATGCCTCGATCCAGCGCGCGCGCTGCGGTGTTCGGATGGCGTAGACATGATAGACATGACGCCGGTCATCAGCTTCGAGCGGGATCTGCACACCGGTGCCATCGAATAGGTTCTCATACCGGGCGGCAGCGGCGCGGCGCGCTTCGGTCCAGCGCTCGATATGGTTCATTTTCACGTTCAGAACGGCGCCCTGCAGGCCTTCCATTCGCATATTGTAGCCGATGATTTCATGGTTGTATTTCTCTTCCGCTCCCCAGTCGCGCAGCATACGGAGCTTGCGGGTCCAGTCTTCGCGCGCGGTAACCGTCATACCGGCTTCGCCCGCGGCACCAAGATTCTTGCCAGGATAGAAGGAGAAGCCTGCGAGGTCACCAATCGAACCCGCGCGGCGCCCGCGATACTCTGCGCCGTGAGACTGAGCCGCGTCCTCCATGACGATCAGGCCATGCTTCTTCGCGATCGCCATGATCGGATCCATATCGGCCATCTGGCCATAGAGATGGACGGGGACAATCGCCTTGGTCCGCGGCGTGATCGCCGCTTCAAGTGCTTCAGGATCCATGGTGAAGGTAACCGGATCGATATCGCAGAACACGACATTCGCGCCGGTATAGTGAATGGCTGATGCCGACGCGATAAACGTATGCGGCACGGTGATGACTTCATCCCCTTCACCGATTCCTGCGGCGAGCAAGCCGAGATAGAGCGCGTTGGTACCGCTATTCACGCCGACCGCGAAACCAGTTGCGCAATAATCTGCAAACCGGTGTTCGAGCGCGGCGACTTCCGGACCAAGCACGAAGGCGCAGTCTTCGAGTGTCTTCATGACAGCTGCGTCTATTTCCGGCTTGATCGAGCGGTACTGGGCTTTGAGATCGACAAACGGGACCATGTTATGCGTCCTCATAGGCTGGCAGTTGCACAGTTGCTCCGCGCGCCCGCATGGACTGGGTCGCTGCTTCGATCGCTTCAACCATGCGCAGACCAAACTGCCCGTCTGAAATGGATTGGGTCTGATTCAGAATGCAATCGCGGAAATGTTCGGTTCCGTTGCGAAGCGCTTCGATATTGGGAACTTTCGGGGCCCACATGTCGCCCACGCGATACCCGACCCGCATTTCGTGGATTTGCTCGGGGTCATCGGTGAGGGATACGCCCTTGTCATAGATTTTCAGTTTCTCGGACGGTTCAAGCTCGTCAAATGTGATCATCTTTTCAGTGCCGCCGATCAGGATCTTGCGGACTTTTACGGGCGCCAACCAGGAGACGTTCACATGGGCAATAAAGCCTGTCTCGTAGAACAGCGTGATGTAGGCGAGGTTCTCCGGCGTGCCCGGATAGTGATTGATCCCGGATGCAGAAACCGCGGTGGGCTGCATATCGAACACATAATCCAAGATCGAAAAATCGTGGACAGCGAGATCGGAAATCACGTTAACGTCGCGCTGGAACAGACCAAGATTGACCCGGGTGCTGTCATAATAAAGCGGGTTGCCGAGAGACTTGGACTGCACAAGCTCGCGCATTTTCTGAACTGGTCCGGTATAGAGGAATGTGTGATCCACGTGCAGCACCAGACCGCGGGCCTCCGCTTCAGCAACTAGAGCACGCGCCTGCTTAGACGTCTCAGCCATCGGCTTTTCGAGCCAGACATGCTTGCCAGCTTTCAGCGCGGCCATGGCGAGATCGAAATGGGTGGAAACAGGGGTTGCAATCGCAACGGCGTGAATGTCTGGGTGATGGATCAATGCCATCGCATCAGTCGTCGTATTCACGGTTGGGTAGCGCTTCGACACTTTCTCGAGCGCGGTCTCACTCAGGTCGGCCACGGAATGCATGCGCGCACCGTCCAGCTCCGCGAAATTACGCACCAGGTTCGGGCCCCAATAGCCATAGCCGATTACGGCGATGTTCAGCTTCTCATCACTTAGCGTCACTGGTCCACATCCCTCATGTTGCCGCGTATGGTCGCGGGAACTCCGGCAACAATGGCATAGTCGGGTACATTTTTCGTTACGACGGCGCCGGCGGCGATCATCGCGCCTTCGCCGATGGTCACGCCGCAAACGATGGTGACGTTGGAGCCGATCGAGGCACGGCGTTTCACCAACGTTGTTTCCAGCGTCCAATCCTCGTCAGTTTGAGGAGACCCGTCCGGATTGGTCGCTCGCGGAAAGCGGTCATTGGTGAACATGACGCCATGCCCGACGAAAACCTCGTCTTCAATCTCGACGCCTTCACAGATGAAGCTGTGCGAGGAGATCTTGCACCGCGCACCGATCTCGGCGTTTTTTTGGATCTCGACAAATGTGCCAATCATCGTCCCGTCCCCGACCGTGCATCCATAGAGGTTCACAAGGTCCGGGTGAGGGATCTTCACCGCGCCTTTCAGCGTCACATTCTCCGAAATCGGCATCATCGTCCCCAATCAAGACTGAACGTCCTCTACAGATGCAACTCTTCTGCCAGATTCAGCCAAACTGGCCCACTTTTTTGTGGGGGTTTCGGAGCGCAAAACTGAAGGGGCGTTAAAACCGCTTGCTTATCGCAGGGGAGGGGCTGAGAGGCTTTCGCAAACAAAAAACCGCAGGGAAGGATAACAATGATGAGCAAGCTCGAATTTGCACTCGCTGGAGCTGCGGTCTTGGGGCTTACGGCGTGTCAGACGGCCATCCCTCTGGCGCAGGAACGCAGCGCAGCAGATATTCATAGCAATGCGATCGTGCTTGATGCGCATGCGGATATCATGCTCGCGGAAACGTCGCCGCTTTATCTTGGGGCGGATGGCGGCTCCAAAGTGGCCCCCGAAAAACTGATCGCTGGGGAGTTTGATGCCGTCGTTATGGCGATTGCTGCCGGGCCTCAATTGCGAACCCCTGAGGGAGACGCGCAGGCCCGCGCCGAAAGCCTTGCCAAGCTTGATGCAGTACAAACCCTGATGGCTGCGAACCCGGATACCCTCGCTCTCGCCACCACGGCAGACCAGGTCCGTGCGAATAGCGAGCTTGGCCTGATCTCGGTAATCCTTGGGTTTCAGAATGCGCAGTCTCTCGAAGGAGATGTCGACCGGATCGACGCGTTTTACGCCGAAGGGGTGCGTCTGTTCGGCCTGACCCATCTCGGTCACAATGATTTTGCTGATTCCTCTCGCCCGAGATTCGACGGCGAGACCGGCACTTATGAGGCCACCGAAGAGCATGGCGGATTGTCGCCTTTGGGGGTTGCTGCGGTTGCACGGATCGACGCGCTTGGCGGGCTGGTTGATGTCTCGCAAATGTCGAAAGCGGCGACCTTGCAGGCGATTGAAACCGCAACGCTGCCAGTCATCGCGAGCCACTCCAACGCCAAGGTGCTGTCCGATGTGACGCGCAATCTGTCCGACGAGGAAATCGATCGCATTGGCGAAACCGGTGGGGTGGTCCATATCGCGGCATTCTCTGCTTATCTGGTCGATCTTTCAGACGCAGACCTCAAAGCTAGCATTCGCGATGTGCGCCTCGCTGCGGGCCTTCCGGAGACGTATTCTTATCCGTACGAGCTTTATTGGGAGCTGAAGTCTGACGAAGAGAAGATCACTTTCCTGACCAATATGCGCGCGCTGGTCGGTGGCGAAACGGTCAGTCGAATGGTCGATCACATCGATTATGTGGTCCAGCGGATTGGCGTTGACCATGTCGGCATTGGTACGGACTTCAATCATGGCGGCGGTATTGTCGGCTTCGAAGAGGCGGACGGCGCCTCAGCTGTGACCGAGGAACTCGTCGCGCGTGGTTATAGCGATGAAGACATCAACAAGATCTGGGGCGGCAACTTCTTGCGTGTCCTGGATGCCGCCGCCAACCGCTGACATGGACAGTCCGTCCTAGAGTGCCCACTATGCGCCAATCATTGAATTGGAGCAGTTTCATGAAAGTCTCGCCATTCAGAATTGTTCTGATCGCGTTGGTCGTCGTGATTGTGATTAGTGTTTTCGGCGGCACGGCGGTGTGGCGGGTTCTCGGAATTGGTGATGATCTCTCGATTGACGGTCGCGCCGATATTGTCCGCGACGTACCCGATGGAATCGGCGATGGGTGGCCCGCTTATGGCGGCGATAAAGGGGGCAACCGCTATTCGACCGCCGCCCAGATCAATCGCGAAAATGTCCGGTCGCTGAAACCGGCCTGGATACATCAAACCGGCGCATTCGAAGGGCGCGAAGCTGCCCGCCACCGCGCCTCATTTCAGACCACGCCAATACTGGTGGAAGATGCCCTGATCCTTTGCACGCAGTTCAATGAAGTGGTCGCACTTGATCCGGCGAGCGGCGCTTTGAAATGGGAGTATGATCCGCAAGTCCCGATCGATGGCCGCCCAGGGAATGAGTTTACGTGCCGCGGCGTCGCTCATTTTCTCCGCTCCGATACCGAAGACGGAGCGTGCCGCTCGCGCGTGCTTATGGGCACAGTGGAGGCTGAGTTGATCGCAGTCGATGCTGACACAGGTGAGCCGTGCCGCGATTTTGGCGAGGCAGGTCGGGTTCAGATCGAACCAAGCCTGGCGCTGCGATGGCCGGGTGAGTTTCAGATTACCTCTGCGCCCGTTGTCTTTGAGGATGTTGTCATTACCGGCACCTCCATTAGCGACAATCTCCGCACGGACGCGCCGCTCGGTACCGTGCATGCGTTTGATGCCGTCACCGGCGATCCGCTATGGAAATACAATCCAATTCCCTGGCGCGAGGATGGTGCGACACGGGTTGGGCACGCGAATGTCTGGTCGACCATGTCAGTGGACTCGGAACGCGGCCTCGTCTTCTTGCCGACCTCGACCGCCAGCCCGGATTACTTTGGCGGCGAGCGACCAGGCGATAATGAAAACGCCAATTCCGTGGTCGCCCTGGATGCGCGGACGGGCGAGGTGGTCTGGGCGTATCAGATCGTGCATCACGATGTCTGGGATTATGACCTGCCCGCACAGCCCGGCCTGTATCAGATTTGGGATAATGGCGTCGCCCGCGATGTGGTTGTCCAGGTAACCAAGATGGGTCTGATCTTCGTCTTGGATCGTGACACAGGAGAGCCGGTGATCCCGGTTGAAGAACGCGCCGTGCCGCAAGATGGGGTCGATGGTGAAGTCTTGTCACCGACGCAGCCGTTCCCGGTGCGTCCCGAGGCCGTGGTTCCCGATCGGTTGGATCCGGGCAAAGCCTTCGGGGTGACACTTTGGGACAAGATGGCCTGCAGCGCCAAGCTCAAGCAGCTGCGCCAGGACGGGCTTTATACACCGCCGACGGTTGAGGGCACGCTTGCATATCCGTTCACAGGCGGCGGCGCCAATTGGGGTAGCGCGGCCTTCGACCCGTCTCGCAATTTGCTTGTGATCAACATGAACAATGTCGCGCAGTCAGTGCATCTGCACCCAAACACTGAGGCGCGTGAGGCAACTGAGATCGACCATGATGCCGAATTCGCACCGATGGAGGGTGCGCCTTACGCGATGAGCCGCAAACCGATTTTCTCTCCGCTGGGCCTTCCATGCTCTTCACCGCCCTGGGGTGTGATTGCCGGGGTTGATGTAGCGCGCGGCGAGATTGTCTGGCGCCGCCCGTTTGGTACCACTCGCGATCTCGCGCCGGGTGGGCTCGCGTTGAAGCTCGGTACGCCGAATTTCGGCGGCCCCGTGATCACGGGAGGAGGGTTGATTTTCATTGGCGCGGCGATGGATGACTATTTGCGCGCGTTGGATATCGAGACCGGCAAGGAACTGTGGAAAGGGCGTCTTCCCGCTGGAGGTCAGGCGACGCCGATGACTTATGTCTGGGATGGCAAACAATACGTGGTCATTGCCGCGGGCGGGCATGGCAAGTCTGGCACACGCATTGGCGATCATGTGGTGGCGTTTGCGTTGCCTGAATAGGATTTACCGGCCGAGTTCTTTCATCGCGCCGTCGAGGCCTTCGAGTGTCATCTCGAACATTCGATCCGGGCCGATCAGCTCGCGGATCAGCTGGATTGAGCCGGTATATTCCCACGCTCCAGATTTTACCGGGTTGAGCCACGCAAAATTTGGATACTGCTCCACCAGTCGCTGGATCCACAAGCCGCCGGGCTCCTCGTTCCAATGTTCCACAGAACCGCCCGCATAGGTGATCTCATACGGGCTCATCGTGGCGTCGCCGACAATGATGACTTTGTAGTCGCTCGGATATTTATGCAGGACATCCCAGGTCGGAATGACATCCGCGCGGCGGCGGCGATTGTCTTTCCACAACCCTTCATAAGGGCAATTGTGGAAGTAGTAATATTCAAGATTCTTGATCTCTGTGCGCGCCGCGGAGAACAGCTCTTCCATGACTTTGACGTGCGGGTCCATTGAGCCGCCGACATCCATCAGCAAGAGAACAGATACTGAGTTTCGACGCTCCGGGCGCATTTCGATATCGAGATAGCCCTGCCGGGCCGTGTTCTTGATGGTCTGATCGAGATCAAGCTCATCCGGGCTGCCGGTGCGGGCCCATTTACGCAAGCGCTTCAACGCGACTTTGATGTTCCGCGTGCCAAGCTCGACGCTGTCATCATAATTCTTGAACTCACGCTTATCCCAGACCTTGGTCGCGCGGCGGTGGCGTGATTTATCCTGTCCGATGCGTATGCCTTCAGGATTATAGCCGTTCGCCCCAAAGGGAGACGTCCCGCCTGTCCCGATCCACTTATTGCCGCCTTCGTGGCGCTTCTTCTGCTCTTCCAGTCGCTTTTTCAGCGTTTCCATCAGTTTTTCGAAGCCGCCCATGGCTTCGATCTCTGCCATTTCTTCGGGCGAGAGGAATTTCTCCGTCATTTTGCGCAGCCACTCTTCAGGCAGGTCCTGCGCTTCGATTGCATCTCCCAAACTGTCCAGGCCCTTGAAGACATGGCCGAACACTTTGTCGAACTTGTCGATATTGCGTTCATCCTTCACCAGCGCGGCGCGGGCGAGATAGTAGAAATCCTCAACGTCGCGGTCGATCACGCCCTTATCCATCGCTTCCATCAGCGACAAATATTCCTTCAGCGTCACCGGAACTTTGGCGGCACGAAGTTCATTGAAGAAATTGAGGAACATGGGACACTCCTGACGTTCACGTTAAAGGTAACGTGCGCGCGGCCAATTTCCAAGGGTGCCGTGGCGGGAGGCGCAGTGCAGGTATCGCGCAGGTCTGGATTGGGTATAAGGCCTGCTTCCAATCAGTAATCCGGGATGGCTCCTGATGTTCAGACTTTTCAAGCGTGATGAAACTGGCCGGATTGCCGCCTATCATGAGGTCTGGGTCGAGCTGAAACCGCGCCGGATCGTCGAGCATTGGGGCATGGTCGGCACCCGCGGCGATACGGATGCGCATAGGATCAAAATGCTCCGATCGCTCGAAAAGCAGGTGGATGACTTGCTAAACCCAGCCCGCGCGCTCGGCTTTACAGAGATTGAGGCCGGCGAATATCGAACATTGATCGTCGAATACCTCCTGTCCAAGGATTGGCGACGCGACGACACGTTAAAGATTCGAGAGGCGGAGGATGCCTTGACCGAGGTCCTTGGTTGGACGGGTCTCGGCTTTTGCGATGGTGAAACCCTGACAGACACTGCGATTGAGCTGACATGCCGCGTGCTTGATCCGGATTTGGCAACCGCGCGCATCGCGGAACAAATGGCAGGCACGGAGTTTGCTGACTATTCCCGCATCTATCAGGAATAGCTATAGGTTCTGCATGGCCGACACCAACACACTCATTGAGACCAAGCCCAAGGCGACTACCGGGATCACATCGGAAGGCTGGCTGACCGATAGCTGGTATCTTGCTTGTGTGTCGACAGAGGTAAAACCCGGGCGGCAAGTCCGCCGGAACGTATTGGGACAGCCCCTGGTGGTCGCCCGCACCGACAAGGGCGAAGTGTTCGCGCTACGCGATATCTGTCCGCACCGTCTGGTGCCGCTGAGCGCCGGACGTCAGGTCGAGACGAATGGTGAGGCGACACTGGAATGTCCATATCATGGCTGGCGATTTGGCAGTGATGGCGTGTGCCGGCACATGCCGAGCCTAACCGGCGACGAGGCTTATGACCCGGAAAAAGTAAAAGTCCGGCGCTATCCCGTGCATGAGGCGCATGGGGCGATCTATGTGTTTATCGCCGATGACCCTCGCTTTACGGGCGCACCAGATGTGCCAGCGCCGAATTTCGGCCCGCTTCCGGAAAAACCGAAATTCGTGATCGAAGACGTCTTCAACGCGCATATGGATGATGCGGTCGTCGGTCTGATGGACCCGGCCCATGTCCCATTTGTGCACAATCAGTGGTGGTGGCGCCCGCCTTCAGTGGGGCTGAAGCTCAAGGAAAAACCATTCATTCCGGCTGATCGGGGTTGGGCGATTGACCGCCACAAGCCAAGTTCAAACTCCAAGCTCTATAAATGGGTTTTCGGAGACGAGGTGGAAACAGAAATCCACTTCCAGCTGCCAGGGTTTCGCTGGGAGATCATTTCCAACGACAAAGCCCGGCTGCTGACACTCACGTGCCTGACCCCTGAGGGACCGAAACGCACGCGGATCACCCAGCTGACCTGGTGGACCGGCGCACCGCTTCTGCATCTTGCCATCCCGATTGCCAAACCCATGGCGCGCAAATTTCTGCGTCAGGACGGAGATATGGTCGACTTGCAGAATCTCGGCATGGAACATCAGAAGGCGATGATGTGGATCGACGATATCGATATCCAGGCCAAGTGGTACCAAATGCTCAAAAAAGAGTGGGCCGCCTCCCGCAAAGCTGGCCGCGCCTTCAAGAACAAAATCAAGCCCACAGTCTTGCGCTGGCGGAGTTAGACCGCGCAAGACACGACTGAAAACGCCTGCAACACCGCGTTCAATCGCGCGAAACAGCCTCTGTTCGCAGCAAAGATGAACCGCTCACTGCGTGAGAAATTCACTTACAAACAGGGTATTAGTGAATCTCATCTGCTGAAAGTTAACGAATATTCACCTCTCGTTCATTTTGCGAGATCGATATCCGTACGCGGAATGAGTGCGTTCAAGTTCCGGTGTTTGTCTCGCCTTCAAGGCAAAAGCAGACAGTGCTGCGAACGTAGCAGAGCGCGTTCAGTCCGCACAACAAAGGGGAATAAAATGAAGAAGTATCTTTGTGCGACGGTTGCCAGTGCGGCAATCGCAATGACAGCGCATGGTCAGGCTGCAGACATGCCGCCAAATGCGGAGGCCGGCGAGTGCTTTGCTCGGGTGTTGGTGCCTGACACGATCAGCGTGACAACTGAGCAGGTCGTCGACCGAGAAGCATCTTATGAGCTCAAAGTCGTTCCAGCGACCTATGAAACGGTTTCTGAACAGCGCCTTTTGAAAGAGGCAACAACGATCTACAAAACGGTTCCGCCGGTATATGAAACCGTGACTGAAACGATTATTGTCGAGCCAGAGCGTGCGGAAAGCATCGTGGTTCCGGCACAGTACGAGACCTATACAGAGCAGGTTCTGGTTCGTGAGGCCTACACCACCTGGAAAAAAGGCGATGGCTTGTATGGTCGCGATCGTGAGAACACAACGGAGACGATCGCGCTGGCGACTGGAGAGTTGCTTTGCCGTGTAGAAATCCCCGCAGAGTATGCCACTGTGACCAAGACGCGTCTGCTATCGCCCGAAACCACTGAAGTTCGGATGATCCCAGCTGTGACCAAGACGGTCACCAAAGAAGTTGTTGTTGAGCCAGCCCGGGTTATCGAAGAGACGATCCCGGCTGAGTACGAAACAGTTACTCGACAGCAGTTGGTAACAGAGGCGTTTGAAGAGCGGATCGATATTCCTGCTACCTATAAGACCGTTGAAAAGCGTATGGTCACCAATCAGGGCGGCCTGGAATGGCGCGAGGTTCTGTGTGAGACGAACGCAACACCGGTCATGATACGCGATATTCAAGCGGCATTGTCGGATGCGGGTTACAACGTTCCTGCGGATGGCGAGTTTGGTCCTGCTACCCTGCAAGCGATGGAATCGTTTCAGCGCGCAAACGGGCTGCCGATTGGCTACCTCACAATGTCGACTGTAGATGCGCTTGGCTTGTCTATGTCCTAGGCAGTCACTCGCGACGTATAGGGTGCAAACGCGCTAAATGCGTCGATACGAAATAGAAAAATGGGCAATCTCAGGATTGCCCATTTTTTTATCCATTGCCTTCATGCACCGGGATCGAGCCATAGATTCAGGTGCGTGACATTGGGGTTACCGCGTCGGAACCGGCGCATCACCGGAATAATCATAAAACCCGCGTCCGGCTTTGCGACCGACCCAGCCCGCTTCGACATACTTCACGAGCAAAGGGCAGGGACGGTATTTAGTGTCGGCGAGGCCGTCATGAAGCACCTGCATGATTGAGAGACACGTATCCAGGCCAATAAAGTCTGCTAGCGTCAGCGGGCCCATCGGGTGGTTGGCGCCCAGGCGCATGGCTGTGTCGATGCTTTCCACCGTGCCGACGCCTTCATAGAGCGCGTAAACCGCTTCATTGATCATCGGAACGAGAATGCGGTTCACGATAAAGGCGGGATAGTCTTCAGCATTGGTCGTGGTTTTGCCGAGGCGATCGGCAAATCCCATCGCCATTTCGTAAGTTTCCTGATCCGTGGCGAGGCCGCGAATGATCTCCATCAGCTGCATTAACGGCACCGGGTTCATGAAGTGCAGGCCGATAAACTTTTCCGGACGATCCGTCGTAGAGGCGAGCCGCGTTACTGAGATGGAAGACGTATTGGTCGCAAGATAAGTATGCTTGGGCACGACATTGCAGAGCGCTGCGAAGATCTTCTCTTTGACTTCACGGTTTTCGGTAGCGGCTTCGATTGCCAAATCGACCCCTGAGAAGGGAACCAGTTCGACGCTGGTCTTGATCCGGGCCTGTGCGGCTTTCATATCGTCCAAGCTGATTATTTCGCGCGAGACCTGACGGGTCATATTCTTTTCAATAGTTGCGAGGCCGCTCTCAAGCGCGTCACCTGAGACGTCGGTGAGGATCACATCATAGCCGGCCAATGCACATACATGCGCGATGCCGTTGCCCATTTGGCCAGCGCCTACGACGCCAATCGTTTTGATATCCGCCAAAACCTGCTCTCCCGTCAGCAATTCAGTGTTTCAGGCGAAATAGGTTGCTTGTGCGTTGCGGCAAAGCAACCACTGATTATTTGTTGCAGGTGCGAAAGCTCAGTTGTGTCGCTTCAGGGCCACAGCTGTCGCAGGTTCAGGCCTTAGGTGCCGTATCGGACGTCGCTGCGGCGGCTCGAATGGTCTCAAGCAATGATCGGCGAAGCGATTTGTCGCCAATCTTTTGGAAAGCTGTCACCAGCTCCATTGCTTCAGTATCGATCACTGGGAGGCTTGGCGGATGGTCTGCTTCGTGAACGCTCACTGTCATCGGGTTTTCCATGAGCTCGTCGACCCCTTCATAGAAGTAGGTGATGGTGATCCCGAGCGCCTGGGCAATCTCGAACAGGCGTCCCGCCGAGATTCGGTTGACGCCTTTTTCGTATTTCTGGACTTGCTGGAAGGTCAGACCGAGCTTCTCGCCAAGCTGTTCCTGAGTCAGTTTCAATTCGCGACGACGCCAGCGTAGGCGCTGGCCAACAATTCGATCGATTCCGCTGGGCGTTTTGTTTTCCGACATCTGCGACTCTTCTTGCCTATACTTTCGGTTCGATTCTAACGCCGCCAACTCACAAAGGCTAGTCCACCAAAGAGCACAAGAGTCAACCAGTAAAACGTCTCTCCAAACCTTTGATATGGCGTGTTTTCTAGCCGTGCTGGCAATCCGGTCCGTACAACCGCGGAGTGCCATCCCGCGGGATCTTTCGCGGCGGGATTGCCGCGTGCGACTTCGCGCCCATAACCGTCCACCATGGCGGTCATCCCGCGCGTTGCGACCCGAGCCATCGGCAAACCGCTTTCGATCGCGCGATACCGGTTCTGTGCATAGTGCTGAGCCGGCCCGAGGCCGCCGCCAAACCACGCATCATTCGAGATCACGACAATCCACTCGGCGGCTTCGCGCTGCGGCGAGGCCTTGCGGATGAGTTCGGGGAACAGACCTTCATAGCAAATCAAGGGAATGAAAGGCGGCGCCACGACTTGCGGCAGCAGGACGGTTGCTTCCGCCCCGGGTGTGAACCCGTTCTCAGCCATCCGCTGCATGGAGCTCGGGAGTATTCCAGCGATGCTCTGCCCAAATGGAATGATCTTGGTTGCTGGCAACTCGCCAAACGGCACCAGGCGGTGCTTGTCATAAAGGGCAGAGAGTGTCGTCGAATTGGCGCCAGCGGTGAACATGACGAGGCTATTGTAAGCAACAGGGCCATCTTCGTCTGTGGTAAATCGGACCGATCCCGCAATCAGTGCGCGGCGGCCGAGAAAAGCCGAAACGAGATCCAGCGCGTCGGTATCCCCCATCAGACCATAAGGCAGCGCGCCCTCTGGCCAGATAACAATATCTCCAGCTTCACTCGGAACATCGCGCAGCAATTCGATATAGCGCGCCACGACTGGTTCGCCTCGGTCCTTGAACTTTTCAGTCTGCGGGACGCCGGCGTCCATCAGCACGACTGAGCGTTCGGTCATTACGGTATCATTGGCGATGCGTTGCGAGCCCCAGGCCCAGGAGAATCCGGTCAGGGCGACAGCCATCAGAACCGGTAAGGCGCGGCCAAGCACGCTTTGATCATCACGTGTGTCAACCAAAGCGGCGGGAGATGCTGCGACGAAAAGCGTGAGCAGAGTAAGCCAGTAAATGCCGCCCAGCGAGGCGACCTGCGACAGCGCCCCCCCGGGAGCCCAGGTGGTGCCAGGCACGTTCCACGGAAACCCGCCAAACAGTGTTCCGCGAATAAGCTCTGCGCCGCCCAGGAAGAGTGCAAAGATAAAAACCCGCGAAGGTGACGCCGACCAGAATGCGCCACCTAGCGCGCACGCAGCGCCCCAGATAAGGGCCATGCCGCCAGGCAGGGCGATCAACGGCATCCAAAGGAAGATGGCATGCTTTTCCGGCTCTACTAGGAACGGAAGCGCGGTCCAGTACATGCCGACCAGAAAGTACCCGAACGCGAACGCCCAGCCGCGCCAGAACATGGCACGGCCCCAGCGTTTTTGAGACCGCGCGCCATCCAGCATCCAGATCAGGCCGACAAAGGCCACAATTAGCGCAGGGGTCAGATGAAACGGCGCGAATCCGAGCGCACAGAAAGCGCCAAGCAGGATTGCGAACAGCGTGGCAGTCATACCCCGGACGCGCGCAATGGCTTCGTGAAGGGCAGTAAACACGCGCAAGCCGTGACTGCGCGTGTGGCCTTGTTCGATCATGCTTTCAGCTCCGAAGCAGGTTGCCGGACGACCAGACGATGAATGCGTCGTGCGTCCGAATCGAGGATTTCAATATCGACCCCTCCGGGATGCGGCAGGACTTCGCCTCGGATCGGCACACGTCCGGCTAGCGCAAAGGCGACCCCGCCCAGCGTGTCGACGTCGTGATCTTCCAGTTCGAGTTCAAGGCCGGTTTCTTCGGCAAAATCCTCGGTTTCCATGCGCGCGTCGACTTCCCAAGCCAGGCGGCCGCGGCGCACCAGCATGGCGACTTCTTCGTCATGCTCATCTTCAATCTCGCCAACAATCTCTTCGACAAGGTCTTCCAGACTGACCAGGCCATCCGTGCCGCCATATTCGTCAACAACGAGGGCCAGGTGGGTGCGGGAGGCTTGCATCTTCACCAGCAGATCCGGCAGCGGCATGGACGGCGGGACAAACAGAATGTCGCGGCGCAGGCGTTCCAGCGGCAAGTCTTCGGGATCTTTCTCACCCCCGTTGGCGCGTGCAACTTCCGTCAGGACGTCTCGGATGTGGACGACGCCAACCGGATCGTCGAGCGTCTCGCGATAGACGGGCAATCTGGAGTGCGCCTCACTGGCATAGAGCTGGATCAGATCTTCAAGTGATGTCGACAGCTCGACCCCGATAATCTCGGCACGAGGGATCATGACATCAACGACGCGTGCGCGCTCAAACTCCATGATGCGCAGGCGCATCTCGGTTTGCGACGGCCCCACCGGGTCTTCCGGAGCGGGCTCTTCAGCTACTTCTTCGCTTTTTTTAAACAGGCCAAACAAGCCTTTTCGTCCTTCCGACATGTCTTTCAACGATCCTGACGCGTGAGTCGCGCCTTACTTATATGGATCAGGCCAGCCCAGGGATGCAAGCGCTGCGATCTCCAAAGACTCCATCTCTTCTGCCTCTGTGTCATCTTTGTGGTCATGCCCCAAGAGATGCATCAGCCCGTGGATCAGCAAGTGGGATAGATGCTGATCAAGCGCAATCTCCTTTGCTGTCGCGTCCTTTTGCGTGACGCCCAGGCTGACCGCGATATCGCCCAAGAATGGCGCGTCCAGTTCACTCGCTGGGAAGGACAGAACATCGGTTGGCTTATCCTTGTCGCGCCAATCGCGATTGAGGGCCTGGATTTCCGTGTCATCGGTCAACAGCAAGCTAATCTCGCCAGATACCTGTTTTTGCGCTGCTCCAGCATTCAACGCTGTTTGACAAATTGTTGAGATATCAGCGACGGCATCGGTCCAGGCGACATCCGCGATGCGAAGATCAAGCTCAATCATCGCGTTTTTGCTCTGCGTCCTGATCATAAGCCAGGATGATTCGGCTCACCAAAGCGTGCCGGCGGACATCATTAGCGGAGAAGGTCACGCGGCCCACACCCTCGACACCGCGCAAGATCCGCAACGCGTGCGCGAGGCCAGAGGGTTGGTTTCGCGGCAGGTCGACTTGACCAGGGTCGCCCGTGACGACCATTCGGCTGTCACGTCCAAGCCGGGTCAGGACCATTTTCATCTGCGCAACGGTGGCGTTCTGGGCTTCATCCATGATGACGAATGCGTTTTTCAGCGTACGTCCGCGCATGAAGGCCAAGGGTGCGACTTCGATCACGCGCTTTTCCCGCAATCGTCCGGCTTGGTCTGCCCCGAGAGTCTCGTCCAGGGCGTCCCAGATTGGACGCAAATAGGGTTCGACTTTTTCTTCCAGGTCGCCTGGAAGAAAGCCGAGATTTTCGCCAGCTTCGACGGCAGGTCGGGTTATGATCAGCCTTGCCGCTGATTTGTTCTTCAGCGCCGCAGCGCCAGCCGCCACAGCGAGAAAGGTCTTACCTGTCCCTGCAGGTCCGACGCCGAAAATGAGGTCATTCGCGGTGCCGGTCAAAAGATCGAGATACTTCGCCTGCGCATTCGTTTGGGCTTTGATTGGAACTTTCAGGCCGGTCAGCGTCTTGTAGCTCTGGTTCGGCGTGCGCGCCTGTTCGACGGCCCCCTCGAGAGCGGGGAGGCCTGCTTCAGGGTTCTTGGCGAGCACGGCTTCGAAGACACTGAGCGCCAGTTCGGCGGTTGCGACGGATTCTCGGGAACCTTGAAGCCGGATACCGCCGCCCTGGCTCTCTGCTTTCAGATCACCATCGGCGAGCTCGGACTCCAGATAAAGCAAGTTCATGTGGTTCGGGCCACAGATCACTGGCAGGAGGGCGGCGTCTTTCGGGGTCCAGACCTGGCTCAAGCTGCCGCCTCGTTCGCACCGCTTGGCAATGTGCCGGATAGAGAGTTCAGGCTCGAGCCGACGATCTCAACATCAATGATTTGGCCCACAAGGTCTGGTGCACCGTCAAAATGCACGGCTTGGAGCCACGGAGAGCGGCCATGCATCTGTCCCTCATTGCGGCCGGTTCCCGTGACGAGTACCGGCACTGTTTCTCCAATTTTCGAGGCATTGAACGCAGTCTGCTGTTCCCGCAGAAGCGCCTGCAATGCCTGCAGACGCTCATTTTTCACGTCTTCGGGTACTTGGCCAAACATCTCTGCGGCCGGCGTGCCGGGGCGTTCGGAATATTTGAATGAATAAGCGATCGCGTAGCCAACCTCGCGGACGAGATCCATCGTATCCTCGAAGTCCTTGTCGCTTTCGCCTGGGAAGCCAACAATGAAATCGGAAGCGAGCGCCATGTCTGGGCGCGCCTCTTTCATACGACGCATAATGTCAAGATAATGCTCGCGCGTGTGGCCGCGATTCATCGCTTTCAGGATATTGTTCGATCCCGACTGAACTGGAAGATGCAGGAAGGGCATCAACTCCGGCGTGTCGGCATGGGCAGCGATCAGGTCGTCATCCATGTCTCGTGGATGGCTGGTTGTGTAACGAATACGGTCAAACCCGCCAATCTTGGAAAGATGACGGACCAGCTGAGCCAGCGTCCATTCGTCCCCGGCTTCAATGACCGGCGCTGCGCCGTGATACGCGTTCACATTCTGGCCGAGCAGCTGAATTTCACGCACGCCCTGGCTCGCGAGATTGCGCGCTTCCAGCGTGATATCATCGACCGGGCGCGACAGCTCGGCGCCGCGCGTATAGGGAACGACGCAGAAGGTGCAGAATTTATCGCAACCTTCCTGCACCGACAGGAACGCCATCGGGCCGTCTGCTTGCCGTGTCTTTGGGAGCGCATCGAATTTTTCAAGCGTCTCAAACTCTGTTTCCAGTCGCTCACCAGTGGAGCGGTGCACGCGCGCAATCATTTCGGGCAGCTTATGATAGGCCTGTGGCCCCAGCACAAGATCGACCGCGGGCTGACGACGCATGATCTCGGCGCCCTCGGCTTGCGCCACGCATCCTGCGACGGCAATTGTCATCTTGCCGCCCTGGGCGTGTTTCATTTTCTTGATCTTGCCGAGTTCGGAATAGACTTTTTCCGTCGCCTTTTCGCGAATATGACAGGTGTTCAAGACCACCAGATCAGCGCCTTCGGGGCTATCTGTTGGAGCATAGCCTATGGGAGCGAGCACATCTTTCATGCGCTCGCTATCATAGACGTTCATCTGGCACCCGTAGGTCTTGATGAACACAGATTTGGTATTGGTTTCTGGGCCGGTATCACTCATCCGGCGGCTTATGGCTGAAAACCAGCCAAAAAGCCATATCAGGCTTCAGTAATTTGATGCCTAAAAGACCAGATAAACCGCTTTCACGGCCAGAACGAGAAAAACCGATGCTACAGCGGTCAGCACTGCGATGTGCGTGCCCTGCCGCAGTTTTTCGTGGTCCAGGATCGGACCGTTAAATTTATCCAGCCGGGAGTCGGCGTTTTCGTGCACGAGAAGTGTGTTCATATCTATCTCCTTTCGCGCTTAAGCTACTGATGGGAAGATATAGTATCAGCGTTTTTGAATTAAACAACGGTTCCGGACAAAAACTATGCATCTACACGGATTAATAATGTGCCATACTCGGATGAAAAAGTGGTTCAAACTGTAATAAATATAATACAACCATAGATATTGCTGGAAATGTAAGCTGACTCGTTTAATCACGAAATTATGACCCGAATAATTCTCTTCAATAAGCCGTTCAACGTGCTGTCCCAGTTTACGGACCGCGGTATTGAGGCTTCGACGCGCCAAACTTTATCCGACTTTCTGGAGGTGCCGAGCGTCTACCCGGCAGGTCGCCTGGACCGCGATAGCGAAGGCTTGCTGGTGTTGACCGACAATGGCCGGCTGCAGTCGCAGATCTCCAATCCGAGGCACGAAACTCCCAAAACGTATTGGGCACAGGTTGAAGGATTGCCGGATGAGGCGGCTCTGAAAGCGCTCCGGGAGGGCATTCAACTGAAAGATGGCATGACCGCCCCTGCAAAAGCACGCCTGATCGATCCGCCAGAAAGTCTATGGCCGCGAATGCCGCCCATCCGAGTGCGCAAATCGATTCCAGATTGCTGGGTGGAGTTGACGATTACGGAAGGACGCAATCGTCAGGTCAGGCGGATGACAGCTGCGATCGGTCACCCGACTTTGCGGCTGATCCGGTATTCCGTTGGCAATTGGAGCATAGACGGGCTGGATAGCGGAGAGTCTCGAGAGGCTTAGCCTCGCGCCAGACGTGCCTTTGTCATACCAGCGTGCGGTTTGGCGCTGGCAGGATCTTCTGGCCAGTCATGCTTCGGATAGCGTCCGCGCATATCTTTCGCCATGTCGTGGTATCCGCCGGACCAGAACCCGGGCAGATCCTGCGTCGTTGCGACTGGCTTCCCGCCGGGCGACAGAATTTGCACTGTGATCGGACAACGCCCATCCGCCACACTCAAGTGCCGCGTCAAACCGTATAGTTCTTGGGCCTTACACTCGATCAGGGGTGCACGATCGCTAAGCCAATCAATCGGCGCCTCTCGGCCTGACGGAAGCTTGATCCGGCGCGGAGCTTTGGTGTCGAGCTCCTGAGGCAGCGGCCAATCCAGTCTCGCCTTCAGTGCATCCGTAATCATTGCGGGCTTCGGCATGGTAAACGAATTCTTACTGAGGACCGGGCCGAGCCATTCAGCGACGTCTTCTTGAAGGGTGTCCTGCGACCAGATTGGCCAGGCATCTCCGTACGCATCGTTCACCACTCTTAATCTAGCCAAGAACTCGTCAACGGGTTGGTCAAGCCCGGCTGGTGCGAAGCCTTCTTCCCGGAGGTGTTTGAGAAATGCCGCCTGCGCAGCTTCATTGGATGGTTTCGGCAAAGGTTGCTCGGACAGGATGATGGCTCCGAGCGCTGACACGCGGCGGGCCTTGAAGGTCCCTTTTGCGGGATCAAACTCAGCTTCATCGCGCGTTTCGAGCGCGCCATATCTGGTGGCAGCAGCCTCATTGATCGCTGCGGCCAACGTGATGCGTGCTGATTTCGCACTGCCTGCCATATCGGCAACCACCAGCCAGTCCGACTTGGCGAGCGGCGAGGTCTCATCTACTTGGCCACCGCGCCCACTCGCCAACAGATACTGGGCACTGCCTGCGCTACGCCTGCGTGCGATCATGTCCGGCCAGCCTTTGGCAAGCAGGTGGGCAGCATCTCCGCTGGGTGCATTATTGCCGCCCCATCGTGCAGCTTGTGATTTGAGCTTTTTCGCCCGTGGGCCGGTATCCGACTGGAACCGGGCCAGGCGCTCGGCGAGGTCTGCGCTCTGGCCACCCATACCGCGCTCGCTGATCAACGCAGCTATTTGCGCTGCCCGGGCTTTCTCGCCGTCGCTGTCCGCGCCCACAATAAGAGCGGCGAGGCGAGGATTAAGCGGCAATCGAGACATGGCCCGGCCTTTTGCGGTCAGTCCGCCAGCTTCCGTGATGGCGTCCAGGGCGCACAGGCTCTGCCGCGCGGCTGCGATCCGGCCTTTTGGGGGCGGGGTCAGCCAGTTCAACCGGTCAGGCTCGGTTTCACCCCAGTCGGCGAGCGTGAGCAGTAGGTTGGACAAGTCGGCATTCTGGATCTCTGGTTCCGGGGCGGCGGTTAGCCCGCGCGTCTCAGCCTCGTCCCAGAGCCGGTAGCAGATGCCAGGCCCGAGCCGTCCGGCCCGGCCGCGGCGCTGGTCAACATTGGCTTTTGCCGCCCGAACTGTTTGCAGCTCGGTCGAAAGCCCATCGGGAACATAGCGAGGGACGCGGGCATAACCGCTATCGACAACGACTGAGACGCCTTCAATGGTCAGTGCGCTCTCTGCAATATCAGTGGCGAGCACGACTTTACGCCGCCCGCTGGCGCAAGGCCGGATGGCCGCGTCCTGTTCTTTCGGGCTCAACGCGCCGAAAAGGGGTGCGATCAGGACAGTGTCGGCAACCGATAGGCGCTCCGCCGTCCGCCGGATTTCGCCCGCACCGGGTAGAAAGGCGAGGATGGAACCGTTTGTTTCACGCAAAGCGCGCTCAATCGCGCGTGCCATCTGGTCTTCCAACCGTTCACGGCTGCGGCCCACATAGCGGGTCTCTACCGGATATTGACGCCCTTCGCTGGCAATCACAGGGGCATCAATTTTGCGCGCCATGCTGTCTGTATCGAGCGTCGCCGACATGGCGAGGAGGTGCAGATCATCTCTGAGCGCGCCTTGTGTTTCCTGTGCCAATGCCAAACCGAGATCGGCGCTGAGGCTGCGCTCGTGGATTTCGTCGAAGATGATGACACTGGTGCCAGTAAGCTCCGGGTCATTGAGCAGTCGGCGGGTAAACAGGCCATCGGTGATCACCTCGACGACTGTCTCTTTCGAGACCTGGCGGTCGACACGGGTGGAGAGACCGATCCTTTGGCCGAGCCGCTCGCCGAGTGTCTGAGCCATCCGTGTTGCTGCCATTCGCGCGGCGATCCGCCTTGGCTCCAGCATTATGATCTTACCATCGAAGGGCTCGAAGCCATCGATCAAACCCGCGAGCGCCAGCGGCACGCGTGTCGTCTTACCCGCTCCGGGCGGCGCCCCCAGGATGAGGCGCCGGTTGGACCTGAGGGTCGCCGCAATTTCGGGCAGCAAGGATTCGATCGGCAAGGCTTCCATTCAAACACTCTTGTCGTCAGTCTTGAGGTTTCGCAATTGCGCGTTTTCAACTAAAGGCAGGCGGTCCAGTCTTTTGTGGAGTAGAGCATTTGATCCAGACGCCAGAATTTTCGATCTGCGTGCCGATGCACAATGAAGCCGGTAATGCTGAGCAATTGGTCTCAGAGATCGCTGCTGCGCTTGAGGGGCGGGCTTATGAAATGGTGATCACCGACGATGCCTCGACCGATGATACGCGCGCCGTCCTCGCCGGACTGAAGGACACCTATCCGCAACTGCGCGTCATCTCGCACCGCCAGAATGCGGGCCAATCGCGCGCCTTGCGCACAGCAATCCAACATGCCCGCGCTCCGATTGTTGGCACCCTGGATGGTGACGGTCAGAATGACCCTGCCGACTTGCCGGCGCTGTATCGCAGCCTGACCCGCGCGGATGCACGTGAGGGTCTCGCAATGGTGATGGGGCGCCGCGCCAGTCGAAAAGACTCGGCGTGGAAAAAGTTTGGTTCCAGCTTCGCCAACTCGATCCGCAAGCGTCTGCTGCGAGATGATTGCGATGATAGCGGCTGCGGAATCAAAGTGATAAAGCGCGACGTGTTTCTGGCGCTTCCATACTTTGACCATATGCACCGATACATGCCGGCTCTGATGAATGCAGAGGGACTGAAGGTCGAGTTCCTGAACGTCAATCACCGCGAGCGCGGAGCGGGCAAATCCAAATACACGAATTTCGGCCGGCTGATCGACGCTCTATCAGATCTTCGCGGTGTCATGTGGCTGATCCGTCGGCGCAGAAACCCGGGCGGAGCCGACGAGATTTAGGACGCGATGCGATCTCGAACGAACGCGACGCGGTCGCTGGTGCTCGCTTTCGGAACATGGATGAGGCGATAGCCAGACTGCTCGTAGGCAGTTTGAATGAGGGCTCCGAAGGCCGCCGCGCCCCGAAAATCCAGTACGCGTTCGTCGTCGGTTTTATAGATCTCTTCCCATGCTGGCAGGAAGAATACATTGACCGCATAGCGCCGGGACTCAATCGCCTCGCGAACGTGCGCGTCGGAGATCCCATAGTGCGCACAAAAGGCGAGGAGGTCTGGCAGGCCGCGATCAAACACGGTCAAACCTGAAGCGGCGTCATAGTCCGCAATGGCGGTTTCCAGCATGCGTTGAACAAAAAGGGCTGGATTCTGGTCGCCGGTGGCACGACCCCCTGTCTTGCGTTCGAATGCCAGCACGCGGCGAGCGTATTCCGGCATCACTGAGACCGTGGTCGACAGCTGCTGAAGGAGCGTCGTTTTACCAGCTCCTGGCGGACCGGCGAGAATGTAGAAATCTGTCTGCGGCAAAGTCATGCCTCACTTCCTCACTTTGCATTAAGGATCAATAGGGTTAACTGGGCAGGCGAGGAGACGCGCATGTCAGTGATCTTTCCGGCCGCTGCCGCCGCCCGTCTCGACGATAGACAGCAAAGGGCCAAACGCTCGAATGGCGAGGGTCCGCCTAGAAGGGGTACTCCAATGCGGCTCATCCTAAGCGCGTTTCCGCTCTTTATCATACCGGTTGGTATTTACTGCCTGATCGCGTTCACGACGACGGGCGATCCCGTGGCACTGACGCATGCAGGCGTTGAACTGACGCCGAATGCATCGCCATTAATGGGCATTCTCGGCCAGAAATTCTTCTCAATTGGTATGATTGGCGGCGAGGTTGAATGGGTCCTCACCAAAGGCGATGCGCTTCTGGTGCTCTCGATCGCCGTGCTGTTCATGGAAATTCTCAAATCGACCAGCACGGGCACCGCCACGATCATGAATCACGCGCTGTCCATGATCGTCTTCATTGTCTGCCTGATGTTGTTCCTGCTCAATCCCAATTTTGCCACGTCGGTCTTCTTCATTCTGACCGTGATGGCCCTGCTGGACGTCTTAGCTGGGGTGGTGGTGACCATCGTATCGGCCCGCCGTGACTTTGGCGTCGGCGAAGGCTTTGTTGGATAGTTTGAGCGCAAATCGCGTTTGATCTGCAAAAATTTGGCGACGGGCGCTTCACAGCGCCCGTTTCTGTTCTAGGGTGAGCCGCAAATCGAACAATAGCTTTGCCGGGGAGGCATTATGGAAGCGCTTGAACACTGGGTCGTGATGATTAGCGACCTTATCTGGGGCGGAAACTGGGGCGATAAACGCCTTTTCCCGATGGGACCGATTGCCATTATTCTATTGGGAACGGGCCTGTATTTCATGGTCCGGCTTGGCGCGCGGCCGCTGCGCCGCTTGGGCCCTGCGATTAGTGAAGTTTGGGCTGGCCGCAAAGGCAATGGCGACCCTAACCAGATTACCCCTTGGCAAGCCCTCTCAACCGCGCTTTCAGGTCAAGTTGGGACCGGGAACCTCGCTGGCGTGGCGACCGCGATCACGCTGGGTGGCCCGGGCGCAATCTTCTGGATGTGGATTACTGCCTTTTTTGGCATGGCACTGGCGTTTGCGGAGAGTTCGCTGGCGATCAAGTATCGTGAGAAAGACGAATATGGCCGCATCAATGGTGGCCCCATGTACTACATCAAGAACGGCCTGGGAAAGAAATGGATCTGGCTTGGTGTGCTTTTTGCCATCGGGACAATCTTCTCAGCGCTCGCCACGGGCGGAATGGTGCAAGCCAATTCAATTACGCAAACTGTTGTTCGTAGCGCGGAGGCAAGTGGCCTTCCGTTGCCGGCATGGGGTGTTGGTTTGATCCTGTCGGTCCTGACATTTGCGGTGATTATCGGCGGCATCAAGTCGATTGGCTCAGTTGCTGGTAAGGTCGTTCCGGTCATGGCGGCGCTTTATGTCGGTGTTGCGTTCATCGTTCTATTGATGAATGCGCCGCAAATTCCAGGCGCCTTTTGGCTGATCATTTCTTCTGCGTTTGGTTTGCAGGAAGCCGCTGGCGGCGCGACGGGCTATTTGGTTCTCGCCGCGATGCGCGCTGGTATTGCCCGTGGACTGTTCTCGAACGAGGCCGGGCAGGGGTCTGCCCCAATCGCCCACGCCGCAGCGCAAACCAAGAACCCGACAGTTCAGGGTGAGATTGCCATGATCGGTGTATTCATCGACACGCTGATCATCTGTACGATGACGGCGCTGGTGATCCTGACAACAACAGGCACCTGGATAACGGCAGACGGCGCAACCACGACCCATATCTGGGAAGCGGCGGATTTGCAGGCGTCGGCGATCACCAATGAAGCCTACTCGTTGGCCTTCCCGGGCGGCGGTATCTTCGTGTCGATCTGTCTGGCGCTGTTCGCGTTCACGACGATCATCGGGTGGTCATACTATGCCGAGCAGGCGATTACCTATCTCGTGGGAGAGTGGGCGACGCATCCGATCCGCTTCATATGGATCGGCGTAATCTTCGTTGGCGCGATCGCTCAGGTTAAGCTGGTCTGGATGTTTGGGGACCTAGCCAATGCATCAATGGCGTTCCCGAACCTGATCGCCATATTGGCTCTGTCAGGAGTGGTCATGGCTATGCACCGAAGGAACGGCGATCCCGATACCGAAGACGGCGATTCCGTTATGCTTGGGACAGATGGTAATCCATATCAGGAGCCGACCTCGGCGCCGGCTGAGTAGGCACTGACCCGATACTTTCCAAACGGGCGCTCTTTACCGGGCGCCCGTTTTTGTTTGGCGTTAAGGACTGGTCCCTAGAGTGCGGCCTATGTCAGATCTTGCGCGCATAGAAGCCTTCCTGGAGATGATGTCCGCCGAGCGCGGCGCGTCACCGAACACGCTTGATGCCTATGGGCGAGATCTGTTGGATGCGTCTGGTTACATGGGCGGAGGCTTGTGCAGTGCGGAGGCTGCGGACCTGTCAGGATGGCTGCAAAGCCTCGCGAAGGATGGTCTCGCCGCGTCGACGCAGGCGCGTAAGCTTTCGTCGCTGAAGCGGTTCTTTCGGTTCCTGTTTGAAGAGCATGACCGCAAGGATGATCCAACGTCCAAACTGGATGCACCAAAAGTCACGCGCGATGTGCCGGACGTGCTGTCGCGCGAGCAGGTTGATGCGCTGCTTCAGGCCTGCGCCGAAGATGCGCGGATGACGTGCTTGCTGGAGCTGGTTTACGGCGCGGGGCTGCGCGTGAGTGAGCTGGTCAGCCTGCGGCTTGGCAATCTGCCGCGCCGCCGTCTCGGGCTCTGGGAAACGCGCGAAATGATCATTCGCGGAAAAGGCGGCAAGGAACGCCTTTGTCCGCTCGGCGCGCCAGCGTTGTTGGCGCTGCGCAACTGGCTCGAAGCCCGCGATGGCGACAAGTATGGGACCGGCAGCGGTGACTTTCTGTTTCCGTCTCGCGGCAAGTCAGGTCATCTGACCCGTCGCCGGCTGGCGCAGATGCTGGAGAAACTTGCTCATGCGGTTGGGCTCAACCCGGCGCGCGTTTACCCACATGCCTTGCGTCATGCCTATGCCACGCACTTGCTACAGGGCGGCGCGGATCTGCGGAGTGTGCAGACCCTGCTGGGCCATGCTGATATCGCGACCACACAGATTTATACCCATGTGCTGACGGATGAACTGGCCGAATTGCTCGAAACCAGTCACCCGCTCGCGCACTGATCAGAACGGTTTGACCGCACCAAAGAAGGCGGTGGTCAGGATCAGGATCCAGTACATGTAGGCGACCGTCCGACCGAGCGCGATCGACTTCTCAAGCTTGGCTTCAGCTTCCGCATTCGGACCAGCAGCCAGAATAGGGAAGAGTTTCTGCCACTCATGCATGATCAGGCGCAGGATCACGCCGATCACCAGTGCGAGACCGAATGTCAGCACTTTCGCTGAGAACCAGAGCTGACCGGCTTCGCCGCCAAAAGGTCCGTTCCCTATCAGTGAAGACAAGGATACGAACAATAGCGTCGGGATGAGCAGGTACCGCGTCCAATCTTCAATGTCCGAGAGCGGTTTGAACCATTTGGTGCCGCGCTTCGCAAACGCCCCCCAGGTGATCGCCATCCAGACAACCCAGACGAGCCACATCGCGACCAGCCAGCCACCGCCAAGCGGTTGGACACCCCAGAGATACCCCATGTGTAGCCCCAGCGGGAGCAGAGAGATAATCCCGGTGCGTGCCATAATATCGATGCGATAGGCGGTTTCCATGTGCCGTTGTCGCTCTTCCAGCGGGAGGGATTGATTGACGACTTTATAGCTCGTTTGGAACACGCCCCATTCGCCGCCGAGCCAATAAACCATGGCCACGATGTGCAACCAACGCAGGATGGCGAGCTCATTCGCCGCAAAAAATTCGGTCATGTCGATCCTCCCAATATTCAAATGATATATCTTTTAAATCGGCAGCGCTAGAGCAAGATTGTCTCAGGTACACTTTGCCTGCGACGATACCCCCATTGCCACGGGCAAGCGGCCAGGTATTTTGCGCCTCGCAACGGAGATCCGATCATGAGTCAAAAAGCGCCGCGCCAATTCTTCAAACCCCTCGCCGCAGGGGCGCCGGAGCCAATGCGTGAGCTGCCTGTTCGTGTGGAGCGGATGATCCAGTTCGTGCCCCCGCATCTGGATAAGGTTCGCGCCAAGGTGCCGGGTATGGCCGATACTTGTGACGTCGTGCTCGGCAACCTGGAAGACGCAATCCCTGCCGATGCCAAGGAAGCAGCGCGCGCCGGTGTGATCGAAATGGCGGGCATGCTTGACTGGCAGACAAAAGGGACCGGTCTGTGGAGCCGGGTCAATTGCCTCAACTCGCCCTGGTTCCTCGACGATGTGACAGAGCTCGTCACCAAGGCCGGTCAACAAATTGACGTGCTGATGATCCCGAAAGTCGAAGGACCTTGGGACATTCACTATGTCGATCAACTGGTGGCTCAGCTGGAGGCGAAAGCCGGGCTGTCAAAGCCCATTCTGCTCCATGCGATCCTCGAGACCGCAGAAGGTGTGGCGCGTGTCGAAGAGATAGCACTTGCCTCCCCGCGCATGCAGGGCATCTCGCTCGGACCCGCTGATCTTGCGGCCTCGCGTAAAATGAAAACAACCCGCGTCGGCGGAGGACACCCGTTCTATCGCGTCATCGAGGATCCGCACGAGGATGGCCGCCCGCGCGCCGCTGCGCAGCAGGATCCCTGGCACTACACAGTCGGCAAGATGATCGATGCCTGCGGCATGGCGGGCATCAAACCGTTCTATGGTCCGTTTGGTGATATTGCCGACCTCGAAGCCTGTGAGCAGCAATTCCGTAACGCGTTCCTGATGGGCTGTGTTGGGACCTGGACGCTCCACCCGAGCCAGATTGAAGTTGCGAAACGCGTCTTCAGCCCGGACCCGGATGAAGTCGCGTTCGCGCGCCGTGTGCTTGAGGCGATCCCGGATGGAGCAGGCGTTGCCATGCTGGATGGCAAGATGCAGGACGATGCGACCTGGAAGCAGGCTAAGGTGATCGTTGATCTCGCCGATCAGATTGCTGCGAAAGACGGTTAATATTGCCATATTGATGACGAAGTGAGCTGATCAGGTCGTGTTAATGTCCTGATCACTCTGGCCGTGGCATAATTTGACAATGCAATTTGCGCCGCCTTCTTCTCTGAGCCGTCTGGTTGCCTGTGTCGCCATTATTGGTTTTGCGGGTGTGCCGGCAATTGGCGAGGGCGGTGTGTCTCGCGCTGAGCTCGAAGCGCTTGAAGCGGAACGTGCAGATGCTCTCAGTCAACTCGCCGCGCTCGAACAGGCGGGCAGCGTCGTGGCCGACGATCTGGAGACGCTCCAACGCGATCTGATTTCGGCAGCGATGGAGAGCCAGAGACGCGAAGAGCAAGCGACCTCGGCCGAGCTGAAATTACTCTCGCTTCGTACGCGTCTGGGTTCGGCGCGGACGCAGTTGGTCGATGGCGAGTCGGCTCTCGAAGATTTGATGGCGTCTCTCGCGCTGTCCGGACGCCACCGTCCGCCAGCATTGCTCACCCAACCTCAGGACGCCAATCAAGCCATTCGTGCCGCGATCCTGATGGGCGAAGTCGCCCCTCAGGTGCGCGCACGGACGACTACGCTCGGAAACGAGATCACCTCGCTGCGCCGGATTGAGCGCGAGGTGCTGCGCGAACAGAAATCCCTGGCGGCGGCGGAGGCGGCTTTGTCCCTCAAGCGCGAAGAGATCACACAGCTGACCGCAGCCAAGCGTTCAGCGTTTGAAGACGTATCGGCAGATGCCGAAAAACTGAGGCAACGCGCTGAATCTCTTGGTGAAAAAGCGAGTACGGTGCGCGAACTCATTGCTGCTTTGGAGGCGATCGCGCCGAGTGCCCCGCGCCTCAAGCCGCGACTGGCCATGGCTGAATCTCCACCGCCACGCAATACGACGCGCGCCAGCCTGCCGCGCCCGACCGTGTCTCAGCCATTAGGCATTCTCGCCTCGCCAACAGCGGGTCGATTGGTGCGCGCCTGGGGCGATACGATGCCAGGCGGCAGTAAATCCGAGGGTATTGCCTATTCCACACGCAGCGGCGCGCAAGTCGCCGCGCCGGTAGATGGTGTGGTCGAATTTTCGGGACCGTTTCGCAGTTACGGACAGTTACTGATCCTCTCGACAAGCGATGGATACCATGTACTGTTATCGGGAATGTCGTCGAGCTATGTCGCTGTTGGCCAATCAGTTAAACAGGGCGAGCCGGTGGCGAAAATGGCCGATCGGACTGTTGGAGAACCGGAACTCTATCTGGAGGTCCGTAAATCCGGCAAACCGATGAACCCGGCCAAATGGATGAAACGCGGCTAGACCGCATGCAGGAGAAGTGCTGATGAGAGCTATGCTGACAGGAGCCGCGCTGGGGGTCGTACTTGGGGCCGCCGCCGTAGGGGTGTCAGCCGTAGCCTGGCCGGATTCTGAATACTCACCGCCGCGTTATGAAGCGGCGTTCGAGCAGCTCTCTCTGTTCACCGAAGTCATGGCCCGCGCCAAAGCGGACTATGTTGAAGAGATTGATGAGGTCGCCGCTCTGGAGGCCGCTATTGATGGCATGCTGGGCTCGCTCGACCCGCATTCTGGATACATGTCTCCGGATGAATTTGAAGCCCTGCAGGTTACAACCTCTGGCGAGTATGGTGGCCTCGGCATTGAAGTCACGATGGAAGATGGCTTCGTCAAAGTCGTCACGCCGATGGATGATACGCCGGCCAGCCGTGCCGGTCTCGAACCGGGTGACTTGCTGACGCATATCAATTCGCGCGCGATTGTCGGCCTCAGCCTGGATGACGCCGTCAGTGACATGCGCGGCGAGCCTGGCACCGATCTGACTGTCACCGTGTACCGCGACGGTCAGGATCCGTTCGATGTGACCCTGGTGCGCGAAGTTATCGAACCAAAATATGTTGAGTATACCGATAAGGGCGACGACATCGCCTATATCCGCATCGCGACGTTCAACAATAAGAAAACAACGACCAAGCTGATCGAGGCTTTCGAAGATATTCGCGACGAAATCGGCCGCAATCCAAAAGGGATCATCCTAGATCTGCGCAATAATGGCGGGGGACTGCTCGATGAGGCTGTGTCTGTCAGCGACCAGTTCCTGTCTGGCGGTGAAGTGGTCTCGACGATTGGCCGCCGACCCGGCGATGTTATGCGCTCGAACGCTCAGCGCGGTGAAGTCTTCAAGAACGTGCCGATTGTGGTGCTCATCAATAATGGCTCTGCTTCAGCGTCTGAAATCGTTGCCGGCGCGCTGCAAGACCGTGATCGGGCGACTGTGATCGGCATGACCAGTTTCGGCAAAGGCTCGGTACAGACCGTGATGCCGCTCGGCGCTGATCGCGGCGCCATTCGCCTGACCACAGCGCGCTACTATACGCCAGCTGGCCGGTCCATTCAGGCGACGGGCATTGTTCCAGACATGGAAGTCTCCAATCGCCGCGTCAGCGAGGAAGACCTCGACAAGATCCGCCGCTACTCGGAGGCGGACCTGCCCAATGCGCTCGATAATGAGGATGGAGCGGCTCGGAACTTGCCGCATATTCCGGATGACATGCCGCCAGAAGACTATGAAGGCGACGATTATCAGCTTGAGAAAGCGATCGAATTTCTTAAGGCGGGCGGCGTCATGGCCAGCACTGAAACGCGCGCCGGGTAATCCACCGCGTTCCCCCGATTCAATTACAGGTAGCGACTAACCGAATTGTCATGCAATTTGGGTCGTGATCGGCTGCAAATTACCCGAAAAGGTTAATTCAAGTTTGCCTCTTCTTAACCATTCGCGGCGCAAACTGGTCGCTCGGGTTTAAAGTGTTCTCAGGAGCTACAATGTCATCTCGCATCGCGCGCGATCCATCGCCATTCCGTAGCGGCCTGGTGCATTCAGCCCTTGGGGCATTTACGTTGACTTTTGTTCTCGGGTCCGGCGCGACTGCAATGCATGTAATGGGAGATGCAGATGCCGCTGGTCCGACGGTTCGCGTCGCGCTGTTTGACGAAGCACCCTCTGACGCGCCGCAGCTTAATCCTCGCTTGCCTGGTTATCAGGCTGCGATTGGTTTCTCACAAGCAGATGCGTCCTCGGGAACGGCTCAACCGGCAGGTGTCGAACCGGATCTTGGCGTTGAATATAGTGGCGCGGTGCGCATGACGGCTTCCGCCAGCAATTCGGCCGCGGCGCAACCCCAAGGCATCCGGATCAACGGTAAGACCGTGCTGCCGGGACAGACATACAGTCAGATTACTCAAGTGGGCGAAGCCGGTGCGTCGGCGCCTGGCGATGTCACATCCAAAATGGTGCAAATTGGCGAGACGATTGCCGACGACTCTCCATTGGCGCGGAATGCACGCGCGTTTTCGAACCCTGATGGCAAGCCAACCGTATCTCTGATCGTCAGCGGCCTTGGAACAAATGCGACTCGGACCCGCGCAGCGATTGATGAACTGCCGCCGGAAGTGACCCTGTCCTTTGCGCCCACCGCAGATGGGTTACGCACCTGGGTATCGCGCGCTCGCCGCGCTGGACACGAAGTTCTCATCGAATTGCCGATGGAACCATATGATTATGGCCGCCAGCGCCCACACGCCTATGTCATGCAGGTTGGCGTTTCAGCCGACGCGAACCGTCAACGCCTGGCGAAATTGCTGGCGAGAACGCCGGGCTATGTCGGCGTGATGAATTATCAGGGCGCCAAATTTGCGACCGAAGAAACCGCAGTAGATCCCATCTTTGAGGCGCTCAGCGCCAAAGGCCTCGCCTTCTTTGAAGATGGTAGTCTTGTCCGGTCAGAGTTTGAAGGCAGTGCGCGGGACGCCGGATTGGCATTCGGAAAAGCCACGGCCTGGGTTGATGCTCGGCCAGTAGCGGATGAAATTTCACAACAACTTCTGGTGCTTGAGACGACTGCCCGCGAACGCGGAGCGGCGCTTGGAACCAGTATGCCGTTCCCCGTCTCGATCGATCTTCTGAAAGAATGGATCCCGACGCTTGAAGAAAAAGGCATCGCGCTCGCACCTGCGTCCTATTATGCCAAACGGTCCCTGGGGCGCGGACTGAGCGCTGGTCAGGCTCAACAAGCTAGTCTAGACCCGCAAGGGTGAGTTCTAAGAAACGCGATCCAGCGCGTTATCGCGCCAATGTCGGCCTCGCTTTGTTTTCAAAGGCGGGGCATGTCTTTGTGGGGCGACGCGTAAATGGTCGCGGCGCCTTCCAATGGCAAATGCCGCAAGGCGGTGTCGATGAAGGCGAGGAACCGGCCGAGGCGGCGTTGCGCGAAATGGATGAAGAGATCGGCGTTGCCGCGAAACTCGTCGATGTTCTCGAAGAAACCGAAGACTGGCTCTACTATGACTTTCCGCCGGACCTATTGAGACGCATGGGCGGCCCATATTTGGGCCAACGGCAGAAATGGTATGCACTGCGGTTTAAAGGATCGGATAGTGATGTCCGCCTCGATAAGCACAAACCCGAGTTTGACGCCTGGCGCTGGGCCAAGCTGGATGAAATTCCAGGATTGATTGTGCCGTTTAAACGCCCAGTCTACGAAGCCGTCGCAACGCGTTTCCAGCGCTGGGCCGAACCTGTGGACGCCTCCTAGAAACCCTTTCCAACCGCGCGCATCTCTGCCTATGTTGTGAACTGGCACAGCAAGGGAGGGCCGCTCAGATGAGCAAGACGCTGCTTATGATACATGGCGTTGGCTGTGGCGGCGAGGTCTGGGATCGCATGAAGCGCGATTTCGCAATGGCTGGTTGGACCTGCGAGACACCAACGCTTTTCCCGGAATTGCGCACGAACGAGAACCCGCCCGAAGCGCTCGCCGACCTGACTCTTTCGGACTATGTCGAAGCCGCCGCGAAAAAAGCCGAAACGATTGCTCAGCACGATGGTGAAAAGCCGGTTGTGATTGGCCATTCCATGGGCGGTATGATCGCGCAGAGGTTGGCCGAGCGCGGGGCCGTTCGCGGCGCAATCTTCCTCACCCCCGCCCAGCCGGAAGGCTGTACTGTGACCGATTTGCGGGTGCTCAGAACTTTTTGGAGCATTCTGAAAGTCGGACAGAAGAACGTGCCCGGCGGCGTCTTCAAAGTTGGGCCGAACGGATTTCGTTGGGGCGTCTTGAACGCGGTCGACAAAGCAAGGCACGACGAGATTTACAGCGGCGCGTTGTATGATAGCGGGCGTGTGTATGACGATCTCGCCAATCCGGGTCCGGTCGATGAGGCCACGATCACTATTCCAACCCTCACCATTGGCGCCAAGAAAGACCGCGCGACCGTTATAAAGGCGGTTCGTAAAGTTGGCGCGAAGTACGCGAAGGCCAGCGTTCCAGGGGACTATTTCGAGTACGCCAATCATGCTCACTGGATCGTCGACGAGCCTGGTACCGAGCAGGTTAGCGCGGATATCATGGGATGGCTGGACGAAAAGCTGTCCTAGTCGAGCGCGCCGATATAAGGCAGGCCGCGATACAGGCCTGCATCATCCATCCCGTAACCAACAAGGTAGCGAGGCGGGGCATCGAAGGCATGGAAATCGACATCCTCATCACCTTCTGGAGCCCACGGTTTGCGTGCGAGGGCACAGGTAATCACTTCGCGTGCGCCTTTGGCGATCAAGTGCTTGCGGGCGAAGGCCAGGGTGCGTCCGGTATCAAAGACATCGTCAATGATCAAAACACCGCGGTCGCGAACCTGCCGGGCTATATCGGCGCGCACGACTACGCGGCCAGAGCTCTCACGCGCGTCGCGATAGCTTTCCAGCCATAGGGCATCGAGAACGGGGTGAATATCGAGACGGGCAAGTGCTTTCATCAGGTCGCTCGTGAATGGCGTAGCGCCGATCAGGATATTGATCGCAGACCAGTCTCCGGTGAGGCGGGGGGCCAGACGGGCCGCCAGATCGTCTATCCGGGCCATGAGCTCGGGTTCGGACAGGACAGTGTCGAATTTAGGTAGGCTCATTGGGTCTGGGATCCGTTCGCTGCGAGAGCGGTATCCGCTGGAACGAAGCCGAGTTCAAGCTCAAAGGATTCAAACGGTGGGTTTTCAATTCGCGCTGTGAAGATTGCGGTCGCATCTTCTGGAATCGCGGAAGGAGAAATCGGCGCGAAGGCTTCCGCGACACGTACACCTTGGTCATCCAGCAGAATGACGCGCACATTCGGCGCGGTCACGGTTCTCGTCGTAGTGTTCCGCACTGCGCCGCGCACTTCCAGGATTGGCGTCGTGCCATCAAAGAAACGTTCAGCTTCAGTTTCTAGGAATTCCAACCCGAACCGGTTCACGGGCATTCCAATCGAGGCATAGGTGCTCGCAGACTCTGGCCAACGCTTCACCACTTCACCCCGAAACAGAAGTAGACCTGCCACGATGACCAGTGCGGCCGCAGCCGTTGCAGTCCAGGCGCTGAAGGCGGCGTTGCGACTCTTGCGGCGGCGGCGCTCGCGCACCTTCAGTCGATAGGTCTCATGCGCACCGAGAGAAGCCTCGCCCTGTTTGGCGCCTTCCGGACCAACAAACCAGGAATGACCACACGTTGCGCACTTCACCGTGCGCCCGCTTTCTCCAATTGTGGAGTCATCGGCGAAGTATTGAGTCTCGCATTCGGGGCAGGTGAGGATCATGGCTTGGACATTCGCTCAATTTTTAGGAATAGTCGATATGCCCGTCCTCCTATTGATGAAGGATTTACATGTCGCGTATTCGGCCAGACCTGAGCGATGAGCCAGCCGTGCGCCTAGATGGGGTGAGCCTCACCTATGAGCGCACCGGTGAAGTCCTGAGCGAGATCGACCTGATCTTGAAACAGGGCAGCTTTACATTCCTCACCGGACCATCAGGAGCGGGTAAGTCTTCATTGCTCAAACTCATGTATCTCGCGCATGGGCCGACGCGCGGTGGCATTCGCCTGTTTGGGCGTCAGACCTATGATCTCAAGCGCAAGCAGCTGGCCGCGCTTCGACGCCGCATCGGAGTTGTTTTCCAGGAATTTCGTTTGCTGAACCATTTGACCGCGTTCGAGAACGTCGCGCTGCCGCTGCGCGTATCAGGGATGAAAGCCGACAGCTATCAGAACGAAGTGATCGACCTGTTGCGCTGGGTTGGCCTTGGCGAGCGCGTCGATACACCGACGCCCGCTCTGTCAGGTGGTGAGCAACAGCGGGTCGCGATTGCTCGCGCGCTGATCAACAAGCCGGACCTGCTGATTGCGGATGAACCGACCGGCAACGTGGATCCGGAGATGGGTCAAAAAATCCTGCGTCTGTTTGCTGAGCTCAACAAGCGTGTCGGCACAACCATCCTGATCGCGACGCACGACCTGGACCTTATCCGCGAGTTCGATGCACCCGTGCTGCGGCTCAGCAATGGCCTGCTCGTGCGGGATGTCGAGTTTGGAGGCGAGGCATGATGAAACGCGAAACACCGCTTTTGCCGATCAGCGATGCCCGGGAAGCGGCTTTGTTCTTCGTGGTAGGGGCCTTGTGCTTTTTGGCGGCCCTCGCGGCGCTGACAACGCGCGGCACCTACAAGGCCGCCGAAGCCTGGGGTGCGCAGATTGAGGGCGATATTACGGTCGTCATGCGCGACACGGACCGACGAACAGCGGAGCAAGCCGCTGATCGCGTCACCGGCTTGGCCAGCGTGTTCGAAGCCCGGATTCTCAGTCGCGAAGAAGTGGAAGCCTTGCTCGAACCGAGCCTCGGCCCGGGCGGCATGCCGGATGGTCTGCCGGTTCCCATTCTGATGGTGGTGCAGGCGGATACGAGCGTCGGCGACCCGGCGCAATCGATTGAGGGCGTGCTCGATGATCTCAGCATTGATGGCGATGTCGCTGGAAATGCGGGGTATGCCGAAAATGTGCGCGGCGCACTGGGGGTGCTGCGCCTCGTTGCCTTGTCGATTGTTGCGCTTCTGTCGGCGACAGCCGTGGCGGTGATTGCCTTTGCCACGCATGCGGCGTTGCTGGCCCGACGAGATATTGTGGATGTTCTGCACCTTTCTGGCGCGGAGGATCGGTTCATTGCGGGCCTGTTTGAGAGGCGATTTTGGGTTCTGGCCCTCCAGGCGGGGTTAGGGGGATCCGTCGCGGCGTTGATGATCACAGCCCTGATTGTGTTTACAGGTAGCGGTTCTGACGGTGTCGAAGCCCAGCTCCTGCCGCGGCTCAGTCTTGATTTTTGGGACATCGTTATTTTGCTGGTAACACCGCTGATGGCAGGGCTAGCCGCACGCATTGCCGCGCGTGTAACCGTGCTCGCTTCCCTGAAAGACACTCTGTGAAAACATTCCGATCACTCATATTCATCATCTGGATGTATGGCTGGATGGCGGTCACGGGCGTGCTGGCCTTGCCAACGCTTTTGATGCCTCGCGCCGTCCTGCTCTGGTTCGTCCGGAGCTTTGCTCGCCTGATGATTTTCGGGCTCCGCTGGATATGTGGCGTAAGGGTCGAAATAAGGGGAAAAGAGCATGTATCGGGTGGCCCTGTTCTGATTGCTGGAAAACATCAGGCCATGCTTGATGTGTTTATTCCGTTCCTGATTTTCCGTGATCCCGTGTTGGTGATGAAGCGCGAGTTGCTTTGGTACCCGGTGATCGGCTGGTACTCGCTCAAACTGCGGCTGCTGGCGATTGATCGCGATGGCGGTGCGAAGACCATGCGGAAAATGCTTCAGGCCGCCGAAGCACGCGTCAAAGGTGAGTCCCGGCAGATGTTGATCTATCCAGAAGGTACGCGCTCTTCGCCCGGCGCCAAACCTGAATACAAACCGGCAGGAACGCGCGCCTTCTATAAGAGCTTGAAACTACCGCTGCTCCCACTCGCGACCAATGCCGGGCTGTGCTGGCCCGCCAAGGGACTGACGCGCCGTCCTGGGCTCGTGGTCTATGAAGTGCTGCCACCTCTCCCACACGATCTCAATCCGAAGACGATGCTCGTTGAACTGGAAACCGTTCTGGAGGCCGCGTGTGATCGGTTGATTGACGAGGGGCTTGAAATCCAGGGTCGAACCCGCGCGGATCTTTAGTGGCAGCCCCAAGTGCTCACCAGCTGCGATTTGCCTGCGAGACACTGGCTGACAGCGACCCAGCCCTCGCACAGGCCTATGCTGAAGTTGGCTTGCCGATGTGGCGGGCGACCGAAGCGTCCTATCAGACGCTGGCCCGTATCGTTGTCTACCAACTGATCTCCACCAAGGCCGCTGATGCCATATGGAAGCGCATCCTCGCGCGATATGAACGTGTATCGGCGTCGGACGTCTTGCTAGATGATCAAGAAGCGTTGCGCGCGTGCGGCTTGTCAGGGCCTAAACTCGCGCATCTCAATTCCATCGCGACCGCGATTGAATCCGGCGCGTTGAATCTGGACACGCTTGTGGCTCTGCCGATTGATGAAGCACGCAAATTGCTCCTCAACGTCAAAGGGATTGGGCCCTGGAGCGCGGATACGTTCCTGATGAATGCTGTCGGCCATCTCGATGCTTTTCCAGCGGGTGATGTCGGCTTGATGGAAGCGCATCGACGGCTCAACAAGCTGGACGATCGATTGCCGGTAAAAGCTTTCAATGCGCTGGCTGAGCGGTGGCGTCCATATCGTGGTGTAGCGGCCCATTTGCTGTATGATTGGTATAATCAGACTAGAAATACATAGCATTTACAAGGAGCTAGGGTGACCTTGGCGTAAACGCTGGACAGCTGCGCCGTTTGTCATACTCTCGACATAGCGAATCGGTAGTATTGCTCAGGCACGAAGAGGAGAGCTCGCTTTCAAGACCAAAGGACGTCATAGCAGAACCTGTATGACCGCGGAGACGCAGCATGGCTGAGGTTCTTTCCACTCCTCCGAATGGTCGGCCAGCTCTGGTCTTAAACGCAGACTATCGCCCGCTTTCCTATTACCCATTATCGCTCTGGCCATGGCAAGACGTCGTCAAAGCTGTGTTTCTTGATCGCGTTGATATCATCGCGGAGTACGACCAATTCGTCCGCTCACCCAGCTTTGAGATGCGTCTGCCGTCCGTCATCGCATTGCGAGAATTCGTCCGCCAGGATCGTGTCCCGGCCTTCACGCGATTTAATGTCTTCCTGCGCGACGGGTTTAAATGCGTGTATTGTGGGTCGCCGGATGACCTCACCTTCGATCATGTGATCCCGCGCTCAAAGGGTGGACGCACGACCTGGGAAAACATCGTTGCAGCCTGTTCTCCGTGCAATTTGCGCAAAGGCGGACGGATGCCGAATGACTGCAAAATGCATCCGCAACGCAAACCACAGCGGCCGAGCAACTATTTCCTTCAGGAAATCGGGCGTAAGTTCCCACCCCATCATCTGCATGAAACCTGGATGGATTATCTCTACTGGGACGTGGAGCTGAACAGCTAGCAGCGCCCGGCACAGCGCTCTTATTGCTTGTTAATCCGGTTCAACTTTGCCAAGTTCCGCTCGGGAGAGAGGAATAGTCGGGGATGTGGAGTTTTCTGCGATCCATATCAGATACGCTGGGGGTCGGTTTTCTGATCATGCAGCTGGTCAAACTGATTGGCATGGTCTTCACGCTGGTCGGACCGCTGAAATTTGTCTCGAGCCTGTTTGCCGGAATATTCCCGCTGATTGCCAACTTTTTCAAAATTTCGTTCGGTTGGACAATTAATGGCCTTGATGTGATGGCGATGGCGATCGCCTTGTCGGGGACGCTTATTGTCTGGTCGTCGGTCGCGCGCGAAGAGGCAATGGGGACGCGCTACATATTCCGCTTTTTCATGATCCCCTATGCCTTCCTTGTCATCATTCTGGCGATTGTCATTCAGGTGACGACCCCGATTGTTGAGATCAACACGTTCAATTCCAGCTGCAAACAGCAAACTGCCGAGGCGTCCTTCTATGGCAGTTCCTGCGAAGAGATGACCCGGCAATTGGGCTTCTGGGATGAGACGTTCGGCGATGCGCCAGTGCCAGAAACGCCGGTAGATTCAACGGAGATCGCGGCCGATGATGAAGATCTTACCGGCGTCAGTTTCATCCTGGCTCTGGTCTATCTCACACTGATTTTGCCACTGATTTCGCTCTTTGTGTTTTTCTTCAAGCGTCTGTCAGTGAACAAGCTTCTCAAGCGAGTCATGATTGCGGGCGGGTCTGCGATTGGGCTCGCTTTGGCTTCAGCAGCCTATGCCTCTGCGTTTGGCGGTTAAGCTTCGCCGCGGCTGCGCAGCCAGAGCAAAAGCAAGGGGATCCAGATCAGCGAGAGCGTAATCGTGCCTTTAATCGCCTGATAGGCGATCCACCACCAGAAGAAGCGTTTCTTGTTGGCATTCAGCCACTCGATGCCCTTGCGAGCACGGCCAATCAGGCCTGGTTTCTGATCAGGGTCTGCTGCAGGCTCAGTCGACATTCGGGGTGCGGGCCCCCGCTTGGCGCAGGCACTTTTCAAGATGTGGATGCAGGTCGGGATTACCCGCAATGATTGACCCGGTCTTTAGCGGGTCTCCGCCACTCATCTCCGTCGTCATGCCGCCCGCTTCGCGCACCAGCACCATGCCCGCTGCGATGTCCCAGGATTGCAAATGGCTTTCCCAGAATCCGTCAAAGCGACCCGCAGCGACCCAGGCGAGGTCCAGCGCCGCCGATCCATAGCGGCGGATGCCCGCCGTGGAGCGCGTCATCATGTGGATCTCGGAGGCGAACCGGTTGTGATACTCTTCCGCCTTGCCGACCCACGGCGTGCCGGTTGCGATCACGGACTGGTCCAGACGCTTGCGATTGCTAACTCGCAGCTTGCGCTGACCGAGCCAAGCACCGCGACCGGTCTCGGCCCAGAAGATCTCATTCTTGGCGACGTCATAGACCACACCGGCAAATAGCTGACCTTCGCGCTCAAGTGCAATCGAGACGGCATAGTGCGGCTGGCCGTGCAGAAAGTTCAGCGTGCCATCGAGCGGATCAACAATAAACCGATTGGTCTTGTCGGTGCCCTCGACAATGCCGCGCTCTTCCATGACGAAGCCATAGCCCGGGCGGGCTTTGGATAGGTACTCGTATATGGTTTCCTCGGCGCGATGGTCGGCGTTTGAAACGAAATCCGCCGGGCCTTTCTTCTCGACTTGCAAATACTCAACTTCGCCAAAGTCGCGGGCGAGCGAGCGGCCAGCCTTGCGGGCCGCTTCGATGATCACATTTCCAAGCGCAGAAGGTTTCGACATGTCTGAGGGGTCCTAGTCGGCGCGGCGCAAATAGGTGCGATCTTCGGTTTGAACAACAATACGCTCACCGACGCCGATGAAAGGCGGCACAGTGACGCGAACGCCATTGTCGCAAGTCGCTGGCTTGAAACTGTTCGCCGCGGTCTGGCCTTTGACCACGGGCTCGGTTTCTTCAACCGTCAGAGTGACTTGCTGAGGCATCGCAACGCCAATTGGCGTGTCGCCATAAAACTCGATCTCGACAACCATGCCATCCTGAAGGAAGTCGCCGTCTTCGCCGACAAAATCCTTTTGCAGCTCGATCTGTTCGAATGATTCCTGATCCATGAAGGCATAAGCTTCGCCAGCGTCATACAGAAACTGGAAGCCTTTTTGCTCCAGGCGCACGCGTTCGACGGTCTCGTTGGCGCGAAAGCGTTCATTGGCTTTCGATCCATTGAACAGGTTGCGCATTTCAACCTGATTGAAGGCACCGCCTTTGCCGGGCTTTACATGGTTGCATTTCATGGCGCGCCAGACGCTGCCATTATACTCGATTACCATGTTTGGCTTGATTTCGTTGCCGTTGATTTTGGCCATGTGAGACGTCCTCATCAGTAGAGCGCGCGGCGTAGCGGTGACGGGCGCTTTGGTCAAGTTTTGTGGACAGAGCGCCATGCTTGCGGTTGAATACACCTAACACAAATCAAGGAGGGGTAATTCATGGGCATCTTGTCTGGTTTCCTGAGTTTCGAAAAATCAATGGGCGCGACGCTGACCCGGCTGCTCTACTATCTCGGCATTCTGGGTATTCTCTGGCACGCGGTGCGCCGGTTCTGGTTCTGGCTGACTTATCTCGACAATGATTGGGATACCGCCTTGTGGGGCATGATCAAAACCCCGATCGGCGCGATCATTGCTCTCATGGTCCTGCGGGTGATCGCGGAATATCTGGTCGCTCACTTCCGGATGGATAAATCGCTGCATGATCAGGTAACGGGCCGCGCGGCGCCGCCAAAGGCTGACTAGATCAAGCCGCGGCCATCGACTCGTCGATCAGGCGATTGAACATCGCAACCGCGGCGGCGGGGCCATCACGGTGGTCCCAGACGCCGCTGGAGACTGCGAGAAAGTCTGCGCCAGCCGCCAGCAAAGGCGCGGCATTGGCCGGCGTAATCCCGCCAATCGCCACGCAGGGCAGGGTCAGGAACATCTGGCACCAAGTCAGGATCTCGGGTTCCGCCGGGGTCGTCTCGGCCTTGGTCTGCGTCGGATGGAAGGCCCCGAAAGCGACATAATCGGCGCCGGCTTCGCCTGCGATCATCGCCTGATGCTTTGAATCCTTGCAGGTAGCGCCAATAATCATATCCGGACCCAGCAACTCGCGGGCCTCGGCGATGTCCATGTCATTCATGCCGAGGTGCACGCCGTCGACCTGCAATGCGCGGGCGAGCTGAGGACTGTCATTGATGAAGAGCGCAATGTGTTCTGCGGTGCAGATACGCTTCACCGCCTGCGCCACTTCCCGGGTCGCAGCGAGATCGATCTGTTCGCCTTTCTTGAGGCGGATCTGCAAGCTGGCGACATCTCCGCCCTGCACGGCGGCGCGAAACTGATCGAGAAAGGCCGGTATGTCCTCGATTTGAGGCGGCGTAATCAGATAAAGCCGAGGGCGTTCGCGGGATTGATCGTTCATGATCTGCAGGGTTTGCGCCGATCAGGGGCGAGTCGTCAAGATTTTCAGGTGCTGAGGCTTAAACTGCAGGTTTATAGACGCGCACCGTGCTGGCAGGGAAATTGTCCAGGGCGGCGCCAACCCGAGTAGGTCGCGGAACGAGGTTGCCGCCACAGTTTGGGCAGGTGCCTTTAAAGTTGGCGTCATTACAGGGTACACAAAACGTGCACTCGAAGGAGCAAATCATCGCGCCAGGCTGATCAGCGGGCAGGTCGCGGTCACAGCGTTCGCAGCCGGGTCTCATGTCTAATGCCATGATGCCTCTTTGCCACGGATAGAACGTGTGGACCAGACACGAAAAAGGCGGCTCTGACAGCCGCCTTCGTCATTCATGTGCTTGCCTGGGTCTAACCCGCGCAAGAGGCATCAAAAATGCTATCAATCGTGCTTGCGAGAACCGTGTCGAACTCGGGATCGCTTTGCTGCGCGGAGAGACCTTCGGTGAGGGCGCGCGAGAAGCTGGCAATCATACCCGTGTTCTGACACAGACGGCGATTGGCCTCTTCGCGGCTATATCCGCCGGACAGGGCCACGACCCGCATGACGCGTGGATGTTCGACCAGGGACTTATACTGGTTCGCTTTTTCCGGCAGCGACAGTTTCAGCATGACTTGTTTGTCTGCAGGGACAGTATCCAGCTGCTTGGTGATTTCGGCTGCCAGAATATCTTCGGCTTCTGCCTTGTCAGAAATGGTGATGTTCACTTCTGGCTCGATAATCGGCACGAGCCCGTGACCGAGGATTTGCAATCCGACCTGGAACTGCTGAGCCACGTTGGCAGCAATGCCTTCAGCATTGGCCGCGTGAATGACGGATCTCATCTTGGTGCCGAACACGCCTTTTTTGGCGGCCCGCTCCAGAAGCGAATCCAATTCCGGCATAGGGTTCATCAACTGAACGCCATTGACCTCTTCAGCCAGGCCCTTGTCGACTTTCAGAAAAGGAACGACGCCGCGTTTCTCCCAAAGGTATTGGGCTGTTGGTATGCCGTCGATCTCACCATCCATGGTGCGTTCGAACAGGATGGCGCCCATCACCTTGTCGCCGGTGAAAGCGGGTGATTTGACGATGCGCGCGCGCATGTCATGGATCAAACCGAACATTTCTTCTTCGCTCGACCAGGCATCGCTTTCGACACCATAGAGTTTCAGCGCTTTCGGCGTTGAACCGCCAGACTGGTCAAGTGCCGCGACAAAACCGGCTTTCTGCGCGGCTTGTTCAGTCATTTTTTGAATAGCCATCAAAAGGTCCCTCTAAAATAGAAAAAGGGCTGAGCGCGCCATGCACCCAGCCCAAGATTATTGGTTGAAATTGAATCTGACACCGCTGTCTTTTGGGTGGCCTCTGCTTCCGCGGTCTTACTTGGCCAACGGAAGAAGAAACTGTGTGTCATTTAACTGCCTTTAAGTGCCTCAACACCGGGAAGGGGTTTGCCTTCCATCCATTCAAGAAACGCGCCACCGGCGGTGGAAATATGCGTAAAGTCTTGCGCCACATTCGCATGGTTTAGCGCTGCGACCGTGTCTCCGCCACCTGCGACGGCGATCAAAGTGCCTGATTTGCAGCGCGTGCCCGCCGCTTGGGCAGCCTGTACCGTCGCTGTGTCAAAGGGTTCCAGCTCGAATGCGCCGAGTGGGCCGTTCCAGACCAAAGTGTTGGCGACATCGAGAGCAGATGCGAGGATCGCGACCGTCTGAGGACCGGCATCGAGGATCATTTCATCATCCGCCACTTCATCCAAACCGCAAGTGCGGTGCGGGGCATTGGCTGCGAAGTCCTTGGCGACGACGACATCCATAGGCAGCAGAATATCGCAGCCTGCCGCTTTGGCATTGGCCTCGATCTGTTTCGCTGTGTCGGCGAGGTCATGCTCGCACAGAGACTTGCCGACGCTGTAGCCACGTGCCGCAAGGAACGTGTTCGCCATGCCGCCGCCAATCGCCAGGGCGTCGACTTTCGTCACCAGGTTCTTCAGCAAATCGATCTTGGAGCTGACCTTGGCGCCGCCCACGACGGCGAGCACAGGGCGCTGCGGCGATCCAAGCGCTGCGTCCAATGCGTCGAGTTCGGCCTGCATCAGCAATCCGGCGCAATTCGGCAGCAGGCGGGCTACGCCTTCGGTTGAAGCGTGCGCGCGGTGCGCTGCCGAGAAAGCATCATTGCAGTAGACATCTCCAAGGGTAGCAAGGAAGCCCGCCATTCTGGGATCATTGTCTGTTTCCATGGATGAGAAGCGAGTGTTCTCGATCAGGATCACCGCATCATCGCCCGTCGCATCAATCGCGGCGCGATCAGGACGTTCAATGAAGGTCACCGTCTTGCCGAGTGCGGCTTCGAGCGCTGGGACCGTTATACGCAGTGACATGTCTGGATTGGGCTGACCTTTGGGTCGCCCGAAATGCGCGAGAAGGACAGGTTTTCCGCCCTTTTCGAGGATTTTCAGGATGGTCGGCGCCACCTTGTCGATCCGGGTTGTATCCGTGACCCGGCCGTTTTCGACCGGGACATTGATATCCACACGCGTCAGAACCGCCTTACCGGCAAGGTCCAGATCATCGAGAGTCTTGAAGCTTCCCATCAGAGCATCAACGCCTAGAGGAACTTCGCCATGTGCAGTGCAGTATCGCTCATGCGGGTCGCGAAGCCCCACTCATTGTCGTACCAGCTGAGGACCCGAACCAGGGTGCCGTCTGTGACGTTGGTTCCGTCGGCAGCAAAAGTCGAACTGTGAGCGTCATGATTGAAATCCGCCGAGACCAATGGCTTGTCGGAATAACCGAGGACGCCTTTCATTGGGCCATCGGCAGCCGCCTTGATCGCAGCGTTAATCTCTTCAACCGTGGTTTCGCGGCCTGCGTCAAAGACCAGGTCGATCATCGAGACGTTGGGCGTTGGGACGCGAACCGCAGAGCCGTTCAGCTTGCCGTCGAGTTCTGGGAGGACCAGGCCGACAGCCTTGGCGGCGCCGGTAGATGTCGGGATCATGGAGCTTGCTGCCGCACGCGCACGGTAGAGATCCGAGTGCATGCGGTCGAGCGTCGGCTGGTCGCCGGTATAGGCGTGAACGGTGGTCATGTAGCCACGCTCGATGCCGACCGTGTCGTTGAGGACTTTAGCCACCGGAGACAGACAGTTGGTTGTGCACGAGGCATTTGAAACGACCAGGTCGTCGGCGCTCAGTGTTTCGTGGTTCACACCGTAAACGATGGTTTGGTCGGCGCCGCCGGCTGGAGCAGATACGAGGACGCGCTTGGCGCCAGCTTCGAGGTGTGCGGACGCTTTTTCTTTTGATGCAAAGATCCCGGTACATTCGAACGCGATGTCGATGCCCATCTCGGCGTGCGGCAGTTCTGCCGGGTTGCGGATGGCGGTGCACTTGAAGGCGCGCTTGCCGACACGGATCACATCACCGTCGACGGTGACCTCTTCGTTCAACTTGCCATGTACCGTATCGTACTGGAGCAGATGGGCGTTTGTTTCGACAGGGCCCAGGTCGTTGATCGCAACGACTTCGATGTCCGTGCGGTCATGTTCGATGATGGAGCGAAGGACCAAACGGCCAATCCGGCCAAAGCCATTGATTGCAACGCGAAGAGCCATGGAAAACCTCTTTTGCTTAAGTGCTGAATTCGTGGCGTCTTTAGACGCAAGTTTAAGGCCAGTCCAGCGCCGCGCGGGCGCGCAACTCAGCTGATTACGCTGTCAGTTGAGGGACACTAACGCTTAGAGGAGAATTCTTACGCAATTAGGTCTCGTCCAACGAGAATCCTTTGCCCGAAAAGACCCGTATCATCGCATAAAGCAGCAAACCGACCGGGCCGAACAAAAACGCGCCGAGCAGGCAAGGGACTGTAACAATATGTGAGATCTCCCGGCGCTGCGCGTCGCGAGCGATCCAGGCCCCTACGAACAGGTCAAAGACCAGATAGTGCGTCCAACCAACCAGCAGCCCGTTCGGGTGATCGAACAGCGCTTGCACTCCGGTGAACGAGAAGCCGGCATCAGGATGTGACAGGCCGAAGAACATGGAGCCAATCAGCAAAATCGTGTAGATCGCTCCCATCAGAACCGGCCAAAGCATGGAGTGGACCAGCGCTTTCGTGATCGGCGATCCAGGCAATACCAGAAGCAGAGCCCAGGCTGGCACGACCAGTGCGTTGATCACATTGTATCCAAGTTCCCAGCTCATCACGCGTCCTTTTTTCCATTCTTGTCTTGATCGTTCTTATCGTCTGGTTTCATCCAGTCGGTGAATTGTTCCCAATCCACCCAGGTCTTTTTCTTCCGACGGAGGCTCTGCCAGAATCGGCGGCGCTCTGGGGTTGGCAAAGGCTGCAGGTTTTCCAGGAAGGCGAGTGCCACAGATCTCCAACTATAACCCTCTGCATAGGAGCGGCAGGTGGTGCGGTCGAGCTCCAGGCAGGCCTTCGCACCCGCTGCGAGGTCGCCGCCTACCTGCGTGATCGTTCCGGCGTTGGATCCGGGAATCACGTCCTTAGGCCCCGTGGCCTCGTATGCTGCAACTGGCGTCCCGGACGCCATCGCCTCGAGAACAACGAGGCCGAACGTGTCCGTCAGACTTGGGAACACGAACACATCAGCGCTGGCATAATATCTGGCGAGATCTTCACCGAAACGGGCGCCCAGAAAATGGACGTCCGGATACTTTTTTTTCAGGCTCTCCAGAGCTGGGCCATCGCCGACGACAACTCTCGAACCCGGCAAGTCTAGCTCGACAAAGGCTTCGATATTCTTCTCCACAGCGACCCGGCCGACATTCAGGAAGATGGGGCGAGGCAGGCCTTCAAAGGGATCATCCTCGGCGCCTTGCTCGATCCGGCGATCCGGATGGAACATCTCGGTATCGACACCTCGGGTCCATGCAACAAGGTTGATAAAGCGCTTGGCTTCTAGCTCCTCCACCATGCTGGGTGTTGGGACCATGACCTTGCCGGAATATTTGTGAAACCAGCGCACAAAACTATAGCCCGCACTGGTCGGGATCGGCATCCGCGCGGAGACGTATTCCGGGAAACGTGTGTGATAGGCTGTCGAAAAAGGGTGTTTGATCTTCAGACACATCTTTCTACCGGCCATGCCGAGCGTGCCCTCGGTAACAATATGTACGGCGTCCGGCTCAAAGGCTTCGAATCGTTCCTTGATCTTTCGCTCGGCAAAGAGCGCCAGCTTGATTTCCGGATAGGTCGGCAACGGCATTGTGTTAAAGCCTTCACCGGGATGGATGATTTCGAACTCATGACCTTCTTTGGTCAGCTCGGAGACCACGCGCTGCATGGTGCGGACAACACCGTTTACCTGGGGTTCCCAGGCGTCTGTCACGATCATGATGCGCATGCGCTGCTCCTCATCGCCGGTCAATATCGCGTCCCCTTGCTACCCTCCTGAATTGCCCCCCAAGGCAACAGCACCGACGACTTGTAGGGTTCGCGGCGATAGGCGTAAAGCGCGCGAATGATGGAAACTGTGTAAGTGGCGCTTTCAGCGCTGCCTAAGGATCAGTGCAGGGCGTGTAGTTAAACGCGCCCGGGCTACTGCCATCCATCTTCGAAATCAGCGCGCGCAGGGAGTCACCTTCGCGCCAGTATTCTATCTTCTGCGGAAAATCGTGCTCGGGGTTAGCAAAGGTGATGCGCGCGTCCGATAGCGAGGTCGCCGGGAACGCAGACGGGCCATTGCCTCTCGGATAGGCGTTAAAGACCGGAAGTGGCGCGGGATCGATGCGCATCTGTTCGAAGAACACCGCATGGCCGTCCTTCAGCACAACCGAATAGCCAAAATAATACCCGTCTTCTGAGCCAGACCAGACTTCGCGGGTCATACCATCATCCCCCTGCCAGCAGCCGGTCAGCCAATCGAGGCGATTCGGGTCGGCCTCTTCAGCGTGGGTGGCAGTTGAGCAGGCGCCGAACGCGAGCAGGCAGAGGGTCAGTCGAATCATGGTCGTTCCAATGTCCAGTCTGGGGGCGCATCGAGTTGCGTATCGATGTAAGTATGACGCTGTACGGGAAGGGAAGGCAACAATTATGGTCGAAAGCTATAACGTTCAGCCAACTCGACCTACTAGATCTAGTGTTCTTGCCCGAGCGTCTCAGGCATTTTTCTAGGGCTCGTTGATTCGTTTCGAAACCGTACTTTGGAACGCTCCATTCGGAACTTTTTTCAAGCCATCCAAGCACAAAAATTTTTTGAAAAAAGTGAGCCTGCTCAAACCCTAATTGCGACGGGCGCTGATGACAGGAATTAACCAGCTATTAACCACTTATCCACCGCCCAAGTGACGTTTTTGAGACGGACCCTGTTGACCTCACATTAACCTTGTAGGCACTATATGTTGTGTGAGGGCTGATTTGAAACACCGTATATGGCGGTTTTCAGGGAAATCCCTATATATGATGGGCCTTATGCAAGGGGTATGAACAACATGGCAGGCACTGGCAACGCAACGCTCGCAAAAGAGGTACAGAACAAGGACGCGCAAACCGGCGCGCCGGACTTGCGAGTCGTACCAAGTGTACAAGTGGATCGCTCGCGCGATGCTTTGCTGACCGAGTTCGGCAAAGTCACGCTTGAGGATCGCTATTTGCTGCCTGGAGAGTCCTATCAGGACATGTTTGCCCGCGTATCCGAAGCGTTCGCTGACGATGCGGACCATGCGCAACGCCTCTATGATTACATGTCGAAGCTCTGGTTCATGCCAGCGACGCCCGTCCTGTCGAATGGCGGCGCCGACCGCGGCCTCCCAATCTCCTGCTTCCTGAACCAGGTTGGCGACAGCCTGGACGACATTGTGAACACCTGGACTGAGAATGTCTGGTTGGCCTCGAATGGCGGCGGCATCGGGACCTATTGGGGCAATGTCCGGTCGATTGGCGAGAAGGTCGGCAATAGCGGCCAGACCAGCGGCATCATTCCTTTCATCCGTGTGATGGACAGCCTGACGCTGGCGATCAGCCAGGGGTCTCTGCGTCGCGGTTCAGCTGCCTGCTACCTGGACGTCCACCACCCGGAAATCGAAGAATTCCTGGAAGTTCGCAAGCCATCCGGCGACTTCAACCGAAAGTCTCTGAATCTGCACCACGGCATCAACATCACTGATGCCTTCATGGAAGCGGTCAAGAATGACGAAGAGTTTGATTTGCTCTCGCCAAAATCCGGTGAGCCGCTGCGCAAAGTGAACGCTCGCAAGATCTGGCAGAAGATCCTCGAGCTGCGCATTCAAACCGGCGAGCCATATCTCTTGTTTACCGACACTGTGAACAACGCCATGCCCGCGCACCAGCGCAAGCTTGGCCTGAAGGTTACGCAATCAAATCTCTGCTCTGAGATCACGCTGCCAACCGGCATCGATCACAATGGCGAAGATCGCACTGCAGTTTGCTGTCTGTCGTCTCTGAACGCTGAGAAGTTCATGGAGTGGAGCAAGCACGAGACGTTCCTGGAAGACGTCTATCGGTTCCTCGACAATGTGCTGCAGGACTTCATTGATCGCGCGCCTCCAGAAATGGCGCGGGCCGTTTACTCGGCCAAGCGAGAGCGTTCTGTTGGCCTCGGCCTGATGGGCTACCACTCGTTCCTCCAGTCGCTCAATCTCCCAATGGAGAGCGCGATGGCGAAGGTCTGGAACGAGAAAATGTTCAAGCACATCCGTCAGGGCGCCGACGCGGCGTCTGTGAAGCTCGCAAAAGAGCGCGGAGCGTGTGAAGACGCGGCCGAAGCCGGCATGATGGCGCGCTTCAGTCACAAGATGGCCGTCGCGCCAACGGCGTCTATCTCGATCATTTGCGGCGGCACCAGTGCCGGCATCGAGCCGATCCCGGCCAATGTTTACACGCACAAGACGCTGTCCGGCTCATTCACGGTCAAGAACAAGTATCTTGAGCAGGTGCTGGAAAGCAAAGGCGAGAATACCGACACGGTCTGGACCTCTATCCTCGAGCATGAAGGATCAGTTCAGCACCTGGATTGTCTCGACGAGCATGAAAAATCGACGTTCAAGACAGCGTTCGAAATCGATCAACGCTGGATCATCGAACACGCCGCTGACCGCACGCCATATATCTGTCAGGCGCAGTCTCTGAACGTGTTCTTGCCGGCCGATATCAACAAGTGGGACCTCCACATGCTGCACTGGACAGCCTGGGAGAAGGGCGTGAAGTCGCTCTATTATTGCCGCTCCAAATCCGTCCAGCGCGCAGGCTTTGCGGGCGCCGAGGACAAGGAAGCAAGCATGTCCGGCATGGACGTGCCGAATACCGACTATGACGAGTGCCTCGCCTGTCAGTAAAGCGAACGGCTTTCGAAGCAAAAAGAGACCCTGGCAGCGATGCCGGGGTTTTTTGGTTTTGGGGTCTAAGCGAATCTAAGGTGTGTGCGCTGAACGGAGCGGATGTGCGTGCTCAGGCGATGTCCGCTTTCGGCGTCGAAGCGGACGTTAGGCTGCTCGACTGTGTTCGATGAAACCCAAAAGCATAACCCCTGGAACGACGAGCAGAAAAGCGACTCGGTAAAGACCGGAGTTCGAGCCTCTATATTGCCTGTACCCCAGCTCAATTGGGGTTACGAGCGAAGCTAGGAATAGAATGAAGCCCAATTGACCATCTCTGAAAAAGAGTACGGCCGAAATCAAAAATGCCGCTGAGAGAATGATCTGAAACGCAAACACGTCTCCTTTGCTAGAGCGCGGTTTTGTTGGCGGCAAGTAAAGAGACACCGCCAACGTCCGCTTTCGGCGTCAAAACAGTCATTGTAAATCGCGCCGGGCACCGGTAGTGTAATAATATGTCAAATGGGTTTTACTTTTTTCTGGCTGCTTTGGTCGCTTCGCTTTTGGCTCTGTTGTCTTTGGCGGTAGTTTCAGCCGATTACAATCATCGTTCATTTTATTGTGACATCCTCGATGACTCTGATCGTATTGTGTCCGCTAACGTGTACTATTTGGATTGGTCAGTCCTCACGTCGCGCGCCTTGGACATAGAAACAGTTCGTTCTTTTTCTCCGATCATGCTGACAAGCGTAGTACGACTGGACTGTCTCTCATCCGCCATCGCAACGAATGAAATGAACTTGTCATTAAGCTCAGCAGCTCCACGCGATGGTCGGTTTCTGTTAGTCGGAGCGCTTCAAAGCGGAGAACCGATTGAGGTGTATGCAGATCGTTTCAATATCTGCTCATTGAACGAATACAAATGTCGAAAAAATGATGATCAAACGCGAGCACGGATATCATTCATTCTGAAAGCACATCCTTGGTGATTGGCGTAACCACTAATGTCCGCTTATGACCCAAAGCAGACGTTAGCAGGGTCGTACTCAGGGTGTTCCAGAGCGCATGCGAAGACCCCGCTGACCTCGAGCGTACCCGCACGGCCACGTACCGCTTTCCCAGATCTCGCCCATTTTCGTATCCGCTGTGGCAAAAAAACAAACGTCCCAACGTGTTTCAAAACAGGACAAAATTTTTTGGAAATTTCATAGATTCAAGCGCTAAACGCCTCAAAACCACCTAAAAGATCGGCAAAGATGAAAAAAAACAGGTGCCCGATTAACTTTGTTTCACAGGATTTTTTACCTCTGAACGTTAGGAATAGTGGGCAAAGTCACAATTCTGTGAGAACCAAATGATTAATAGACTTGAGTGGGGATGCAGAGTCGGAGTGGAATTGTTCACGCTAAGGTAAGGATCAGAGGTCAGGCTCGGGGGCGTAAAGTGGAGCTGACCTATGAGAGGCTTGGGTAAGATGATTGTTGCAGGCGCATCATTGATAGCTGCTATGTCGTGTCACACTTGCGTTCACGCGCAGGAGAATGACGGCATTGTCATCGACAATGCGACGATAATTGCGGCAAGCCGATCACTCGACCGGCGGTCTCAAACTCGTGTGAACCTGGTCTATTCCGGGTCCTTCTCTCAATCCGAAACGTCGCGCCACTTTGGCTTTCAGGTCCCGCAGGACACAGATCTCGGCTATGGCGTCGATGCTGCGTATCTACGCAATTCCCGCCGTCTCTATTCCAGTGCGATTATGACGGATTTGGCGGCCAACCGCGTTGAGGCGAGCTTCTCGCCGGTTCCGCGCGAACAAAAACAGATTACAGCGGAGCTCGCTCTATCAGCGCCCGCATCACAGACGGGCCTCGGATTTGATGTCGGGATCGCACCGCGCGTCGCGATTACGCGTGACGGTCCATTTGCATCTCGCCGGTTCGGTGGTGAAGTCCGGATTGGTCAGAATTTCGACAAACGCGGCGAAGCGGATCCTGAATCGGGTTGGTACCTCTTCGCAGGGGCAGACGGCGAAGCGCTGGTCTGGGAACCTGATCAAGCTGGCGGCGTGTCAGCGGGCGATATGGCCCTGCGCGACAAAGTTACAGTCGGCGATATCCAGGCTGGCGTATCGATCCAGCGCGGGCTCGGACAGATTTCCTTTAGCTATATCCGGCGCGAGGTGGAGTATCATGAGCGAAATATGGGCGCGAGTGAGAACGAGGACTTTGCGGGCGTGAGCTTTACGATTAAACGCTGACCGCATGGTTGGACACATATGGATAAGAGCCGCCGTCCTGGCGGCTTTTTTTATGCCCGCAGGATGGGCGCAGACCGCGCCAGCGGCAGGGCCTGACACGGGAAACGCTGCTGAGATCACGCCCGCGCCCGGCAACGCCGGGGTGTGGTCGCTGACCTCGGAGAACGACCTGTTCGGCGGAACAGATCGCAACTATTCCAACGGATTACGGCTGGAACGAGTGCGCCCCGCGAATGAGATCACGCCCGGCTTGAAATGGGTGGCGGATCGTATCCCGGTTCTCGATCTGCAACGGACTGAGCTGCGCCAGGGTTTTGCGCTGTCGCACACGATCTTTACGCCCGAAGACATTGAGGCTGAAGTTCCGGATCCGACGGATCGACCCTATGCAGGCTGGCTTTATGCCTCCGGTACTGTGGTTGGCACGACGCGTCTCGGACCCAGCCAGATGGTGCAGGATGTGCTGCAAGTGAATCTCGGCATTGTCGGCCCGTCTGCCGGTGGCAAGTTCGTACAAGAAAACTGGCACGACCTGATCCAGGCGGTGGAGCCTCGAGGTTGGGAGTCGCAGCTCAAGGACGAGTTCGGGATTGAGATCACAGCGCAGCGTCTGCGCCAGTATGAAGGGCCTGAGCTGCCATTTGGCCTGGAGACCGACTATGCGCTGCATGGCGGCGTTACCCTCGGCAACGTTCGCACGTTCGCCTCGGCTGGCGGTATGGCGCGGATCGGATGGGATCTCTCGTCGGATTTTGGTCCACCGCGCATTCGGCCGGCCCTCGCGGGTGCCGGTGTGTTCAAACCCGGGCAGCCCTTTGGCGGATACTTGTTTGCCGGAATCGAAGGCCGCGCCGTGGCCCGCGATATGTTCCTGGACGGGAACCTCTGGCGTGACAGTGCGCGGGTCGAAGACCGCCGCGATTTTGGCGGTGATCTGCAATTCGGCGTGGCGCTTCATCAAGGCGATGTACAACTCGCCTTCACCTATGTGCACCGGACGGAGGAGTTCGTCGCGCAATCCGGCCCGCAGCGGTTTGGGGCGGTGTCGATTTCGATTGCACGGTAGGGTTGGTTGAACGGGAGCGCGCGACTCCAACCCGCCCGATTCGAGTTTAACAAATGATTTCCTGTGGGCAGCCTGTGGAGAAATGACGCGTGGGCGCAGGATACATCTTGCGTGCATGGCCGACTACAGACACTATATATGGTGTTGATGAGAATTGCAGGGGTATTGCTATGGCCGACGGTATTATAAAACTTCCAGGACTGATGACACCATCGAAATCCTACAAGCCTTTCCGTTATGCGTGGGCGTATGATTTCTGGAAACTGCAGCAGCAGGTCCACTGGTTGCCGGAAGAAGTACCGCTTGGCGAGGACTGCAAGGATTGGGTCAATAAGCTGAACGACAAAGAGCGCAATCTGCTAACCCAGATCTTCCGCTTCTTCACGCAGTCTGATGTCGAAGTCGGTGCCAATTACATGGAGCACTATATGCCGCTGTTTAAGCCGGTTGAGGTGCGCATGATGCTGGCGGCCTTCTCGAATATGGAGACGGTGCACATCGCGGCTTACGCGCTTCTGCTGGAAACCATCGGCATGCCAGATTCTGAATTCTCCGCCTTCATGGAGTATGAGGAAATGGCGGCGAAGCATGATTATCTCGGCCAGTTCGGCACCGATACAGAGGAAGATATCCTCACCTCCATGGCGGTCTTTGGCGGCTTTACAGAAGGCTTGCAGCTGTTCGCGTCATTCGCGATGCTGATGAACTTCCCCCGCTTCAACAAGATGAAGGGCATGGGACAGATTGTGTCCTGGTCGGTGCGCGATGAGTCGCTGCACTGCGAAGGCATGATGAAGATGTTCCACACGTTCGCGGCCGAAACCGGGGCGCTAACCACCCCGGTCAAGAACCGGATCCGTGAAGCCTGTGAGACTGTTGTCAAACTCGAAGACAAGTTCATCGATCTTGCCTTCGAGGCGGGCGAAGTGGAAGGCATGACGCCGGAAGATATTCAGCAATATATTCGCTACATTGCCGATTGGCGCATGGGGCAGCTAAAGCTGGAGCCGATTTACGGGATCACGCAGCACCCGATTCCGTGGCTGACGGAGATCCTGAACGGGGTAGAACACGCCAACTTCTTCGAAGCTCGGGCAACCGAGTATTCGAAAGGCGCAACGCTGGGTGACTGGCACGGCGATGAAGGTGTGTGGTCCATGTTTGACAAGCGCAAGCCGCAAACCGTGCTGGCCGGCTAGAACCGCACCAACCCGAACAAAAAAGAAAAGGCGCTCGGGTTGAGCGCCTTTTTTTGATTCTGATTTTCGCGTGAACCTAGACTTTAACGCCACCCTTTTCCGCGTCTGCCAGAAAGGCGGCGAGGCCTTTATCTGTCAGCGGATGATTGGCGAGGCCCTTCAGGACATTTGGCGGCACGGTAGCAACGTCGGCGCCGGCAAGCGCTGACTGTTTGACATGATTGGCGCTGCGAATTGAGGCGGCCAGGATTTCCGTCTCAAACATGTAATTGTCGTAGATGATGCGCATCTCTTCGATCAGCTCCATGCCATCGATATTGATGTCGTCGAGCCGTCCGATGAACGGTGAAATGTATGCCGCGCCAGCCTTGGCTGCCAGCAAGGCCTGATTTGCGGAAAAGCACAGCGTCACATTCACCGCTGTGCCCATATTAGCCAGTTCGCGACAAGCGCGCAGGCCGTCCATGGTGAGCGGCAGCTTCACAGCCACGTTAGAGGCAATGGCTTGCAGCTTCTTGCCCTCCGCCACCATGGTTTCCCAATCCGTGGCGACAACTTCGGCGCTGACATGGCCGTCCGTCAGATCACAAATTTCAGCGATAACTTCCTTGAAGTCACGCCCGGATTTAGTGATGAGTGACGGGTTTGTAGTGACGCCATCTATCAATCCGGTGGCCGCCAGCTCCTTGATCTCAGATGTGTCGGCGGTGTCGACAAAGAATTTCATGGCTGGGGCTCCGATGATTGTTTTGGTTTAGGATGGCCGTCCGATCGAGGTGTACTCGAACCCACGTTTGGCCATGTCTTCAGGGCTGTAAATATTGCGCAAATCTACGACGATGTCACTTTTCAGGGATTCCTTGATACGGTCGAGATCAAGGGCCCGGAATTGATCCCACTCCGTGAGAATGACCATCGCATCGGCCCCGTCGACTGCCTCATAGGCGTTCTCGACATAGTTGAGGCCGTCCATCAGCTTGGCAGCTTCTTCCATGGCTTCTGGATCGAACGCTTTAATGATGGCGCCGGCTTCAATCAGAGCCGGGATAATGTCGAGGCTGGGAGCGTCGCGCATATCGTCAGTGTTTTGTTTGAAGGCGAGGCCGAGCACGCCGATCGTCTTGCCCGAGACGTCGCCGCCCATCGCCTTGATGACCTTGCCGGCCATGGCTTTCTTGCGGGCAGCATTGACCTCAACCACCGTGTCGACAATGCGCACCGGTGTATTGTGATCGTTGGCGGTCTTGGTCAACGCTAGAGTATCTTTGGGGAAACATGAGCCACCGTAACCCGGACCAGCATTCAGGAATTTGTTGCCAATCCGGCCATCGAGACCGATTCCGCGAGACACTTCCTGAACATTCGCGCCAACAGCCTCACAGAGCTCGGCCATCTCGTTGATGAAGGTGATCTTCACTGCCAGGAATGCGTTTGCCGCATACTTGATCAGCTCTGAAGTGCGCCGGGCCGTAAACAGGATCGGCGTCTCGTTGAGGAAGAGCGGGCGATAAAGCTCGCGCATCAATTCGCGCGCGCGTTCGCTATCAGTGCCAACAACGACGCGGTCGGGGATTTTGAAGTCCTTGATGGCCGCACCTTCGCGCAGGAATTCCGGGTTTGAAACCACCGCGAAATCTGCGTCAGGGCGCTTCTTGCGGATGATCTCTTCAACTTCGTCGCCAGTGCCGACAGGGACTGTGGACTTGGTCACGATCATCGTGAAACCGTCAATCAGTTCAGCGATTTCTTCCGCCGCAGCGTAGACGTAAGACAAGTCTGCGTGGCCATCGCCGCGCCGAGAGGGCGTGCCGACCGCGATGAAGACAGCGTCGGCGTCCGCAATGGCTTCCTTGGCATCAGTTGTAAAGAACAGGCGTTCTTCGCGTACGTTCTGCTCAACCAAGGCGTCGAGGCCGGGCTCATAGATAGGCATGATGTTTTTGTGCAAGCGGTCGATCTTGCTGGCATCCTTGTCGACGCAAGTTACGACGTGCCCAAAATCTGCAAAACAAGCCCCACTGACGAGGCCAACATAGCCCGTACCAATCATTGCAACACGCATGAAACTACCTCTTGATTACTTGCGTCCCTGAGATCAGCGGGACAGGTGCAAGTTTTGTTCCGCCGGGTCAAGACTGTGCGGGCAGAATGGACTAAAGTTGAAAGACCTTCTTCGGTTGAAACCGACCGGCCCGAATTTCGCCGAGCGCGACGGCTTTGTTTTCGGCCCTTGCAAGAGCCAACCGATCAGACCTGAATTCTTCCGCATCGCCGCGCCATTGCTCTACAATGTGCGGCAAGAGCAAGATGTCCCGACCTTGCTTGATCGCAGCGGCATCGCCCGCATCGATCTCGATTTGCGGTATGTCGTCGAGTACGGTTTCCAGCGGTAGAATGTGCGCGAACAGGGCGTCGCGATCTTCCACCATCGCCTCCAGAGCCGCGAGCGAAATTGAGTTGCTCGCATCCAGAGCGCCGACGCGGGTGCGGCGCAGCTGGCTGACATGACCTTCCGCGCCTAATGTTGACGCAAGATCGCGGGCGAGGGCGCGGATGTAAAACCCTTTGCCGGACACCACTCGAAATGTCGCATGATCCTCATCGGAAGTATTGACGAGCTCGGCCTCGTAGACGGTGACCTCGCGCGATGGAATCTCGAATGTTTCACCTTCGCGCGCGAGATCGTATGCCCGTTCGCCTGCAATTTTGATTGCAGAGAATTTGGGAGGGACTTGCTGAATATCACCGATGAAATCAGGCAGGACAGCTTCGATCTGTTCTCGGGTCGGGCGCACGTCGGAAGTGGCGATAATCTCGCCCTCTTTGTCCTGACTGGCGGTTGAGCTGCCCCACTCGATGGTGAAGACGTATTCCTTGTCGCAATCCATCGCCCATTGAGCGGTTTTTGTGGCCTCTCCGAAGGCGATAGGAAGAATGCCATCTGCCAGCGGGTCAAGCGTACCGCCATGACCGGCCTTCTGTGCGTTGAAGAGGCGTTTGAGAATGCCGACCACTCGCGTCGATGAGACTTCGACGGGTTTGTCGACTGCGAGCCAGCCATGCACCGGATCGCCTTTGCGTTTTCTTTGTCTGCCCATAAGGCTTCCCCATGCGTGACCGCTGCGGATCGGACGCAGGCGGAACGAAAGTTGAGATCAGACGCGCGCCAGGCGCATCCGGTTAGTTTTTGAACGCGCTGAACACGTCGTCGGCAGATGGCTCAGGACCGTCCGGGGCAGGGGCTTCGAACGGATCTGACGCGGCATCGGATTGCTCCACGGCTTCCGCCGGTGCGAGACCTGGTCCTTCTTCCTGCGCAGCTTTCTCTGCCTCCATCTTGCGACGGCGGTTGGAGGACTTGGCGATCACTTCGTCCAGTTCGATCTGCGAACAGAGGCCAAGCGTTACCGGGTCAACTGGCTTGATATTCGTGCTGTTCCAATGCGTCTTGTCGCGGACATTGGTGATGGTTGCCTTGGTCGTGCCGATTAGCTTGGAGATTTGCGGATCCGTCACCTCCGGGTGGTTGCGGATAAACCAGGCGATTGCATCGGGCTTGTCGCCGCGCCGCGCCACCGGCGTGTACCGGGCGCCTTTACGTTTTGGCTGCGGGATGTGCGCGATCTTCGACGGCGCTGTTTTCAGGCGGTAGTCCGGGTCTTCCTCACCCTTTTGAATTTCTTCGCGCGTCAGTTCGCCGCCAGAGATCGGATCCACGCCGCGCATGTTTTCAGCAACGTCACCGTCGGCAATGCCTTTGACTTCCAGATGATGCAGGCCGCACAGGTCAGCAATCTGATCGAAGGTCAGTGTTGTATTGTCGATCAACCAGACCGCGGTTGCCTTTGGCATCAAGATATCGGCCATGGGGTGCTCCTTTGGACCAAAAGCCAGAAATGAAGCCGCCCGAGACGTGGGTCTCGGGCGGTCAGGTTTCTGGCAGGAAATTACCTAACCCGGCCCTTATAGCTGGAGCCGGATAATATTGGAACCCTAACTGTGCTGTCTTGAGAGAAGGATTTTGCCGATATGGCCGCCTTTCGCCATATGCGCCTGAGCCTCTTCGGCCCGATCAAACGCATAGACAGTGTCAATCACCGGTTTGATTTCGCCAGACAGGATAGCCCGCCAGAAGTCGGCGAGGATGGCATCGCGGATGCGTTGCTTCTCGGCATTAGGCCGGGCCCGCAAGGTGGTTCCGGTCAGAACAAGGCGCTTCAGCATCAGCGGCATAAGGTTCAACTGGACCTGCGGACCCTGCATATAAGCGATATTGACGATCCGCCCACCAATCTTTGCGGCGGAGATATTCTTCTGCACATAGTCGCCGCCCACCATGTCGAGGATGACGTCTGAACCGCCCGCCTGGCGAACCACTTCTTCAAAGTCCTGCTCGCGGTAATTGATCGCGATGTCGGCGCCGAGCCCCGTCGCGTAAGCGCACTTCTCGTCGGTTCCAGCGGTAATCATGATCTTTTCCGCCCCGGCATGGCGCGCCATCTGGATCGCCATGGTGCCGATGCCGCTGGTGCCGCCATGAATGAGCAGGCTTTCGCCGCTTTTGAACTGGCACCGGTCAAAGATATTGGCCCAGACGGTCATCATCACTTCTGGCAGAGCGCCGGCTTCATTGAAGCTCATCCAGTCGGGGATCTTGAACAGTGCGCCCTGGTCGACGACAGCGAACTCAGCATAGCCGCCGCCCGCCATCAGGCCGCAGACGCGGTCACCGACAGACCAACCGGAAACGTCGCTGCCGAGCGCGACGATGGTGCCAGAGCATTCCAGTCCCATAATCTGCGAGGCGCCTGGCGGCGGTGGATACATGCCCCGGCGCTGCACTAGATCGGCGCGATTAAGCCCGGCGGTCACGATTTCCACCAGGACATCCCCGGGTCCACAAACTGGCTTTTCTACATCTGCCAATTTTAGCGGCGCTTCATCTTCAACCACCACAGCCCACATCGTTTCCGCCATTTGACTCTCCTGAAATTTCTGTCTTCTTCCCCACATAGTGCCAGCGCATCCAAATGGGAAACACCAGCCATGTTCGAAGATGACCCGATCCCCGAAAAGAAACTCGATCTTGAGCGCTTGTCGGTCGAGGAATTGCAAGAACGAATAGATGATCTGAAAGCCGAAATCGCGGCGTGCGAAGTCCAGCTTAACAAGAAGCAATCGCATAAATCTGCAGCTGATGCGCTTTTTGGCGACTCCGATTAAGGTCTTCTAAGGAAGCTCAGAGGTAAAATCGCCCGAATTCTGTCTATTCCGGAAGCAGCAATATCCATGGTTGAACAGTCGAAAACCCCAGCAACCCCTTTTGCTGACCTGTCCTTCACCGAAGGAAAAGTCTTCGAAAAAGTGTTTGTCGACGGCATGGCGCTGGTTGAAGAGACAGCATCTTATTTGGACGGTCCGGGTCGCAAATTGTCCTCCAGCCTGCCGCGCGAGGCCGGGCTGACCTACGCAGCGTGGAGCATGGAACTGACGACGCGGCTTATGCAGGCCGCAAGCTGGCTGGTTATGCAGAAGGCGGTGCGTGACGGCGACATGCGCACTGAAGACGCCACGCAGGCCAAATATCGGATCAGCCGTGAAGACCCCGCTCTCGATGCCAGCGCCCAACGTGGGCGCGGCTTGCCGGACGTTTTCCTAGACCTGGTTGAACGCTCGGAAAACCTGTTCGAGCGGATTTGCCGCCTTGATGCGGCGATCTATGGCGGCGGCGTTATGGACAGTTCCAGCCCTGTCGGAGAGCAATTGGCACAGCTTCAGAAAGCCGCCGAAACAGGGGCGTTCGATCCATTGCGGGTCTGGGGTAAAATCCGCTAGCGCCGCAGCGAGATCCGCATCTCGCTCATCTTGGTTTCTCGTCCATCTTCATCAACAAAGGCAGACCGTACGTTTTGTCGGCTTTTTGAATGCGTAAAGCTAATCGGTGGTGCTGCTCCCTCGCTTAGCCAATCATCGCCCCATTGGGTCAGGGCCATCAGCACGGGGCGCAAGGCTTCGCCGGCATCGGTGAGCACGTATTCGGGCCGAGCGCGTTTTCCATCTTCTTTGTAGGACTGTTTCGCCATCACGCCCGCTGCGACGAGCTTGGACAGGCGGCCGGACAAGACTGTCCGCGGAATTCCCAGCTCTTTTTGATAGTCATCAAATCGACGGACACCAAAAAGCGAGCTACGCAGGATAAGCAAAGTCCACCGATCGCCGACTGCTTCGATAGCCTTGGCCAGGTGACAAATATCCAATGGGACTGGAGAGTTCGGAGCGCGGGGTACCATCAGGTCTGTCTGGCTGAGTTCGCCCACCAAATCCAGCCCAAATTTACCGCCTGCGACCATGGTTACATTGCGCGCGGCTTCTGGCTCGGCTAGGGGAAGCGCCAGATACTTCTAATTCAGACAGGAGGCCTCGATGGCTCGCAAAAAGATCGCCCTTATCGGTTCGGGCATGATTGGTGGAACACTGGCGCACGTTTCGGCGCGGGAAGAGTTGGGCGACGTTGTCTTGTTCGACATTGCCGAGGGTCTGCCACAGGGCAAGGCGCTGGATCTGGCCGAGTCGACCCCGGTCTATAACAGCTCCGTTTCTCTCAAAGGCGCGAATGATTATACTGATATTGCTGGCGCAGATGTTTGCATCGTAACAGCCGGTGTCGCGCGCAAGCCTGGCATGAGCCGCGACGATCTGCTCGGCATCAACCTGAAAGTCATGAAGGCCGTTGGCGAAGGCATCAAGGCGCACGCCCCGAATGCGTTCGTGATCTGCATCACCAACCCGCTTGACGCGATGGTCTGGGCGCTGCAGCAATTCTCAGGTCTGCCAACCAATAAAGTAGTCGGCATGGCCGGCGTGCTCGATTCCAGCCGCTTCGCTTACTTCCTGTCAGAAGCCACCGGCGTTTCTGTTGCGGATATCCATGCCTGGACGCTTGCGGGTCATGGTGACTCGATGGTGCCAATGGTGCGCCATTCGACCGTTGGCGGCCTGCCGCTGACTGAGCTCGTGAAACAAGGCTGGATGAGCCAGGACAAACTCGACGCTATCGTAGACCGGACGCGCAAAGGTGGCGGCGAGATTGTCGCGCTGCTGAAAACCGGGTCGGCCTATTATGCGCCAGCCGAGTCAGCAATCGCCATGGCGAAGTCTTACCTGAAAGACCAGAAGCGCGTCCTGCCATCCGCGGCCTGGTGTGATGGACAGTACGGCCTCGACGGTCTGTATGTTGGGGTTCCAACCCTGATCGGTGCCAATGGTGCGGAGAAAATCGTCGAGTTTGATTTCACTGACTCCGAGCGCGAGATGTTCATGGCGTCAGTCGATGCGGTGAAAGGCCTGGTCGAGGATTGCAAGAAGCTCGAACCAGCGCTTGCCTAGACCCTAGCTCGAAGCATTTGAAAGCGCCGTCGCATCCTTGCGGCGGCGTTTTTCGTTCTGGGCGAGACGTCGCAGCCACGCGCGCAAAGCAGGGCGTCGCCGCTCTGTTAGTTCGGCGAAAATATAGGATACGATCACCGCGCCGCTCAAAATCGCGAGCTGCCGCCAGAGATCGAGGACCTCACCCGGCAAGAGCGCGCCGAGCAAGTTCAGAACCGGATAATGGACCAAGTAAAGCGCAAACGATCCCCCGGCGAGCCAGCGGATCAGCGCAGCGGATTTGCCCTCAAGCGCAGGTATATCTGCACGACCCTGCAGCAAAGCTACCACGCCTGCGAGGTGCGCTGTGACCAGCAGGCCGAGGATTGCGGCCCAGACGAAAGAGTCGGATGCGCCGAGTTGCAGATACCAGGCCTCGCCCAGCAGGTCATAAGTCAGGCCACTCAAACGCACGTGCCAGAGATTGGCGTGCGCCATCAGATAGATGAGCAGCGGAGCCACGGTGAGGACCATCGCCGTGCGTTGATTTAGCTCAGCCAGTCGCCCGGATTTGATGGATGACCACAACCAGACGCCCATAAGCCAGCTTGGCGCGAGCAAGAGGATTTTCGGCCCCGCAATGAGCGCCAACCCACCGGCAATATACCAGCGAAGGCGGCGCGGCGCGAAAAAGAAACCGGCGAATATTGCGTAATACCAGGCTTCATATCCGAGCGACCAATACGGAGAGTTTGCCCCCGGCGAAATGTCAGTGAACCAGAGCTGGTTGGTGAACGTGGCCCCGGTGATCAGATCGAGGACAGACCATTCGCCCTGATAGCCTGAAATTGCGTACAGATCCGGATCCTGCGCTTGTCCAACCCAATCCAGGAAAATGCCAAACAACAGGATGGGCAGCGCCACACTCCATAGGCGTGACAGCCGGTCGGCGGCGAACAGTTTCGGGCCTTCCGCTTGTCGGCGCTCCGCGGTGAACGCGATAAGCAGGCCGGACAGGACGAAGAAAATCACAACGCCATCGCCGCCAAGATCGTGCTGGCGCATCCAGCTATGATCGGTGCCTGTAAATCTCGGAAATGCCCAATGGGCCAGGAGCACCATGACGGCGCCCAGCAGACGCAACACATCCAGATATAAAGAAAACTGACGCCCCATTGTCTGAGTGTCTCATAAACTGATGAGAGTTCAGTTAAATCAGTCGGTTAAAGTCCTTCAGGATAACACCTGCTTCACAGAGCCGTGAAGCCTCTGTTCAGGGGGAGGCAGGGCCGTTAAGCACCCGCTATGATGGTCAATCAAGGAGAGGTATTATGATCCGCACACTGCTCACAGCATCCGCTTTCATTCTATCCGGCGCCGCTGCCATGGCGGAAGAAACCGAGGACGGGACAACGTCCATGATCTGCGTTGAAGCTGGCACAATGGCTCCGGCCTTTGCTGCCGTAACCGCTTCGGGAGACGCAGTCGATTTGGCTGCAATTACCGGTGAAAATGGAGCCGTGATCGTTTTCAGCCGCTCACTCGACTGGTGCCCGTACTGTAAAGCGCAGGCATTGGAACTGGAAACAGTGACTGCAGAGCTCGCCGAAGTTGGCTGGTCGATGAACCTGATCACGTATGATAGCCCGGAAATCCTGGCAGAATTTCAGTCAGAACACGCGCTTACCTACTCATTCTTGTCCGACACTGACTCAGCCATGATCGACGCATTTGGCCTGCGCAACACGGATGTGCCCGCCGGAAGCCGGTTTGATGGCATACCCAATCCTGCCATCATTTACATCAAGGCGGATGGCGAAGTTGCTGGTGTCCAGAAAGAAGACCGCTATCAGGACCGCCCGGCGACCGACAGCATTCCGGCACTGGTGGATGTGATCAATCAGGACGCTCCCGCCGCGCCGTAACTATTCAGATTTGGCATAAGTGTTTGTCAAAGCGTGCACCTGTTCGCGTGCGGGTCTCAGCTCCATCTGGCATGCGTTGCAAGAATGGAGGCATCAATGGCCCGCACACTTTTTCATCTAAACGCATCTGCCCGGACGGACGGGTCGGTCACGCGTGATCTTAGCCAGCGTCTGGTCAGTCACCTGTCGGACGGGACCACAACTGTCATTTCGCGAGACATAGGCGCATCGCCGTTGCCACTCCTGTCCGAGGCATGGGTCGGTGCGAACTTTACGCCCGAAGACGCTCGAACACCCGCGCAGCGCGAGACGCTGGCTTTGTCTGATGAGTTAATCACGGAGCTAGAAACCGCGGACACACTGGTTCTGGGCGTTCCGATCTACAATTTTGGGGTTCCAGCAACTTTCAAAGCCTGGATCGATCTTGTCGCCCGCGCGCGCAAGACGTTCAAATATACTGATACCGGGCCCGTAGGTCTGCTGGAAGGCAAGCGCGCTTATGTTGTGATCGCATCTGGCGGCACGGCGTCTGGCTCCGAGATCGATTTCGCGACGCCATATATTCGGCACGTGCTCGGCTTCCTCGGCGTCCATGATGTGACAATCATCGCGGCGGATCAGCTGATGGCGACAGGCGAAGAAAAGGTCAGCGCAGCGGCAGCCGAGATCGAGGCCATCGCAGCCTGAGATTAGGCGCTATTAACTCTGGACCCTGTTACAAATACAACTAGTCTCTCCCGTCTGCGATGGGAGAGATTTACCATGTTTAAGCCCTTGGGGTCTGCGGTCCTGGCCACCGTGTTGCTTACGAGCGGTGCAGCTGCGCAAGAAGCGGCTGAGCTTGACCCGAAAATTGAGGCGACGGCTCAATTGCTGATCGAACAAGCGAGCAGTGATGCGATCGGACTCAAATTCGTCGAAGATCTGACGACCGAAGTCGGACAGCGCCTCGCGGGCTCCGAATCTGAAGCGCGCGCCCGTGACTGGTCTGTGACGGAGTTGACCGAGCTTGGCTTTGATGAGGTTCGCATTGAAGCCTTTGAAATCCCGTTCTGGTCTCGCAAATCAGAGTCGGTGGCCGTGTTGTCGCCAGCCCCGCAATCTTTGGTCGCTACGGCATTGGGCGGATCGGCTGCGACCCCCACAAACGGTGTTGCTGGCGAGGTTGTTCGGTTCGAAAGTCTGGCCGACTTACAGGCCGCCCCGATTTCCAAAGTCGATGGCAAGATTGTCTTCATCGACGAAGAAACCATCGCGACGATGGATGGATCCGGTTACGGCATGGGCGTGCGCAAACGTAGCGGATGCGCCCAGGCTGCGTCTGACAAGGGCGCGCTTGCCTGTCTAATCCGGTCGGTCGGGACACAGCCTCACCGAATGCCACACACGGGCATCATGGCGCGCGATGGCGCCGAGGGGGCAGGACCGGCCGCGGCGATCTCTGGTCCGGATGCAGACCAGCTGACACGCTTGCTGGCGCGTGGACCTGTCACGGTCTCGGTGAACATCCAGACTGAAATCAAGACCAATGCCCCTTCTGGCAATGTGATTGCAGAGGTGACCGGCACAGATCTGAAGGATGAAATCATCCTGCTTGGATGCCATCTGGACAGCTGGGATCTGGGGACTGGTGCCCTCGATGATGGCGCGGGTTGCGGTATCGTCGTTGGCGCAGCCAAGCTGATCGCAGACCTTCCTGAGCGTCCCCGCCGGACGATCCGCGTGGTGTTATACGGCGCTGAAGAAGTCGGCCTGTTTGGCGCGACAGCCTATGCACGCGAGCATGGCGACAATCTCGATAAGCATGTACTCGCCTCCGAAAGTGACTTTGGCGCCGGTCCGATCTGGCGCTTCCAGACTCGTTTTGGCGAGGCAGCACTGCCATACGCAAGGACACTCCAGCGCGTGCTCATGCCGCTCGGTGTGACACCGGATGACAACCGAGCCTTTGGCGGACCGGACATCGGCATTCTCGCGCGCAGCGGCGTGCCTGTGGTGACCCCCGGTCAGAACGGAATCGACTATTTCGACTACCACCACACGCCGGATGATACGTTCGACAAGATCGACCCGGAGGAGTTCCGCCAGAACGTCGCTGTATACGCGGCCTTTGCCTACATCGCGGCAGATACGGGTTGGGATTTTCGCAAGCAGCCGGAGCCGGGCTCGACGGGTACCGAATGACGCCAGAAGCGCAGTTGCTTGACACAGTTGGGTTCACACTATCGCGCTTCGGCCTTTGCGTGACCGAAGAGGTGTACGATCCATGGGTGGTTGCAGGCGGCGTTTTGATGGCGCAGCAGGCCGCGGTCATTTCGCTTCGTGCTGCAGGAGACACGATCCCTGCGCAGGCCGGCGGCACCGAGCTATTGCTGCGTGCGGCCTCTAAAGATCGCTTGCCCGCTCCGTTCACGCTGCCGTTCAGCGCGGCGGCGCGCCATGAGTTTGAGCGACTGGTTGAGGCGCGAAACGCTTTCATGCATCCGCGGGGCGTGACCTGGTATGTCAGTGCAGACACGCTCGCGCGCGGGATGCCCGTCGCGACCAAAGTGGTTCGGCACCTGATCCTGACGCAGCCCATACTGAACAATCTGGTGTCGCCGTCCGAGCAGGACCGGTTGCGCGAAGATCTGAAAGCAATCGACGCCTTCGCGGACTTTTTGAACGACCCGTATTAGAGGGAAAGGCACAAAAAAAGCCCGAGCGATCTCGCCCGGGCTCTTACTTGGTCTGGTATAAAGACGAAGCCTATTCGGACTTCTCTTCTTCCGCTGCAGCTTCTTCAGCAGGAGCCTCTTCGGCAGCGGCTTCTTCGGCTGGCGCCTCCGCAGCAGCTTCGGCTTCAGCCTTGGCGGCTTCTTTCGCAGCTTCTTTTTCAGCTTTGGCAGCAGCTTTCGCTTCTTTCTCAGCTTCCTTGCGAGCGGCTTCTTTATCAGCCTTCTCTTCGATGCGCTCTTTGGCTTTTGCGCCTGGCTCACCCTTTTGCGGGTTGTTGCTAGCGGTCCAGCCATAGACTGGGGCTTTCTCGCCTTCGAGCGTGATTTTGTTCAGGAAGCGGGCGACGCGATCAGTTGGCTTGGCGCCTTTCTTGATCCAGTCAGCGGCTTTCTGACCATCGATCTGCACGCGGCTTTCGCTGTCTTTCGGCAGACGTGGATCATAGGTGCCAATTTTTTCGATGAAACGACCATCGCGCGGCATGCGGCTGTCAGCTACGACAACGCTGTAGAATGGACGTTTTTTTGACCCGCCTCGAGCGAGTCTGATTTTGAGGGCCATGGTGTACTCCTAAGTGTTCGGCGTCTCGGGGTTCGGGGCAGAACCCCTTAGTTTTTCGTGGTGGCGGATGACTTCCGCGACGATGAAATTCAGAAATTTTTCGGCAAAGACAGGATCAAGATTGCTGTCTTCTGCGAGCTTACGCAGGCGTTCGATCTGGCGCGCCTCCCGCGCTTTGTCAGACGGCGGCATGTCGTTCTCGGCTTTCAGTCGGCCGACAGCCTGTGTGACTTTGAATCGCTCGGCGAGTGTGTGCAGCAGGATGGCATCGAGATTATCGATGCTGGCACGATATTTATCGAGTTGGTCTTGAGGAGAGGTCATTTCTTACCCCCTGTTAGTCCAGGAATGTTCGGCACGCCGCCCGGCATTGCCGCGCCGCCGCCCATCTTGGCGAGGTCAGATGGCGATACCCCAGCCTGACCCATCATGTTCATCATGCCCTTCATGCCGCCTTTGGACATTTTCTTCATCATGCCGGCCATCTGCTTGTGCATTTTCAGAACGCGGTTCACGTCCTGCACGGTGACCCCGGCGCCAGCGGCGATGCGCTTGCGGCGTGAAGCATTGAGCAAAGCAGGCTTGGACCGCTCTTTCTTGGTCATGGAGGAGATGATCGCGGCCTGGCGCAAAATCACTTTGTCATCCATGCCCGAGGCGTCGAGCGCCTGTTTGGCTTTCTTGGCGCCGGGGAGAAGCCCCATAATTCCGCCAAGGCCGCCCATTTTCTGCATCTGTTGAAGCTGCTGAGCGAGGTCGTCCAGATCGAACTGACCCTTGGCCATCTTCTTGGCCATCTTCTCAGCTTTGTCGGCGTCCATCTGGTCACCGGCTTTTTCCACCAGCGAGACAATGTCGCCCTGACCAAGGATACGGCCGGCGAGACGCTTGGCGTCAAAGGCATCGAGACCGTCGAGCTTTTCGCCGGTGCCGAGGAACTTGATGGGAAGGCCTGTGACCGCGCGCATAGACAGGGCTGCACCGCCGCGGCCATCGCCGTCCATCCGGGTCAGAATCAGACCGGTGAGCGGCAGGCGCTCATGGAAGCGCTTTGCCGTCTCGACCGCATCCTGACCGGTCAGAGAGTCGGCGACCAACAGAGTTTCATTCGGATTGGCAATCTTGGCGATCTCGCTCGCCTCGGCCATCATCTGTTCATCGATGGACGTCCGGCCCGCTGTATCGAGGAAGACGACATCATAGCCGCCCAGTTTCGCCGCTTGCAGAGCGCGGCGTGCAATCTCGGCTGGGCTCTGGTCCTTGATGATGGGCAGCGCAGAGACATTCTCATTGCATTGGTCAGCGAGGATTGCGAGCTGCTCCATCGCCGCCGGGCGGCGCGTATCGAGCGAGGCGAGCAGGACTTTCTTCTTGTCACGCTCGGCAAGGCGCTTGGCGAGCTTGCCGGTGGTGGTGGTCTTACCTGAGCCTTGCAGACCAGCCATCATCACGACGGCTGGCGGGTTGTCGACGCGCAGGCCTGTTTCGGCATCTTCGCCACCAAGCAGGTCAACGAGGCCGTCATGAACGATCTTGACGACTTGCTGGCCGGGTTTGACCGAGCGGATGACGTCTTCACCGACGGCTTTGTCCTTGATCGACGCAATGAACTCTTTGACGACCGGCAGGGCGACGTCGGCTTCGAGCAATGCTACGCGGATTTCGCGCAGCGCAGCCGCTACGTCTTTCTCCGACAGCGCACCGCGCCCGAGTAGTCCGTCAAATACCCCGCCGAGGCGGTCTGTCAGCGCGTCAAACATCGCGTCACTCCTGTAGCTAATCTCTCTGATAGAGATAAGCGCTCAAACCCGCCGCACAAAGCAGTAGTGCCCCACTGAGCGAGACTTCGCCGAGTGGGGGACATCGCCGGGCTCCCGCTAAGAGCATGTCCCGGTCAACGCGCACGTACTGTCAGTGCGGTGATTGTTGCGCGCGTAAAGCACGTGTGCAGTTAAGAATCAAGTCTCGGACGCGGCCATGATGGCATCGAGGCGATGTACGGCTGACTTGGCTTCATCGCGGAGCATAGACAGCACCGCGACATCGACCCACTCGCCGTCCGCGAATTTTTCATATTCGCGCAGCACGCCCTCTTTCAGCGCGCCAATGGATTCGATTGCGCGAATAGCGCGTGTGTTGCGTTCTTCAACGTACCATTCGATCCGCTTGGCGCCCCAATCGAGCGCGCGCTGGATGAGTAGTTTCTGGATCGCCGCATAGACCCCAAGACCCCTCAAGTGAGGCTCCAGCCAAGTGTAGCCCAGCCGCACCCGTCTGTGCATCTTGTTTGGATACATTAGCGCGGTGACGCCAACAAAGCGGCCATTATCGTTCGGATCGAGCAACGCAAACCCGAGCACTTCGCCTGCGTCGCCTTGCTTGAGCACGTGATCAAAATAGGAGTCGAACCCGGCCCCACGCTGGATCGCAGGTAACGAGCGCCACATATATTCGATCGCGCCGCTATTACGAAGATCCTCGCGGAAACGCTCAGCGAGCGGTGCGAGCCGGATCAGGTCGTTTTCGAGGCCAGGGGCTGACAGGTCCATAATGTCCTACGGTGACAGAGATTGATGCCCGCGCAAAGTCAAAACTCGGTCACAGGCTAATGATTCTGATTTGAAAGAACCGCGAACGGTCCTGCCGGATAACCTTATAAGGGGGGAGGAAAGGGGCCCGGCAGGACCACGCAGTGTCGATGGCATGAGGGATTTGGGATCGGATGCCACCGTGCGTATTTTGAGAACCAACAGTCTTGGCTCTCGATAATCAGATGGTGCGAAATTCGCGGTGTTCAAGCCAGAAATCCGATCAACCGATCAACTCGTTGTGATCAACATAGCGTACCCTGACGCAGAAAAATAATTGATATTTACGTATAAATGCATAGGTTTTAGCTATGCATTTGCCGACCCTCAGACAGCTCGAATTTTTGTGCGCGATTGCCGATCAGGGGTCTTTCTCGCGCGCCGCGGAATCCTGCCATGTCACGCAGCCCACCTTATCTGCCGCGATCAAGGAAGTAGAGGGCCTCCTGGGGGTTCAACTGGTCGAACGCGAGTCGCGCGGCGCGTCTCTGACGCAAGCGGGGGAAGCGGCGGTAGAGCGGGCGCGGAACATCTTGTCCGACACTGCGGATCTGGTTTCCGCAGCCCGGCAGGCAGGGGCACCTCTGTCAGGATCATTTCGCCTTGGCGCGATCCCGACAATTGCGCCTTTTCTGCTGCCGCGAACGCTGAAAGCGCTGCGCAAGGCCCATCCAGGCCTGAAACTTTATCTGCGCGAAGATCAGACCGAACGGCTGATTGATGCGCTGCGTGCACGAAAGCTAGATGCTGCTCTAATTGCGCTGCCCTGGGATGCGCCCGGTATCGTTTCGATGGAGCTGGGCGATGATGAATTCATGCTGGTCGCCCCCACGGATCATGACCTGATGCACAGCAAAGAGCTCAACTCCTCTGACCTCTCCGACGAAGACGTTCTCTTGCTCGAGGATGGCCATTGTCTTCGCGATCATGCGTTGTCGGTGTGCCGCTTGCCAAGCAAGCGTAGCGGCGCTGATGTCACTGCAACAAGCCTGCCGACGCTGGTGCACATGGTGGCGGGCGGCCTTGGCGTTTCTTTGCTGCCAAAGCTCGCGATTGATGCCGGCGTGACCTCCGGCGCAGATGTGGAGCTCCGCCCGTTCAATACGCCGATGATTGGTAGACGCATCGGGATTGCCTGGCGCCAGGGATCTCCGCGAGAAGCAGAAGCCCAGATGATCGGCGAGATTGTTCGAAACGCGCTATAGCGCTCTCTCTAGGTTGGCAGCGGCTTTTCCCGGTCATCGACATGAGCCGACAGATTATCCTCGGCTCGGAATACGTCTTCGTCGAGCTCACCTTCCCATTTCGCCACTGCGGTTGCGACTGCCGCATCACCGGTAACATTCGTCAAGGTTCGCATCATGTCGAGCAATCGGTCGAACGGTAGAATGAAGCCAATAATCAGGAAGGCTTGTTCCTCCGGAATGCCGACTTGCGCCAGCGCAAGACCCGACAGGAATAGCCCCGCGCTAGGTATCCCAGCCGCACCAATCGATACCAGCGTCGCCATCAAGGCGATGAGGAAATACTGGCCGAGGCTGACCTCGATGCCCATGGCCTGGGCCCCGAACAGAGCGACCATGCCGATATAAATGGCGGTCCCGTCCATGTTAATCGTCGCGCCAAGCGGCAGGACCGACCCCGCAACGGCTTTGTCGATGCCGAGATTTTCTTCCGCGCAGGTGATCGTTACCGGAAGCGTGGCCGAGGAACTGGCCGTGGAATAGGCCACAGCCTGCGCATCCGTAATGCCGCGCAAGAATGGGATAAAGGGCAGGCGCAAGATGCCTTTGATGATGATCCCGCCATAGGTGATTAGGATATGCAGGGCGCAAGCGAGATAGAGCGCGATGGCCAGCGTGCCCAGGCTTTGCAGAACGCCGAGGCCCTGTTTCGCCATTACCGTCGCCATCAGAGCGAAAACCCCGATCGGTGCTGTTTCCATGACAATGATGGTGACCTTCATCATCGCGTCTGACGCGCCGTCGAACCATCTAGCGACCGGCTCGGCGATCTTGCCAGCCATTAGAAGGCCGACACCAAACATAATGGCGAAGAAAATGATCTGCAGGATGTTCCCGGTCGCCAGTGCCTCGACCGGGTTTGTCGGCACAATGTTCAACAAGCGCTCAACAATACCGCCCGCCTCTGATGCACGTTCGGCGACAGATTGCATGCGGCTGGTATCGGCCCCGGCAAAGGTTTCCGGCGACAAGCTTGCGCCCGGTCGGAAGATGGTTGCCATGATCAGGCCCAAGGTCACCGCGATCGCTGTGGTGCCGAAATAAGTGGCAAGGGTACGCACGCCGAGACTGCCAAGCCGCTTCGGATCGCCCATTGCGATGATGCCCGAAACCAGCGTGAAAAAGATTAGTGGGACGATCAGCATCCGGATCAGGCGCAGGAAAAGATCGCCGGCCCATTCAATCCAACCCTCTGCGAACGCGCCGCCCGCTTCCGCGCCCATACCGTATCTGAGACCCAGTCCGGTACCGAGGCCGAGGACAAGTCCCAGCATGACGCGTTTCCAGAGATCAATCTTGAACCACCAAGACATGCCAGCACCCTCCAATCTGATTTTTACGGACGTTAGTCCGCATCGCAGCGCTGTTCAACGGGCATTGCAAAAGCTATGAGGCAAACATGGATATGCTCGATCGAATTTCGTCCGGCTGGAAGGCTTGGCTCATCTTGTTCGCGATCACGTTTACTGCGGCAGCCCCCGGCGTGTTCAACCTGCCGGCGCTAGACCGGGACGAAAGCCGCTTTGCCCAGGCCTCTAAGCAATACATTGAGACCGGCGACTATCTGATCATTCGCTATCAGGACGAATACCGAAACAAGAAACCTGCCGGCATTCACTGGCTGCAATCTGGCGCAACGCAAGTTCTCGGGGATGAAGACCGGCTGGAGATCTGGACCTATCGCGTGCCGAGCTGGCTCGGTGCAGCCTTGGCGACGCTCGCAACTTTCTGGTGCGGGATCGTTCTGATCGGGCGTAGGGCGGCGTTTCTGGGTGCGGCCCTGTTCGGGGCAACGCTGCTTCTAACCAGTGAAGCCCATATATCGAAAACCGACGGTGTGCTGGTATTCCTGACGACATGGGGGATCGGCGCTCTGGCGCGCCTCTACATGGGGAAAGCCAGCAAGCCGAAACAGATGGCGCTCTTGTTCTGGTTCATCATGGGCTGCGGTCTGCTGATCAAAGGACCGGTCACGCCCATGGTTGCGGCCTATGCCGGATTTGGCGCCTGGGTCTGGGCGAAGTCGGGCGAAGGCAAAGGCGGCGATTGGTGGCGACCGCTTATCTGGTGGCCCGGCCCGGCGTTGGCTGCTGCGATGTTCCTGCCCTGGCTGATCGCCATTCAGTTCGCCACCGACGGGACCTTCCTTCAGGGGGCTGTCGGCAAGGATCTGAAGGACAAGTTTGCAGGCGCGTCCGAAGGCCATGCGGGCTGGCCGCTTTATCATCTCAGCCACATTCCAGTCTGGTTCTTCCCGGCTGTGTTGCTGCTCATTCCCGGTGCGACATTGGCCTGGAAACAGCTTCGCGGAGTGAGTGACGGAGCCCGTAAACGCGGCACCGACGCGCTGCTGGTCTTTGCGACGCTGGGAGCGCTCACGGCGCTGGCGACCTGGATCCTGCCGGGAGAGATCGGTAACGGGGCCCCTTCGGCCTATCCGGCGTTGATCATCTTTGCCTTCTGGTATCTCGCGACACAGCCGAGATGGCGTGAGCGATGGGCGATTGCCGAGGCCGCAGCGGTTTCTGAAGAAACACAAGCAATCCGTTTCCTCGCAGCCTGGGCCATCCTGACGACGATCTTTTTCGAGCTCATGCCAACTCGGCTCAGCCATTATATTCTGCCGGCATATCCGGCGTTTGGATTGATCTGCGGCTGGGCCGGCATGAAGCTGCTGGATGGGGCAAAAGTCCCCGTCTCGAAATGGTTGAGCTTTGGTGTCTACGCATTTGGTGGCGCGCTGCTGGTCTTTGCCAGTTCGCCTCTGGCGGCGAAGCTGATCAAGACCGAAGCGGCGGGCGACTTCAAGACGATTGAAGCCGAGACTGCGCTCGAGCAATGGGCCAGCGCGCTCAGCTTCCCGATGTGGCTCTGGTGGGTTGGCGCCGCTGTTTTCTTACTCTCTGTGGCAACTTTTGTGGCGCGGCGGATTGGTTTGACTGCTCTGTTTGCGATCAGTGCCAGTCTGTTCCTTGGATGGCATGTTCGCACCTATTTCATCCCTGCGCAGCTCTGGGTGCAGCCAACTGAAAGCGCGCGGGTCGCTCTTCAGGATGTGTGCGGCGTCCCGAGCGAGACCTGCGAAAAAGGCTGGGAAAGTCCGGAACGGGTGCTCGCTGTGGGCTATGCTGAGCCATCTTATGTGCTCACCCTTGGCACGCAAAACCTGCATCCGCCGGAAACGCCGCTAACGCTGCCGTCTGACCCGGCGGCCTATCCTGTGGTCTATCTGATCAATCTTGAGGGCGCTGGCAGCTCAAAAGCACAATGTGAGGCGCTGGGTGAGGAGTGCATCCCGCCAGCGACGAAGATTCGCGATGATATTCTGGATCAGGCCAATTTCACGCCGCTCTGCGTGACGACGTCTAAGTCCGTCTATGCATTGAATTATTCGAACGGCGATCCCGTGCACTTTGTGGCGTATCGCTTCGATGCGGATTGCTAGGCAAACCTGACACATTCTGTCGCGCGTCAAACCTGCACGTCGTGCGCCGGGTCTACGGTTGCCATCTTCTCCTTATCCCGAAGGAGGCATCGTCATGAAATACGTAGAACCCCACAGAAAGCCGGAAGGTTTGCGCGACCGCATCGCCTTTGCGTTCGTTAAACTCCTCCGGTTCTTTGCGGATCTGTTCTTCCGCAGACGCTATGGACACCGCGCTGTTGTGCTTGAAACCGTCGCCGCTGTCCCGGGCATGGTGGCCGGACTGTTGCAGCATTTGCGAGCTATCCGTCGGATGCGCGGCGATCAAGGCTGGATAAAGGAACTACTCGACGAAGCCGAGAATGAACGCATGCACCTGATGACGTTCATTCAGGTCGCTCAACCCAGCCTGTTTGAGCGCGGCCTGATCATGATCGCGCAGGCCATCTTCTATAATTTCTATTTCTTCCTCTACTTGTTTGCCCCAAAGACCGCGCACCGCGTGATCGGCTATTTCGAGGAAGAAGCCGTGACCAGCTACACCCATTATCTACGCGAGATTGACGAAGGTCGGCTGGAAAACGGGCCTGCTCCGCAAATTGCCATCGACTACTGGCAGCTGCCGGCCAATGCCCGGTTGAGAGATGTGGTGATTGCCGTGCGCGAGGACGAAGCCGCACACCGGGATCGCAACCACTATTTTGCGGATGCCCTCATTCGCGGTGATGAGCCCGAAGCGGACGCTCCGCTAGGCGCGGCGTAGGACGTAACCTACGCGCGGGAAATGAATGTGCAGATTGTCTGCACGTTCATCCTGGCGGGCGATGATGACCCGCTCGGCATTGGCAATAACGAGATCACCTTCGACCCAGTCTTTGGCATAATCATCCGGGGCAATGGCGACCCGGTCACCCGGCTGTAAATCCCTGAGGTCTCCGGACGTCGAGGCGGCTTTCAGGCGGGGTGCTGCCTTATGGGCGATTGCCACAGCATCTGTGCCGCTGATCTCTTCCGGAGCTTGGCCTTTGAACTCTTTCAGCCGCACGTACCAGTCACGGGTTTGGGGCGCAGATTGAAAACACTCTTCCAGAAAATCCGGTACGTTCTTTTCGACAAACCACGGGTTCATGAAGGCGTGAACATCGACCATGCCGGGTTTGGTTCCAACCAACCAGTCGCCCGTGCCGGCGCGACGACCGCCGTCGAGGCGTTCTTCAATCCAGAGCAGTTGGCTGCGCCATTGGTCCCGCATGACTGGGGCAGCGGCTTTCATCGCGTCCACGTCAAATGGCCGGCCCGACATTTTCGTACGATCGTCGATGAACGCTTGAGGCATCTGATCGCCAACCGCTCCAAAGATCACGGCAACGCTCGATTGGAACCACTTTCCATCGGTCCAGGCGCCGACCATTTTGGCAATGCCTTCATGTCCAGGAAGATTGAGCGATGGAATCTGAAAGCGTTTCTCTAGCTCGATCAGCATAATCGATGTGTCGCAGAATATGTCTGCGCCAATTTGCATAACGGGCGTGCGCCGATATCCGCCCGTCAGCGGCGTGAGATCCGGCTTGGGCATGATCGACGGAATGTCGACTGAGGCCCAGCCCAAATTCTTCATCCGCAGGGCCAGCCTTATCTTTTCAGAAAACGGCGACCGCTCGAATTGATGAAGTATGATGCTTTGAGCATTGGCCATACCGGATGCCTCCCCAGACAGGTTTCCACCTATCTTTGCGGGATTTCATCCGGAATGGAAGGGACGATTGGCGGGGAGATCAGAGCTTTGCCAGCGCTTGCTCCAAATCCGCAATAATATCAGCGGCATCTTCGATCCCCACCGACAAGCGAACCGTATCAGGCGCGGCTCCAGCGGCGGTTTTCTGCGCGTCCGAGAGTTGGCTATGCGTGGTCGAGCTCGGGTGAATGATCAAGGAGCGCGTGTCGCCGATATTGGCCAGGTGACTGAGCAGTTCGACGCTCTCAACCAGTTTGACGCCAGCCTCGTGCCCGCCTTTCAAGCCGAATGTGAACACCGCACCGGCGCCGTTCGGGCAGTATTTCTGCGCCAAGGCGTGATAGTCATCGCCAGCAAGCCCGGCATAGCGCACCCAGCTGACCTTTTCGTGGCCCTCCAAATAGGTCGCGACCGTCGTCGCATTCTCGCAATGCTTGGCCATGCGCAGCGGAAGCGTCTCACAGCCGGTCATGATCATGAACGCATTGAACGGCGACAGAGCTGGACCCAGGTCGCGCAGGCTGAACGCGCGTGCAGCAATAGCAAATGCGATGTCGACTTCCTGCCCCTCCGGGCCGAGCGGCAGCGCGCCAAATCCGTCTGCAAAGACAAGATCATTGTAGAAGCTCTGCGGTGTTGCCATGGTTGGGTACTTGTCAGCATGCGCTTTCCAGTCGAAGCGCCCGCCATCGACAAGCATGCCCCCAATCGAGTTGCCATGTCCGCCGATAAACTTAGTCAGCGAGTGCACGACAACATGCGCGCCGTGCTCAAGCGGGCGACACAGATAAGGGGACGCCATAGTGTTATCGACGACATAGACCACGCCGTGCTTCTCAGCGATGGCAGCAATCGCGGCGATGTCGGTAACGATCCCGCCCGGATTGGCCAAGCTTTCGGTGAAGATGACGCGGGTCTTGTCATCAATCGCAGCCTCAACCGCGGCATGATCACCAATGTCGACGAACTCGACCTCCCAGCCAAACTTCTTGAAGGCGTGGCCGAGCTGGTTGATCGAGCCGCCATAGAGCTGTTTGGCTGCGACGATTTTCGCTCCTGGTTCCATCAACACATGGAACGCCAGCAATTGCGCTGCGTGACCCGACGCGGTCGCAAGACCCATCGTGCCGCCCTCGAGGTCCGCGATCCGCGCTTCAAGGGCGCCCGTGGTTGGGTTGCCGATGCGGGTATAGATGTCGCCAAATTCCTGCAAGGCGAACAGTTTCGACGCGTGTTCCGCGTCTTTGAAGACAAAGCTGCTCGTCTGGTGGATTGGTTGGGCGCGAGACCCGGTGACCGGGTCTGGCGCAGCCCCTGCGTGTAAAGCGCGTGTCGAAAAACCCTGAGTCATAATAAATCTCCAAAAAAGTCGTCTGTTCTGCTGGACTTATGACTAGACCTTGCGCCGTATTTGCCTAGCTTAATTCGTAAGGAGAGCGCTTAGAGCGCCTAAACAGTTGAAAATGAGACCATTGGGAGGTGGAGCCAAATGCTAGATCCGAAAACGATGCCGCACGTCGCAGATATTCCGCGCGTTCAGAGTCAGCAGCGCGGCGGCGAGGTCGCGTTCTGGTGCAAAGGGGAAGAAACCACTTTTGGCGAACTGGACACGCGCGCTAATCAGGTCGCGAACGGCCTGGCTGCGCTGGGCGTCGCGCCCAACCAACGTATCGGCTATCTCGCGAAGAACACGGCGCTCTATTATGAGATGCTATACGGCGCGGCAAAGATCCGGGCGGTGATGAATGCCGTCAACACACGCCTTGCCGCCCCCGAAGTGCAATTCATTCTATCGGACGCCCAGGTGTCTGTCCTTTTTGTCGGGCCGGAATGGTTCGATATGATTGATGAAATCAAGGATGAATGTCCGCACCTGCAGCATGTCATCTCGGTCGAAGGCGACCGCGAAGGCTGGCCCGAATACACATCCTGGCGGGATGCGCAGGACGCCTCGGCGCCAGATGTAACAACGGAAGACGGCGACGATGTCATCCAGCTCTACACTTCCGGGACAACCGGGCTGCCCAAGGGCGTGATGCTGACCAATGCCAACTACAAGGCCTTCATGGAACAAGCCGGAATGCTTGAATGGGCCGGCTATGATGCGGGCGAGGCGGTGATGAATGCCATGCCGCTCTTCCACGTGGCGGGCGTCAATGCTGGAATGCTGGCAACGGCTCAGGGCGCGAAGTCTGTTGTCCTGCCGGAGATCAATCCTGCTGAGATCCTCGACCTGATTGAAAGCCAAAAAATCAATCACGCCTTTTGGGTGCCTGCAGTTATTCTGATGCTGTCTCAATTGCCGGACTTTCGGGATCGAGACTATTCGACCCTCAAACAGGTTTTCTATGGGGCTTCGCCGATCACCGAGGACCTGCTCAAGCTGGCTGTTGACGTCATGGACGCTCGGTTCACCCAGCTCTATGGTCTGACCGAGACTGTCGGCGGGGGCACCTATCTGCCACCGGAAGCGCATGACCCAAGCTGGGGCAAGCTGCGCTCCTGCGGCGTGCCTTATCCGAAGACGATCATTCGATGCGTCGATGCCAATGGCGAGTCCGTACCAACCGGGGAAGTAGGTGAGATCGTGATTCAGTCTGACTTTGTCATGAAAGGCTACTGGAACCGTCCTGAGGCGACAGCGGAATCGATCCGAAACGGCTTCTTCCACACGGGGGATGCTGGCTATTTCGATGAAGAAGGGTTCTTGTTCATCCACGACCGGGTCAAGGATATGATCGTATCCGGCGGTGAGAATGTTTACCCAGCCGAAGTCGAGAACGGCATCTTCGGTCATCCGGACGTGGCCGACGTAGCTGTCATCGGCATCCCCGATGAAAAATGGGGCGAAGCGGTCAAGGCCATCGTCGTTGCCAAGGAGGGAACCAATCCGTCGCCCGAGAGCATCATTGCCTGGGCGAAAGAGCGGATCGCAGGCTATAAGTGTCCGAAATCGGTCGACTTCATCGGCGCGCTCCCGCGCAATCCATCCGGCAAGATTCTCCGCAAGGTCCTGCGCGAACCCTATTGGGAAGGCCAGGAACGCCGAGTGGGTGGCTAGCTTTGATGATGGACGACGCCCACGGCGTTCATGACTATGTCTATGACGCCCGCAATGCGGACATTCTGGTTTCGATAAATGGCGAGCTGAAGCACCGCGATGAAGCGACAGTTTCAGTCTTCGAAAGCGGCTACCTGCTGGGAGATGGCGTCTGGGAAGGTATGCGCGTTCATGCTGGCGGCGTGGCGTTCCTCCGCGAGCATCTGAAGCGGCTCTATGCCGGGGCCAAGACGATCGATATGGATATCGGCCTGACGCCGGATGAGCTGACCCAGCGGCTATTCGATTGCCTCAAGGCGCAAGACATGACCGACGGCGTTCATATCCGCATGATGGTGACCCGCGGCGTCAAGAAGACGCCTTATCAAGGGCCGCGTTTTACGATCACGCCGCCAACCGTGGTGATCATCCCAGAATACAAAGCCCCTGTGCCGGAGATCCGAGCCAAAGGCGTCAGCCTGTTTACCGCGCACGTGCGGCGCACGGGTCCAGCCGAGCAGGATCAGAAGCTGAACTCTCATTCCAAGCTGAATTGCATCCTCGCCTGCATTCAGGCCGACAAAGCCGGCGCCGACGAAGCCTTGATGCTGGACCCGGATGGCTTCGTGGCGACGTGTAACTCAACCCATTTCTTCATCGTGCGCGATGGCGAGGTGTGGACCAGTCCGCCTGAATATTGCCTCGGTGGGATTACTCGCGGCAATATCATCCGCGTCTGCCGGGAGAATGATATTCCCGTCTTCGAAAAGCGGTTCTCGCTGTTTGATGTCTACTCCGCGGAGGAGGCGTTCATCACTGGAACGTTCGCGGGGACGACGCCGGTTCGCGAAGTGGATGGCCGCGTCCTGCCACATCTGGATGGCCCCATCACGCAGCGCCTCTCAGGCCTCTACAAGAAGCTCGTCGATAACAGCCTGACACCGATCTCATGAAGCCACAGCCACTCCGCATCGCCATGTGGTCGGGCCCGCGAAACATGTCGACCACCATGATGCGCAGCTTTGGTGCGCGCGCTGACACGGTCTGCGTCGACGAGCCTTTCTACGCAGCCTACCTGAAGCTGACCGGGTTGAGACACCCGATGTCGGACGAGATCTTTGCCAGCCAGAGCAGCGACCCGGACTGCGTCGCAGGCGACATGGCCGGTAGCCCCGACCCCGAAGCGCGCGTTTTCTATCAAAAGCACATGACCCATCACATGGTGGACGAGATTCCGCGCGACTGGATGGCGGTGTGCCGCAATGTGTTCCTGATCCGTCATCCGGCGCGGGTGATTCCGTCTTATGCCCGCAAGATGGACGAGGTCAGCCTGGAGGCGATCGGGTTCCCACAACAGCTCAGCCTGTTCGAACAGGCAAAGCATTTGGAAGGGCGAACACCGCTGGTCATCGACAGCACGGATATCCTCCGCGACCCGCCAGTCATGATGGCCGCCTTGTGCGCCGCGATGGATCTCGCATGGACGGAGGATATGTTGAGCTGGTCGGCAGGTGCAAAGCCCGAAGACGGTGCCTGGGCCTCGCACTGGTACGACGCGGTCTGGCGCTCAACCGGCTTCGGTCCAGCACCAGGCACGCGCCCGACCGTGGCAGAGGATTTGCGACCGATCTATGACCCAGCTCTGGAGATCTATGAGACGCTTGCCGCGCACCGCGTGCGTGTTCCTGCGTGAGGATAGTCGCTTTAGTCGGCACGTTCACCCTGCAGCAGGGTACAGATTGCATGCGCACTCTGAGCGCCAATTTCTAGTAGTTCACTCTTGGTCGCGCCTGATTTGGCGCGAGCAGAAAAAGCAATCAACGTGTTTGATGCGATATGAACAGCGGAGTCTAACTGCGCGCTTCCTCTTGCGGGAAACGCCTTTTGCATTCGGGCGCGCATAAGCTGATCGACCTGCTCAATGCTAAAAGATAAACGTGATTGGATCTCCGCTTCATCGGCATTTGACGGCGCGGTACCAAACACCAAGCACCCGGGCGCAATGTCATCGTCTCGGTAATAGATGTTCAACATTTCGCTGAAGAAGTTGGTCAATGCGACCTCCAGGTCGCCATCATCTTGCAGCTTAGGCACTGCGCTCTCCACGACCTGCTCCCCAAATACATCGATCGCACGGAGGTACATGGAGAGCTTGTTGCCAAATGAGCGGTAGAGGCTGGGGCGACTCAGACCCGTCACTTCGGACAGCTCGTCCAACGAGACGGCCGCATATCCCTTAGATCGAAAGAGCTCAACGACCGCCCGCATCGCGGCGTCTGCATCAATCGTTGGCGGGCGACCTCGTTTTCGTTTCAATTCTCTCATTACGTACTGCTTCGCATTTAAATATTGACTCTCATTTAATTCTGTACGAAACAGTACAAAATATCAACTATTAGGAGCATGCCATGCTGATTCAGGCTCTCGTATATCCGGAATTCACGACATTGGATTTGATCGGAGCGCTTCAACCGCTGGCTCAAATCCCAGGCTCGCGAACTGAAATTGTGGCGCGTGAAGTCGGACCGAATCCCACCGATTCTGGTGCGACAATCATGGCAGAGAAGTCGTATGAAACTGCATCCAACACACCAGACGTGCTTCTTGTTCCAGGCGGTGGCGCGCCCTCAATCGACATTTTGGAGGACGACGCAACCATAGAGTTTCTCGCAAGACAGGGCGCCACCGCCGGATGGGTCGTCGCCGTGTGTACCGGGTCGCTGCTTCTAGGTAAGGCGGGCCTACTAAAGGGCTACAAGGCGGCAAGCCATTGGGCTGTTATCGATACACTGGACGCGTTCGGAGCCACGCCCGTACACGAGCGTGTGGTCATCGATCGAAACCGTTGCACCGGCGGAGGTGTAACGGCGGGTGTCGATATCGGACTTACCTTAGCGGGACGCCTTGCCGGTGAGGATATGGGGCGCGTTATTGAGTTGATCCTCGAATACAATCCCGCACCTCCTTTCGGCACAGGTCACCCGTCTATCGCGGATGACCAAACCATGGCTATGGCGCGCGCAGGAGTAGAAGAAGTCATGAATCCGGATCGGGTCCGTCAGATTGCTAACGCCTGAGCGAGCGAGAGGAGCCAATGAGCATCTTTAAAGACCTAAAAGTATGGTTCGACGCGATGGGCACGCTACCGTGGTACATTCGGGTCTGGGCCACCCTGTATCCGTTACCTCAGATTATCGGTGGTCTAATCTTCATCCTCACCTTGCCTGGAGCTTTGATTTTCGGCGGTCGCGTACTGTCCGGGCTTATTCAAAGTCAGGTTCACAAGCGCGCGCCGTTTTCGAAGTTGATGGGGCCTCTGGGACATGCGCATTGGTTGCTTATTGTTCCTTACTTGATCTATTCGCTCAAAGCGCACGAGCTTTCCCCACCTCTGTATTGGTTCATCTCGTACGTTATCGTCACGACGTTGATCAGCGCGGTCTTGGATGTGATTGAACTCGCGGTCTATCTCAGACAAGGCCATGTCAAATACAAGCGGTGATCCTGATCTGTCTTAGATGAAAACCTTCGGCAATCTTACCCTTTTCTCAGGGAAAGCGCACAGGACCGGAAACGCCGTCTATGGTGCTCGTATCCCGTCGACCTAGAGACTAGGTGGGTGCCGGATAGTTAGGACCACGGTCCAGTCCAGAGCCAGCTCCCTGACGGAACTTAAGGTCGGCGGATAGCTGACCGTCCTCGAACGCCCCAGCCTCTGTGCTGAGCCCATATAGGCACGAAACGGAGCTCCGGTAAGGGGACTCTGTGAGTGGAGTTACGTAGCGCCTTGCTTTTCCCCGAGCTCGCGCAAATAAGCCCAGGTAAACAGACCGCTGGAATGCCCGTCACTGAAGAAGATCCGTACCGCATAACGTCCGACAGGGTCTGCCTTTTCAACGCCGAGGTCGTCGCTGATGACTGGCGGTGGCGGTTTGGGCCCGCTGCCATGGCCCTGGACTTCCGCGGAGGGGCTTTCCAGGCGCAAGGTCTTGTAAGGGATAGAGAAAGCCGCGCCATCATCAAACGCAACGTTGAGCGCGCGCTTGCTTCTCGAGAATCTCAGCTCAGTCGGCCAGTTGTGATGGCTCATGAGGAGACCTCCAGATCGCGGGCTTCGCTTTCCAGCATGATTGGCAGGCCATCCTTGATCGGAAAGGCAAGCTTGGCCTTTTTTGAGACCAGCTCGCACGCGTCACGATCAAAGATCAGCGGCCCGCCCGTTACCGGGCAAATCAGCAGCTCAAGAAGACGTGGGCTAACGCCGCATGGCGCGGCGGACGTATCATCGGGTGTATCAGTCATTGCAAAGTGGAGCTGTCATCGCCTGGCATGTCCATGTCAAGCAGCGCGATCAGGGTTTGTGCCCGCTCGGTCACCCCGGGTGCCTCGAGAAGGGCCTGCTTTTCCAGCGGACCAAACGGGCAACCGGCGCAGAGCGCGTTGATCAGCGTCTCCATAGGAGCGTTCTCAACCGCCTCCCAGTCGACTTCGAGGGCATTGATCTGGGTATATCGCCGCAAGGCGCGAACGAGGTCCGGGCGGAGTGGGAGCTCGGGCTCTGGCGGTGCGATTAAATCAGTGCCAAACAATTGCCAATCCGGGCGCACCTGTCGGTAGGGTGTTTCGACGGTGAGCTCCTCGTGTACACCGAACCGGCAGATCCCGGTCAGCGAGATCAGGTAGCGGCCATCATCGGTTTCCGAATAGGACGTGATCCGCCCGGCGCATCCGGCGGTGGCCAGTTCTGGTGTCGTGCGATCACCGCCTTGCGATTGGATCATGCCAATCAAGCGATCGCCGCGCATCGCGTCATCAATCATGTTCAGATAGCGGGGTTCGAAAACGTTCAGAGGCAGGGACCAACGCGGAAATAGCAGCACGCCGGCGAGCGGAAACACAGGTATCGTTTCCGGCAGATCGGAGAGCTTGCGATAGGTTTCGATGGTCACAGATCTTTCTCGCTTTCAGTCCTAATATCACATTATGGACCGAAACGGAGATTGGGCGAGTTGTGAATGCGTAAGATCACGAAAACATGAGTGAACCGAGGCGGCGGCGACCTTCGACCGTTAGAGGATCTTTCGGCCCCGCAGCTTCAAAGATCTCCAGCAGCTTGGCTTTCGCTTTGCCTTCACCCCATTCGAGATTGTCGGTCAGAATCGTCATCAAGTGATCGACAGCCGCCGCGTTCTTGCCTTGCCCGATCAGTTTTTCGGCAAGCTCGAAGCGCGCATCATGGTTTCCAGGATCAGCAGCAACGGTTTCCTTGGCGCTTGCCATGTCTTCGTCCAGCGGCGTGTCTGCCATCAGGTCGAGCGCGGTGCGAACGGACTTGATCGCCGCATCGTTGACCTTGTCTTCCGGTGCCATATCGAGGATTTGACGCGCGCGATCATGGTCACCATTGGCGAGATAGCATCTTGCGAGACCGGCAATCGCAGTTGCATTGGTCGGGTCTGCTTCCATTACCGCGCCATAGAGCTGCGCGGCCGTGCCGATATCGCCTGATTGCGCAGCTGCTTCAGCCTGCTCCAGCGCTTCGGTCAATTGCTTGGCACCGTCCGTCCCGCCGAGGATATCCTGAACGAATTGGCGCACCTGGCTTTCGGGCAACGCGCCCTGAAACCCATTCACCGGGCGGCCTTTATCAAACGCGAAAACCGATGGGATGGAGCGCACACCCATTTGCCCAGCGACACCGGGATGCTCTTCAGTATTGATTTTGACCAGTTTAACCTTGCCGCCGTGATCGTTGACGACCTTTTCAAGCGTCGGGGTCAGCGTTCGGCAAGGACCACACCAAGGCGCCCAGAAATCAACCAGAACAGGTTGCGTGTTCGAGGCCTCAACGACGTCGGCCATGAAGGCCTGATCTGAAGAGTCTTTGATGTGTTCGCTCGCAGCCGTGTCAGTCATGTTTTTGCACCCAGTCGTTCAACAGACGCCTATTTGGGACCTCTGGTGATACTCTGCAAGCCGCGCAGCTGTTTCGAGGGAATTGATAAGCTAGAAGTTTAGCTCTCGCCTTCACCGGACCAGACTTCGGCTACACGCTTATCGCGTCCGCAACCAACCCGGTAAAGCTTATAGCGCGCTGGGTTCTTCTGGTAGTAATTCTGGTGATAGGTCTCGGCGTCGTAGAAAGTTGTTTCGTCGAGAACACGGGTGACAATCGGGGCCGGAAGGATGCCTGCCCGGTTGATGGTCTCAAACTGAGCTTCAGCTTCGGCGCGCTCGCCGGCATCATCGACGAACACGGCGGTGCGATAGGAATTACCGCGATCGCAGAATTGTCCGCCATCATCGGTTGGATCTATGTGGCGGATGAAATAATCGACCAGTTCGCCATACTCGACTTTGGAAGAGTCGTAGACGACTTTCACGGCTTCCAGGTGACCCTGTTTTGTATGGGTCTTGTAGGTCGGGTTCGTGGTGGCGCCGCCCGTATATCCGGATACGGTTTCCAATACGCCGTCCAGCTTGTCGAAATCACTTTCCACGCACCAGAAGCATCCGCCAGCGAAAATCGCCGTTTTGAGATTTTGATTGTCTGCGATCGAAGCGGGACTGTTTTCAGCAAAGGCAGAAAAAACAAAGCTTGCCGCTGCAGCAAGACCGCCAGCCATCAGGGCGATCGACAAAGGATGTGTGAGTTTCAGCATCATCATCTCGAATTTTGGTTTCGGTAGTTCAGCGCATATGACGAGTCGCATCACAAATTGCGAGTGGATTTCTCATTTTTCACAGATATTTGTTCGGCCGTGATCGGAATACGTCACCTAACCGGCGAGACGTTCCATTTCTGCGGCAGAAATTTCTGAATTGTCGTAAATGTTCGCGACATCATCGAGGTCATCGAGCACGTCGAGAAGGCGCATCAATGTGTCGGCATCGTCGCCTTCAACCGGAACCGTGTTTTGCGGTTTCCAGATCAGTTTGGTCGACTTTGCTTCCACCTCGCCAAACTTGCCTTCAAGCGCAGAGGCGACGTCTGACAGGTCCTCGCGTTCGGTATAGATGAAGTGTCCCTCTTCATCGGTAACAATATCGCTGGCGCCCGCTTCGAGCGCGGCTTCCATGATCGTGTCTTCATCGCCGGCTTCCAACGGGAAGTGGATTTCGCCAACATTCTCAAATCCAAATGAAACGGATCCCGTTTCTCCGAGATTGCCGCCATTCTTTGAGAACGCGGTACGGATTTCGCTTGCCGCACGGTTCTTATTGTCCGTGGAAGCTTCAACAATGACGCCCACGCCGCCGGGTCCAAAGCCTTCATAGCGAATGTCGACATAGTCTTCGCCGCCGCCGCCCTGGCCCTTGTCGACGGCGCGTTTGATATTGTCCTTCGGCATGGACTGTCCGCGCGCGTTAGCGATGGCAAGGCGCAAGCGAGGGTTTCCGTCCGGGTCAGGACCGCCCATTTTGGAAGCGATGGTGATCTCTTTGGACAGGCGCGAAAACAGCGCCGCCCGCTTCTTGTCCTGCGCACCTTTTCGGTGCTGAATATTTGCCCATTTACTATGGCCAGCCATCGGGGGCTCCTGCGGTAAGAACTCGGTGTCGGCTGCTTAACTCAGCTCGCGTCGGAGATCAAAGGGCGGGCAGCAATTGGCTCAATCGCCCACCGACCCGGATCGGTTCGCAGCGTTTGGCGAGGCCGGTGGCATCGTCGGTCTCTACAAACAAGCCGCAAAGCGTGCCTTCGCCCAGCGCTGGCTCATAGCGTTGACCGGGCAGCTGCGTCGCGAACCGGCGGAGGGAGTTATCCTTCTGCATACCAATGACGCTGTCATAGTCGCCGCACATGCCAGCATCGCTCTGATAGGCCGTGCCGTCCACCAGGATCATGTGATCAGCCGTGGGAACATGAGTGTGGCTCCCAACGACCAGGCTGGCGCGGCCATCGCAGTGATGCCCCATCGCCATTTTCTCAGACGTCGCCTCGCAATGCATGTCGACGATCACGGCGTCGGCGACGGAGCCGAGCGGCATTGCGTCGAGGGCTTCGTCGACGGCGCCGAACGGGTTCTCCAGCAATTGCTTCATGAACACGATCCCTTGCGCCTGGATGACGCCGACGCGCCGCCCATCCGGTAGAACGAACAGGTGTGATCCCTGGCCGGGCGCATTTGCGGCTTCGGGATAGTTTACCGGCCTCAACAGCCGAGGTTCGCGCTCAATATAGGTGAGGGCCTCGCGCTGGTCCCAGGCATGATCGCCAAGCGTCAGGCAGTCGGCGCCAGCATCGAAGAACTCATTCGCGATTTTCTCGGTCAAGCCGAATCCGCCCGCGGCGTTTTCAGCGTTCACCACAACGAAATCGAGGCCAAGGTCAGAGCGCACGCCCGGAAGGTGATCGAGCACGGCTTGCCGGCCTGGTTTGCCGACGACATCTCCGAAGAATGCGAGTTTCATGTGCGCCCTTATGCGTCTTCAGTGGATAAAAGAAAAGCGCGCGATGCTGAACACCGCGCGCTTTGTCGATTGGGTTAGACCCTGAGCAGCGACTATTTTTGTGTCGCTGTGAAGCCCAGAGAGTCTTTGGTGTATGCGGCCGGATCCGGGTTTTCCATCATCGAAGCAACGGAAAGCGGTGTCGATGGATCCAGCTTAAGCGTCAGTGTGCCACCATCGCTGATGAACTTGGACAGAGCGCCTGTGGCTTCAGAAACCAGTGCCATATCGACCCCAGAGCCTTGGGCCATCATCGGTGCCATGGCGAGGCCCATGCCGATCTGAGACTTGAGCTCAGCCGGATCGGCGCCTTGAGAGGTCGCCGCGGCGTTGAAAGCGCGATCGAGGAGCGAGTTGTCATCAATTGAGAACTCGAACCCGTGGATCGTCAATTTGCCCATCGCGTCAGTCATGGCGGTTGGGTCCGGCTCGGCACCAGCGGCGAGGTCTTCAAAATTGAATGCCGTAGCAGCTTCTTTGGCGTACGAGCTGTAGCCTTCAATCTTGCCGCCAAAGCTGAACTTGGCGCCGTCGACCAGCTCGAGATAGTTAGAGCCAGCATCAAACGAAACGATGTCTTTGTCTGGATCATATGAAGCTACACTTGCGCCTTTCAGCTCAAGCTCTTCATATCCAACCACGCTGAGGCCCTGAAGCAGGGCTTCGCCGACTTCGCCGCCCGCAGCATCTGCTTTCAGCGTCATCGAGTAAGGCTGGGTGACAAACTTAGTTGGCTGGCCAGCTGCGTTGCGCTCAACACCAGAAACGATGCTTGGAATGGCGAAAGACGCGCCACCGACATCGGCTGTGAAATCGCTCAGCGTGAAGCTGTCATAGCCAGGCTCCATTGGATTCTCGTAAGCGAGATCCATAACAGCTGACATCAGGGCTTCTTCGTCGCCGACATTTTCCTGGATCGCCTTAACGAACTTGGCGTCGACATTCGTAGCTGTCATGCCGCCGAGTTTGATGTCGAAATTCATGCCTTCGCTGGCATCCGTGCCGTTCAGCGACAAGCCGCTAATCACGGCTTTGGCGGCCTTGAGGTCGACCATGTCGCGGATTTCGATCTTGTCGATCCCGAATGTGCCGTCTGCCTCAGGATCGGCGAAGTCACCGGTGAGGCCGTTAATCGACCAGCTGTCAAACACGATGTTCTCAGCGGATGGGAAAGGCGCCTCCTGGCCATTCAGACCCGCAGCGAGCCAGGCAGCCAGTTCGGGTGAAGGATTGACCAGTTCGATCGAGCCGAGATTGACCGCAACATCTTCGCCTTCTTCGGAGATCGAGATATTGTTCAGGCTCATCTTACCGAAATTGGCCTGACCATTGTCCATGTCGAGGCCTTCAAAGACGAGAGAACCAACTTTTACGGCATCTTCGCCTGTAATGGTCAGGTCAGTGAACGTGGCCGATGCCCCGTCTGTGGTGGTTCCGGCAAACGACAAAAGGCCGCCGCTTTCGCTCAGAGACATCGCGGCCAGGGCTTGAGCGGCTTCGGCGGGATCGCCGGCGCGCACGCTTAGCTCTTTCAGCTTTGGCTCTTCGATGTTCACTTCTGTCGGCTTGTCACCCTGGCCACAAGCCGTCACCAGAGCCAGTGCTGCTGCACCAAACATTAATTTCTTCATAGTCGATTCCCTAGTTAGGCGGTTTCCATTAGACATATCGCACAAATCTGTCGAGGCGTATTTAATGATTATCGATAAAGGCGACAAGATGGCGTTGGTTACGAAAAGTGGCCAAACGATTCATGTTCGCCTCGAAGTTAACCCCAAAGCGCGGCGTCTGATTCTGCGACTCGATGAGCGCAATCGAGAGGCTGTCGCGATCGCGCCGAGCAAACGCAAGATTGGTGAGGCGGCAGAATTTGCACGTGACCGGCTCGACTGGATTGCGAAGCATTTACAAGCGCTTCCGGAGCATTTGGTGCTTGAGGATGGCGGTGTCTTCAAGTTGCGCGGCGAAGCGTGCCGCATCACGCTTGAAGGCCAGGGGCGCGTTGCGAAGCTCGTCCCCGGCGAGCCCCAAGTGCTGTCTGTGCCGGGCCTACCTGAAACAATCGGGCGGCGGGTAGAGCGCTATTTGAAAAATGCAGCCAAACAGGATCTCAGCGCTGCAGTGATTCGCTACTGTGACCAGCTTGGCGTCGAAGCGCGGCGGGTGACAGTGAAAGACACACGCTCGCGATGGGGGTCCTGTACGTCCGATGGACGCTTAGCATTTTCCTGGCGACTGATCATGGCGCCGCCGGAAGTGCTCGATTATGTAGCCGCCCATGAATGTGCGCACTTATTGGAAATGAATCACAGTCCGGCTTTCTGGGCGCATGTCGAAACATGTCGCTCGACATGGAAGCGCGAGCGCGCCTGGCTTCGTAAGCACGGCCGGGACTTGCACGCAGTGCGCGCGGCTTAAGCGGGCTGCGGCGCGAAATCGGCGGCTGGCTTTTCATCCTTCAGCTCGGGCGAGAAACTGATCAGGACCGTGCCATCCCCGCCGCGCGCTTCGCGATTGGGACCTAGCAGAACCAGAGTGCCGTCGGTTCGGAGTTCAGCAACGATATCGGCCTTCGGGCGATCTTTTCGGAACTGTTCAAGCGAATATTTGTCGGTCAGCGGCGTCCGCGCGAATTCCCAACCGCGATACTGATCGCGGATCAGGCTGTCATAGGTCCGGCCACGGCGAATAAGTGTACGCCCGCGGGCGTTGGAGCTGACTACGCGCTCGTCATTCTCCTCATCGTCGCTGATAGAGAGTTGATAGACCATGTGTCGTCCGACTTCCGGGGCGAAGTGGCTGCACACGAGTGCATTGTAGGAATCATTGGTCGACAGGGCGATGACGGTCGAGAATCGTGCATGATCGAGCTTGATTTCAGCGTCCTCTGACAGCACCTCGCCCATGAAGATTTCGAGCCCCGCGTCGCGAGAGGATTTCAGGCGGCGATAATTGCTATCCGCCACAATGACATCGATACCGCTCTTTTCCAGGGCCGTGGCGAACTGGACGCTCCAGGCGTTCGCGCCGACCATTAGCACACCCGGTTTTTCTTTGCGGGCGAGGCCCAGGCCGCGCGACAGTGGGCCAATGGTAAAGCCGTGCAGGACCACTGTGGTGAACACCATGGCAAAGGCTAGCGGCGTAATCTGATCGGCCCCTTCAAAGAAGAAACGACCTTCGCGGGAGAGATCAACCAGCAGCGACCCAAACAGACCTGAGACGGCCACGGCAACGATCCCGCGCGGCGCAATCCAGCCGAGCAGAATGGCTTCCTTTCGGTCGAGAGTGCCATAAGTCGAGATCCACACCGAAAGCGGGCGAACGATGAACAACATACAGAGCAGAAATGCGAACGTGTTCCAATTGATCGCCTGGCTGATAATCGCTGGCGTAAGATCAGCAGTGAGCATCACAAACACACCGGAAACCAACAGTACCGCGATGTCTTCCTTAAACTTTTGCAGCTCCGTGAGACCTGCCAGCTTGGAGTTCGCGAGGGTCATGCCATAGGCTGTCACAGCAACCAGGCCGATCTCTTTCTCGATCAGTTCCGCAAGTGCGTAACACAGGACAATCGATGCCAGGATCAACGGTGCCTTGAGGTATTCCGGGGTCCAGCCTTCGCGGAAAGCTTTCGACATACCCCATCCGAATGCGACACCGAGCATGGTCCCCAACGCGGCTGCCGCAATGATCCAGATTCCAGCGCCAATGATACTCTCGCCTTGCGAGGCGACTCGAATAATCTCGAACGATGCGACAGCAAATAGCGCCCCGATCGGATCATTGACGATGCCTTCCCATTTCAGGAACTGGGCAGGACGTCCTCCCAGTTTGGACTGCCGCATCAGTGGCATGATCACAGTTGGCCCGGTGACCACCATGACGCCTGCAAACACAACAGCGCTCGCCCAGTCCAGGCCCGCGGCGTAATAGGCGGCGAATGTACCCATAATCCAGGCGAGCGGGCCGCCAATAAAGATCATGCGCCGCACCGCAGCGCCGGCTTCGCGCAGGTTCTCGAACTTCAGGACGAGTCCGCCCTCGAAGAGGATCACTGCCACGGCGAGAGAGACGATCGGTCGGAAGACGTCTCCGAACGTGGCCTGCGGGCTCAGTAGCGGTGTTCCAAAGACGACTGACCAGAGTGGACCGACGGTGAGCCCGGCAAGCGACATCAATACAATGGCTGGTGCCTGTAGTCGCCAGGCGAGCCATTGCGCGCCAAGGCCCAGCGATCCGATCATTGCACAGGCGAAGATTACATCGCTACCGGCGGCCCCAGCCAGGAGAATTCCAATATCCATCTATACGCCTCGCTGCGACCCGGTCAGGTCAGCGCCTCATTGTCGGAACCGGAAATATCGAATCCGATTTCCCGCCCCCCATAGTCACCGGCTTCATAGCGCTCGATCTGAGTTTTGAACCAGTCGAGTACGTGATCGTATATGTGATCATAAAAGGGCTCGGGGTCAGTGTCCTTTAAAGGGATGGATAGCCGGTATTCTTCCCCGCCAACGATGCGAGCGATGAAATCATCGCCGATCTTTTGGCACTCCATCGTGACGCGCATCCAGTCTGTTCCGGTTGAAACACGAACAGCTAGACCGAACAGGATGGCACCGAGCGGACGAAATCCTTTTGGCGGAACCGAGAAAGCCTGATCGCCATAGTCTTTCGGCTCGAATGGGCCGGCTGGCGGCACCAGTCGAACGCAAACGCCATCAATTGACCCGATATAGGCGCAGAGACCTTCGCGAAGCTCTTCCGCCAGAGTGCGCACGCGAGAATAATTCTCTGCGGCCAGATTCTGATACTGCGCGACCGTTGAGATCAAATCTTCAAAACGAGACAAGCCCAATCTCCCCGTTGAACTCTGGTAAGAGTAGGGCGCGGCGGGGTTGATTGCTAGTGTTTAGATTGTTTTGTCTGCACTTATTTCCGCAGACGCTGTTTCACCAGATCCAGCCAATAAAGCTGCATACCACAATAAGCGAGCACGATTCCGAAATTCGTCGAGACCAGCGTCGTCGATGCTTCTTGGCGCATTGGTGCAAGAATAAGCTCGACAAAAATCGCAAAACCCAAAGTGATCATCGCCGCAGGCCCGCGGCGACGGATACCAATCGCCAACGTCGTCCAGACGGTCAGCGCGGCAAAGGATAGAACCCGAAAGAAGTGGTCCTGATAGGGGAAGGCGGCTTCGCTACCAGGTTCATAGGTCATGGTTTTCAGGGCGACCACGACTGCAATAATTCCGGACAGGCCCATTGCGAGTTGCCCGGGCAAGCCTTTCGCCCAGTACTTTCGCGTGAAAGTCAGCTCAGTTGGTTTCACCAGTTCGCTCATTTGAATACTCCTGACGGAATGATCCTTGGAGCGTCACATTATCAGGCAGGCGTTTTGCGATCCGTTTAATCGGACCAGTCAAATTTCGCATTGCCATGGTAGGATACGTTCAGAGTTTAGGCTGCTTGCCGGGCTGTGCTCAGCCGGATGACGCTGAGTTGTTCGTCAATCAAAGACATGTCCGGGCGGATATGCACCGGCAGCGCAGCGCGGGCCATTTCAATCGCGGTTCTGGGCGCTGTATCCTGCGTATAGGCCGTGATGATGCGGGCGATCGTGTCGAGATAAACGGCTTCTTCTTCCACAATCTGCCCGAACCGGTTCGCGATTGGACCGACCAGCCCGTAAGCGAGGAACACGCCGAGGAAGGTGCCCAAAAGTGCGGCCGCGATCATTTCACCGAGGACCGCGGTTGATTGATCGATCATCGCCATGGTCTTGATGATGCCAAGCACAGCCGCGACGATCCCGAGCGCGGGCAGGGCGTCTGCGAGCGTTTGTAGGGCGGTTACGCCGCGTTGTTTTTCTTCGACAATCTCGCCGACCCGGTCCTGTAAATAGGTTGCTGTCTGTCTGCGCATTGCCGGGTCGAGCGCGATCAGACGGAAGCTGTCGCAAATGAGACCTGCTGCGTGCGGGTCGGCACTGAGGCGCGGCTGCGACTGGAACAGTTCCGATGTCTCCGGTGATTCAATGTCCTGCTCGATAGCGACGATCCCGCCGCGGCGTGCCCGGCGCAGCATCTCGTGCATCATGGTGAGCTGGCCCGCATAATCCTGTTTCGACCATTTCGCGCCCCGCAAAGCCTGACCGAAGCCGCGCATCGCAGCGACGGCGACGGAGGTCGAATTGCCGATTAATAGCGTCCCGAACGCAGCCCCGCCGATCAAAGCCAACTCAAAGGGTAGGGCTGACATCACCGCGGGGCCCCCGCTCACCAGCAGGGCGGCGGAAACGATGAGTAAAACGATGGCAAATCCGAGTAACTGGACCATGCGGGCAGACCGATCTCTAACTAGGGTGCCACTATTGCGCGATTTCCTTTCAATCCCGTTTCGGTGCCAGCAGACTAAGATATCCGCGAGGAGAGGGCCTGCGCGGTCTTGATTTTGTCCGCGATGCGCTCAAACAGGGCGCATGAGCGAGTCACAGAGCACAACAGAACAAACGCCTCAGCCGAATCGGCGCGGGGCGTTTTTCATTCTGTTCTTTTCGCTGATGGCGATCGGCGCTGGGAATACGATGCTGATTGCAGCGGTGATCCCGCCGCTGACCCGAACCCTGGCGCTTCCAGACTGGATGGCCGGCGCGATCTTCTCGCTGTCGGCGCTGTGCTGGTCTTTGTCCTCTCCGTTCTGGGGCAAGCGCTCGAATCGATACGGACGCAGACGGATCGCCTCGTTTGGCCTTGCTGGATACTCCGTCTCGATGTTCCTGCTGCTTTTGTCGTCCTGGGCGGCGGTGTCTGAATTCATCACGGCCCCATTTGCGATCTTTGCTTGCCTGGCTTTATCACGATCTGTCTTCGGACTGATTGGATCAGGTTCCAGCCCAGCCGCGCAGGCCTATGTGGCTGACCGGACCGAGCCCGCAGAACGACAAAGCGAGATCGCCTTCATCACATCCGGGTTCAGCTTTGGCACCATTGTAGGGCCCGCTTTCGCGGCGGTTCTGGTTGCGAATTTCGGCATACTCAGCCCGATGCTGATCACGTCAATTCTCGCCGGGGTCATGTCGATCACCCTGTGGAACTTCCTGCCGGAGAATCGCGAGCCAGTTCAGGACGCCTCCACGGTTGAGACCATTCCCGGATCGATCGGATTGTGGCGCTCACGCAATGTGCTGCCTTTCCTCACCTACGCCGTAACGCTGTCGCTCGTGACGGGCATTCTCACGCAGGTGTTCGTGTTTGCTGTGATCGATAAGCTGGGCATCCCTCCTGACCAACCAGAGCGCGCTGCCATCTATACGGGCCCGGCCTTCATGGTCGGCGCTATGGCCGTGATGACGGCGCAGCTGGTTTTGATTCCGACGCTCAAACTCAAGAATAAAACTCTGATGATCACGGGGTGCTTTCCGCTTTTGATAGGGGCTTTGATCCTGATCCCGGCGCAGGATTTTGCAACGCTGGTTCTGGCGCAGTTCTTCCTGGGGATCGGGCAAGGCCTGACGCGTCCTGGGTTTTCTAGTGGGGCCTCGCTTGCCGTCTCGCCTCAGCTTCAGGGCAATGTCGCGGGCCTGGTTATTTCCGCCAATGGGATGGGCTATATCATCACGCCGCTATTCGGCCTGTTCCTGTATGAGTTTGTCGACCCCTCGCTACCGTTCTGGATATGCGTGGGTCTCTTGATCGCCATGGCGCTGTTCGCCTGGAAAGGCATCGAGCCTGGAGTTGGTGAAGCGGAAGGATCTGCTTAGTCCGCAGACAGAACCTGTTCCAGCGCTACGGTCGTTGGATAACCATCTGCCGGAATGACCGCATTCGCTTTCTGGAACCGCCGCAGCGCGCCCTTCGTGCCGCGACCTGCAATGCCGTCGACCGCCCCTGCGTCAAAGCCTAGCCGGTTCAGATTGTCCTGCAGCACCATGATGTCGCGTCGTGTCAGCAGTTCAAGCTCGGTCGGCCAAATTGCCACTGGTCCATGCTTTCCCGCAACGCCATCAGTCAGAAGTCCTACCGAGAACGCATAGCTATCGGAGCGATTATAAGTCTTGAACACGTTGAAATTCTTGAACAGCAGATATTTGGGGCCCGTCGCTCCTGTCGGTAGCCAGAGTTCGGCATAGGCCGTCTCTGGCGCGTCAAATGGGCCGCCGGCCATTGGAGTGAGGCCATAGCTTGTCCAGGTCGACAAGCGCCGGTCTTCGCCATCCGCCAGAGACCAGTCGAAATCATTCGAGGCCAGCACCTCAACGCCCCAGGGCAGATCTTTCTGGTAGCCAGAGGCCCGAAGGTAATTGGCTGCAGATGCAAGCGCATCCGGAGCGCTGTTCCACAGGTCCTTCTTGCCATCATTGTCGAAGTCGACGGCGTAAGTCAGGAATGTGGAGGGCATGAACTGCGTTTGTCCCATCGCGCCAGCCCAACCGGAGGTGAGCTGTTCGCGAGAAACATCGCCGTTCTCCTGCATCTTCATCAGCGCCAGTAATTCGCTCTCGGCAAACCTTTGTCGGCGCCCCTCCACGGCCATGTTGGAAAGCGTGTTCGCGGCGTCGAAATTGCCAATATAGGAGCCAAGATTGGTCTCCATCGCCCAGATCGCGGTGATGGCTTCGCGGTCGACACCGTAAGCCGCTTCGATTCGGTCGAAAGTGGCCGTTAGTTCGTTGAGGCGCGCCGCCCCGCGCGTTTTTCGATCGCTGGTGACAGCGGAGGAGACATATTCCCAGATCGGTTTGGCGAATTCGGCCTGGCTTGCGACATCCGTCTTGGCGATGTCGACATCGTCGCCGAGATACAGGTCAAGCGGTTTGATCTCAGCGAGTGTCGCGTGAACAACCGCAGCATCACGCCCGCCGGCCACCGCGCGGGCGGCAAAATCGTCGCGCCAGCTGTCCATGCTGATATTCCCCGAGGGCGCAAAAGGCGCCACCACGCTGGCACTTCCGCCGCCAACTGGGCCAACGGGAGAAACATCCGGCTGTGGTGTTTGTGGAGAGGCCGCGCAGGCCGTCATCAGAGCCGCGCCTGCGACGACCCCATAGATTGGTCGCTTCCAGATATATTCGCTCATCGCACGCATCCCTTTGTGTCCCCGCGAAACCATACTTGTGATGGCATCGCCGCCGATTTGCCTGTAAGCCGTGATTGACTCTGACAAACCGCCTGTGTATGTCCCGCGTCTTCGTAAAAACTGTTCTAACGTTTGGGCCAAAGCCATGAAAGTGAAATCCTCGATCAAAGCACTCAAGTCGCGCCACCGTGACTGCAAGGTCGTTCGCCGTCGTGGCCGGACTTATGTTATTAACAAGACTGACCCACGCTTTAAAGCAAAGCAGGGCTGAGCCTTATATGAACAGCTGAGCCTCTGATGAGCGCTCGCATCGTCCTGTTTGACTTGGGTCATGTGGTTGTCGACTGGCAACCGATACGGCTGTATCGCGACTTTTTTGAGACCGAATCGGAGGCCGAGGCCTTTGTTCGCGATATCTGCAATATGGATTGGCATTTGCAGCATGATCTTGGCGTACCGATGGCTGAGAACGCTGGCCGGCTAATCGAACAATACCCGCATTTCGAGCCTCAGATTCGCGCCTGGCGGAGCCGCTGGCTCGACATGTTCGAAGGCTATGTCCCCGGCATGCCTCCATTGATGGCTCGGCTAGAGGAAAACCGGGTGCCGCTCTATGGACTGTCGAACCTCCCGGACGAGGTGGCTGAGGAGACATTTGACGCGTTTCCGATGATCAAGCTCTTGCGTGACGTCGTCGTGTCGGGCGCCGAACGCGTGGCCAAGCCTGATCCGAAAATTTACGAAATCGCCCTCGCAAGAATGGGCAACCCGGATCCGGCGGACGTCCTGTTCACTGATGACCGCGAGAATAATTGCGAAGCGGCCGAAGTGCTGGGCTTCAAGACGCACCATTTTCAGGGCGCGCAGGGACTAGAGGCACGCCTTGCTGCGGAAGGTTTGCTCTAGCAGCGTATAAGCTTGTCCTCTGTTTGAAATCTGCGATGAACTACCGCTCAAAACAAGGAAGAACCTGGGCCTCAAAGTAAGGCTTTTGGTCGACCCAGAACATATAACTTACCTTCAGAAAATCCTCCGCGAACGCGTGTAGCAGTGGAACCTGGGATCGGGTGGATGGCGCGGTGGAGTTCCGGTTTGAAAAGTGTGCATCGGCTCCGGTGGCTCCCACATAATTGCCGTCCTGGATGGCGATTCCCAGGGGTGCCGTGAACTCACCCTCATGCATGAGAGTGATTGGATGGTTGAGCTGAGCTTTCCGTTTGAACAGTAAGTCGGGTGCGCCGAGCCCAACCCCTATTTCATTGCCGGTTTCATAAATGCCGCGCAAGAAACCTTTATCCTCCCAAGGCAACCATTCACCCGGCATGAAATTCGCGTACTGCATGGTGGTTGATGTTGGAAACGCCGCTTTCAGATGGCGCATGTTTTGCTCGATCGCATTCGCATATATCGCAGGCGCAAATGTATCGTCGAGCTGCGATGAAACATCGATTGCCGTCTCCTGCAGGTTGATGCCCTCGATTTCTCCATCAAACTCTGCTCCGAGCGCATCGAGTAGCGCTTTAAACCGCGCCTGAACTGTCGGATTCCATCGCTTTGTAATCCATCCGATCGTCTGCCCGTTCGCGAGATAAGGAACAATACCGCCATCATATTCAGGTCCCAGAAGAAAGTTGGGCACAGGTTTGTTGACACTCGAAAAAGTTACGTCCTGTAGCTGTATGAAGAGGCGCTTATCGTGACTTTTAAGGTACGAGATGTCCGACCGAATGGCCGAGAAATCATAGATTCCCTCCGTCTTTTCCAGCTGCCTCCACGAGTACATAATCTGCGCGCCTTCGAATCGGTCGTGCTCCAAAAACGCATGATTTCGGATTCTCTGTCGATCGCGAGCGAAGTAGACAAAGTGGGAGATATCATCATTCGCGATGGGGCAGTCTGCGTCCAGGAATTCGACATAGGCGTCTTTGTATTTGTCTGCGGGACTGTTCCAGTTGCGCTCTTGCGTCTCGCCCATGAGGGGGCAGATGGAAATGAGCGCTATCCACGAGAAAGAGACAAGGTAGCGCATTGCATTCGACACTTTCATCGTGGCTGGGATCGCCCCCATCCATCGGGAGAGAATGGGACGATTTTTTGACCGCCATCCCTTCGAATTCGATCCACGTAGACCTTACGGACCAGTTGGGGTAGCCTACTCCATCGACGCGACTGGCGAGATCAAGGTGGAGAACCACTGGGGAGTGTCGATCTTATCCATAGAGCCGTTCGCCTGGGCCATTCACTCTCAAGGAGATGGCCATGCCTGAATTATCACCCATATCCGTCGCGTTCCTCGTATTTCCGAATGTGACCCAGCTCGATCTCACCGGCCCTGCGCAAGTCTTATCACGGCTTGGCAATGTGACGCTAAATCTGGTTTGGAAGGATACCAATCCCGTCCCGACCGATGCTGGATTTCCGCTTTTACCGACCGCAACATTCGAGCAAGTGAGCCAAGCCGATATTCTCTGCGTGCCGGGTGGGCTCGGCACGATGGACATCATGCAGGATACCGAGGTCCTGGACTGGCTGCGAAAAATGGCTGCCCGCGCGGATTGGGTCACCAGCGTGTGTACCGGATCGCTCGTGCTGGGTGCGGCTGGACTGCTGAAAGGCTATCGTTCGGCCTGCCATTGGGCGTCTGTCGACCAATTGGCGTATTTCGGCGCGACCCCGGTTCGCGAACGGATTGTCGAGGATCGCAATCGCTTTTCGGGCGGAGGCGTCACCTCAGGGATCGATTTCGCTCTGGCGCTTGCTGCACGGATCCGTGGGGAAGACTTTGCTCGGTTCATCCAGCTCAGCATCGAGTATGACCCTCATCCGCCATTTGATGCGGGCAGCCCGGACAAGGTCTCGCCTGATATCCTTGAGCGCTATTACAAACTCATCGAGGCCGCCGTCCCGGATCGCGACGCCAAGGTCAAGGCGATCGCAGACTCGCTCGGATTTTAGCCGTATTTGCACGCCAATCAGGGGTGTACAGGAATCATCTTGGCACTCTCTCTTCGACGGCCCATACTCTGCCTATGTTCAAAGCGCTCGCCTTTTCAGGTCTCCTTCTTGTCAGCAGTCCGGATTTCGGACCGTCTGAAGAGATGTTTGACGAGTTGCAGACGGCTCCGACTGAAGAAGAAGCGAACGATATTGCGCTGGATATCTGGGCGTCCTGGATGGAGAGCGGATCTGACGCGGCCGATCTCGTGATGGAACGCGCGGTTCAGGCGCAGGCCTTTGGCGACTTGGATCACGCCCGCGCGCTTTATGACCGCGTTATCGCGATCCAGCCGAATTATGCCGAAGCATGGAATCGCCGCGCGACTGTGTTTCTGGCCCAGGAAAACTATTCAGAGGCGCTGCGCGATGTGAACGAGGCTCTGCGCCTGGAACCGCGTCATTTCGGGGCCTGGGGCGGTCTCGGCGCGGTACTGGAACGGCTGGGGTCTGAGGATGAAGCCGTCAACGCCTATGAAAAAGCCCTTGAAATCTACCCGCTCTTTCCTTCAGCCAAACGCGGTATAAATCGCATCCGGCGAGGACAGGAAGGCCGGCCGGTTTGAAAATGCTGACAATTGTAATTGGGATCCTGATCGTAGGGGGGCTTGGCGCGTGCGTGAACAGCGCGCTCTATGCTAGCCGGATCAATAAACAACATCCCGCAACCGGGGCCTTGGTCGAGGTCAATGGCGCGGATGTGCATGTCTTGCAGCAGGGCGATTCTGGTCCGGTCGTAGTCATGATCCACGGCGCTTCAGCCAATGCCCGCGAGTTTGACTGGTCGCTGGCGCCGCGTCTCGCAGACAGCCACCGCGTCTTGATGGTGGATCGGCCCGGACACGGGCATTCCGAGCGCTTGGCCGATGCTGATGAACTCGCTGTGCAGGCAGCTCAGGTTGCAGGTGTGTTGAAAGCGCTCGCGCCCGGAGAGAAAGCGATCATTGTCGGTCACAGCTTTGGCGGTGCGGTGTCGCTCCGTCTGGCGCTGGATCATCCGGAGTTAGTGGACGGATTGGTTCTGCTAGCCCCCGTCTCGCACGACTGGGGCGGCGGCGGCGAAGCCTGGTACAACAAATATGCGTCGCATCCGGTGATGGGGCCCGCGTTCACTCAACTCGTGCCCATAGTTGGACCGAGCCAGGTTCGAAATGGCATCACCAATGTGTTCTCGCCCAAACCCGCCCCGGACGCGTATTTTGACAATTCAGGGATCGGTTTGCTGTTTCGGCCTTCGAACTTCGCCGCCAATGCGAAAGATGTGAATGGCTTGCGCGAGCAACTCGCAGCGCAGCAATCGCGCTATGACGAGATCAAAGTGCCGACCGTCGTCTTTTCTGGTGCACTCGACACGGTCATCAGCCCGCCGCTGCATGTTGGGAAGCTGAAGCATCAGGTGGACGGGCTTGAGCTTGTTAAGCTCGCGGATGGCGGACATATGCCGCACCATGCTTTCGGAGATGATGTTGCAGCCACGATCCGGCGGCTGACGCGTGTCGAGAGTGGAGCGGGTGATTAAGCCCGCGCGAGACCTAACCGGTCGTCCGCATCGCTGAGGTCCGGCGGCAGCGTATTGAGATACCAGCTTAACGTCTCTCTCAGTCCTTGTTCGAAGCTGCGCTGTGGCGACCAGCTAATCGTCTGCTCTGCGCTACCTGGATCTACAGCATAGCGTCGATCGTGACCTTTGCGATCCGTCACGAACTCGATTTGATCTGCGTAAGCCGCCGGCGCAGGCCTCATCTCGTCCAGCAAGGCGCAGATTGTTTTCACCAGATCCAGGTTGCTCCGCTCCGCCCGGGCACCGAATAGCAGCGTTGATCCAGCGAGCGCCGTACAGGCATCGATCAGTCCGCGCGCATGGTCTTCCACATAAAGCCAGTCACGCACGTTCTTGCCATCTCCATAGATCGGAATAGGCGCGCCGAGTAGGGCTTTGCGGATCACCGTCGGGATCAGTTTCTCAGCATTCTGCCACGGCCCGTAATTGTTGGTGCAATTCGTGATCACGGTTGGCAGGCCATAGGTGCGCTGCCAGGCGCGCACGAGATGATCACTGGCTGCCTTGGACGCTGAATAGGGCGAGGATGGCTTGTACGAGGTGTGCGCGTCAAAGGGCGGGTCTTCCGGACCGAGATCGCCGAACACCTCATCCGTCGAAACGTGGACAAAGCGGAATGCCTCCGGCTGCCCGCTATCCTGCCAGTAGGCCAGCGCCGCCTCCAGCAGGTTGAAAGTGCCATCCACATTGGTCTTCATGAACGCACTTGGTCCATCAATCGAGCGGTCGACATGAGTTTCGGCCGCGAGATGGATCACGGCATCGGGGCGTGCGGCCTTGAACAGGGCGGCGACCGCCTGTCGGTCGGTGATACAGGCATGCACGTTCTGCACATCGCACGCGGCGATGGCATCCGGATTGGCGGCATAGGTCTTACTGTCGAGATTGAACACTTCGTGTCCTGCAGCATGGAGCTGGCGGACGACACTCGAGCCGATAAAGCCATAACCTCCGGTCACGATATAGCGCATCGAAACTCCCGTCTCTCTCGTTTCCGAGCGTTAGTCTGGCTTGAATACATGCGATAGGGCAATCGCACCAGCGGTCGCGACATTAACACTATCAAAGCCCGTGCGCATTGGGATCCGCACCGGTTCGCACGCTGTAATTAGCGTATCAGGCAAACCTGGTCCCTCAGCACCGAGCAGAATGGCGAGTTTATCGGGCCGCTTAAGCTCTGCGAGCGGGCGAGCCTCGTGCCTCGGCGTCATCGCCCAAACCGTGAACCCTGCCGCTTTCAGCGCTGCGATCTGCTCTGCACCGGTACCACCATGATGATAGGGCAGCCAAAGCGTGCTGCCGGACGAAACGCGGATCGACTTGCGGTAGAGTGGATCGCAGGATCCAGCATCGAGGATTACCCCGTCCGCTCCAAACGCCGCGGCGTTGCGAAATGCGCCGCCGACATTGTCATGATTGGAGATCTGGTTGAGCACTAAAAGGGTCCGACTATTCCGGACTTGATCCGGGACCTCCCGCCTCTGGTCTGGACGTGCCGATTGAGCCCCCGGAACGCGTTCGGGCTTAGCGGAAAAGAGCGTCTGCAGCGTTAGTGCGGCACCCTTCCGCGCGCACGCCAGAACACCCCGGTGGATGGGAAACCCCACGACCTGATCCATCAGGCTTTGCGGGGCAGTGTAGACCGGAATGTCCTCCGGAACGTCGGCAAGGATGTCGGCGAGCGGCGCGATCCGGTTTTCGCCCAGAAAAAGACTTTCGACCGCGAACCGTGACCGGGTCAGCAGGATCTGCAGCGGGACCTTGCCCTCGACAATGAATCGCCCATCCGCGCCGCCCGTCAGATCACGCTCACGCACACCAACAAAAGGGGCGATCCGTGGATCGCCCCTGTCAGTAATCTGGATGAGATTCAAACCGTTCAAGTGGCTTAAACTCCCGAAGGCAGACCTTTTTCCTTGGCCATTTTTTGCATCGCCTTTTGGAGCTTTTCAAAGGCTCGCACTTCGATCTGACGGATCCGCTCGCGGCTGACATTATAAACCACAGAGAGCTCTTCCAGCGTCTTGGGTTCGTCGGTCAGGCGACGTTCCTGCAAGATGTGCTGTTCGCGCTCTGACAGGTCTGCCATTGCGGTTTGGAGCAAATCCATACGGGCATCGAATTCCTGGGTGCGGGCAAACTCATCGGCCTGGTTGGGCTCATCATCTTCGAGCCAGTCCTGCCACTCCATGTCGCCTTCGGCGCCCATTGGGGCGTTGAGCGAGGCATCGGAGCCGCTCATCCGGCCATTCATAGAGATGACGTCCTTTTCCGAGACGTTCAGCTTGTCAGCAATGTGTTTGACCTGATCAGGCTTCAGCTGAACATTGTCGAGCGCATCAATCTCACCTTTCATGCGGCGGAGATTGAAGAACAGCTTCTTCTGAGCGGCGGTCGTCCCAAGCTTCACCAGGCTCCAGGAGCGCAGGATGTATTCCTGAATGCTCGCACGGATCCACCACATCGCGTAAGTCGCAAGGCGGAAGCCTTTGTCGGGATCAAACTTCTTCACCGATTGCATCAGGCCGACATTGCCTTCTGAGATCACCTCAGCCATTGGCAGGCCGTAGCCGCGATAGCCCATGGCGATCTTGGCCACGAGGCGCAGGTGAGACGTCACCATTTTTTCCGCAGCGTCGGAATCTTCGTGTTCTTGCCAGCGCTTTGCGAGCATGAACTCCTCGTCCTTGGCAAGCATCGGGAATTTTCTAATTTCTGAGAGGTATCGGCTAAGGCCCTGTTCAGGGCTCAGCGTGAGCGCACGGCTCGCAGTTGGGTTGGCCATCATGGTCCTCCTTATTCCCCTTCGCAGACCTTCTTGTTTGAAGCACCTGTTCCAGTTCTATCGTTGGTGAGGGTCATAGCCCCGATCATCGGCAGCGTCTTTCCCTCAATCGCGAATAGTCCCTATCGCGAATTCGCATAGATAGGGATGACAATGCCGTTATGGAAGGCGTTTCAGGCAGGAAAAGTGTCTGGACAGATTGGGCCGTTTAGCGCTGCGGGCCTAGTCTTCGCTTGGCACATAGTCGAGCGGCGGCGTCACAACCTCGGTTTTTGGGGCCTTCGGCTCAGATCGGCTGGATCCCGGTGCAGGCAGAGCAATGGGGCGGCTGGCGTCTAGCTCGCGCTCCGATGACTCATAGCGCGGGTGCACCATGTTGCCAGCATCTCCGAAGGCATAGACCAGGCGTGACCAGTCGCGCGCGGCGTATTGAAAGGCGGTGCCGCGTGGGTCCATGTCGGACCATTCAGGCTCGCGTGCAGCGGTAACGGCCATACGCCCCCACCGTTCCGCTTCTGTGAGGTCGCCATAGCCGCGCAGTGCCTTTTCCAGCAGCAAACAAAGACGAGCTGTGGGCTTTTCTTCAACCAGCAGAGCCAGCGTTTTGACTGCGCCTAGCCAGTCGCGATCTTGCATCGCGAGCTCAGCGGTCAGGATCCTGCTTTCGCGATGGTCTGGGTTTGCGGCCGCCAGCGCCTTCAGGCGCTGCGCGATCATGGCGGGCGTGGCGCTACTCTCGAGGCGGCGCACGAGTTGCGCCAGCGCAGGATGCGGCCGCGCTTTCCAGCCAAGTTCCAGAACGCCTTGCGCTGCTTTGATCTTATTTTCGATCATCAACTGGCGCGCGCCATGCCAGGCGGCAGGCGGGAAAGACGGGGCGGAGCGGATCGCTTCAGCCAGCAGGCGCTGCGATTCCTTGCGCTCATTGTGCTGCAGCGCCGCGGCTTGAGCGGTGTAGAGCACAGCGCGGCGACGGCGAAGGCTTTCGCCGCTGATCTGACCGCGCTTCTCACCCGCTGTGAGAGTTTTGAGCGCTTCGTTCCAGTTTCCGGCAGCTACCTGGCTGTCAAACAAAGCATTGAACGGCCAGTCAGCGCCGGATTTCATTTCAAGCGCTTCGCGGGTGCGGGCTTCGGCTGAGATACTGTCACCGCGGGCGCTCGCAGCAGATGCTGCACCGCGCAGCCCTGCGAGCTGTCCACCCGGCAGGCGGGCGAGTTGTCCCCAGGCGCGCTCGGCGCCGGACCAGTCGTCCGAGATCTCTGACGCTCGGGCTTCAAGGAGCAACTTTAAGCGATCATCGTCGGCGTGCTGCGCGGCCTTCTTGGACAGCTTCTTCGCCAAATCCGCATCACCGGCTTCAGCCGCGAGCAGGCCATCTGCGAGCGCCTTGTTCGCCGCCTTGACCTTGGAGGCCTTGCGCGAGCGGCTAAATCGGCTGGGCAGTGTCACCAGGCCCGTCAGTAGGGACCAGATCAGCGCCATCGCCGCGCCAACCAGAAGGATTGCCAGCAACGCCCAGACGATTTCAAATTCGTAGACGGTGCCGCCGCCGAGATCCAGAATCAGGCCGCCAGGCAGGCGCGAGGCCCACATCACAAAAATGCCCGCCAGGACGATCAGCAATATGATCAAGAACAGGATGATCATGGGCGCTCTTCCGCAATCATTGTGAGGCGCAGGGCCTCTAGGGTCTCTTCCAAGAGATGTCGGTCTTCCGCATTTTGCAGCCAATCTGTGAAGACAGGCTGAAGATCGGTGTCGATCGCGCGGATATGTTCAATCGTTTCAGCCATTTCCCCTGCATCGAGTGCGGAGGTGGCAAGATCTAAATGGTCACGCGTCGACACTGCATCCTTGCGGCGAACCTGAATACCATCGCCAAAAAGATCGCGCATCCAGCCAGAGCCGCCAGCGCCTGTCCGCGCTTCTTGGTCGAGCGCCGCATCTATGAGTGGGGGAAGGGTCGCCGTTAGATCGGCTCGTGTGGGAACCGCTTTTGATGAGACGGATGATAAGCTGCGAACGGCGCCATTGCCCGGCATTGCTGTATTGAGGCGCTGATAGGCCGACAAGAAGGGACGTCCACGCCGGGCTGCGGCTTCGATGGCGGACAAAGCCAGGGCGGCCTCGGTGCGATTATTGGTGGCTGACGTCGCAGTCAGTGATTCTGCACCGGCTTTTTCTTCCAGCGCGTCGAGACGTGTTTTCAACAGGTCGAGCGCCAGATTGTAGCCGTCGAGCTGCGATACCAATGCGTCCTCTACCGCCGAGATCCGTGCGTCCAGAGCTGCAACGCCCGCTGGCGCGGCGGCATCATTCTGGCTTCCGGCTCCTTCTGCCAAGGATGCAACGCGCGCGCGTTGCAGGGCGGCGATATCAGCTTGAATGGAGTCAACTTCGTCGCGCATCGCTCGCATGTCCGTAACGGTGCGGGTGCGATCTGCGCGCAGGCTATCGGCGCGTCCTTTCAGGGCGGCGATTTCCGCACCTTGGCTTACGGCCTGTTCAGCGCTTGAAGCATGTGTGGCGCTGACCGCGTCCAGGCGGGTTTCCAGAGCTGCGGTTTTGCTAGCGCCTGGTTGAAAGCCCGGAATGAAACCCACGCTGCCAGCCGCGAGGGCAAAGCCGACAAGCGTGAAAAGGCCCAGTCCGCCAAAGGCGATCCAGCCCGGCCCACTGGGCGTGCCTTTTTCCGGATCTGACTTGATTTCTGCCGGCTCGAACTCCGCATCAATCGGCAGATCATCCCCTGTTTCAGGTGGCAGGGATGATGAGGTCATGAGCAGGTCTCCGTTAATCCGATGTCTTTCACTCTACATGGTGTCGCTTCAGGCCGAAAGTGTGGCAATTACAGATGCTAGCGCGTCGAACAGGCCATCCTCATTAGGCGCGCTCGCGAGATGGACGGTTTCGGGGGAGAGGGCGCTCAAAGGCTGCGCGGCGGTCTCGGATATGGCGACAATGGTGAGGCCCGAAACGGGCTTCTCCGCGTAGAGCTGAACGAATGCTTCGGCGCCTTTGGCCGAGTGGATGAGCACAATTATCCGGTCACGAGCTGCGAGCGCTTGCGTCGCCTCGCTAGAAAGGGAAGGGGCCACGCGCATTTCATAGAGCGGTGCGAACTCTACCCGAAATCCATATGCTTCCAATGTCCGCTTCAGATCGCCTTTCGCGGCGTGATTGGCCACGTGAAGTAACGGGGCGGATGAGGGGGCGCGAGAAGTAGCGCTGTTGCGCTCGATGTATTCAGCGAGGTCGACTGCGTTACCGGCTGACTCACGGACTGCCTCAAATCCCGCGTCTCGGGCGGCCTTCGAGGTCGCAGGGCCGACACACCATGCAGCGAGGCTTCGATCGTCAGACCGGTCTGTAAAAGCGCGAACCCCATTTGCGCTGGTGAAGACTAGACCAGAAAGCGATTGCAGGTCGGGAATGACTTCATCCGGGCGCGACTGGATCGCCAAAACCGGTGACTTCAAGGCCCGCAGGCCGAGTGTTTCAACCCGGTGCGCTGTCTCACTCGCGCCCGGCTCAGCGCGCGTGATCAAGACGGAGATTGGAGCATCGCTCATGAAGATAAATCAGTCCGTAAATACCGGCAGATCACCACCGGCCTGTTGGCGGATCTCTTCGGCGACGCTGCGGCCCATGGCGGACAGGTCATCCAGACCGGCAGATATCAGGGCTTCACCATGGGCGGTCCACTTGGTCTGACCATCCGGAGTCAGAACTTCCCCGCGCAAGCGCCAGGTTCCGTCCACGTTCTGAAGCTGGGCTGCCATTGCCGTGCGACACGACCCGTCGAGCTCGGCCAGAAATGCCCGCTCGGCGGCCACCATGGCGCGCGTTGCTGCATGATCGATTTGAGCGAGCGCTGCCCCGACTTCTTCCCGCAACGCGTCTGGGCGTGCGGCGACCGCGATGATCCCTTGACCCGCGGCGGGCAACATATCGCCCATCGCCACGGGATGGGCGAGATGGTCCAGATCCAATCGTTTCAAGCCGGCCATGGCGAGAAAAGTGGCATCCGCCTCGCCGCGTTTGAGTTTCTCGATCCGGGTCTCGACGCGTCCTCGAAACGGGATGACTTTCAGGTCTGGACGCAAGGCGAGCGCTTGAGACTCCCGGCGCAGGCTCGCGGTTCCAAGCACGGCACCTTCGGGTAAGTCCTGGAGGCGCGAGAGCCCATTGCTGGTTAGGAAGCCATCGCGCGGGTCTTCGCGTTCTGGAAAAGCGATCAGACTTTGACCGTCGGGAAGAATGCTTGGGACGTCTTTGAGGCTGTGCACGCCGAGATCGATTTCTCCAGTATCAACCGCGCGGTCGATTTCGCGCGTGAATAGGCCTTTGCCGCCCGAATTGATCAAGCGCTCGGAGGTCAGTTGGTCGCCTTTTGTCGTGAATGTCACGATCTCGCCGCGCACAGTCCCGCCACTGACCCGCGCGAGCTCCGACGCGATCAAATTGGCCTGATACAGCGCCAGCGGCGAGCCCCGTGTTCCTATTCGAACAGTGATAGCGCTTGACATCTCGGCTCCAAATCTGTGTTGAGTCCAGCTAAGGTTGATCTATTCGGCGTGCAAGCCGGGGGTGGCAGGAGAGACAATATGCGCAAGGTGCTGTTGGCGCTGGGGCTGATCCTGGCGGGCTGCGTTAATGTCAGCGATGTGGGGTCGCGATCATACGTAGCGGTCGATTCGCCCATCTCGCGCTGTATGAATATGGGGAGCGCGCTCGAAGCGGTATACGAAGGCCAGTGGGGCTACACGGTACGGCGATCTGATCTCGTTCGGTTGAAGCGGGCCGGGTTCGATACAATTAGATTGCCTGTCCGATGGTCAGCTCATTCGGCGCACGAGGCGCCGTACACGATTGATCCTGCGATGCTCGCACGGGTCGACGAGATTGTTGGCTGGGCGAACGAGATCGGCCTCAACATTATCGTCAATGTCCACCATTTCTCCGGTCTAAACAGCGATCCGGATCGAAATGAACCCCGCTTGGAGGGCCTCTGGGATCAGCTGTCGCACCACTATGTTGGCGCGCCGGACAATCTTATCTTTGAGACGATCAACGAACCGCACCGCAAGATGACCGTGGCGCGCACGGATGCCATCAATGCGCGGCTACTGGAACGTATCCGGCAAGATCATCCTGATCGTTGGGTCATTCTGGGAACCGCGGATTGGGGGCAATTGAATGCGCTGATTAAGTCAAACCCCGTCGCTGCGGAGCGGGTGATGTTGACCTATCATGATTATATCCCGTTCGATTTTACGCATCAGGGGGCGCATTGGACGGATCGCAAGGAAACCGGACTGAGATGGGGCTCCAGAAGTGACAGAGCGACGATGAAACGACGGCTGGATGCGGCGCAAGCAGTGCAGTCTGAGTCCGGCATGCCGGTCTTCGTCGGAGAATTTGGAGTATTCCAGAAAGTGCCGGTTCGCCAGCGCGCGCGATGGACGAAGGCCTTGCGCAAAGGGATTGAGGCGCGCGGCATGTCCTGGTGTTACTGGGATTTTGCGGGTGAATTGAAAGCCTATGACGTCGAAGCCGAGGCCTGGATTCCCCAACTCAAATCGGCCTTGCTGGACTGAGGCGGTTTCAAGTCGGCAGCGAACTGGCTATATCCGCGAGATGTCTGACCACGTGACTATTCTGGGGATTGAAACCAGCTGCGATGAAACCGCAGCGGCCGTGTTGACGCGTGGTCCCGATGGCACAGTCGAGATCCTCGCAGAAACGGTGCACAGTCAGATCGAAGAACATGCGCCCTATGGCGGCGTTGTTCCCGAAATCGCTGCACGGGCGCACGCCGATATCACCGATTCAGTGATTGCAGCGACGCTTGAGGATAGCGGTCTCGCGCTGGTCGAGTTGGACGGCATAGCAGCGACATCCGGGCCTGGCTTGATCGGCGGCGTAATGGTTGGAATGATGACGGGGAAGGCTCTTGCGATGGCCGCAGGGAAGCCATTCATCCCAATCAATCATCTGGAAGGTCACGCCCTGTCGCCCAGGCTCGCTGAGGCGTGCCCGTTCCCGTATCTGCTATTGCTGGTCAGCGGCGGGCATTGTCAGTTCCTGGACGTCACCGGGTTGGGATCTTACCACCGGCTTGGATCGACGATTGATGACGCGGCAGGCGAAGCTTTTGACAAGCTCGCAAAGACACTTGGTATTGGCTTTCCGGGCGGCCCGGCTGTGGAACGCTTGGCGACGCAGGGAGATCCGGCCCGATTTGATTTACCCCGCCCTCTGCTCAATCGACCGAACCTCGATTTCAGCTTCGCCGGATTGAAAACCGCCGCAGCGAGGGTTGTGGAAAACGAACCCCTCGATGATCAAGCACGCGCTGATCTCTGTGCCTCCTTCCAGCAAGCGATCACGGACTGTCTATCCGGTAAAACGGAACGTGCGCTTGCAGAGTTCAAGGGTCAGCATAGCGGCGCGACACGTTTGGTGGTGGCCGGCGGCGTTGCGGCCAATCAGACCATTCGGGCAGCATTGGAAATGGTCGCCAAGGATGCAGGCGCGACGCTGATCGCACCGCCACTCAAGCACTGCACAGATAATGCCGCAATGATCGCTCTGGCCGGGGCCGAACGGCTGGTGGCGGGACGGATGGATGAGGACGGGCTCGCTTTCGCTGCGCGTCCGCGTTGGCCATTAGATGAGACGTCCGCGCAAGCGGATCCGGCTTATGGTGGGGGTAAAAAAGGCGCTAAAGCCTAGAACTTGAAAGCGGAGCGAAGTCGGATGCCGGCTTCGATTTCCTGCTCTTCCCATTGCGCTGTATCATCGAGCTCTTCAGCACCGATGGTTAGTTCACCGCCCACAGAGATGCGCGGGGTGATACGAAACTCAGCTTCAGCCAGCATTTCTTCGCGAGGCAAGAGAGAGCCCTCACCGCGTGACGTTAGGTCCAGGCTGAGGCTCCAACGATCACCTTTGATCCAGGCGAGGTTGAAAGTTTGTGCAGGGCTGGACTGCCAGATAGGCGAATCAAGATTTGCGCCGTTCAGGCTGAACTTCTGGAACCAGTCCGGCTCAGCTTGATCGGTTTCGGAGATCGTAGGCGCAGGCATTTCAGGCACGTCTTGCTGGGCCATCGCCGGAAGGGCGCAGCCACCAAACATTAAAAGAGATGCCGCAAGAACGCGCATTTTCAGTCACTCCTGCGCACTAGATAGCAGTCACTTCAGTTAATAGAACCTTAATTTCCAGTTATCCGGACAATTTTTTGTGAGAGTGTGATTTCGACAACAGCACCCTCAGAGCGCTGTTGCTGGACCGCGGTCTCTATCTCGTCCTGGAGATAGGCGATGGCAAGCCGTGTGCCGGGGGTCACTTGACGGGCAGCTCCGACCCGCCAACTTTGCGAGTCGAGACCGACGCCATCATCATTGGATTCGCCATATTCTGCTGAAAATTCAGTGTCATAGACCTCTCTGTGCAGGCCTGCGCTCCAGGCGGAATAGTCGCTTTGGGGGAGGCCATTATCCGAAGAGAGCCACGAGGCTCCAAAGGTCCAGTCATCCTTCTCAATTCGGGTTCCAGCCGACCAGGATTCGACGCTGCCATACTGCGGCATTGATGCGGTCGTAGACACGTCTCCGCTTGACCAACCGAGCCCGAAATCGATGCGAACACCTGAGTCGCGAAAACGCCGACTCGCGTTCAAGGCGAGTTCGATTGCGTTTTGCGTCTCAGGGGCGAGTCCGCTGGCACTCGAGGCGGGCCGTCGATCGAGGCCGTCTGCGTCGACTTCGGGCGTAAAGCTCACGCCCGCGCGAACACCAATCAAGCGCGGGCTGGCATAAGAGACTTTAGCGCTTGGGCCGGTCAGGTCGTTGCGTGTCCGAACTGTCGAGAGGCCGGTGGGATCCAGTAAGGACGAATCGAGCCGCCCATGTGAAAGGACCGACTTTGCGCCTTCATAAAAGCGGCTTGCGACGCCAGAATCTTTTCCGACCCGGACCTCGCCATATCCGCCATCGATTTGCAGGTAGGCTGTTTCGAGCCGGGCGCGCAGATCGCTTTCCTGAATAGGCGGGGCTGCAGACAGGCCTGAGAATGCGCCGGTTGCGGCCAATGGATCACTGTCAAACCCGCCGGTTCCGCCAGGACGTGTTGGATGATCACGCTGCAGTCTCAATGCGCCCCGCGCGCGAATGCGCAGCCCGCTATCGAGCACCTTTTCAGATTCACCCGTGAGAGAGAGCTCGCCGAGGACGGTCTCTATGTCTACATTGGATTCCGCGTCAGCCAGAGGCGTCACCAGGGTTACGGATTCGAACTCGAACTCTGTTTCGAGCGGGGCGCCGCTTTGTGCATGGCCGGGTAAAGCCAGCAGCAGACAAGGGGTGATAATGTAGACGTGTCTCATAATGTAAGACTTCCTTCGGCTCGGGCGGACCTGATCGCATATCGGCACTGGCAGGCTCAGTTTCAGGTGCTATAGAGACTGTTGTTCAACAAGACCTTGCCAACGGGAAATGACAATATGAAGGCAGTATCAACCCTGATCACAGCAGCTTTCGGCGCTGTCGCGCTATCTGGCTGTGTCTTCGGCGGCGGCAGCAATAATGTCGAAACCCGCGTGGTTGAGGAAATTACCGGCGGTGCGAACCCGTACCTCTGGCGTGCCAGCCTTGATACGCTCGATTCGCTGCCTTTGGTGACAGCCGACCCCTATGGCGGCACGATCATTTATGACTGGCGCGCTTTCGAAAGTGCTCCGGATGAGCGGGTGAAGGCGACGGTCTACATTCTTGATTCCCGCTTGCGCGCGGACGGGGTGAAAGTCTCCGTGTTCCGGCAAGTCAATCAGGATGGCGCCTGGGTCGACGCTGATGCAGATCCAGAGACCGGCATCCAGCTTGAGAACGCGATCCTTTCACGGGCGCGCAATCTCAAAGCCTCTGAACTCGACTAGTTTAAAAATTTATGGGGGAGGCCATGGCCTCAAGATATAATCCGCAAGAGGCGGAACCCAAATGGCGTGAAGCCTGGGAGCAGGCTGAGCTGTTCAAAGCCAAATCACCTGCTGACGCTGGCGATATGCCAAAAGCCTATGTTTTGGAAATGTTTCCCTATCCGTCCGGGCGACTGCACATGGGCCATGTCCGCAACTATGCCATGGGCGACGTCGTGGCGCGGCACAAAAAAGCCAAAGGCTACAACGTTCTACACCCAATGGGGTGGGATGCCTTTGGAATGCCGGCGGAAAACGCGGCCATGGAAAAGGGCGTTCATCCCGGCGAATGGACCTATCAGAACATTGCCGCCATGAAGGCGCAATTCGCGAAGCTTGGCCTGTCGCTAGACTGGTCACGCGAGTTCGCGACCTGCGATCCTGACTATTATGGCGAGCAGCAGCGTCTGTTCCTGAAATTCATGGAAAAAGGGCTCGTCTATCAAAAGAAAGCCAAGGTGAACTGGGACCCTGTCGACAACACTGTGCTCGCCAATGAGCAGGTGATCGATGGCAAGGGCTGGCGCTCTGGTGCCCCAGTGGAACAGCGCGAGCTCGTGCAATGGTTCTTCCGCATCACCGACTATGCTGAAGACTTGCTCGAAGAAGTGCAGAAGCTTGAACGCTGGCCGGAGAAAGTCCGGACCATGCAGGCCAATTGGATCGGTCGGTCTGAAGGCCTGCAGATGCGGTTTGAGTGGGCGGGCGCTGCGCCTGCTGACCACGAGACCGGGATCGAGATCTTCACCACCCGCCCGGACACGCTGTTCGGGGCGAGCTTTGTCGCGCTGTCGCCCGATCACCCCTTAACCATCGCGATGGCTGAAACGAATACGGATCTGGCCGATTTCCGCGCCGAGTGCGCCAAGGTCGGAACCTCGGAAGCCGACATCGAAAAAGCCCCGAAAATGGGCTTCGACACAGGTCTTAAAGTCTCGCACCCCTTCATCGAAGGCCGCGAGTTGCCGGTCTATGTCGCGAATTTTGTGCTCATGGGCTATGGCACCGGTGCGATTTTCGCCTGCCCGGCGCATGATCAGCGCGATTTCGACTTCGCCCGCAAATATGACCTGCCCATCCTGCCAGTGGTCAAACCGTCCGATAAGGACATGGCCGCTGGAGCTTGGGTGAGCTCCGGTCGGGGCGCGGACATGAACGCGGCTTATACCGGTCCCGGCTCGATCATGAATTCTGGGTTCCTGGACGATAAACCCGTCGATGAAGCAATCTCGCTTGCGATTGGCCGGATCGAAGAGATGGACCTCGGCCAAGGCACGGTGAATTACCGCCTCCGCGATTGGGGTGTGTCTCGCCAGCGCTATTGGGGCTGCCCGATCCCGGTGATCCATTGCGACGCTTGCGGTATCGTGCCTGTTCCTGTCGCAGATCTGCCCGTGAAGCTTCCGGATGATGTCAGTTTCGACAAGCCGGGCAATCCGCTCCTACACCACGCGACCTGGAAAGATGTCGACTGCCCAACTTGCGGAATAGCGGCGCAGCGCGAGACCGATACGCTCGACACGTTCAATGATTCCAGCTGGTATTTCACCCGCTTCGCCAGCGTCGATGATCCGGCTGAGCGCGCCTATTGGTTGCCCGTAGATCAGTATGTCGGCGGGGTCGAGCACGCCGTCCTGCACTTGCTCTATGCGCGCTTCTTCACTCGCGCCATGCGGGATGTCGGCGAAGTTGACCTGCCGAGCGGCGAACCCTTCGCGGGTCTGTTTACGCAAGGCATGGTGACGCACGAGACCTACAAGTCCGAAGACGGCCGATGGTTGCCGCCTGCTGAGCTCCAGCAGAAAGGTGATGCCTGGTTTGAGATTGGCACCGGTATGCCTGTGACGGTCGGTCCGATTGAAAAAATGTCCAAGTCCAAGAAGAACACCGTCGACCCGGACAGCATCATTGGAACCTTTGGCGCGGACACCGCGCGCTGGTTTGTCTTGTCGGATAGCCCCCCGGAGCGCGATGTCGAATGGACGCAGTCTGGCGCTGAAGGCGCAGGACGCTTCGTTCAGCGTGTCTGGGGAATCTTCAACGCACTGAGCGAAACGCCGCGAGACGGCCAGTCCTCTGACAGCGACGCCGCAACGGCGCTGCGCCGGACGTCGCACAAAGCCGTTCACGCCATCGATAAGGCGATTGAGGAATTTCGGTTCAACTCAGCCATTGCGACAGTGCACGAATGGGTCAGCGGTTTGAAAAAAGCAGAGCAGGGCGGCGACGAGCTGCTTCATGCCCGGTTCGAAGCGGCCTCCATGCTGGCGCGTTGCCTCGTGCCGTTCATGCCGCATCTTGCAGAAGAGTGCTGGTCATTGATCAAAGGCGAGGGGCTGTGTTCAGCCGCTGCCTGGCCAGATGTCGATTCGTCTTTGCTCGTCGAAGACAGCGTGACGATGCCCATTCAGGTCAATGGCAAGCGTCGCGCTGAAATCTCTGTCTCCAAAACCGCGAGCAAGGATGAAGTCGAGACAGCCGCCCTTGCGCTGCCGGCTCTGCAAGCCTTCATTGCTGACAAAGACATCAAGAAAGTGATTGTGGTTCCAGGCCGGATCGTGAATATCGTAGTGTGATGAGACAGTTTGCAATCGCTCTTCTGGCCCTGACGCTTTCCGCCTGCGGATTTACACCGCTCTACGCAACCAATGCATCTACCGGGAACATCCAGATCGGCCAGATTGATGGTCGCGCTGGACACGCCCTGCGCAAAGCCCTGCTGCAAGAGCTGGCGCCTGGTCTGCCCGGTGTAGAAGCGCCAGGTCGTCTCGAGATTGAACTGAATGAGCGGATTGGCCGTTTGGCACTGCAGCCGGATGAAGCTGCCACGCGAACCGATATTATCGTTCGGGCAAACTATGTGTTTGCATATGAGGGAACAGCCATTTCGGGCCGGTCCTCTGCCGAGACCAGCTTCCTGGTTCCGGATGCGCCGTTCTCGGATATCACGGCGCAGATCGATGCCACAGACCGCGCCATGCTGCTTTTGGCCCGGCGCATCGCCGATGATCTGCGCATCAAGACCGCGAGCGCCGAATGAAGCTGCAAGGCAATCGTGCGGAACGTTTTGCCAAGAAGCCCGACCCTGCCTGTCCATTTGCACTGATTTTTGGCGATGATGAAGGCGTTGTCGCCGATGCAGCGAATGCGCTCATCAAGGCCTGGATGAAAGATGAGCCTGCGACGGTCCTGACGCTGGATGAGGACGAGGTGAAACGCGAACCCGCCATTTTGTTCGATGCGCTCGAAGCGGTATCTCTATTAGGTGAAGGTACGATCATCCGGATCCGCACCAAGGGTGAAAAGCTCTTCTCGCTGATGAAGGAAGTTCTCGAATTCCCGCCGGAGCGCGTCGCCGCCAAGCTCGTCTTGCAGAATGGAAACCTCAATACCCGGTCGAAACTACGCACAGCGTTCGAAGCCGCGCCGAATGCGGCAGCGCTACACCTTTTTGCTGACAGCGACGCGGACATGTCAGAGCTCGTCCGGTCCTTCCTTCAATCACGAGGCGTCGAGATCGATACCGACGCATTGTCGGAATTTGTTGGGGGCCTGCCGGGGCATCGCAGTCTCGCCAATGCGGAAATGGAGAAGCTTGCCATCTTTGCGCACGATTTGGGCCGACCGGTCAGCGTCGCCGATGTGCTGGCGCTCTGTGAGACCAATGCAGACGAAAACGCCCGGCGCGCTGTGCTGCTAGCTCTGAGCGGCGACCCGGCAGCGGCGCAAGCCGAAATGGACCGCGTTTTGGATGCTGGGCTCTCCCCTATCAGTCTCGTGCGCATGTTCGAAATGGAAGCAAGCCGCATGCTTGAAGCGCAAGCGCTGCAAGGCGAGGGTGGTTCGGCCAATGTCGGGATGAAACTGAAGCCGCCGGTCTGGAAATCGGATTGGCCGGCGTTCCAAACCCGTTTGCGCAAGTGGCCGACACCTCGTCTGACGCGCTTGATAGAGCGGTTGCACGACCTCGAACTAATGGCGAAATCCCCAGGTGGGGCAGGGCTCGGGGAACCGGCAACCCGGGAACTGTTTATCACATTGTACACCGCCGCTTCCAAGGCCGCCTGATCTCGATCACAAATCGATGACTGGAAGTTTTGTTCAAGCTTTGCCATGGAAGGCGTAGAGGCAATTCATGACTAAGACGAACAGACTCTTTCTTCTTCTTGCAGCGCTCGGGCAATTTGCGGCGCCTTTGCTGCCCGTGGCGGGGATTGGCGAGACGATTGGCGCGCGCGCCGTCGCTGAAGGGATCCCACCCGAACTGCCGACGGGTATCTTCTTTTCGATCTGGAGCCTGATTTTTATCGGATACCTGCTGACTGGTATTTTGCATCTAAACTCGCCTGACAATGCGACGCAGCAGGTGGCCGGTCCGCTGGCCCTGGCTGGATTTGGCAATGTCCTCTGGATGGTTTCGGCTCAAAGCATCGGCTCGGTGTGGTTGGACTTCCTGTTGCTCCTACCGATTGGCTTTTTTGCCTGGGAAGCTGCGTACCGTCTGGACCGGACGCAGACCTATGACGGTTCAGGGCGCAGTATTCTCTACGGGCTGACGACCGGGCTGCTGGCCGGATGGTTGACGGTGGCGGTATCGATCAGTGTTCCAGATGTCGGGCGGTTATTGCTCGGGCGCGAGCCGACGGACGCTGTTTGGCAGTCGCTCTGGATGGCGCTGATCCCTGCAACGGTCCTTGCAATTGTGTTTGCCAATTATGTCAGCCGCAGCGGCTGGTACTTTGTTGCGCTCGGCTGGGGAATATTGGGCATCGTCGTCAACAACTGGACGAGGCTCGGCACGCACGCATTGGCCATCGCCGCCGCGATTGTTGGGGCTTATATCTTGTTTCGGCGGATACGTTTTGGCGCGCGGGGCAGTTACCCGGCCAAGCCCTGAGTCTGACGGTTCAGCGTTTCGATCAGCAATTCATCAATGACGCCATTCGCTTCGAGCCCATTATCGGCCTGGTAGGCCTGAACCGCTGCGCGGGTGCCCGCACCGGCAATGCCGTCCGGTGTGCCGGTATCATATCCAAGACCGTTCATGACCGTCTGCAATGTGGCGACTTGAGCGCGTGTTGAGCGCTCCCAGTCCTGCATTCCAAACTGACCGTTGGCGGCTGTATCGGCGGGTGTGACTGACCAGCTTGAGGCGCGCCGCTGTGCCTGTTGCGCTTGCTCCAGAGGCAGCGCTTCTCTCAGCGTTGCAACATTACCCGGCGCGCTGGCATCGCCGTTGGCTGACGCGACTTCGTACCAGTAGAGTGCTTCGGACTGGCTTGGCGAAATACCAAGACCATTTTCATATAGGACGGCCAGATTGTATTGGCTGTCGACGACGCCGTAATCAGCGGCTTTGCGGAACCATTCAGCGGCCGCTGCATAAGATTGCGGGCCACCTTCGCCGTCAGCGAAGAACACTGCGACGTCATGCATGGCTTTCGTGTTTCCGCCAATTGCAGCTTTCTCGGTCCAGCTACGGGCCTCGAAGAAGTCGCGTGGGACGCCAATGCCCCGTTCGTGAAGCTTGGCGAGACGGTATTGGGCGGCAGGCAGGCCCTGTCGTGCGGCGCGGCGAATAAAGTCTGCCCCCGCAGCGAGATCCTGAGCCGCGAGGCGCGCTTCGCCCCATTTAAACTGAGCAATCGGATTGCCTTCAATCGCGGCGCGTTCGAGCGACAAAGCTTTCGGAATTTCTGGAAGATTGACCGCAACTTCAGTCGGGGCTGATGCCTCGAGCTCGGCGTCTGGCATGCCTGCGACGCTGCCTTCTTCCTCGAATAGGGTTTCGTCGAGCGGTGAAACCTCTTCAGCGAACTCGATCCCCGTCAGAGAAGGTTCTTCGACTTGCTCAGCGGCCGCGCGATCAGCCAGGCCAGTGGTTGCGGCGAAGCTAGGATTGTCGCCGCCAGCAAAATTGGTTTTTCCGCGCAAGGCAACCCAGCCACCTGCTCCGGCAGCGGCAAGCGCCAACACAGAAGCAGCAGCGATGACCGGCACTTTGCGTCCACCGCTTGAAGATTTCGGCGGTGTGGACGCGGCGCTGCGTCGTCCCAGACGAGGACGAGACTCACCGTTCGGAGTTTCGGATGCCGCAATTGCCGCCTGACGAGCGCGGCTCAGATAGTCCGTCGCTTCATCATCCGGCTCGAGAAGCGGTGCTTCATCAAGGTCCGTCTCGAAATCGTCTTCAAGATTGTGAGCGAGCGCGTCTGTGTCGTCGTCTCCAAGCGGCGCATCTAGCATGGGGGCTGCGTCATCTTCAGAGAATACATCTGAGTCGCGCGCTTCCTGTTGGGCGTCATCCCAGCTGCCAAGTTCCGCGAGCGGATCGATCTCTTCGGGCGGATCTTCAGTCAGCGCTTCCGGCCCTTCAGGCTGGAACGGATCGAATGGTTCGACCGCTTCGGCGTCTGGCATGTAATTGTCATCTACGGAGGATGCATCCCAGCCATCGGGAGTGTCGGCTGAGTCAGAGTCTGGATCTTCTGCTTCGGCCCCAACTATGCTCGGCTCATCATCGAAATCCGGTAGACCTGCGATGAAATCGTAATCTTCCGACTCTTCCTCGTTCACCGAAACGGACGGTTCCTCAGCCATTCGTTCGGCTGGTTCAGGTTCAAAGGCCGTTAGATCCGGGATGATCTCGGGTTCAGGAGCCGGCGCCAGGTCGAGCGGTTCTGACTCGGCGGACATTTCCGGCATGTCGGGTAGGGCCTCCGCCTCTGTTTCTGCAAGCGGCGGCGCGGTGAAGTCTTCTAGTGCCTCAAGGCGTGAGGCCAGGGAAAGGATCGCTTTCTGAACCGGGGAAACCGCCGTTGCGGTTTGCGTCTGCATCTCGGCGAGACGATCCGATACATTGTTCAGGGCTTCCGACAATTTGGTCGATTGGCGTTCTTCCGCGGCGTCGACTTTTTGTTCAAGCTCGCGCTGGCCTTGTTCCTGGCGTGCTTGAACGTGTTTGATTGCGCTCGCGACCTGTTCGCCAACCTGCTCGATTGCAGTGGCGCTGCGGCTCTCGCTCTCGACGATGCGCTGATCGAGCGAGCTGGAGAGGCGGGCAATCTGATCGCCAAACCCGTTTACAGCTTCGGCAGGATTATCGGCTTCGAGCGTGCTGATTCGGGCTTCCAGTTCGCCTACAAGCTCCGGATTGGCGCGGGCCGCTGCGCGTTCAATTTCGGCGGCAAGGTGCTGACGGGTCTGTTCGACGCTGGTTCGCAAATCAGTAGCGAGATCGTCGAAGCGCTGCTCGAGCTCCTGTCGCAATGCGTCTGCTTTTTCCGGGCTGGCAAATTCTGCAACCGTATCGATCCGTTCGTCGAGGTTTGAGAAGGTCTGTTCCAGCGCTTTCAGGGCTGTATCCGTCGTCATTTCGGCGCGGCTGAGGCGATCCTGAATGCGCGAAAGCGTGCTTTCCATCGACGTGATGGCTCCAGAGACATCGCCCTCGACACTGTTCATCCGCGCGTCGACTTCGTCTACTTTTGCCAGTTTCGAAGCGACAGTGGATTCAATTGCTGAGAAACGCTCAGAAAGGTGGCGGGACGTTCCTTCAGCGCGCAGCTCAGCTTGCTCGACGGCTTTCTCGACGCGCTGGGCGGCACTCGCCAAGGTCGATTCGACCTTAACTTCGATGCCTTCGACACGATCGGAGAGTTCGTTAAAGCCAGCTTCAACCCGGCCTTTCATGGCCGTGGTTTCGTCCTGGGTGAGGCGGCCTTCTTCATAGACATGTGACGCAAGTCGACCGAGCGCGTCCTCAAGGGCCTTCATAGCCTCGAGATTTTGATGACCGCTATTGTCCGCCTCAAGTGCGCCGACTTTTGCGTGAAGATTTTCATGTGTTTCGCGCAGCTCGTCGATCATGCCCTCGACTTCAGCTGCCATGGCCGCGGTGGAGTTTTCAGTGCCTTCCAGCCGCGCCAACATTCCGAGGACCGATTGATCGATCCCGGTGATCGCGAGGGTCGAGCGGGCTTCGACTGCCTCAATCCGCTGAGCAAGGGAATCGAGTGGGCTTGAGTGATGCGGCTGTCCGCGCTCGCTCTGGAACGGCGACCCATAAAGATCTCTCGGTCCGGCCTCGCTGTGACCGTCGAGAAGGAGATTGTTGATATAGTCGCCCAGTGTCACGCCTTTGAGGCGCGCTTTTTCTTTTGCGACGGCGCGGGCGCGATCATCCACACCCTTAACGCTCCAGGACCCGTATTGGCTCATGCCCAGCACTCCAGCACTGGCCCATCTGATTCGTCAGACAGGCATAATAACCCATTTTCAACCCTGAGATGACGCGAGCGCTCTTAATTCCGAGTTAAAAAGGTAAACGAATGACCGTGATTTCGTAAGATTTGTTCATACCCTTTACGTCAACGCGAGGCGGGTGACGTTGACGTTCGCGTAAAGACGAGGCATATTGGGTTCATGCCTGATACCGTTTCATCCCTTTCTATCGCTGACTCCCGGACCTTTTCGATTTCGGAACTGGCCCGCGAGTTTGGAATCACCCCACGTGCGCTGCGCTTCTATGAAGACAAAGACATGCTCCACCCGGCCCGGGATGGCATGACGCGCGTTTACTCGCACCGAGACCGCGGACGCGTGAAGATCATTGTGCGCCTAAAGCGCCTCGGTCTGCCATTGGCGGACATTCGCGAAATCCTCGACCTGTATGGCCTCGAGGATGGCCAACGCGCTCAAATGCGCATGTCGCTGGTCAAGTTCCAGAACCAGATCAAGGAACTCGAAAGCCAACGCGAAGACATTGAGATGGCGCTGCAGGAATTGCATCGCGGGATCGAATGGCTGGAGGAGCAGCTCGACAAGATTGGTCCGGGTGCCGCTGAGGCGGAAAATCTCAAAGCCTATGATGAGGTTGCCCGTCGCCAACTGGACGACGCGTGATCAATTACAGTTTGACCCGTAAGAGTTGAATGACCTTTCCAAACCGTGACGCTAGATCAAGCGTCACGGTTTAATAATATTTCCTGATGGGAGGCCCTGATGCCACGTTACGATGCACCTGTTCGCGACATGAAATTTATCCTGCATGACGTGCTGTCATTGCAGAACTATTCCAACCTGCCTGGGTTTGAGGACGCGACGCCTGATTTGATCGATGCGATCCTCGAAGAATCCGGCAAGTTTGCAAAAGAAGTTTTGTTCCCGCTCAACAAAGTTGGCGATGAGCAGGGCTGTGTTCGCAATGCAGATGCCAGCGTAAAGACGCCTGATGGCTTCCCGGATGCCTACCGCCAAATGGTCGAGAATGGCTGGCCCTTGCTTGGCAAGTCGCCTGAAATGGGCGGCCAGGGTCTGCCGCACGTCGTCAATATGGCGACCAGCGAGATGACCTCTTCAGCCAACATGGCCTTCGCGATGTATCCGGGTCTGACCTCAGGCGCGTTTGAAGCACTTATGGCTGGCGGCTCTGACGAACAGAAAGCGAAATACGGACCAAAAATGGCTTCGGGCGAATGGGCTGGCACCATGAACCTGACCGAGCCGCAATGCGGAACGGATCTCGGTCTGATCAAGACTAAAGCGGTCCCGCAGCCAGATGGATCCTACAAAATTACCGGTCAGAAAATCTGGATCTCCGGCGGAGAGCAGGATCTCACGGATAATATCATTCACCTTGTGCTCGCCCGCATCGAAGGCGCGCCAGAAGGCATCAAGGGCATTTCGCTCTTCGTCGTTCCGAAATTCATCGTCAATGAAGACGGGTCTCTGGGCGATCGCAATCCTGCGTCTTGCGGCGGCCTCGAAGAGAAGATGGGTATTCACGGCAACGCCACGTGCGTCATGAACTATGATGGCGCGACGGGTTGGCTTGTCGGAGAAGAGCATAAAGGCATGCGCACCATGTTCGTGATGATGAACGAGGCGCGTCTGGGCGTTGGCATGCAGGGCCTCAGCCAGGCTGAAGTGGCGTACCAAAACGCAGTCGACTTCGCGAATGACCGCCTGCAGGGCCGCTCTCTGAAAGGCGTGCAGGCCCCAGACAAGCCTGCTGATCCTGTCATCGTTCACCCTGATGTGCGACGTATGCTGATGGACCAGAAAGCGTTTATCGAAGGCGCTCGGGCGTTCACCTACTGGACTGCGCTGCATGGCGATCTTCACCACAGGTCGCAGGACGAGAAAGTTCGCGAAAAAGCCGGTGACTACATGGCGCTGCTGACGCCGGTCATCAAGGCGTTCCTGACCGATCGCGGGTTCAAGATGGCGAACGAAGCGCTGCAGATCCATGGCGGGTCAGGCTTCACCCAGGAGTGGGGCCTTGAGCAATTTGTGCGCGATTGCCGCATCACGCTGATTTATGAAGGCACGAACGGGATTCAGGCGCTGGACCTCGTGGGGCGTAAGCTCGCCGCTAACGGTGGCCGCGCCGTGTTCAGTTTCTTCGCCGAGATTGATGATTTTGTCGGCAGCCATGAAGGCAATGCTGAACTGGAGCCGTTCCTGGAAGGCCTGAAATCTGCCAAAGCGCAATTACAGGACGGAACGACCTGGCTCATGCAGAACGGAATGACCGATTTCAATAATGCGGGTGCAGCGTCGACTGATTACCTGCAGCTCTTCGGTCTCACCGCGCTCGCTTACATGTGGGCGAAGATGGCTCAGGTCTCGCTTGAGAAGCGCGGCAGTGATCCGTTCTATGACGACAAGATCGTCACCGGGAAATACTATATTGCTCGCGTATTGCCGGAAACGGCATCGCATCTGGCCAAGTTGAAAACGGGTGCGGACCTGATGATGGCTTTGCCTGCGGACCGGTTCTAATCACTCCGAACGACAATGGAGTCAGCCAATTCGCGTGGATTGGCTGATTTCACTGTAACTTCCCGTTGCGTCACCGCTGGTCAAAACGGCGATTTGTGCCTACATTGACGTGAACGTAAACGTAATTTTCCAATTCCGGGAGCTCACTCATGTCTGATGTCCTCAACGTACCGCCAGCGCAGTGGCGTCAGGATGAGGAAATCAAGATTTTCGACGATGCCGTCTCGCAGTTCTTTGAAAAGGAGCTGAAGCCGCAAGTTGAAGGATGGCGCGAGGCCGGGATGGTGCCGCGTGAGGTCTGGAAGCAGGCCGGCGAGCAGGGGCTTCTTCTGGTTTCCGCGCCAGAGGAATATGGCGGCGCTGGGGGTGATTTCCGGCATGACGCGGTGATTATCGAGCAACTCGAAAAACAGGGCATTGCCGGCTTTGGTATCGGTCTGCACAACGCGATTGTTGCGCCTTACATCATCTCCTACGGCTCGGAAGAACAAAAGCAGCGCCTCCTTCCAAAGCTCGCGACGGGTGAGCTTGTCTGCGCCATTGCGATGACCGAGCCAGGTACAGGCTCGGACCTTCAGAACATCAAGACCACCGCCAAGAAAGACGGCAATGGGTACGTAATCAACGGCTCCAAGACCTTTATCACCAATGGTCAGACAGCCAATCTGATCCTCGTCTGCGCCAAGACCGACCCAAGCAAGGGCGCCAAGGGCATTTCGATCATGATGGTTGAGACCGATGAAGTTGAAGGTTTTGAACGTGGTCGCAATCTGAAAAAAATTGGCCAGCCTGCCGCTGATACGTCCGAGCTGTTTTTCAATGATGTTAAAGTCCCGGCCTCGGCGTTGCTCGGCCCGGAAGAGGGGCAGGGCTTCATTCAGCTGATGCAAAAGCTCCCGCAAGAGCGGCACATTATCGGTATTCAAGGCATCGGTATGATTGAGCGCGCGATCAATGAAACCGTCGCTTATGTGAAGCAGCGTAAGGCGTTTGGCGGAACCATTTTTGACTTCCAGAACACCCAGTTCAAGCTCGCGGAATGCAAGACCGAAGCGACGGTTGCGAAAGTGTTCGCGGACCACTGCACAGAGCTTCTTCTGAAAGGTGAGCTGGATGCGGCGACAGCGTCAATGTCAAAATACTGGATCTCTGACCTGCAGTGCAAGATTATCGACGAGTGCCTGCAGCTGCATGGCGGCTGGGGTTATATGGATGAGTATCCGATCGGTCAGATGTACCAGGATGCCCGTGTCCAGCGCATCTATGGCGGCGCCAATGAAGTCATGAAAATGCTGATCGCGAGGACGCTTTAGTTTGCCCGATAGCCACCTCGTCGCGGAAGTCTTCCCTAAGCCAGCCGAGAGCTCCAGGTCTCTCGGCTTCAAGCTGCTCTCGCTCGACATGAGCAAGATGGAAACGCGCGTGGCATTTGAAGGCAAGCGGGAATTCACCAATCCTGCGGGCTATATTCAAGGTGGATACCTTTCCGCCATGCTTGATGATACAATTGGCATGCTCGCTACGATCAAGACGGGAACACGGGCTTTTCCGTCGACCATCGACCTGCACACGACATTTTTACGGCCTGTGAGAGTTGGCGCGATTGAAGTCGCCGCTCGGCTCCGCAACATTGGTCGACAAGTGATTTTCGCTGAGGCGGACCTATACGACTCTCGCGGCAAAGAAGCTGCGCGAGCGACCGCTTCCCTCGCCATCAACCCCATGAAGGCGCCAGCAAAATAAAGCGTTTAACGAGTTTAAGACAGGAGAGACCTCCCATGACTGAAGCCTATATTTACGATGCCGTCCGCACCCCGCGGGGCAAGGGTAAGAAATCTGGTAGCTTGCACGAAATCACCGCGCTCGAGCTGTCGACACAAACCCTGGAAGCCATTCGCGACCGCAATGATCTCGACACCAAATATGTCGATGATGTTGTCCTTGGATGCGTTTCACCGGTCGGTGAGCAGGGCGGAGATATTGCCCGGATCGCCGTTCTGAACGCCGACTATGCCGAAACCACGGCTGGCGTGCAGGTCGATCGTTTCTGCGCCTCGGGGCTCGAAGCCTGCAACATGGCTGCAGCGAAGGTTATGACCGGCGAGGCCGACATGGCGATTGGCGGCGGTATTGAAAGCATGAGCCGCGTGCCAATGGGCGCTGCTGGCGGTGCCTGGTCGTCTGACCCGCAAATTGCTTTGAAGTCCTACTTCTCGCCGCAAGGCGTCGGGGCTGACACGATTGCAACCAAGTGGGGCTTCTCCCGCGATGACGTCGACGCCTACGCAGTTGAGTCGCAGCGACGCGCATCGCAGGCCTGGGAAGAGAATCGTTTCTCCAAGTCAATCGTTGCGGTCAAAGACCAGATGGGCGGCATTCGCCTCGACCATGATGAGCATATGCGCCCGGATGCGGACATGCAGAGCCTCGCCGCGTTGAACCCCAGCTTTGCCGGTATGGGCGCAATGGGCTTCGATGAAGTCATCAAGCAACGCTACCCAGAGCTGGAAGCAATCAATCACGTCCATCATGCCGGGAACTCTTCTGGCATCGTTGACGGGGCGTCTGCCGTCCTTTTCGGATCGAAAGAGATGGGTGAACGGCTTGGCCTCAAACCTCGCGCCCGCGTCAAGCAAATGGCGTCTATCGGGTCTGAGCCTGGCATCATGCTCACGGGTCCAACCGACGTCACCCTGAAAGCCCTGAAGAAGGCTGGCATGGAAGTCGACGATATCGATCTTTACGAGCTGAACGAAGCTTTCGCCTCTGTCCCAATGCTGATGATGCACCTTCTGGGCATTGATCATGAAAAGATGAATGTGAATGGCGGCGCAATCGCGATGGGTCATCCACTCGGAGCCACCGGCGGAATGCTGCTCGGCACCATGGTCGACGAGCTGGAGCGCGCAGACAAGGAGACCGCTTTGGTCACCCTTTGTGTTGGCGCCGGTATGGGCACCGCGACGATCATCGAGCGGGTTTAATTTTGGCGAAGAAATCCGCGCTTCCAATTGGTCTTGGTGCCGGTGTTGCGATTGGCGCAGCCCTTGGTGCCGCTACCGGCGACATCGCCATCTGGCTCCCCGTAGGGATCGCCATCGGTGCTGCGCTTGGAACGACCCTGATGGCAGCCGGATCTGATTCTGAAGACGACAACAAAGACGAGGGCGAGTAGCCCCGTAAGGAATAAGAAAAATGAACCTCGAAACATTCTCTTTCGACATTGATGCAGATGGTATCGCGCACGCGATCTTTGACGTTCCCGGCCGCAGCATGAACACGCTGACCGGCAAGGCGATCGCCGACATTATCGCGATCACCAATGAAGTTGCGGAGAACGACAAGATTACCGGCCTGGTGATCTCGTCAGGCAAGCCATCTGGATTTTGCGCTGGAGCCGATCTCGGCGAAATGAATGAAAGCGCAGGCGGCGGCAAGCCGGAAACCGAAATGTCTGAAGCCGAGCTGAAGGCCAAGCAGTTTGAACGCGGCTTTGCCCTCAACAAGACTCTGCGTGAGCTGGAAACGTGCGGGAAGCCGGTGGCCGTTGCGTTGAACGGCCTTGCTCTTGGCGGCGGTCTCGAAGTGGCGCTCGCTGGGCACTACCGCGTCGCAGCAAATGATAATCCACGCATTCAGTTTGGCCTGCCAGAAGCCAAGATTGGTCTCCTGCCAGGTGCTGGCGGGACGCAGCGACTGCCGCGCCTGATCGGCGTTCAGGAAGCGCTCCCGATGATCCTTCAGGGCACGAGCATCAAAGCTGACAAGGCCCACAAGATGGGAGTCGTGAACGAGCTCGCTGCGTCTGCGGACACCGTCGCCAAGTGTAAGGAATGGATCAAAGCCAACCCAGACGCGAAAGCCCCCTGGGACGAGAAGGGCTTCAAAATGCCCGGCGGTGTTGTGCACCGTGCGCCAGGTGCTGGTCAGGTTGCCACAATGTCGAACGCGATGCTGGCGGCAAAAACCTATGGCAATTACCCGGCTCAGAAGAACATTCTGTCTTGCGTTTATGAAGGTACGCAGGTGCCGATCGATGCCGGTCTTCGGATCGAAACACGTTACTTCATCAACACGCAGCAGCGTCCGGAAGCGAAAGCGATGATCCGCTCGCTCTTCCTGTCGATGCAGGAATTGTCCAAAGGCGGGAACCGTCCAGCCGGATATGACAAGACCGAGTTCAAAAAAATTGCCGTCATCGGCGCGGGCCTTATGGGCGCCGGCATTGCCTATGTTCAGGCGAAAGCGGGCATCCCAACTGTGCTTGTTGACGTCTCAAAAGAGAATGCCGAGAAGGGCAAAGACTATTCTCGCCGCCTGGTCGAAAAAGCTGTGTCTCGCGGTAAGTCGACCCAGGAAAAGGGCGACGCCTTGCTCGACCTGATCACCACGACCGACAATTATGACGACGTCAAAGGTGCCGATCTGGTGGTTGAGGCTGTCTTCGAGAATCCGGAGCTGAAAGCCAAGATCACCAAAATGGCGGAAGACGTGATCAGCGCCGACGCAATCTTTGGATCGAACACTTCTACCCTGCCGATTACGGGCCTTGCTGAAGCCTCTCAGCGTCCCGCGAACTTCATCGGTATCCACTTCTTCTCACCGGTTGAGCGGATGGGGCTGGTTGAGATCATCACAGGTGAAAAGACCTCGGAAGAAACGCTCGCCAAGTCAGTTGACTATGTGCTGGCGATCAAGAAGACGCCGATCGTCGTCAATGACAGCCGCGGCTTCTACACCTCGCGCTGCTTCGGAACATATACCCAGGAAGGCATGGCGATGCTGGCAGAAGGCATCAAGCCTGCCATTATCGAGAATGTCGGCCGCCAATCCGGCATGCCAATGGGTGCACTGGAAGTGTCAGACTCCGTTGGTCTCGATACGGCGCTGAAAGTTGGGCGTCAGATGGCTCAGGCAGCTGGCATCGACTACAACGCTAACGAGCTTGGTCAGATGATGGCCTGGCTCGTCGAAGACCAGGGCCGCGTCGGTCGTAAGGCTGGCAAAGGGTTCTATGACTATAACGAGAAGGGGAAGCCCGCTCGTTTGTGGCCTGACCTGAACAGCCGCATCGATGTGACCGTTGATGAGTGCCCACCCGAGCTGAAGAAGCACCTCACCAATCGCTTCCTGGTGCGCCAGGCTGTCGAAGTGGCGCGCTGCTTTGAAGAAGGTGTGATCACAGACGCACGTGATGCAGATATTGGTTCAATCCTCGCCTGGGGCTTTGCGCCTTACACAGGTGGCTGCGCCTCTTACATGGACCTGATCTGGGGCATCCCGGAATTCGTTGCCGAGGCTGATGCACTGGCTGAGAAGTATGGCGACCGTTTCAAAGTCCCGCAGCTCCTGCGCGACATGGCTGCAAACGGAGAGACGTTCTATTCTCGTTTCCCTCCAGGCGGCGTCAAAGCAAAAGCCGCGGCCTAAGCCGCGACTTTCAATCGAAACAAAAAGAAAGGCCGGAGTGTTCTACTCCGGCCTTTTTTTATCAGGCGCCGTCCTCGACGATTGGCGTGAGAAGGATCTCTACGCGTCTGTTTGCCGCTCGACCGGCCTGAGTGGAATTATCAGCAATCGGTTGGTTTTCACCCATCCCGATAGCGTTCAGGCGAACCGACTGAACACCATTGTTGGAGAGATAAGTCTGCACCGATGTCGCCCGGCGCTCTGAGAGTTGCTGATTGTAGGCATCATCTCCATCAGAGCTCGCATGGCCGACCACGTCGACTGCCGTCTTCGGATACTCCTGCAGCGTCGCGCTGACATCATTCAACGGGCCGTAAAAGTCGCCCTTGATGCTTGAGCTGTTGACGTCGAAGGTCAGACCGGACGGCATGGATAGCGCGATCTGATCACCGACTCGCTCAACACCGATCCCGGTACCCGCAGTTTGCTGGCGCAGTTTCTCTTCCTGTTTGTCCATGTAGACGCCCACTGCGGCGCCCGCGAGGCCGCCAACAACGGCGCCAATTGCGGCGTTTCGTTTGTCGTCGCCACCAGCCATCATTCCGACGCCAGCGCCGATAATGGCGCCGCCTGCCGTCGTACCTAGCGTACGGTTCGATACGCTCTGACAACCGGCAATTAAGGCCCCGGCCGCAAGAAGTGTAAGTGTGGTTTTCATAATTGGTCTCCCAGCTTCAGTTTGAACACGCCATTACGACTCAGAATTTCCAAGTGAATAATTGGAAACGTTGTGGATCAATCGATCCGTCGGCGGAACCAAGTATTTTCCCCTATTCCGTCCGTTCCGGTGCGTTCTTACGTGATTCAAGACAGGAAAAGGAGCGAAACTATGGCAGTATTATGCGTTCTGGGCGGCGACGCTGATTGCAGCGGCCCGCAATTGGATACCTCATTCGCGCTCGCAAAAAAGCTTGGCACGAGTGTCGACGGATTACTCGCCATGCCCGATCCGGCCAATACGGCTATGTATTTTGTCTCGGCAGAAGCCGTTATGGCAGGGGCGTCAGGTGTGAGCGCTGTCGCAGACGCTCAGACAAAAGTTCGCGAAGCGTTTGATGCAGAGTTCAAATCTCATGTTTCAAGTGCTGGTAGCTGGTTGCAAGCCACACTCAAACACGAGACAGGGCATGTTCAGTCACTGGCCGCCAATCATGCCATTCTAAGCGATGCGACGGTATATCCGCGTGAGGCGGCGCGGTCGGGGCACGCTCTAAACCCGGTATTTGAGTATACTTTGATGGAAGAACGCTTGCCGGCGATTCTGGCCGCATCATCCGGTAAACTTGAGGGACCGGCGGTGATTGCCTGGGATGCCAGTCCGCGGGCTATGCGCGCAGTCAGGGCACATCTACCGCTCCTCCAATCTCTGGAACACGCGGTGATTGCTCACAATCCAGACAAGTCAGGCGAGTTTGGCGGCACGCCAGAAATCACATCGCCAGAGGCCCTTGCTGAATGGCTGCATGAGCAACGCGTAAGCACAAAAACCGAGACCTTTGACGGCAAGATCTCGAAGGGACTGCTTGATATCGCCTCTGCGCACAAGGCCGGGCTCATTGTGATGGGGGCCTATGGGCACAGTCGGATAGGTCAGATGCTGTTTGGCGGTACCAGCCGCGCAGTGATGGGGGCAGACGACGGCCCCGCCTTGGCGTTGGCACACTAGACGGGAGAGACATCCATGCCTTTGAAAAGAATTGTTTTGAGACTGGCGCGCAACCCGGGAATCCCTGACGGAGACGACAAACAAGGTTACGTCCTCGTCGCGCCGCTGGATGCCGGTGGCAAGATCGACCTTGAGCTGTGGCGAGCGCTGCGGGCGAAATGTACGGTGGATAGGTTCCATCCCGACCCAGCAGAGAAAGCAGACGGCTTGCTGACCCATCGCGGAAACCAGTGGCGGTTCCACTATGATGAAGACGAGGAAGGCCCGGACGAAGGTGGCTATCGACTGGGAGATCACGTCTTCAAGCCTGGTGAGTATGTGACCATCGCCTCGCATGGCGAAGACCCGCTGACTTATGTCGTAACCGAAGTTGATCGCGTAAACGGCGCTTGACGGCGACCAGAGGCCCAACACGTGAAGCTCAGGCAACTGAACACAGGGCAACGAAACCGGGCCAAAATGCCCTGATTCAGCCCTGTTTTTGTTGCGGAAGACGGCTTATGTCAGACACTCAAACAGGAGTGTCCCAATGTTTTCTGCCGCTGTTTCTACCATCGCACTGGCTTTAGCGATCGGCCCTCACTTGCAGCTTAGCCTGCAAGCGGTCATCGATGACGCACAGCCTGCGATAGAGGTCCCCGTTGCAGATAATGCTGTCACACCGGTGGCAGACCTCGCTACGGAACCGATCGCGGCGCCTATCAGCGTCGCCGAAACTCCACAAACTGACGCTGTGATTGAGCAGACTGAGGACCCGATTGAGGTGGATGAAGAGGTCGCATCGGTTGAATCTGACGCACAGGATCCACAACCTGCTGTGACCGAGCCTGAACTCGAAACACAAGTGCAGTCCGGACAGGTAGACCAGGCCGAATGGCCTATCATCCTAAGCCAGATGAGCGCTGCGCTTTCGTCTGCGACAACGGCGAAGGGAAACTTCGTTCAGACCAATGCCGATGGCAGCATCTCAACTGGGACCTTCGCGCTCAACCGCCCGGGACGGATGCGGTTTGACTACGATGATCCAACCCCGATCCTGATTGTGTCGAACGGAACAACCGTCGCCATGGAAGACAGCGAGCTTGAAACGGTCGACCGTGTTCCGATTGGATCCACGCCGCTTGGCCTGATCCTTTCGACGGACCTTGGCTTCGATCGCGACGTGGACGTTCTGAGCGTCATGCGGAATGAAGACCGGGTTGGTGTGCGGGTCAGCGACTCGTCTGGCGAGCTAGAGGGCACGCTGACCATGGTGTTTGATGCGCAGAATTACGATCTGCTCGGCTGGCTTGCCATTGATGGCAACTTGCAGACGACGGTTGTAGACCTCGTGGATGTCGAGACCAATGTTCGGATCGATCCGCGCTTGTTCCGGCTCGATGAGGATGATGATGAGGAAGACGAGCGCTAATTCGGCACCGGCGCCTTAGTCACCACGAATAAAGAAAAGGCCAGACCGGAAATTCCGGTCTGGCCTCCTCTTAGGTCCGCGTTGCGTCCCCACGACTCACGAACTTAATTTTGTTGCGCGCTGGCAAGTACGTCGGCCTGTAAACAGACCCTGTACATTGTTTACATACCACCGGTATGTTAAACGTCAACATCTGATGGTTGGGTAATGGCAAAAAGATCGAAAGCAGATGCAGAAAAAACACGCGCGCGGCTGATCGAGGTGGCCGTGCGCCTGTTTGGCGCGCGCGGTTATGCCGACACGTCGATCGCTGACATTTGCGATGAATTGGCGATCACCAAGGGGGCGCTGTTTCATCATTTTAAAACCAAGGAAGCCTTGTTCAGGGAAGTCTGGACGCGCCTGCAAGTCGAAATGGACACCGAAGCGAGGCGGGAGGCGATCGCGGCGCGTAGTCTGACAGACCCGTACGCTGCGTTCATGGCTGGATCACGGACATATCTGCGATATGTCGCGCGGCAGGACTTTCGGCAAATCGTTCTCGTCGATGGTCCAGCCGTTCTGGGCCAAAAAGGATGGTACGAGAGTGACCACGATCTCGGCATTCAAAACGTCAGCGCCGGCGTCAGGTATCTTTCGAAGAAGGGTCTGGTCGCGCCCGAAAACGTCGAGCCAATGGCCATTCTGCTGCAAAGCGCACTGAACGGCGCAGGGTTCGCGTTGCTACGGGATCCGGACTCTGCGACGGTCGAGCGGTTTTATACGGCGTTTGAGACGCTAGTGAAAAGCCTGCGCTAGGCGTCCATCAAGTCGACAAAACGCTGGAAAACATAGAAACTGTCTTGCGGCCCGGGGCTCGCTTCGGGGTGGTGTTGCACGGAAATGATCGGCTTTCCTGCGACTTTCAACCCGGAGTTGGTGCCGTCAAACAGGGACCGATGGCTTTCTTCGACACCGTCCGGAAGAGTCGCGACATCTACGGTAAAACCATGATTCATAGAGACAATTTCGACTTTTCCAGTTGCGAGGTCTTTCACCGGATGGTTGGCGCCATGGTGGCCTTGATCCATCTTCATGGTTTTCGCGCCCAATGTAAGCGCCAGCAATTGATGCCCGAGACAGATTCCAAGCAGTGGAACGCCGCTTTCTACCAGTGCTTTCAGCATAGGGCCTGCGCGGTCGAACGTTGCGGCGGGATCTCCTGGTCCATTTGACAGGACAACGCCATCTGGTTTGAGGGCGGCAATCGCGTCAAAGGAAGCGTCGCCGCTAACCACGGTGGCACGAATACCAACCTCGGCGAGATTTCGCAGGATATTCTTCTTTACCCCAAAATCGACGACGACGACGTGCTTATCGCCGCTGCCTTCACCGGCAAAACCTGTTCCCAGCGCCCAGAGGCGCTCTGAATGGTCGTAGTTTGCGTCTGCATCGACATTTGCAGCTAGATCAGCAGCTTCCAGACCTTCCCACGCCTCTGCGGCTTTAATTAGCGCTGCAGTATCGATATTCCCGTCCGGGGCGTATTGAATGGCGCATTTTTGCATGCCTTTTTCCCGGATCAGGCGCGTCAAGGCTCGTGTGTCGACGCCGGAGAGGCCAACAATGCCTTTTTTGGTGAGCCAGGCATCAAAATGATCGTCGGCGCGCCAATTTGAGGGTGGCGTGATCGATTCGCGGAAAACTGTGCCTACCGCGGCTTTGGCGGCGTTTTCGCTCGATTCTTCGTGATCTTCGGGATTCGCACCGACATTTCCAATATGCGGAAACGTGAAAAGGACGACTTGTTGAGCATATGACGGATCGGTCAAAATCTCCTGATAGCCTGTCATTGCTGTGTTAAAGCAGAGCTCTCCCACGGCTGTTCCAGCGGCCCCAGAGCCATTTCCCAGGAAAACCGTCCCATCGGCTAGAGCAAGAGCGCCAGTCGCCTCGCTGGCAAATTTGGATTGATTTTTGTCCATCTTACACTTATCTCCGCGACTTCGCTGGACTCCGGTGGTCCACTTTGCCTTAATGTTTTTTGGGCAAACGGGTGGCTGATAGAGTGTTGCGGACCGAACCGTCAAGCGGATTCGGTTTATAAAAATGAGGCTTTTGAGGCGTCAATAATGGGTCAGATGGATCAAACCATCCACATCACACTTCGGAACCGCATCGATGCGGCCCTGAATCGGGCTGAGTCTGAGGACTCATGCAGTGTCGAAGCGCAGACATTGCGCCTGGTTAAGTGTGCCATGGATGATCGGGATGTCATCGCGCGCAAGCGCGGCGAGTGCTCGGGCTGTGACAACGAAGTGATCGAGGACTTGCTCGAAACCATGGCGGCACAGCGCGAAGCATCGATCAAGCAGTTCGATGATGCCGGGCGGATCGCCGATGCAGAGCGCGAACGCGAAGAACTCGATGTAATCTTGAGCTTTTTGCCCAAGCCGCTTTCAGGCGACGATCTGCAATCTGCCGCGGCGGAAGTCGTCACGCAATTGCAGGCGAGTAAGCTGAAAGATGTTGGTCGCTGTATGACGGCGCTGCGGCAAAAGTATCCGGGCCGAATTGAGTGCGGCCCTGCCAGCAAGGCTGTTCGCGCCGCGATAGGCTAGACGAATCCGAAAAATTCAGCGCATTTCTCTCGCAACAGATGCGGGAGATTTGTGATGAGAACGATTTTGATCGTGATCGCAGCGTTGATTATTGGCGCGGCTGGGGGCGTGTTCCTGTACACGCGGTTCGTGCCGCCGCCGAATGATGTGATCGCCCGCGCGCAGGCCTATGAAGGGGATCGCGACTATTTCTTCCAGAATGCGAGCGAGCTGTACCCGACGCGTACTGTGTCAGGGCCGGAAGCCTCGACACCGCTGCCTCAAGTTGAAGGTGTCCTGGATGGCTTCAATTACGAGCATGATGGCGAAAGGCGGACGCTTGCCGAGCTTTACACCGATATGGAAACCTCGGGCCTGATCATTCTGCGCGATGGCGAGATTGTGCACGAAAGCTATGGTCGAGGCGCGGATGCGGGAACGCGCTTTACCACCTGGTCATTGGTGAAATCGATCACTTCGACGCTGGTCGGCGTCGCGGTTGCTGAAGGAAAGATCGACAGCGTCGACGACCCTTTGTCGAAATATCTTCCTGAAGTGGCGGGCACGTCATACGAAGGCGTGACGATCAAACAGGCGCTGCAAATGTCGTCCGGCGTGCGCTACGATCCGCGGCTCTGGGAAGGCAAGATGGACGACACGATCGAGTTCATGACCAAGAGCGTCATCACCGGCCAGAAACCAGCTTATGATATAGCGATCAGTTTCAAGCGTGAGCATGAGCCTGGCAGCAAGTTCAACTACAATACAGCGGAAAGCCAGGTCCTGTTGGAGCTGATCCGGCGGGTCACCGGTATGAGCGCCGCTGACTATCTCGAGCAGACCCTATGGCGCCCGCTCGGCATGGAACATGATGCAGACTGGATCCTTGATGCGCCTGGGGCTGATGGTGCTGAGATTGGCGGAGCCCTGTTCAATGCGACTCTGCGCGACTGGGCGCGGTTTGGCCTGTTTATTGAGCAGGGCGGTATATGGGAAGGCGAGCAGATTCTGCCGGTCGACTGGGTCGAGCGGGCGACTGTTTCCGATGATCCGCATATCAAGCCGGGTGAAGTGCATCCTAATCCAAATCGAGGCTATGCCTGGCATTGGTGGACCTATGCGGACGGTACGTTCACAGCCTCAGGCGCAAATGGCCAAACGCTCTATGTCGATCGTGAGAATGATATCGTGGTTGCGAGGGCCAGCGCCTGGCCGGCGGGTTATGTCCGCGAGCATGATGATCAGACCTTCGATATGTACAAGGCGCTTACCGCCTGGTTCGCACGTGAAGAGATCGGATCAGCTGACGCAGATGTGAACGCTGCAGAAGCGCCTTAAGCGGCGATCACGAAGCGGTTGCGGCCTTCATCTTTGGCGTCGTAGAGCGCGTCATCGGCGCGGGTCATGACGGACCGAACCGTATCGCGGGCATGCGCAATACCGACGCCGACGCTGGCTGAAACCTGGATGCTGTGCTCAAGATAGCTGCAAGGCTTGGAGGCGACGCGATGGCGGATCGTCTCGGCATACTGGTAGATCTGCTCGATATCGGAATAGGGCAGTAGCACTGCGAATTCCTCTCCACCAAGACGGGCCACCATGGCGTCACGCGGCAGGGCTTGTACGATTTGTTGTGAGGCATGGATCAGAACCTCATCACCGGCTTCATGCCCGTACGCGTCATTCACATTCTTGAAGTGATCGAGGTCGATGATGAAGAAGGACAGTCCGTGAAATTCGAGGTCCACTGTCTCGAAGCGATACCGAGCTTCTTGCATGAACGCACGGCGATTAGCGAGCCCGGTCATCTCGTCTGTGTGGGCGAGGTGGAAAATCTTCAGCATGCGGCGATGGTTCATGATGCCCTGATAGCCAACAATCGATGTACAAAGCGGTACGATGACCATCGGAAGCAGAGCGGCCGTCCGCAGCGCCTGAAAGTGGATGTTCGGTGCATAGTGGCGCGTCGTAAACCAGGTCGCGGCTACGGCAATTCCAGTCGCGATCACGAGCATTATGGCGCCGACCATGATCAGGTTCGACGCAAACTCGCGCTCGCTTGGCACGGATCGTATTTCGGTCTTCTGTTTCACAAGCATGTCCACCGGGACCTACCCTAACGGCATCAAGCTAGAATACGGTTTCCACGATCATTGAAATTTGATCGAACAGGCCGGTTTTTGTGGTATTTTTGGGTGACCCTATCGCTCGATCGAGATGAAAACTGTGTCATGTGGGGTCTGAGCGGGTGTGAATTCTTAACGGGATCGCTTCGCGCGGCGCTTCGGACAGGCTATATGAATCAAATGAGCGCTCCTATTCGCATTCCAGATGGCTTTGTTGACGAGCTGAAGGCCCGTATTCGCCCGTCCGAAGTGATCGGGCGCAAGGTGAAGCTGAAAAAGCAGGGCAAGGAATGGGTCGGCCTGTCACCCTTCACGAATGAGAAGACGCCCAGCTTCTACGTCAACGATCAAAAGAAGATCTTCAAATGCTTCTCATCCGGCATTGGCGGCGACGTCATCTCCTTCGTCATGGAAACAGAACGTCTGTCCTTCATGGAGGCAGTCGAGAAGCTCGCAGATGAAGCCGGAATGGCGCTGCCGAAAGCGACCCCGGAAAGTCAGGAACAGTATGATCGCCGTCTGCGGCTGATAGGGGCGAGCGAAGCTGCAGCCGCCTTTTATGAGGAACGGTTGCGGTCTGCCGAGGGCGCCGAAGCGCGGCGCTATCTCGAAGGACGTGGATTGAAACCGGGGAGCTGGGGCAAATATCGGCTCGGATACTCTCCGGATGACTGGCGAAAAACGTTTGAGCATTTGCGGTCCAAAGGTTTCTCGCAGAGCGAGATTGTTGAAGCCGGGCTCGCTGTAGAGAAGGATGGCGGCGGTGATCCGTACGATCGGTTCCGTGGACGCTTGATGTTCCCGATCGAGGATGCTCGCGGTCAGGTCATCGCCTTCGGTGGACGCGCTTTAGAGCCTGATGCGAAGCCAAAATACCTGAACTCCTCCGACACACCGCTCTTCCACAAATCTCGCGTCCTTTACCGCTACAAGCCCGCGCGCGAAGCGTTTGGCGGCACTGACGAGGGCGGCTTGATCGTTTGTGAAGGCTATATGGACGTCATCGCGCTGTGCGAAGCGGGCTTTGGGCATGCTGTTGCGCCGCTTGGGACAGCGCTCACCGAAGAACAGCTTGGCCTGCTTTGGCGCGCTGGGCCCGAGCCGGTCCTGTGTTTTGACGGGGACCGAGCGGGACTCGGGGCGGCTAACCGGTCGATCGAGCGAGCATTGCCTGGGTTGCAGCCAGGCCGCAGCGTGTTTTTCTGCCTGCTCTCGGATGGCATGGACCCGGATGACCTGATCCGTGAGCGCGGACCAGGCGCGATGGGCAAGCTCTTGGAGTCTGCATTGCCGCTGGTCGAAGTGCTCTGGCGCCGGGAACGCGATGCCGAAGCGGTCGACACGCCCGAAAGGCAGGCCGGTTTGGAACAAAGGCTGATGCAGGCCGCCAGTGCGATCCAGCACAGCGCTGTGAAATCAGCGTACGAGCGGGAATTGAAGGCGCGCATGCGCGATTATCTCTGGCAAATGCGGGCGGCCGGACGAGGATCCGGGCGGGCGCCGCTGCGAGGAGACAAGCCGCTGGATGCGTCGCTGCGCGGTGGGGCACCGGCCAAGACCAGAGGGCTCGGTCTGATTGTGCGAGCCGTAGACCATCACCACCTTGCCGAGATTGGATTCGAAGCCCTCGCGGTGGCAGATTTGCCAGATCCTGATGTTTCGGCCATCCGGGACGCCCTGATCAGCCAAAATACTGCAGATTCAGGTGTTGACCGGAAGGGACTCAGCGACCATTTAGACAGTCTTGGAAAATCGCGCGCTGCAGAACTGCTAACAACTTATCCCGACACCCCACAGATTGCCCCCGGAGGGCCAGAGGAACGGGAATGGCTAATCGCCCTGGAACAGTATGCACGCCCGGAAGGTACGGATGGGTCCGGCCGCAATTCTGGTGAGGCTTTTGCCACGCCGGAGGATGCGCGTTTCCGGCATCGTCTTGTATCAGAGAGAAGGGCTCGCACAGCGCGTCTCAATGAGGCAGCGGAGAAAGCAGATCAGGAATGATCAAGCTTTAACGGGATAAAAATTGTATGCTGCGATGCGGCTCGCAGCGGACAGGAGCAATACATGGCGAAAGCCAAAGCGGAAGTACTCGAAGAAGGCGACGACCGTCCGGTCCTCGACCTCAGCGACACCAAAGTCAAAAAGTTCCTCAAGGACGCGAAAGCCAAAGGCTACGTGACACTTGAGCAATTGAACAAAGTTCTGCCTGAAGACGAGCTGTCTTCTGATCGGATCGAGGACACGATGGCCATGCTTTCGGAGCAAGGCATCACGGTCGTCGACAATGAAGAAGAGGGCGAAGCGGCGGCCAAGTCGACCGCTGTTGCCACCACCGGCACAACGGGCGCAGTGACCAAGAAGGGCAATGCCCGCGGGTCTGATCGCACCGATGATCCGGTTCGCATGTATCTACGTGAAATGGGCGCGGTTGAGCTGCTCTCCCGCGAAGGCGAGATTGCGATTGCGAAGCGGATCGAAGCTGGCCGCGACGCGATGATCCGCGGCCTGTGCGAGTCGCCGCTGACCTTCGAAGCGATGATGGTCTGGCGCGACGAGCTCGTAAACGAGCGTATCCTGCTTCGCGACCTGATCGACCTCGAAGCCACTTACGGCGCGGAAAACCCGGCACCGGAAGAGGAAGAGCTCGACGAAGACGAGGCCGAAGCGCGCGAAAACGAGACCGTCGAAGAGCGCCATGCCCGCGAAGAACGCGAGGATGAAGAAGAAGGCGCCGCCATGTCCATGTCCGGCATGGAAGCCGAACTGCGCGATGGCGTTCTCGAAAAGCTCGACGAGATGGCGGCTGGGTTCGTCAAGTTCCGCAAGCTTCAGGAAAAACTGGTTGGCCGTCGGATGGAAGGCAAAGGCCTGACGCCGAAAGACCAGGAAAACTATGATGGCATTTCCTCGAACATTGTTGATTCGCTCAAGACGATGCACATCAACAATGCGCGGATCGAAGCGCTGGTTGAGCAGCTTTATGCGATTAACAAGAAGCTGATGGGCCTCGAAGGCCAGTTGATGCGTCTCGCTGACGCCCACGGCGTACCTCGTTCTGAGTTCCTGAAGAATTATTTCGGCCGTGAGCTCGATCCAAACTGGATCGAGGAAGTTTCTGGCATGTCCAAGAAGTGGGAACGCTTCGCGGAACGCGAGGCGGAAAAAATCGATACCATTCGCAACGAGATTCAGATGGTCGCGCAAGAGATCGGCATTCCGATCGATGACTATCGCAAGATCGTCCAGCGCGTTCAGAAAGGCGAGCGTGAAGCACGCATTGCGAAGAAGGAAATGGTCGAAGCCAACCTTCGTCTGGTGATCTCGATTGCCAAGAAATATACCAATCGCGGTCTGCAATTCCTGGATCTGATCCAGGAAGGCAATATTGGCCTGATGAAAGCGGTCGATAAGTTCGAATACCGCCGCGGCTACAAGTTCTCGACCTATGCGACATGGTGGATCCGTCAGGCGATCACTCGTTCGATCGCAGATCAGGCGCGCACAATTCGTATTCCGGTGCACATGATCGAGACGATTAACAAAATTGTCCGTTCTCAGCGCCAGATGCTTCACGAGATTGGCCGCGAACCCACCCCGGAAGAACTGGCTGAAAAGCTCGGTCTGCCGCTGGAGAAGATCCGTAAGGTTCTGAAGATCGCGAAAGAGCCGATCTCGCTGGAGACACCGATTGGTGATGATGAGGATTCAAACCTCGGCGACTTCATTGAAGATAAGGCCGCGTTGCTGCCAGTTGATGCAGCGATCCAGTCTAACCTGCGCGAGACGACGACACGGGTACTCGCTTCGCTAACCCCTCGTGAGGAACGCGTGCTGCGGATGCGCTTCGGTATCGGCATGAACACCGATCACACGCTGGAAGAAGTCGGCCAGCAATTCTCGGTGACCCGCGAACGTATTCGCCAGATTGAGGCGAAAGCGCTACGCAAACTGAAACATCCAAGCCGCTCCCGGAAACTGCGAAGCTTCCTGGATACGTAATCTCAAAAGAGCGGCTTTCGAGCCGCTCTTTTCAGTTGGGGTGAAGGACATGACGCAGGCAACCTTCGAGCTCTCAACGCGCGGGCAGGGGCTATATGAGTTTACTTCCGATGTGAACGCTTTCGTTCGCGGCGGGGCGGTCGGGCGCGGCTTGCTGACGCTGTTCTGTCAGCACACATCCTGTTCCCTCGTCATCCAGGAAAATGCGGATCCGGATGTCCAGCGTGATCTGAACAGCTTCTTCAAGCGGCTTGTGCCAGACGCCAATGATCCAGCCATGTCCTATCTGGTGCACCGCGCGGAAGGGCCCGACGACATGCCAGCCCATATCAAGGCGGCTCTCACACAGACATCCCTCTCCATCCCGATCGCGGATGGTCGTCCCGTCCTCGGCACCTGGCAAGGTGTCTATTTGTTTGAGCATCGCACGGCGCCGCATTTGCGCCGGGTCGTCGCTCATATCAGTGCTTAAGCATCGACCAGTCTGAACTTGCGTCCCCAATAGATGGCATTGGGCCAGGTCAGTATGAGCAAGCCACCTGCAAAGGGACCGAGCGGCGTCAAAGTCGCAACGATGACGACGATGATCGCGCAAATCGTTTCGCCGCGATATTTCCACATGGTTCGTTTGGTCAGCTGTCGCTCGTTCTGGCTCAAGCCGAGCATGTCGGCTTTGCTAAGCGCGTGTTGATACATCAAGCTGGTCAACAAGATGATCATCGCATAGCCAGCATTGAAAATGGCCACACCGTTCGCCGAGTTCGTGAAATCCATGTTTGACGCCATTAATCGGGTAGCATCCGCGGTGAACTGAAACACGACATAGCCAAACAGGCTGTCGAAAATGAACCGCAACGGATACGCGACGAACAGGACCAGCAAGAGCAACACGCTGTTGAGAAAGACAATCTTGGTGTCTGCAAGCCCATAGCGCCGGAAGAATGTGAAATGCGCGTTCCACATCGTGAACAGGATGGCGAATGCTGCGCTGACCGGGACGATATTGATCAGAAACTCAATCAGCTCGCCATACGTAGCGGGGGGTGCGCCGGTTAGAAGCAACATACCCAGCGCCAGGGCAAAAACGATATCAGACAAGTTTTCCAGCCGCGTCACGGTCTGGCCGCGCCACTCGAAATGCGGATCATGATCCAGGTGTTTGGCGAGTTCGGTTCGCATTCTCTCCCCCAAGTTATGAGATGAGAATAGAGTGATTGGTCCAAAGAAAAACCCCGGCCGTATAGACCGGGATTTCTGCATTAGAAAAACTGTGTCGCTTAGAGCGCGTCGGTGAGTTCCGGCACAGCGTTGAACAGGTCCGCGACCAGGCCATAATCAGCGACTTGGAAGATTGGGGCTTCCTCGTCCTTGTTGATGGCGACGATGATCTTGGAGTCTTTCATACCTGCCAGGTGCTGGATCGCACCGGAAATGCCGACAGCGATGTAGAGCTCAGGTGCAACGATTTTGCCGGTCTGTCCGACCTGATAATCGTTCGGCGCATAACCGGCATCAACAGCGGCACGTGAAGCGCCAACCGCGGCACCCAGCTTGTCAGCCAGCGGGTTCATCAGGCGCTCAAACTCTTCTGCAGAGCCGAGGGCACGTCCGCCAGAGACGATACGCTTGGCAGCGGTCAGTTCCGGACGATCGTTCTCGACAATCTCTTCAGAAACGAACGCTGACTTGAATGGACCGGCTGGAGCTTCGACGGCTTCAACCGCCGCAGACCCGCCAGCGCCAGCTGCATCGAAAGCAGTCCCGCGAACGGTGACGACTTTCTTCGCATCGGCAGATTTTACCGTCATGATCGCGTTACCGGCATAGATCGGACGCACGAATGTGTCCTGACCTTCAATCCCGATAATGTCAGACAGTTGCATGACATCGAGCTTGGCTGCGATGCGCGGGGTCACGTTTTTACCCATCGTGGTGGCCGGCGCGAACAAGGCGTCATAGCCATCCATCAAAGGAACGATCAGGGCCTCCATCGCTTCGGCCATCTGCTTTTCATAAGCGTCGCCGTCGGCGTGCAAAACCTTACGTACGCCGTCGAGACCGGCAGCGGCAGCAGCAACGTCGCCTGCGCCCTTACCGGCGACCAGAACGTCAACATCGCCGCCGAAGGCTTTCGCCGCGGTGACGGTCTTGGCGGTTGCGTCGCTTAGCGCCGCATTGTCGTGATCAGCAATTACAAGAACAGCCATTATACAGCTCCCGCAGATTTGAGTTTTTCAACCAGCGTGGCGACGTCTTCGACTTTTTCACCAGCTTCGCGCACAGGCGGCTCAGTGACTTTCACCACTGTGAGGCGCGGCGAGATATCGACGCCATAATCGCCTGGCTCTTTCATATCGATCGGCTTTTTCTTCGCCTTCATGATGTTTGGCAGAGAAGCGTAGCGCGGCTCATTCAGACGCAGGTCGGTGGTCACGATGGCCGGGCCATCAAGAGCTACTGTTTGCAGGCCGCCATCAACTTCACGCGTGACGCTGACCTTGCCGCCTTCGGCTTTGACTTCCGACGCAAAAGTCCCTTGTGGCCAGTCGAGCAGCGCGCCCAGCATTTGGCCGGTCTGGTTGCTGTCATCATCAATCGCCTGCTTGCCGAGGATAACCAGATCCGGGCTCTCTTCCTCGACGACTTTGGCCAGCAATTTGGCAACGCCGAGCGGCTCAACATCATCATCGGTCTTGATCAGGATACCGCGGTCTGCGCCCATGGCGAGCGCGGTGCGGATGGTTTCCTGTGCTTGCTGCGGCCCAATAGAAACGGCAACGACTTCAGTCGCTGTCCCGGCTTCTTTCATCCGCACAGCTTCTTCGACAGAAATCTCGTCGAATGGGTTCATAGACATTTTGACATTGGCCAGATCTACACCGGTTTGGTCCGATTTCACGCGAACCTTTACGTTGTAGTCGATGACCCGTTTCACAGGCACGAGGACCTTCATCGGCGACTCCTAGAGTTGGCTTGGTTTTTCGTTGCCCCGCAGGTAGCAGGACGCTCAAGAAACACAAGGCTTACCTTAACGTGAAGGTCAATATAGCGCGTGCTTTTTGTAAGGGCATTCTAAAATGCCGCAGGCGACGCGAGGTCAGGGGAACTGAAGCATATTACCTGGAAGCGCTCACCCATATCTGACGGGTCAACGAGGCGCTTCACGCCGGCATAGAGCTCGTCGGCCTGATCCGGATGCGCGCTCGCCAGCTGATTGAGGCGCATTTCGGCGCCTAAAGCGAGCAGGAAGCGGCTCTGCGAGACCGGTCCATATGAGGCGAGGTTCTGTGCATCGGCCAAGCGTTTGAGCCGACCGAAATCGACGTCGCAGGTCAGATCGCTTTCGCCCGGCGCGAGCAGCGGATCGATCTGGCTTCCACGCTGATAGGCGCGCAGCGTATCGCCGGGCGCCGCGCCCGTGGTGCCATAGTCAATTAGCAAGGCGCGGCCTGGAGTATCGTTCAGGAGACGATCTATAAGCTTGACCAGGGTTTTGAGCCCGGGCTGAAGCTCTAGGTCGGACTGATCCTCCGGGATATCCGGATGGAATGGCGCATCCTGGTCGCTTAGGCCGAATGCCAGATCGTCCGTTTCTGAAAGCCCGACCACTCGCTCATGCCAAGCCTTTCCAGCGCGCACATACTGCTGCACTGGCAGACAATCGAGCCATTCATTGGCGACGATCAGAACCGGCAAATCCGTTTCAACATCGTCCAGCTGTTCCAAAAAGACGGGAGAATTGCGCGCAAATGTCTCTGACAGGTGAGCGCGGAGCACCGGGCTTGGTTCAACGAAATGCAACTGAGCCGCTTCGAGAAAACCATCGACAGACCGGACGGCACGCAAGGCATCGCGCATCAGCGTTCCGCGTCCGGGTCCGACCTCGACCAAGTTAAACCGTTTTGGCGCACCGAGGCTTTGCCACTCCTGCGCCAGCCAGAGACCGATCAATTCGCCAAAGACCTGGCTGATTTCGGGCGCCGTGATGAAGTCTCGGCCAAGGCCCGGGCGCGTGGCGTAATAGCCATGCTGGCGATCATGCAGGCAAAGATCCATGTAAGCGGCCACTGGAAGCGGGCCGCTCGACTGGATCATGGCTTTGAGGCGATCCTTGAGGCGGGTCACGCCGTCGTTGAAACGCCCGGCTTCTTGAGCGCATTCCATACAAGCCATGCTCCGCCGACCCACATTGGCAGAGACAGGATCTGCCCCATCGTGATCCATTCCGGCAGGCCTTGGACAAACGCATCGGGCTCGCGGAACTGTTCCGACACGGTGCGCCCAAATGCGTAGAAGAGAAGGAACAAACCCGCGATCAAACCAGGGCGTTGCAGCGCCTTGAAGCGCCAGACGAGGATCGGGAGAACTATGGCCGGGATCAATCCTTCCAGCACGGCTTCATAGAGCTGGCTTGGATAGCGCGCGACTTCATCTCCGCGATACACCCATTCGCCTGTGCCCCAATTAAAGGCGCTGGGGGTGGAACCTGCCACATATCCTTCTGGAAAGATCATTCCCCAGGAGCTGCCCTCAGGGGTCGGACGACCATAAAGCTCCGCATTGATAAAGTTCGCAATTCGGCCAAAGAGCGGGCCAAGCGGCGCAACGACGCCGGCAATGTCTCCGATAGACAGAAGCGGGATGCTGCGTTGGCGGGTTACCCAGAAAATGGCGACGACAACGCCAAGCAGACCGCCATGAAAACTCATACCGCCTTCCCAGATCCGCAGCAGACTCATCGGGTCTGACATGGTCTGATCCCATTGATAGGGCAGCTGGTAAAACAGGATGTATCCGAACCGGCCGCCAAGGATTACGCCAAGCGTCACATAGAAAAGCAGGTCATCAATGTCGTCACGCGTCGCCGGGCTCGAGCCGCCCCAGAGCGCTGGCCGCTGTACCAGCGCCAGAGCCAGACGCCAACCCATCAGCAAGGCGTAGATATAGGACAGCGCATACCAGCGGATGGGAAACTTGCCGAGACCCAGGAATCCCAGATCGATCTGGAAGATTGCCGGGGACATTTCCGGGAAGCTCATGGCTGCCTGTTGGGCAGTGAGGGCAAGGAGACTCATGCGGCGGTCTTTCCTGTCGGCTTTTGCGTTCCCATCTGCTAGGCACAAATGGAAACAGGTTCAAGACGCGCATAGGAGTCCTCGACATGTCTGCAAAAAGCCCAGTGTTGGATGATCTCGCCGGATTAATGACCGGGGCCATGGGCGCTGCCCGCGCCGCCGGAGAAGAAATGAAGACCGCAGGCCAGTCGCGCGTGCGGGCTATGATTGCTGATATGGACCTCGCCAGCCGCGAGGAAATCGAGGCTTTGAAAGCCATTGCAGTGCAGGCGCTGGAGCGTGTCGAAGCGCTGGAGAAGCGCGTCAAAGCGCTCGAGAAATAGGGCTGTCCACTGCTTTTTAACCAAGACTCTTGCGCGCTGAGTCGGGCATGGTTAGCCTTACCCCAAGGCAAGAAGGCCTGACTTGATTCGGAAGGGGGAGCCCATGAGCCTATCCTTAGACCGTTCCCAGACAGTTGAGAGCGACGCGCTTGAGCTTGTCGAGAGTTGCTTGACAGAGGCAGGCTGGGATTTTCAGCGGGACGAAGAAGATGACACGCTTCAGTGCATCACGGCTTCGAAATGGGGTGACATGGGCGGCATGTTCGCGAACCGCCATGAACCACCAGCTCTGCACTTCTCGATCACGCTGGATGTGAAACCGACTGAGTCTCGTCGCGCTGCCATTGCCGAGCTCGTCATGATGGCGAATGAGCGTCTCTGGCTAGGTCATTTCGACTATTGGGCGGACGAGGGCGTGATCATTTTCCGCCATGCTCTGCCCATGCTGGACCGGGTGGAACCGGATGTCGGCGAAATCCGCGCGGTGATCGCAGCAGGTCTCGACGCCGTGAACATGTTCGTCCCAGCCTTCAACTTCGTGATCTGGGCGGGCAAGACCCCTCGGGAGGCGCTGGAAGCGGCCTTGTTCGAAACGGCGGGCGAAGCGTAAAGCCGCGTCGTACTATGGCTGCGGCCGAACTCAAACGACGCCTCTCGGGCTACTGGAAAATGGAAGCCGCCAATGTGCTGCTCCTGCCGGCAATATTGCTCATGCTTGCGCGTTGGAACCCGAGTTGGGTGTCGCTCCTGGCCTTCATTCCGATGATGTTTCTATTGGTCATCGGCGCCTATTACTGGCGAGCCAAGCTCAAACAGTTAGAAGATCGATCGTACAAGTTCTCCCGTGCGATGCGCTTGATTGCGTGGTCCCAGGGCCCCGCCCTGATCTTGACCCTCTTAGCCGTTATCTCGGTGTTGTTGGCCTGGACGCGCGAAGACATATTCAACACAGGATGGGATCAGGGCGCGGCAACTTTTGCCGCGGTGCTCGCACTGTTGGAATATGTGAACTACTATCATCGCCAGCTGCAGCATTTTGACCACGGCCCTGATTTCAAGCGACTTCTGGCTGGAAAAGGGCTAAGGCCATCGCAAATGGCGAAAGACCTAAAAGACTATCGCAGGACGTAGCGAAACGATGACACGACAAATGACACTGATCGGCGCGGGCCGGATGGGCTCTGCTTTGGCCGGGGGATGGTTGAAAGCCGGATTTGCTGGCGCGATTGATATTGTAGACCCGAACGCATCTGGCACTGTCTCTGCCTGGGCCGATCAAGGGAGCGTACGCGTCAACCCAGAGGTGGCGCATGCGGATCTGTTGGTCGTGGCGGTAAAACCGCAAGTGTTTGGCGGTCTCGCCCCGAGCATCGCTCAGCGCGTCGGGCCCCAAACCCAGGTCCTGTCGGTTATGGCGGGCGTATCGCTGGCAACGCTGGAGGCAAAGCTCGGCACGTCGCTGGTTGCTCGCGCAATGCCAAACACGCCAGGCCTTGTCGGTAAGGGGGTGACGATACTCTGTACCAAGCCTGAGATCTCAGCAGATACCATAGCCGTGTTGAAATCACTGCTGACCCCATTGGGAACGGTCGAGGGACCGATTGACGAAGACTTGCTCCCCGCAGCAACGGCGGTGTCTGGATGCGGCCCGGCCTATGGCTTCCTGCTCGCGGAAGTGATGGCGGCTGCGGGAGCGGCGCACGGGCTCGATCCGGATCTGGCGATGCGCCTGGCGCGCAAAACAGTGGAAGGCGCTGGCGCGTTGATGGAAGCGTCCGAGGAAGATGCTGCAACGCTGCGCCGCAATGTGACGTCGCCCAACGGCGTGACGCAGGCGGCGCTTGAAGTCTTGATGTCGGAGGCGGCATTGCCATCTATATTTAAGCAAGCCATCGGCGCCGCAATAGACCGCGACAATGAACTGTCGAGGGAGACAGAATGAAGACCAGCAAGATCATAGAGAAGGGTTCTCGAGCTGCGCTGAAGCTGGCGGAAACTGAAAAATGGGATCGCCTAACGCTAGCAGACATTGCAAGCGAAGCCGGACTCGAACTCTCTGATTTTCACGGCGTTGCAGACAAACAAGACCTCACTCTGGCGATCGAACCCCTGTTCGATGGGGCAATGAGCGAAGGCTCCTTCGACGCCGATGAAACCGCGCGCACGCGTCTGTTCGATGTCATTATGATGCGGTTCGAGGCGATGGAAGATGTGCGGGATGGTGCCATGTCTTATTTGCGCTGGCGCGACCGGTCCTTAGATGGATTGGCGCTGCGCTTGAAAGCTCGGGCGGCGACGGCGAAATGGGGGCTTGCCTGCGCAGGGCTCGATGGCGCGAGCAAACTGCCACGCGGGGTTCAGATTGCAGCGATTGGCTGGGCGATTGCGCAAGCCGAACGCGCCTGGCGTCAGGAAACCAGCGCCGATCTCAGTCGAACCATGGCGGCTCTGGATGCCGAACTGATCAAGATTGAAGAACGCCTCGAATGGATCAGCGCCCGCCGCGGAAAACGAAAGACTCAGCCTGAACCAGAAGCCTAGTAAGGCAGTCTCAAACGGACTCTGAGGCCGCCCAATGGACTGTCTTCGAGCCGGATATCGCCGCCATGGCCGCGGGCAAAGTCACGTGCCAAGGTCAGGCCCAATCCGGTGCCGGCGACGTTTTGAGAGCGTCCATCATCGAGGCGATGGAAGGGGCGAAACGCGTCTTCGCGTTTGTCTTCGGGTATTCCGGGGCCATCATCATCAATCAAAATCTCAGCCATGCGTGGTCCTTTAATCAGCTTCACCTCGCAGCGATCGCCGTAGCCGACCCCGTTTGAAATCAAGTTAGAAAGCGTTCGGGTCAGAGCCATCGGGCGTGCCGTCACGCTAATCTCCGGCGCGTCCAGCACCTTTGCGCCATCAATTCGCTCGGCCACGGTGCGAGTTATATGATCAAGCCGCAGGTCTTCTGCGCGCTCGCCCTCTTCGCCACTGGCAAAGGCGAGATATTCGTCCAGCATCTTCGACATGTCGTCGAGATCGGCGCGCGCTCCTGTAATCTCTTCGGACTGCTCCATCATTGCGAGTTGCAGTTTCAGCCGCGTCAGAGGCGTGCGAAGATCATGGCTTACCCCCGCCAGCATAGCTGTACGCTGATCCGTGAAGGCGGTAAGGCGGGCGCGCATATCCGTGACAGCGCGTGCGGCGTCGCGAATCTCCGTGGCACCACTAGGACGAAAGCCGGGCATTTCCCGTCCGCGCCCGAATGCCTTGGCCGCTTCGGTCAGGCGCAGGATTGACCGAACCTGATTGCGCAGGAATGCAAAGGCGAGCGCAAGCATGAACAGCGCACCGAGCAGGACCCAGACGATGGTGAAGTGCGTGTTCGCGGCCAGCGCGCGTTTGCGGTCAACCACGACGCGTATCGTGTCGGCGTCCGCCTGATGCCTGAAATCGAGCACGCGCCCCGCCTGGATCGCACGCACCTCGAAATCATAATTGGTGACCGCACGCATTTGTCCGCGCAGAACGTCGTCATATCCAAACCGCGCGCGCGCATTTTCCGGCCACGACATGTCGTTTTCATATGCGCAGTCAAATCGCAGGCCCAGCTGTCGTTCTATTTGCTGTTCGGCGCTCGGCATCCCTTCTGATGCGCTACAAACATCGACGATTAATCCGACCTCACGCGCAATCGACTGTGACAGCTTTTCGTTCACATCGCGAATATGCTCCTGGTAGTAATAGAGCGAAAAGATTGCAAAAATCGCGATCACCGGCAGAGCCACCAGAGTCGCGAGCCGCCCGTAAAGCGTCTTGGGGGTATAATCGCGCAGGCGAAAACTGCTCATAGATTCAGGTTCCCACTACAAGGTCCGCAATCGAATAGAATGTATAAGCGGACCCGCGGACCTTGGGTAGAGCTTGGGTCAGCCGCCGGTTTTCTCCAGGGCTCGCTGAAAGGCGGGCCTTGATTTGTTGCGAGCGAGATAAGCCGCCAGTTTCGGATAGGGCGCTAGCTCGCCGAGCCGTTCGGCCATCTCAGCGATGTAAGTCATCCCAATATCCACGGCTGAGAATGCTCCGCCCATGACATGATCGCGATCAGCAAGCCGGGACTCCACATAACCTAGCTGCAGGGCCACTTCTCCCGTTGCGAACATGTCAAAGACAGGGGGTTTGTCCTCGGTCCGGCTCAGCAAGAGCTTCATCAGCATCGGCGCGAACGCAGAGGCTTCGGTATACATCAGCCACTGCATCCATTCTGCGCGACCTTTTGCGTCCGCTGGAGGTCCAAGCCGGTTTTCCGGGTCGAACTTGTCGAGCAGGTACAGCGCAATCGCGCCGGACTCGGCGAGGACGAAACCATCATCATCAATCACCGGTGACTTACCGAGGGGGTGCGCCTTTTTCAGCTCTGGCGGCGCGCGCCCCATTTCGTTTCGATCATAGATGTCCATCTCATAGTCGGCGCCAAGCTCTTCCAGCAGCCAAACAGTGAAGATCGAGCGCCCAATGCGCAGGTGGTGGAGTTTCAACATCTAATCGGTCCTTTCCCGGCGCCGGAGTTCAATCCGGCATGAGCCGGTAACCGATACCGCGGACCGTTTGGATGTGAATGGGGTTCCTCGGGTCAGGTTCGATTTTCTTTCGAAGCCGCGTCACCTGGACGTCGATGCTACGCTCAGTACCATTCGAGGCCTGCGCAGCGAGATCTTCGCGTGAAATCGGCTCGCCAGGCTTGCGGGCCAGCAGGCTCAAGAGCTGAAGCTCGCTATCGGTCAGACGGATATGACCCTCCGGGCCATGTAGGAGCCCCTTGGCGGGCTCGAAGACGAGGCCGGACATTTCGACTTCTTCCGGCGGCTGCGGGACGTGGCTGCGCTTCAGGATCGCCGCTGCGCGCAGGGCAAGTTCTTCCGGCTCAAACGGCTTTGGCAGGTAGTCGTCGGCGCCAAGACGCAACCCTTCAATTCGGTCGCTCGCTTGCCCTCGCGCAGTCAACAGCATGACCGGCGTATCATTGCCGTCGTCGCGCAGGGCTTTGAGCAGGCTGAGGCCGTCCTCGCCCGGCATCATGATGTCGAAAACAGCGAGGTCGAAGCTGAAGGTTTGAAACAGTTTGCGGGCCGCTGCTGCGTCTGGTGCGGTCGTTACGCTATGACCTTCGCGCGCCAGATATTGTTTGAGCAGATCTCGGATGCGATCATCATCGTCTACAATCAACAGGTGTGTTTCCGCGCTCATAATAGCGCCTCTAGCACAGCCCGTACGCCACCGACAGCACCCGATCCTGCTGTGCGGTAAGCCGCTCTCAGTCGGTCGCGCATGGCGAGCGTGGCCGGGTCCGTGACGCGCTTGCCTTCATGGCTGAGAAACAAGAGGCGCGTCCGCCGATCGCCCCGGTCGCTTTGCCGTCGGTCGACGAGGCCGCGTTGGTCGAGGTCTCCGAGTATTCGTGCCAAAGTCGGCGTCGTTGTATCGAGCTGCGATCGCAGGCCAGTCACAGTCTGGCCGGGCTGGAACCTGATCGTAATCATGACCCGCGCAGCCAGAGGTGGCAGGTCAAAATCGCGCGAAATTTCACTCGCCGCCTTCATCAATGCGCGTTCTCCGGCTAGAAGCAGCGCGATTCCGTAATCCAGTTCCTCATCGCGGAGGAAAAGTCGCGGATCGAAGCCGGGCGCATTTGCCCGTATTGTGTTGACATTCACCATGGTGATCTGAGAATGCCCGTGAATTGAGTAAAAGTGCAAGACAGGAAACAGCCAATGGCAAACCAGGCCTATGATGATCGTGATGGCTATATCTGGATGGACGGTGAGTTCGTCCCTTGGCGGGACACGAAAGTCCACGTGCTGACGCATGCCATGCACTATGCCTCGTGCGTGTTCGAAGGCGAGCGCGCCTATGGCGGTGTGATCTATGCGTCGCGGCGCCATTCCGAGCGCCTCGCAAATTCTGCCAAGATCATGGGATTTGATCTGCCGGTCTCCGTCGACGAGTTGGAGAAGATTAAGGAAGAGGCGCTGGCCAAGTCCGGGCTTGAGAATGCTTATGTCCGCGCATTTGCCTGGCGCGGTAGTGAGATGATGGGCGTTTCAGCGCAAAGCAATACCATTCACCTCGCCGTCGCGGTCTGGGCATGGGGTGACTATTTTGCCGATAAGATGAAGGGCATTCGGATGACGCACGCGATTTATCGCCGCCCTGATCCGTTAACTGCTCCATGCCACGCCAAGGCAGCGGGCCTTTATATGATCTGCACGCTTTCAAAGCACGCGGCGGAAAATGATGGCTATGCCGACGCGTTGATGCTGGATTATCGCGGGCAAGTTGCTGAGGCGACAGGCGCGAACATTTTCTTCATGCGCGATGGCGCCATCCACACACCAACACCCGACTGCTTTCTGAACGGCATTACCCGCCAAACCGCGATCAAACTGGCCAAGGCGCGCCAGATCGAAGTGATCGAACGCGCAATCATGCCGGATGAACTCGCGACATTTGATGAGTGCTTCATCACCGGATCAGCCGCTGAAATCACGCCCGTGGCTGAGATTGGCGAGTTCAGATACACGCCGGGGCATACATCGGAAGCGTTGGTCAACGATTATGCAGACCTCGTCTACCGACGGATTCCCATGCCTGCCTAAATAATGCCGCATAAATCGAGAAATAGAGGCGGCCATGTTTGGACAAACGATTCTCATATCTTTGGCGGTGAGCCTGACCAGTGCTTCTGAGGCACCGGAAATCCACACGCGTGGATGGCTGGAGCATGCGCGCGTGATGCCAAGCGGCTTGCTGATGCGTGCCAAACTCGACAGCGGCGCGAAAACAACATCGATCCACGCTGAAATCCTGCCGCCCGAATTCGCAATTGATGCGTCCGCCCGCGAAGAAAGTGCGCTCCTGATCGGCGATGCCGAGCTGGATGATGAGGATATGGCAGAGGGCGATGCGCCGGATGACCCGCCAGCGGATGAGATTGCCCCGATCTTCGACACGTCGATGGAAGACCCGATGCCGGAGACGATCACGTTCAAGCTGACCAGCCGACGTGGCCGCGAAGTCATCTATACAGAGCCCGTCGTCCGCTGGGTCTCAATCCGGCGCCGCGGTGGTGGTGCCATTGTGCGCCCGGTCGTGAATATGGATCTCTGCATTGGCGGCATCCGCCTGAAGGGTGAAGTCAACCTCGCCGATCGATCCGGTTTCAATTACCCGCTTCTGGTTGGCCGCAACATGCTGAGCGATGCAGGGATCGCAATCGATTCCCGAACAATCTTCGCCGCGCGCAAGGCGTGCCCGCCGATCCGTCTGAAGACTGATCCACCGGAATAAGAGACCGGTTAGAGGCAACGGGGCAGTCGCAAATTTGTAGAAGTGGCGCTCCGGGGAGGATTCGAACCCCCGACCCCTTGGTTCGTAGCCAAGTACTCTATCCAACTGAGCTACCGAAGCGCGGAAGAGGTCACATACTCTTCGGCTTCTGGGAAAGCAACACCTGAATTCAGGAAATTACTGCGCTTCGTGAACGCCTCGGGCAATGGCGCGGGCGAGCGCGCTGGCGGCGAGTTCGCCGATCCGGGTGAGCGTGAGCGGCTCTGGTGCGGGAAGCTCCTTCTGCGCGGTTGAGAGCACGAACACGACATCGCCATCAAACGGGGCGAAGACCGGCCGAATGGCGCGAGAGAACCCGGACAAGGCCATCTGAGCAACCCGTTGTGCCTGGCCCGGCGTCAGGGCGACATCAGTCGCGATACAGGCGATGGTGGTGTTCTCGCGCGCTTGCGGATTCTGCTTCGCGGCGCCCCAATCCTCAGCGTCTGCTGAATAGACGGATGGCGGGCGCACGCCTCCAAATTCCTCATCCACCTCGAATGGCCAGGCCCAGAAAGCGTCTGTCCCTGGCATGTAGACAGAACCGAAACTGTTGACCGCGGTGATCGCACCGACTTGAATTCCATCATCCGTCTTGATCGAGGCCGAGCCAAGCCCGCCGCGGTGTTGACCGGCGCGCGCGCCATAGCCTGCGCCCGCTCGACCGAGACTGAACATCTGACTTGCCGCGCCGAGCGCAGTGCGTCCCAGCGCCTGATAGGGTGGGGCATCCTGCCAGGATTTATCACCCCCATTGGCGAGATCGTACAATATGGCCGCCGGAACGATCGGTGTTTTCGGCACACCGGGGCGATCCACCATGGCGAATCCTTCGCCGCGCGCGCCAAGCATGGCTGCAACTCCGTCAGCGGCGGCGAGACCATAGGCGCTGCCCCCGGATAGGACGATGGCATTCACAGCTTCGACCAGCTTGTCTGGCGCGAGGAGGTCGGTCTCACGCGTGCCGGGGCCGCCACCGGCGACTGCGACCGCTGCGACGCATGGCGTGTTGCAGTGGATGACTGTGCACCCGGTCAATGCTGCTTCATCGTGAGCGTTTCCGACCTGCAAACCCGCAATATCGGTGATCAGATTATTTCGACCTGGCTGAGACATAGATGGTCTTTCCTGTGCTGGATAACCGCTCTACGGTGCTGATCTCAGTTCGCCAAGTCGGAGCGTCATTGAATGTCAGTCAAATCCATTGTTCTTGCCGGTGTATCAGCCTGCCTGATCGCAGCGTGTCAGCAATCCAATTCCTCGTCAGAGGTGGAAACGCCGGACGCACCGCCGGTTGTGGAAGACGCGGTCTGGACTCAGGGCGCGATGGTGGCTGCGGCAGACCCTCGCGCTGTTGAAGCGGGCCTGGAGGCGCTGCGCAATGGCGGACATGCGGTTGATGCCGCTATCGCGGTGCACACGGTGCTTGGCCTGGTCGAACCGCAATCCTCTGGCATTGGCGGCGGCGGCTTCATGGTGGTTTATGATTATGAGAGCGGCGAAACCGTCGTTTATGATGGACGTGAGACCGCGCCCATGGCGATTGATGAGAACCTGTTTATCGAGGACGGCGAAGTCCTAGGCTTTCTCGACGCCTGGCAATCCGGCAAGTCCACGGGCGTCCCCGGCGCCATCGCCCTTTATAAGACTGCCCATGATGCGCACGGTCAGAATGAGTGGGCGAGCAATTTCGAAACGGCGATAGGCCTTGCAGAGGACGGTTTTATCGTCAGCCCGCGGCTGGCTGGAATCGTCGCAAATGAGCGGATCCGTCAATTCACGCGCCTGGATGACCACCCTGTCAGCGCTGCCTACTTTTATCCGGACGGCGAGCCTCTGGCAGAGGGCGCGGTTCGCGACAATCCGGATTATGCCGAAACGCTTCGCCGCGTCGCGGCTGACGGAATCGAAACATTTTATACCGGCGAAAACGCTGAAGCGATCGTCGCCACACTGTCAGAGGCCCCGCGCCCATCTGCAATGACGGTTGAAGATATTTCCAGCTATGACGTAAAGGTGCGCCCTCCGCTCTGTGGAAACTGGCGCGATTACCGGATCTGTTCAGCGCCGCCACCGAGCTCTGGCGGGGTAACGCAAAACGCGATCCCGGGACTGTATGATCGCCTGCTGCCTGAAGATGCCTCCGAGCCGTTTGCGCGCATTCGTGCCTTTGTCGACGCTCAGCGCCTCGCCTATGCCGACCGCGATCACTATGTCGCCGACGCAGATTTTGTGCAGGTGCCGGCCATGGACCTGATTAATCCTGACTATCTGGATGTGCGCGCCACGGAAGTGTTTGCGCCAGATGAAAAACCCACGCCAGGTGATCCGGGCGTCGCGCTCGGGGGGAACCCAATGGTTGGATTGTGGGGGCAGGATCCGACAGAGGATGCACCCGGCACCACGCATTTCTCCATCGTCGACCAGCACGGCAATGTCGTGTCCATGACGGCCACGGTCGAAGCCGCTTTCGGCAACTCGCGAATGGTCAACGGATACCTCCTAAATAATGAGCTAACTGACTTTGCCCGGCAACCTCGCAAGTCGAATCTGCCGGTGGCGAACGCGCCTGCGGCCGGGAAACGTCCACGAAGCTCTATGTCGCCAACTATCATATTTAATCAGGATGGCGGCCTGAAGATGGTCACTGGGTCGCCGGGCGGAAACTCGATCGTCGCCTATGTGTCGAAAACCGTCCTTGGTGTGCTCGATTGGGGATATTCAGCTCAGGAAGCAGCAGCTCAGCCAAATATTATCGCTCGCGGCGAAACGGTCGGCGTCGAGGTCGACGTTCCGGGTGGGCAGGAAATCGCGGATGAGCTTTCAGCCCTCGGCTATGAGGTTCAGGAACGCCGCGGCGAGAATAGCGGTCTGCATCTGATCGTCGTCACCGAGGATGGCCTGGAAGGCGGCGCCGACCCACGCCGTGAGGGCGTTGCGTTGGCTTTGGATGAATGATTGCCGCCGCTTGAGGTTTCTTAGCGTATCAGATGTCTGTCTCGATCATCATTCCAACGTTGAACGAGGCCGTTTCACTGCCTGACACGCTCAAAAACTTGAAGCAGCTATCGACGGCGCCTCTGCAGGTGATCGTTGCCGATGCTGGGAGTGACGATGAGACTTGCAGCGTTGCTGAGAAATATGAAGCGACGGTCCTTCCTGATTTGCCCCGAGGCCGCGCCGGACAGATGAATGCAGGAGCCGCGGTGGCGCGCGGCGATATTCTCTGTTTTCTTCATGCGGACACTGTTGTGCCGAAGGACTTTGTCGAACTCACTGAACAGGTCTTGTCTGACCGGGGGACTGCGCTGGCGGGCTTCATCTCGATCATGCGAGGGCCGGGCGGCGTAAGGCGTGCCACGACGGTGCATAATTTCATCAAGACCTGGTATGCGCCGCTCCTGTTCAGGCCGATCTCGTTTCTCCGAGGATGCCGTCTCCTGTTCGGGGATCAGGTGATCATCTGTCGACGATCTGATTTCGAAGCAATTGGCGGCTGGGATCCGGCGCAGGTCATCATGGAAGAAGCCGACTTTTGCTTGCGCATGGTGCGTGCCGGGCGGGGTCGGGTCAAACAGGTACCGCGCAAGGTCTGGTCGTCAGACCGGCGCGTAGCAGAATGGGGCTTCTGGCGGGCCAACTTCACCTATCTCTATGTCGGGTTGATGTGGGGGTTCGGAGCCAATTCCAGGCGGTTGTCTGAGCGATATGAAGACGTGCGATAAATCGAAGTACGGCGTCTTTATTCATCCGCCTTGCGAAAACCATCTCTCATTTCCTTACTCCACAAGGGTTCCTGTCCTCTGCGAATGCGGTCCGCATTGTAGGCACCTGGCGGCATAGGGTCGGCGAATAGGTCTTCGTCGGGCCAGTGGAGGCGATCGCGAACTTCGCGCTCATAGAAATTATCGATCACGGATTTGGAGCGAAAAGAGCGGTCCCAATCCGTATTGCGCTCAACTGTCTTGCGTGAGGCATTCGACGCCCACGCGGTGAAGGGGTCGGTTGTCGCGCAGGATTCGTGCTTGCGATGCGTTAGTTTCTGGCAATCAAGTTGCCGCAATGCGCCAGCGATCTGAGCCGGCGTCGCTGACTCTTCGCCCGGATTGGTCGGCGAGAGCGGTGCGGTGAAGTCTGCGTCCGGCGTGAGGGTTGGTTCAACTTGCGCCTGTATGATCGATAGCGCTGGCGGAAGAGGAGCGGGTGATTCTGGGGACGGTGCTTCAGGGGACCGCAATATTTCGAGCGGAAACTCAGATCCGATAGAGGGCTCTGCGGGCGAGGATGGAGAGGCGGCTTGAGCGCGCGCAGCGGTCGGTTTGGCTCGCGGTTTAGGAATAGGCTCAGGCTCTGGGTCAAGCTCTGGCTCAACTTTTTGCTCTGGCTCTGGAGCGGGGTCAGGCGCTGGCGGCAGTTCAACCAATTCGATCGAGATGGCCGGCGTCGGCGCGGTGTTCTGGATCACAATTTTTGACGTCAGGACCCAAGCCAGCAATGCGAAGTGGATCGTGGCAACGGATCCAGTTCGGATTGCAATGGACAATCGCACAGTATTACCAACCCAAACCATGTCGCTGGCTTAGGCACACAATCCAGTGATCTGCGCTTAATCTTCAGTAATGATAGGCGTTTTCGGATCAAAACAGTGTCTCACTCCGAAGAATGAGACACTATGATAACGACTAGAACGGATCAGACAGTTTCGCGTCGGAATAGATACTCACTCCGGTCAGGGTGAGCAGGAACGCTTCGAGCTGGTCTTTCTCGTTATCAGTCAGGTTAAGATTCTGCGGATTTCCATTCTGGGTCAGACGATTGTCCAGCGTATTCAAAAACTCGGTCAGTGGAGGTTCCGTCGTTGGGGCCTGGATATTGTCGTAGTGATCGATGACATCGCGGATTGTCGCGAGCGAGCCATCATGCATGAACGGTCCGTTCGAGCTGCCGCCCGGGCCGACCAGGTCGCGCAAGCTTGGCGAACGTTCATTGGTCAGATCAAACTCGGTTGTCGATCCGGCAACGCGGAATATGCCGTTTTGGTTCGAATTCGGTGCGATATCAAACTCGGGCGCGCGATGGCAACGATCGCAGCCAGCTCCGCCCTGGTTGGGATTGTCCATGAATAGAGTTTTGCCAGCATTTTCGTCGGTGGTGAAATTCGGGAAAGGGGCATCGTCATTGTTGACCTGAGCGCGGCCCGTATCATAGCGCGAATCAAATGACTGAATGGATTTGGTGAATTGGGCGAGCGCCAACTGGATTCGCTGTTCTGTGATATCCGGATCAAGGAACACAAAGCGGAACAGTTCTTCGTAATACTCAGTGGCTTCCATTTGCGCGATCAGCGTATCCAGGTCAGGGCGTCCATTCTGGCCGCTAAATCCCATCTCATTGTGATCCTGGATCGGCTGGCTTTCCTGCGCTTCGTGGCTGGGTGCGCGTTCGTCCCAGAAGAAATCGGTTTCGTCGGCAAACATAGTATTGATCAGGCGCATGGAATGGCGCCCCGTCTGGCCGCCTTCTACGCCGGTGCTGACAACGCCTGCATCGCTGAATCCCAGCGACTGAGTGTGACACGATGCGCAGGACACGGTTCCCGTTGTTGAGAGGGACGTATCGTAGAACAGAACCCGCCCAAGCGTCGCGCCGGCGTTCGTGATCGGGTTGCCACCATCATTCACCTTGGTGATGTAGTTGGGGACCGCCTGACCGGCAAAGTCGTCGAGATTGTCAAGATCGATCGACCCAGAAAATACCGTCGAGATAGCACTCTGATCGACGGTCACGGAAACTGTAAACGTGTCGCTGACGCTAGCGCCACTCGGATCTGTTGCGGTGCAGGTGATCGTGACGTCGCCGCTTGAGTCTGGCACACCTGAAATCACTGTGCCGGACAGGCTGAGCCCTCTCGCATTGCCCCCAAAATCTGCCGTGATGGTCAGTGTATCATTGTCGGCGTCGGTGAACGTCCCGGCGAGATCAATCGAAAAATCATATCCAACATTACCCGTCTGGTCGGCCACCGTCGATGATACAACGGGGGTAGAATTGGTCGTAGTTCCGGTTGCGGGAGGTGTGGTCGTGCTGCCACCGCCACCCCCGCCGCAGGCTGTAACTAAAAGCGCCGCAGCCAACAGGCCGCCGGTTCGGTATTTCATACGATTTTCTCCCTCGGCCCGGCGACATGCCGAGCACGAGAGTGTAACGAACGTAGACCCAAGCTCCGTCGTTGTTTTTTATGAACTTTCAGTCAGAATGCTCGGACAATCATATCTCTTGATTGTAGGCGCCGATCTCTGGGTATTTGGCGAGGCGTGGTTTCACTTCTTCGCGAAAGAGTGCGACCATATCCTCTTGCGAGCGCATGCTTTCTACGACAACGGCAAATTCCGGCTTGTTCGAGCTCGCTCGGGCAAGCACCCAGGAGCCATCCTCAAGCGTCACTCGTGCGCCATTTACAGTGTTCACATCGACAACTTTGCGTCCGAGTATTTCACTGCCGAGTAGCCCTTTATACTCTTCAACGATCCGATCGATGACCTCATATTTGACCTCATCCGCGCAATGCGGCGACATGGTGAGAGATGTGAACGCAACGTCGAGTTCATTCTTCAGGTCAGCCATGGTCTTGTCCGGATTGCGATCAAGCATTTCCAGAACGGCTTTTGCCGCGACCAGACCGTCATCATATCCCAGCCCGATCGGAGGGCGGAAGAAGAAGTGACCGGATTTTTCAAAACCCGCGAGGGCGTCGAGATCGGTGGTGCGGCGCTTAATGTATGAATGGCCAGTCTTGTAATAATCGACGGTAGAGCCGTTCGCTTTCAGCACGGGATCGGTCTTGTAGAGCCCCGTTGATTTCACATCGACGACGAATTTTGCGCCGGGATACTCCTTCGAGAGATCGCGCGCGAGCATCAGGCCAATCTTGTCGGCGAAGATCTCATCGCCGGTATTGTCGATGACGCCGCAACGGTCGCCATCTCCGTCAAATCCGAGAGCAATGTCAGCGCCATGCTCTTTCACGGCGGCAGCCATGGCGTGCAACATTGCGCTGTCTTCAGGGTTTGGATTGTATTTCGGGAAGGTCATGTCGAGATTGCAATCCATCTCGATGACCTCGACTCCCATTTTTCTGAGCGCGTCCGGTGCGAACGCCCCAGCGGTGCCGTTACCACAAGCCGCAACGACTTTCAGGGGCCGTTTGATCGATACGCCTTCAGATACGCTTTCAATGTATTTTTCGCGCATATCATCAACGCGGAAATGGCCGCCGCCAGCGCGGGGCTGGAAGTCGCCGTTCAGTACAATTTCCTTCAGTCGGCCCATTTCATCCGGGCCAAATGTCAACGGCCGGTTGGCGCCCATTTTGACCCCGGTCCAGCCGTTTTCATTGTGAGATGCCGTGACCATCGCGCAGCAGGCGCAGTCGAGTTCGAATTGGCTCCAATAGACCATCGGAGACAAAGCAAGACCGACATCCAGAACTTCGCATCCTCCCTGGACCATGCCCAGGATCAGCGCGTTTTTAATCGGCTGGCTGATCGAGCGATAATCATGTCCAGTTACGACTTTCGGCTCGACACCAAGTTCGTGGAACAGCGTTGCCATGCCAAGACCGAGCGCCTGCACACCTGTGAGGTTCAGTTCGGGATCTTTTTCGTGGCCGATGCCGTTGAACCACCAGCGGGCATCATACTCCCGGAATCCGGTCGGTTTGACCAAAGGTAGGATTTCAAATTCGAGTGTATTTGGTGCGATTCGAGCCAGCGGTTTTGGCAGCATTGTTACGTCCTAGATCAGATTTTCCCCAATAGGGGCGTTGTGCAGACTGTGAAGCAATAAGCAAGCCAAATCATATTTAATATTGTCTATCCGATATAGAATACTAATTACCTCCGTGGCGCAGGGACGAACCCCTTCGCGACAGACACGGAGTTAGGTATGAACCTTATCAAATTTGCATCTCTAGCAGCCTCTGGAATTGCCCTTGCGGGCGCCGCGGCAGCACAAGAATACTATGTTGGCGGATCGATCGGGTTCGCGCAGCAAAATGACAGCAGCAATAGCGGCTCGACCGGCGCTTTCACCACTGGCGATCTCGGTGATGGCAGCACGCTGGATGTAGCGGCAGGCACTCCCTATGGCTGGGACACAGAATTTGACAACGGCACTGCATTCGCCGGTGAATTCGGTGCTCGCTTTGGCAATGGCTGGCGCGGCGGCGTCGAGCTAGCATATTCCGGCGCGGACGTTGACACACATACAGGTGTGACGCTCGGCGGCGGCAGCATTGACGCGGTAGACGCGGCTGCAATTGCCGGATCACCGACCTCGCTCGGCGTCACGGTTGCCGCGGTTGTCGCTGACGGACAGGGCGAAATCACCAACACAGGGGTGTTCCTGAACGGCTATTACGATTTCAACACAGGCGGAGCGTTGCAGCCTTATCTCGGTGCCGGGATCGGCTTTGCCAGCATCGACGTCACCTACCAGCCTTCGGCGATTACCGTGATCGATGATAGCGAAACCAAGCTCGCCTATCAGATCAAGGCCGGCGCCACGTGGCAGCTTGCAGGTCAGTGGGAACTGTTCGGTGAGTATGCTTACCGCGCCACCGAAGATGTTGAGCTCGACAACCAGCTCTTCCCGGGCACGCTGAACATTGAAAACACGCAAAACGTGTTCGCGATCGGCGCGCGTTACCGTTTTGGCGGCTAAACCTCTCCATCACTAGAAGATGAAGCCAATAGGCCCGTCTCTGCAAAGGGGCGGGCTTTTTGGGTCAGCGTTCGAAGCGCAGATACGCCCAGGCGCTGAGCGCGCTGACGATAATCGACAGCGAAACTGCGAGGGTCGCATTCCCGGTCCATCCCCAATAATCGTACACGGCGGTGCCGGCCCAGCTGGCGATTCCGCCGCCAAGGAACATGAAGACGATATAGACTGTCATCAGGCGCGTGCGGATCTCTGGCTTCTCTTTCAGGATGGTCATGCGCCCGGTCACATCCATGACCGGGCCAAAAATGTTTGCGATCAGGATCGGAATGATGAGCAGCCATAGGCTGTGCCCGAAGAATAGAAAAAGGGAAATTCCCACCAGGCGAAAGCCGGATGCAATCAGGCGCGTCTTTCGCGGTCCCATCCGGTCGGCCAGCGCGCCGAATTTGGGGGTTGTCACGACATTGACGATAGCGAGGATCGCGAGATAGCCGACGACATCGACGCCGTAGCCCATTTCAGGGCTGGTCAGGTGCAAACCCAACCCCATCCAGATCGAAATGAATATGCCGAAGCTGAGCGCCTGAATGCTGCCTGAGAGCAGCACCTCCGGATAGCGGCCCGTCAGCGGCAGCATGGAACCGATCAGGGTCAGATAAGAGGTTGGCTTAGCGGTCATGGATGACGGTTCCCGCCGGTCCATGGAGAGCGGGAGAAGGATCGCGACGATCAGCATCAAAGACGACGCAATGTAATATACGGTTCGCCATCCAAAATACTCTGCGACGACGCCTGCGCCAGCTCGTGCAATCAATATCCCGGCGATTATGCCGGTCGTCAGCATGGCGGTGACTTTGCCAAGCTCCTGTGCGTCGACCCGCTTGGACACATAAGTCGGCAGGAGGTATGGGACGATGGTGGCGAAACCCAGCAAGGTCGATCCAGTGACGAAAAGCGCGAAATCGCGCGAAAACGCCATCAATGTGATGGACAGGAACTGCCCCCAGACAAACACCGTGGACAGGGTCCGATTGGAGTAGCGATCTCCGAGCGGTAACAACAGAAAAATGCCAAGCGCCAGAGCGATTTGATTAAAGGCCGGCACGATCCCGATCATTGACGCGCTGACCTGAAAATCCTCAGCAACGCGGGCAATAATCGGGTGAACATAATAGGCGTTCGCTGTGACCACCGCCGCCGCCAGCGTTAGCGCCCAGACCTGGCGATTGCTCAGGCGTTGCGGCGTCTGAAGCGAGGCCGGTTCGTCGGGGGCGTTCTGTTGCACAGGGTCAGTCTAGGGCTGTCATTCGCACAGTGGAAAGCCTGACGCGACGCCAATCGAGGGCGCGGCAAATGTTCGCTTCGTCACTCCGCAGAGGATTCCGCCAATTGCGACGCAATCCAGGTTTCGACGCGTGACTCAAGGGCATCAAGCGGCATCGCTCCAGCGCCTAGGACGACGTCGTGATAGGCGCGGATATCGAATTGCTCACCTAGCGCAGATTTGGCTTTGGCGCGCAATTCAAGGATCTTCAACTCGCCGATTTTGTAGGCCGTGGCTTGACCCGGCCAGCCGATATAGCGGGTGACTTCGGTCTTGATGTTGAGCGGGGCGAGGGCGGTATTGTTGTTGAAGCAGGCCTCTGCCTCTTCCCGGCTCCAGCCATAGTGATGCAGGCCGGTATCCGCGACCAGGCGGCAAGCGCGCCACATTTCATATGATAGCTGGCCGAACCGCTCATAAGGCGTGCGATAGAACCCGGCCTCTCCCGCGAGCTTCTCCGCATAGAGGCCCCATCCTTCGCCGAACGCAGTCGCATAATACGACTTGCGAAACTCCGGCACGTCTTCGAGTTCCTGTGCCAGGGCGATTTGCAAATGGTGCCCGGGGACGGCTTCGTGCGCGGACAAAGCAGGCAGCTCATAGAGCGGGCGTTGATCGAGCGCGTAAGTGTTGACCAGATAGGTGCCAGCAATGCCTTTCTCCGCATCGCCGCCAGAATAGCGCCCGGTCGTGTATCCCGGTGCAATCGCGGCTGGCACCGCTTCGACGCCATAGGGCAGGCGCGGAAGCGTTCCAAAGTAACGCGGTAGGATCGCGTCCAGTCGCTTGCTCATTTCGGCAGCTTTTTCCAGCAACTCGTCTGGGGTCTCAGCGTAGAATTGCGGGTCGGAGCGGAGGAAAGCAATGAACTCATCAAAGCTCCCCTCGAATTCTACTTCATCGATGATCTTGTCCATTTCGGCGCGGATACGCGCGACTTCAGATTGTCCAAGCTGGTGGATGTCTTCGGGTGAGTAGCCTGCGCCTGCGGTGTGGAAGCTGACTGCGACGGCGTAAGCCGCCTGTCCGCCCTCGAGCGAGGCCAGGCCAGGTTCAGCCCGCGCGGTTGGGGCGTAGTCTTCTTCCATGAATTCCAGAAGGTTTGCATAGGCGTCGATCGCGCGCTGTACTGCCGTTTTCCCCTGGTTTCTGAGCGTGATAATATCGAGCTGGCTCAGATCCGACGCCTCGAGCGATTCAAACGGTAGAAACAGCGTGCTGTCAGTGGGGTCTTCAACCACCTGTGCCCGGATCTGAGCGATCGAGGTTGCGAGGGGGTCGCCGTGCTGGGTCCAGCCGGTATCGACACCACGTTGCATATTGTCGATCTGTTCGTCGAAGAAGCGCGGCAAGTCGTTGACCCGGGCAGTCCAGGCCTCGGCACTTGCACGCGTGGTGAGGCGGGTGCGCATCGCGGTATAAGCGGGCGCGGCGAAAAAGCCCCAATCGCCTGTGAACGGAATACGTGCGGTGTCATAATGATGCGCATCGACGCTGGCTTGCAGCAAATGGCGCAGGATCGCGGTTTCCGGCCCTTGCTCCGGTGTTTCGAGCGCATTCAGGGCGTCCAGCATCATCGCGGCCTGTTCGGCGCGTGCCTCGACATGTTCAGGAGTTACAGTCCACCAAATCCGTGGTTCCACCCCTTGCGCGCGTGCCGCTTCGTCTGGATCGCCTTCACGGTTGAAAACCTCGTACTGGTCAATCAAGTCCGGCAGACTCTGTGCAATCACCGTGGGAGCAGCGAGGATAAGCACGCAGCTCAGCGCGGCGATGCGAAGCGTGGAAAATGACATAGGGTTCCCCTTGAAGGTTTTTCGCACGCTAGGTGGTTATGAGCGGTCTGAAAAGACACCTGTCGCGCCGCTTCAGTTCACGCTGCGGCAGCGCGAAAGTGACTGAATCCGGGCGCTCGGACGCGTTGACACGCTTTTCGACGCGCTTAAGAGATGCCGCATCGAAAGTGCATTTGCATTGGAGTGACTATATGGCTGGACAGGGACGGGCTGACTCACGCCCCCTATCGCCGCATCTGCAGGTCTGGAAATGGCATTGGACCATGGCAGGCTCAATATTCCATCGGGTTTCTGGCGTCGGCCTCTATGGCGGCGCATTCCTGATTGGGGCCTGGCTGATTTCACTGGCAACAGGGCCCGAGGCCTACGCGTTTGTAGAAGGCATCGCTTTCAGCTTGCCAGGACAGATCCTGTTATTTTTCTGGTCCATGGCCGTGTTGTATCATTTCGCAAATGGTCTGCGTCACTTGATCTGGGACGGTCCGATGGTTGGATTTAGTCCAGGCGTTGCAAGCCTCTGGTCCATGTTTAACGTCGCCTTCGCGATCATTGGTGCGGCGGTCATCTGGTCGCTGGCATCATTCTACTAAGGGGACGGCGATGACAACGAGTGCAAAAAACGTTCGGGGCCTGGGTTCTGCCGGTACAGGTACGTCGCATCACATTCGTCAACGAGTGACGGCTTTGGCGCTATTATTCTTGGTGCCATGGTTCATGTATTCCATCATTCACGCGTGCAAAGCAGGCTATGAGGGTGCGCTGACATGGGTGGCGCAACCGGTGAATGCGATTTTGCTGATTTTGACCCTTAGTGCGGCGCTATATCACATGCGTCTGGGCATTCAGGTCGTCATTGAAGACTACATCGGTAAGAGCGGAACACGACAAGCGCTTCTTATTCTGAATACGTTTGCGGTGTTCGCTTTGGCTGTAGCGACGATCCTGTCGGTACTGAAGATTTGGTTCACGGCGGGCGCTTAAGCGCTGGCTCGGAGAGATAGAAGATGAGCGATTATAAATTCGTCGATCACACTTATGACGTCGTCGTGATTGGCGCTGGCGGATCAGGACTTCGTGCGGCGCTAGGCGCGGCGCAGGCTGGATTAAAAACGGCTTGTATCACGAAAGTCTTCCCAACCCGCTCGCACACTGTTGCAGCGCAAGGCGGCATCGCTGCTTCGCTCGGCAATATGGGCCCGGATAGCTGGCAGTGGCATATGTATGACACTGTGAAGGGATCCGACTGGCTCGGTGATCAGGACGCAATTGAATACCTTGCCCGCGAAGCACCCGCAGCGGTTTACGAGCTCGAGCATTGGGGCATGCCGTTCAGCCGAAACGAAGAGGGCAAGATCTATCAACGCCCATTCGGGGGTCATACGACCGAAATGGGTCAGGGCCCTCCGGTCCAGCGCACGTGTGCTGCAGCTGACCGCACCGGCCACGCCATGCTGCACACGCTGTATGGGCAGTGCGTCAAGAACGATACCGAGTTCTTCATCGAGTATTTCGCGCTCGATCTGATCATGGATGATGAAGGCGCTTGCCGGGGTGTGACAGCCTGGAAACTGGACGACGGCACACTGCATCGTTTCCGCGCACAGAAAGTTATCCTGGCGACCGGCGGCTACGGACGGGCCTTCTTCAGCTGTACCTCGGCACACACTTGCACAGGAGACGGCAACGCCATGGTCCTTCGGGCGGGTCTGCCGCTTCAGGATATGGAGTTCATCCAGTTCCACCCAACTGGCATTTACGGCGCCGGGTGCCTGATCACTGAGGGCGCACGCGGTGAAGGTGGCTATCTCACCAACTCCGAAGGCGAGCGTTTCATGGAACGTTATGCGCCGAGCGTGAAAGATCTCGCGCCGCGCGATATGGTCTCTCGCTCAATGACGATCGAGATCCGCGAAGGCCGCGGCGTGGGCGAAAACAAGGATCACATCTTCCTGCACCTCGAACACCTACCGGCGGAAACTCTGGCGGCGCGTCTGCCTGGGATCTCCGAGACAGCGAAAGTGTTCTCTGGCGTGGATGTGACCCGTGAGCCAATTCCTGTTCTGCCTACAGTTCACTACAATATGGGCGGCATTCCGACGAATTATCACGGCGAAGTGCTGACCAAGAAAGATGGCGATCCAGATGCGGTCGTGCCTGGCCTGATGGCCGTTGGCGAAGCGGCCTGCGTCTCCGTACACGGAGCCAACCGACTTGGCTCTAACTCGCTGATCGACCTGGTTGTGTTCGGCCGGGCGGCAGGCCTGCGCTGCGGCGCAACGCTGCAAGCGGGCGCCAGCCAACCGACCATGACGGATACTCAGACCGATGCGCACATTGCTCGGTTCGATCGTATCCGCAACGCGGATGGCGATCACTCAGTCGCAGAGCTTCGTCTTGAGATGCAGCGCGCCATGCAGGAAAACTGTGCCGTATTCCGTACCGGTGAAGTCCTGGATGAAGGCGTCGAGAAGATTGACGGCGTGCAGAAAAAAGCCGCCGGTATGCGGGTCGATGATCGCGGCATGATCTGGAACACCGATCTGATGGAAGCGCTCGAGTTCGACAACTTGATCGGCCAGGCGGCTGTGACGGTGAACTCGGCGGCCAATCGTAAGGAAAGCCGCGGCGCGCATGCCCGCGAAGACTTCGACAAACGCGATGATGAAAACTGGATGAAACACACGCTCGCCTGGGCCAATGATGCCGGCGAAGTGACCATCGATTACCGTCCGGTGCACAATTACACGATGTCGAACGAGATCGAATATATCAAACCCAAAGAGCGGGTTTACTAGGAGCGAGCATGGTACAGCTGACACTTCCTAAAGGCTCCGCGCCGAAAAAGGGCAAGACCTGGCCAAAGCCGGAGCGCGCCAAGAACGTCAAGAAGTTCAAGGTCTATCGCTACAGTCCGGAAGAGGGTGGTAACCCGCGATGGGACACGTATTTTGTCGATACAGACAAGTGCGGGCCGATGGTCCTCGACATCCTGATCCACATCAAAAACGAAATCGACTCGACGCTGGCCTTCCGCCGCTCTTGCCGCGAAGGCGTGTGCGGCTCCTGCGCGATGAATATTGGCGGGCATAATACGATTGCCTGTACGCAGGGTTGGGAAGAGATTGCCGGGCCGCACATCACAATCGCGCCGCTTCCGCATCAGCCGGTTGTGAAGGATCTGATCCCGGACCTCACCAATTTCTATGCGCAGCACGCCTACGTGCAGCCCTATCTCAAGACCGACACACCGGAACCTGAGAAAGAATGGAACCAGACCGAGGAAGAGCGTGAGCATCTCGATGGCTTGTATGAGTGCATCCTTTGCGCATCCTGCTCGACCTCGTGTCCATCCTATTGGTGGAATGGCGATAAGTATCTTGGTCCGGCCGCGCTATTGCAGGCGTATCGGTGGTTAATTGATAGTCGTGATGAGGCCACCGGTGAGCGCCTTGATGATCTGGAAGATCCATTCAAGCTGTACCGCTGCCACACGATCATGAATTGCACGCAGGTTTGTCCCAAAGGCCTGAACCCCGCCAAGGCGATCGCCAAAATCAAGCATATGATGGTCGAGCGCGTCGCCTAAACGCCGAGCGGCTTCGAACCAAAAACGGGCGGCGACATCTGTCACCGCCCGCTCTTCGTTTTCGGACGTCAGTTATTGCTTGGACGTCCCTTCGTCAGACTCAAGTGCCGCAAATACATAGAGCGGCTGTAGTCCGTCCTCTATCGCGGCCAAGCGGATCTTGCCGATCGCCTGATCAACCAGGTCGTCGCGGCAGGTGCGATCTACGCGAACCTGGCTTGTGACGGGTTGTTTGTGGCTGCACGCGTCAGTGGCTTGCGACCGGATCGATCGGTAAACCGATTTTGCACCGTCAACGGTTGCCAGAAGTGTTCCGTCATATTTCAGTTTTACTGTGATAGGCGTGCCCTCAGCTTGGGCGATTGGTGCTGCCAGAGCGACAGCGGCGATAAGAGTTGCAATAGCTTTACGCATGGATTTCATCCTTCAAGTTGGCGTCGACCCGCGGGGCGACCAGAAATCCCTCCCGCAACATGATTATGTCTTTCCGCGCTGGCGGCGGTTGTGCGGTCACGTTGCGAGATCAGGTTTGCGGGAATTAGTTTGCCTAACAAGCGAGTTCGCGAAGAGCTGCCATGCATAGGCGGAGAGCTCACGCTACACCTCAGAAAAGTATCAGTTTTCTAAATTTAAAGATTGCATGACGCGTGTCGCCCTGCGCGACTATTGGGCGGAATTGCCTGCCTTTAAATCACAATTTTCAGGGCTTTCGCCGTCAAGCTAAGGTCGGGCGATCTCGATACTGATCGGCGCGTGGTCAGACGGCTTCCAGCCACCGCGCCAGGCGAGGTGCACGCGGTAACTATCCATATCCGTGAGCGCTGTTGCGGCGTCTGTGGTCCAGATATGATCGAGCCGGCGTCCTTTGTTCGAAGCCGCCCAGTCGCGTGCACGATAGCTCCACCACGAATAGAGGCGTTGATCTTCATCATGAACGTGACGGGCAATGTCAGTGAAGCCACCCTTTTTACGGGCTTTTTCAAGACCCTCGGTCTCCACCGGCGTATGCGACACGATTTTCAGAAGTTGTTTGTGTGACCAGACATCGTTCGGGTGCGGCGCGATGTTGAGATCTCCGACGAGAACGCGCGGCGTACCGTCTTTGGCGGATTTTCCATAATGCCGCCCGAGGCGTTTTACGAAATCGAGTTTATGAGCGAATTTCGGGTTCTCGTCCGGGTTCGGGACGTCGCCCCCCGCTGGCAGATAGATATTATGGATCTCGACGCCTTCTACGCTGACAGCGTTCACGCGGGCATGACCTTCGCGGCAGAGGGCCGGGGTTTCGAGAATCTCGATTGGCGCCTTGCTGGCAATGGCGACGCCATGATGCCCGCCGCGCTGGCCGTTAATCGCGAGGTGCGGCAACCCCATTTGCTTGAAGGCTTTCTCCGGGAACTCGGCATTCTGGCATTTGATTTCTTGGAAGCAGATAATGTCCGGCGCTTCTGCGGCGACGAAAGCTTCTACATTGGGAATACGCAGCCGTACCGAATTGATATTCCAGCTGACGAGTTTCAAAGGCTTCTTTGTCATGGTGACTCGCTTAGGCAGGGCCTGCGCGCACGTCAACGCGCTCGGAGGAGCAAGTGGGTTTCAAACCCGTTCTCAACGCCTTCCGAGCGCGCATTAATTGTGGAAAGGAGCGTTTATTGCTCCAGCGGCGTGAAGCGCAGCTGCGACGCCTGCAGTGTCACCGTGCCGATATCGTCGGTTTCGGCCTCAATGCGGACCGGCACATGCGCGCCGTTCGGCAAAGGAGCGAGCCACATGCGTAGAGGACCATCAATGCCCGTCAGCGTATCCTTGTTGGCCTCGCCCGGCTTGTATCCAGCGACTTTGTCCATCTCAATATGACACTCATAGGCTTCACCGCGCCAGGCTTCGGACTTCACATTGGTCAGGCCGTGATTGGTCAGATGCAAGTGGGTGAGCTGTCGGCCATCAAAGATCTTTAGCGGACCGCCGCAAGGGTCTTCGCCTTCCGCGCGCGGTTCGAGGGCAAATGAGATCAGCGCTGTGACGGGATCTTTTGCTTCGAGCACTTGTGGGGCGGTAGCTGCAGGGTCTCCGAGATTCCCGAAGGCTGGGGTCGCGACCATCTCGAACTCATCACCGAGATATTTGAGATCCACACGACGGTTTTTCTTACCGTCCTTGTTCTGCGAGATGTACGCATAGGTGTTGAGCCCATCAGGGGTGGTGTAGCCGGATGAAGCGAGCTCCATGTCATAATTGACGAGAATGTCGGCAAGGCCCGTCGTCTTGACCTGGCTTTTGATCGAGTAGGTATCCTTGTTCATCTTCACCTGAAAGTTGGCCTTCCCGGTGATCGGTAAGATGAGCACCCACGCGCTGGCCTTGATCGTATAGTCCATCTGCATCGGCTGACCGGCTTCGATCTGGCTGAGGATTTGCGGCTCGATCAATGCTGTATCAGCGCCCGAAATGCTGGCGACGGTAAGCGTAGCCAGAGCAGCAGATGCGAGCAGTTTCTTAATCATAGCGAACGCCTCTCAATTGGATGAATTGCATTTGATATATATGTGTATGGCAAAAGCTAGGCTGAACAGGGCCGCCACTGTTTTGCCTCGATTAAATCCGGTTTATGCACGGATTTTCAGCGGCTACACTTCGACTCATCTGAGTGCTTGACGTCCCCGATCTTGCGGCGTAATAGCCGCGCTTCGGTTTCAATCTAGACAATGAGCGAGCGACCCATGTCCCGCGTATGTGAACTTACTGGCACAGGCCCAATGGTCGGACACAATGTCAGCCACTCGAATATCAAGACCAAGCGTCGGTTTATGCCAAACCTGGTCAATGTCACCCTGCATTCTGAGGCGCTGGACCAGCGTTTCTCCATGCGCGTCGCTGCAAAAGCGCTGCGTACAGTGGATAAGCTGGGCGGCCTCGATGCCTATCTCGCCAAGGCGAAGGACGATGTCCTGTCTGTCAAAGCGCTGAAGATCAAGAAGAATATCGCCAAAAAGGCAGAAGAAGAAGCCTAAGGCTGTTTTCTCAGACGTTCTAAAAGAAACGCGCTCCGGAATCCGGGGCGCGTTTTTTCTTGTTGCTTTGCGCGGGCTGAAAAGCCGGTTACACCCTTGCCTGAGTGAGTTGAGGGAGAACGTTTATGCGAAGATTTGTTGGAGCGTTACTAGGATCGGCTCTGCTTGTGGGATGTCAGGCGGCGCCAGAGGACCCAACGGTGACGGACCCGCTGGACGCGAGTAGCGACCTAACCATCTTTACCGGCGGGACCATCTATACCGGCAATGGCGATGAAACGGTTGAAGCCGTAACAATCGATAGCGCCGGGCGCATCGTCGCCATTAGTCCGCCAATGTCGCAGGACTGGGCCGAGGATGAAGTCACGCTCATAAATCTGGATGGCGCCGTGATGTTTCCGGGCTTCACAGACGGCCATGCGCATCTGCTCAACATTGGGCAGCGCGAACTCACCCTGAATCTGGAGGGCACCGCCTCCATCACTGAACTCGTCACTCGGATTGAATCCGAACTCCAGGGCGTGCCAGCGGACCAGGTGCTGTTTGGACGTGGCTGGATAGAAACCGGTTGGCCAGAGGGACGAATGCCGAATGTGGCGGATCTTGATGCCGTCAGTCCAGACAATCCCGTCATTCTCGCGCGCGCTGATGGCCACGCACTCGTCGCCAATAGCGCGGCTCTCGCTGCGGCCGGAATCGACGACACAACATCGGACGTTGAGGGCGGCAAGATTGAGCGCGACGCCGATGGCAAAGCGACCGGCATCTTGATCGATTTTGCGATGGGCCAGGTGCTTGCGCTGGTCTCACAGCCGACGGAGCAAGACATCATTCGCGCGTATACCGTCGGCTCGGCGAATTACTCGGCACGGGGTTGGACAGGCACTCACAATATGAGCGTCGACCCGTCCCATGCGAGTGTCATGGAGCGTCTGGATCTGGAAGGACGGTTGCCGCTGCGCGTGCACAACGCGTTTGACGAAGCTGGTTTTGAGATTGCGGCAGGCCGAAAAAACGAAACGGACACCATCACCAATCGCGCTGTGAAACTCTATATGGACGGCGCTCTCGGCTCCCGTGGGGCCTTGCTCCTCGAGCCATATGCCGATCGTCCTGACACGAGCGGCTTGTCGCTGATGGAACCGGGTGCGCTCGCCCAGCTCATGAACCGTGCGGAAGGTGCAGATGTTCAGCTTGCGATTCACGCAATCGGCGACCTCGCGAACCGGAGGATCATGGATACGTTCGAAGCAGGGGGGCACGATGCCGAAGATCGCTGGCGCATTGAACACACGCAGATCCTGCACCCGGAAGATATCGCCCGCGTCGGTTCGCTTGGATTGATTGCATCAATGCAGCCGAGCCACGCTATTGGTGATTTGAAGTTCGCCCCGGATCGCCTCGGACGGGATCGCTTGTACGGGGCTTATGCGTGGCAATCCTTGCTGGAAACTGGCGCGATCATTGTTGGTGGATCGGATGCGCCGGTCGAGGTGGGCACGCCGCAAATCGAGTTTTATGCCGCTGTCGCTCGCAAGGACCTGGAAGGCTTCAGCACCGAGGACTGGTACCCAGAAGAGGCTCTCACACGAGCGCAAGCTCTTACCCTGTTCACCTCGGCGCCCGCTTATGCGGCGTTCATGGAAGATGATCTTGGCACAATTGAAGTTGGCAAACTCGCCGACTTCACGGTTTTTGACCGGGACATCATGACCGTTCCGGAGGATGAAATCCTGCAAGCGGAAACCGTGATGACGGTCATTCACGGAGAGATTGTGTTTACGCGGGACTAGGGCTCATCGACCTTTGAATTGAGCCGGGCGTTTCTCGACGAAACTGTCGACACCCTCCTTGAAGTCGAAGCTCGCAAAGCTCTGCTCCATTTCGAAGTTCGCCAGATCGAGCGACCGGGCGAAGCTCTGCGTGTAGCTTTCGCGAATTTGGCGCTTCATGATGGCGAGCGAACGTGGAGAGACATTCTTCGCCAGATGGGTCGCCGTATCCATGACATGCGGCATCAGCTCGTTGGTGGGGAGGGCGCGGGTGACCAGGCCAACACGTTCCGCCTCGTCGCCTCTAAAGACACGTGCTGTGAACAGCAGATCCAGGGCGTGCGCTTCCCCGATCAGGCGCGGTAATAGCCAGGCGATCCCATGCTCCGCAATCAGGCCACGTTGCGCAAAGGCTGTGGTAAATTTCGCGGTCTGATCCGCAAAGCGAAAGTCTGCATAGAGCGTGAAAATCAATCCAATCCCAGCGCAGGGGCCGTTAATGGCAGCAATGATCGGCTTGGGGCAGTGATAGAGATAGCCGAACCGGCCAGGATACAACGCTTCTAGATCTTCCGTGTAGGGGGTAGAAGACGAGACCGGCGCGTCAGCCGCGCCCACATCTTCGGCTTCGTCCCCAATCTCCTGCAGACCGTCCATGTCCGCACCAGCGCAGAACCCGCGGCCCGCGCCCGTGATGACGATGCATCGCACAGCGTCATCGTCGCCCGCTTCTGTGATCACGGTGCGACACTCGGATTCCATCGTCCCGGTCCAGGCGTTCAACTTGTCTGGACGGTTCAGAGTGATGGTCAGGATGCCATCTTCGAGATGAGTAAGTATATCCTGGTGGTCTGCCACGATGTGGTCCTCCTGCTATTTCCGACGTGTCTGCGCTCGCCTTCGCGGGCATCAAAGCAGAAGAATGCACCGGCGTAACCCGGTGCCGCCGCGAAAGATCGATCTATGCGTAGACTTTTGTCGACGCGAAATGATCGAGCATGTTCTGCGTAATCTCTGGCAGGAAGCGCGGCGGGACATCGTGGCCCATGCCGTCCAGCTCGACCATACGGGCGCCTCTGACGAGCTTCGCAATATCGCGCCCCCCTTCGATCGGAACCAGGGGATCGGCTGTGCCGTGCAAAACGAGCGTCGGGGCCTTGATGCTGCGTGTATGCTTGCGGAAGTCTCCCGAAGCGACGATCGCGGACATCTGACGCATCAATCCTGCCGGATGGTAGCTGCGATCATAGGATCGGGTAATTCGATCGCGCATGCCATTGGTATTCTGGTTCTCGCCGGGTGTTCCGATCACTTCGAATGTGGCGACGGATTGATCGATGATGGCGTCGCGCGTCGTAGGTTGTGGGCCGCGGCGGATCATTGCTTTCATGATCTCGCCTGATGGACGTGGTAGCTTTGGGTTGCCAGTCGTTGTCATGATCGCTGTCAGGCTGTTGACCCGGTCGGGACTTAGCGAGGCAACGTGTTGGGCGATCATGCCGCCCATGGAGATTCCGACCAGATGGGCCGTGTCCAGTCTCAAGGCGTCCATCAACCCAATTGTGTCGCGAGCCATATCGATCAATTCGTACGGCGCCTTGAGTTTCAGACCGATGCGGCGAAGTACGATTTGGCGCAAAATACCCGGCGCCTTTTCGTCCGTATGATGATGCGACAAGCCGATATCGCGATTGTCGAACAAAATAACGCGGTATCCACCAGCCACCAGATCCTCAACCAGTTCGTCCGACCACATGGTCAGCTGGCCGCCTAGTCCCATGATCAGCAGGGCGGCTGGGTGCTCCGGATTTCCGTAGTCTTCATAGGCAATCTGGATATTATTTGCGGTGATATGCGGCATGGATTCGGTCTTTCGCGCTGATTATCGCTCTGCATCGACTTAGGGCGAGTGTGCTCACAATGCCAGTCTGGCGCAAACAAACACACTGCTTCCCCCAATGTCACACTTGGCGCGAGCGTCCGTTGTGATAGGTGAGCGTTGAAATGACTCGATGAAAGACCATTCGCATGACTGTGATGAGCGATAGCGACGCCCTGCAAGGCCTGAAGCCCACGGAAAAAATCAATGTTCGCGAGGTGTTTGGCCTCGATACGGATCTGATCGTCCATGGATTCAAGGACCGCACGGAATACGTCCCCGCGATCGATGAGTCCTATCGGTTCGACCCGCAAACCACGATTGCGCTGCTCGCGGGCTTTGAACACAACCGACGCGTCATGGTGCAGGGCTATCACGGCACAGGTAAGTCGACCCACATTGAGCAAATTGCGGCTCGGCTCAACTGGCCGATGATCCGGGTCAACCTGGACAGCCACGTCTCGCGGATCGACATGGTCGGCAAGGATGCGATTGTTCTGAAAGACGGGGCGCAGATCACAGAATTCCGCGAAGGGATCTTGCCATGGGCGCTGCAGCGCCCAGTCGCGATCACCTTCGACGAATATGATGCCGGTCGTCCAGACGTGATGTTCGTGATCCAGCGCGTGCTGGAAGCAAGCGGCAAGCTGACGCTTCTGGATCAGAACCGGGTGATCGAGCCTAATCCATACTTCCGTCTGTTCGCGACCACGAACACGGTTGGCCTCGGCGATACGACCGGCCTCTACCACGGCACGCAGCAATTGAACCAGGGTCAGATGGACCGCTGGAGCATTGTCACCACGCTGAATTATCTCGAGCATGACGCCGAAGTCGAAATCGTAGCGACCAAGGCAGGTGATGTCGACACTGAAACGCTGAGCCGCATGGTGACGCTGGCTGATCTCACCCGAAACGCTTTCATGAACGGTGATCTGTCGACGGTGATGAGCCCGCGGACGGTGATCACCTGGGCGGAGAATTTTGCCATCTTCGGAGATCTCGGACACGCATTCCGGATGACCTTCCTCAACAAGTGTGACGAGCTGGAGCGGCCTTTGGTGGCTGAAATGTACCAGCGTTGCTTTGCGGAAGAGCTGCCAGAAAGCGCTCTGATGGTGAAAGTCGCCTAGTAGGGTTCGGGCGCGCCGCGCCTCGTTTCATCAAATTTTATCGTGTTCGCGCTAGGACATGGGGCCTGAAACAGGTCGATCCATGTCCAGTCTTGAACGCTATTTTCAGCCTAATCTGGCCTTCACCCTTATCCTGGTGATGGCAGCGTTCCAGTACGCGATTCTAGCGCTCTACATTTTTGGTGGCACATCCGGCTTTGTTGTGGGCGGTGATTTCGTGGCATTCTGGTCGGCGGCGCGGGAAACGCTGAATGGTGATCTTGCCGCGCTGTACGCATCAGATGGACTTGAGGCCGCAATGCAACTGCACCGGCCTGAGGCGAGCGTTGACGGTCTCACCTGGCAATATCCGCCCCATGCCAGCCTGATCTTTGCGCCGATTGGCCTGCTACCGTTCGAGGCGGCCTATGCCCTTTGGTGCGGGCTGGGTCTGGCGGCGTTTGCGGCAGTTCTACATTCAGTCGGTGTGCGTGGACGGGCTCTGGCAGCACTGATGGCGACGCTGCCGGTTCTGATCGTTCTGAACACCGGACAAAACGCCTTGTTCACAGCCAGCCTCATGCTTTTGGCCGTCTTCAATTCGAGATCACGACCGATCCTCGCCGGACTTGCCGCAGCCGTTTTGACGCTTAAGCCGCAGCTGGGGATCCTGCTTCCCGTCATATTCCTCGCTGGAGGGCATTGGCGCGCGTTCGCCGTCGCTGCGGTGGGTAGCTTGGGGCTCTGGCTAGGATCCGCACTGGCGCTGGGCGTTGAAACGTGGCGCGCGTTCTTCGAGTTCCTGGGGATTGTGTCAGGTTCCGTGACGGATGGTGCGATGCCACTCTATAAAATGGTCAACGTGTACGCGGCGGCGCGGCTGGCCTGGGTTCCGGATGCATTTGCGACCGTATTGGCAGGCGTCTCCTATTTGGCCGCCCTGGTCGCTGTGGTTTGGACGTGTCGTAAAACGGACGATCCCAAGTGGCAATACAGCGTCGTGGCGAGCGCGACGCTGCTGACGGCGCCTTACTCCATGTATTATGAGCTTGTCCTGCTGGTACCAGCACTCTGGTTCGTTGCAGCGCGGGCGCATCGATTCGGTTGGTTGAATTGGGAGCGCGAATCTCTCGCTGCTCTGGTACTTCTGACGCTGTTTCTACCCGGGCCCGCGACGCAGGTTGGGGCCTCGCTGTGTTTTCTTGCCAGCATTCTTGCGGGAGGCGTTGTTTTCCGACGGATTCGGGCGGAGGTCGCATCGCCTCAGCGCGATCACTCCGCGGCGGGTTCATCCGCTGCGCTGGCAACGGATTAGCGCGCGCCAGCAACACTTTCAGCGTGACCTCACGTCAGGCGTCCAAATGCCCCTTCGCAAATCTGTTTGCGCGCGCTAAGTCAGCCGCATGAGTAAAACCGACGAGGCCCCTTACGAGCTGTTCAAGCAGGCACTTGCGACCACCGCGAAGGCGATGAGCCAGACGCGGGATGTCGAAGTGAACTTTTCCGGTGATGGGCCGCGGGCAGAGGCCGATCGGCTCGTGCTTGTGCCGCCGCCGCGCGATCTCGCGCCAGAGGTAGCAGCGCGGGTTCGCGGTGAGGCTGACGCGACAGCGCTGCGTATGGCGCACCATGATCCCGTCGCGCACGCAAAATCGCGCCCGGATGGCGAGGTTGGTCGACAAGTCTACGAAGCGGCTGAGCGCGCCCGAATTGAGAGCATCGGCGCGAGGGCCATGGATGGTACGGCGAACAATCTTGATGCTGCACTCGCATCGCGCTGCGAGAAAGCGGGCTACACGCGTATGGAAGACCGTCAGGACGCGCCGCTGGCGCCAGCGGTCGAGTTCCTGCTCAGGGAACGCCTGACCGGCCGCCCGCTTCCCCAAGAAGCTGAAGGCATCGCTGCGCTCTGGCGCGATGAGGTCAATCAACGCGGGTCTGACACACTCGATAAGCTCATTGATCAGCTGCACGATCAAGAAGAGTTCGCCAAGACGATCCAGGCTTTGATCCGCGATCTCACCAAAGGCGACGAAGCGGGCGAAGACCAGGGCGAACAGGATCAGGAATCCGAAGAGGAATCTGACCAAAATAATCAGGAGAACTCTGCCGAGGACGGCGAGTCCGGGGAAGAAACCCAGGGCGCGACCATGGAAGAGATCGATGCCGGCGACACCGACGACATGGAAGGCGAGGAAACCAATGTCTCCGTCGATGCCGATGCCGACATGGACGCCGAAGATAATCCGGAAGATAGCGACGACGGGACCAAGCCGCTCCGTCCGAACTTTCGCGATGGAGATGACCAGGACCGCTTCCAGTACAAAGCGTTCACCAATGCGAACGATGAAATCGCTCAGGCGCCGGACTTGTGCGATCCGGAAGAGCTGACGCGTCTGCGCGCCTATCTTGATCACCAACTCGAAAGCCTACAAGGGGCGGTGTCGAAGCTTGCCAACAAGCTGCAACGCCGTCTGATGGCGCAGCAGAATCGCTCCTGGTCGTTCGATCTGGAAGAGGGTGTGCTCGATACGGCGCGCCTGACGCGCGTGATTACGGACCCAACCGCGCCGCTTAGCTTTAAGCAGGAAGACGACAGCAATTTCCGCGACACGGTCGTGACGCTTCTATTGGACAATTCCGGTTCGATGCGCGGGCGTCCGATCATGGTCGCCGCCCTGTGCGCAGATATTCTCGCCCGGACGCTGGAACGGTGCGGTGTGAAAGTCGAGATCCTCGGGTTCACGACGAAAGCCTGGAAAGGCGGACTAAGCCGCGAAGACTGGGTCAAGGCTGGCAAACCTGCTGGGCCCGGGCGCCTGAACGATCTGCGCCACATCGTCTACAAGTCTGCTGACGCACCGTGGCGTCGGGCGCGCAAGAATCTCGGCCTGATGATGCGCGAGGGACTGCTCAAAGAGAATATTGATGGTGAAGCCCTGCTCTGGGCGCACGACCGGCTCCTGGCCCGCCCGGAGCAACGCAAGATCATGATGGTCATCTCAGACGGTGCACCGGTTGATGATTCAACGCTGTCGGTGAATGTTGGAAACTATCTGGAACGCCACCTCCGTCAGGTGATCGAAGAGCTGGAAACCCGCAGCCCGATCGAATTGATCGCCATCGGTATCGGCCATGATGTTACGCGCTACTACAAGCGTGCTGTTACGATCGTTGATGCCGAGCAGCTTGGCGGCGCGATGACCGAGCAATTGGCCAGCCTGTTTGATGAGAATGGCGAGGCGCCAAAGCCTGAAGCCATGGCCGTGCCGCCACTGACCCGTGAAACCGTCAAACCTGGCGGGGCGACGACTGGGGCAGGGGCGGGTGCGCCGCGTTACGGTGGTCCTAAAGTCGGCTCGGGTCGCGATGTTCGCCGCACAAAGATGTAATTTTCTTCATGACCATGCCGTATTCAAGCGCTTAATCGAGCGTTGAAGAGGACGATTTCACATGCGCATTCTTTCTATACTGGCCGTGGCCGCGATTTCCGCTTGTGCTGCGGCGGATGTGCAGCCCCCGCAGACCGTTGAGGCGGGTCAGCCGACCGGGGTTTGGTCTTATGCGAGCCATGTCGACGACCTTCGCGCCGCGTCATGTCCTGAAGATAGATCCTATGCCCGGGCAATCTCGATGGATCTGCGTGTGATCGAAGCTGAACGCGGCAACGAGCAGGCGAGGGAAAACCAGTTGACGGGTCTCACGCTGGCGGGGGCATGGCAGCTTAAGTCCAGTGAAAAAGACTTCGGTGGATTGTCAGGGCTCTCTGTGATGCGATCCGGATCGCTCCTCGCGATCAATGATGCTGGCGCTTTTGTTTGGATTGGCGTCGATCCTGAGACCGGACATCCGGATGGCATCGGTGCGATCTCCTATATGAGAGACGCCCGAGGCAATTTCTTTGCGAATAAGCGGGATGGCGATTCCGAAGGGCTCGATTATCGAGACGGGCTGGCTTTTGTCAGCTTTGAGCAGGATCATCGCATCTCTGCGTTCGATCTTGAGCGATGCGGATCAGCAGCGCGATCTGCGCCGGTCGTTAGCCTAGCGCCCGTATTGGATGGCACGCTGCTCGCCGACAATCGGGGGCCGGAAGCCCTGTCACTGAGCGGCGACGGGTTGTCAGTCGGATATGAACTTCGCAAGGCGGGCGGCTCTCCCATCGGAACGGTGAACACGGATGGCAGCCTGTCTGATGTTGAAACGACGGAACAACCGCTTCTGTTTTTGATGACGGGCATGGATGTCAAAGGCGACTTATCAGCGAGAATATTCCGGGCTTATGACCCCATTCGCGGCGCGCGTGTCATGCTGCACGTGGATCGGGATGGCGAGCGGATCGGTGACGGCGTGTTCAAGCGCCCCCTTCCGGTGGACAATTTTGAAGGGGTCGCCATTGGCCAGAGCCCGTCGGGCGCGACGAGGATCTGGTTGATCTCGGATGATAATTTCAGCGCCAATCAGCGCACCCTGTTGCTGGCGCTGGATCTCCCACAATAGGGACGACATAAAGCGCCATGGGGCATGATCCGGTCTTTTGGGGTGTGGCGGTCTTTTCCGTCCTGATTACAGGCGTGTCCAAGGGCGGCTTTGGCGGGCTCGCCTTGCTGGCGGTGCCTCTTATGGCGCTGGTTATTTCACCCATTCAGGCTGCGGGCATCATGTTGCCGATCCTGATCGTGATGGACTGGGTCGGTGTCTGGACCTACCGAAAACACTGGGACCGAAAACTGCTCATTCTGTTGCTGCCGGGCGCGATCTTAGGGATCGCAGCAGGCGGGCTGCTCGCCGGATATGTCGACGATCGGATCGTGAGGATTTTCGTTGGGGCAATCGCCGTTCTGTTTCCCCTCTATGCGATTTTCAAGCCGCGCGGCGGGGATGCATTTATTCAGAACAACCGCCCGCTTGGCTTCATTTCGGGTATAGTGGCGGGCTTCACGAGCTTCATTGCGCACGCTGGCGGACCGCCTTTTCAAGCTTACGCGATCCCGCAAAATCTCGACAAGCAGATCTATGCCGGGACCGCGGTCATGTTCTTTTTCGTCGTCAATTTCGTCAAAGTCTTGCCCTATGCGATGCTCGGCCAATTCGACCAAGCGAATCTCACCACGTCGCTAATTCTCATTCCGATTGCCCCGTTTGGCGTCCTGTTCGGCGCGTGGTTGGTCAAACGGATAGATCAGCAGCTCTTCTACCGCATTCTCTACGGATTGATCTTTGCGGTTGGTCTCAAGCTGCTTTGGGACGGTTTGATCTAGTCTTTTGAGATCAGATCGACGAGCGCGACCGCTTCATAGCTCGCCCAATCGGTATCGCCTTCCAGCTTGGCGACTTTCAAACCGTTGCGGTCATAGAGGATCGTTGTCGGGAATCCGCCGCCCGCGCCGCTGTCATAGACGATGTTCCAACCTTCAGGCCCGTCGGCGAGCGTATAAAAGTCGAGCCCGCTATTGGTAAGCTCGCGCAGCCGCGTCTTGGCATAGTCATGATCGCTCGGCTCATCGACACTGATCGCGATCACTTTGAACGTGTCGGATCCACGCGACCGCTCAAGCGCCGCAAGGGACGGCATTTCCCGCTCGCACGGCCCGCACCAGGTCGCCCAGAAATTCACGAGGATCGCCTGCCCCTCAAAGTCCTGATAACGCACGACATTCCCGGCTCCATCGACAAACGGTGCCGGGGGTGCAGGTGCGCCTTTGTCGCTCACATCCAGCTTGGAAAGTGTTCCGACAGCCAATTTTGCCACAGGGTCGCGGTTACTTCCCTTTGAACTGGCGCTAAAGAGCCAGTAAAGCAGCGCCAGGGCGACTCCGGCGAACATGGTCGGGATGGCAATGCGCAAGAAACGATCCATGGGCGATGGGCCCTCCAGATGATGACAAGGACGAGACAGCGATATGGCGAGTGAGAGCAAAAAAGGCCAGCAAATGTGGGGTGGACGCTTCGCCGCACAGCCGAGCGACATTATGCAATCGATCAATGCCTCGATCGATGTGGATCGCCGAATGGTCCGCGAAGACATTGCCGGATCGCGGGCACATGCTGACATGCTGGCGGAGCAGGGGATTATTTCTGAAGCCGACAATGTCGCCATTCAGGAAGGCCTCGACCAAGTGATCGCGGAAGTCCTGGATGGCAGCTTCCCATATCGCGCTGAGTTGGAAGACATTCACATGAATGTTGAAGCGCGTCTGAAAGAGATTATCGGCGAGCCCGCGGGTCGAATGCACACAGCGCGGTCGCGTAACGATCAGGTGGTGACCGATTTTCGCCTCTGGACTCGCGGAGCGCTGACAGAAGCGCGGCGGAGCCTGAAAGCGTTACAGCGGTCGCTGGTCAAACGCGCTGGCGAACACACAGACGCGGTGATGCCAGGCTTCACGCATTTACAGACGGCGCAGCCTGTGACCCTCGGCCATCATCTGCTTGCCTATGTCGAGATGATTGAGCGGGACCGAGCCCGGTTGGACGATTGCGCACGCCGACTGAATGAAAGCCCGCTTGGCTCTGCCGCGCTCGCTGGAACAGGCTTTACCATCGATCGCGATGCGACGGCCGAGGCGCTTGGGTTTTACCGCCCGATGGCGAACTCCCTGGACGCTGTTTCAGCTCGCGATTTTGCCCTGGAAGCGCTGTCGGCGCTCTCCATCGCTTCGACCCATCTGTCACGACTGGCGGAGGAGATTGTGCTCTGGACCAGCGCTCAGTTTGCCTTTGCGAAACTCTCAGATGCCTGGTCGACCGGATCGTCCATCATGCCGCAAAAGCGCAATCCAGATGCGGCAGAACTAGTGCGGGCCAAAGCCAGCCTAATCACCGGTCAGTTTGCATCCTTACAAGGCGCGGTGAAAGCCCTGCCGCTCGCCTATGCGAAAGACCTGCAAGACGACAAGCAGCTGACATTTTCCGCATTCGACACGTTCGGGCTTTGCGCCGCATCGATGACCGGGATGATCGAAACCATCACGTTCAACCGGGAAAATATGCGGGCTGCGGCCGCTAAAGGCTTCTCTACCGCGACCGATCTTGCCGACTGGCTGGTGCGCGAGTTGAAGATGCCGTTCCGCGATGCTCACCATGTCACCGGAGCGCTGGTCGCTAAAGCCGAAGAGAAAGGCTGCGACCTGCCAGAGCTCAGCCTCGAAGAGATGCAGGCCGTCGAGTCCCGGCTAACAAATGACGTATTTTCCGTGCTCACTGTTGAAGCCTCAGCGATGAGCAGGCAAAGCTATGGTGGAACTTCACCGGTTCGGGTGGCCGAACAGGTGGAGCAATGGACACAACGCCTCGGATAGGAGCGCCGTAAAATGAAACATGTGATCAAAACCGCATTGGCTTTTTCCGCACTGGCAGGCCTGGCTGGCTGCGGCCTGCGCGGCGACCTGGAACGCCCGCCCCCAATCCTCAGCGAACCACCGACTGAGGAGACGTCTGCTCCGGTTGATTCGGCTGTGCTGTTCGCAGGCAATGATATCAATGAGGGTACGACCTATTACAATTCTCTCGGCGGGGAGATCCCGAAACCTGCTCCGACGCTGGAAGTCGAAGAGGAAAGCATGGGGGAGGTCAGCCCCGGCTGATAATCGCGCTTGCATCATTTTAACTATGAGGATGGCCACCTTCATTGCGAAGGCGTCGATCTGAACGAAATTGCGGATGAGATCGGAACACCGGTCTACGTCTATTCGACGGCAACGCTGCGTCGCCACGCGCGCGTGATTGCGGCTGCGTTTGACGGCATGGATTGCCTCATCGCGTACTCGGTCAAGGCAAATGGAAATCTCGCTGTTCTGAAGACATTGGCGAGTGAAGGTTGCGGCGCGGATGTCGTAAGCGGTGGTGAACTGCGGCGTGCCCTCGCAGCCGGAATTCCGGCCAACCGCATCGTCTTTTCCGGTGTCGGCAAGACCCGTGAGGAAATGGCTCTTGGGCTCGAAACCGGTATTCACCAATTCAACGTGGAAAGCGGCGCGGAGCTGATTGAGCTCTCCGAAGTTGCGATGGGCCTAGGCAAAGTTGCGCCGGTCGCCCTTCGGGTGAACCCGGATGTGGCCGCGGGCGGACACCCAAACATCTCAACTGGTAAAGCCGGCGATAAGTTTGGTGTGCCATGGGCAGATGCCCCGGAATTGTATCACCAGATGAAAGTTCTGCCGGGTGTGGAAGCGGTGGGCGTTGATGTTCATATTGGCTCACAAATTGGCGACTTGGAGCCCATGCGCGCCGCGTTCAAGAAGACGATTGGTCTGGTAAAGTTCTTGCGCGAGGCCGGGCATAATCTGAAGCGGATCGATCTTGGCGGCGGGCTGGGGATTCCGTATCAGTCCAGCGATTCACCGGCGCCTCCATCTGACTATGCCCAGATGATCCGTGAGGTCACCGAAGGGCTTGGTTTGCAAGTCATCCTGGAGCCTGGCCGGGTTATTGCGGGAAATGCCGGCGTGATGGTGAGTGAAGTGCTGTACCACAAGCCCGCCCCGGACCGGACTTTCCTGATCATAGATGCGGGCATGAACGATTTGATGCGTCCGGCGCTCTATCAGGCTCATCACGATATCCTGCCGCTCGCTGAACCTAAGGCGGACACACCGCAGACGACGTATGACATTGTCGGACCGATCTGTGAGTCGACAGACAAGTTTGCAGCGCAGCGCAAGATGCCTGAAGTGCCAGCCGGTGGGCGCATCGCCTTTATGTCATCAGGCGCCTATGGCGCTGTGCTCTCAAGTCAGTACAATGCACGTCCGCTGGTTGCGGAAGTTCTGGTCGACGGTGATCAATACGCCCTGGTTCGCCGCAGGCCGAGCTTTGATGAGATGATACAACTGGAGCAGATGCCCGATTGGCTGACCTGAACCGCATTCCTGGCACGAAAAGCCTGATCGACCGGACGTTCCGGCGACTTCGGGACATCGCGCTGTGGAAAGCCTGGTGGCCATTCATTGTCCTGCTGAGCGTATTTGTCGGAGCTGCCTTACTCGGCATCTTCGAACGCACTCCTGCGCGGCTCGGGGCGCTCGCGACGCTGATTTTCTTTGTTGGTTCTGTGGTTGCGCTGCTGCGCGGTGTTCGCCGTTATCAGCGTCCGGATCCGCGCGAGGCCATCGGCGCATTGGACCAGCAGTCAGACCTGAGACCGCTCGTCTCGCTGATGGATCGACCGGCTCGGCCCGAAACCACCGGCGTGCAATTGTGGCGCGCCCACGAGCAACGCCTCACTGATGCGGCACGACGCCTCAGCGTGCCGGGTTTTTCTGCGATCTGGGAAAAAATCGATCCGCTGCGCCTGCGATTCATACTGCCCCTTGCGGTGGCTGCGCTGTTCGCTCTGAGCTGGGGCAATACCTATTCGCGCCTCTCTAGTGCGCTGGACCCTGACTATGGCAGCCTGTTTGGCGCCGAGGACATCCGCATCGAGGCCTGGATAACCCCGCCGGAACACACCGGACGGGCACCAATCTTTCTAAAAGAAGATCAATCCGAAGTCCGCGTCCCGCAGGGCTCGGTCATGACGCTTCGCGTTCAAGCCCCGTCGACGCCAAAGCTCCGCGTGATTGCCGCTGATGGACGCCGCACGACAAAGTTCGCCTTAACTCCGGACAATGCGTTCGAAGCAACCACGGTGATCTCTTCGAATAGTGACATCTCGGTCCGCTGGTGGGGGGAGCGCAAGGCCTGGTCGATACTGACCTCTCCTGACGCGCCGCCCGCCGCGCAATTTGTTGAGCTGCCGGTCCTCGGGGCCGGGGACCGAACCGAATTCAGCTGGACAGCCAGTGATGATTATGGCGTGGCCAGCCTGGAGCTCGCAATCAAACCGGAAGGCAGCGAGCGAGATTTTGACTTCGTCCCTGTGGAGCTCGGTGCGATCAGCCCGCGCGAGGCCGAAGACGAGTCCAAAATAGATCTGACCCGAAATCGATGGGCAGGTGCCCGCGTAGAGATCCGCCTGAAAGCCACGGATGGTGCGGGCCAGGTTGGGTACAGCGAACCACATTTCTTCAAACTGCCCGAGAAGCTTCTGCTGCAACCCCTCGCCAAAGCCATTCAGGACGTGCGTGTAACTGTGCTGCGCGAGGACGCACCATATACTGAAGCTGACTATGAGCCGGACGCGACGCAGGCGGGAGCATACTATCTGTCGGCGACCCAGCGCTTGTCGCAAGCGCCGCAAGGGGTACAACGCAGCGCCATCATGCTGGAAGCGGTGACCTATGAAGCGCCGCGCTATTTCAGGGACATACTGGTATATTCGGGCCTGACCACGGCGCGCTACGCGCTGGAAGCCTCAAGTACGACGGACGAGGCCAAGGCGACCGAGCCGCTGCTTTGGTCGTTGGCCTTGCGGGCTGAGTATGGGTCTGCCGCCGATGCCTATGCTGCGCTCATGGCCGCCAAGAAAGCGCTTGAAGACGCACTACGCGATGGCGCGAGCGAGGAAGAGATCGCGCGACTGGTGGAGGCGTTCAAAGACGCTGCGCAGCGCTATATTGCCGCCAAGATGGCAGAAGCGATGGCCAATGGGTTGGAAGCGCCGCCGAGCAATGAAGACAGCGCCGAAGGGCCGAGCGGCTCCGGGCTGGGCGGTCAGGGGTTTTCCGACATGCTGGATGCGCTTGAGGATCTCACCGAAACGGGGGCAACAGATCAGGCGCGGCAGCTCCTCGCGGATATCACCAACATGCTGGAAAATCTGCAATTTCAACAAGGGCAGGGCGGCGGCAGCGATGGCTTTCCGGGCCTGCCGGGTGAGCAGGGCGAGAATGAAAATGATGAGGACCTCCCCGAAGAAGAGCGGGAGATGACCGAAACCATGCGCGAGCTATCAGATCTGCTGCGCGAACAACGAGAACTTAATGACGAGACGCTCGCCGAGCAACGCGGAGAGCGCGGCGAGTCCGGTGAACAATCTTTCGGCGAGAATCAGCCGGGTGAAGGCGATGACTTCCAGACCGGCGACGCCGAAAATCCAACCGGAAGCGATGGCGAAGACGGGCGCTCGCTCGCCGAACGCCAGGGCGACATAGCCGACCGAATTGAAGAATTAGCCGAGAATCAGCTGGGCAACGGCGAGGATGGTGAAGGTGAGGGGGCTGGCGGCCTGCTCGACGAAGAGACCCTCGAAGCGATCGAACGGTCGCAACGCCGGGCCGGAAACGCCTTGGAAGAGGGCAATGAGGGCCGGGCTATTCGCAATCAAGATCAGGCCACGCGGCAACTGCGCGAGCTCGCAGAAGGGCTCGCTGAAGCTCTTGATGAGGCGCGCGCCGATCGATTGGGTGATCAGAACCAACAAGGTTCCGGCGCCGCGGACCCATTCGGAAACTCCATCAATGGAGCGGTCGACGACAGCAATAGCGTGGATATCCCTGACGAAGCCGAGCGTCAGCGTGCCAAGGATATTCTGGACGAACTTCGTCGCCGCTATGATGAAGCGGTCGACGAAGAAGAGCGGGAATATTTACGCCGACTACTCGACCGGTTCTAAGGCCTCAGCGTCCGGCTTTTTGAATTTCAGCGTCATACGATCAGACTCGCCAATCGCTGCGTAGACAGCGGGATCGAACCCTTCTGGTGTGTTGCCTTCACGATCTGAGGTCCGGCTGACCGGCGGTAGTGTCCAGACGCCGAACGGATGATCGGCGGTGTCATTCGGATTGGCGTTGATCTCGCTCGCTTCGACAAACTCAAAGCCTGCAGACGCGGCCAGCGCTTTGACGAAATCTTCGTGGACATAGCCCGTCGCAGCACGCGGGTTCTGCTCAGCGCTGGAGGGTAGGCGGTGTTCGACAACCCCTAGAACGCCGCCGGGCTTCAGCGCGGCGTAGGCATCGGTGAAGAACTTGGCTGTGTAATCCCCGCCCATCCAGTTGTGGACATTTCGGAAGGTCAAGACAGTGTCGACGCTGTTTTCGTCGGCGAGTGGTCCGGATTGGGCTGAAAAGGCGCTATATTCGAGCGTTCCAAACAGCTCGGGATCTGCTTCATAAACAGCTTTGAAATCGGCAATCCGCTGTTCGATGCGCGCCAGACGGTCGCCCTCAAATACATTTGTATCCCAAACCGTCGCAATCAAAGTCCCGTCGCCGGATGCGAGATAAGGCGCCAGAACATTGGAATACCAGCCACCGCCTGGCCAGATTTCCATAACGGTTTCGCCGGGGTCGACCTCAAAAAAGGCGAGCGTCTCGGCGGGATTGCGCCAGATGTCGCGCGTTTTTTCGTCATCGCTGCGCCACTCGCCGGCGACGGCTTCTGCGAGGGTTAGCGGACCGGTTTCGACCTCCTCGACAATGGGCGGCGTTTCGGGTTCCAGCGTTGCCGCGGGCGTATCCGTGCCGCCGGAACAAGCTGCGATCACCAATAGGGCTGAACCGAACAAGAATTGGGTCTTCATCATTTGACTCCTGAAAAGGTCTTGAATCATGTGTTTCGCGTTTCCACATAGCCTTTGTCACGGCGCTGCCAAGCAGGTTGTGACCGAATTTTCTGCCAGCGCCGATGGTCGGGCTGGACGAACAGAGAATTTCGACCCTCAATTTTCGCGGCTTTTCAAGATCGCCGCGGATCACAGTTGCTAGTGAAAGGACTGTTTCAAATGAGCACGATTGATCTGACACCCCTATACCGAACAATGGTTGGCTTCGACCGAATGGCCAATATGATCGACAGCGCCGCGCGTCTCGATGGCGCCCAGGGCTATCCCCCATATAATATCGAGCGCGTCGCCGATGATGAGTTCGCGATCGAAATTGCCGTCGCGGGCTTCGGCGACGAAGACCTCGATATTGAAACCAAGGATGGGTTGCTCACCGTCGCGGGCCGCAAGGCTCCTCCTGAAGATGGCGAAGTTGAGCGGGAATTCCTGCATCGCGGTATTGCCGAGCGCGGCTTCTTGCGACGATTCCAGCTGGCTGATCACGTTATCGTAACCGGTGCTGAATTGCGCAATGGCTTGCTTCGCGTCGAACTCGTTCGCGAGCTTCCCGAAGCCAAGAAGCCCCGCAAGATCGAGATCGGTGCCCCGAAAAAGGGCGGCAAGCCGAAACTGATCGAAGGCAAAGCAGACGCCGCATAAGCGGGCTGTCTGTCCCTAGATTGAGCCCCGGACCCAACGGTTCGGGGCTTTTCTTATTGCAAAAGCTGCGTGGGTTTCAGTTTAGGTATTCGCCTCAAGCGCGCGTTGTTCGTCGATCCAGGCGGGATCTACGTTGAGCTTCCCGACCATTTTGTCCAGGCTAGTGATCATGCGCCAGAACGGTGTGATCTCTGAAACCGATTTCCCATCGGCGAGGTCTTCCAACGCAGCTTCAGCGACCATCCGAACGAAGATCGATGTCGACATCGGGCAAGTGCCAGAGCAACCCTGTTGAGCCGCCAGCGCATCCCGCATCTCAGGGATGGTGTTCGTCTCGCCATGTGGAATCTCGCGTATGTAGGCGTCGACCATAAGCGGTGTAGCCACCAACATAGTTCCTCCAACGGGAATGCCGCCCCAGGCTTTGTCCATGACGACTTTCTTGATCTCTTTCTTTGCGACGAGTTTTTCGCGCGCTGTTTTTTTGGCCATGTATTCCTCCCGGCTGACGCGTATCATCACGCCCCGCCAGTTCATGTCAGTAATGCAGCCACGAGACGGCATGCAGGATCAGGATAACAGAAATCAATCCAGACGACATGGTCTACAGAGGTCAGCCGACCTACTTCTCGGTCAGATGAAGGAGATAGTGATGACGGATATGAGCATCGATCGTGAAGATAGCCCAAAAGGCGGACGCTATACCGTGCGCATCAACGGTGAAGAGGCTGAAATGACCTATTCACGGGCAGGCAGCACGCGGATCATCATCGATCATACAGGTGTGCCCGACTCAATGCGCGGGCTGGGCGTTGGCAAGCATTTGGTCGAAGCAGCCGTCAACGACGCTCGAGCGGAAGAGCTCAAGATCATACCGCTCTGTCCATTCGCCAAAGCCACTTTGGCAAAGCACGCTGAGTGGCAGGACGTGGTTCAATAAGCGGGCTTGATCTTCGCTACTTTTTCCGAGAGCCTGCGGTGAGAGGGAGAGAGACATGAGACATCTAATTGCCGCCACCGCCGCGATATCCGTAATAACCGCCTGCGGAGGAGCGCCGCCCAATGAGAAAATCCTGACCGACTCTTGCACGGACTTGTTTTCCGGTGATGCACGGTCGGAAAGCATGATTACCGGGGATGCGGGGACTGATGTTGCAAGCTTTTGCGCCTGCTACGCCTCTCAAACGGTTGCTGACACTGAAACAACGGCATTGCACAAAGACATCCTGAGCGAAATGGTGTCGATCAAAACCGCCGATGACCTGAACGTTGAGGACACTGCGGACCGCATCGAAGCAGGCATCGAGTCCGGCACGATCGATACATTTACCGAAGCTCAGTTTGACGCACTGGGAGATGAGTTTCAGGCGCTGTCTCGAGCCATGTATGACAATGGCGGGAGTTGTCCGCCTACGTCTTAATGGGCGGACCTCTGCTATTGAGCCTCTATTGGCTGATACTCAAACGGCTTTAGTTGCGCGACCACGTCCTTGATGGGGCGCATGGGTCGACCGTCGGCGTGGATCATGACCGCCGTGATCCGCCCCTCAGCAATGACGTCGTCGCCGCGCAGACAGGTCTGATTGAAATACATACGCACCCCTTTTACGCCAAGGCTGCGGGTGCGGATAGTCAGTAGGTCGTCGACCTTGGCAGCGCGCTTATAGTCGACCTCAACATTGGTCAGCGTAAACGCTGCGGGATCGTCGCGCGCGAGCAGACTCTGATGGCTGACCCCCGCGTCCCGGAGAAAGTCGGAACGCCCTCGCTCAAAAAAGCGCAGGTAATTGGCGTGATAGACCATGCCGGTAAAATCGGTGTCCTCGTAATAGACCCGAATGTTCAGCCAGTGCTGGCCATGTTGATCAAAAGGCGGTGGAAGCTTGCTCATGTCGGCTAGCTAGCAGGTCCAGACGGACGCTCGCTAGTGCCGGAAGTGACGCATGCCCGTCAGCACCATCGCCAGACCAGCATCGTCCGCTGCGGCGATCACATCATCGTCGCGAATCGAACCGCCGGGTTGGATGATCGCGCTGGCCCCCGCAGCGGCAGCCGCGAGCATGCCATCCGGGAAAGGGAAGAACGCATCCGAAGCAGCAACGCATCCGGTTGTCCGCAAAGCGTCGAACCCTTCTTTCTCTTTCGCATCTTCTGCCTTGCGCGCAGCAATGCGTGCGGAGTCGATCCGGCTCATCTGTCCGGCGCCAATGCCGACCGTTGCTCGATCTTTGGCATAGACAATGGTGTTCGATTTTACGTGCTTGGCGACGCGCCAGGCGAATAGGAGGTCATCCAATTGGGCTTCGGTTGGGGCCACTTTGGTGACGACTTTGAGGTCATCGCGTGTGATGCGTCCAAAATCGCGATCCTGTACGAGAAGGCCGCCCGCGACGGTTTTGACGAAAGTGCCAGGCGCAGCGGGATCGGGCAAACCATCAGTGAGCAAAAGACGCAGGTTTTTCTTTTTCTTGAACACTTGGATCGCAGCCTCATCAGCGCCGGGCGCGATGACGACTTCGGTGAAGATCGATGTGATCTCTTGCGCGGTCGCTTCATCAAGCGGGCGGTTCAGGGCGACAATGCCGCCAAACGCTGAGGTCGAATCGCATGCGAGCGCTTCGCGATAAGCGTCGATTACGGTGCTGCCCAAGGCGACACCGCACGGGTTAGCGTGTTTGATAATCGCGACTGCGGGAGTCTCGGCGCCGAGTTCTCCGATCAGTTCGTAGGCGGCGTCCGTGTCGTTGATGTTGTTATAGGAGAGCGCCTTACCCTGCACCTGCTGGGCCGTCGCGACCCCAGGGCGGGATTCGCCAGTGACATAGAATGCGGCCTTCTGGTGTGGGTTCTCACCATAGCGCAGAGCTTCGTTGAGTTTACCGCCAAAGCCGACCCAATCGGGGGCGCTTTCGTCGAGCTGCTTAGCATACCAACTCGAAATAGCGGCATCATAGGCGGCTGTGCGTGCATAGGTCTTTGCGGCGAGCTTGCGGCTGGTCCCGCGGCTCACGCGTCCGCCGGAACCCGCCATTTCCGCAAGTACCGCGTCGAGATCGCCGCCATCGGTGCAGACCGACACGAAGTCGCCATTCTTAGCCGCCGCGCGGAGCATTGCCGGACCGCCAATATCAATATTCTCGATACAGTCTTCAAACCCTGCGCCTGAAGCGACGGTCGCTTCAAAGGGGTAGAGATTGATGTAAACGAGATCGATCGCTTCAATACCGTGCTTTTCGGCGTCGGCCTTGTGGCTGTCATTGTCGCGCAAGTAGAGCAAGCCGCCATGCACCGCCGGGTGCAATGTCTTCACTCGGCCGTCCATCATCTCCGGGTACCCTGTGAGATCTGCAACGTCTTTTACCTCAAGGCCCGCTTCTTTCAGCGTGCGAGACGTACCACCTGTTGAAACAAGTTCGATCTCAAGTCCGACTAGAGCCTTGGCACGTTCAACGAGCCCCTCCTTGTCAGATACGGAAATCAGGGCGCGGCGAATTTTAGTGGATTGGGTCATGAAGCGGCTTTCAGGCTAGACTCTGAACTCGCTCGCCCGCCTATCATGAGTCCCAGTAGCGTCAACAGGCTTGGCGCATCTAACCTTTGCAAGCCGGTGGATTATAGGCCGGAACCAATCGCGCGAGGGCTTGCAGTGCTTGTGGTTGTTGCCGATCGCCTGCGACGATCAGCAAGTTGTCCAATTGTGCATGGAAGCCTTCGGGTTCGCTCTTTCTGCTTTCCGGTGTGACTTTGTTGAGCCCGTCGATCCCCGTGCTGATGAGGCGTTCATCGGAATAAGTCAGCTCTTCGTGAAGCTTCTCTCCGAGGCGCAGACCGGTGGTTTTGATCTTGATGTCGAAATCGGGGACCATGCCCTTCATCCGGATCATGGCTTCGGCGAGGGTGCGAATACGGATCGGGTCGCCCATGTCCAGCACGTAGAGTGAGGACTCGCCCGGCTGCCCATTATGAGCCGTGCCCTGGAGCACCAATGAAGAGGCTTCCTCGACCGTCATGAAATAGCGAGAGACTTGATCATCCGTCAGCGTGACCGGGCCGCCCGCCGCGATCTGGCGTTCAAATAGCGGCACCACTGATCCCGACGACCCAAGCACGTTTCCGAACCGGACCATGGACACCGCGAGCTGCGTCCCCTTGGCCCGATAGGCGAGCGCCAGTTCTGCAAGCCGTTTGGTTGCGCCCATGACATTGTCCGGGTCGACCGCCTTGTCAGTTGAAATGAAGACAAATCGCTCGAGGCCAAACTCGATCGCGGCATCGACGGCATTCACCGCGCCGCCCACATTGGTCAGAATCGCCTCGCAAGCGTTGAGCTCCATCAGCGGGACATGCTTCAAGGCCGCAGCGTGAATCATCACTTCCGGTTTGGCATCTTCAACCGTTTGGCGCAGGCGCGTACGATCGCGGACATCGCCAATATGAGTCTGCAGATCCAGGCCCGGAAACGCTTCGCGCAGCGTGAGATCGATTTCGTAGAGGTTGAACTCAGAAGAATCATAAAGCGTCAGCTGTGCCACACCCATCGCAGCGCACTGTCGGGCAAGCTGTGATCCGATCGTGCCGCCAGCGCCTGTTACAAAGACGCGCTTTCCTTCGAGAAGCTCTTTTACGGGATCGGTGTCGAGCGTGCGAACCGGCCGCGCAAGAAGATCTGCTGGGCGCACGCGTTGCAGGTGCAGACCTTCGCGGTCCGAGCCGAGCGCCATCACCCTGGAACCATGCTGGGTGGCTGTTTCCAGGATCGCGTTCATCGTATCGCGTTCGCGGACAGCGCCAGCGACGGCGACCCAGGGTTTTTTGCCATAGCGAACCGCGAGCAGGTCCAGCATTTTGGGCAACTCATTGAGACCGCCGAGGACAGGAACCCCTCGGATCGCGCGACCTGGTTCGGCACCGTCTGCTTCGATCAGGCCCAGCATTCGAACCGGCGCACCGCCTTTGGTTGATTGCAGGTCGCGCAAAACGCTTGCCGCTTCAATGGCATTGGCGACCAGAATTGCAGGCGGGGCATCGGCGCGGATCGAGCGGAAGATCTGGAACGGGCGCTGGGTTGAGCGCGAGAGCGCTATCATGCGCGCCAAGAAGAGGAACGTCACCCAGATGCCGAGTGCGACGGGCAGGCTGGAGCGCGGAAACCCGATCAAACGGTTCCACAAGAACATCAGCGGCAGAAAAATCAGGGCAGTGAGTGCGACGCCTTGCATAATCCGCATCGCGTCTGGCCAACCAGCATGTCGCCAGACCTGTCGATGAACTCGCATGATGAAGAATGCCACCAAAGCTGCAAACGCGAACGCGCCGGAGGCGATCAGCCCGAGCGACACCTGCTCAGGAGGCGCACCGCCCGTGGTCGACCAGCGGTAAAAAACTGCGATCGCCATAGAAATGAAGGCCGCCGTGACATCAAAGCCGAGCGTGAGGGCCATAGCCCGTCGGGCTTCAAACTGCGGCCTCACGTAGATAGCACCTTGAGGAATGCCCATCGAATGCAGTTCGGTGGCGTCGAGCCATCACTATCCGGTAGCGCCTTGCCGCTTAGGACGATCTGCTCGCTCCGTTCGATGATTCCCCTCCCAAGATAGATCGTCTCTTCCAGTTGGGCTTTAGCGTGACTTGTTTTGAAGCGCCACTTCGTCCCTAGCTCGCTATGCAGCACAATTGAATCGCCAGCCATGACCGCGGTCACAGTTGGATGCAAATGAAACCTTAGAGAGTAAACGATTGGCGCGTTGTCTTCCGTCGCACCGGCCGACACGGGGCGCGCGAGGGAATCCTCCCCGGTCAGGCGAGCGCCGTCTCCTGACATGAACAATCTGCGGCGGTGCAGTAGGCCGTGAGACTGTTTGTAACCACCATGCTGCGCGTCGAGCCAGATTTCATCATCCTCTTCGAGCCGCTTCGCAGAAATCCCTTCCGGGCCGACCGGATATAGCAGTCGGGTGTCTTCGTTTGTCTTGAAATTCGAGGAATCAGCTTCCCCAAGGATCAGGGTCGAATGCGCCGACGTGCGTCGGACCGCTGCGCGAAACGCAATATCGATTTCTGGGCTGCACGCACACGAGGTCACGAGACGGGCGTCGCCATCATGCAGCTCAAAACCCAATGCGCCTGCATGCGCTTTGTCGCCGAACGGCGGCTCTGGCGCAGCGCCGGCGTCAAGCACCAGAACAGTCTTGTTCTTCTGCAGTTTGTGGAAGCCCGATTTCGGCGCAACAGAGAATTTGCGCGGCGGGGTTTCCATGTGTGAGAGCACGGCATCAACTGCTTCGGGCCAGCGTTCGTCGCCGTCATGGAACGGCATCAACCCACCATCTGCGGCTTTGAAAAAGGAAACCATGCCGCCAATGCGGGAGATCCATCGCGGAATGAATTCCGGAACATCGCGTTCGGACCGAGTTAGCAAATCGTGGATTGTGATAAGATCAGCGAGGCATCGCAAGGCGCGCGCGGGCGATCGGGAGACGTGACCCCCATCGGGGAAGAACTGCGCCGTGCATTCGCTTTCAAGCCGCATTTCTGCGTCTTCCAGCCCTTTTCCCCGACCGAGGCAGACAGCATGTGCGACGGCCAGCGTGCAGCCGCGCCAACGAGCTTGCGGTTCGATTTCTGTATCAATCAGCGACAGGACGTGGCGCGCCTGGCGACCTAGCGCATCGAGGCGGTGTTCGCAGGCATCAGGATCGCCATGTTCAAACAGAGCTGCACCGCAACGCATCCAGTTCCAGACCCGATCGCCAGCGCAGCCCATGCGCCAGGAAAAACCGTCAAACCGACCATAGTTTTCGATCCAGTCATCGACCACGAACCGCGCCCGATCGGCGCCAATCTCATCCTGCGTAAACAAGTCTGCCAGCCAGTCAAAACGATGCAGACGATTGGCATAATGCCTGGATGGCATTGCGACAGACCACGGGGCTGTTCCGTCGCTAAGCTCAATCCGATCCATGCCAATGCGCCAAATCCCGCGCATGAGCATTTCGCCGCGCAGCTCATCTGGGGGCACAATCTGGCGCATATGCAGGCCGAACCCGTCGGGCGCGGATCCAGCGATGCGAAGGCGTTGAACAGCGGACACACGAGCATCCTCGCCTGGACGACCGGCAAACCGATCCCAGATCGCCGCGTCTTCCGCGTCGGTACGCTTGGCTTTCAGCGTGTGGGAAGACTTCGCTTCGCTCATGCCGAACTCCGAAACTCTAAATAGTTGCGCCCGCCCGCAGGGCGGAAATGTTGGATGCGTAGTGATCAGGCCCGCCTTTGAAGGCGGCCGAACCGGCAACGATTGCCGTAACCCCTGCAGCAATGGCACGGGGCGCGGTTTGAGGATTGAGTCCACCATCTACCTCGAGGATGATATCACGTCCGCTCGCATCAATCTTTTGTCGGAGCGTCTCAATCTTTCGGAGCTGGCTTTCGATGAAGCTCTGGCCGCCAAAGCCGGGATTAACGGACATAACGAGGATCAGATCCACATCATCGATGACCGGGTCCACGACTTCTGCGGGCGTTCCTGGGTTCAGGGCCACGCCAGGCTTCATTCCGGCGGCGCGAATGGCCTGTAGCGTGCGATGCAAGTGCGGGCCCGCTTCTGGGTGTACCGTTAGTATATCCGCACCAGCTTTCGCAAAGTCGTCAATATATGGATCGACTGGCGAGATCATCAGGTGGACATCAAATGGCTTATCCGAGTGTCTTCGAAGTTTCTCAATCACCGGTGGGCCGAAAGTGAGGTTCGGCACAAAATGGCCGTCCATCACGTCGACATGGATCATGTCGGCCCCAGCCTCGTCAATTCGGCGGATTTCTGCGCCGAGTTCACCAAAATCCGCCGACAGAATCGACGGTGAAATTAGTACATCACTCATGCTGAACGCCTAAAACGTAACCGCCGCCAGCACAAGGCTGACGGCGGTTTTGAAGTCAGTGTTTCTGTGCGACTGATTAGTAACCAGGCGCGTATTGAACCGGGACGACATATGCCCCGTCTTCGCGGAACTCTACATTCACGCGCTGACCTGGCTGGATATTGGTGTCAGCGGGTTGAACGAAGGCTTTAACATTGCCGTCATTGAACTCTACGGTCACGGCGATGCCTTGCTTGGTGCCAGCGGCTGTCCCAAGCATGTTGCCTGCGATTCCGCCAAGAACCGCGCCGCCAATCGCGCCCGCTGTCTGGGCTTTGTCGCCGCCGCCTAGTTCAGATCCGGCGAGACCGCCAAGCACAGCGCCTGTTGCGGTGCCGATAATCGAGCGGTCCGGCTTGATCGTCACGCCGCGGACGTTCGTCACCACGCCGGGTTTCACGGTCATCGCATAGCCGACAGAGCTCGAATTGACGGTGTTCGCGCCATAGGTGCTTTGGCAGCCAGTTACGGCCAGGGTCATCGCGGCAAGTGCGCCTGCGATCAGTTTTTTCGGTGCCTTAATGGCGATCATATCAGTCGTCATCGTATTGTGCTCCTTATGCACGTGTTTGACTGCGCTTGTTTTGGAGGAAGTCAGGTGAACTCTCTATGAACCCGAAAAGGCTCATTTGTGGCAAAACCGCCTGAATTCATGACATTTTCGTCATGAGTCGCGCTGTAGGCGAGAAATGTAAAAGGCGTCGTGCTGAAATTTACCATTTGGCAGGGTTAACAGGTCGCCAACGGCTGAAATGCCGTCTTCGAAACCAGGTACTTCGGACGCGGTAATTGGTACGCGGGACAAAGGCAGATCATCCAGAATGCGATCTACCAGTTGTACGCCTTCGTGCGGAAGTGGAGAGCAAACACAGTAAATCAGGACGCCACCAGGTTTCAGCATTTCGACCCCTGCGCGCAGCAGGCGTTCCTGAATATCAGGAAAGCGTTGCACGTCCGCTTCGGGTTTGATCCACGGACCTTCAGGATGCCGACGCAGGGTGCCGAGCGCAGAGCAAGGCGCGTCGAGCAGGATTTTATCGACCGGTTCCGCTGGGCGCCACGTCGTGGCATCCGCCTGAATGACCTCCACCTCACCCTTGAAGCCGGTGCGCCAGAGGTTTTGTTTCAGACGCTTCAATCGTGGTTTGGAACGATCAATCGCGGTAACTGCGGCGCCGGCAGCGGCCAGTTGTAAGGTCTTGCCGCCTGGTGCTGCGCAGATGTCGAGAATGGCATCGCCTTCCGCCGGATCCAGCAGGCGAGCGGGGAGAGTGGCGGCAACGTCCTGGACCCACCAGTCGCCTTCTGCATAGCCGGGGAGGCCCTCCAGGTCAGACGTCTCAACTTTGACGGAGTAGTCGCCAACCACCTCTCCATCTACCTGTTGCGCCAGCGCGGCGGGGTTCTGTTGCTTCGAGGTGAGATAAGTGACGGGTGTCTGCAATTGTGCTTCGGCCAGTCTCGCAGATGCGTCTGCGCCGAAAGCCCCCTGAGCGGCTTCCTGGAACCAGGTCGGCCAGATGGATTGAATGGGCGCGGCGTCAAAGGCGGATCGATCTGCGACGGCCTTTCGCAGGACGGCATTAAGGAAACCCGTCGCGCGCTGCGCTCTCGGCCACTTCTTGGCCGCGTCCACCGTCTCGCCAACCACTGCATGGTCTGGGGTTTCCAGAATCCACGCCTGCGCAGCGCCTATTCGCAGCAATGCGCGCGACGGCGGCGGTGCGGTGTCGAGCGGCCGGTCGAGAAATGGCGCTAGACCGATATCGATGCGACCGAGATGGCGTAGCGCGGCGCTGGCCATGGCGCGGGCGAATCCCCGATCAGGGCCTTGCAAGCTTTCAAACCGCTCCGTGTTGGCAAGCGCTTCATCCAGCGTGCGCCCTTCTTCGAGCACAGTCATCAGGAGCTGCGCGGCAGCCAGTCTGGCAAAGGCGCCGCTCATGAGAGAATACGTCTGGTCATATGCAAGTGCTCTTCGGTCCTGTTCGCGCGTGTTTGTGGCGCTGTTTGATCAGCGCGGGCGCTCAGGTCAAGCAGAAGAATCGGTTGCTGAGGCTGTCGCCAGCGCCGAGATTAACCCCAGGGACCGGCGGCGCGACGGGGCTGCACTGAATCTGGCTGAACACCCATCTCGGCTGCCAGGCGGTTGAGCGCTTCAATCCGGTTCTGGGTCGCAGGGTGGGTCGAGAATAGACTGTCACCGCGTCGCCCGGCCAGCGGGTTCATTATGTACATATGCGCCATTGCTGGATTCGCTTCTGCCCGGCGATTGACGGTGGCCCGCGCCCCGCGATCAATCTTGGCGAGCGCCGAGGCGAGCCAGAGCGGGTTGCCGCAAATCTCTGCGCCGCGTTTGTCTGCTTCATACTCGCGAGAGCGACTGATCGCCATCTGTACGAGACCCGCGGCCATCGGCGCGAAAATCATAATAAGCAATCCAGAAATCATCCCACCGCGCTCGCGACTGGTGAAGAATAACGCAAAGTTGGCGAGCATCCCGACCGCTCCTGCGATCGTTGCTGTCACGGTCATTGTCAGCGTGTCGCGGTTCTGCACATGCGCGAGCTCGTGGGCCATAACGCCCGCTGTTTCTTCACGCGACAAAATATTGAGCAGGCCCGTTGTTGCTGCCACCGCGGCATTCTGAGGATTTCGGCCGGTCGCAAATGCGTTCGGTTGTTGCGTGTCGATGATGTAAATCTTTGGCTCTGGCATCCCTGCTGCCTGCGCCAGCGCCTTGGTGTCCTGCACGAATGTGCGCAGGATCGGACTGCGTTCCGTCTCATCCACCTGCCTTGCACCTTGCATGCGCAGAACGATCTTATCGGCATTCCAGTAGGAAAACAGATTCATTCCACCCGCGATGACGAAGGCAATGCCCATGCCCATCATGCCGCCGACAAGATAACCCACTGCCATGAACAATGCCGTCAGGGCGGCCAGGAGCATGAAGGTCTTTGCTGTGCCCATGTGTCAGGGGTCCTTGCGCGTTAAATTTGAGGGTCTACCTCATTACTCAGAACATATATGGATTGGTTAACAAAACCGGGAGTCTCGTTCATGTCAGATGAAAAAAACGTCACAAAACCGGATTTGTCGCCCGCCGCGAAACGCGCGCTCGAAGAGGCGGCTGAGCGCCGCGCCGAACAAGAGCTGAAAGAACAAGAGCTTGAGTCGCAACGCACCGGAGAAAAGGGTGGGCCGCGCGAGGAGCGCGTCCGATATGGCGATTGGGAGAAAGCCGGACGCGCGGTGGATTTTTAGCATCGCGCCAGTCGTTTCACACAAAACCTAGATCGGGTTTCTGAGAAAAATGGCTTGGGTGGTTGACTCATGATTTAAAATGTAAAAAGGTAATTACATGATTACTGATGATGATATGGATCTGGTCTTTCACGCGCTGGCGCACAAATCGCGGCGCCGCATCCTGGACCTGGTGCGCGACCAACCGGGACAAGGCGTTGGCGAACTCGCCAAGGCGTTTGATGTCAGTCGGATTGCCATCATGAACCACCTGAAAGTGCTTGAAGAGGCCGGCTTGTTGGTCAGCCAGAAGGATGGGCGCACCCGCCGTCTATATCTCAACGCCATGCCGATCCAGGCCATTCATGAGCGCTGGATCGACGCCTATAGCGGGTTCTGGGCCGATCGACTGAGTTTCATCAAACAAGCGGCTGAGGGGGTCGCTCAGGTCAACACAAAACACAAAGAGGATGGGAACGATGACTGAACAACCAAACTATGCCGAGAAGAGCATACATAGGACATTTATAAACGCGCCGATCGCAACGGTCTGGTCAGTACTGGTGGCAACTGACAGGCCGCTTCCATTCTTCTTCGGTTCCATTTGCGATACGAAAGATGGACTGAAGCCGGGCGCGCGGATGCGCATGGTGCATCCCAATCGCAAGATCGCCATGGTGGTCGGCGAAGTGCTCGCATTCGAGCCGCCGCATCTCTACAGCCACACGTTCAAGATGACCAATCTCAAGGATGATCCTTGTACGGTGACGTATGAGCTGCGCGAGAAAGATGGCGGGACCGAGTTTGATCTGATCATCGAGAACGCCATCGAGGGCAGCGATTTGCACAAGCAGATGATCGGCGCCCAGGACTTTATTTCCAAGAACCTGAAGAAGATCTCAGAAACCGGAAAGCCAGCTTTCAGCGGCACCATGGTCACCTTGATGTCACCAGTTGTCGCGTGGGTGGCGAAGAAAGAACAGCGCATCGAGCACTGGCCGCTGGAGCCGGGTGCGGAACCTGTCAAACTCATGAAGGAGGCATAAAACATGGCGAAATCACCGGAAGAACTGGCCCAGACCATGATCAACAATTTGCCGGAGAAAACCGGGAAGTCTCTTGATGAATGGCAGAAACTGGTTGCCGCGACCGGCGCGGTCAAACACGGCGAGATCGTGAAAATGCTCAAGGGCGAGCACGGGGTCACGCACGGCTTTGCCAATCTCATCGCGCAGAAATGTATCGGCAACCTGGATGTGAGCACCGATGATCTGGTCACCAATCAGTATAGAGGTAAAGAGGCGCTAAAACCCATTCACGACACGATCGTGGATTTCGTCAAGACGTTTGGCTCCGAGCTGGAAATCTCTCCGAAGAAGACCAGTGTCAGCTTGCGTCGCAAGAAGCAGTTCGCACTCATCCAGCCATCGACCAAAACCCGCATCGATCTCGGTATCAATCTCAAAGGCGAGCCACCTCAAGGTCGCTTGGAAGCGATGACCGGGATGTGCACGCATAAGGTGCGGCTCAGCAGTGTTGATGAGTTTGATGAAGAGGTGCGCGCGTGGGTGAGGGCCGCATTTGACCGCGCAGGGTGAGTCCTAAACCCTACCGGCGGAAGGACCGGCTGCCGCCTGGCCGTTGACGGTCCGAGCCGTCCTGGCGAGCGCCAGCGCGGTCTTCACCGCGGCCCCCGCGGGTCGGGCGCGGGGCTTTCAGGTCGGCAATGATAATGTCGCCGCTCACCTCGTCCGAATAGTCTCGTCCAAGGTTGCTGATCACCAGTGTGAATTCGTCCAGGTCAACTCGGCGATCCAGATTCGGATCGAACCGAAACGGATTGGCGAGGCTGTCATCGCGGGTCGGAAGACTGCGGGCCCAGTCCTGTTGCTCAAGCGCGGTCAGATATCCATCTTCATTACTGTCGGCCTGCGTAAAGGCGGCGGGGATGCCAGCATCCAATTCTGCCTGGCTGATGCGTCCGTCATTGTTTGTGTCAAAGGTAATGAACAATCCGGCGCCCGGTTTCAGCCGATCAGCTTGCGCGCGCTGGCGCAGTGAATCATCACGTAGCTCGCCCTGGCCCGGCAGCCGTACCAATTCGTCTTCCTCAGCTTGCGCGTGAGCTGAGACAGACACGCAGGCGACGGCCAAAGCAGCCAAAGAGAAGGAACGGATCATGAGAACTCCACGCTATGCTTCAGTATCATATAATCATTTGCGCCATGAACGCCACATGACGTTTCCGTCAGGCTTGCGTCGAGAATGTGACGAGCCGATCGATAGGCGCAATGATATCCTGCATAAAACGATAGAAGATATGTCTCAAACTCTTGACCGCGCTGTCGAGTCCGGTTCGATCTATCGTTCCAATCAGTTGAGTAGCTATTACAACCTCAATGACCGCATCGCATGAGCGGTCTGATCCCACGGAGGAATATGATGGGAAAACGTGACGATCTGATCGCAAAGTACGCTAAGGACCTGGAAGAGAAGTGCGGGATGAAGCCCGATATGAAACTTCTCACGGCGGTCACTATTGCTTGCGGTCCATCGATTTACCGGAATGACGCTTCTACAGTTTCTGCCACTCAAAAGGGTGAGCTCGAAACGGTGAAGAAGAGCTTCCTGATTAAGAAGCTCGGTCTGAAAGATTCGCCGAAGCTTGACGAAGGCATCGCGGCCGCAATGGACACATACGGGCGTTCCGTGCGCAAGAAGTACCGCGCAGTGGTCTACTATCTTCTGGTCAAGCATTTCCGCAAAGCCAGCATGTTCAAGTAAAGCACTCGGCTTGAAACAGACTTTGGAGAGGCTGGGAGCGATCCCGGCCTCTCCGCGTTTGTGGTGCATTTCTTAACGCCTGCAGGCAGATCGTTAACCCGGACTTAACGCAAACGCAGCATTCGGTTAACCAGTGCATAGTGCGGTTTGGCGACTGATTCGCCGAAACGGGAACGGAGTTTGCGATGCAGGTCACAGCCGATCAGGTTCCTTTGATCATTGCAGTGGGCGCCCTGGCGCTAGGATTGGCGTTTATCTTGTGGGCGTTACGAACGTCCGACGGCGCACGCGGAGCCGCGAAGCGCTACAAAGAAAAAGCCAATGAAGCGGAATCATCTGTCGCCGAAATGAAATCAGTGCTCGGCGCACACCCGGGCGTTATCCTGGTCTGGCAAGGCGACGATATTGATGTCGACGCGGATGATATCACGCCGCCCGACATTCATGGTTCACCTGTCGCTTTGGCGAGCTTGCTTCGCTTCACTGATGATGCGGTTTCTGTCGATCCTGCGGTGCGCATCATTGAGGGACTCGCCGACCTTGAGGCCCGCGACGCCAGTGGGATCGATTCAACTCTGCGCATTCGTCTGCGTGAGCTGGCTGAGCAGGGCCAGCCTTTTTCGCTTACGATTATCGGACAAAACGGACGCTTCCTAGAAGCCGATGGGCGGACGGCGGGCGCTCGCGTTGTGGTTTGGATCACAGACTCTACTATTAAAGGCCTGGAAGAAAGCTCGGCCCGTGGCCGTCTGGAAGAAGCGCGGCAAGTTATTGCGCGTGACCCGACAGCGTTCCTGGACATGCTCGGCAAGGCACCGTTTCCCGCTTGGCGGATTTCTGGCGTTGGGCGCCTGCAATGGGCGAACCCGGCTTATGTAGATGTCGTCGACGGCGACAATCTCGACCGTGTGCTGGAGCGCCAGGTCATGCTCGACGAAAAAGCTGTTGAGCAAGTGCGCAAGACGCTGACTGATGGAAAAGAGATCGATGAAACCCGCCATATCGCCATCAAAGGCGAGCGTCGGGCGATGCGCGTTCTGTCTTTCCCACTATCGGGCGGGGTTGGCGCGATGGCGTTCGATGTGACCGAACAAGAACGTGCGCGCGATGAGCTCGACAAGCATGTGCGGGCGCATGACGAAACGCTGAATCATGTTGCGGATGCCGTTGCGATTTTCAGTTCAGAACGCAAGCTCACTTTCCACAACCGGGCTTTTGCTAAGATGTGGGACATGGATGAAGGCTTCCTGCTGGATATGCCAAGCCATGGGCAACTGCTCGATCGTCTGCGCGAGCGGCGCAAGCTGCCAGCCCAAGCGGAGTACGCCAAATGGCGGGCGGAGGAGCTCTCTTACTATCTCGACATTAGCGGGATCGAAGAAGACGAGTGGCATCTGCCGGACAATCGGACCCTTAAGGTCACGCGTCAGCGCCACCCTATGGGCGGTCTTCTGATACTGTTCAAAGACATCACCAGCGAACTGAATCTGCGCACTAAATATAATGCCATGATTAAGACCCAGAGCAAAACGCTCGACAGTCTGCATGAGGCGGTTGTTGTGTTCGGCTCCGATGGGCGACTCAAGCTCTCCAATAATGCGTTCGCTGAATTGTGGGGCGTCGAGGGAGAGCTGCTCAAAGATGAGCCGGATTATGATGACATAGCCGATTTCTGTGTGCCGCTGTTTCATGATCGCGACACATGGAGCGCGATCAAGGCTCACATCACGGATCCTGGGGCGCGTCAGGAAACGTCGGGCGAGATGCGTCGCTCGGATGGCTCAATCCTGACTTATGTGACGAAACCGCTTCCTGATGGAAACACTTTGATTGGCTTTGCCGATGTGTCAGCGCAACGCTCTGTCGAGACGGCGCTCAGAGACCGGGCGGAAGCGTTCGAAACGGCCGATCGCCTCAAGACTGAGTTCGTGAAGAATGTCAGCTACCAGCTCCGCTCACCACTGCAGACGATTCTCGGTTATGGTGAGTTCCTGCAAATGGAGCGCATAGGCGACTTGAACGAGGCGCAGCGCGACAAGGTCGATGCGATTTGCGAAGCGTCTAATCACTTGAATGATCTGATCGGCAATATTCTCGACCTGGCCATGATTGAGGCCGGTCGAATGGACCTCGATATTAGTGAGGTGGATCTGAAGGCGCTGATCGATGAGGCGGTCTCAATCGGCGTGACCAATGCGGCAGACACCGAGGTTGAAGTAATCGCCGACATATCTCCGGATCTCGGACGGATTGAAGCGGATGAAACGCGCATCCGACAAATCCTGTTCAACCTCATGTCGAACGCGCTGCGGTTCACCGATCCCGGCGGCGCGGTCACAATATCTGCCGAACGCATGGGCGACACGGCCAAGCTCACTGTGAAGGACAACGGACGCGGTATTCCCGCGGAGGATCAGGCGACTCGGTTTGATAGCTTCACCTCGAGTGATCGCCGCGGCGCCGGTCTCGGTCTGTCGCTGGTGAAACATTTCGTGCAGCTGCATGGCGGCAATGTCGGGATCAAGTCGCGCCCGGGCGGCGGGACAGAAGTCGTCTGCTGGATCCCGGTTGAAGCGACCCCTCAAAATGGGAGCAATCGTCCGGAGAAGCTCGCAGCCTAAGGCGAGCCGGGCTGATGTGAAAAGCTCCATGCCTTGTCAGCGCGGCCTCATGAGGGCACTTATGTTCCAGGCGAAATCCGCCTGAGTACACAAAGGGAGGCCAGAATGGCTGTAGCACGCGTAACAGAGATCATCGCAGGATCGAAAAAGAGTTTTCAGGATGCCGTCGAAAAGGGTATCGACCGCGCCAACAAGACGCTCAAAAATGTAGAAGGCGCCTGGGTCAAGGACCAGTCAGTTATCCTTGATAAGGGTGAAATCAAAGAATACCGCGTCGTGATGAAGATCACCTTCATCCTTAAATAGAGACAACGTCTCGAGCAAAAATATAGGGTCCGCATGCGATACCGCGTGCGGACCCTGTTTCTTTTAAAGGTTGCCCGACCCGGAAGGCCTGTGAGATCTACGCGACCATCGGTAATGCGGCGGCGATCAATGACGCGGCGGCTAGAAGACCCATTCCGCCCACACAGAGTATTCTTACGTATTTTGGCGTTTTCATCCCAGGACCCTTTATTCAGCTTTGTTGTTCGGAAAACTGCAACGACTGTGCCAGTGTCGGATCTGACAGGGGATGGTGCTGATGAAGAGCGGAAATAGTATTCGTCTGAAGGCCCGCGATTAAGCGGAATGTCGTTGTTTTGATTCGCGATAGTCCGTGCTGACTCACAAAAACCGAATAAGCTGTGCTATGGTCTGTTTATGAAGCGCCAAAACGAGCAGGGAGGTGGCCAATGCTGATCAGCACGATACTCAAAGACAAGGGCAACACAGTGGAGACGATTTCCGATTCGATGACGCTGTTGGAGGCCGCTAAAGTGTTGGATCAGAAAAGAATCGGGGCGATTGTCGCCGTCGACGACACTGGAGAGCTATGCGGAGTGCTGTCCGAACGAGATATTGTGCGGCGGTTTGCGCGAAATGGCGAAAAGACCGGCGATATGCCCGTGTCGCAAGCTATGACGCGAGGCGTTATTACGGCTGACCCCGCAGAGGACGTGGACACGTGTCTAGGACGGATGACTGACCGGCGGATTCGCCACCTCCCCGTAGTCGATAGCGGAAAGCTGATTGGCATCATCTCGATTGGCGATTTGGTGAAATACAAAATCGACGCTGTTCTGGCTGAAGCAGAGGCTATGGAAGCCTACATTCGCAGTGGCTAAAGGCCCTCCCGACCTGCAGCCAAAACAGATGCTCTAAAGGTTAATGCGTCGCCTGCAAAAATGTGCGTATCAGGCGAAAATTTTCCTTGCCAAAACCCCCGAACAGATTCTATATGGGGGCTTGCTTCGCGAACGCCTCAAATTTGTGGGGCCGGTTAAACGGCTCAACGGGTTTTGCTTCGCCAAAAAAGCTAGAAAGTTGCAAAAGCAACCTTTCTGCAGTTTTGGTGAAAAACGGTGTTGACGGGGTGAGGGCTGGTCTGTAGAGACCGGCGCTTCACGGAAATGCCTCTCTAACTGGGGCCGGTCAAACGGCTCGGGGAAGTTTTTCGGCTCAAAAACAGGGTTTCTTCGGTTCGCTGAAATTGCTCTGCAGAAAGTCGAAAAAAGGGTGTTGACGCAAAATTCGGTGGCTGTATAAGCCGCCACTTCCGGTCGACGGAGCAGCTTGCTCCAGACGCCGAAACGGGCTCCGGCCCAGCTGTTTGACATCGCAGGAATTAGGAAGAGAAACGCAGGCGGCATAGGCGACTAGCGGTCCTTTTATAAGGACCATTATGACTATGACGAATGCGTTTCAAAAGAAATACCTTCACAGAATACGTCGGCTTCGGTCGACTGTGATTTGTGCAAGGGTTTCTCGTCAAAACGTAAATTGCTTTATAGCAAATGATCCCGACCGGTTTTTCCCGGTCACATGGGATTTTCGTCAGAAATCAATTCTCAACCTGAGAGTTTGATTCTGGCTCAGAACGAACGCTGGCGGCAGGCTTAACACATGCAAGTCGAACGATATAGTGGCAGACGGGTGAGTAACGCGTGGGAACATACCTTTCGGTTCGGAATAGCCCCGGGAAACTGGGTGTAATACCGGATACGTCCTTAGGGAGAAAGATTTATCGCCGAAAGATTGGCCCGCGTTAGATTAGGTAGTTGGTGAGGTAAAGGCTCACCAAGGCGACGATCTATAGCTGGTCTGAGAGGATGATCAGCCACACTGGGACTGAGACACGGCCCAGACTCCTACGGGAGGCAGCAGTGGGGAATATTGCACAATGGGCGCAAGCCTGATGCAGCCATGCCGCGTGAATGATGAAGGCCTTAGGGTTGTAAAATTCTTTCGCCAGGGATGATAATGACAGTACCTGGTAAAGAAGCCCCGGCTAACTTCGTGCCAGCAGCCGCGGTAATACGAAGGGGGCTAGCGTTGTTCGGAATTACTGGGCGTAAAGCGCACGTAGGCGGACTTTTAAGTC
>JAEPOM010000029.1 GCA_017642885.1 Henriciella sp. | reverse complement strand
TCGCCAAGCCTCAAACTATGAACTATGGAAAGGCCAGACTCTCATTATGAGTGAGGGACCCAAGGGTCTCAGGTCAAGTCCTATGAACTTCGTCTCACCTCCAATCCGGACTCCAATAGTCCTTTGGAATGGTTGATCGGCGCGTTCTACTACAAATCGGAAGCAGACTGGCAGTTCGGGTTCCTGAACAATGGTCAGTTCCAGCGCTACGACACTTCTGCGAATGACACGTTTGATAGTGAATCAACGGCCTTCTTCGGCAACCTGACATATTCTGTCACTGATCAGTTCCGCGTCATTGGTGGCCTGCGTGTCAATGATGACCAAACCACCCTGATGGGGGGCGGTGAAGGCGGCTCGTCAGACGAGACCTTGTGGAAAGCCGGTCTGGAATATGACTTTGGCGATGATGAAATGGTCTATGCCACCGCATCGACCGGTTATCGGATTGGCGGCGTGAATGGATCAGCGCTCGTGGCAGCAGGTGCCCCAGCTTCGTATGGCCCGGAAAAAGTGACCGCCTATGAAGCAGGCGTGAAGAGCACGCTTCTCGATGGCACGCTGACGCTCAACGCGGCGCTGTTCCACAACAAGTATGAGGACATGCACGCCCAGTCCTTCGTAACCGCTTGTATCGATCCAAACGATCCGCTGACATGTATCGCTTCTGAATTCACCGAAAACGGTGGCGAGATTGATGCGACGGGTCTGGAGATCGAGTTCAACTGGCTGCCAGGTGATGCCTGGTTCTTCAATGGCTCGGCTTCGTTCCTCGACTCTGAGTTTGGCGAGTACAATGTTGGCCGTGTGAACGGGCTCGGCAATCTTGGTGGACGCCAGGATGTCACAATGACCACGGGTGAAATCGTTGCCGCTGGCGGCGTTCCCTCGCTCTCTCTGGCGGGCTGGACACCTGCGCTGAACCCTGAATTCACCGCTTCGCTTCAAGCTGGATATGTCTTTGATCTGGGTGGCGGAAACTTCCTAACGCCAATGCTCCAGACGGCTTACTCTGGCGAGTACTGGACATTTGACTTTAACGTACCAGGGGCTGAGCAAGACGCTTATACTAAAACCGATCTTCGCCTGACCTGGCGCAATGAAGAACGTGGATTTGAGGTCGAAGGGTTTGTCGAAAACCTGGAAGAGGAAGCTGTCATCACCCGCTCTGTGATTTTCACACCGAGCCAGGCAGACGTTCCAACGGCATCGATTCAAGCGAACTATGCTGATCCACAAATCTGGGGCATCCGTCTCGGCGTGGATTTCTAATCCTCCTGGCATTTGCGCGTTTCGGTTTTCCTCCGAAGCGATTGGACGCGCGAGTGTCGTCTGAGGGGAGGCCTGTTGCAGGCCTCCCTTTTTTCTTATCGTGAGCTCTGGTGAGCAAAGAGGACAACGAGATGATCTTCAGCGGACGAACTTTTAACGCATTTCCGTTCATAGCGGCATTGATCGTCACCGCCTGCGCGGGCGCTTTGCCGTCCGCAGAAGGCGCGCGAACGCAACCTGTTCTCGCAGGCAGCCAGTTAGATCGTCTTTCAGACATCTCCATCGATGCATTACGCAACCGGCAGTATGGCCAGGGTGAGCTGGCTATGATTGCGCCGATCGATCGAACCTGTACGAGCCAGGAGCATAGCGGCGAGCGGCCCCGCCAGGCGACGCGGCTCATGGCGCGGTACCAATCGGAGGGGCAGTCTCTGTATGCCAGAATTGATGTTCCATTCGAGCCGCCTCCGCCGCAAGGCTATCCGGTCATGGTGTTCGCGCACGGCTGGGTCGGGTCAGAAAATGCCCCTGATTGGCATTTCGGATGCACGCTGGAGTCCAGTTACGGCGACGTCTACGGCAATGTTATCAACGCCTGGGCCGAAGCTGGCTATGTTGTTCTCGTGCCCGGGTATCGCGGCCACGGTACAGTCAAAGGCGTCCCCGCAGAGGGGCACTCAGATATGTTGGCCTGGGACAATGGCGCCTATTTGATGCCGAGCTTCTACGCGGTTGACGTGTTGAATCTGATCGCGGCCAGCCAATCAGTCGAAAGCATCAACGTCCTGGATGAGCATGGTGCGCCGCGAACTATCCGGCTCGATCCTTCGCGTTACTTCATAAATGGACACTCCCAGGGGGGCGATGTGACCCTGACGGTTCTGGCCGCGACGGGTGAAGGAGCTCAGTCGGAGATAGAATTTGCTGGTGGATCGATCTGGGCCGGCAACATTGCAGCTCGATTTGAGCAGTTGGCCACGTTTGACGCCATGAGCACAAGTCCGGAAGCGTTTCTCGCAGGAGATGGGACATGGACGGGAACGGCGATCGGGTCAGATGGCACCGCCAACGCGAATTTTATTTTTGGCTTTCCGCCTGATTGGATCGGTTCGCCGCATCCAGAAGATTGGACTTGGCAATCGGAGACGTTTTCGCGTCCACGCATAGAAGGGGCGCTGCGTGCGAAGGCCATCGACATGTATGAGACTTTGAACGAGCAGGTCGGTGAATTCGAGAACTTGTCCTGGGAAGTGGATACGACCGACGCGGGACAAGCTTTCGTTTCGCATGATCCTCGCCTGATTGAAATAATGAGTCGGATCGGTGGGGCTGATGCTGCAGAGTTTCTAACCGAACCGCTCCACCTGCATTTCTCCGACCGCGACTATTATTCATTGCCGATCTGGAATTTTGATCTTTGTGAACGTGCAAATGCCGCTGGCGGAGCATGTCAAACATTCGAATATTTCGGCAACACCCATAGCCTGGGTGTGAGCGAGCATGACTGGTTTTCGCCGCCTGGATCACAGGCGGGGCACGCCGCATTCATCAATCATGATTTGTGCCGATTCAATGCGGCGCCTCAGAGCGAAAAAGCCGTTCATTGCAATGTACAGGATAATCGCTAAGACTGATTTGCATTCGAAGTCACAAAGCTCCAGACGGCTGACGTCATCTAAAGTATCGGGTTGGGAGGCCTGCTTAGTATGGAATTTGGTGCGCTAAATTGGGCGATCGTCGTAGCTTACTTGGTGGGCAACCTCTTGCTCGGCTACGCGATGAGTCGAAAGGTGAAAACCGCGGCTGATTACCAAATTGGCGACAGGTCCGCGCCCTGGTGGGCTATCGGTATTTCAGTCGTAGCGACCTATGTCAGCGCGCTATCCTTCCTTGGCGGACCCGCCTGGGCCTATGGCGATGGCATGGCGGCGCTGGCCATTCATATCAATTACCCACTGGTTATTTTCGTCGTCATCGTTCTTTTCCTACCATTTTTCTACAATAGCGGTGTGGCCTCGATTTATGAGTATCTGGAGCAACGCTTCGGTCTCGCCTCGCGAACAGTCATGTCGGCCATCTTCCTACTGACCCAGACGATCACGACTGCGTCGATCCTGACCGCCACCGCAGTGGTGATTACATTCGCAACGGGGATTGATGTTCAGATCGCAATCATTGGGATGACGCTCGTCGTTTTGGTTTATACTATGCTGGGCGGCATGAATGCCGTGATCTGGACCGACGTCCTGCAAGGCGTGATCCTTTTTGTCGGCGCAGGGATTGTGCTTTGGGGTCTGCTTGGCGAAGTCAGTCCGCTATCTGGCGCGCTCGATACGCTTGCCAATGATGGAAAACTCAATCCGATCAATACTGATCTTGATTTCTCTGTTGCGCCGACCGTATGGGCAGGCGTCCTCGCGATGACGCTTTTCCACATCACCGTATACGGCACGAACCAGATGATGGTTCAGCGGGCGCTGGCAGCTAAAACGCTCGGCGATGCTAAGAAATCCTATTTGATGATGGGCTTTGCCGCGTTCTTCATCTACTTCCTGTTCTTCTTCATCGGCGCGCTCTTGTATGTCCACTTTAAGGGCGAACCGTTCGAACAGCCGAACGAGATAATCCTGGTTTTTGCGCAGTCGCTGGCGATTCCAGGCTTGATGGGAATTCTCGCCGCAGCTGTGCTTTCAGCCTCGATGTCGAGCCTGTCTTCGGCGCTCAATTCACTCGCGACAATCTCAGTTACGGATTTTTATCAACGCTTCTACAAAGCCGAAGCAAGCACCGCGCATTTTCTTGCGGCATCCCGCGCTTTCACTGTTGTCTGGGCCGTGCTCGCCGTACCGATCGCCTTCGCCTTCATCAATAGTGGTGGGTCGATCCTTGAGCGCTTGAGCCAGGTTGCCTCCTATTTCGTGGGCGCTAAACTCGCTATGTTCGGGCTTGGGTTCTTGTCCAAGCACACGACAGAACGCGGATTGTTGGTTGGGGTCGGGACAGGCTTTCTCGGGCTTTATGCGATTGTGGCTGGGGTGCCGATACTGGGATTGGAGCCGGCGACCGTCGCATGGCCCTGGTATGTCGTGATCGGGGGTGTGATCAATATTGCCGTTTCCTGGACGGCCAGCGTCCTGCTAGATGGATTCCAGAAGGGCTGGCATCCGCAAACCGTTGTCGGGCAGTTACGCCGTTTTAAATCAGAAGGCTTGCCCGAAAAACAAGATGGTTGGTACGTGGCGCCAGGGCGGGTCGATAATATCGCGTGGTATCTGCTTGGTTTCTTCGTTTTGATCGTGCTTTTTCTGGCCTGGTTCGGCACACTTGGGGGCGCATAGCGTAAAACAGAACGGAAGCGTATTTTTTGTTTTGCATTCGAATGCAAAACTGCTAAGACAGCCCCGTTAACACGGAGATTGGTCATGGCGAAATGGCTCAAAGAGGGAATTGACCCCGACATCAAGCAAAAGGCCGATGCGCAGGTTCGCAAGACGGTTGAGGATATTCTAGAAGACATCGACACGCGCGGCGACGTGGCTGTGCGCGACCTGTCGGAGAAGTTCGATAAGTGGAGCCCTGAAAGCTATCGTCTGACGCGAGACGAGATTGATGCTTGCTATAAAGAGCTGGATGAGCAGGCGATCAGCGACATCCGATTTGCCCAGGAGCAAGTCCGGAACTTTGCTCAGATCCAGAAGAACGCGCTCCAGGACGTCGAAGTCGAGACACTTCCAGGCGTCATCCTCGGACACAAGAACGTGCCCGTAAACTCCGTCGGCTGTTACATTCCGGGCGGCAAGTATCCACTGATCGCATCGGCCCACATGAGCGTCGTCACAGCGAAAGTCGCTGGCGTGCCGCGCATCATCGCGACTGCTCCCCCCTTCGAAGGCCGTCCGCATCCCGCCATCGTAGTGGCCATGGATATGGCGGGCGCTGATGAAATCTACTCGCTCGGCGGGGTGCAAGGCATTGGCGCGATGGCGATTGGGACCGAAACCATTGCGCCCGTCGATATGATTGTCGGGCCGGGTAATGCTTTCGTCGCTGAAGCCAAACGACAGCTTTTCGGCCGGGTTGGTATCGACCTGTTCGCAGGACCGACTGAGACTCTGATCATCGCGGATGAGAGCGTCGATGAAGACTTTTGCGCCGCCGATTTACTGGGACAGGCTGAGCATGGTCCAACCTCGCCAGCTGTGCTCCTGACAAATTCGGAAAGCCTAGCCAAGCGCACGATGGAAGCGGTCGAGCGTCAGCTCGAATGGTTGCCGACAGCAGACGTCGCGGGCGAGGCCTGGCGCGAGTATGGTCAGGTCATTGTGTGTGATAGTTACGAAGAGATGGTCGAAGTTGCCGACGAGATTGCGTCCGAGCATGTGCAGGTCATGACGAAAGACCCCGACTACTTTCTGGATAACATGACCAATTATGGCGCTCTGTTCCTGGGGCAGGAAACCAATGTCTCGTATGGCGATAAAGTCATTGGCACGAACCATACCCTTCCGACCATGAAAGCAGCACGCTATACAGGCGGGCTTTGGGTTGGTAAGTTCATTAAGACTTGCACATTCCAACGCGCGACGCGGGAAGCTTCTGTTATGGTGGGAGAATATTGTTCTCGCCTTTGCGCCTTGGAAGGATTTGCCGGTCACAAGGAACAGGCAGACATTCGTGTGAGACGCTATGGCCAACAACCCGCACAAAAAGAACCCGCCTGAGGACGAGTCCAAGGTCATTCCGCTGATCAAGGGAAGGCGCGCGACATCATACGACGTTGCGCGTCTTGCTGGCGTCTCGCAATCGGCGGTTTCGCGCTGTTTCAAACCCGGTTCGAGCATCTCCGGAAAGATGCGCGAACGAGTGATGAAAGCGGCAAAGGAGCTGGAGTATCAGCCAAATGCGATCGCGCGCGGGCTGATTACACAGCGCTCCAATCTGGTTGCAGTGCTCGTTTCGGGCCGGTTGAATCTCTATTATCCGGAGGCGCTCTTTAAAATCACCGAAGAGCTCTCTGCGGCTGGCTTGAGGGCTTTATTGTTCACAGTCGAAAACGAAGAAGACGCTGAGACGGTGATCGAGCAAGCCTGGCAATTCCAGGTCGACGGCGTAATTTCTGCATCTCACATGACCCAAGAGCAGTATCAGCTGCTCGAGAAACGCAAGATTCCTGTGGTCTTCTTTAACCGATACTTTGCCGATCATCCGAACACGGTCGTCTATTGCGATCCTTCGGAACAACTGGAATCGCTAGTCGCTCAGCTCGCCGAACTGCGACACAAGAAAGCCGCGCTTATTTCTGGACCAGTCGAAAACATGGTGAACCGCGAACGCGTTCGCATGACCAAAGATGCATTGGCACGTTCGGGTATTCAGATCACTGCCGAAACGCAAGGTGACTTTTCTTATGAAAGCGGCGCCGCAGGTCTGCAATCCATCAAACAGCAAGACGGCGACGAGCCAACGGTTATCATCTGCGTCAACGATATGATGGCGATGGGGTGCATGGATGAGGCAAGATCAGTCCTTGGCCTGAAGGTCCCCGAAGATCTATCAATTATCAGTTTTGACGGTATCGGGATGAGCCAGTTTTCGAGCTATGAGCTAACCACGATCCGACAACCGATTGGCCGGATGTCAGAGGCCGCAGTTCGAATGATTTCAGATCGGGTTGAACACCCGGAGCAATCTCACGAAAAGCGCGTCTTCGAGGGCGCAGTAATTCCTGGCGGCTCTATTGCCCGCGCACGCACATAGACGTATGACTTCGAATGCATATTCGGAGTGAAGCGTCATGAAAATTAGCCAGGATCGAATTCTCACGACACATGTCGGTAGTTTGCCAAGGTCCAAGTCTGTCACCGACTTGGTATTTGGTCACGAAGCTGGTGAGCAGATCGATCAATCAGAATTTGATGCTGTCATTTCGAGCGCTGTTTCTGAGACCGTGAAACGTCAGAGAGAGTCTTCGGTCGACATTATCAGCGACGGTGAGATGAGCAAAATCTCCTACGCGACGTATATCAAGGACCGAATCACAGGGTTTGACGGCGACAGTCCCCGGCGCGCGCCAGCGGATCTCGAAGAATTTCCTGGATTTCTCGAACGGCAGGCCAAGGGTGGGGGGACGCCAACTTATCGGCGGCCAAAATGCGTCGGTGAGATCAAGGTCAAAAGCATGGCGCCTCTCGAGGCAGACTTGCGCCATTTGGCTGACGCGCTGGACGGGGCAGGACACAGCGATAGCTTTATGAACGCGGCAAGCCCCGGCGTGATCGCATTGTTCCAACCGAATGAGTTCTACGGAACACAGGATGAGTACCTGGAGGCGTTGGCCGAGGCGATGCGCCCAGAATATGAGGCGATTGTTGAGGCTGGCCACATCTTGCAACTCGACACGCCAGACCTCGGTCTCGGCCGTCATATGATGTTCAAGGACAAACCGCTAGAAGACTATCACCGCCTTGCCAGTCAGCATGTGGAAGTGCTGAACCATGCCTTGCGGAATGTACCTGGCGATCGGGTGCGGATGCATATCTGCTGGGGCAATTACGAAGGGCCACACCATTGTGATGCTCCGATGGACGAGGTGTTGCCTGTCGCGCTCAAAGCGAAACCACAAGGTCTCTTATTCGAGAACGCCAATCCTCGCCACGGTCATGAATGGACTGTCTTCGCGGACGCCGAAAAGCGCGGCGAGCTAAAAGACAAAATCCTCATCCCAGGAGTAATCGACTCCACCACGAATTTCATCGAGCATCCTGAATTGGTCGCGCAACGGATCGAACGCTTTACCGACATTGTCGGCAAAGAGCGCGTGATCGCCGGAACCGATTGCGGCTTCTCGACATTTGCCGGGTTCGGGGCGGTTGATGAGGATATTGTCTATGCGAAGCTGGGCGCGCTGGCCGAGGGTGCGGCGCTGGCGTCCGAGAGGTTGTGGGCATGAGTTTGAAGCAAAAACTCCGCGATCAGACGCCTCTTGTCGGTACGTTTTTGAAGACACCATCGGCGATGATTTGCGAGGTCCTGGGCCGCAGCGACCTGGATCTTATCTGTCTTGATGCCGAACATTCGCCGTTTGATCGCGGTGACATCAATAATTGCGTGCTCGCTTTACAGCATGTGGGCAAGCCAAGCCTCGTCCGCGTGCCGGCCAATCGGCCTGAGCACATTCTCAACGCGCTCGACTGTGGGGCGACGGGTGTTTTGGTGCCGCATGTGATAACGGGCGGTGATGCTGAAGCCTTGGCCGGAAATGCACATTTCGGAACCGGTCGCGGTTATGCTGGGTCATCTCGGGCGGCAGGTTATGGCGCGCGGAGTATGGCCGAACACAAAGCTAGAAGTGCTGAGGAAACGGTGGTCATCGCGCAAATCGAAGACGCTGAAGCGCTCGACAATCTCGATGCGATTTTCGCAGCCTCCACTATCGACGCCTTTTTTATTGGACGGGCTGACTTGTCGGTCTCGCTAAGCGCTAAAGGACCTAACGACCCTCAGGTAATCGAAGCCGTTGAAGCCATCTGTGCCAAGGGTAGTGAGGCAGGTGTCACGATTGGCATGTTCACGGGGAACTTGGATGAGTTGCCAAAATGGCGCGCTGCTGGTGCGAGCCTTTTTCTGCTCGGGTCAGATCATGGGTTTATGCTGTCCGGCGCTGCGCAAATGACGGCGCAGGTTCGATCTCACTTCTAGATCCGATAAAAGCGCTCCGCCACAGATCGGAACATCTGATCGCGCTCGCTCGGCGAGTACGCATCGCAAATGTTCAGATATGCACCCATCGTGTCGCCATAGGATGCATAGAGCTTATCGACCGGAAAATTTGACCCGAACGCAACCCGGTCCGGGCCAAAGATTTCAATCGCCCGGTGGATTAGCGGGGCGACGCTTTCCGGCGTCCAATCGTGTTGAAACATGCCAAAACCGGACAGTTTGCAAATCACGTTTGGAAGGTTTGCCAGCGCTTTCAGCCCGCGAGTCCATTCGTCGAGACTGGCCTGATCAAATGTGCTGAGCGAGCCGCCATGACACAGCGCGACCTTTAGATCCGGGATGTCGGCTAACAGTGCAGCGGATGCTTGCATCAGGGGCGGCGTGAGCTGCAGGTCAAAAGACAGGCCCTTGCTCGCTAGCACGTTTAGACCGCGTTTGAAATCCTGGTTTCCAAGCAATGCTGAGGTGCCCGTCTTGCGGTCCTCTTCAGCGCTGCGCCCAATGATCTGGCGAACGCCCCGAACAGCAGAATGCGCCAGATGTGCGTCTAGATCGGCTTCGACCGTATCGCTCGTGAGATCACAGAACGGAATGATTGCGGTCGGCAATCCAAATTGATCCGCCTGGCGCTGCAGCCAGTCCGTCTCGTTGATGCTGTCATCCACCTCAACGCCGACCTGGATATGGACGGACTTCTTGATCGGAAGCTTGCCGAAATCTTCGCGCAAATCGCTGACATGGTAATTCTTCTGGATCGGAGCCGGATCACCAAAGAACCTCACGACGCCGCGCTCGGCGAGCCAGGTGTGTCGACAGGCGTCGAGGTCCCACAGATGGTGGTGAGCATCGACGATATAAGGCAGGTCACCCACCCTGATATCTCGCGCTGGCGATCTGGCGGCGAAGCGCGATGTCATCCCAAATCGTGATCTGCTCGCGCACCCGCCCGTTCATAACCCGGAAGTGCGTAACCCCGAGGATGTATATGGGTGCGTTGCTCGGAGGACCATATCGCCCGGCGCCGCCATGGGTTCCCGTTGCGGCCCAGCGCAATGAAACGTCGCGCGCCGTTCCAAGATACGGAATGTCGGCGACATGATCGATCGATACAGTCAAGTCCGGGAAGGCCTTGCGTAGGCCGGCGCACCAGCTTTGGACCTGGTCGGGCCCATAAAGTGAGACGTCGCCTGGATAGTGTGCCTGAACACGGAAATCATAGACGTCGCGCAACCGGTCCAAATCGGGTGTGGCAAACGACGCGCGAAGAGCGTTAGCAGCGATGCCAACGGCGTCGGACTGGTCCGTCGACACCGAATCTCCTGCAAGAACTGCCTCGCGGTTTGCGGCATGAAAATCAATCAGGGAAAAACTGTTCACTTTATCCGCTTGCGCCTGCTCTCTGGCGACGCGATCGGGATCGAACCCAAGCTGCTGCACAGCGGCGAGATTGTCTCTCACCAGCCATTCTTCGATGACGCGGTTATCCTTACACAAGCATTCTGCAATCGTCTGAACGCGGATCTGCTTTCCGGTGACAGGCCCAAATTCGCTTGGACCCTCATTGGTCATCTTGGAGGTAATCAGGTGCGAGGAATAGAACGCGTCATCGCCTTCATCGGACCAGATCACATTGTCTGCGTCTAGGCGGCGATCCGGAAATGCTTTCAGTGTAGCCCACGTGTTCTGGACGACGGTCTGCGCGCCGACAATGTCACCCGCCATAGTATGAATGGCGCAGTCTTCTGCGTACCAATCGAGGCATTTCTCAACGTCGCGATCGTGCCAGATCCGTTCCGTAATACGAACAATGTAGTGCGGAAAATCGACGAACTCTGCGTCGAAACCAGGGAGATCCATGCGCCTGCCTTCGCCGGGTTTCATCATCTCGGTGATATCCGTCGTAGCGACGTGGGTGATCGGTTTCGTGCTCATTTTTACCCCTAATGCGCGGTCCAGCCGCCATCGACCACGAGAGAATGGCCGGTAATCATCTTGCCGGCCGGGCCGCATAGATAGAGCACCGCTTCGGCAATGTCTTCCGTGCTGGCGACCGTTCCGAGCGGGATCATTCGTTTCACGAAGGCGGAAAACTCGGGGTCATCCAGCATCGGCTTCGTCATCGGCGTCTCGACAAAGGTCGGCGCAACCGAATTTACGCGAATGCCTTTCTCAGCAAGTTCGACGGCCATCGCTTTGGTCAGCCCCTCAATCGCGTGCTTGGTCATGCAATAGACCGTACGATTGGGTGAGCCGACATGTCCCATCTGTGAGCTGATATGAGCGATACGACCCCCGTTTGGCATGGCAACCAGCGCGGCGCGCGACACGCGATAGGTGGTGCGAACATTCAGATCGAGCATCCGGTCCAGGTCTTGGTCAGCGACGTCAATCATCGGCTTTGGAATGTTTGTGCCAACATTATTGACTAGAATGTCAACGCGGTCTTGCCCCGCGATGAAATCGAGCAGCTCATCGGAGGCGGCGTCGCCGGTCCAAGGTTCGCAGCGCTCTGGACAGGCTGCGACAAGGTCGTCCATCGCGTCTGATGGGCGTGCCACCGGGATAATTATCGCGCCAGCGCGGTGCAGGGTTTCACAGATGGCCCGGCCTATGCCGCGACTGGCGCCAGTGACGACGGCGCGCTTGCCGCTCAGTTCTTGGTTCATATCCACTCGATCTCTGGATTCTTGTCACCGCCGCGAACCGCCACTATGCGAGCGGCGACATCGTTCGCATTCGTGAAAGATCGCCGTGTCCCGACCGGAAACGTGATGGTGTCGCCAGCTGTCAGGATGGTTTTCTCATCATCGATGGACACAATTATTTTCCCAGTCTGCACGAAATAGACGTCAGCAACTTGCATTCGGTGAGAAGGAATCGTCGCGCTTGCCTCGATCTCTATCTCGTTAAGCGTGAATCCATGTGACCAATCGATCGGCTTTGGACCAATGAGTTCGGTTTCGCGGACGCCTTTGATCGTGTTGAACGGTCCGAAATTGACGCTGGCACCAGATCGAATAACGCACGCTTCCAACTGGGCATTGCTGAAGACGTCAAGCGCAGCGACTTGCGCTTCTGTTGTGACTGGCATCACCGCTTTGCCAGCAGGAACCTTCTCGCCTTTATTGATATCAATCAGCATACCGTCTTCAAGAAGAAGCAAGCCATAGTCCCGCGCCATATCGAAGACTTTTGGAGCCCACAAAACATGGCCAGGGTCGTCCCCGCCGAGCACTGCCCAAAGGAACCCATCGCTTTCGCCTGTATTCGTGAAGCCGCGGAACACGTTGGTCGGAATCGAAATCAGATCTCCCGGCCCCAAGCAGATTTGAGCGTCATCAGCATGTTCACCGAGGTCAAATCGCCACTGCCCTGTGTGAACATAGAAAACTTCAACAGTTTGATGGCTGTGCTGTGAATTGGTGCAGCGTGGCGGCTGGCGTGCGCCGCCTATATTGAATCCGTGTGGCTCCGCAATGTGGACATGCTGGTTCGGATTTTCCGAAACGCCCGGGCCGATAATCGTGAAATTCTCTTTCTTGTCCGACCCCGGCGTGCGGGTGTCGATAAACGCGTCATAGCATGGCTCAAGATCGGCATAGCGAACAATTCGATCTTCGATTCGTGAGCGTTCCTGTACAACAGTATCTGGCATGGCAACAATCCTTCTCTGCCTATGCTTAGCACTTTTGCATTCGAAGTCAATTTGGTGTTTTTACCACTTCCAGTTTGCAGTTTCCGCTACGCGTAGCCTGAGCTGCTGGTTGTTTGAGAAGCTCAGTGATGGCCGCAGATACCGCCTCTGGCTGCTCCAAAGTAGAGATATGCCCGCAATCCGGAAGTATGGTCAGACGCGCCTGTTCAATTCGACTGGCGATCTCTTCGTGACGGTCCAACGGACAAACCCTGTCCTCAGCGCCGGCGATAATCAGAGTTGGGCAAAGCACGCTCGCTGCGGTTTCCAGGTAGGAGCCTCGAATGGTCAAGGCCATGGTTTGTCGGCAGAAGACGTCTTCACCAAGTCCCACACCCATGGCTTCGAGAATTTCGAGGCGCTCGGGCGTTCTGTTCTGGGGTGCCAGATATTGCGGTTTCAATTCTTCGCGTAGCACAAGATCCAACTCGCCAGCAGCGACCCGGCCAAGCTGCTTTTTGCGCGCTTGGCCAGCTGCATCGGCGCGTGCCGTCGTGTTCATGAGGGCCAGATGCGTAATACGCTCTGGTGCCTGCTTGTAAATCTCGAGCGCAACAATTCCGCCCATGGAGAGGCCAGCGATCGCGAACCGCTTTGGAGCTTCTTTGAGAACCAGTTGCGCCATACGTTCGATTGAACAAGCCTGCGTCAAGTCGCCGACCGAGCAAGCAATACCGGTTCGGGAAAGGCTTTCGATTTGCGGTCGAAACAACCGGTCATCGCACATGAAACCAGGAAGAAAGACGACTGATTGATGATTCATGGCATTGATTCCATCGCGAGCAGAACTTAATGAAAGCACATGTTGCATTCGAATGCAAAATGGAAAGTGTGCCCTCATGTTATCCGTCTTAGAGGTCTTTCGAGTTGGTATTGGTCCATCCAGTTCCCATACCGTTGGCCCCATGCGCATCGCTCGCCGTTTCATGCATTCGGTTGCTCGGTCTCCAGATGCAGCTGCCGGTCAAAGCCTCAAAGTCATATTGAGAGGATCGCTTGCTTTCACAGGAGAAGGGCATGCAACTCCGAGAGCTGTAACGCTTGGATTGCTTGGATACGACCCTGAAACAATTGATTTGGATTGCGCCGATCAGGCAGTGAAAATGCTCTCCGAGAGCAAGCGATTGCAACTCAACGCCTCAGTACAGATCGAATTTGACCCTCTGCGCGATATTGTGATGGATTTCGACCGACCGGCCGATCTCCATCCTAACGAAATGGAGTGCTGCACGCTGAATGCCGATGGCCAAACGCTTGTTTCGAAAACGTACTACTCGACTGGCGGTGGCTTTATTGCATCGAAAGCGCAATTAATGCGGCCCGTTGAAAGAGATTTTGTGTCAGCAGGAGGGACCGTCCCGTTCGAATTTGGATCCGCGGCAGAATTACTTCAGCACTGTGAACGCGAGGCCTTGAACATTCATGAGATTATTCTTGCGAATGAGGATGCCAAACGACCCCGCCACGAGACCAAGGCCTCATTGGCTGAAATCATGGCCGTTATGATGAATTGCATCGATCGCGGATTAGAAACCGAGGGCACTCTTCCAGGCGCGCTCGAGGTAACCAGGCGCGCACCTAATCTCTGGGGCAAACTTTGCGCGCAGCCGCAGGCGAATGAGAAAGAGCAACTTTTCGATTGGCTGAACACCTACGCGATGGCGGTCAACGAAGAAAACGCGGCCGGCGGTAAAGTTGTGACAGCGCCTACAAATGGGGCTGCAGGAATAATTCCAGCAGTCCTGAGACATTACTGCGCTGAGAGTTCAAAGTCAGAGCAGGATGTTGAAACATTTTTGCTGACAGCCGGCGGTATTGGCTTGCTTTACAAGCAACGCGCATCGATTTCCGGCGCTGAAATGGGATGCCAGGGCGAAGTTGGAGTCGCCTGCTCTATGGCGGCGGGAGGCCTTGCCGCAGTTTGGGGAGGCACACCGCAACAGATCGCTCAGGCGGCGGAGATCGGCATGGAGCACAATCTCGGCGTAACATGCGATCCTGTAGGTGGACTTGTTCAAATCCCTTGCATTGAACGCAATGCGCTCGGCGCGGTCAAAGCGGTCAATGCTGCCCGTCTCGCCCTGCATTCAACCGGCCCAATGAAAGTGACTCTCGATCAGGTCATCGAAACTATGCGCCAGACCGGTTTGGATATGTCGTCGAAATACAAGGAAACCAGTCAGGGTGGTTTGGCTGTAAATGTCGTGGAATGTTGATCGACGCGGAAATCTTCCTGCGGTTAATTGACGTCGCTGGCGTATTTGTATTCGCGCTCTCCGGCGGGCTTGTTGCGATCCGACAGGACATGGATCTGTTTGGCATCGTCGTGGTGTCATTTCTCCCAGCTGTGGGTGGTGGCACGCTTCGCGATCTTCTCCTTGATCAGCCTGTGTTCTGGTTGAACGATCCCATCAGTTTGCTCGCCGCGATGATCGGCGGCATAGCAGCATTTCTGTCACCCGGTTTTTGGGCGCGCTTACGCGTTTTGGTTTGGATTGACGCCGTTGGCTTATCTCTCTTCGCAATGACCGGGGCCTCCAAGGCTTTAGACTTTGGACACGGGATTTTTGTCGTGATCATAATGGGGACAATCACGGCGACTGCTGGAGGATTGATCCGCGATATCGTTTGTGGCGAAAAAGCCATGCTGCTTCGGGAAGACATCTACGCCACGGCCGCGCTGATCGGATGTCTGGTATTCTGGATATTGCGCAATGTGAGCTTCGATGCGTCACTGAGTCTATTCCTAGGCGCTGTAACGATTTTTCTCATTCGTGCGATCGCTATCAAATACGATTTGAACTTGCCCAAACCACATTCGAAATCCCGTTAGAGCTCGTGTCCACGTAGTTGCGCGAGACGTTCGAGAACATCCAGGCCTTGCTGTTTGAGATAATACGGTAAATCTATAAAAACCCAGTTCTCGGCGAGCTTGTCACCGTCGCGCCGATAGACATCGACCACACGCATCTCACTTGATTTGGTCGCTTCAGGTAAGCCCAGAAAGCCGCCAATGTTTCGATTACTCAAATTCGCCCAACCAAAAAAGCCACCGTATGTTCCTTCAGTAAAGCGTGCAACGTGACCATTATAAGTTTTGTCAGCCAGATTGAGCCGAAACGGGTGCTGGTGTTGCTCTTGATATCGCGCGATCGTGTAGCTCGCTCCTATGCCACATGGGCCATACCATATCATGTCCTCGCGCCAGGTGCGTGCGAGGAGCTCAGGTGGGCATTTGGAGCCGGTTAGGTGATTGATTGAATCGAGATCGGCAATCATTCGATTCATCAAATCAATCGTTTCACGCGTTTCCGCCTCGTCCTGAGGCGTATCGAGGATGCCATCATGCGTCTGCGGGCCGGGATAGATAAAGTAAGATCCGGTCATTGGGGGCAATGGGTAGACGCCAGCTTGATGCATCAACCCGATCAAATCAAAAAAAAGCGCGCTCTCGACGATCTTTTCGTCCTCTACGCGCATAAACTCCGCATATCGAAGGTGTGCTATGCGCCCTGTGCGGGGAATGCCCAGCCAATCAACATCAAACAGACCGACAAAATGGCCCATGCTGCAAGTCCATACGCTAGCGCCCTGATCAACATCGTTCTCGCCGCCGAAGAAAATGTCCTCGCGGCGTTGCAGGTGGCGTAAGGACTGACGTAGGGGTTGCCAAAATTCGGTGACCACCGCTTCGATCCCGGTCCTCTCATAAAACGGATGCATGCTGCGCCATTTGAAGTCATCGCCCAGCCCCTGGCATCCATGTTTAATCAGCGCGTCATCCGGAGCGCCGTCGAATGACCGCATATGCTTCCTGACAAGCGCCTTGGCGTCGCAAATTCTCGTCATTTGAACCCTCTCTTCAGGTCAGCTCTAGCGTGTTTGACTTCGAATGCAATCCTGTTATCCATCCGGTGTCTGAGTGTGCTAAATCACGTAACTCGGATTCATGATTCTCTTTGTTCGCAATTCATATAGGCTCATCTCGAAATGCAAGCACACGACCTCAAGGCAATTCTCGCCCCATTCCGAAAATCTGCCGAAACCGCAACTATTGATGGAATGAATGTCGCACTCTCTGAGTTGATGTCCGCTGACGCTGCACTTCACCTTTGCTACCCCTTCGGAACCCTCAATGGCCCTGAAGCAATGCATGAGACCTGTTACGTCCCGCTCTTTCAGGCCATGCCAGACCTGGAACGGCGCGACATGATCATCATGGCGGGCACAACACCCGAAGGCCAGGATTGGGTCGGCACCATGGGCAACTACATGGGCACGTTCACCGCGCCGTTCCTGGACATCCCACCAACCGGTCATCTCGCTCATATGCGCTATCATGAGTTCTTTCGGATCGTGGATGGGCAAGTCGTCGAATTGCAAGCGATCTGGGATATTCCCGAATTGATGATGCAGGCGCGTGCCTGGCCGATGGCGCCGCAACTCGGTGGCTTTCTATGCACGCCGGCGCCGATGAGTGGAGATGGCTTGCGTGTCGAGGGCGATGGTGGAAAAGCGTACAAACATGTCTTCGATATGTTGACGGATCTCTGCAAACACCCCGCAGATCCAGATCCGACCGTCATGAATTTGGAACAGTATTGGCACCCACGTTTCAATTGGTATGGCCCCTGCGGAATCGGCACGGGCCGTGGCATTTCCGGGTTCCGCAATTGGCACCAGATCCCGTTCTTGCGCGCGATGCCAGACCGCAAACTGGATGAGATGGGGGAACTGCGATCGCACTGGGTGGGAGAGGGCGATTATGTCTGTGAGACGGGTTGGCCGAACATGCGGCTCACCTTGGCGAACGATGGCTGGATGGGCATCGCGCCGGCCGGTAAAGAAGTCTTGTTGCGCAGCCTTGATTTTTGGCGCCTGGAAGAGGGGCTCATCCGCGAGAATTGGGTGCTCGTAGACTTGCTTGATCTTTATGCGCAAGTCGGCGTTGATGTGCTCGCTCGAATGAGAGAGTTCAACAAGGCGCGCGCCGGTTCGGCGATCACCGTGCCATCGGGGTTGTGATTGTAATCAAAACTCGGCCTGTGGTTCGAGTTGGCACGGGGCAAGCTTCAAAAATGATAGAATAAGTAGGCAGGGTTCACACCCCATTCACTTGACAGTGAGGGAAGATACCGGAACTCCAAGAAACGGCCGCTGTAAATTGGAACAAAACCAATGCTCTAGTATGCGGCCCATTTTGACTTTGTGCCAGCTTGGACTCGGACCGTACGGCCCATGGTCATAATGTCGTCGACTTGCATGAAGATCAAGCCTTTGGATTGGCGTTCAGTCGTTTGAGCGATATCGTTCCGTGTCCGCTCCAAATTCTGTAGTTCAAATATCGCGAGACCGTCGCCCGGCGCCCGGCAGAAACTTTCCTAAAATCACACATTTAGAGAGCGCTGTTCGATCCCAGAAGGAGAGACATATGCCGAACGGCAGGAACTCGAAGCAGAAGCCATTGGGATTGGCGTCTTTGGCGCTTGGTTGAGTGAAGATGAATAGTTGCGCCTGCGATTGATTTAATGTGGTGATGCCATTTTCACGTTACTGGCCACGATCAAAGAACAAGTATCAGCCGCAAAAATACATAGTTCGAGGCGAAATATAGATAGTGTCTTCGCGCATTTTTCTCTATCGAATAGGTTAGCGCGAGTTGAGCTCTGAGTTTCACTCATCTGCAAAATCGCAATTTCACGGTCAAGCAAATTGCTCTTCAAGCATGGGATGAACAAATGAGAATTCAGAAAGTTTCTATCAAGAACTTTCGGGCCTTCAAGGACTGCACCATTGAGTTCGGTGCCTATACATCTCTGGTCGGATCTAACGGCGTCGGGAAGTCTACCCTACTGGCAGCACTGAATGTGTTTTTCGGTTATCAGGATGGAAGCGTAACAGACGTCAAAAACCTGGAGGAAGAAGACTTTTTCCAGAAGCAAACGGAAGAACCGATCGAGATCAAAGTAACATTTACGGAACTCTCATCGGAGGCCAAGCAGGATCTGAAACACTATGTCCGCGGGGACCAGCTCATCGTTACGGTTCGGGCCATATTTAATGATGGCGTAGCGAAAGTTCAACAATTCGGTTCGCGCATGGTTATGAATGACTTTGTATCTTTTTTTGAAGCGCCAAAGGCAGGCGATAAAAAGAATATCTATGTACAACTTCAGTCCTCTTTTCCTGATCTGCCCAAATGGACGAGTGCGACCGCCGCGGAAGAGACGTTGAATGCTTATGAACAAGCGCACCCAGAAAAGCTCGTTGAGAAAGAAAGCGGTGCGCAATTTTATGGCTTTTCCAAAGGAGCGAATCTCCTGGAAAAGCACATTCAATGGGTCTATGTGCCAGCCGTAAAAGATGCCGCGACAGAAGAACTAGAGAGCAAGAACACAGCCTTCACCACTCTCCTTGACAGAGCAGTGCGATCCAAAGTCGACTTTGGGAATCAGATTGAGAACTTACGCAAAGAGACTCTGGATCGATATCAAAAACTGATGACGGCCGAGAATGACGCGCTCGGCGATTTGTCCACTTCACTACAAAAGCGTTTGCAGGATTGGGGCAATCCGCGGGCAACCGTTTCGATTTCCTGGTATCAGGATCCGGCAAAATTCAAGATTGACGAACCAGCCGCACGCCTCAAAACGGGAGAGCAAGGTTTTGAAGGGAGTCTTGCGCGCATCGGCCACGGCTTGCAACGTTCCTATTTGATTAGTTTGCTTCAGGAATTGGCGACTCTCGGAGACAAAAATACCTCTACCCTTGTTCTGGGCATCGAGGAGCCTGAACTCTATCAGCACCCGCCACAGGCGAAACACCTTGCGCAGGTCTTGCAGGAACTATCCGACGGCAACGCGCAAGTCCTGGCGGCGACACACAGCCCTTATTTCGTGTCGGGCCGCGGATTTGAGAACGTCCGCGTGATCCGGCGAAATGGAGACGACGAAGCCTATAGCTGCACCGCTGAATTTGATGGATTAGCCAAACGCGAGGCGGAGCTAACAGGGACCAAGCCGCAGCCGCCCAAAGGGCTAAGGGCGCGTCTCGATACGACACTTCAGCCGGCGTTGAGCGAGATGCTTTTCACCGACAAGCTGGTTCTGGTTGAAGGGATTGAGGACCAAGTGGTCTTGACGACCTGGATATATGGCTCCGGGCTCGATCGCGAGTTTCGTCGTCGTGGGATCTCCATCGTTCCCGTCAATGGAAAGGCAGGATTACTGCGCTGCTGCCTGCTCGCCGAAGCGATGGAGATACCAACTTTCTTGGTGTTTGACGGAGACGCGAATTGTTCTGAGGGCAATCGACAAGAGCAATCGGACTACAACAATGCGCTGTTTAAATGGGCGGGTGAGAATAAGCTGCAAGACTTTGCCGATGATGATTTTGTAGGCGCGAAAATGGCAGTCTGGAAAGACGACATTCAGAAATCCGTCTTTACAGGCATCGATGGTGATGAGCTTGCTTCGGCGAAAACAGAAGCCCAAGCTCTGTGCGGAGGCGTCGCCAAGTTGAAAAAGAACTCTCTGTTTCTTTATGAATTGATGTGTATCGCCGCCGAACGGAATTGGACGCTTAAAAGCCTGGACGCTGTGACAAGTAAAATCTGCGATGATTCCTGGTAGCTTTTAGCGGATCGGAGAGCTGACTAACCCGCATTCTCCGCGAGATCGGGCGCGGTTGGATTGAGCCGATGAACAGTACACCGCTCCGCGGCCAACTCTAGCGCCATGTCAACGAGATGCTGATGGTGGGTGAGATAAATGACCTGACCGGTCTCAGCCATTTTCGTCATCAATAAGAGCGTTTCTTTGGCGCGGTGATCGTCGAATTCTTCCAAAATATCGTCGGCTATGAAGGGCAAGGGGGCATGTGATTTTGCGTATTGTGCGTGCCCAGCAATGCGCAATGCGAGATAGAGTTGCGCGCGCGTGCCCGTCGAAAGACTATCCGCGGATAGGGTGGTTTTGTCATGACGCTCAGCGACCAGGATCTCGCGGTCATCGGCAGTCATCGTCACCAATCGCGGATAGCGGCCCAGCGTCATCGTCGAAAACGCGTCGCTCGCCTGTTTTAACATGGCGCCTCTGTGCTGATCCCGGAAGAGTCGGACGGCTTCATCGACGATCAACGCGCCACTTTTGAGGCTTACATAACTTTCGGCGCCGCGCTTGATATCTGCAAGGAGCGTCGTGCGTTCCTGTTGTAATTGCGCGGCAGACGCATCGCCGCCAATTTCGTTTTCTGCCCGTTCCGCCGTCTTCCACTCTGCATACAGCTCCCGAACTCGTTTTTCCTCCATGTCGATTTGCAATTCGGCGCTATGTCGGTCGGCTTCGGTTGCGGCAAGCGCGTCAGGGGATTCGATCAACGGCGATAAGGATTCCGACCAGACTGTCTCGTCATTGTTGATGAGCAAGCTGGAGATTTGACGGCGCAGTGCTACAGCTCTTTCCTTAAGTGTCTTCGCCTCGCTGGCAGATTTCAGAATGTCGATGCACTCCGTCAGGTATTCTGCGCTATTGCGCTTGCAAAGTGCCTCCGCCTCTTCACTCAAAACACTAAGTTTTTCGGTCTTTGATTTCAACGCGGCGCGATCCTTATCGAGCTGCGCTGCCAGCGCTTCGCGTTGAACGTCTCGTTTCTGAAGCTCGTTCGCATCTGCTTTCAAGGCCGCGAAGCGTTCAGAGGCGTCAGCTTTTGTATCTCCAAGTCCGGTATCATCGGCAAGCTGCGTGATAGCGTCAGAAAAGTCAGTTTCACTCGCCTCCATGAGAGAGATGCGCCGATCGAGTTTTTGGCGGTCGTCAAATTTGATTGAAAGGTCGGCGAGATCTTCAAGTCGCGCCTTAGTCGCTGCTGGTGTATCGTCTTCCAGCGACGACTGCGTCAGCGCATCGTTCCATTCACTTTGCCAGGCGTCAAAAGCCGACTGCGCCGCCTTCGCGGCGGCCTCGCGTTGGGTCGTTTGCCGCGCGAGTGTATCGCATTTTGCTTTCGCCACATTGTAGGTTTCCCCATCGGTGCGAAGGGTGATAAGCGAGCGTTCACAGGTAGCGAGAAGCGTGTCGTCGCCGCCGGTACTGGAGACGCCCGCGCCTTCCATGGCGTTCTTCACCAATGATGTCGCTTTTGCGAACCGTGCCTTACGCGCCTCAAGTGTTTTGGCGCGGTCCTGATCCGCCGCCCATTCGTCGAGCGCGCGTTCGCGTCCTTGGCACCATATCCTCAATTCAGCGACGGTAGTAGACGCTGGCAATCCGAGTGTGGCAGCGAGGCGGGCAACCTTATCGCGTACATCGTTGAGCGCGGTTTCGGTCTCAGCGATCGATTCTTTGACCTGTTTGCACTCCGCTTCCACGCCCTTCTGGTTCAGTCTGCGGGATTTGATTTCGCCGAGATCTGAGGCGCGGGCCAGTCGTTTTGACAAGGCAAGATCGTAACGCCGCATTGAGGTCTCAAACGCGTAGGCGCTGGCCTGAACATCATCAATCGAGCCACGTTCGATGGACTGGCCGTGCTCGCGCCAACGCTCCTCTCGCTCCTCCAAGAGGTCTGTGGCCGCCTGATCGGAGACAATGTCAGGATCAGCTTCCAACTCGGTGAGCTGCGCGGCGTCGCTTTCAATGGTGCGGCACAGAGATTTGTGTTCGGATCGTAGCCGATTTAGGTCTGCGCTGAGGTCATCTTTCTTTATCTCCAGCGCCTCAAGCTCGGACGAGCCGGGCGGAACGAGCCTGTCTAAATCGTCGGGCGCGCCGGTCCATGGTGCAAGCTTCCCTAACGCGCGGTCGAGACGACGCTGCGCGCTTGCAAGCTCATTCTCTGCTTCGTGCACATGGTCGAGATCCAAGTCACGGCGATAAGTCGTCAGCGCGTCTTCCAACGCGGTAAAGTCTTGCGGTTCAGGTAGGCCCGAGAGATCTTCTTTCGCCAATGCGAGCGCCGACTTGGCGTTTTCGAGTTCAGAGGCTGCGCCTGCGGTTTTTGCCGCGAGGGATTCTCCCTTATCAGCTAGCGCTGCAATTCTGGCTGCGTCTGATTTCGAAATCAGATGCGTCTCAGGGTCTGATTCGGGGTCCAATCCCAGCCGCCCGAGCGTGCCGCTGATTTGGCGGTTTAAGTCTTCCAATTCACTACGGCGACTTGGCAAATCGAGGCGAGCTGTGCGGGCGCGTGCTTCCAGTTCGTCAACCTGTAGGGCTTCTATTCCGGCGAAAAGTCGATCCTGATGGGCAGGCGGCTGCAGGGAGTTGAGGTCTTCTTCAGCGCGCGCCAGATCATGCTCAAGATCAGACTTCACATCTTGAAGCGCTCTAAGCTCTGTTTGCAAGGCTCGCGCGCGGACAAGAGCATCTTCGTCCGCAGCTGGCAGTTCGCCAAACTGCGCGAGTTGTGTTTGCAATTCGTTTAGCTCCCTCCACGGATCAAGCGCCTTCAATAAATGGTTTTGTTTTTCATAAGATGCGCGATCATGCTTCAGCGCCTGCTCGGCTTCGCCATAGGCTCGTTCTGCGTCCGCTGCGGCGCGTCTTAAACGTTTGAACTCAGGCGCGTGGACATCATGCGACTTCAATTCGGAGTCGATGTCATTTAGCTGCTTCTTCAACTGCGCAAGCTGTGAAGACGACGCCCGCGGCTTGAAGAAGGTGTTCGCTTTCGCGCGGGCCAGATCGATTGATTGGCCAACGGAAGAGATTCCGGAAGCGCCGGCAAACAGGAGAGCGCCCAAATCGCCTTTCGCTTGCAGAATGTCTGCGCCGCCTTCGAGAAGAGCCTGCAAGTCCAGCGAGAAGAGGTTAACAAAGTCGGTTTCCGACAGACCGAGCAACTCTCGGCTGAGCGTATCTTCGTTCAGGATAGCGTCATCGGGCGAGCGCAATGACTCCCGGTTGGCCTTCACCCGCATAGCGGAAAGCGAGCCGTTCGTAAGGTCGAGCTCGGCGCCAATTTGCAGCGCCTTATAATCATGTAGAAAGTTATACTCAGTCCGGGCGGGGATCCCATACAGAAAGGCGGTTACGGCGTCACGAAGGGTCGACTTGCCCGCTTCATTGTCGCCATAGATGACATGAAAATCAGGTGCCTCAGAGGCTGGGCCAAATTCGATGGATTGACCGGTAAAACAGCCAAAGCGTGTCAGATGGAGAGCCCTAAACCGCATACACTAATCGCCGTGCTCAATCTGCAATAGAAGGTCCGTGATGCCATCGTTGGTCAGACGGTCGAGAAGGTCTTGATTGCTATTCGGATCGAATTCGGCGCGAAGCTCGGCGGGCAATCTTTGAATCAATTGCAGCAAATCGCCTTGCAACCGTGTCGCTATCAGACCGCGATCGATTTTACCGCTCTCAATGATCGCCGATAAATCAGAAGCACGGCTGTTCTCTACGGGCGTCGACTCTTTAATTTCACAGACCACTTGTTCTATGTATATACGGCCGACCCGGGACGCTGCCGATTGCAGTTCCTCTTCCAACAATTCAACGTCGCGCTGTAGCGTGCGCCCAAACGATCCGCCCGCACGGCATGTAATTCGCAAAATAATATCCTGATCGACAGTCGCGTCATGTAACGGCGTAAATGTCTCGACGGCGGCTGTGATCAGCGCCGGCCAGTCTGCGGCATCGGAGGCGTCCAATTCAAGACGCTCGAAGCGCACGGGCGCAACGTACCTTTCTTCGATCTCGCACGCGCCATTGGTTGCAACGGATACTAGACTAACGGATTTTAGGCCGTCTTCGTTTATATGCCGCCCTTGAGGAATGCCAGGCATGACGATGGTGCATTCGTTGTGTCTGATGACACTGCGTTTATGGATGTGCCCAAGCGCCCAATATGCGTAACCATGGGCAGCAAGATCGGTTGTGGAGCACGGCGCGTAAACGTCATGGTGCGGCGACCCATCGAGACTGGTGTGCATGGCGCCAATATCGATGACACCGGGAGTACCCGGTTGGTATTTGGGAAGCAGCGACTCAGGGGCTAGCACGTCTTTGAAACTGACGCCGTGAATGGCGACCGCGCCGTCCTTCATTGGAATAGGTTTATCCGTATTGGAGAAGACATGTACGCCCTCCGGCAACGTCATTTCTCGTGTGATCACTGATTCGGCGTCGTGGTTGCCGCGAATAATGAAGGCGGAAATATCAGCTTCGGTTAGGCGCCGCATTTCTTCTGCGAAAAAACGGGCTGTCTTCATACTGCGAAGAGAGCCATCATAGAGGTCGCCAGCAATGATAAACGCATCAACCTGTTCTGATAGGCATAGGTCCACAGTTCGGCGGAACGCTGTACGCGTCGCGACGCCGACAAGTTCTGCAAGATCGGGGTCGCGCAGGGCCAGCGATTTTAGCGGCGAGTCAAGGTGAACGTCAGCAGTATGCACAAAACGGAACATCATATCATTCTCATACAACTTCGCCAAAATACCAAGATGATTCTAGTTTAACGTTGCTCCGTTAGGTAAATAGCGGCGAGTATCTCGAGGCTATTTTTTTGATGTCTTCTTTTTGCTCGCTTAGCGGCCGTATGTCGGCATGAATGTTGCCGCCGAGTGTTCCGCAGTAGCCGCCCGGGCTCGGTTGTTTATTGTGCCGCTCGCCAACGACGCTCTTGCCAAACGGTAAATCCGAGATCTTGTAAGGGCCAGACTATCGTACGTTACCGACCCAAGGGCCTCAGATCAGATCGGCTAGAGCTGGAAGCGCGTTGATGTCTAGTTTGCCGGACATGGCGTCTTGTTGCAGCAACTCGGTACTTAGATAGGGGTGGAACTTGTCAAACATCAAGTTCGTGTTGCTTGAGAAAATTCTGGGAGTTTCTGCAGCCTGAATTTTTGAGAGGGCTGTTTCGAGTGAGCAATCGGCATTCTTTCCTTCTACATCAAGCAAGCCATCATAAGCGGCGACTGTGAAACCCTTAGCCGATAGAGCCAGGGCGAGCGTGTTTGATTTCACACTCCCTTGCCAGATGGCGAGAAGTGCTTTGGTTTCTCCGATTGCTATTATTCTCTGCGTTTCAAGACCAAGCATCTTGAAATTACGACGAGCTTCACACAGCAGCCCGGCCGCCGTTTCATCAAGATATTCTGGAATGGCATCATCAAGATAGACGCGTTTCATCTCCTGAATGACACGATCATCTATCAGACCCGGTTCCCCACCGAACTTCGGCGGACGCCCCGCAGGTGCCGGTTTAACGAGTATCGTATTGTCAGCTTCCTCAACACTTAGCACTTCCCAGCGACGACCGGAAAAAATCAGGGCCATCTTTGGTGCCAGCACCTGCACGATTGGGAGCGTGCCAAGTGTCTTGCCATCGTGGACGATGCGATATTCCTCAGGGGTCTTGAACACGGCATAGAAGCTATAGTGCTCGGCGATCTTCTCACCTCGTTTGCCCAGAAGCAGCATACCATCTTCCGATTGCTCAACGAGGTCTACACCCGGGGAGCCCAGATGACGAAGCACGCTAACGAATAGCGGCGGCTCTATGGAGCGGAAAGGACCTTTTTCGCAGAGTGTCGCAAATATTCGCTTGGCGCTTGCGCCGCCACGTTCGGCGATGACCGAAAGAATCTGGTGCACAAAGGTTGAGAGATGCAGCGCTCGACGGTTAGGCGCCTCGCACCAGCCAATGAGCAATAGATTGATCATGGCTACGCTTCGAATGAGGTCCAGACGGAGCCGATCTGCAAAATGACTGTTTTGATCGATTCGGGATTCGATCGCATACTGGCGCAGAATTGCCGGTTGTCCGGCCCGTCGCCCGGAGCGGCCTAACCTTTGACGAAGTCCTGCGACCGTAAAAGGCGCCCCGATCTGAGCGACGCAGGTCACGTCGCCAATGTCAATCCCCAGTTCCAAGGTGGACGTGCAGACTGCTGTCGTTGGCAATGACTCGCTTTTTAGGCGCTCTTCGACGAACTCGCGGTGCTCTTTGGAGAGGCTTGCATGATGTGGATAGAATTCATTGGGAAGGCGCTCTTCCTCACTTTTTGTTCGAAGCCTGTCTGCAACTTCTTCGACCCGCCCCCGCGAACCTGCGAATATGAGATTATTGCTGCCGCGCAGTCGGTCAAATAAGTGATCCGAGACTGCCCGCAAAGCAGCATTGTCTTCTTCACCGCCGTTAATATAGGCACGCAATTGCATTTGCAGTTCGGAATCACCGCCCTGCGCTACGATATCGGCAACCTGTTCAGGGCGGTCGGGGTCGAGATAGGCTTTTGCGAGTGAAATATCACCAAGCGTTGCGGATAAACCAACCTTCCGGACACCCCGCCCGATCGACAGTTCGAGGCGCGCCATCAAAGACCGCAGATGAACGCCGCGCTCGGCATCGAGAAATGTGTGCAATTCGTCGATAATAAAAGCGCGGGTTCGTCCGAACAGGTGGGGTATGGAGTTGCCCTTCCTGATAAACAGCGCCTCCAAGGATTCCGGCGTGATTAACAGGATGCCTGATGGTTGTTTTTCTGCCTTGGACTTGATTGATGCAGAGACGTCACCATGCCACGGCGTGACTTTAAGTTCAGTTTCGGTGCAGATGTCCTGTAACCGTTTGCACTGATCATTGATGAGCGCCTTGAGTGGTCCGATATAGACAAGGTCAAAACCTGACCCGGCAAGGCCTTCACGATCAAGCACGTCCGACAGAAGCGGTAGGAAGGCAGCTTCAGTCTTACCTCCGGCTGTTGAGGCAGCTACAATCAGATGCTCATTTGTGGTCAGGATATGATGGGTCGCTCGGGCCTGAATATCGCGTAATTCGCGCCAACCCTTGCTTCTGATCCACTTCTGGATCGGGCGCGCCAGACGGTCAAAAGCCTGCATCAGAGTTTGAAGCTCGACAGTTCATCATCAGTTGAGTTTGAAGTGGATGGAAGGGTGTCGTCTATATCACTCATATCATCACCACCATCAATCTCGAGCTCGATTTTTTCAATCAAATCTGACCAGGACGCACTAGGATTTTGCTCCAAGACGGACAGCATATTTACGAACGCTGTTACTGTGTTCCGAGGCGTTCTGAAATAGGCTTCTCCAATTCTGTCGGAACAATGTTTCATAAATGCTGTCAGAGCTTCATCGGGAACCTGATGATCTATGTCTTGCATGACCTTTCGAATGTTTGAGAGCAGGATGAAGAGATCCTCCTGCGTCAAGTTTGCAAGACGGATGACGGGGCCTGAGAGATCGACCAGCCCATCCCGGGCGAAGCTATTTTCACTGAGTCTCGTTTGCAGGGCCTCATAACTGTAGAGACCGCGTCTCGTATTCATAAGAAATTCTGGTGTGCCACCGAACAAGAACCCGATGTTTGCCGCACTGCCTTGCAAGACGTCATTCAGGATACGCAGCAATTGTTCGTAATTGGCGTTTCGCGCTTGCGACGATGTTAGTTTAAAGAGGTTTACCATCTCATCCAAAGAGACCAGCAATCCCTTATATCCCGCCGCTAGGACGAAAGCTGACATCAGCTTCAGTTGGTCATAAACATTTTGGTCATTGATGATGGTCTGAGTCCCGAGCGCCCTTCTGGCATCGGACTTGGTTGAAAACTCGGCCCGCAGCCAACGTAAGGCGGCAGACTTCAAGTCTTCGTCGCCACTTTCATGCCCTTGCCAGAATTTACCAACTACATTCGCAAATTCAAACCCGCCGGTGAGGTCTTCAAAATGTTTGAGTTTCTCACGAACAATTTCTCCAGTTTTACGCTCCTGTTGGGAGGCCTCCTGATGCGCCTGACTGACAAAACGCTCAACGATATTGGTCATCGCGCCGCCATCAGGCTTGGTGCGGGTTGCAATATTTCTGGCCATCTCCGCATAGAGCGCGCGGGCCTGTCCGCCTGAAGCATATATCCTTCGATCTGGCGCAAGATCGGCTGACATCACGACCAAACCCTTCTCGAGCGCAATTGTCCTGATTAGGTTTAGAAAAAAGGTCTTTCCGGACCCATATTCTCCGATAACAAAGCGTATCGCACTTCCGTCGTCGGAAATGCGTTCGATATCTTTTACCAGCTCACCGATCTCTCGGGCCCGGCCCACCTGAATATGCTGCAAACCCAGCTTGGGTACGACGCCAGCTCTTAGCGCCTGCACGATAGTATCGCGGTCTCGCGGTTTAATTTTGCTCATGCCCCACCTCTGTCTATCCTGGATTTGATTTGGTCTATCACGGCCTGATTGAGTTCATACCCGTTATAGGCCTCAATTAGAGCCTCATCGAAATGCTCGAATGCCCATTCATTGACCGCTTCAAGTGCTCCTGATGGCATTAGGCCAAATTGACTGGCAATCCGGTCATAATCCTGCTCGGTCCAGACAGCTCGTTCCATGAGTGTGAGGACAAATGACTGCTGCTGCGGAGCGAGGCCCGCCAGCCCACCTTCGGTCTCTGAATCTGCGGTGAGGTCCTCTTCGTCAACGGCGTCGTCTGCGAAAATGCGTTGAAGCAATTTGGAAACCTCATGGGTCTGTGCCTGCGTTTCGCGAATGACGTCTTTGTCGAGTATTAGGGATTGAGGCTGGCTCTGCTCGAAAGGCGGTTCGGGTATCGGTTCGCCTTTTGTACCTTCGGTTTGCTGCCTCATCGGGACAAGCTCTGCGTTAGTGCTGGTGACGTGGAGGTCAGAGTAAAGCGCGGATGTGTCCATGCCAAGCGCGGTGTAAATCGTTTCTATGCTGCGGACTTCTTCAGGCTGAATGACATTATCCGCGCTGGCCATTTTCAGAGCAATCCTTTTGAGCGTTTCTTTAGTCTGGTCATCTGTCTGCGAAACCCGCCGCCGCAGCAGCGAAAAATTTGGTGGAACTTTGAGTAGCCAGGCGAGATTGGCTTCTAGGCGCTCGATTTCGCCGTCTCTCAATTCGGCACCGGTCGCAGATATAATTTGCCTCAGGGTCTCAAGTTCCTGAGGGACGACCTGATGATCGGCTTGAGCGACGAAAGCTGCCAGAGCCAGTTCGGTCAGCGTTTTCTGATAGGCTGGAGATACCGCTTCCAGCTTCGTCACTGCTGCGCCGAGTTCAAAGAGAATGACAGGCTCGTGCGCGCTGGGTGTACGCATAGCGAAGCGCGGATCAGGCGCAACACCATACCCAATACGCGCAAGCGCATCGGCGGCGCCTGTGAGTTGGCGCTTGGTAACTTTGTCTGGAGCCTGTCCCTCCAGTCTCGTCACGAGCTTGGATAAGGCTATAAATCCATCGCCAGAAACAATGTTCCGACACCATTGGCGAAGGTCATCGATCTCTGATGAAGGGAATACAGACCAGAGCACTTGCGGCAATAGCGCATGAGCTTCAACACTCCCGCGGCCGTCGGGATTTCGACCGAGGAACCGGCTATACTTGTCGAGTTCCAACATGGCTGTATCGGCGATTTTCTGCGCAACTGTAAGAGGTTGCCGCAAACTCGATATATCTGGCACAGTTTTGCCATTAGCCCTTAACCGAAGAGCCGCTTCAAACTCCCCCGATGCCGCGCGGTAAGTCGCTTTCAGAAGCCGTTTAGGCGCTTTGACTGTCAAGCCGTTCGGATACTCTTTGTCAAATATATGGGTAAATAGGGCTCTAAACTCTTCCCAGCAGCGGGTTGCCGGTGTGCGAAGACGTCGCTCTGGATGACACATCAGCCAGCTTAGAACCCAGTCTGCACTCAGAGGATCTCCCTTGAGCAACCGATTCCCGATTGCCAGACGAAGGCTCAATGGCAGATCGTTTTCTGAGCTTTGAAAGACCGGCACAATCTCGGACACATCAAGCGACTGGACTGTAGCCGCGTCAATGAAACGGCTCAGATAGTTTTTTGCTGAGTAATTGTCTTTGTAGACCGATTTGAGCCTTTTGACGTCATCGACGATTGCTGCGGCTTCTTGGGTGTACGGACGATCCATGAAAAATCGGCGTTCAAGCCCATAGAAATAAAGAAACATGTAGCCGACATTGAATTCCGGGTCTGCCCGGCCCGAGGCTAACCAATCCAGATATGTCGCTCTGGCCCGAGGCGTTATCGCACTATAATTCGGCCAGTAAGGCATGCCCTCACCATCATGATCCCCACCGCTCTTGGCGACAGCAAGAGATGGATCGATATAGCCGCGAGAGCGCTCACCATAATGCCCGGTTTTCGGTGCTGCGCCGACATAGACCATGCCGCCAATATCTCTGCCTGATAGAGTTAAAGATGATCCCTGCGGTATCCAGCACGAATGAGACAACGGTTTCGTCGGCGCCATGTTGGACGTCCCAACAGGCTCTGTGAGGTCAAGAATTGGAGCGCGGACTTCGGCTCTAATTGTTGAACGATCTGCTTTTGATCGGACTTTTTTTTCGGCAGACGCACCGCCTCGCCCGCGCGTGAGTAGGAAGGCGATAATCAATCCAAGAAACCCAGCAATGACCCAACCCGTCGGTAGCTCATTTGTTTCAACTTCTGGCACTGGCGCAGTGGTCGGCACAGGCACTGCCGGTGATTTCGAACGTTCTATTTCAGCCAACGTCTTCGTATCTATTTCACCGGTAATACTGAGCCCCCGGTCTTGCTGAAAGGTTTCAAGCGCAGTTATTGTTCGCGGCCCTATGAAACCATCTGGTGTGCCGGGGTGGTAGCCTTCTTCGGCTAGGAAGGACTGGACTTCTTTGACCTCTTCGCTTTGTCCGACGGCATGATCGGGCGCAAATAAAGTGATCGCCATGAGCGCAAAGATCACTCCTATCAGTTTATTCAATTTAAGCTTACTGAACACCATCATCCCTTCGACGACCCAACCTACACCTTATTGTTAACGCGAATATTCACATAGGGAAGTCGCGCCCATCGAGGAAGGCAAGGATTTAAAGTGACCGGTAGTAATTTGATGCGCACAACACCAATCTCGAAGTCTTTTAGGTAAAGATTGACCGCCTCACTGATGCAGTTGCCTTCCGATCCGAGGCCGGTATTGCGTCGTAAGAAAACTCAAATCAACTCAACACTAAGCCTTGCGCGCTTCACGGAGGTCATGCGGAAGCACCGGTGTCCGTCTTGGGGAGAAATTAGCCTGTCAGCTTACGTCTACTAATGCTCGCATTTTAGTATCGACGAGAGTCCCACGTGGGGCGAATTTTAGACACCGGCGCAGACCTTCGATAAACAGTTTTTGGCCCATCTCTATCGTTCGGCACCGTAAGCTAACTGGCGTAAGTTTGATTCAAAGCGGACAATTTCTTAGCTTACCATTGCACTGCGAACTGAAATGAGCGCATGCGAGTGACGGAATGGTTGACTGGGGATGTGCTGGAGTTTGCGGATGAGTAAATGTTCGCCGTTTCCGAATGGATACTCCCGAACGGCGACGATTGACTTCAACTTCGGGCCGAGCGCATTTAAAAAATTGAACCAATAACTCGGCGGGACTTCGACTATGATTAGTGAGCTTTTCCGACAGCTCCGATGCGGGGAGTAAGCCCAATGCTCACAGCTTTATCTGTGATTTTACTCGTGCCGATTGTCGTGGCTGCACTCATCGGAATAGTGCGCGGGTTCGTCCAAGGGTCACAAGAGGCGCGACCGAGCATGGAAGAAGCTAAAGCAATAACAGATGAGGCGCTAATTGCTGGAAGAAACAGGTTTGGCCTCAACCCGCAGAATCAACTTGATTCACAGAACGGGCAGACATCGTCTCAAAAGAGTGCCTCATCGCCACTGCACGCTGAAGTGACTCCCCCGCAATCAGTGGCGACACTTCCATCCAAACCTCCTCATCAATCAGACTACCCCACAGAGGAAACAAAAGGAGGCCGTTTTGCCGTTAGCGTAGGGGAATTTGTTGGCGGGAAGATTGGAGTCATCAAAGGCGTCTATGACGAAAAAGAAGCCATAACGAAGCTCAGGAAGGCGCCCATCAATCCTGAAAATTGGTATGCGATTGCGTCTCTTACTTGCGGTGATACCGTCGACGCCCTTCTAAATCAAAGACAAGGACGCTCAATAAAGCTCATCAACTCCTTCGCAGCGAAATTAGGGTTCGCAGGAGCAACAGCTGGTCTTTTTTCGGTCGCATCTGTGTTTGGCACAGCTACCACGGGCACTGCAATTTCCACCCTTTCTGGCGCCGCATTCAACAGTGCCGCGCTCAAATGGTTGGGAGGCGGAGTGTCCATGGCTGTCGGCGGTTGGGTTGTCTTTATTTTCTCACTTGTCGCAGGGCTGCTGGCCTATTTTTTTGCGAGACTGACGTTCCAGAAATTACTTGGAAGAAGGCGAAAGCTCAAGCAACTGGACGCCCAGGAACAAAGGGTTGTACGAACCCTGATGCTCATCGCCGTTGGCTTCAGAAAGCAAGCCGAGCAGGCTGTCAAACTCGATCCAAGAGCAGCCTGTGCTTTGAAACGGGACCTGTTTGATCAGCTAGAATCTGACTTGGCGCTTTGCACTCATAAAGTTGCCAACTGGCCACTCCCACCAAGAAATAGACTCGCTAAGCAGGCAAGCAGAATGTCGGAATTGCGCAGTGTCCTTCAGAGCATGGCGGCAATGGGATCACAGAAACTGCACAGGGTAAGCGGCGCTTCACAAGTCGACATTGTTTCTGTCGTGATGTTAAAGCTCATGTCGAAGCCGCTCCCACACCTGAGTGACGACGAGGAGCGCGTTTGCGCCGCGCTTCGAAAATCAAATAGAAAACTCAAAAAGGCTTCCAGTGAAATGCTCTCGGAATACATTCGATTGGAACGAGTAAACCGCCTGAAGGACCGCCTGAAAAACGTGAGGCGCATCTACGCAAAGCTAGCAAAGAAAAATGGTGCGGATCATCTCAGCGAAGATCATACAGTTGCGTTTGTAGAGTCGCCGGATCAAGCAGGCGTGGAGGTTTTAACATTCGATGACCGCACAAGAGCGGCGTCATCGTTTAGTTTTTTACCCAATGAACGCGCCGTCGAAGATGAGACCGCTCATTTCAGCACGGAACAAGATTGGCTTGAATCGGAAATCGTCGAAAATCTTAGTCTCGCCGCCATCATTACCTTGGCGAGGAATGCGGGAGCCTATTTATCAGGCCAGAAAGAAGGCAAGAAATATAGGCGCGAATTGATCAATCAATCCATTCAGACGGCCGGCGTATGGGGGTTGACTGAGTTGGTTTTATAGAACTCTCCAGTTTTCAAATAAACTAAAATGTTGCGACCACCTATTGAATTCGCAGCCCCAAATAAGACAGTCACCAGAATTGCTTAGATGTCATTGCTAGCGACAGGTCGCCAAAGCGCCAGAGTCCATTTTAGGGCAATTCTGTTGAAAAACTCGCGGCTGATTTCAGCAACCTTTTGATCCGATGTTCTTCGGCGTCCTATATC
>JAEPOM010000028.1 GCA_017642885.1 Henriciella sp. | reverse complement strand
ATCTGCTCTTTCGCATTTGGGTCTCCGTTGTCAGAGACTCTCAATTCAAATGCGGGACCAATCGGGTCTCAGGTCAGACTGGGTATCCTGGCTGGTATCGTATCCAGCAAAGAAGTTGTTCAGATCATCCAGGCCGTCGAAATTGCCGTCGGAATAGTCGACATCATAGTATTGAATGCCTTCAAATGTGTCGAACGAACCGATGAAGTCGACGGTCGCCCAACCGAGATCGTACTCGACCTGAAGATTCCAGGAATCGGTTTCATTGGCGTTGCGAGATGGCGTATTACGCGCCACGTCCCACGGACCTGCGTCTTGCTGAGTTGCCTCGCCGCCTGGTGAGGTACGACCAGAGGCGTCTGGTCCCGGCTGATAACAATGCCCGCTCAGGAATGTTGAATTCGCTGACAATCCGGTTGAGGTGGATCCATCCAGATTGTTCCGATAACACCCTATCTGCGTATAGCCCCAAATCGCATCGCCATTGGTGTCACGCTCTGACGTCGTGTATCGCAGTGTTGCGTCCAGGTTGTCCGTCGGCTGCCAACGCGCCGTCGCGCGGAAGATCTGCACATCTTCGTTACGCAGATCGTCACGCGGACCATCAATATAGGAGTTGATGATATAACCATCATGCTGTTCGCCCAAACCTGCAAAGCGGAGTGCGAACGTGTCGGTGACCGGCACGTTCAGAACACCCTGCACGCGAGTACGATTATAATCGCCGAGCGTGCCTTGGATATTGCCGCCGAACTCGTCAAAATCAGGCTCATTCGAGATCAGATTGATCGTGCCCGCGAATGTGTTCCGCCCATAAAGCGTACCTTGTGGGCCGCGCAAGACTTCGATCCGGTCGACATCAAGATAGCTTGCCATAACCTGCGTTGTGGTCGCGACGTAGGCCCCGTCATTGAAGATACCGACAACTTGAGCCGCGGTCGGACCAACATTGTTCGTCCGTGCACCGCGCATCGCGATTCGAGCTTCACCGCCGGAATACCCGACCGTCATTCCGGGCACGACCAGGCCGAGACGCGTTGGATCAACAATACCCGCCATATCCAGAGACTCACCATCGAGAGCCGTGATCGATGCGGAAACGTCCTGAACGCTCTCTTCGACCTTGGTTGCGGTGACCGTAATGGTCCCCATGCGACGACGATCATCCGCCTCGTCTGCTGAGGCATCCGCATCGTCTTGCGCAGCTGCTGTCATTGCCGTCGCCGAAAGAGCGACAATCGCCGCCCCACTAAATAGGTTCTTCACGAAAAACGAGCGTTTGCTCATAGCATTCCTCCCTAGAATCTTCTCGTCTCGATCACGAATGCATTTTTTGACTTCGAATGCAAGAATGATTTTTTGCACCATCGCATTCGAAGTCAATTTTGTGACAAGTGTTGCGAAATGGTCGCAGGTCGGCCTTCAGATGTGTCGTCGATGTTTTGATCGGACCGTCTAGGCTTACGTCTGGTGGGGACACCTTTATTCCGTTCCAATTGACTCACCCTCCGAACCGGACGCAGCCGCCCTCCGCTGTCTATTCGTGTTACCGCACTTCCTTTTCAACCGGGGAGAACCGTTCTGAATTTCTCGGGTTCTCGCGGTTGATTTGTCGCGCGTCGATTGCTTCAAGCTGTCTCAAATTACTTGGGCTGAGTAGAAATCGAAGGCTATCTTGTCGACCTCACAATGAGTCTCGAGAGAACCAATGAGGCGCCAAAAAGGTCTCAGTTGAGCGCGAACTGGAAAAATAGGTGATTGGTGGATGGTGGATATCAGCTCAATTGTCACCCGCGACGTAGCGTTCGCCAGAACTGTCGAAAACATCCACAAGAAATATCGGTGGTAACACGGTGGTAACACGGCGAGTTAAGAAACAAGCCCCAGGAACGCCGGCGCCACAAATCATTGATTTATTGGGAGAAAATGGTGGTCGATACAAGGTTCGAACTTGTGACCCCTGCAATGTCAATGCAGTGCTCTACCACTGAGCTAATCGACCATCCGATTTAGAAGGACGGGTCATCCACTTTTGGACGGCCCAAGTCAAGCCTCAACTGCAATCCAGATCAGGCGAAATGCACTAGGCCGCCATGACCCGTTCAACCTCGTCCACGAGTTCGCGCAGGTGGAATGGCTTGGACAGGACTTTCGCCCCCGCCGGGGTCGGCGCTCCGCCAGAAAGGGCAACCGCCGCGAAGCCCGTAATGAAGACGATTTTCATGGCTGGATCGAGCTCTGCGCCGCGACGGGCTAGCTCAATACCGTCAATTCCCGGCATGACGATATCGGTCAGAAGCAGGTCGAAAACTTCGCGTTCAAGCGCTTCCAAAGCGCCCTCACCGTCTTCATAATCCTGGACGTCATGTCCGGCACGGCGAAGGGATGCGCTGAGAAATGTGCGCATCGCATCATCATCTTCTGCCAGCAGTATTTTGCTCATGGAAATCTGTCCCTGATGGATATTGATGCCATATAGGCCTGAAATCGGTAAACCCTCAGTGAACAATTCAGAGAAATGCAGCGCTGATTTGCCCTTGACCTCAGCTGCAGAACACAGACCTTAAGCTCCATGCGCGTCACCCTCGACCTTCCTACCGGCTCAGGCGAAACGACCCTTCCGGCGTTTGAAATCGCGCGCGGGACCCCAGTGAAGGCACCGGTCGTTTTCGCCTCTCCGCACAGTGGAACCCATTATCCACAACACATGCAGACGAATTTGAGTGTTCCGCTTTCCGACCTGCGCCGAACCGAGGATGCCTTTGTTGACGAATTGTATGCGCCCGTCCCTGAACAGGGCGGCGTGTTGATCTGCGCGACCCATGCCCGGACCTATGTCGACCTGAACCGGGATGCGCGCGAGCTCGACGCCGACATGTTCTCTGACGGATTGCCGCGCATGGCGGGGATGCCATCTGCCCGGGTCAAGGCGGGGCTTGGCTGCTTACCGCGCGTCGGAGCGAGCGGGCGTGACATCTACCAGCAACCGCTTTCGAGTGCCGAGGGTGCCCACCGCCTGAAGCACGTGCACGACGCCTATCACCACGCCCTGCAATCGGAGGTGGAGGCTCTGAATCCGAACTGGTCGGACATTTTCATCATTGATTGCCATTCCATGCCATCGCGCCAGCCCGGCCGATCAAGCATGCCGGACATTGTGCTCGGAGATCGGTTTGGGTCGAGCTGTTCGGCCCGCCTCACTTCGCTGGTCGAGCGGCAGTTCCGCCGCGACGGCTTAACTGTAGCGCGAAATGCCCCTTATGCCGGAGGTTATACAACGCGTAAGTATGGCCGACCGAGGCGCGGCATCCATGTGCTTCAAATTGAGATTAACCGCGCCCTCTACATGAATGAGCTGACAATTGAGAAGACAAAAGGGTTCGACGCGCTGCGAACTCAGCTTTCCGACCTAACCGCCGAGATTCTGACCCTAGCCCAACAGGAAAGCGGATAAAAAAAAGCCGCGCAGTTGATGCGCGGCTATAACAGGTAAGGGAGGAAACGCCCGTAGGCGTTAGCACCGAAGTGCTGTTACTTATAATATTGTGCACTGCACAAAAAACAACTGAAACATTGTCACACCTGCGCATAACTCCCCTGCATCAGCGGGATGCAGCGGCAGATTATCAATAATTACATGTGCCCAGGCCGCGATCTGCAGCGAATATGCGGTTTCGGCATGCGAATTGCTGATGTCCGGAACAAGTATTCAATATCGGGACGCCGAGAGGGGCTTTCCGAATATGTCCGGAGGGTTGGAATGACGGATAAAACGGATCTTCATGTTGGCAAACGCCTGCGGCGACGCAGACGCTTGCTGGGCATGACACAACAAGATCTCGCCGGCATGGTTGGAGTCCGCTTCCAGCAGATTCAAAAATATGAGTGCGGCGCTAATCGGGTTACATCATCTCGGCTTTACGAGCTCTCCCGCGCCCTGAACGTTTCGGTCCAGTACTTTTTTGACGGCCTCGAAACCGAGGATATGCAGGGTCTGGCAGCCAACGACGCTGAGCGTCTGGACGCTGACATCCTGAGCCAGAAGGAAACGCTGGAGCTCGTTCGCGCTTATTACCGTCTCGGAGAGCGTCCGCGTCGCCGTCTTCTGGAACTTGCCAAAGCGCTTGAGACAGAAGCCACTGAGTCAGGCGCTGCTTGACCTTACATTGTCTCAGCCGCTAAGCGCGGCGGATGACCAAAGCACCTCAATTTGATGCCATCGGTGTCGCTCAGGCGATGGCCGATGCTGCGCGTTCTGCGATCCTCCCCCACTATCGCTCGCTCGACCATGTCGACAACAAAGAAGATGGCTCTGCATTTGATCCGGTAACCGAAGCTGACCGGGCCGGAGAGCGCGCGATGCGGGCGGTTCTGGAAGAGCTTCGCCCGGATGATGCAATCTTCGGTGAGGAATTTGGAAAGAAGGCGGGCACAACTGGCTGGACCTGGGTTCTCGATCCGATTGATGGAACCCGTGCATTCGTGGCTGGCCTGCCAACATGGACCACCTTGATCGGCCTCGTTGATGGTGCTGGCGACGCGATTGTTGGTCTGATCGATCAGCCCAATCTTGACGAGCGCTATATCGGCGGACCTTCGGGCAGCCATATGATCTCATCGGCGAAAGAGACCCAGCTATCTGTTTCGACCTGCGGTGACCTGCGCGAGGCGGTCATATCAACAACAGATCCGTTCATCATGACTCCGCCAGAACAGGGCGCGTGGACGCATCTGCGCCACACCGCCAGGATTATCCGCTATGGTCTCGACGCTTATGCCTATGCCCGCGTCGCAGCTGGAACGATTGACCTGGTCGCGGAGTCTGGTCTCGCCCCGTACGATGCTGCAGCCCTGATCCCCGTCGTGCGCGGCGCAGGCGGCCTTGCATGTGACTGGCGCGGCAATCCGGCAAAACCTGGCGGTCAGCTGGTATGTGCTGCAAGTCAGGGCATCCTTGATCAGGCGCTGATCTCATTGCGTCGGTCAGCGGACTAGCGCTGCATCGACCTAGCCAGAGCTTTAAAAATCGCGCTAATGAGGCAGGTATGGGAACCGAAGTCGAACTCGTCGAAAAAAGAACCCCGGTGCGACGCGCGCCGGGCAAATGGCGTCTCAGTTCGATTATCGACGGCGTCGCGCTGCGGGTGAAGCTGAGCGCGGCCGCGCTCAGCCATTCGGGCGATGACAAGGCTGCCCGAAAGGAAGCCCTGGACATTTTGCACGGGGCCCTGTTTCGCGGCCGCCTGATCGCGCAGGAGCGTTTGCAACAAGGCGCTGACGGTCTGGACACAGCGCGCCTGCTGTCCGCGGTTCAAGACGAAGTGCTGCATGCGCTCTACGACTTTACAACAACGCACGTCTTCCGCGCGCGAAATCCGACCGAAGGGGAACGCCTCGCCGTATTTGCAACCGGCGGATATGGCCGCTCGGTCCTAGCCCCGTCCTCCGACATCGATCTGCTGTTTATTCGGTCCTACAAGGCCAGCGCCCACGCGGAGAGCGTGATCGAATACATGCTCTACGCCCTCTGGGACATGGGCCTGAAGGTTGGACACGCTTTCAGGACTCCACAGGAATGCGTGCGGCTATCCAGGGAAGACGTCACGATCAAGACCAGCTTGCTCGATGCCCGCTTCCTGTTCGGCGACCAGGCGCTGGCGGACGAAACAGCGGATCTGTTTATCAACCAGGCTGTAGAAGGTCAGGACGCCCAATTCATCGCTGACAAGCTCGAAGAACGCGACAACCGTCACGCGCGCCAAGGCAATGCACGCTATCTGGTCGAACCCAATGTCAAAGAGAGCAAGGGCGGCTTGCGCGACCTGCAGACGCTCTACTGGATCGTCAAGCACATGCATCCGGAAGAAACTGGGACTCTGGAAGATGTGATGAAATCGCAAGTGTTCACCGAACACGAGTACCATGTCTTCCTTCGCGCCGCTCGGTTCCTTTGGACCGTGCGCTGCCACTTGCACTATATTACCGGACGACCGGAAGAACGTCTCAGTTTTGATCTCCAGCCTGAGATTGCCTCCCGAATGGGTTATCAGGATCGCGGGGAACAGCTCGGTGTTGAGCGGTTTATGAAGCGATACTTCCTGGCTGCCAAAGATGTCGGCGGCCTGACCCGCATTCTCGCAGCCAAGCTGGAAGCCCAGCAAAAGGCTAGGCCTGAGGGCTGGCGGCGCTTTCTACCGGGCGGCGTGCAGACCAAAAGCCTCGATCATCCCAACTTTAAGCTGACGGCAAACCGCGTCGATTTTGTCGACCGCGAAGAGGCGCTTAAGGCGCCGCAATCCTTGCTGAAGCTGTTTCAGATCGCGGACCAGCTGGGCGTCGACGTGCACCCTGACGCGCTGACCACCACGACACGCAACAACAAGTTGATCCACGCTCGGAACCGAACCAATCCGGACATGATCGAGACTTTTCTGGAGATCCTGCTCGACAGCCAGAATCTCGGCCTCACGCTGAATCGGATGAACGAAGCGGGTGTGCTCGGGCGGTTCCTGCCGGAATTTGGCGGGATCGTCGCGCAGACCCAGTTCAACATGTATCACCATTACACGGTCGACGAGCACACGATCCGGGCGCTCGATCACATCGCTCAAATGGATGACGGCGAAGACGGGTTCGATCTTGCTAAGCAATTGTTCGGAAAGATCGAGAACCGGCGGGCGCTCTATCTGGCCATGTTGCTGCATGACACAGGCAAGGGACTCGGCGATCAACAAATTGAAGGCATGAAAACCGCGCGGCGGGCGTGCAAGCGCCTCGGCCTGGAAATCGCGGAAACGGAGCTGGTGGCCTGGCTGGTCGGCAACCATCTCGAGATGAGCGAAACCGCCCAGAAGCGCGATATTTCCGACCCGAGAACGATTGTCACTTTTTCGGAAAAAGTGATGGATCTCGAGCATCTCCGCTTACTCTACATTCTTACCGTAGCGGATATTCGTGCCGTGGGGCCAAATGTCTGGAACGCCTGGAAAGGCCAATTACTCGGCGATCTCTATCACAATACCGAGGCTGCCCTGCGCGGCGGTCGAACCGACGAGACCAGCGTTACGGCCGAACTTAAAGCCCGCGCCGAAGCCAATCGCGAAATCGTCCAGGATCGCATTGGAGAAATTCCGCAAGTCATGCTGGAAATGGATGAGGCCTATTGGACAGGATTTGATGCCGAGATCCTGGTCCTGCACGCCGAGCGACTGATCACGAACGAAGACACTATCGTCACAGCAAACACTCGCGGCGATGAGCGCACGATCTTGTTTATATCGGCGCCGGACCGGGTCGGATTGTTTGCACGCCTGACCCAGGCGATTGGCGCTCTGGGCGCGCATACGGTTTCGGCTCAAGTCTATACCGGGCCGTCCGGGCGCATCATCGATGTCTTCATCCTTGAAGATGGCGACGGTGACCCCTTTGCCACGGGTGATCGTGGGCGGTTGGATCGACTAGAAAAAATGGTCCGGTCAGCAATTGACCCGGATGAGGTGCTTCCTGAGGTTCGCCTACCGCAGAGTGCGCGCCAGGCTGCGTTTATCGTCCAGCCCAGGGTCACAATCTCGGACGACGCCTCGCAGGCCTATACGGTTATCGATGTGTCCGGACGTGATCGGCCCGGCTTGCTAAGTGATGTCAGCAAGGTGCTCGCTGAAGCGGGAGTTTCTATTTTCTCCGCACATGTTGGCTCTTACGGCGAACGCGTGTTCGATGCGTTTTATGTGAAACTGCCAGATGGGTTCACCGAGGACATGAAATCGTCATTACGAGACCAACTCCTTGCCGCGCTTGGACGTGAAGAACCAGACGGTCCGAGTACGCCAGCACGCAAGTTGAAGCGCGCCAGCGCGGCTGACAGTTTCTAGTTTCGAAAGCCCTGAATGAGCCTGCTGCGTAACACCCTGACCCAGTCCTCGCTGACCATGAGCAGCCGGATCCTGGGCTTCATCAGGGATATTCTGATTGCCGCAAAAGTCGGAGCAGGCCCGATCGGCGACGCATTCGTGACCGCGCTAATGTTCCCGAACCTGTTTCGGCGGATCTTTGCCGAAGGAGCATTCGCGCAGGCCTTCGTTCCCGCCTATGCCCGGACCCTGGAAGCCGACGGGCCAGAAGCCGCAGCCGATGTTGCGCGCCAGACCATGCGCGGTCTGTTTGCGGCGACAGCAGCGCTCGTCATTGCCGCCCAGTTCGCCATGCCGTGGATCATGAAAGTCATTCATGGCGGCTACGAAGAAACCAGCGAAAGCTTCCAACTTGCGATCCTGCTGACGCAGATCACGATGCCTTATCTCGCCTGCATGGCGCTGGCAGCATTGCTTTCAGGCGTCCTCAACTCATCAGGGCGGTTTGTGCTTTCGGCGGGCGCGCCGACCTTGCTCAATATCTTTCTGATTACTGCGGCGCTGTTCGGAGAAGATAACCGCCATACCGCGCTCCTCGCAGCCATCGCTGTGTCCGCCGCCGGCGTCGCACAGGCTGCGCTCTTGTGGTGGGGGGTAAGCCGTCAGAAAGTTTCTTTGTCGCTTGGCTGGCCCAAGCTGACGCCTTCGGTGAAAAAAGTCATCGCGCTGGCCATTCCCGGCACGATCGCTGCCAGCGGTGTGCAGATCAATATCCTGGTCAGTCAGGCCCTCGCAAGCTTCGAAGAAGGGGCCAAATCCTGGCTGTTCTATGCCGACCGCCTGTACCAGCTGCCGCTTGGAATTGTCGGCGTTGCGGTCGGAGTTGCCATTCTTCCCCGCCTGGCCCGGGCAGCGCGCGCGGACGACACAAAAAGTGCGCACGGATTACTGGACGACGGGATCGGTCTCGCCATGGCGCTGACCGTACCGGCTGCCATCGCATTGATGGTCGCCCCTGCTTATCTGATCGAAGGGCTCTATGCCCGCGGGGCGTTCACTTTGAATGATGCAAGTCAATCCGGACTGGCGCTGGTTCATTATGGTTGGGGTGTTCCGGCTTTCGTCTTGATCAAGGTTCTGGCACCCGGCTTCTTCGCCAGAGAAGACACAAAGACACCGATGCGGTTCGCGCTCTTTGCGGTTGCCATCAACACCGCTCTGGGGGCCGGATTGTTCTTCTGGTTCAAATCGCAAGGTTGGGATGGTTTCCCGGGTCTCGCAATTGCCACAAGTGTTGCCGCATGGCTCAACGCCGCCATGCTGTTCATCGGTTTACAGGCCCGCGGGTGGTACCGTCCTGGACGACGACTGGTGATGCGCATTATCTCCGTCACTCTCGCCAGTCTCGCGATGGGCGGCGCCCTGCTCTACATGCTGAGACACCCGGAACTGGTGCAGGAGCGCGTTGCCTATGGTCGGTTCGTTGAAGTCCTCGTGTTTATCGCCGTCGGTGCCGCGGTCTATGGGATCGCGGCGATCCTGTTCGGCGCGGTCCGCCCAAGCGATCTCAAAGGTATGCGCCGCGGCTCGGCAACGTGATTTTCCACTAGCCAGCGTGGCAAAATCCGCTAAACCCCGCTGCCATGACTGAGGAAGCAACTTACTCTGGCCCGAACCGCATCTTTTCGGGCATTCAACCGACCGGTAATCTCCATCTCGGAAATTATCTGGGCGCCCTGAAGAAATTTACCGATCTTCAGAACGAAGGCTGGGAAGGGATTTATTGCGTCGTCGATCTTCATGCGATCACGATGCCGGTCGAACCAGCTGCGCTGCAGGATCAGACACGCCAGATCGCGGCCGCCATGATGGCCGCTGGGCTTGATCCGGACACATCGACAATTTTCGTTCAGTCGTCTGTCCGCGCCCACACGGAACTGACCTGGATCTTCAATTGCGTCGCCCGCATGGGTTGGCTCGAGAAGATGACCCAGTTCAAGGACAAATCAGGCAAGGATTCCGAGCGCGCCAGCGTAGGTCTGTTTGATTATCCTGTGCTGCAAGCGGCCGATATTCTGGCTTACAAGGCGACACATGTCCCGGTCGGTGAAGACCAGAAACAGCATCTGGAACTTAGCCGGAACATTGCCGCGCGGTTCAATCAGCAATTCGATGCCCCCGGCTTCTTTCCTTTGCCTGAAGGCCTGATCGAGGGTCCAGGCGCCCGGATCATGAGCCTGAAAGACGGCACCAAGAAGATGTCCAAGTCTGATCCGGCGGAGAACTCGCGGATCAATCTAATCGACGATGCCGACACGATTGCGCGTAAGATCAAGAAGTCCAAGACTGACACGCATGGTGACATGCCAGAGACCGTTGAAGGCCTCGAAGGGCGCCCCGAAGTCGCCAATCTGGTTGGTATCTATGCCGCTCTGTCAGGACAAAGCGATGAGCAGGTTCTCGCCGAGTTTGGCGGCAAAGGCTTCGGCACGTTCAAGCCAGCGCTTGCCGACCTCGCGGTCGACCATCTGTCGCCAATTACGCAGAAAATGCGCGAGCTTCTGGATGATCCGGCCGAGATCGATGCGGCCCTCAGAAAAGGGGCGGAGAAGGCCAACGCTGTCGCCGAACCGATCATCGAAGAGGTGCGGCGCGTTGTGGGCTTCTGGCAGGCCTAGGCTTGCGCTAAAGATACGGGAAACCAGACAAGGATTACCCGTCATGCCCCGACTGCTTGCTTCCGCCGCACTCCTCGCCTTTGCGGCGGCGTGTTCACCTGCCGACGCCCCGACACCGCCAGCTTCGGATAGTGGCCCGGTATTGTCTTACACAGACGCCTTCGTGATGGAGCCCATTGGCGCCCGCGACATGACGATGGGCGGCCTGATCCTCAGCGTAAAAGGCGGCGACGTCACGCTGAACAGTGCGAGCTCGACCAGTATTGGCACAATCGAGATGCACACCATGGCCATGACCGATGGCAGAATGCAGATGCGCCAGGTCGACAGCTTCGAGATTGCCGACGGTGAAGCCCTGGAGCTCAAGCGCGGTGGCAACCACTTCATGATGTTTGATGTGGGTGAAGACGTCGTCTCGGGTGAGACCATTGACATCACGCTCAATCTGGACGCGGGCGGGGAGCCGATGACACTGGTCGTCGAAGCTGACGTACGCGCGGTGGGAGAATAAGCATGACAGACCTCACTCAAGAACAGCGGGACAGGCTCGACGCCGCGGCTTTCCGCCGCCTCCTCTCGCACCTCGGTGATCGAAAGGACGTTCAGAACATCGACTTGATGATCCTGGCAGACTTCTGCCGGAATTGCCTCGGTGACTGGTATCGCGAAGCGGCCGAAGCATACGGTGTCGAAATGTCCAAGGATGAAGCGCGCGAGCGTGTGTACGGCATGCCCTATGCCGAGTGGAAGGCGAAGCATCAGACCGAAGCGACACCAGAGCAGATGGCCGCGTTCCAAGCCCGGCGCCCTGGCAAAGCCTAAAACGAACCCCGAATGCAAAAAAAGAGCATGGCGCGGGATGCGGCCATGCTCTTTGCGAAATCAGAGTGTGGGGAAGACTATTCCGCTGCGTCCTCAGTTTTATCGATAATTTGCTCGACGATCACGTCGATCTCGACATCGCCGTGATCTTCAACACCGGCCTCGCTAAGAGCTTGCTCGAGCAGAGCGGATAGTTCGGCTTCGGACAGCTCTTCGCCGCCATCAATGCGCTTCACGACGACCCGCTTCTCGACATTGGTGCTGACCTCGCCGCGAATTTCACCATCTTTGCTGTCGCTGAATTCGAGGATCTTGACCGTTTTCTTGGTGACGGTCTGACCGTCATCTTCGCCATCTGAACTGGTCTTCTTGATCACAATGCGATTGCCGGCGGCTTCCAGTTCTTCGCGGCTGACGCCGCCAGATCCGTCTGTATCCAGCTTGGCGATAATATCGGCATCTTCTCCGGGAAGAATCTCGCCTTCCGTGATCATGCCGTCATTGTTTTTGTCCAGAGCTTCGAAGGCGGTGGAATCCGCTGCGGAGGGGAGCGCGGTAACTGAAAAGACGCCGAGCGCGGCGCCGGCTGCGGTGGCAATGGTTTTAAATCTATGTCGAGCGAGGGTCATTGTAATCTCCTGAACCGGGTTAGGTTGTTCGGCCAGTCGCGCCTCTTCGATATAGTTGGCGATAAATCCGCGTAGAGCATTCGAAGCGGTTTCGCCGCGCTTTCGCGTGGCGTCCATGAATTCACGTTTCTGCTCAAATGGCAGACGGATATCCAGGCTTTCGCTTTTCTTCTCTTTGCGGCGTTTCATTGCTCACCTAATCAGATTGGCAGGACCAGTGGCCCGCACTCTTTGGGAAATCCTACATAATAAAAGGATGATTGCGCCAAGACACCACTAAAAAAGTGTCAGGACATATTTTTCGCTTTTAGATCAGACCCATAATCGGCGCTGCAATCAGCAGGCCGACGCCCAGGATCAGGCGATAGATCACAAAAGGCAAAAAACTCATCCGTTTCAACACTGTCATTAAGGCATGAATCGATGCGATGCCTGACACAAATGCGATCAGGGCGACGATCAAGCCGTCCTGCAACGTTACGACGCTTCCCGCCGTTTCCGCATCGAGTAATCCGTACGCGCCATACAGTCCCGCCGCGGCCAGGATGGGCGCTCCGATAAGCATGGAGAAGCGCGCCGCTTCGGTCCGCTCAAATCCGAGGGCGCGCGCCGCCGTCATGGTGATTCCTGACCGGCTGGTCCCGGGGATGATCGCAGCGATCGCCTGCGTCGCGCCGATCAAGGCGGCGTGGCCAAGCGTCATGTCATCTTCCGTTCGATCCTTGCCGCCGACGACATCCGCCCACCATAAGAGCAACCCGAAGCCGATCGTTGCTGCAGCGACGGTCCAAACGCTCCGCAGCTGGTTCTGAATTGTTTCAGGCAGCAGCACTTCATACGACACAGCTGCTATCACTGCGATCGGGGTAGCAACGATGATGCAGAGCGCCAGATTTGCGCCGCGAGAAAGAGGCGTGGATCTGAATCCCGCGCCGACAAGTTCGAACCCGCCTGCGATGGCGGCCAGTACGTCTTTCCTGAAATAGATTAGCATGGCGAGCAGCGTCCCGAGATTGGACACCGCATTGATCAACAGCTCATCTCTTCCTTCGAGGGTAAAATAATTGGCGGCCAGCAACACGTGTCCGGACGACGAGATTGGCAACCACTCGGTTAAGCCCTGCAGGACTGCGATAATGAAAAGCTGAAGAAGTGACATGGCAAATCCCAAACCGCCGCGTTGCCTTTGCCAATCGCACAATTCGGGGTGGGATGCATCAGATTTGATTATATATCAATTTGATTATTACTATAGATCTGACAGAATTTTGTCCTGAAAAATGCAGACGGAACACCTTATTCTAATATCATAGTGATATTTACTGGTCAAAATCACCCTTGCAGACCCCTAATGGCCATCGCATAAGCAAGGCTCTTTCCCTTGGAGGCGATAATGGCAGAAAAAATGCTGCAATTCATCAAAGTTGACCGCGCCATGCCGAAAAAGCGTGCCGCAAAGACGCGCAAAGGGGACTTTAAAGAGATTTACGGCAATTACGCCCTCAAAAGCGCCAAGTCGCAAGCGGCCCGTTGTTCTCAGTGCGGCGTGCCGTTCTGCCAGCAGGGCTGCCCACTCTCCAACAATATCCCGGATTGGCTGAAGCTCGCAGCTGAAGACCGCCTCGAGGAAGCTTACGCGGTGTCCAGCGCAACCAATAACATGCCGGAAATCTGCGGCCGGATCTGTCCGCAGGATCGCCTATGCGAAGGCATCTGCACCATCGAGCAGTCTGGCCACGGCACGGTCACGATCGGATCGATTGAACGCTACATTACCGACACAGCGTGGTCGAAAGGTTGGATCAAGCCCATCAAGCCTCCGCGCGAGCGCACGCAATCGGCCGGGATTATCGGCGCCGGCCCTGGCGGTCTCGCCGCGGCAGAGCAATTGCGCCGTAAAGGCTATCAGGTCACCGTCTATGACCGCTATGATCGCGGCGGCGGTTTGCTGGTATACGGCATTCCGGGCTTCAAGCTTGAGAAAGACATTGTCGAGCGCCGGATAAAGCATCTCGAAGACAGCAACATCACGTTCAAATTTAATTGCGATGTCGGCAAAGACATTACGTTAACAGAGATCCGCGACACGCATGACACCGTACTCATCGCCACGGGCGTTTACAAAGCCCGCGATCTGAAAGTTCCGGGGGTCGGTGCAGAGGGTGTGTTCCCGGCGCTCGAATACCTGACAGTCTCGAACCGGACCGGCTTTGGCGACCCTGTAGAGTCCTTCGAGGACGGAACGCTCAATGCAGCTGAAAAGCGTGTCGTCGTGATTGGCGGCGGCGATACTGCGATGGACTGCGTCCGCACGGCGGTGCGCCAGGGCGCGAAATCTGTCACCTGCCTATACCGCCGCGACCGCGCCAACATGCCGGGCTCGCAACGCGAAGTGGCAAATGCGGAAGAAGAAGGCGTGAACTTCGAGTGGCTGTCCGGCCCGGAAGCCATTCTCCACACCAAAACCAACAAGGTGAAAGGCGTGAAGGTTCGCCGCATGCGCCTCGGCGCGCCCGACGCATCTGGTCGCCAATCTCCGGAGAAGACCGACGAAACCGTCGATATGAAAGCTGACATGGTGATCAAAGCGCTCGGTTTTGATCCGGAAGACTTGCCTGTCCTGTTTGACGAACCGGCGCTGCGCGTGAACCGCTGGGGCGCCATCCAGGTTGACTTCAAGTCGATGCAAACCAGCCTGCCGGGTGTCTACGCGGCTGGCGATATTGTCCGTGGCGCGTCTTTGGTCGTTTGGGCCATCGTCGATGGCCGCGAAGCCGCAGAGCAGATGCACAAAACCATGCGCGCGGCGGCGAAACAGCAAAAAGCGGCGGCGGAGTAGATCATGTCGGTTGAAGGAAAATGCCTTTGTGGGTCCGTGCAGTTTTCAGTCGAAGACGTGCACGAGATTGATGTTTGCCACTGCACAATGTGCCGCAATTGGAATGGCGGACCGTTCGTCGGCGCGGATATTCGCGGCAGCGTGACCTTCCAAGCGGACGATACGCTGACCTGGTATGCCAGCTCTGAATGGGCCAAGCGCGGGTTCTGCAACAAATGCGGCGCCTCCCTCTTTTACAAGCTCAATGAGCAGGATGATTTCTGGTCCATCAGCGCGGGTCTGTTTGACATGCCCAAAGGCCTGAGCATCGGCAAGGAAATCTTCGTCGATGAGAAGCCTGACTATTACAATTTTTCTGGAGACCAGCCTCGTTATACCGGGCCGGAATTCCTCGCGATGATCCAAGGACAAAACGATGAGTAAATTTGTCGACACTTACCTTTCCAATCGTGACCGTCTGATCGACGCGCATGCCTATAATCCTGAAGACGAACATAGCGCATGCGGTGTTGGTCTCGTTGCGGCGCTTGATGGCAAACCGAGGCGCGAAATCGTCGAGATGGGGATCAAGGCGCTAAAGAATGTCTGGCACCGCGGCGCTGTCGATGCCGACGGCAAAACCGGTGATGGCGCTGGTATCCGGGTTGAAGTTCCTCAGGAATTCTTCCGCTATCAGGTCAGCCGTTGCGGTCACAACCCAACCGATGACCCAATTTGCGTCGGCCAGATCTTTCTGCCGCGCACAGATCTTGGGCAGCAGGAAGCTGCGCGAGCCATTGTTGAGACTGAGATCCTGCATTTCGGGTTCTATATCTATGGTTGGCGGCAACCACCGGTCGACGTCTCGATCATTGGCCAAAAGGCGCAGGATACGCGCCCTGAAATTGAACAAATCATGTTCCGCGATGGTCAGGGCCGAGACCCGGAAGCGCTCGAGCGGGCGCTGTATATCTGTCGTCGCCGCATCGAACGGCGCGCGCGTGAAGCCGGAATTCCCAGTTTTTACATCTGCTCTCTCAGCCACAAGTCGCTGATCTATAAGGGCATGTTCCTGGCTGAGGATATCGACAATTTTTATCTGGACCTGCGCGATGAGCGGTTTGAGTCCGCGGTGGCTATTTATCACCAGCGCTATTCAACCAACACGTTCCCGCAATGGTCTCTGGCTCAGCCGTTTCGCATGCTCGCGCACAATGGCGAGATCAACACGCTGCGCGGCAACCTGAACTGGATGAAGAGCCACGAGATCAAAATGGTCTCTGGGACATTCGGTGACTATGTCGACGACATTAAGCCGGTTGCGCCTCAAGGTAGCTCGGATTCCGGCGCGCTCGACGCGGTATTTGAGATCCTGTGCAAGGCGGGGCGCACAGCCCCGATGACAAAAGCGCTGCTGATTCCTGAAGCCTGGTCGAAGCGCGCTTCGATCATGCCCGAAAAGCATGCCGCGCTTTACGCTTACTGCAACTCCGTCATGGAGCCATGGGATGGTCCGGCTGCTGTGTGTGCCTATGACGGTCGCTGGGCCGTGGCAGGACTGGATCGAAATGGCCTGCGTCCGCTGCGCTACGCCCTCACCGGCGACGGCATCCTGGTCGTAGGCTCGGAAACTGGCATGTGCCCTCTGTCTGGGCATGACGTGGTCCGCCGTGGACACGTTCAGGCTGGCGGCATGATTGCCGCGGATCTCGAAACCGGAAAATTCTACGAGCACGAAGAGATTGTCGACGAGCTCGCAGCTGAACACCCGTATGAAAAATGGCTTGAAAATGTACGCGATCTCGATCCCGAGATCGGCCCTGGCCCAGAGCCACGCATGTTCGAGACCGAACAGCTGCTGCGCCGTCAGAAAGTGTCCGGCTTCACGATGGAAACGCTGGAATTGATTCTCGCGCCCATGGCAGAGAACGGCAAGGAAGCGATTGGCTCGATGGGCGATGACAGCCCGGTTGCGGTCCTGTCAGAACAATTCCGGCCGCTCAGTCATTTCTTCCGCCAGAATTTCAGCCAGGTTACGAACCCACCGGTTGATCCTCTGCGTGAAGACAGGGTCATGAGCCTGAAAACCCGGTTCAAGAATCTCGGCAACGTGTTGGTCACTGACAAAACACAACAAGATGTGTTCGTCCTGGAGAGCCCTGTTCTGTCGACAGGAATGTATAAGCGCTTGTCCAAAATGCTGGGGAAAAGCGTGCAAGTGATCGATTGTACGTTCGATCTCGACTCCGCGAACGGCGACGGCCGGGTCCTCAAAGAGGCGCTGGCCCGTATTCGCCAGGAAGCAGAAGACGCGGTGCGCGCTGGCCGGGAGCATATCGTGCTGACCGACGAAAATCAGGGGGATACACATGTAGCGATCCCGATGATTCTCGCGACGGGCGCAGTCCACTCTCACTTAGTTGCGCAAGGCCTAAGAACCTTCTGCTCGCTCACCGTTCGTTCGGCAGAGTGTATCGACACTCACTATTTCGCGGTATTGATCGGGGTCGGCGCAACTTGCGTAAATGCCTATCTGTCACAGGATGCGATCGCTGACCGCCATGCCCGCGGCCTGCTGGGTGACATCACGCTTGGCGAAGCGGTGCTTAACTTCAAAAAGGCGATCGAAGCTGGTCTTCTGAAGATCATGTCAAAGATGGGAATTTCCGTCATCTCATCCTATCGCGGCGGCTATAATTTCGAAGCGCTCGGCCTGTCCCGTGCTCTGGTTGCGGACTATTTCCCGGGCCTCTCCAGCCGGATTTCCGGGCTCGGTCTGGCCGGGCTGGAAGAAAATGCAGTGTCTCGCCATGAAAACGCCTTCGACGAAGACATTGTCGCTCTTCCGGTCGGTGGGTTCTATCGCCTGCGCGCCCGTTCGGAGCCGCACGCTCTGGATGGCAATCTGATCCATATGCTGCAAGCGGCTTGCGATCGCGACGAGTTTGCATTGTTCGAAAAGTATGCGAGCGCCGTGAATAATCGCGAGCAACCTATTCAATTACGCGACCTGCTGGATTTCAAGCCCGCAGGCCCAGAAGAACCCCTCGAGCGCGTCCAGTCGGTTAATGAAATCCGCAAACGATTTGTGACGCCGGGTATGTCCCTCGGCGCATTGAGCCCTGAGGCACACGGTACGCTCAACGTGGCGATGAATCGCATCGGCGCCAAGTCTGTTTCAGGCGAAGGTGGCGAGGTTCGTGAGCGCTATCGTCCGCTGCCCAACGGCGACAACATGAACTCTGCCGTAAAGCAAGTTGCCTCTGGTCGCTTCGGTGTCACGGCTGAGTATCTGAACAATTGCCGCGAAGTCGAAATCAAAGTCGCTCAAGGCGCCAAGCCTGGCGAAGGCGGACAGTTGCCTGGGTTCAAAGTGACAGAATTCATCGCCAAGAACCGACACGCCACTCCGGGTGTGACGCTGATCAGCCCGCCGCCGCATCACGATATTTATTCAATCGAAGATCTGGCGCAGCTGATCTATGACCTGAAGCAGATCAACCCGGACTGCCGGGTCTGTGTGAAACTCGTCGCTCAATCTGGTGTTGGAACCGTCGCCGCCGGGGTTGCGAAAGCCAAGGCAGACATCATCCTGATCGCGGGTGGTGTTGGGGGCACGGGCGCCTCTCCCCAGACCAGCATCAAATATGCGGGCCTTCCATGGGAAATGGGACTGGCAGAGGCGCACCAAGTACTCAGCCTCAACAACCTTCGTGACAAGGTCACCCTGCGCACAGATGGCGGTCTCCGGACGGGGCGCGACATTGTCATCGCGGCCATGCTGGGCGCTGAAGAATATGGCATCGGCACTGCGTCACTGGTTGCGATGGGATGCATCATGGTGCGGCAGTGTCACTCAAACACCTGCCCGGTGGGTGTATGTACTCAAGATGAGTCGCTCCGCGCCAAGTTCACCGGCACAGCGGACAAGGTCATCAATTTGATGAGCTTTATCGCGGAAGATGTGCGCCGGATCCTGGCATCGCTCGGCCTCAACTCCCTCGATGAAGCCATTGGCCGGACTGATTTGTTGGCTCAGGTCTCGCGCGGCGCACCGCATCTTGATGACCTCGACCTCAACCCGCTCTTGGTCCAGGTCGATACGGCGACAGCGATTGAGTATCAGCCAGATCGACGTGAAGAGGTGCCGGATACGCTCGATGCACAAATCTTGCGCGATGGCGAACCGTTCTTTGCACGCGGCGAGAAAATGCAACTCACCTATGAAGTGCAGAACGTTCAGAGATCCATCGGGGCGCGTGCCAGTTCTTCGATTGTCCGCAAGTTTGGTGAACGGGCTTTGCCTGAAGGCCGCCTGCATGTCCGCCTGACAGGAAGCGCCGGACAGTCGCTTGGAGCCTTCTCAACCCAAGGCTTGCTGTTGGACGTGATCGGCGACGCAAATGACTATGTCGGCAAAGGCCTGTCCGGTGCGACGATCCAGCTCCGGCCACCAACCGACGCATCTTACTCAGCCGGCGAAAACACGATCATCGGCAATACTTGCCTTTATGGCGCAACCAGCGGTCACCTCTATGCCGCTGGCCAAGCCGGTGTCCGCTTCGCGGTCCGTAACTCAGGCGCTGAGGCTGTGGTGGAAGGCTGCGGTGCCAATGGCTGCGAATATATGACCGGAGGCCGCGTCGCGATCCTTGGTTCCATTGGCGATAATTTCGGAGCCGGGATGACGGGCGGCGTCGCCTATATCTGGGACCCGGAGAGCAAGTTCGTGCATGTCGCAAACCCCGACGCAATCGACTGGTATCCACTATCGGATATGGATGAGAAACATATCGATGTTTACCGGATGATGCTTGAGATCCACACCGAGCGTACGGGATCGCAACGTGCCTCGGAACTGCTCAAGGAGTGGCCGCAAACGCTCAGCGAAACGCTGATGATTGTGCCGAAAGAGATCGCGGATCGTGTTTTTGGCGAAAAAGAGCAGAAAAAGGCCAGTTAGGCACGCAGTTTAGGGCCTTGCACTTCGCCCCGGACCTCCCCACCTTGGCGGCTGAGAGAGTGAGAAATAGGTACCCGTCCGGATGAGCAAACGCGATTATTATGACGTGCTCGGCGTTGACCGAACTGCAGACGAAAAGGCGCTGAAGAGCGCCTACCGCAAACTTGCGATGAAGTTTCACCCGGACCAGAACCCGGATGATGCTGAAGCGGAGGCCGCGTTCAAAGAAGTCGGCGAGGCGTATGCTATTCTGTCTGACCCTGAAAAGAAAGCGGCCTATGACCGGTTCGGACATGCAGCCTTTGAAGGCGGCATGGGCGGCGCGGGCGGCGGTAATCCCTTCGGCGGCGGCGGCGACCCGAACGACATCTTCCAGGACATTTTCAGCCAGGTCTTTGGCGGCAACCCGTTTGGCGGTGGACGCCAGCGCGGCGGTCCGCAGCGCGGCGCCGACTTGCGCTATGATATGGACATTTCGCTGGAAGACGCGTTTGCAGGCAAAGAGACCACGATCAATGTGCCCTCCGCAGTCGATTGCGGCACCTGTGACGGATCTGGCGCAGAACCCGGCACCAGCCCGGAAACTTGCCCGACCTGCCAGGGCGCAGGCCGCGTCCGCGCGCAGCAGGGCTTTTTCACAATGGAACGCACTTGCAATCGCTGCGGCGGCAAGGGCCAGGTGATCGCGAAGCCATGCAAAACCTGCCGCGGCGCCGGACAAGTCCAGGAAGACCGCCAATTGTCCGTCAAGATCCCAGCCGGGGTCGAGTCCGGTATGCGCATTCGTCTATCCGGCGAAGGTGAACCCGGCACGCAAGGCGGCCCAAAAGGCGATCTCTACATTTTCGTCAATGTCGATGAGCATGATATTTTTGAACGCGACGGCCCAAATCTGTACTGCCGCACGCCGGTCTCCATGGTCTGCGCAGCGCTTGGCGGTGAAGTGGAAATCCCGACCATTGATGGCGGCCGCGCCCGCGTCACGGTTCCCGAAGGGGCACAGACCGGCCGCAAACTGCGTCTACGCGGCAAAGGCATGCCGTCTTTGCGCGGCAATCACCAGACCGGTGACCTCTATATTGAGATGTTCGTCGAAACACCGCGCAATCTCTCCGCGCGCCAGAAGGAAATCCTGCGCGAGTTCTGCGATTGCTCCGGCAAGGACTGCAATCCGGAATCAGAAGGCTTTATGGGCCGCGTGAAGAAATTCTGGGACGATATTAGCGGCGAAGACGAAGTCGCGAAGCACTAAGTCGTAAGACGCCCCACATAATCCCCAATCGCGAGCGACGAGGTTAGTCCCGGGCTTTCAATGCCGAGTAGGTTGATCAAGCGCCCTTGGGCGGCGTTCTGGATCACAAAATCCGCCGGGGCCTGTCCCGGGCCAACGAGCTTCGGGCGGATCCCGGCATAGTCCGCTGACAATTGATCGAGGCGCAGGTCTGGCCAGAAGGACCTGGCCGCCTGATGGAACGTCTCTGCCAGCGCATCAGGAACAGAATAGTCGAACGGCGTCTCAGCACCTTCCGGCAACCATTCCACATCTGGCCCGAGACGGCCGCGCCCGCCTAGATCGAGGGTGAGATGCGTCCCGAGGCCCGCCTCATTTGGCATCGGATAGATCAGATGCCGAAACGGCACGGTTCCCGAGACTGAAAAATAGTGCCCCTTGGCAAAGCGCGGCGTCGGCAACTCATCGACATGCGGGCCGTCTATCGCCGCGGCCAACCGAACCGCGTGGAGGCCCGCTGCGTTGATCACCAGATCGGCCACAATCTCATACTCATCGTCGCCCCCTTTATTCCCGTCCCCTTCATTCCTGTCCCCGATGCGGAGCCGAATGCCCGCCTCTGACACGCGGCCCGACAGAACGTCGCTTTGATAAGCAATTGATCCGCCGGCCCGCTCAAAATCTCCGAGCAATGAGAGATAATAGGCGTGGCTGTCGAGGATGCCTGTCTCGGCCGAATGCAGCGCCGCAGAGATCGTATCGGGTAAAGCAGGCTCAAGGTCGCGCGCTTCCTCACCTGTTAGATATCGGATCCCTTCCACGCCGTTGGCCCCCGCCTGCGCTGCGAGCACTTTCAGCTTTTCCACTTCACCTGCGCCGGTGGCCACGATCAACTTACCGCATTTTGTGTGATCTATCTGACGCGCCTCAAGATAGGCGTACAGCTTGCGGCGACCTTCAACGCAGAATCGCGCCTTGTTGGAGCCGGTCGGATAATACAAGCCAGCGTGGACGACTTCTGAATTGCGCGCTGAGGTCTGCTCCGCGATGCGAGTGCCGCGCTCCAGCAGAACCACATCCCGGCCTTGCAGCGCTAAGGCCCGAGCACAGGCGAGGCCGATCACGCCCGCACCGATGACCACAGTATCGAGTTTCATGCCAAGCCGCCTCAGGCAGCGACGACGAAGGTCGAGATCACCTTCTTCAAGCCGGCCTTCTCAAAAGCCACGGTGAGCTTGGTGCCATTGGCGTCCATGACTTTGCCATAGCCGAACTTTTCGTGGAACACGCGCTGGTTCAGCTTGAACCCCGACTGTCCGGACTCAGACGCGACCAGCGTCGCCTTGCCGTCTATGACCGGGCCGGAATCGTAGCTGCCGCGCGAATTTTCCTTCAGCCGTTTCCAGCCGGGGGAATTATAGGAACTGCGCTCCCCCAGGTCTTCGACTGTGCCTGTGAAACCGTCTTCGCCACCGGGGAGGGACGAGTAACCCGTCTCAGCTTCGGCCTCGACGTGTTCATGTGGCAGCTCGTCAACAAAGCGGCTTGGCAGGACCGATTGCCAACGTCCGAATATCTGGCGGTTAGCAACAAAAGAAATCCTGCAAACCTCGCGCGCCCGGGTGATGCCGACATAGGCGAGGCGGCGCTCTTCCTCGAGCCCCTTCATGCCGCTCTCATCCAGGCTGCGGCGAGACGGGAACACTTCCTCTTCCCACCCCGGCAGGAAGACAAGCGGCCATTCCAGCCCCTTGGCGCCGTGCAATGTAAGGATCTGAACTTCGTCGCCATCCGACTTGCCGCCGGAATCCATCACCAATTCTACATGCTCCAGGAATCCGGTCAGATTGTCGAACTCGCCCATCGCATTGATCAGCTCTTTCAAGTTATCGAGCCGGGTTTGTGCCTGCGGGCTGCGGTCCTTTTGCAGCATGTCAGTATAGCCAGACTCGTCCAGAATGACCTGTGCGAGTTCAGTATGGCTCAACCCATTTTCATGACGGTCGCGCCAAAGATTGAGCTGGTCGATAAATTGCGTGAGGCCGCGCTTGCCGGGACCTTTGATCTCATCGGTTTGCAGCACCATCGGCGTCAGCGTGAACAGAGACCGGCCATCATCGCGGGCATAGCGTTGCAGCTTTTGCACCGTCGTATTGCCGACGCCGCGCTTGGGTTGGTTGACCACGCGCTCAAAGGCCAGGTCGTCATCGGTCGAGCGGATAAGGCGCAGATACGCCATCGCGTCCCGGATCTCGGCGCGTTCGAAGAAACGCGGGCCGCCAATTACGCGGTACGGAATACCGAGGATGATCAGCCGCTCTTCAAACAGCCGCATCTGCCAGGACGCGCGCACCAGGATCGCGCAATCCTCGTAGCGATTCTTGCCGCCTTTCGCCGCCCAGGCTTCGATCTCATCGCAGATCATCCGGGCTTCCGCCTCGCCATCCCAAAGGCCGCGCACCTGAACCTTCTTGGCATCCGGGTCGCCGGCCCAGTCACCGCCAACGAAGAGCGTTTTGCCGAGACGTCCCTTATTGTGCGAGATCACCGCAGACGCCGCAGCCAGGATCGGCTCGGTTGAGCGGTAGTTGCGCTCAAGGCGGATCACTTTCGCGCCTGGGAAATCCTTCTCGAAGCGCAGGATGTTATCCACCTCAGCGCCGCGCCAGCCATAGATCGACTGATCATCATCGCCGACACAGCAAATGTTGGAATTTCCCTGCGCCAGAAGACGCAGCCAGAGATACTGCGCCACGTTCGTATCCTGGTACTCATCGACCAGAACGTATTTGAACTTGCGATGGAAATCCGCGAGCAAGTCCGGATTGTCCTGAAACAGCGTAATATTGTGGATCAGAAGATCGCCAAAATCGCAGGCGTTCAGGACCTTGAGCCGGTTCTGATAGGTCTGGTAGCACTTGATGCCCTTGCCATCAGCAAATTGGTACGCCTCATCGCCTGGCACACGGTCTGGCAGCAAAGCGCGGTTTTTCCAGCCATCGATCAGGCCGGCGAGATAGCGCGGCGTCCAGCGTTTCGAATCAATATCCTCGGCCTCGATGATCTGCTTGCAGAGCCGCACCTGATCATCCGTGTCGATAATCGTGAACGAGGATTTGAGCCCGACAAGCTCGGCATGGCGGCGCAGGATCTGGGCGGAGATAGAGTGGAACGTACCAAGCCAGCGCAGGCCCTCGCCTGCCTCACCGGTCAGCTTCAGCGCCCGCTCGCGCATCTCGCGCGCCGCCTTGTTGGTAAAAGTGACCGTCAGCGTCTGGCTTGGATAGGCGAGCCCGGACGCGATGATGTGCGCCAGCCGGGTCGTCAGCACCCGTGTCTTCCCGGTCCCGGCCCCCGCCAGCACCAGCAACGGACCCTCCGTCGTCAGCACCGCCTCTTTCTGTTCGGGGTTCAGCCCGTCCAGATAATCAGCATCCGTACTGGCCACCGGCGCTCTCGCGGCGGCCAATTCTGAAATCGTGAGCTTGCGATTCGGTCCCGTCATGCGCGGAATATAGGCTCTTCTTGAATACATGGGCAGGGATAAAACGCCGTCGGGGTTCGCGATCTGGTCAAAAACAAAACTTGTTTCACTTTCGCAATGAGTTAATCCTGCGGAAACGGTGTAAGTATCGGGGGATAACTTGACCAAAGACAAAACAAAGCAAAGCAAACCATTTCTTTCATTTGGCCGACTCGGTTTGATAGATGCTATTCGATCACTCTTGTTGGTTGGTGCAGCTATATCAGTGGCTCTGCTTGACCAAACTCTAGGCCTGGGCCGCACGACGTGGGTTCTGACGATCGGCCTCGTGGGACTACTTGTCCTCGCGGCCGTGTCGCTGCGCGCCTGGCAAATTTCAAAGTCTCGAGCACTGACAAGCTTGCATGAATTGTTTCTCTATCTCGTTGCGTCCCTGATTGCGTTCTCAGCGGTCCTCTACGTTGAGGCGGCATCGCTGTTCCCAAATGTGATAGATCTTCGGATCATCAATCAATCCAGCGAACCGATTGACCCGCTCAGTCTCACCGTCGGATGCACGCTTTTTCTGTTGAGCTTTTTCCCTTTATTATTGGCAATCTTCCGGATTGAATTGCTTTCTCGTCCAATAACGAAACAACCGCTCTTGCGGCACGATGTCGTCTCGGTTCCAACACTGGTCATCACAGCTGCAATTCTTGGACTGATTGCAGTCCTTGCAGGAGCTGCGGGATCTGGCCGGTTTGAACTCGGTCAGCAAATTAATGTTCTCACCATGACCATTGTTGTGGGCGGGTTTCTCGCGGTCATTTTCATTCCCAACTTCGTGCGCGCCTGGAACGATTGGACGGAGCGCAAAGCCGACAATCTGGACAGTGTGGTTGGCAATAATTACGCCGCTATACCGCTTGCAGGTCTGCGATTTTCCGCGCGTCTCGCCAGCTACCTGGACTCAATTTTGGTGAAGCTCATAGCGCCGCTTTCTGGTGCCACCCAGAGAGGCTTCATGGTCCCGCACGCGCTCGTCGTGTTGGTAATCTTGCCCCTCAGCGCCATGGGGTTCGTCCTGGCCGCGCCTTACGGACTGCTCCCGATTGGCCTGGCTGCACTCATTGCCCTTTCTCTCGGGCGGCGTTGGGCTTGGGTTGAAGAGGACCGAGAAATAGCCTCACGCCTGCAATCCACAAACCCTGAAAACTCCGACATCAAGGTCGGGTTTGACAATGATCTGAAAGATGAGGCCCTGTTAGGGTATGCCTCACTCTTTGTGCTCGTGCCGTTGGCCCTTTATCAAATCCAGGGCGCGTTAGACCTCTTCGAAACGACTGGGACTTCGACAGGAAATCCGCTCTTGGATTGGCTCAGCTTCTTCGGCGCTGAACTCGCGAAAGCCGTTCCGTTCGTTGACTGGTGGGAGATTTACAATGTCGAAGTTGATGTTCCATTCGAAGCCTCAAGCGGAACAAGCGGAGAATGGGCGCGACATCTGACATTCGCATCACGAGCGATCGTGGATCTCGTCATAATGGCCGCTTTGTTTCAGGCATTGACGATCTGGCAGCGAAGCCGAACGCAGACACGCCTGTACGCCACCGGTGAACTCAACGCTTTCGATCCGTTCACCGAAGAGGAGTTCTTCGAAAGAGGGATGCACGTTCCGTCTGGGTCGAAGACCTTAGAACCAAAACGACGCTTTGAAAGCGCGATTGATGCGCATGTCACCGCTCGAAAGCGGTTGAACCTGGAACCTCTCCCCTACAGCAGAGAGCGACTTGGAGAGCTGATCAAGCGAGAGAAGAAGGACGATCTGCGCATGGGCGCAGAGTGGATGATCAAAAAGTACGAGGTTTTGGCGGGCGAACCTCATGAACAACTCAGGCAATTGGCGCAGCGGTGGCAGACGCTAGAAGCCCGCCATTCTTTTCAATCCAGCGCACCCGCCGATCGCGCGTGGCTTCGTGCGCAGAAAAGAGAGATTGAGCGGATCCTGGATGCGTTGCTTCAAGATAATGGGCGCTTTCGCGGTCCGCAAATTGGCTGCTTAGCGATCGCCCTAGACGCGGTGCACCGTCGCCCCGAATTCGCGTACGCGCGCCTTTTGAGTTTTGAGCTTCTGGTGGATCGAACAACCGGAAAGTCTGCGGCGTTGCTTGGATGTTTCCTCGTTCGGGACGCCTGGCCGGAAGAGGTGCGCGATGCGTTGAAAAAGAGATTCTCCACTTATCTCGAGATGCCCTTCAACTTGTACCTTGGCCAAGGGAGGATGAGAGCAGAAGTATTGCTGGCGCTAGCATCGCAATACCCCAGACAAGGAATGTATGCGCAATCCCTCATTCGCGAACTGGTCAGCGCCGTGGCCAAGAATGATGGGGATGCGAGTGTGCGCCAGAAAGCCGAAGCGATTGGCGCGGACTTAACCTAGACCGCGACTCCTTCTCCTCTTCGTCGCAGCGCTTTCTGCCCTATGTTGGAGATAGATTACGCGGAAGATGACATGAGCGATTTGCCAGACAGTTCGAAAGACCCGGAACGTAACCGACTATCGGCGCGCCTCGGGCGTACGATGAAGGTGGGCACCAACCTGTCAGGTGCAGGGCTGACCTTCGCGGCAAATGCGATGTTCGGCGGCGAGAAAGGTGACGAGCGAATTGCCAAGGCGCTGGCCGCGGCGCTAGGCAAGTCCAAGGGCCCCCTGATGAAAGTCGCGCAAATGGTCTCGACCATTCCGGACTTCCTGCCCGCTGAATATGCCGCCGAACTCAGCCAGCTCCAGGCGCAAGCCCCGGCAATGGGCTGGCCGTTTGTACGCCGACGCATGAGAGCAGAACTCGGCGCGGACTGGCAAAGCAAATTCACTGAGTTCGGTAAGGAGGCTGCGCACGCGGCAAGTCTCGGCCAAGTCCACCGCGCGACGCTTCCAGACGGGCAATCCGTCGCCTGCAAACTGCAATATCCGGACATGGCATCCGCCGTTGAAAGCGATGTCGGTCAGCTGAAACTCCTGCTCGGGACGTTTAAACGCCTCGATGGCTCGATCGACCCATCGGAAATGGTCGACGAGATCACAGACCGCCTGCGCGAGGAACTCGATTATGCGCGCGAAGCGAAACATATGGCGCTTTACGCGCACATCCTGGCTGACAAACCCTTCGTGACGGTTCCAGATCCGGTTCCCGAGCTCTGTACCGATCGCCTGCTGACGATGAGCTGGGTCAGCGGCGAGCGGCTCGACGCGTATGAGAGCGCGCCGCAAGAGGTGCGAAACAAGATTGCCGAAAACCTGTTCTGGACGTGGTGGTATCCGTTCAACACACGCGCGGTCATTCATGGTGACCCGCACCTTGGCAACTACCAGGTGACCGAGAATGGCGCCGGGCTCAACCTACTAGATTTTGGCTGCATCCGGATCTTCCCTCCGAGCTTTGTCGCAGGCGTGGTCGATCTCTATCGCGCGACGTTGAACGAGGATTTTGATGCGGCCTTCGCAGCTTACGAGAAATGGGGCTTCAAAGGCCTGACGCGAGAGCTCGCCGAGGTATTGAATATCTGGGCCAAGTTTATCTATGGTCCACTCCTTGATGACCGCGTGCGCAGCGTCGCCGATGGCGTGAAACCTGGCGAATATGGTCGCAAGGAAGCTTTCGCTGTGCGCAAGCTGCTCAAGGAGAAAGGGCCGGTCACCATCCCGCGCGAATTCGTGTTCATGGACCGCGCTGCGATTGGGCTCGGCGCAGCCTATTTGAGGCTTGGCGCGGAGCTGAATTATCACCGCCTGTTTGAAGAAAGCCTGGAAGGGTTCAGCGAGGAAGCGCTGGGCGCCGCGCAGGCGGAGGCTTTGGACGTGGTGGGATTGTAAAACCACGGCACGCTAACCCTTTCCAAATGCAACCAAATGTGCCACATGCGCGCTTTGAAGCGAGCTAAGCGCCTCACTAGCCTGCCTGGACGACATCTCGGACACGGCTGAATCGGTGCCGCCCTCCCTCAAAACTCAGGCCAGAAGGCCATATCTGAAACCCGCCGCAAGGCGACAATTGAAAGTATGCTGATGTCGATCACTGCAGAGCGTAAAGCTGAACTGATCAAGAAATTTGCCCGCACCGAAGGTGACACGGGTAGTCCTGAAGTCCAGGTCGCGATCCTGACCGAACGGATCAACAATCTGACCGAACACTTCCAGGACAATAAAAAAGATAACCACTCGCGTCGCGGACTTCTGGCGATGGTCGCCACCCGACGCAAACTTCTCGACTATGTGAAGAGAAAAAATGATGAGCGTTACCAAACGCTCATCGGAGAGCTCGGCATTCGCCGGTAGGTTCTCACATCAGCCCGTCTTGGCATTCGGCCACGGCGGGCTTTTCGTATGTATGAAAGAAAGCAAATCTTATGTTTGATAAGCAATCCGTCTCGCTGGAATGGGCCGGCCGGACACTTAAAATCGAAACGGGCCAGGTGGCCCGCCAAGCCGACGGCGCCGTATTGGTGACTTATGGCGACAGCACGGTGCTCGCGACAGCGACATTCGCGAAATCTGCGAAGCCGGGACAGGACTTCTTCCCGCTGACCGTGAACTATATGGAAAAATACTACGCGTCAGGCCGCATTCCAGGCGGCTTCTTCAAGCGCGAGGGACGCCCGACAGAAAAAGAGACCCTGACGTCTCGCCTGATCGACCGTCCGATCCGCCCACTCTTCGTGGACGGCTTCAAAAACGAAGTTCAGGTTGTTCTGACGGCGATCTCTTATGATCTCGAGAACGATCCAGACATTCTCGGCATGATCGGGGCCTCTGCGGCGCTGGTTCTGTCTGGTGCACCATTCATGGGCCCAATCGGTGCGGCGCGCGTCGGCTATAAAGACGGCGCTTATGTCATCAACCCAACTGTCGAAGAACTCGAAGAGTCTGAACTCGACCTGGTTGTTGCCGGTACTGGCGACGCTGTGATGATGGTTGAGTCCGAAGCCAAAGAGCTTTCGGAAGATGTCATGCTCGGCGCCGTTATGGCGGGTCACGAAGCAATGCAGCCGGTGATCGATGCGATCATCAAGCTGGCAGAAGCTGCGGCCAAAGAGCCATTCGACTTCGACGCTGAAGATCTGTCTGAAGAACTGAACGCGATCCAAAAACTGGTCGGTGCCGATCTTTCAAAAGCCTATCAGATTACTGAGAAGCTGGACCGTCAGGCGGCTGTCGGTGAAGCCCGCGAAAAAGCAGCGGCTGCACTGGTCGCCACGGAAGAGAACGAAGACGGCATGGACGCGAACGTGTTCAAGTCTGCGTTCAAGAAAGCCGAAGCGAAAGTCGTTCGCGGCGATATCATCAAGACCGGTAAGCGGATTGATGGACGCGCCCTCGATCAGGTTCGCCCGATCCAGGCTGAAGCTGGCTTCCTGCCACGCACGCACGGGTCTTCCTTGTTCACCCGCGGTGAGACGCAGGCGATCTGTGTGGCGACCCTCGGCACCAGCGATGATGAGCAATTCATCGACGGTCTCGACGGCACGCGCAAAGAGAAGTTCCTGCTGCACTACAATTTCCCACCTTATTCTGTAGGTGAAACCGGACGCATGGGCGGCACCAGCCGTCGTGAGACCGGTCACGGGAAACTGGCTTGGCGCGCCCTGCGTGCCGTCCTGCCGGATCACGAGGATTTCCCTTACACGATCCGCATGGTCTCTGAGATCACTGAATCGAACGGCTCGTCATCTATGGCGACGGTTTGCGGGTGTTCGCTGGCCATGATGGATGCAGGCGTTCCACTGAAGCGCCCGGTCTCTGGTATCGCCATGGGTCTGATCAAGGATGATGAAGGCATTGCGGTGCTGTCAGACATTCTTGGCGACGAAGACCACCTTGGTGACATGGACTTCAAAGTGGCCGGGACCGAGAAGGGTCTGACCAGCTTGCAAATGGATATCAAGATTGCCGGCATCACCAAAGACATCATGGAAACGGCGCTCGAGCAGGCCAAAGGCGGCCGCGCGCACATCCTTGGTGAAATGTCCAAAGGTCTGGATACGGCTCGCACCGAGCTAGCCGACAACGCCCCGCAAATGGAAATCATCAAGGTTCCAGAAGACAAGATCCGCGAAGTCATCGGCTCCGGCGGTAAAGTCATCCGCGGTATCGTTGATGAGTCCGGCGCGAAGGTGAACATCGATGATGATGGCACCGTTCAGGTCTCTGCCACCGATCGCGAGAGCATCGACAAAGCCCTGAAGATGATCAAAGAAATCGTCGCGGAGCCAGAAGTTGGTGAAATCTACGAAGGCAAAGTCGTCTCGATCAAAGACTTCGGCGCGTTCGTAAACTTCTTCGGCCCCAAGGATGGCCTCGTGCACGTGTCACAAATGGCAAATGAGCGCGTCGGTCACCCGAAAGATGTCGTTTCTGAAGGCCAGACCGTTTACGTCAAACTGATGGGTTTTGATGACCGCGGTAAAGTCCGCCTGTCGATGAAAAATGTTGATCAGGAAACCGGAAAAGAAGTGGTTGCTGAAGCCGGCGAATAAGCCCGCCGCAACACCACTCACACGCAATTGGATTGAGCCGCCCTTTACAGGGCGGCTTTTTTCATGGTTAATTAATCCGATACGGGACGTTAATTAATCCGAAGCCGGACATATTGGTGTTGACACATTAGTGTCACATAACGTACTTGTCAGTTATGTTACAAAAATATGACAAAGTCAGATCCTCCCTGCTGCTCGCGTTCGCAGCCGCTGGAGGCGCTGCGCTATCTGGAACTGCAACTGCCGGGGAGGCCGTTTGCAGCCTGGATAACGGCTATTCCATCAACCTTGCCGCTTACGTCGCCGAGGCTTCCGCTTGTGTGGATAAGGCAACGAATTTGGACGAAGTCGTCGCTGATGCTCTGGTCGCAGAGATCAATGCTGAACGCGCTGCAACTGGGCTCATGCCACTGCAGCGCCGGGCGTCTCTGGACATGGCCGCTGCCTCGCATGCGCTCGACATGTCGGCCCGTATCTATGCTGCTCACTCTGATCTGGAAGGCCGCGACCACTTGCACCGCATTCGCGCCTTTGACCGAACCATGCTGGTCGGCGCTTCAGGGTCAAACGTTGCCGTCGCGCGTTCAGCTGATGCGGCGTCTGACGTTCACAACAAGATCAAGCGTGATCAATTCAATCAGGACAATATCCTCCGTGCGAGCTTTACCGATATCGGCGTCGCCGTAGTTGAGGAAGCTGGACAGTACTACGTCGTCCAAGTGTTCGCTGCTGCCGAAGGGGACCTCGAAAAAGCCATTCCGGTCAGCGCCAAAGGCGCCCAGTCGCTTCAGGCTAGCCTGTCCAATCGCGATCGCCAGGTCGTCGCTTGGGGCCTCTCGGATGTCAGTTCGGGCGAGATGCTGGCGCGTAGCACAATGCCGCGCGTGAGCTTCAATACGATCCGCGGGTCCGATGCTGCGACCCTCGACGTGCTGGTTGCCGTTCGCGACAACACATATGTGCTTAAAGGCCCGCTCGTCAGCGGTCGCTGATCGCGGCAATGATCTAAGTTCAATAGAAAAGGCCGAGCGTAGTGCTCGGCCTTTTTCTTTGTCTCGGATCCCGGCTCTATTTGCGCCCCGTTGTTACCCCCGTGTGACTTCTAGCGACCCCACTCCATTCCCATGGTTTTCTTCATCCAATCGGCAAAAGTCGCGGGTTTTTCCAGCGCCTGCGGGTCGAGTGTGCCATAGGAAACGATCGGACCGTTCTTGGACTCCAGACGGATTCCGCTGATGCGCTGACCGGCATGTCCCCAGTTGCCTTGTTCCGTACTTGGATCAAGTAACAGCATGACCTGAGTCCCACCAATCCCGTCTGCGTCTGCGCCGAAGATCAGCCCGTAGACTTTCTCGCGCCCCATGAAGCCTGACGAGTGCGCCTGGCGCTTCCCGTCCAGGAGTACTTCATCCCACATCAGGTTTCGGCGCCATTGCAGCACATGCATGCTCTCGCCATTTACGACTTTGATATCGACCTGATGCAGGCCAAGGCGGACGATTTCTGCATGCATGAGCGCGCTCCATATTATTGATAAACAATAAGCTCATATCGCCCGCAAGTCAAGAAAAAGCCCGGACAGAAATGCCCGGGCTTTCTAGAATTCAAAGGATTGCGTGGATTACTCTTCCATCGCCAAAATCGTCGCGGTGCCTGATCCACCGGTTGAAAGCGAGTAAGTCGAGCTTTCGCCGACTGCTTGAGCGACAGAATCGAACGTAGCGCAAATCTCGCCCTGCTCTGGAACCGTTGCACACAGCTTTGCGGCATCTTCGTCCCAGGTATAAGGGGCGCTGAGGTCGCCGCTAGTGGCCGTTCCTTCGCCATCAAACGTCCACTCTGACGTCGTGCCATCATCACTTGCGAATGAAATGGTGATCGAGGCTGTGAACGCTGGCGCAGCGATAAATCCCGCAGCAATCGCTGCGGCAATAAACTTCTTCATATAGCCATCCTCCCAAAAAATTAGCGCCGCCTGGATTTCAGGCGACGCCAATAGGGTTAACGGAGTGACCCTCCGCTGCCAAGGGCAGGGCGGGATTACTGTTCGGCAAGGCGCAGGAAGCGGTTGCGCATATCCTTGTCCGTCTTGAACACACCCGTGAACTGCGTGGTGATCGTCGTGACGTCCTTGTGGTGGACACCGCGGGTCGACATGCACTGGTGTTCCGCATCAATCAGAACCGCAACACCCATAGGGGCGAGGCTGTCAGTGATCGCATCACAGATTTGCGCAGTCATGGTTTCCTGCGTCTGCAGCCGCTTGGAGAAAATCTCTACGACGCGGGCCAGTTTCGAGATTCCGACAACGGCCTGGGTCGGCATATAGGCGACGAACGCCTTGCCGAGGAACGGCGCCATATGGTGTTCGCAGTGGCTCTCAACGTCGATATTTTTGAGCATGACGATATCGTCATAGCCCTGGACGTCATCAAACGTGCGCGACAGGTATTTGACGGGGTCTTCCTGATATCCCGAGAACCATTCTTGGTAGGCTTTTACGACGCGCTTTGGCGTATCGATCAGGCCTTCGCGGCGTGGATCGTCTCCAGCCCACGCGATCAACGTGCGGACCGCGTCCATAGCTTCTTCCATGCTCGGGCGTTCAATCTCGTCCGAGCCTGACATTTCGTGTTCAGGGGTGATGGCGTCCATGGCCATAAGCATATTCCTTAGTCTGAGGGACGGAGGTCGAGCCGTAACGGAAGAGAACCATTCAAGGACCCTGCCAGATAAGGACTTAACGCCCGCCCGGAGTTGTACCCTCAGGGCGATAATTCGGAACATAGTGGCGAATTCCACATGTTACCAGACTCTCTTTACGGTAGGTCTTAGCAATCAGATCTCACATTTTGGTGAAAAAATGGACGGATTTCGCGCCGCGACGTCACCCGTGGAGACCCCTTCCCAGCTCATATTGAAACAGTAAGCTGACAAAATGGACCTGTCATCAAACCCCGCCCTAGAGCCGTTTCGTGCCGAAGTTCGCAGCTTCTTTGAAACCGAATACCCGCAAGATATCCTCGCCAAGGTGGCCACTGGCGCCAGCCTGACAACGGCGGAAGTGCGCAAATCGGAAATGGCGCTCGGCGCGAAAGGTTGGCTCGCCAGTGCCTGGCCTGAAGAGAATGGTGGCCCCGGCTGGAGCCTGGAAGAGCAATATATCTTCGACGAAGAACTGGAGCGCGCTGGCGTCCCCACAGTGACCCCTATGGGCGTGATCTATGTCGGCCCAATCATCTACACATTCGGGTCGGAGGCCCAAAAAGAGAAATGGCTGCCCGGAACACGCGACGGCTCACTGGGCTGGGCCCAGGGCTATAGCGAGCCGGACAGCGGCTCCGATCTCGCATCTTTGCAATTCTCCGCCAAGCGCGACGGCGACGAGTACGCCCTCAATGGCACCAAGATCTGGACCAGCGCAGCTCAGCACGCCGACTGGATCTTTCTGCTCGCGCGCACGTCGAAAGAAGAGAAAAAACAGCTCGGCATCAGCTTCATCTGCTGCGAGATGGACCGGGCCGGCGTGACGCTGAAGCCGATCATCACCATTGATGGCAAGCATGCGCTCAACATGGTGACTTTCGAGGATGTCCGCGTCCCGGCCGATTATCTGATCGGCGAAGAGGGCAAAGGTTGGACCTATAGCCAGTATCTGCTCGGTTTTGAGCGCACCTCCTATGCGCGCATTGGCGGTAAGCGCAAACAGCTAAGCCACATTCGCACCCTGGCGACGGCCGAACCCACGGGCGGCAATCGCAAGCTGATTGATGACGATGCGTTTGCACGAAAGCTGACCCAGGCCGACATAGCCGTAGATGGCCTGGAAATGACCGTGTTGCGCGTGCTCTCAGCGGTCAAGGATGGCGGCAGCCCTGGTAAAGAAGCCTCGATCATCAAGATCCTCGCGACCGAAACCGCTCAGCAGATCACGACGCTGTACCTGGACGTCGCCGCGGCGCATGGCCAGCGCAAGTTCGAGGACAGTGTCAGTCCGGGCTGGCTTGGCCATTCGGTCGATGCGGCCCCAGGCGTCTCCACCTATTTCGGTGCCCGCGCGCAAAGCATCTATGGCGGCACCAATGAGATCCAGAAAAACATCATCGCCAAACGCGTCCTTGGGCTCTGATAGGGTGAGCTGATTAGAGTGTTGGTTGGGATGACGAATTAACGCTCTGAGTGCATGTCCGCTTTCGGCGTCAAGGGAGACATTGGACAAAACGAGTTTTCGTTGATCAGCGACAGCCATTTCGATTAGGTCTGTGCAACGCCAGATTAGCTCGAGGTTTCGAACGATGATCATCAAGTGTGTGGATAGTTACGGTACGCTCGTCAAAATCCCCGAGCGTGAGTTGAGGGGAGCTGACCTGTCGGGCCTGGAGCTCCATCGGGCGTTGCTACAAAACGCCGACCTCCAAGGCAGTCTGGCAGTCGATGCAAACATGCGAGGGGCATTCCTGCAGTGGGCGAACTTAGCGGATGCCAATTTTTCCGGAGCAAATCTGATAACCGCTGACGTATGGCACGCGCACTGTCGCGGTGCCTCTTTTAGTGGTGCGAAGATGCGAGGTGTCGTCGCAGAACATGCGAGTTTTGTTCGCGCCGACCTGTCCGGCGCCGATGTATGCGGCGGAACCTTCAAAAACGCGAATTTCGTCGATGCGATCTGCGATTTTTCGGAGTACGATGAATCCGATTTTGAAGGGGCGATTTTCAGCGAGGATACGAAATTTCCTCCCGGTTTTGACCCAATTGCCCACGGCTTTACACTAGTTACGGACCGGTCCAGCTGATCGAACACGCGTGTCGCCTTTCGGCGTCAGAGCGGACAACAATTCAACGGCAAAAAAGCTCTAAGCAAGTCATTCGGCTTGCGCGATTTCGCATATTAGGTTGGGCAATATGCGGCCATCCGAGAAGAATATTCCGCCATCGGCTCGAGCTCCATTTGCGCTCTCAATTTGTCTATATCGCCTTTGGCAATGGGGAATGGTTTCCAACCCTCACCATCTACGCACTCGCCTTGTGAACCATAGGTTTGTTCGCGCCCATCTTTAACGGCGACGCGGTCGGTTAGAAGTGCGAAGCTCGATTTTGATGTCTCCCCAGACTCAGCCAACGGTTCAAGCAAAACTGGAGTGCCCCCACGAAAGTGGTCCATAATTTGAGTTAGTTCCGGCTTCAGTGACCTGCTCCCCATCTCTGGGCCACCCGGTTGGAGGACTTTCCGGGTTTCAGGTGCATGATGGTTGATTTGCCATCGCGCGTTTCATGAGCGCCTTCGGGACTTCGTATCCGATGGCGCTATGCGGTCTTA
>JAEPOM010000027.1 GCA_017642885.1 Henriciella sp. | reverse complement strand
ACCTTGCCCTTCACTGAGTGATTTGATCTTGATGACTTTTTCATCCGGCATCAGATCCCCAAAGGCTTCGTCCAGACCAACCTCACGCGCCACGGCATCTGCGACGTTTTGGTTATCGCCTGAAATCATCATCATACGGCTAACACCAATTTCATGAAGGCGGGCAATCACGGCCTTGGCCGCCTCGCGCGGGGTGTCCATCAAGCCGATGACGCCCAAATACCGCTCGCCTTGGCGCACAATCATCGTTGTGCGGCCATTGGCGGACAGCGCATTTACGGTTTCGACCAAATCATCAGGCACAGGCGCGCCGTCCACTTCGTCAAATAAAGCCAATTTACCGATATGAACAAGCGCTCCATCATAGCGCGCAGAAACCCCGCGACCTGTAATGCTCGCAAAATTTGTGGCGCTTTCCGGGACAGATCCCAGACGTGATTTTGCATCCCGCACGACCGCTTCGGCCAAGGGATGATCACTGAGCGTTTCAACCGCCGCACTAACTTTTAGCAATGTGTCTTCTTCAACATCACCATAAGGCACTATGTCTACAAGACGCGGTTCACCTTCAGTCAACGTGCCGGTCTTATCAAAAGCAATTGAATCTAATCGGCCAAGCGACTCCAACGGCGCGCCGCCTTTGATCAACACGCCGCCGCGCGCCGCGCGGGCGACGCCGGAGAGAATTGCACTCGGCGTGGCAATGGCAAGCGCACACGGGCTAGCGGCTACAAGCACGGCCATAGCGCGATAGAAACTCTGCGAGGCGGTTTCATCAAGAACGAGAAAGGCCAGCGAGGTCACGATAGCCAAAAGAATAACGCAAGGCACAAATATACGCTCAAACTTTTTCGTAAAACTCTGGGTTGGTGATTGCCGCGTCTCGGCTTCACTGACCATGGTGACGACACGGGCCAGCGTGGTTTCACCGGACAGTTTTGTCACTTCAACATCAAGACTACCTGAGCCATTGATTGACCCCGCAAAAACGCGGGACTCGGATTTGAGCGTGTCGGGATTTTCCGCCGCCTTTACGCGGTCAGCAACGGGGCGCTTATCCACGGGAGCGCTTTCGCCTGTAATTGGAGCTTGGTTGACCGCGCTCTGTCCACTCACCACAAACCCATCAGCCGGTAAGCGCTCATTGGAACGAACGATGACAACATCGCCAATCACTAATGCATCAATCGCAACCGTTTCTGTGGTATCACCGCGCCGCACAAGCGCTTCATCCGGGGCGAGGTCAGCCAGTGCCGAAATGGCATTACGCGCCCTAGTCATCGCGAAGTTTTCGAGCGCATGACCAATGGCAAACAGGAATAAGAGAAAGGCGCCTTCCTTCCATTCTCCAAGAATAGCGGCCCCCGTCGCGGCAACCAGCATCAGAAAATCAATCTGAAACTGCCCTATAAGTATCTTACCAAGCGCTTCACGCAGCGCGTAATATCCGCCGAAAAAGTAGGCTGCGAGTAAGAATCCAAAACTGATGGGCTCCGGTAAAACATCAAGCTTGGGTCCGAGCCAGCCAATCAACAGACAAATTCCCGCCAATCCAGCAAAGATTATTTCCGCGCGCGGGCCCAGCAATCTGCTAAAAAAATCGCCATGTTCATGACCATGCCCATTGCTATCGTGATCATGATCTGTGTGGTCAGTGTTTTCCATAATTGTCTCCGTTTTGCATGAGCCTTGGCAGCCGAGGCTGCCAAGGCTGTTTAAGTTATTCTGCCGGAATTGCTTCGGGGTTGTGCGACGTTTCAACGAGAGAATGATGACCTCCCGGCTTTGGCGCAAACCAACGATGCAAAGCAGGCATCACCAAGAGTGTCAGCAAAGTTGATGAAATAAGTCCGCCTGTCACAACCGTTGCCAAAGGTCGTTGGACCTCTGCGCCCACACCCGTTGCAAAGAGCAAGGGAGCAAGACCTAATGCGGTTGTCATGGCGGTCATTAAAACAGGACGCGCGCGCAGACCCGCTGCGTCAATCGCCAGTTGATCTTTATCGCGGCCTGCACGCGCAAAATCATCCATAAAGCTGACCAGCACCATGCCGTTACCTAAAGCTATGCCAAACAAAGCAATAAACCCGACCGTGGCTGGAACAGAGACAGGTAATCCCGTAATCCAAAGCGCCATGGCTCCGCCAGTCAGCGCCAAAGGAATATTGAGCAGAATCAGAACGGCTGATTTTACCCGGCCAAACGTCATCAATAGAATCAGGAATACGATCCCAAGTGTAATCGGAATGACCACTTTGAAACGCGCATTGGCCTGCTGTTGCAGTTCAAATTGCCCACCCCAAACCACACGATAACCTGGCGGTAAGTCCAGATTGGCATCGGTTAGGCCCTGTGCCTCGATCACGAATGAGCCGATGTCGCGGCCCCGCACATTTGACTGCACGGTGATAAAGCGCTCACCATCCTCGCGCGTAATCTGGCGCGGCCCGATAACAGTTTCGATATTGGCCACTGTTTCCAGCGGAACGCGTGCTCCTGAAGGCGATTCCAGCACAACCCGACTAATCGCTTCTGGCGTATCGCGGTTTTCGGCATGAAATCGCACAACGATTGGAAACTGACGCACACCCTCAAACAATGAGCCCGCTTCCGCACCGCCAACCGAGGCCCTGAGTGCATCCAAGGCATCTTCAACATCCAGACCGTATCGGCCCAAGGCCGCCCGGTCCATTGTCACAACGAGTTGGGGAGCGCCTGTGATTTGATCGGCTTGCACTTCCGCAGCGCCTTCGACCTGTTGCAGCAAGGTTTGAAGTTCTTGTGATTTTGCAAGAAGCACGTCGGAGTCCGGGCCGAAAATTTTAACGGCAAGCTCAGCCCGTGTTCCTGTCAGAAGCTCGTCGACCGACATCGCGATTGGCTGACCAATATTGACAACAATCCCCGGAAAAGATTCAAGGTTTTCCGAGATAGCTGTTCGCAAATCTTCCGCCGACATACCGTCCCGCCATTCAGATTGCGGGTTAAGTTCGACAAAGGCTTCTGCGCTATTGGTCGGGTCGGCATGGGCACCGACTTCACCTCGGCCAACCCGAGTCACGATAGATTTAACCTCTGGAAAAGCTTCCAGAAGTCTCTTTTCAATACGTGTCGTCGTTTGAGAAGCCTCCGTTAAGGAGATGGACGGGGCCATGGTCACGCGTAGCAAAATGTCACCCTCTTCAAGAGCGGGCGTAAATTCTGATCCCAGGCGTGAACCAGCCATTCCGCCGATTATGAGTAGGATGGCGGCAAGGCCGATGGCCGCTAGTCTGCGGCGCACAAAAAACGAGGCCGCTTGAGTGACGAAACGCGCTATTCGTCCCATTTCATTTTTCGATTTCACCTTGCCTTTGCGCATGAACGCGTTGGCCAGTGACGGAGCAATCAAGGCGGCATAAAAAAGCGAGCCCGTCATAGCCAATGCAGCAGAAGCGGCCAGTGGCCGGAAGGTTTTGCCTTCCACGCCCTGCAATGAGAAAAGCGGTAAGAAAACAATGATGACCACTGCAACAGCTGCGATTAGCGGCGCAATGACTTCTGCTGTAGACCTTGCCACGACATTGCGTTGATCTTCAGAGGGGTCGCTTTCGCGAAGGCCGCGATCCACATTCTCAGTGATAACAATAGCGCCATCTACCATCATACCAATGGCAATAGCAACGCCGCCCAAAGACATCAAATTCGCGCCAATGCCCAACATATTCATGCTGATAAACGCAAATCCGACAGAAAATGGAATAGATAAAACCACCACAAGGCTAGGACGCCAACCGCCGAGAAAGATAAATACAATAATGGCAACAAGAACGGCCCCTTGCCATAAGGCGGTTGTGACGGTTGCAGATGCTTTATCAACCAGTGTGCCTTGATCATAATAAGGCACGGCTGATACACCCTCGGGCAAACTATCATTTATTTCGTTAAAACGCATTTTAACCCGTTTGATGACATCAGAGGTATTTGTACCGTAAAGTTTAAGTGTCAGCCCTGCAACAACCTCGCCTTCCCCATTTGCTGTGGCAAGGCCCTGACGTACCCCGCCGCCGACAAGAATTTCACCAAGATCGCGCACACGCACGGGACGGCCATCATCCACATTCACCACGATCTCTGCCAGATCCTCAACAGAGCGGGCCAGTCCGACACCGCGCACCGTATATTGCTCAGAGCCGATTTCGAGAAATTGAGCGCCTTCGGTTTTATTGCCGCGTTCCAAGGCGGTCATGACATCACCTATTTGAATGTCATAAGCGAGCAACGCATCCGGATCGAGCCTGACTTGATACTGTTTTTCATAACCGCCAAGCGATAAAACTTCGGTAACGCCCGGCACAGTTTGAAGCTGGTATTTGACAATCCAGTCCTGGATTTCGCGCATCTCAACAAGATCACGCGTTCCCGTAGAATCTTCGAGACGGAAATAGAGGATAATTCCGAGACCCGTTGAGATAGGCCCCATTTGCGGATCACCAAATCCGTCCGGGATATTGCCGCGCGCTTCAGCAAGGCGTTCACCTACAACCTGACGGGCAAAATACACATCTGTCCCGTCTTCAAAGTAGATATTGACCACAGACAGACCAAAATTTGAGACTGACCGCATATTTTTGAGCTTGGGTAAGCCTGACATCGCCGTCTCAATCGGATAGGTTACATACCGCTCGACCTCTTCAGGTGCGAGACCTTCGGTTTCTGTGAAAACCTGGACGAGTGACGGCGTCACGTCCGGGAAGGCATCAACGGGCAGAGCGCGGAAGGCCCATATTCCGCCAAGTGTAATGGCTAAGGCCGCTATGGCCGCCAAGAGGCGTCCTCCGGCAATTCTATGCATGAAATTAAACATGGACTAATCTCCTAATGGCCGTGGCCATCGCCAAAGGCGTCTTTTTCGAGTTGAGCTTTGAGCGTGAATGCGCCTTCTGTGACGATGAATTCACCTATCTTGAGGCCTGAGCGAATTTCTACAAAGCCGCCCGATTTTGCACCGGTTAAGATTGCGCGAGGGGCAAAGCCACCATCAACTGGCAAGAATACTGACGGCTTATCTTCAACCAGTTGAATGGCTGATTCGGGCACACGTAAAACGCTGTCCGGTGCGCCCACACTTAAATCTGCGGTAACGAACTGTCCGGGTCGCAAGATGCCATCCGGATTGTCCACAATAACGCGCGCCGTGGCGGTGCGGGACGCCTCACTAATTACGGGAAGAACGAACGCAACTGTTGACTGCGCGAGCACCTCTCCGTCATCAGTTTTCAACGCAACAGCGGCGCCTTTGCGTATGCGGGCAATATCCTGTTTATAAACGGCAATATCCGCCCAAACGATACTATCATCGACAATCGTGAAGAGCGGGTCCGCTCCTGCATCTCCAGCTGATACGGTCTCCCCAAGCGTCACCGTGCGTCTGACGATCGTTCCGGCAATAGGCGAAAACAAATAAGCATTTGCGTTGTCGCCATCGGCAGCTGTCGCAATCCGTGCGAGTGCCGCATCGCTGAGCCCTGCTGCGTGGAGTTCGTTTTCTGCTGCATCACTATCGGCTTTGGCGGCTTCAAATTCTGCACGCGCGGTTTGCAAATCCGCTTCTGATGTGATTTTTTGCGCAAACAGACCCTCTTCACGAGCGAGTGCTTTACTCGCAAGCGATTCACGGGTTTTGGATGTCAGCCAGGCTGCTTTTAAACTGGCCAATTCCCTGCTTCGAATTAGTGCCAACCGATCACCGCTAGCAATGTAGTCACCTTCACTGGCGTACAGCTTGCCGATCACACCGCTAACTTTGGGTGAGACGTTTGCAACACGTGACCTGAGCCCTTAGGCTCCCTCATTCATTTCGAGAGTCTGCCCCTTTCATAGTCCATGATTTGAGGTGTGGCGAGCGCGTTGGGAGCGTTGCTCCCCACAAGCTCGAGCGACCGGCGCGCTGCGGGCGATAGCCCGCCCAGCGATGAGTGAGGCCGGTGGTGGTTATAATCGTGTCGCCAGTGTCCGAGGATCTTTCGGGCATGAGCAAGACTGTCGAACACTTCTTCGTTCAAGCATTCGTCGCGTAGCTTGCCATTGAAGCTTTCGACAAAGCCGTTCTGTTGCGGTTTGCCCGGCGCGATATAGTGCCAGGCAATGCCGGTTTGGTTTTGCCACTCGAGGATGGCGCAACTGGTCAGTTCGGTTCCGTTGTCCGAGACGATGGTTTCAGGTTTTCCGTAAAGCCGGATGCAGCGATCCAGCTCACGCGCAACGCGCGCACCGGACAGAGATGTATCTGCGACCAGCGCCAGGCATTCGCGCGTATAGTCGTCGATCACGTTCAGCATGCGGAACCGCCGCGCAGGCCCGAACACATCCGATACAAAGTCGAGGCTCCAACGCTTTGACGGGCCGTCTGGCACCGGCATCGGTTCGCGCGTTCCAGTGGCGCGCTTTCGGCCACGCCTGCGTTTCACCGCCAGTCCTTCCTCCTTGTAGAGACGCCTCAGTTTCTTGTGGTTCATCACGATGCCCTCCCGTTCGAGCATGATGCCAATGCGCCGATAGCCGAACCGGCGGCGCGTTGCTGCGATCTCGCGCATGCATTTGCGGATCTCCGGATTGTCCGGTTCCGGCTGACGCCTGACAGTCTTCGGATCGACGCTGACCAATCGGCAGGCGCGGCGCTGGGAGATGTCGTATTTATCAATCACCTTCAGAGCCGCATCCCGCTTCAACTGGGGCGTCGTCAGGGCTTTCCCAGCAGGTCTTTCAGAATCGAGTTGTCGAGCATGCTGTCAGCCAGCAGCCGCTTTAGCCGTGCGTTCTCGGTCTCCAGTGTCTTCAGTTTGCGGGCGTCCGATACATCCATCCCGCCATACTTCGCCTTCCACTTGTAGAAGGTGGCGGAGCTCACGCCGTGACGCCGACACACGTCTGACGTTGCCATGCCTCGCTCCTGTTCGGCCAGGATCGCAATGATCTGTTCGTCGGTGAATTTGCTCTTGCGCATTGTCTGTCTCCGTTGCGACAGACTCTCTATTCAAATGCGGGACCATTTGGGGCTCAGGTCATTATCATGCTGATATCTATAAGGTCCGGTTATTCCGTAATAGGATAGCTCATCATGAGCCGATTTTTGTTCGCAACCTTCAAGACGATATCGATAGAATAATCAGGGTGATAGAATGGAGAAATCCAACGGCCTCAACTTGGCTTTCAGGACTTGAAACCGCCAGCCAAATGATAGGGCATCAGCCTTAGCTTAGAACTGCTTAGTCCAAGACACCGTTTTGAAGTCAGACGCTGAGCTATTTTTCTATTATGTGGGATAGCCAAACTAAAATGTAAAAATTTCCGATTCGTATGATCGAAGAGAATTTTGCAAATATGGTGGGGAACAAAAGAATACGCTATGACACACAATGCATCTGCATAGACTTACGGGTTTGTAATAATGACAGTTTACGCATCCAAAAGTAGGCCAGAAAGTAGGCCTACAAGCCTACAATCCAGATTTAACTATTATATTTCAATAACTTGCCAGAAGGTGATGGCGGAGGGAACGCGACTGCGGGCGAACCTTCTCTTGTGGATGCCGCTCTCATTTGCAAGGAATTTCTGAACCTTAGGCATGTGATCGAGTGCGGACTCTTGTCAGGCCTGTTCGTGCGGCCTGATAGATGCCGCTGGCCGAGATGGTGATGCGCGGACCGGGGCCAGATCTCTGAGAGCGAGCTCGAGGCTCGGAGAAGGTTTCTGGTTCGCCCAACCCGGATCATGTCGATCATTTGCCCATACGATTCATGTCTTCCTCACAACTCGGCGGCCCGGTTCGAACTGCGCTGCCGGATCAGGCAGCACTTCCGATCTCGGGGCCGCGATAGTCTTCACCGCGCAGCAGCATCGCCCAGATGCCACGCGCCATCTTGTTGGCCAGCGCGAAGGCAGCGACCATCGGCGGCTTGCGTTCGAGCAGGCGTGCCAGCCAGGGATTTCCGGGCGCGCCCCGGCGCAGGGCCCAGCGGATCACGGCCATCGCACCGGTGACGAGCAGTCGCCGGATGTCGCGTTGGCCCATTTTCGAGGTTTTCCCAAGCCGCTGCTTGCCACCGGTCGAGGCCTGTCGCGGTACCAGCCCAAGCCAGGCCGCAAAGTCGCGCCCCCGTTTGAACTGCTCCATTGGCGGTGCAAAGGTCTCGACGGCCAGGGCGCTGATCGGACCCACACCCGGCATCGTCTGCAGGCGGCGGGATGTCTCGCCTTCCCTGGCGATGGCGTCGATCCTCTTTTTCATGGCATTGATCCGGCCGCTCAGGTTCGCGATCTGGTCCAGCAGCTCGCGACAGATTTCCCGGGCGAGCGGTGGCAAATCCGAGCTCGGATCTTCGAGGACGGCACCGAGGCGCGGAAGATGACCGATCCCCTCGGGCGCGGTGAAGCCGAACTCGTACAGGTGCGACCGCAGCGCATTGACCGCTTCGGTGCGCTGTTTCACGAACTGCTCGCGGGTGCGGAACAGGATGGAACGCGCTTGCTGGTCTCCGGTCTTCGGCTCGACATAGCGCATGGTCGGCCGCAGCGCCGCTTCCACGATCGCCTCCGCGTCCGCCGCGTCGTTTTTCTGCCGCTTGATGAACGGCTTGACGTAGTGCGGTGCGATCAGTTTCACCGCGTGGCCGACCCGCACCAGTTCCCGCGCCCAGTGATGCGCGCCGCCGCAGGCCTCCATCACGACGAGGCATTGCGGGTGCTCCACCATGAAACGCTGGAATTGCGGTCGCGACAGCTTCTTGCGAAACTGGACCGAACCGTCAGTGGCCGCGCCGTGCAGTTGGAACACATTCTTTGCCAGGTCGACGCCTATGATGCTAATTTCCTTCATGGATGCCCTCTTGTTTCTCTTGTGACTTCAACACCACAAGCTTGGCGCATTGCGACGCCGTTGGGGAGAGAGCGGCATCCACCCCATCTCTGGCTCGTAAGTAGTTGATTTTAATTAAACCGGTGGTGCACGCCGCGTCTTCTAGGGGGCAGACCACCCCGTCTGCAACCGGCCCGTTCCGCTGGAACAGGTTCTTTGCCAGATCGTCCCCGATGATGGTAAGGAACATCTGATCAACGTCCCGGTTTAGTCGGCTCAAGCTGATCCGGACTGAATTTGACCGGTTTGGTCTCGATTTTGGAAGTTTTTCCGCGCGTTTGGCTGCCGTTCCCCTGTTTTCGACGGACTCGCGCCGTCACGCCATCAGCCGCCTTCGGACCAGATACAGATTGCCGAGGGCGAACAGGCTGAACAGCTGCGCCCGGTTCTTTGCCAGGCCCCGATACCGGGTCTTGATATAGCCGAACTGGCGCTTCAGCACCCGGAACGGATGCTCGACCCTGGACCTGACCTTGGCGATCAGGCGGTTGATCTGCGCGTCGACCGGATGAAGCTCGCCGCCCTTGGGAGCCTTGCGCATGACACCCCAGAACTTGTCCGGCCCGGCAAAGGCGTCTTCGCGCTCCGCGCTGACATAGGCCTTGTCCGCCCAGACGGATGTCTCGTCGCCATGCAGCACCTCGTCCCAGACCTGGCTGTCGTGCAGCTTTGCCGTCGATGTCTCCAGGCTGTGCACCACGCCGCTGTCGGCGTCGACGCCGACATGTGCCTTCATGCCGAAATACCAGTCGTTGCCCTTCTTCGTGCTGGTCATTTCCGGATCGCGTTTGCCGGCCTTGTTCTTTGTCGAGGACGGCGCATCGATGATGGTCGCATCCACCAGCGTGCCCGAGCGCAGCGTCACGCCCCTCTCGGCAAGATGTGCGTTTACCTCGGCAAAGATCGCCTCGGTCAGGGCGTGCTGCTCCAGCAGGTGGCGGAAGTTCAGGATTGTGGTTTCGTCGGGGATGCGGTCGTCGCCGAGTTCGATCCCTGCGAAGCGGCGCATCGCATCGCTGTCGTAAAGGGCTTCCTCGGCCATCGGGTCGCTCAGCGCATACCATTGCTGCAGGCAATAAACCCGCAGCATGACCTCCAGAGGCAACGACGGCCGCCCACCCTTGCTGCCCATCTTCGGATAGTGCGGTGCGATCAGCGTCAGAAGCCGCCCCCAGGGAACCACCGCCTCCATCTCGGCCAAGAACTTCTCCCGCCGTGTCACCTTCTTCCTGGTCGCATGGGCAAGGGAGGAAAACGTCAACTGCTTGGGCATCGGCGGGCTCCTGGATCGTTCAATTCGAGCCTATCAGATCACGCAGGAAACCCGAGGTTTTTCAGAGGTTCCGTAACTTCTTCCATGGATGCTCTCTCCTCCACTTGCGAATTCAACACCGAAAGTGCGGCACATCGCGATGTCGTCAAGGGAGAGCGGCATCCAGCCCATCACTGGGGTGTGTCGCGCTGAGTTCTACTGGCCCTTGGGTTGCGGGTCGCCGAGCACTTTGCCCACCTCCCCCCTCCAACAGTTCTGAAATCACCATGCGGCAAGGTCGCACTGGTCTATATCGGAATGCGACCACCGGCAGCGCCAAATTTATGGAAAGAACGACAGAATTATTTGGTCGCCGTCCTGCATTTCGTAAGCTTCGCCTTCGTTGTTTTCAATGCCGTTTACATTCATGTTCAGCCTGGTACCGAAGTCGTCAAAGGTCTTGCCCCAGGTTCTGAAAAAGGTGCCAAGCGTGATGTCGTCGCGGGTCACGGTGCCGGCACCTTCCAGATGCACGGTGCCCTCGGGATCGTGCGTGTGCATCCCGGCCATGCCGTTCCGGCTGTCAAAACCGGGGGCCTGCGCATAGGCCGCGCCGATACCGATATTGGGTGGCACGGGCTGGGGAACGCCGTTCACATAGACCTCGATCTTGGCGTGCCAGTGCAGCCCGTTGGTGGCGATCACGTTGGGATCGGTCGTGCGCGGCGGCGAGGCCATCCAGTAGATAGCGGCGATAACAACAACGATGGCCGCGCCAGCGGCCAGAAGCATCGGTTTCTTCACGTGGTTTTCCTTTGTCTCATTTCAATTCCGGCGTCGTCGCGGTGCGACCAAAGCCGACAGTTTCATCCGATGCTGGCCAGAAACGGAAAGGTGCCCAGCAGCCAGTAGGACAGCCGTGACAACTGCCCGGTCATCACCGCGACCCCCATCAGCACCATGACACCGCCCGCGACCTTGTAAAGTATCCGCCCCGATGGCCCGAACTGGCGGGTCCGCGCCGCAATCGCATCGGTGAAAAGGGCGGCCAGCAGGAACGGAACCGCCAGCCCCAGCGAATAGATCGACAACAGCAGGATGCCGCTGCCCAGGTTCGCCGAACTGGCGCTCAGCGTCAGGATCGCGCCCAGGATCGGGCCGATGCAGGGGGTCCAGCCAAAGGCAAAGGCCAGACCCAGCGCATAGGCCCCCAGTGACCGCCCGCCCGGTATGTCAAGATTGAACCGGCTGTCGCGGTTCATGAAGTTCAGCCGGAAAACGCCCATCATCACCAGACCGAACAGGATGATGATCGCCCCGCCGATCAGGTTCAGCTCGGTCCGCCAGGACAACAGCAGCGACCCCAGCGCGCTGGCCCCGGCACCCATCGCCACGAATACCGTCGAAAACCCCAGAATAAAGCAGGTGCTTAGCCCCAGCGCCCCCAGCCGCGCCCGGATCCCGACACGGCGCTTGCGCACCAGGTCCGGCTGACCGGCGATATAGGGCACATAGCCCGGCACCAGCGGCAGAACGCAGGGCGACAGGAACGAGATCGCCCCGGCCAGAAACGCCGCAAGAATCCCGATGCCCGAAATATCCGGCATCAGCGCCCCGCTCCCGAATTGGCAGATGCCGGGCCGCCCCGGACCGACGGGTGTCGGCAAAAGTCGCCCATGCCATCCGTGCCGTTCATCTGAACATCCCCGTCAGTCGATCCCACAGCCCGCGCGTCGCGGCGCCATGCGGCGTGTCATAGTCGTTGACCAGCGCGTTGACAAACAACACCATGTTCAGCGGGTCGAATTCCAGCCCGTGAAAATTTCCGCGCCAGCGCCCGGTCTTGCCGACGATATGGGTGATGATGCCGTGGGTCTGGGTTCCGTCCTCCTCGACCGTAAACTTGTGGCCAAAGGCCCGCGCCAGATCGCGCGTCGTTTCCGGCGGCTGACCGGGTGCGATGGTCAGAAAGGTCCAGTTCGCCGGGTCCATCCCGTGCGTCACACCATAGTCGCGCAGCACCTCGGGGGTGTCGTTTTCAGGGTCGGATGTGATCGTGACGAACTGCACCCGGTCTTTCATCGGCGTCTGGTTGATCCGGGCCTGCACATCGGCCAGCTTTTCGGTGTGCAGCGGGCAGATATCGGGGCAGCGGGTATAGACGAAATGCAGGATCACCACCTTGCCGGCGAAATCCGCAGGCCGCAGCAGCCTGCCGAACGGATCGCTCAGGGTAAAGTCCGGCGCCGCCTTGTCGAGCGCCTGAAAGTAAGGCTCCTTGCCGCCGAATTCCTGTTCGAGGTCCGCCACAGAATGGGCCCGCAGCGGCGTCGCGGCCAGCGCCGCGATCCCGGCCAGCGCCGCGCGTCTGTTCACCTGGGTCATCGCATTGCCCCTCTGGCGAAAATGGGTGTCATGATTTCTCCTGCATTGCGCCTCGCGCCGGAAGGTCCGGCGCCCTGTTGCCCCGTCCAGAACTCATTGCACATATTGCCGCAAAAAGGCGACCATCTCGGGGTCGTTCCAGTCCGCCGGGCCGACCAGCCGGCCGATCTCGCGGCCGTCGCGGCCGATCAGCAGCGTGGTGGGCAGCCCGAAAGCGCGCAGCGCCGTCGCGGACCGCATGGTGGTGTCCAGATACATGATCAGCCGGCTGATGCCGATCTCGTCAAAGAACCTTTGCACCACCCCGGCCCCGCCCCGGTCTATCGACAGCGCCAGCACCTCGAATCCCGGCCCGCCAAGCTCTGCCTCAAGCGCGTCGAGCGTCGGCATTTCCTCGCGGCAGGGCACGCACCAGGTCGCCCAGACATTCAGCAACACGACCCGGCCGCGGAATTCGTCCAGCGTCATGCTGCTGCCGTCGGCGGTGACAAAGCTGACATTGGCGACCTCTTGCGGGGTCTCGTGGACGGCAAAGCCCTGTGGCGCGGCAACCGCCGCCGTGACGGTGACAAACCATGCCGCCAGTGCCAGAATCGATCGTTTCATTGCGTTGCACCCGCTGAATTTTCCGCCTGCAGACGCCGCACCAGCGGCATCACCTGGTCTTCAAGGATCGGCCGCGTGATCTGGCCGATCACCTTGAAGGCAATGGTCCCGTCCGGCGCGATGACAAAGGTTTCGGGAATCCCGTAAACCCCCCAGTCGATCGCCACCCGCCCGTTCAGGTCGGCGCCGATCCGGGTATAGGGGTTGCCCAGTTCGGCAAGCCAGGCCTCGGCCTCGGCGGTTTTTCCTTGTAGTTGATCCCGTATAGCGGCACCTCGCCGCGCTGCGCGATCTCGACGAACAGCGGATGTTCGGCACGGCAGGGCACGCACCAGGAGGCAAAGAAATTCACCAGCGACACCTGCCCGCGCAGATCGGCGGTCGCCAGCCCCTCGGTCTGGCCCTGAACCGCGGGCAGCGCGAATTCCGGCACCGGCTTGTCGATCAGGGTCGAGGGCAGGTTCTGGTTGCCATAAAGCAGGCCCCAGCCGAACAGGCCCATCAGCACAAAGGCGATCAGCGGCACGATCACCAGCGCAAGACCCCGGCGCGGTTTCGGTGCCGCCGTTTCCGGGTCGTCGTTGTCATTGTCAGTCGTCATCTGGACACGTCTGACCCAAGGTATTTGACCAGCGCAAATATCGCCAGCACCAGCGCCACGATCACAAGCAGCCAGACCAGCCCCGCCGCCGCCATCATGCCGCCGCCCATCATTCCGAAATCCATCATCCCGATCACCCCTGTCTCTTCACCTCGTTCCGCCCCGGCGGCTTGTCAACCGCCGGGCCGGATCCGCCTTCATTCGACGGCGTAAACCGTCGGAGCCTGCTCGGCCTGCAATGCAAAAACCTCAAGCGGCCCCATCTTCTCGCCGCCCATGCCCGGCGACCCCATCGGCATGCCCGGCACCGTCAGCCCGATCATCTCGGGCCGTTCGGTCAGAAACTTGCCCAGGCTCGCCAGCGGAATATGGCCGCTGAACGCATAGTCGCCGATGTTGAACAGGTGGCAGCCGGCAAAGTCCGCCGGGATGCCGGCAGCGTCAGTCATCTGCCCCAGATCTTCGGTCGGGATGACCTCGACCTCGAAACCGTTCGCCGTGAGGTAATCGGCATAGCCTTGGCAACAGCCGCAATTGGGGTCCTTGAACAGCGTCACCTTTTCGGCGGTGACGGCTGGCGCAAGGGTCATCTGCGCAAATCCGGGCGCGGCGGCAAGACCGGCGATCAGCGTTGCCGCCCCGCCAAGCAGGGTTCTGCGGGTAAAGGAGATAGACGTTTTCATGTTTGATGTCCTTGGATGAAGGGGTGTCACGAAGTGAAGGCGGCACCGCGAATGCGGATCAGCCACTAGCGGCCGCTGACAAATGACGCCGGGCCCGCGCCCAGACTCCGCCCGAGCGAAGACTCCGCTCGTCGGAACAATGTCGATGGAAATGTCATGCGGTCGCCTTGATCTGATGTCCCGGCGCCGAACAAACAGCGCCAACAGCCGTCCCGAATTGGGACGACGCCGTTCAGACCGTCAGTCGGGGAGGCGAGAGATCAGGCGGCGGGCCCGACCCCGCCCGGAAACTGGCTTCCGTAAACCAGCTGGCCAGCGAAGAATGCAATGACCAGATTTCAGCAGTCCCCAAAGGTATCACGGCAGCGACGATCGAATAGGCACAGGGCACCGGACAGCCGCCGATGCAGGCAACCCCCTCGCTCCCGGTCTGCGCAGGACATTCCGGGCAGGCCGCATCGGCCATAGTCGCGGACCCTGCTGCCATGCCGGTCATCGAAGCGGCCTCAGCGCGCTGTGTCGCCGCAGGAACGGCCGCGCCCGCAATGGGCGCGCCGAACGTCAGGGCGACGGCACACTACACGACTCCCGATCGTTTTGGGATTGCCGCCCACGGTTTGAGGGCGGCTTGGGGGTCCGTTCGCAGGAGCCTTCGAACCTCGTCAAAGCCGGTTCGGAACCATGACTTGGCGTAATGCCCTTCGGTCTTGCGTGGCAGCTTTCCCTTGCCGGTGAGCACTGAGGCGGTCTTGTTGGTCCAGGCGATGGCGAGGGCGACGATGGCCAGCAGCAGGTGCAACTTTGCGGCGATTTGCAGCCGGGTGTCCTCGAGGTTCAGGCCCCGGGTTTTGGCATCCCCGAAGAGACATTCGATGGACCACCTGCGGCGGTAGGCGTTGAGGCCATTCTTGTCCGGCGCATTGCTTGCGACGATGAGCAATTCACCGCCCTTGATGCGTTTCGCCGAGAAGGTCAGCGTCAAGGCCTCTGCATCTCCCTGGGCTGGGAAGGTGGCCCGGAACTTCCGTATAGCCCGGCATTTCGTCAGCCGCGACCGCAGGCTCAGCTTGCGCCCGTCCTCGGTGCTCACGATCAAGCCCGCCTTCACGCGGATCGCGAACGGGATTGCGCTCGCCTCGAGAAAATTGAGCCATTTCAGTCCGATGAACTCCCGATCGGCCAGAAGGATCTGGACCGATCCCGACCCGAACAGGGCAAGGTAACGCCGCATCAATGCGATGCGCTCATCGGCATTGCTGTTGCCCGCCTTATCCAGCACCGTCCACATCAAGGGCACCCGAAACCGCGGCGTCGCAATCGCCAGCATCAGGATGTTGACGTCGCGCGCGCCGATCTTCCAGTTCGTCCGGTCGAGGCAAAGATGCCACGCGCCTTTCAGGCCGAGGAGCCGAAGGATGAGGCGAGCTGACCAGTCCTCAGGAAGGCTGACGTGCTGGAAGAAGCGTTGCAGTCGTCGATAGGTCGATGCAATCAGAACGGGGCCGGCGCGCTCGCAGGCAAGATGGCTGAGGTTGACCGTTCGGGCGCTGATCATCGCCACAATTAGAAGGCACAGCGTCTCGAGCCGCGTCTTGCTCAGCGAAACATGCGGCGATAGCCTCGACGCGAGGGCGGTGATCGCTTGGGTGCTCAAGGGAACGTTCCTTTCCAGGGAAGAGTCCCCCAGAAAACCACCATTCAGCGCCCTCAGCTACCCAGTGTCGTGCAGTGTGGGGCGACGGCCAGGATTTGAAGCAGAACCTTGATCATGGGACGCATTTACGACCATGCCTTGGGGAAAGGTCAAGAATCATTGCATCAACTTGCGGTGACAGACCGCCGCATGCGGAAACCTGCTTGAACCTGGACGGAACGAGGCAGGCACCATGCTGTGACCAAGTGTTCCGCCTGCGGTTCGCGGTCTGGAATCTGACGGATCGCCGAGATAGACACCCCACGTAAACACTGGAAGCGTTTCAATGAAAACCAGATTGGCCGTAGCATTTTCGGCAGTTGCACTCTTGTTGTCCGCGCCGCAGGCGATGGCGCATGGTGGCGGGGGCCTGACCGGGGAAACCGCCTGGTCGGCCTGGAATCTGACGCCCGAGGTCAGCGGCCTTGTCGCCCTGACCCTGGCGATCTATCTGCGCGGGGCGATCCGGCGGCGAACCAGCGCGACACCGCGACAGGGGCTGCGGCACCTGCTGTTCGGCACCGGGATTCTGGCGCTGTTTCTGGCCTTGCAATCGCCGGTCGATGCGATGGGGGAACGCCTGTTCGTGGCGCACCAGATCCAGCATCTGCTGCTGCGCATGGTCGGGCCGATGCTGATCGTGCTGGCCTACCCCGAAGCCGTGCTGATCGCCGGTCTGCCGCGACAGGTGCGAAAACGGGTGATCGCGCCGCTTCTGGCCAGCCGCGGGCTTTCGGCCCTGTTTTCGACACTGACAAGGCCCTGGCCGGCGTTCGTGCTGTTCGTGCTGTCACTTTATGTCTGGCAGGTACCGCCGATCCACAACGCCGCCCTGCTGGATCCGGCGATCCACTACACGATGCACATCACCATGTTGGCCGCCGGGTTCATCTTCTTTGCGATGATCTTTTCGCGCCGCGATACCAGGGCCGGTCAGGGGCATGGGCTGCGGGTGTTTCTGCTGATTGCCACGATCGTGTCGAACATTCTGCTTGGCGCCCTCACGACATTGAAGGAGGTCGTGCTTTACGCCGCCTACGATATCGAAGGGCGGCTCTTTGGGATCGCGCCGCTGATCGACGAAACCGGCGGCGGCCATATCATCTGGGTGCCCGCCAGCATGATGACCGTCATCGCGATCATGGTGACGTTTTACGGCTGGAACGCCGCCGAGGAGCGGCGCTTTGCGCGGCGCTACGAATGGACCGGGTCCAACACCGCCGCCCTTGAATTTCCCGAAACGGCGGCGGAATTGCGGATCAAGGTCGACGCGCCGAACCGGCGCCTGGGGCAAAGCCTGGCCCTGGTCAGCTTCACCCTGTTCGGGGTCGTCATGGCGACGGCGATCACCATTCATCAGCTCTGACGCAGCGCCCGACGATCAGCCGTGGCCATACCGGTCGGCATCGAGGTGCGCCCGGTCCGACCGTTTGCATTCCAGCGTCGTGTGGCCGATACCGAAAGTCTCCTTCAACTCCGCCTTGATCGCGCGCTTGATCTCCTCCACCGCGTCCCAGCGGTCGATATCGATCACCACATGGGTATCCAGCGCGGCGGCGTGTTCCTCCATCTGCCAGAAATGGGCGTGATGCACGCCGGCGACGCCATCGATGGCGGCAACCGCGTCCAGAACCTCGTCGGTGTCGATGTCGGGCGGGCTGCCCAGCATCAGGGTGTGGATCGTGCCGCCAATCTCGGTAAAGGCAAGGTAAAGGATATAGACCGCGATCAGGATGGTGATCGCCGGATCGACCCAGCGGATATCGTAAAGCAGGATCAGCACGCCGCCGACGATCACCGCGACCGAGGCCAGCGCATCCGACAGATTATGGATGAACAGGGCCCGGATATTCACGCTGCCCTTCTGCATCGACCAGGTCAGCAGGGCCGTCGCCGTGTCGACGACCAGCGCGATACCGCCAAGCCAGACCACCCACCAGCCCTTGACCTCGGGCGGGTCGATCATCCGCATCCCGCCCTCGTAGATCAGATAAAGCCCGATCACGATCAGCGTCGTATAGTTGATCAGGGCGGCCACGATCTCGATCCGGCCATAGCCAAAGGTCATCCGCGCATCGGCCGGACGGCGGGCGATCTTGCGCGCGCCAAAGGCGATGATCAGCGACGCCATGTCGGAAAAATTGTGCAGCGCATCGGCGATCAGCGCCAGACTGCCGGCAAAGATCCCGCCGGCGACCTGGGCGACGGTCAGGATGCCATTCGCCCAGATCGCGATGCCGACCCGCCGGTCGCCAGACTCTGGGTCCAGATGATCGTGGTCATGCGGCATGGCGGGTCATCCGATCATCTCTTCGAGCAGCAACAGCAACAGGAAGCCAACAAAGAACATCGCCGCGACCCAGGGCCGGTCGGGTGTCTCATGCGCCTCGACCAGCAGTTCCTCGGTCACCAGATACAGCAGCGCGACCAGGCCGAACGCCAGAAAACCCGTCACCACCGGCGCAGACAGGGCGGCGACGGGCGTGGCCAGAACCGCGCCCAACGGCATCAGCACCATCAGCCCCGCCGTAACCGCGACAGTGCGCCGTCTGGTCCAGCCCGAGGTGGTCAGTTCCGTGGTCAGCGCCAGCCCCAGAAACACGACTTCGAGCGACAGCGCGACGGTCAGCAACAGGCCCGCTTTCGCACCAGCAGCAAACGCGATGCCCAACACCAGCCCGTCGATCAGAATGTCGATCCCGATCGTCGTCAAAAGGCCCGCCGGACCTTTGATGTAACCCTCGATCTGCTTGACCAGCAGCATCACGGCGACCCCAGCCGACCCGCCGACAAGGGTGGCGATTGCGGACCCCTGGTGCTTGATGTCCGGAAGGATCTCACCGGCCGCGGCGGCAAAGACCACGCCGGCGGCAAAATGCTGGATCGCGCTGATCGTCAGCGGGCCAGGACGGAACCTGACGGCGACCCAAGACGCAATCACCGCCAGAATTGCGGGCGCGAGCGTGTAAATCCAGGCTTCTGTCACTCCGTTCCGTCCCTATCTCTTGCAGACCGAACCAGCCTGACCGCAAATCGGTTCCCGCAGGTCGCACTCACGCGCCGATATCGTCATGCGCGGTCAGGCATTCGGAGTGGTCGCGCAGCACTTCGAGAACGCGGCAGTCGGCCATCCGGTCGCCGCTGCATTCGGCAATCATCCGTTTCAGTTCCTTTTGCAGCGCCTGAAGCCGCAAAAGCCGCTGTTCGACCTGTTTCAACTGGCGTCGGGCAATCGAATCCGCGTCGGCGCAGGACTGCTGCGGATGATCCGACAGGTCGAGCAATTCGCGGATCGCGTCGAGCGCAAAGCCAAGCTGCCGCGCGTGCCGGATAAAGGCGAGCCGGTCCAGATCGGCCTCTTCATACCGGCGCTGCCCGCCCGCGGTGCGGCCCGGTTCGCGCAACAGGCCGATCTGCTCGTAATAGCGCACCGTCTGGACCTTGGTCCCGGTCTTGCGCGACAATGTTCCGATGGTCAGCATCCCGGCCTCGTCTCTACAGTGACTTGCGCATTATGGACGGACGGCGGACCGGGCGAAAGGCCCCGTATCGACAAGGATCGCGACGCGTCGCCGGCACCACCAGATTTCGCTTGAACCTCTAGTGGCTAAAGCTTGTAAAAGGCCTGTCAATCGCAGGTGCGGCGTCATGCCGTCCCGAAATCGAATGCAAAAAGGGCACGACAATGGATCAAGGATTCGCGACAGGATCGACCGGCGCTGTCTGCATCGGGCTGGCCCTTGCCGCCGACCAGATCACCAAGGCCGTGGCCAATGCCTACAGTGACGCATTGGCGGGCGGCATTCCGGTCGTGCCCGGCTTCAACCTGATCTTTTTACGCAATGATGGCGTCACCTTCGGGCTGCTGGGCGGCGCGCCCTGGTGGGCATTGTCCGGGCTGGCGCTCGTGGTCACGGTCTGGCTGACGGTGCTGCTGGTGCGCGCCACCAGCCGTCTGGATGCCGCCGCCTATGGCCTTGTCATCGGCGGCGCGCTCGGTAATGTGGCGGACCGGCTGCGTTTTGGCGCGGTGACGGATTTCCTCGATGTCTATGTCGGCACCTGGCACTGGCCGGCGTTCAACATGGCCGATGTCGCGGTGGTCGGCGGCGTTGGGCTGTTGCTGTTGTCGGAATACCGGCAGGCACGACAGGCGCGGCGGCGCAAGGCCCGCGCCGGCCGTTGACAGCCGTCGGCGGCTACAGCGGCAAATCGGGGGTCGCGCCGCTGTGCTCCAGATCCCAGGCGGCGCTCCAGCTGTCCGATCGGCGTTCGAGCATCAGGTAGTTCCGCTCGGCCACATAGCGCCTGCGCCGGCCGGGCAGGCACCCGATGCGGATCGGATGCCGTGCCAGCGGCGCCTCGCCCAACCGCGCGAGACTGCCGAGAACCCTAGCCCATGCCGCCGGCGGCGCCCGGTGCGCGATGCCCGACGCCACAAGCTGATGCACCGCGAGGCCGCGTTCCAGTTCCATCACCGCCCGTGTCGCCAGATGGATCTCGCCGGAAAGCACGGTGATGTTGCGCCCGTCCGCATAGGTCATGTCGCGCACCAGCCGCAGCATCCGTTGCCATTCCGCGCGATGCGCACGGCTTTGCCACTGGTCGCGCAGGTCGTCCTCGTATTTCTGCATCCGCGGGATCGCGACCATCAGCGTTTCCAGAACCGACAGGCGCGGTCCCAGCAGGGGCACGCTTGAGACCAGCAGCGTCGATCCCGGCGGCGGTGCGGCGGCCTCGGCATCCATCATCGCCCAGCCGCCGGCACCCAGTATGCTGCGCCGCGTGCGCTCTGACCGCAGGTCAGGCGCCAGGATGCGCAGCCCCGGCGCGCGGACCCGCCAGCCAAGGTGGTGCCCCGCCGGATCATGGAACCGCGGCGGCAGATCGCCCTCCACCGCCGCCTGCTGAAAGACAAGAAAACATTCGCGGGCGACCGAAAACAGTGTCTGGCCAACGGCGGAATGGGTCTGCCACCGCCTGAGCGAGCCCCAGCCGTCGCAGATGTCGTGATCGTCCCATTGCATCAGCGAGGGCACGCGCGCGGCGATCCAGGCGAATTCGGGTGCGGCATAAAGCGCCGCGTAGCGATCCAGAAGCCGTTCGCGCAGATGGTGGCGCAGATCGGAAAGGTCAGCGGGCGATGGTTCGGGGGGGATCTGCGAGGGCCAGTCCTCGCTCAGCCGATGGCCCTGCGTGATTTCGTCGGCGTAAACCTGATCCCCGCCATGCAGCAGCAGCGCGAACGGCGCCGCCCGGTGCGCCGCGCCCAGCCGCGCCCACATCGCGTTGCGCTCCGACCCCTCGCGCTCCAGATCGTCGGCCTCCTCGCCGTTGCACGACACAAAGGCGATCCGCAGGTCGCCGCGCAGATCGCAGGCAACAGGATATGTCTCGCCGTTCCAGCGGTATTCGGCGGGCCGGTCGGCGAGCAGATCGAAACGTGCACGCCAGACCGTCGCCCGGTCGAACCGCGCCAGAACAGTTGCGCGATACGCGCCGCCGGATGTCTCGACCGGCGGCGGGCCTTCGTCGCCGTCGGTGATGAACAGCGCCGACAGCCTTAGCGCGGCCGCGCCGATATCGTCGAGGACGAGGACCGGGCCGATCAGGGGCGGACGGGCGGCGGTCATCGCACGCTGTCGGGAAGGCGTGCCGGCAAGCCGGGGCGATGGTCCGGACCGCAACAGGCCAAAGGCCGCCGATCTGCCGACAGTTGTCACCACCGCGACCTGCGCCGCAGGATGACCGGCAGCGCGACCAGCGCGACCAGCCCCGCAAGCCACAAAAGGATCAGCCCGGCCTTGACGATGAAATGCATTGGGCCAGCCACCTGGCCGATCAGCACCTCGACATTGGCGACATCGCGCAGGGCCGCCGCCTGTTGCCCGAACCCGAACCAGCGCGCGATGCCGGTCCCGGCATCGGTCAGCGGGCCGACCGAGCCCGCCAGCCATGCCAGCACCGGATCGACCAGCAGATAGACGCCCCAGCCCAGACCCGACCAGACGACCAACCCGATCGCGATCAGACCCAGCGGAATCCGTGACTGGCGTGGCACCCGGTCATGGTCGGGGCGACCCTCACCGCCGCGCGGCCCGGCATACCGGGGTGTGGCGTGACCATGCTGTTTCCGGTGATGTCCCATGTCGCGTCAACTCCACTACTCTGTTCAGCGATGCGTCTCGCCCTCGGCCTCGCGCAGGGCCGCATCCTCGATCTGGATCGTCGTATGGGTGATCCCAAAACCGTCGTGCATCGCCTTTTGCGCGCCGATCAGCGCGTTGCGCCGGGCCTCGAGATCATCGACGACAAGATGGCAGCTCATCGCGTCGACGCCCGAGGTCAGGGTCCAGACGTGCAGGTCGTGCACGTCCGCAACGCCGGGAACCTCCATGAGCCGCGCGCGCAGCAACCCGGCATCGACATGGGCGGGCGTGCCCTCCATCAGGATGCGCAGCGCGCCCTTCAGCAGGATCCAGGTGCGCGGCACGATAAAGAGCCCGATGGCGGCGCCGATGATCGGGTCGGCGATGGTCCAGCCGGTGAACATCACGACAAGCGCCGCGAGGATCACCCCGACCGATCCCAGCATGTCGGCCAGCACCTCGAAATACGCGCCCTTGAGGTTCAGGCTTTCCTGCGATCCGGCGTGCAGCATCCGCATCGACACCAGGTTGACGATCAGCCCCGCCACCGCCACCGCCAGCATCGGCCCGCCGAGGATTTCAACCGGCGCGAACAGGCGGAAATACGCCTCGCGCAGCACAAAGACGGTGACCACCAGCAGCACCACGGCGTTGACCAGCGCCGAGAGAACCTCGGTGCGCACAAAGCCATAGGTCATGTCGGGCGTCGCCGGGCGTTCGGCAAAGCGCACCGCGACCAGCGCCATGAACAGCCCGCCCACGTCTGTCGCCATATGCAAGGCATCGGCCAAAAGCGCCAGACTGCCAGTCCAGAGCCCGCCGACCACCTCGACCACAAGAAACGTGCCGGTCATCGCCAGCGCCCATCTCAGGCTGCCCTTGTGGCGGCTGGCAGAGGTTCCCCCGCCGCCGCCGTGACCGTGTCCCGCGCCCATCGTCAGACCGCCCGCTGTGGGGTTGGCTCACCGGCTGGCGCGCCCTGCCCGTGAACCGCCCGCGCGAACGTCAATCGAAGATCTCGCGCAGCCAGGACTTGCGCCGATAGCCGCCGCCATGACTGCCACCACCATGACCGCCATGACCGCCACCGTGCTTGCCATAGCCGCCGCCATAGCCGCCGCGACCGCGATCATCGTCGTCGTCATCGCGCCGCCGGGGGTCGGGTGCCGGCGGCGGTGGTGCCATCTCGGCGGCGCTGCGCTCGATGATCTTGTCAAGCTCGCCACGGTCGAGCCAGACACCCCGGCACTGCGGGCAATAGTCGATCTCGACGCCCTGACGATCCGCCATTGTCAGCGTCACCTTGCAGACCGGACACAGCATTGACGCGCCCCTGTTGCGTTCGGGCTCCTTGCCCGGTTCCTTCAGTTCAATGACCATGTGCCAGTGCTCCTTTTGGCATGTGTTCGCCGATGCTCTCGCCGCCACTTGGCGCCGCCGGATCCCGCCCCTTGGCGCGCAACAGGCGCAGTGCGTTGGCGACGACGATCAGCGACACGCCGACATCGGCGGCGATTGCTCCCCACGTAGTGGCCATCCCGAAGGCGGTCAAGCCCACGAAGGCGGCCTTGGTGGCCAGCGACAGGCCGATGTTCTGGCGAATGATCCACAGCGTGCGCCGCGAATGGCCGACCAGCCACGGCACCTTGCCGATATCGTCGGTCATCAGGGCGATATCCGCCGTCTCGATCGCCGCATCCGACCCGACCGCGCCCATCGCGATGGCGAAATGCGCCCGCGCCATCGCCGGTGCGTCGTTCACCCCGTCGCCGATCATCGCCACCATGTCGTGGGTCGCGACCAGTTCCTCGATCACCGCCACCTTGTCCTCGGGCAGCAGCCCGGCGCGGACCTCGTCGATGCCGACCTCTGCGGCGACCGCACGGGCGGTGCGTTCGTTGTCGCCGGTCAGCATGATGATGGTCTTGACCCCCTGCGCATGCAGCCTGGCAACAACGCCCTTTGCATCGGGGCGGATCCGGTCGCGCAACTCGATCAGGCCCAGCAGGCCCTTGTCATCGCCGACCGCGACCAGCGTGCTGCCGGCACTTTCGATCCGGTCCACCACATCACGCGGCATCGCCGCGCCCATGTCCTTTTCGGTGGCAAAGCGGTCGGACCCAAGCCAGATCGCCCGCCCACCATGCAGACCTTCGACGCCGCGCCCCGGAACGGTCCGGGTGTCCTCGGCGGGTTCGGCCTTGATTCCGTCGCGTTCGGCGCGCGCCAGAATCGCGCGGGCCAGCGGGTGCGACGAGCGCGCCTCGAGCGCCGCCGCCGCCGCGATCAGATCGCGCTCGGATGTGCCGTTCAGCGGATGCAGGCTCGCCACCTCAGGTTCGCCCATGGTGATCGTGCCGGTCTTGTCCATCGCCAGTGCGGTCAGCCGCGCCGGGGCCTCGACATAGGCACCGCCCTTGATCAGCACGCCGTTGCGCGCCGACGAGGCCAGCGCCGCGACGATCGACACCGGGGTCGAAATGACCAGCGCACAGGGGCAGGCAATGACCAGCAGCACCAGAGCGTTGTAGATCCAGAACGCCCAGGCCCCGCCAAAGGCCAGCGGCGGCACAAAGGCGATCAGGACCGCCAGTACCATCACGATGGGGGTGTAGACGCGGGCGAATTTGGCCACCCACTGTTCGACATCGGCGCGGCGCGAATGGGCATCACCGACCATGCGGATGATTTTCGACAGCACGGTATCGCTGGACAGTTTGGTGGCACGCACCGTCAGCGTGCCCTCGCCATTGATCGTGCCGGCATAGACATCATCGCCGGGTTCTTTCGACACCAGCGCACTTTCGCCGGTGATCGGGGCCTGATCGACACCGCCCGCACCGGCGACAACCTCGCCGTCCAGCGCGATCCGGTCGCCGCCGCGCACGATGAACCTGTCGCCAATGGCGACCTGCGCGGCGGGCACGTCCGCCTCGGTGCCGTCGTCGCGGATCACCCGCGCGGTCGGCGGTGCCAGATCCAGCAGGGCGGCCACGGCATTCCTCGCCCGCCCGACGCTCCAGCTTTCCAGATACAGCGACAGCGAAAAGAAGAAGGCCACCGTCGCCGCCTCGAAATAGGCACCCAGACCGATCGCGCCGGTCACCGCGATGATCATCAGCAGGTTCATGTCGGGGGCCAGCCGGCGCGCCGACGACCAGGCCTTGGGGGCCACCAGCCAGGCGCCGAACACGATCGCCAGCAGGAACGCCGCGATCTCGATCACCGGCATCGACGTCGTCCCGTGGTCGGAAAATATCTGCAAGGCGCCGGCCGGGCCGGTTTCCACGGCGTGCCACAGGAAGCCAAGCGCCCAGAAGCCGCCCGACAGCGCGGTAAAGAATTTCTGCCGTTTCAGATGCGCCTCGCGGTCGACCTCGGCGCGGCCCGCGTCCCAGACCGAGGCACTCATCCCGGTCTTGCCGATCAGCGCGATGATCCGGTCGTCGGGCAATGACGTGGCGCTGTCCAGCACCGTCATCCGCCCGTTCATCACATCAAAGGCCAGATGTTCGGTGCCGCCGACTGCGGGGCCAAGCGCCTTGTTCAGGATCGACACTTCCTCGGCGCAATCCAGCCCGTTGACCAGAAAACTGCGCCCCGCCGCGTTCACATTGCCGACCGGCCCGATATCGCCGCACATCGCATCCTTGTCCGACCCGCAACAGGAACCGCCCGCGCCCTGCGCGTGCTTGGTACCGTCATGCCTGTGGTCGTCGTGTTTGTGGTCGTGATCATGGTCATGCTTGTGGTCGGCCATAGGTTTTCTCCCGGCGAATCATCTGATGGATTGCAAGATAGGAGCTACAGCAACTAGAGGTTCAAGGCCGATTCAAAAGAATTTCGACGTTCTGCGGTTTCGCGGAGCGCCAGGCTCGAAACCACATGAATGGGGCCAAAGGACACTTCTCCATCGAATTATCTGGCAAAACCAGACCGTCAGGCCACATTCAGGCTCCTCACCCGCATCTTTTTGTATGCGTCCATCAAGCCGATAATTTCCAACTTCTCCGGCAGTAGCGCCAATTTCTCTCCCGCCCATGCCTGGAAATCCCCATCGCACTGCAGATTGGTAGTCAGATCGCCCCGCCACACCTCGCAAAATTGGCTGACGCGCAACCGGTCAACCAACTCGTTGAGACCACGAGAACGCGCTGCCGCCTCCAGCATTAGGCTTTGGACCTCCATGGCCCTGTCAGTTGTTTTGTGCGCGCTGCCAAAGGTCCGGCGCACCTGACGCTGCACTACCAAATTGGGTCAGTAATCCGTCTCCACGTAGACGCCGGAGCAGTCGTACGCGACAGCAGCCGACGTCGCGCCGTTGTTCATATAATTGCGCGGGCTGAGCAATTGAGTCGCGGCAGGAATGTCGGCGGTGAGGGTGAACTCGGCTACTGCGCCGCTGACTTCCTCGACGATTCTCACCCCGATATCCGTGCCGTTTGGCGATGCCGCGATGGTCAGCGTCAGAACGTTGGTCAGGCTGCCGACCGGGAAACTGGCGCCAAGGTCGGTCAAGCTCGGGGCTCCGGATCCGTCGTTGGTCACGAGTTGCCAGTTGATATGTGTCCCGCGCTGGAATCCGATGCCGACGCAGTTGGCGACCGCTGACAGGGTCAGGGTCGTGGCCAATGCCGCGGTTGAGCCGTAAAGGCCGAAGAACCCCATCCCGGTCGCTTGAACCGTCGTTAGTGACAGCCGGTTCACATAGGTCCAGCCGCCCAGTCCATCCGCATTGCCGCGCCAGCACACCCAGCCGGCGGAGCGTTCCTCGGCCGCAGCATCAACGGTCGCGGCACTGGTCACGCGCCAGCGGCGCATGCTGGTGGAAAGGTTCGTGGTGGCCAGAGTCGGCGTCGCGACCGTCCCTACAGCGGTGCGCGATCGGGTTCGATGCCGTTAAACATCTCGTCCTGTGCCGGATCGAGCGGCGACCGCCACGGCTCGACATGACGCTGTATCCCTATCTGCCCAAGGCGCATGTCGCGGCTACTGCGCCGGGCGATTACATGACCCTGTTATCCGCAGGTCGGTCATGACCGACACACCAGAGATCCTGCTGGCCCATCATCTGAAGTCCCTGCGCTTGCCAACCTTTCTGCGCGAGCATGCCAGGCAAGCCAAACTCTGCGCCGCCGAGGGGATCGATCATTCGCGCTATCTGTTGCGACTGGCAGAACTGGAACTGATAGACCGGGAGCGGCGCATGATCGACCGGCGGATCAAGGCTGCGAAGTTCCCGGCGACCAAAAGCCTCGACAGTTTTGACTTCAAGGCCATGCCTTCACTGAACAAGTTGCGGGTGATGGAACTGGCCCGGTGTGACTATATCACCAGCCGGGAGAACATCATCGCTGTCGGCAATAGCGGAACCGGAAAGACGCATATCGCGCTCGGGCTTGGCCTTTCTGCCTGTCAGAAAGGCCTGTCGGTCGGGTTCGTCACCGCCTCAGCTCTGGTCCATGAACTCCTCGAAGCGCGCGATGACAAACGCCTGCTGCGCCTGCAAAAACAGCTCACCAAATACGCACTCCTGATCATTGATGAACTTGGCTATGTGCCGCTGTCGCCAACCGGCGCTGAACTCCTGTTCGAGGTGTTCTCGCAGCGCTATGAGCGCGGCTCAACCCTCGTCACCTCCAACCTGCCATTCGACGAATGGACCAGCACGTTCGGATCAGAGCGCCTGACCGGCGCACTGCTCGACCGGCTCACGCACCATGTCCATATCCTCGAAATGAACGGCGACAGCTACCGCCTCAAGCACAGCGCCAAGTCGAAACAGGCTTGATCCAAATCCTCGTACACCAGTCCGACCAAACGTCCGCTAACCGCCCGAGTGGTGCACTTTTACTCCGGCCAAAGCTCTCAAACTGGTGCACTTTTGCTCCGGCGAATGGTGTAGTTTTACTCCGGCGTTGACACTCACCAGTGAACCAAGGATTCTCCACGTTAAATGTGTAATTTTCAACTGGGTCAAACGCTTCGATCTCTCGTGTGTTGATTTCGACTTTCAGTCTTATCTGGACGCCATCCCCATGCTCAGCATCGATACGAAACTTTAGTTTCGGCGCGACCTGACTCTGATCAAAGCGCGCCTGACCAAGCCAAGGCTCTAAAACGACCCGAAGTTGGTCAAGAATTGGTCCGATCGGACCTGACGAGGCACGAACCAGATCAATGTCTTCAGAGTATCGAAGCGGTGCAGGAAAATGCAGCTTGTTCAGCGCTGTTCCCCCTCGAAACCGGAGTTCGCTTTTGAGCAAGTCGTCGGAAAATATGTCCACTAAAGCCCGACTGATGATCAGGTCCTGCTCGATCTGCCGATTGTCAGCCCATGGAACAATCGCGCCCCACGCAACAATGTTTTGTAAGGGAATCATTCGTCCATCTCCGGCATTCGGCGAACGATGACACGCCATTTGGGGTCACGACGCATGGGCTTGGACATGAAATCCGGGTCTCGGACCTCGTTGCGGTCCAGTTCCGCCCATGGCAGCGAACCGCGCTGACTGAGCGCGGCAAACATGCGGTCGGTCAGTCCCCCGTGTCCCAAATGACCCAACAGGTATCCAAGACGTTGAACGATTGGCCGTTCAAATTTGTTAGACAAGGCGGCAAGCTGCTTCGGATCTATCTTGCGCCCCATGTCGGCCAGAACGGTCGCAAGATTATCCATGCCGGCGGTCGCCTGCGGATAGCGCAGCAGGTCAAGCGCAGTCAGTGCAGGCGACGATATCTGCATCGTGCCGGTATCAGTCTTTCGTCTTTCGAGACCGTTCTCAACGGCGTTCATATCTTTCCGATAATAGAAGGCTATCAGATTGCGCCCTGCGCGTATCTTCGGCATTCGCTTGGCCGCAATGATCTGGAATTCCATGACCGCCTGATGGGTCGCGCCGTGCAGCTCTGCAGCCTTGAGCAAGGCAACGTAATAAGGCTCGCCCTCGTGGCGCATCAGCGCATCAATGTACCAGGATGGCGGAGGCGCTCCCCAAGCGGCATATTGGGGCGGAACAGCCACATAGAAGCCGCGCCGTGGGCTTTGCAGCAGCTTTCGCTTCTGAAGCCTCTCAGCGGCATCGAGAAAGGCACCGCGATCGACACCAAGCGCCTTTTCAGCCTCATCAGCCGTAAATACGGTCCGCCCCTTCGACAGAAGGTCACTGATATAACTCGAAAGCCCGGATCGTTGATCATAAACCATGTCTCATTATCCGCGCTAAATGCGGATTATTCAACATGATTCTTCCACTTACAGACTCTTTCTTGTGCATGACAATCCGTGCCAAGCGCGGATTTTCCGACACAGTTCATTCATTCTCAGGGGATGAGACCAAACCAGAATCGGACGTGGCCAGAAACCGCGCAAGGACACCTCTGTCATAACTAAGCTTCTTTGCGACCTGCCCGATGAAGTGGTCGAAGCGACGCTGCCCCAAAGCGTGGGCTGCATCGCGTTCACCTTCGGGAATAGGCTCGGTGCGGGTCAGCCAATAAAAAACGAAATGTGCGAGAGTTTCGAGGCAGAGCGCTGTATCCCGTTCAATCTCGCTTTGGCGCTCATCAAACGCATCCATCCTACGCAAGAGGCGCTGCTCAAGGACAAGGTTGGCTTCAGGGTCAAAAAAGCGGCTTAGCGCCTCCTCAACAATTTCTGTCTTGGTAACGCTTGAGGCCGCCGTACGTCGTTCAAGTTCGGCATGCAGTTTATGGGAAAGTCGCAGATTCACACGTGGCTTTCCCATTTCAAAACTCCGGCAGTGTATCAGGATCGGAGAGGTCGAGCGCTGCAGCACGCCGGATTGTCTCCAAATGCTGCGCGTCGGTGGGATCGAGCGGATCATCATCTGAGAGGTTAATCTCAGCCCCCTCAGCTTCAATCTCCTTCGTCGGCTGCGGCTCGATCTCACGGCGAAGTCCTTTCCCGCCTTCCTCCCCCGCCATATCCGCAAGCATAGCTACGCTTTCTTCCGGTTCAGCTTTGTCCGACCAGAGAGATTCAGGCCCAATCCCATCAAGCGACACCTGCGCAGGTGCCAGGACACGCTCTGTAAAGTTACGATCTTTGAAATAGCGCAGCTTGTCGGCCATGACCGGCGGCACACCCGCGACCATCAATACTTCCTGTTTTGGCGGAAGCTGCATCACTTCACCGGGCGTTAAAAGTTGCCGGGCCGTTTCCTGGCGCGAAACCATCATATGAGACAGCCAAGGCGCCAGACGATGGCCAGTATAGTTCTTCTGAGAGCGCAGTTCGGTCTTCGCTCCCAGCGCCTCAGAAATGCGTTTCGCCGTGCGCTCATCATTGGTCGCGAACGCCACTCGCACATGACAATTGTCGAGGATGGCATTGTTCGCGCCATAGGCCTTCTCGATCTGATTCAACGACTGACCGATCAGAAACGCCCGAATGCCATAGCCTGCCAGAAAGGCGAGCGCCGTCTCGAAAAAGTCGAGCCGCCCCAATGCTGGAAACTCGTCCAGCATCAGCAGAACTTTGCGTCGTCCAGAATCAGGCAGGCGCTCCGTCAGCCTGCGGCCAACCTGATTAAGGATCAGCCGCATCAAGGGCCGTGTCCGGGAAATGTCTGACGGTGGCACAACCAAATACAACGAGACCGGCCGCGCCGCTTCAACCAGATCCATCACGCCCCAATCGCTGGTCGATGTGAGGTCGGCGATGATCGGATCGCTGAACACTTCGAGGAGCGTCAAGGTTGTCGACAGAACGCCGGAACGCTCATTCTCCGACTTGTTCTTCATCGCCCTTGCACCGCGAGCGACATATGGGTGAACGCGCCCACGCCCATCACCACCAACCAGATGCTTCGTTTTGAGCATCAGCTCGAGCGTTTCGCCAATGGTGCGCTGCGGATGCGACAGGAACTCAGCGCAACCTGCCAGTGACTTGTTGTCCTCCGCATAAAGCACATGCAGCATGACTGCGACGAGCAGCGCGTAGCCCGTTTTGTCCCAGTGATCGCGGCTTTCATGGCTACCGACCGGATCAACAAGGATGTCAGCAATATTTTGGACATCGCGGACTTCGAACTTGCCTTTACGCACTTCAAGCAGTGGGTTGTAGCGCGGGGAGGCCTCATCTGTCGGATCAAACCGGATGCAGGGTCCAAGCTGCGAGCGCCAGCCGGACGTCAGCTCCCAGTTCTCGCCCTTGATGTCATGAATGACGGCACTGCCTGTCCAAGACAGAAGCGTCGGCACGACCAGTCCCACGCCCTTACCTGAACGCGTCGGCGCAAAGGCCATGACATGCTCAGGGCCATCATGGCGAAGATAGTCGCGTTTCCAGCGCCCCAGAAAGACGCCGTCCCCACCAAGCAACTTCGCCTTTACAAGATCGCTCCGCTCCGCCCATCGCGCCGAGCCGTAGGTCGTCACCCGCCGTTCCCAGCGAGAACGCCAGACTGATCCCACAACAGCGGCCAGAATGCCAAGCAATCCGCCGCTGGCCGCAATCGCACCGCCCTTCGCAAATACGCGAGGCGCATAGGCCTCATAAGCGTACCACCACTGGAACAAGCGCCAGGGCCGATAGACTGGCACCTCGCCCCAGACAAACCATGGCCTCCCAAGCCCTGGTTGATACCCAAGCTCAGCCGCAACCCATTGCGTTGCGCCCCACATCGTTGCGGCAATTATGGTCAGGACAATCAGGAACTGACCGATCAATATCTTGGATGGCGACATGAGCCAGAACCTCCGGGCAAGAAAACCCGTGCAGTCTCACGGCGAGGCGCACTCTCGACCAGTGAAAATGGCGGCAAATCGCGGCATGAACTTTGTCATAGAGAGAGAACGCCTAGGCGACGAAGTTCCAAGGCGTTCGCCCGAACTTCGTCACACTTTTGTCGGAACGGCCAATAACAATACGCTCCTCAACTCGTTTTTCGAGCTCTGGCTCGCGGTGCCCATCCGTCCATCGACTGCGATTCTTCCCATGGCGCTTCTCAGCCGAAATGCGTTCGAACCTGAAGCCCTCTACACAATAGACACACCGGGCAAGCTGCGCGTAACAACCGACAACAAAGCGCACGCGAGCTGAATTACTTTCCCCGATTGTCCAATCTCCTAGTGTTCTTCGCTTCAACTCTTCAGGGTCATTCGCGATTTCAGGATAGGGCGGTAGATCGTCCCCGCCGTTGAGGCTTACGAACAGTGCTGGCCTCTCAAAGTTATTAATATGAATCGGCTTTCCATATCTTTCCCGAACAACTTGCGGGCTCAACCAGAAATCTCTTCCAAAATGCCCACCAACAATGTTGGTGAGCCCGTCAATAATCGCAATGAGTTGAGCTTCCAGCCGGAGGGCCTCGGTTTCCTTCAGACCGTGAGCAATAATCGAGATTTGTGGCTCTAAACCAGATGCTCGGATTTCAGCTATTCGGTCTAACTTGAGCGACATTTCAGATGCCTCGACTACGCCCTCAAGGTGGCTAAAAGCACGATTTCCAATTCCCTTGCCGATGTAAAAGAACTTGCGAAGGGGATCGCTAATTCGGGGGTCTCCTAGACCATAAACATAAAAGCCAAGTGCAGTAGTAACCGCTTGATCAAACAATTCGTCCATAAGTAAAACCCGTTTCAGACTCGATGGACTAGCTGAGCACTATTTGGTGTAGAGGAGAACAGGCTTCATCGAATCGCACCCATGAACTCTTTCATCCTCACCGCGCCATCCCTCTCTGACTTGCGCCCGGGAAACTCCAAGACAATCCCTTAGCCCGCTGTTCAATAACCAGTGACGCGCCGCGATGACGTTCAAGAGCAGGCCGCCATGGCACCAGCGCGAAGGTCTTCTCTTTACCAATGATCGCCATACGCCCCTGCGCCAGATCGACTGTCCGCTCAAACTTCCCTTCGAATGTTTCGCCGAACGACAACTCTACCCCAGTCCGGCCAGATCGTTTGAATTCATTCTGGCCTGCAAACTTCAACTCTTCCATCCGCAACCGGCGACGCACGTCTTGCGTCAACTCGCCATCCTCGAGTTCAAACCCGTCGCGCTGAAGGAAGAGCAACCGCGCTGAACGCGCCTTGCCGATGCGTCCGTCGGGAGGTTCATTTTCAAGGGGCTTAGCGCTATCCAGCCAGGTCTCAGCACGCGCTTCAATCTGTGTCTCAAGCGCCATCCATGATCGCACCTGTATTTTTACGCCACCGCCTTTAGATGCTTCGAACTCTGCCGCACGCTTCAAATAGGCTTCGTCAATCTCCCAGACCCCATCGGCCGGGGGTGTGACAAGTCCAGCCCTGCGCAGTGCTTCCAGTCGCCTCTTATGCGCCTCTCGGAAATTGCGCGAAGAGGACGGATCGGCAACGGTATGTAGGTCATCCGAATAATACCCGCCATTGCGCTCTGCGATATTCGCAATCACCCGATCTGATGCACGCGCCTGTCGCAGTGCCGCAGACACTTCAATCACTGCCCCGCGCGGCGGCAATCCACCCGGTTCAATCCCATGCGCAGCGACAGCCCAGCGCGTACCTTGGGTATCTTCAACCAACAGAAACCGCGTATCGCGCAATTCATCATCAGGACCTTGCGAAAGCACAACACCTGTCAGCGTCTTCGCATCCAAGGGCCTTTCTTCAAACAACCGTATCCCCGTCGATATCTCACCTGGTGCCAATCCAGCCGTTAGACCCCGCACAATATCGCCGCGCCGTCCCATGGCCTTCAACGCCCGGTCCCAGCCTTCCTTCAACCGCCAACGGCCTGTCCCGCTCGGCTGTGCCAAATGCAGGGTTTCAAGATACGACAATCGCTGCTGATAGAGGCTGTGCATGAAGCGACCGCCAGAGCCTGCCATTGCGGGCAATTCGACATGTTCTTCGACTGACAGTTTGGCCAACTCACGATCGAGGTTGGTGAACCGGTCCTGAGACACTTCGCGATATCTCGCCTTGGCAATCTCAACATCGCGGCGAGGCCCCAACTGTTGGGTTAGGCCTTCTTCGGCCCGCGCGCGCAGGCCTCTTGTAAGATAGTCCCGCGCGATGACCAGATCCGCGCCTTGCGCATCCTTGCCCCTGACAATGATGTGCGTGTGCGAATGACCCGTATTATGATGATCAACAGCCACCCAGTCGAGCCGCGTGCCAAGGTCGCGTTCCATCTGGCGCATGAGCGCCCGCGTCGAGGCTTTCATGTCTGATAGCACGTGGGCATCTTCCGGTGACACAATAATGCGGAACTGATGCCGGTCGTCACGGCTGCGCTCGACAAAGCTACGCCCATCACTTGTTTCACCGTCCCGACTATAGAGCTCACCACCTTCACCCCCTCTATCAACGCCGTCCCTCTGGATATAATCGAGATGGCGACCATACGCCCTGATACCGATCCCGCCATTTGCGCGCGCGATATGAACCTTTACGACAACGCGGCGCATGCGCATTTGCGATAGCCGCCGCGTGCGTTGAAGCGCGTGCATGGCTGCCGCGCCGCCTCTGCCATATCTGGCCCCGGTAAATTTCGATCTACCTTGCGACTTGGCGAAGCCTTTCGTCGCCTTGAAAACTCGGGATCGAAAGCGCTTTGATGCGCCCGCGCCAACGTCACGAAGTTTGCCAAGTCGCGGCGTGAAGTCAGAGTCATCCACCATGAGACAATCGCGCCCTCATGCACCATAAAAGGCCAGTAAATTCAGAAGATTCAGCAAAATGTGTGCTCCACATTTCGCGGCATAAGGCGCCAAAAATGAGATGTGCAGACAATGACTTATGCGCCTCTTGGTGCATGAGCTTTAATCTTGCCCTGCCGGGTTCGCTATCTAATCCAACGTCGCCTTTCGCCGCAAAATGCCGCCATCTGCCGGAACACGCCACCATCTCTAGTGGCCCCATGTCACGACCAGAGTAGCAACCCCGTCCAGATGAGCCGCATCGGTCGGTCCAAAATAGCGGCCATCCAGTGAGTCTGGATGGTCATTCATCAAGAAATACTGCCCATCCTGAAGCAGAATACAGCCCGACCAGACCGGTAAGTTTTGTCCCAGTCGGTCTTCAATATGAGCGGCTCCAACCTCCAATCCATTGATTTGAATACGCACACCTTCCCTGCAAACCTCATCGCTTGGGGTTCCAGAGATTTGCTTCAAAAGCGGCCAATCCCGCCCCACAAACCCATGTGCTTCAGCCCATTGCGCCTCATGCGCACTGGCTGAGACGACGACCCAGCGGCCATGGGCAAAGGGCGCGTCGCTCAGCCAGTATAACCCTTCGGGTGCGCTCGCTGTCCGGTTCCAGATCAGGCGATCGGATGGATTGAACACCGCCCCGAATGCAACCAATCCGACCCCGATAACAGTGATGCATACTAGCCCCTTGCGCCTTCTCATGACCGGATCGGCTCGCCCGTAGAGGCCCAGCGTTGTCCGTCTGACCAGGCCACAAGATCTTCGCGCGTATAATAGACGCGCCAGCCATGCTTGCGGTAAATGGGACCTCGTCCCTGATAGCGATAATGGGACAAGGTGATGGGCGATAGCCGCAAAAACTCCGCGGCCTCCGCAGCGGTTAGAAGCTCTGGTAATTCATCCTTGCAGGTCGTATTTTTCTTGTCGCGTGGCATGTCTAAGCACTCCTTTCTATTAGTCATCAGACAAAGAAAAAGATGCCGCGCGATGCCGGAATGTGTAGCCGCAAAAAGCGACCTCTGCATATTCCGCCCCGGCATTAACCAATGTTTTTATACAGAAAGCCGCCCCGAAGATGATCTCCGGAGCGGCTCTTGGGTGATGACGGCTGCCCCTAGTCCCGCGGGTTCCAGAGGATGACGTGGCGGCCTTTTTTGCCTTTCACGGGCGCGAGATTTGCGTAGATCTTGCGTGGTCCGATCTGAGGGTCTGCCAGCGTGATCGAGATATAATCGCGTCCCGATGCCTTAGCTTTGCGCATCCAACCGCCGCCAATTTCGGTCTTATGCAGAGCTCTGCATAATACTGATTATGCGGAGTAGTGTGTTATGCGGAGTCTTGGTCTCAGGGCTCTGATTATACAGGTGATCTGAGAAGATTTACTGCGCATAATAACGGCGTTTCCAGGGTGCATTTTGGGGTGTAAAAACCCCCGCGAGATGATCTCGCGAGGGCTATAGGGCTGTCCTATTCAGGGTTCCAGATGATGGCATAAACCTGATCATCGTCTTGGCCTGAAGCCTGCCCTAGATTGGCGAAGAGCCGGCGATTACCGAGTTCTGGCGCGGCTAGGGTGAGACTGATATAGGGGTTACCCGAGACCTTTCCGGTGCGGCGCCAAGCGGCTCCCAACTCAGTTTGCTCATCAGTGACGATGCGATAATCGGGCTGGCGATCATCTGTCTTTTCTGAGTTTGGAATGATCTCGATACCACAGGCGATTGTGAGCGTGCGCAAGGTGCCTTTGAAGTGGTCGGTCTTAGGATCATGTGTGACGTATCCGATTGCTGTTGACATAGTGTTTGTCTCCGTTTGTTCGTCAGCGGGGACCATTCCCTGCCGACGAGGACCGAAGAGATGGCGGGCGTTTCATCGGAGCACCCGCAGGGCCGCAACGCATGTGTAGGACCCGTGATCTGGGATAATGTGATCCGCGCGGAATGGGCGAAGCCCAGGGGACATTATCCCAGATCACGGGTTACTCCGGTGAAACGCTTGCCATAGGTCCAAATCGTCAAGGCAGGACATGGAACCCCGCAAAAACAACACGGAGAGAAAG
>JAEPOM010000026.1 GCA_017642885.1 Henriciella sp. | reverse complement strand
ATGTTGGCGGTGTGGATACCTTCACATTACCAGCTCAGCAGAGCTGGGTGGGGCACGCCGTCCACAGCATCAAAAGCAGTCATTAGCTCGGCGAGCAAATCATCTTGTTTCTGACGGTCGCAACTCCAACCTTGGCAACGCTCCGATCTATCGTAAGTCATTGAAAATAAAGAAGCACAACGTTGCCCAACGTAGTCTAACGTAGTCGATCATAGCGCAATGTAGCGCTTCGAAGCGGACTGACGTTGCCCATAGGTTGCCCCCCGGCGCTTGCGACGTAAAGCGCCCTAAATAAGGCTCCGGCGAATTCCGCTACATGCACGGTACGAGAAAAAACCGTCATCAACTCACATAACACAAGGTGACAGATCGCAGGTGTGCTGCTCCGAACACCGTTCGGAGCAGTTTGATTTGAGGGGTAAGAATAATCGACTCAATGGATTATTGAGAATGGAAATCCCTCAGTGTCCTCTAGCAAACAATCGCCGTCCCCGGTTCTCTTGAATCAGGATTGGCGAAAGCCGGTGCCTTGGCGCTTGATGAACGACAGGACCAATTGTGAATTGATGATAATCACAGGTCATTTCTTCTCCTGCACTTATGTCGCGTAGAGCCACGCCGATTTCGGGATTGCTAAAATCAATATTGGGTTTTTCTGCATGGTTCATAAATCGCCCCTCATCTGAATCGAGCACCATTAGCCGCGGATCATTGGGGTGCGCGTAGGTGTAGCGATCAAGAAACTCTTTTATGTGCTCCGGTTGTCCTTTGACGTAGTCCGTCGAAAAGACGTGATCGAATTCGGGGTCAAACTTCCAAACGATTTCGCCATGCGAAATATGGTTCTTCGAATAAACCCCTAGACCCTCAATTGCTGAGGGGGCGAGGTAACACCGCACTGTCATCATGCGGACTCTCCATTTATAAAAGCGCGCCGGCCGCTCTCCGGACGCCACAACAAGAGGAAGTATCTCCCTCGCGTGAGCAGGACGCAATTTCCGCTAAGCCGGAAACTGCATATTTTTGCAAGCAAAATGTAACGCTGTCGAATATTGCAACGAATTAATATTCTTTCCGGATTGACTAAGAATACCCCGCACATCACATGCGAGATTGGCGTTAGCAGTCGCCGGCACAGAGTGCCAAAAAAGGCTGGGTTGTAGCCGTATCGCAGCGGTGCCCAGGCTAACTTGCTATTGACAAGGACCAATCAAAATGAAGTTCCGTCCATTGCATGACCGCGTGCTTGTGCGCCGGGTAGAAGAAGCCACGAAAACTGCTGGCGGGATCATCATCCCCGATACAGCGGCAGAGAAGCCTCAAGAAGGCAAAATCGTTGCCGTAGGCAGCGGCGCCATCAAAGACGACGGCTCCGTCCGTAAGCTCGATGTCAAAAAGGGCGACAAAGTCCTGTTTGGAAAATGGGGCGGCACCGAAGTTAAAGTCGACGGTGAAGATCTGCTGATCATGAAAGAAAGCGACATCATGGGCGTGATCGAAGGCTAAGCCCTTCAGATCGCCCGTTCACGACGAATTCGATTTAATCTCTATTTGAAAGGTGTCCTTAAATGGCTGCCAAAACTGTAAAATTTGGGTCAGAAGCCCGCCAGAAAATATTTAAAGGCGTCACAATATTGGCTGACGCTGTGAAAATCACGCTCGGCCCTAAAGGTCGTAACGTGGTCATCGAGAAATCGTATGGAGCGCCGCGCACCACAAAAGACGGGGTCACCGTCGCCAAGGAGATCGAGCTTGAAGACAAGTTCGAAAACATGGGTGCTCAGATGCTAAAAGAAGTAGCATCCAAAGCCAACGATGTGGCGGGCGATGGAACTACTACCGCAACGGTTCTTGCCCATGCGATTATTCGAGAAGGCATGAAACGTGTCGCAGCGGGGATGAACCCAATGGACGTCAAGCGCGGTATCGATAAAGCGACCGTTGAAGTCGTGCAGGAGCTTGCAAAAAACTCTCGCAAGGTAAAATCCAATACCGAAATCGCGCAAGTTGGAACCATATCTGCCAATGGCGACAAAGAGATCGGCGACATGATTGCTCAGGCGATGGAAAAAGTTGGCAATGAAGGCGTCATCACAGTTGAAGAAGCCAAGTCACTCGAAACCGAACTCGAGGTCGTCGAAGGTATGCAATTCGACCGGGGCTACCTATCACCCTATTTTGTGACAGACGCTGACAAGATGACAGCTGAGATGGAAGACCCGTACATCCTGCTTCATGAGAAAAAGCTGTCTTCACTGCAAGCAATGTTGCCAATCCTGGAAGCCGTCGTTCAGTCTCAACGCCCAATTTTGATCGTCGCTGAAGATGTTGACGGTGATGCTTTGGCAACTTTGGTTGTCAACAAGCTGCGGGGTGGTCTGAAAATCGCTGCGGTCAAAGCACCGGGTTTCGGTGATCGTCGCAAAGCGATGCTCCAAGACATCGCCGTCCTCACCGGCGGCCAAGTGATCTCAGAAGATCTCGGCATCAAGCTCGAGAATGTCACGCTTGATATGCTGGGCACTTCAAAGCGCGTGAACATCACCAAAGACGACACAACCATTATCGATGGCGTTGGTACCAAGAAAGACATCGAAGCGCGCGTCGGTCAGATCCGCAAGCAAATCGAAGACACATCTTCTGAATATGACCGCGAAAAGCTGCAAGAGCGTCTGGCGAAACTCGCCGGCGGTGTTGCCGTGATCAAGGTTGGCGGCGCTACTGAGATCGAAGTGAAAGAGCGTAAAGACCGCGTCGATGACGCGCTGAACGCAACCCGCGCGGCGGTTGAAGAAGGTATCCTTCCGGGAGGCGGAACGGCTTTGCTGGCGGCAGCTCAAAACATCAAAACCGAAGGTGAAAGTGACGACGAGCAAGCCGGTATCGATATCGTCCGCAAGGCGCTTGAAGCACCGGTTCGTCAAATCGCCGAGAATGCTGGTGTCGAAGGGTCTGTCGTTGTCGACACGATTCGTCGCGGTCAAGGCAAGGGTTTCGGATTCAACGCTCAGACCGAAACGTACGAAAATCTGCTCGAAACGGGTGTTATCGATCCAGCGAAAGTGGTTCGCTCTGCCCTTCAAAACGCGGCATCTGTTGCTGGCCTTCTGATCACCACTGAAGCTGGTATCGCTGAAGCTCCAATAGAAGATGGACAAGCCACAGGCAGTGGAATGCCGGACATGGGCGGCATGGGCTTCTAAGCCAATAAGTCCAACGCAAAGTAAAGAACCCCAGAGCGATAGCTTCTGGGGTTCTTTTGTTGGGACGGTGGAGAGGAGTTTCTGAGTCTGCTTCGGGCCATAAAGCTGGGTTCGACGCCGAGTCCGGAGTGGATACTAGTCTTTTTCGTCCAAAGCTGTCGCCGTCCGTTTGAGATTTATGCCCTCGCGGACATATTCGACTTGATGAGGATAAGGGATTTCGATCTCCTCCTTATCGAATACTTGTTTCACGCTTTTGGTGATGTCCGCCCGAACCTGGATAAAGTCTTTCGTCGGCACCCAGGCCCGCAGCCGCAGTGTGATTGCCCAATCCCCCAACTCATGTACACCCGCCCAGGTCTCGTTTTTAAGCGCCACTTGGGGGTGATCGTTCGCCAACTTGGTCAATACGTTTAATGCTCGATCCAGATCCGTATCGTAATGAACGCCAAAATACAGATCGAGCCGACGGCGAACATGGCGGGTAAAATTGATAATTGGATTGCCCCAAACTTGATCGTTCGAATACAGCGCCACCTTGTTATCGACCTGTTTGATGGCAGTGTTGAATGGCGTGATCTGCGCCACTTCGCCTTCCTCGTCGCCGATCCTAACCCAATCCCCAATTCTGAACGGACGGAAGGCGGCAATCATGAACCCTGCGGCGACCGCCTTGAGCGTATCCTGAAGCGCTAATGCGATAGCCAATCCTACCGCGCCAACAATTGCGATCAGCGAACCGGGGGCAAACCCAAATTGAATCATGGCCATAATGATCGCAACGCCAAGAATCGCATACCGAATAATCGATGCGGCAAAACTGATCAGCGTGTCATCGACCCTATTTTTACCGTGAGCTCGCTGAGCGAGCGAGCGGAGCGAGTTGTTGATCCACGTCGCGAGAAGCACGGCTGCGCCAACTATGATCAAACCTGCTAAGGCCTTGGGCCAGTAGCCGACCAACTGGTCGGCAAATGCAAATCCAACGATTTCCGTACCCGCAGTGATTGCCAGCAAAAACACCAATAATTGCACAACCGGAGCAGCTAAGTCCCAGCTGGATCCGACGAATTCTTCACGATTTGAGTACCTTCGTTGCCCGAGTGCCCTCACCATCTTTTTGGCTGTGTACCCAAGCGCATAAGCGGTTAGACCGAGGGTCAAGGCCACGCACACAAACCAAATCTGAGGCGCCGAAGCTTGAAGCCAAATCGGCCATGCCTCCGTATTAAAAGGGATCTGCGCTGAGGAAGTCATTCGTTGGACTAATATCAGATTGGTGTATTCGCAACATCAATAACTCTGATAACAGAAGTTCGAAGCGCGCTAAGAACTTCTGTTTAGAATCGCTATGGTGTCTTTCACAAAACAGCGGCAATGGCGTCGCATACAAATACGCGAGTGTATTTTCGTTTCCGCTTAGATCAGCCAAGGCAGCGCCAAGGTTGCCAAACCCAATACCAAGAAAAACCCTGCCATGTCGGTAATAGTTGTGAGCAGCGGTCCAGAAGCGACGGCTGGATCAACTCTGAAACGTTTCAAGATCAATGGAACGCAGCCACCGATTGAAACCGCGATCATGGTGTTAACCGCGAGTGCCAGCCCAATAACGCCCCCTAGCACGGCATTTCCCTTCCATACCCAGGCAACCAGCCCAATCACCGTGCCTAGGACAACACCGTTGATTGCGCCAATCAGGATCTCCTTGCGCCAAACACGGAATATGTCTCCTGGCCGAGCCAATCCCAGGGAGATCTCGCGCATGGAAACGGCCACGGCCTGATTGCCAGAACATCCGCTCATGTCGGAGACCATTGGAAGAAAGATCGCAAGAGTAATCACCGCGGCAAGGGTCGGCTCGAACGATGCGATAACACTCGCTGCAATTATGTTGAGACCGATGTTTGCCGTAAGCCAAGATAAGCGTCTTCTCGAACGAAACAGCAGTGGCATTGATCGGAGTTCGTCCGCGACACCGCCGCGAGCTTTTTCTGCATTTGTCTGAAGTCTAGCTCGAACCGCATCCATCGCAGCATCCTTGGAAAGTGCTCCAACCAGAATACCTTCATCATTTGCGACTGGAACGCCCAAGAAATCACGTTCATCGAAGAAATCCCGTATCTCATCCAAGTCCGCGAACTCGCTAATAAAGTCTGCAGGTCGCATTATTTCATTTAGTGAGGTTGGGCGACGCGCGGTCAAAAGGTCTCGCAAAGAGAGCACGCCGCTCAACGCGCCGCGTTCGTCAACAACGTAGGGATGTTGACCGTCGGCGCTATCTAACGCGCTTTCGTCTTCAACGATGCGTTTCAGGACGACGCCCACACTCTCGTCCCCCGAAAAGCTAATGGGTGACGGATCCATTAGACGACCGGCACTGTTTTCGGGATAATCAAGCAACTTGTTGATTTCGGTTGCCGAATCCGGCGCGAACTCAGCCGTAACCGCTTCGGCGTCTTGCTCATCGAGTTCCTCAATGATTTGAGCTTGATCAGCCGTTGTAAAACCGGAAAGTAGCTTCGCAGCGCGGCTGGGCGGTATTCGCTCCAAGAGAAGGGCGATCTCTAGATCTGGGAGTGGTTCGAGAAGATCACAGATCAGCTCTAAAGACGTTCCCTGCAGGACGACGTCCTGTTCAGTTTCAGACAGTTTGAAAAAAGCATGTCGGGCGTCAACCTCGCTAATCGAAGACAGCTCCGCATCCATCGCCAAACCGTCCCGTTCAGCGATCGCTGCTTTCAACGCCTCGAAATCAATATCTCCATGCGGCTGAGCCCTGCCTGCAGTATTATTATCCGACATTTTCGTACCTCAAGGGACAACGTCCTTGTGGAAGGACGGGTTTGCTAACACGCTTTTTTACGATCCCGCGTCAGCTGTTTTGGACCAAATGGGGACCGGCGCAATCAGGTTCGTGGGTCAAGATCACCACCAGGTAACCCGGCTGGCAGATTAGGTTGCCAGTTGGATTGCTCTTCATCCGGCACAGACGCCTGCTCGATACGGCGGATGAGCATGATCACAAACAAGATCACCAAACACGCACTTGAGAATGCAAAAAGTCCCGGTGGTCCAAGAGCACTTCTCATAATCAAACCAGCCAGAATTGGCCCGATCACAGACCCAAACGCCCAGATAATCAGGAGCATGGACATCATCGCAGTCATGTCCTCATCGGACACGCGATCCACGCCATGCGCAACGCAGACGCCATAAAACGATAGCGATCCGGCGCCCCAGGCAAAAAGCAGCGCATAAACCGCGAGCGTTGGAAGCGATCCTGCGAGCAAGAATAACGTCAGCGTCGCGGCGCCGCTGACAATTGCCATCACGGCAATAACGTTTCGTCGATCCGTTCGGTCCGAAATGAGACCTGCAGGCCATTGGCTAAGCAATCCCCCAACATTAGCGACGCTATAAGCAATGCCGGCGATCGCCAACGCATTGCCCTCGTCAGCGAGCGTTGCAGCAAATATGGGAAGCAATGCCAACGTTCCGGAGTTGACCAAACCGGCGATGAAAACGCCTGCCGTGGCGGATGGCGAAATCTTCAATAAGCGTGTTACCGGCAAACGGTCCGATACGACTTTCGGAGGTTCTTGTCGGCGGGTTAAACAGACGGGCACTAATGCCGCCGCCAAGAACAACCCACACCATAGGAAGTTCTTTGGGTCTAAAGGGGCCATGCCAAGAATGATGAGCGGTCCCAGCAGCAACGCTGCTTTGGCGGCGACATTGTAGACCCCGAGCACATTCCCGCGATGCTGTTGCGGCGTGACCCGGCCAAGCCAGGCTTCCGCCGCGGCGAACATGCCCGCGAACGTTGCGCCTTGGATAAACCGAACGATGGCCCAACCGATTTCTGAGGTCCAGAGACCTTGCGAAATGGCCCCCACTGCCGTCAGCGCAGCGCCCGCCGCAAACACTCGAATGTTTCCAATCTCGCCAATAAGACGCGGAGACAGGTAAGCCCCGGCCATAAAACCAGCGGCGTGAAGGCCGGCGATCAGACCGACGCCGATAGAAGAAATCCCCATCTCGGACAAGCCAATCGGGGTCACGACGCTCAGCATCCCGCCCGCAAGCTGTAAAAACCAAACGGCGAGAATGAGTGACAGGACGGGGCGTATCGCGTGCATGTAGCGCCCCTAATTCACACGCAGCGCGTCTTTGTGTTTCGATAAGGGCCGGACTTTGGATTCCAGATATTCATATATTCTGTCGGCCACATCGATCCCGGTTGCGGTTTCGATCCCCTCCAATCCAGGAGACGAATTAACTTCTAGCACCTTCGGTCCCGTTTCAGATTGCAGAATGTCGACCCCCGCAACGCTCAATCCGAGTGTGCGGGCGGCGCGGCGCGCTGTATCGCGTTCGATCTTTGTCGGCTTAATCGGCTCCGCGGTGCCGCCACGGTGAAGGTTGGAGCGGAATTCGCCATCGGCTGCTTTGCGCCGAATGGCCCCGACCACCTTATTACCGATCACAAAACACCGCACATCCGCGCCAGACGCTTCAGCCACAAACTGTTGCACCAAAAAGTTCGCGTCCAAACCGCGAAACGCGTCAACCAAGCTCTCGGCTGCCTTACGCGTTTCGGCGAGCACGACGCCCCTTCCTTGAGTTGATTGAAGCAATTTCACGACAACTGGAGCGCCACCCGCAAGATTGATCAGGTCCTTTGTATCTTTCGGAGAGTTTGCAAATGCGGTGAGCGGCATTCCGATATGCGCATCCGACAAGAGCTGATGGGCCAGAAGCTTGTCGCGAGACGCGATGATTCCATTCGCATTGTTCAAGCAGAGCGCCCCGGTGCTTGCAAATTGCCGCAGAACGGCTGTTCCATAGGCGGTAATTGAGGCACCTATCCGCGGGATTACCGCGTCATAGTAAGGTAGAACTTCGCCGTCATAGTGGACTTCCGGGCGAAGGCCGCCAATCTTCATATAGCATCGGCGAGTATCAATAATTTCGATAACATGTCCGCGAGCCTGTCCAGCCTCCATCAATCTTCGGGTGGAGTAGGAATCAGGTTCGCGTGATAGCAAGGCGACCCGGAGTGGACGCCGCACGGGCTTCTTTTTTGGTAGGGTTTTATAGGCGTCGAAGCTCAATTCCGGTTGGACGAAAGACGCATTAGGATCGACAATCATGTCTTCGTCTATGGCCCGCCGCCCGAGCAGCATTCGGTAGGCCATATTTTCTCGATTGGTCAGCGAAATTTGGATCAGCCAAGCTCGCTCTCCAACCCGCACTTCGGTTTCGATCACATATCGCAGCTCTGTCTCCCCGTTGGAGCTCGTGACGTCTCGTCGATCAACAACGCGCGCTGAGCAAGTCAGTTCGAGGCTAGGATTGCGAGGGTCTGGTTGGATCAGGAACCTCACTTGCGGGTTTTCGGCCGGACCAAAGGGCTCAATGGCTGCTGCATGGAGCGCAGACGTTCGCGCACCCGTGTCAACTTTGGCTTTGATCGCGGGCAGGCCAAGATCAGGTAGGTCCACCCATTCTTCCCATCCGAGGGTAAAGGCATCCGGCATTGGCTCGTCCAATCAATAAAGTCTTTGTTGAGACCGTGAAACGCGCCCAAGCGTTGCGCGATTTAGGATTCTAGATCGAAGAAAAATCGTTTTAGGCTATCCCGCTTACGTCGATGGCGACTAGTGCGGATAATCCGCGGTTCGTCCGATGTTTGGTTCTGTCGTGCTCGTTTAGAAGCACGTCGCGCAGGGCCCTTTTTCTTGAGACCGCTCATCCGCGTATTCCTTGTGAGACATCGCAAGATGCGACTCAGAATCCGTATATCCAAAATCGAGTTTTGGCATCCATTTTTTTATTGAGGGGCTCAAAGAAATTTGTAGCCAGCAAGTGTGAACAAGAGCACCTGAGAGACTTAAAATCGCCCCGAAACGGACTCTCACGGTTTCCGAGAAGGGGGCAAAAGAAGTCATTAGAATTTGTATCGAGCACGACCCTGTGTAGGTTGTGACCTTTGATTGATGAAATCAGCTCACGGTCGGGAAAAGCCTCGGCGGCTGCATATGCGTTGATGAGGCATAAGACCAGAAAGAGAAGGTCTGAACACCGAAACAGACGCCAGCGCGCATTTACGTGGCGCTCTACTGCACCAACCGTTGCAGCGTCCGAAAGATCTCGACCATGGCGAGTGTATCAACCCTGCAATAGGCGAGCAGCGCAGCGCGTAAAGTAGCTTTCTCGGCCTCGTCCTCGCTTTCAATAAGGCTTTTCCAGGCTTCGATTGCGCCAGCGCCGTCGTGAACGCTGTCCTGATCATATTGCAGGTCCGGCACCAGGACAGGCAGGACTTTCTTGATCGACGTCGATCCGCCAAATCGGATATCGACATAATCTGCCTTGAACACATCCATGAGATCGACCGTTCGTGCATTAATTTCTGCGAGCCAGTCGGCGGCCTCGGGTTGAAGCCGGGCAAGTCGCGTATTGGCCGCTTTTTCGAATGGCGCATTCCAGGACACGAGATTGCCTTCTGGCCCGATTTCAGAGGTCAGAAACGCGGTCAACGCACCATGCTGACCAGGCGTCTCCGTCAGGCATTCAGCATGGTTTAATTCGCCATCGGCGCTTAGCGTATGGAGCGAGACCTGAACGGGGATTTGCTCATGCGGACGAAGATCTGATGCGATCGGGACGGCTGATCCAAACGTCTCATAATCATAGAAGGAAAGCGGATAGGTCAGTCCATCGAGAAAAGCGCGTATGGTATTGAGATTGATGACAGGCGCATTGTCCCGCGCCGATTCCACGACTGGCGCCTGCAAACGTGTGACTTCGCTGGGATCAACATCGCTGAGCGCAAATCGGCCGTCGGTGACGAACGCGTCCCGTTTCTTCTGAGACAGTCTCGGCAGATCGTAGATGGATGGGTCTGGAATGTCTGGATTGAAATAACGAAACGCGGCGCAGTGATTGGACTTCGATTTTAGCAGGCAATCGCAACCGGCTCGGTCAATATCAGACTGTGCAAGCAGCTCTAAGGCTCGGTCGGCCTCGGCGGCGACCTTCGGCAGACGGGATCTTGCCTCTTCGGTGACATCGGCGAAGACAAGGAAGTCTTCGGGCTCCAACGCCTCGCCTCGTATGTACTCGCCATTCACATGGATAACGCCAATCTTTTTGACACGGGCGCCGGTGCGTTCAGCGACCAACGTCTGGAAGGTTGCGTCCAGAACATGATCAGAGGTCGAAGATTTGACGCGCGTCGAGGATTTGATTTCCCAGAGTTCCAATCCGTCGTCGCCGTGGTCGATAACTAGGTCAGCGCGAGCGTAGAGACCGTCGGGTGAGATAAAATCTCGTTGAAAGTCAAAAGGCAGCGCGTCCTCGCGCGAGCTCACAAAACGCTTCACTTCGTCTTCCACGGCATAGCCATCGGCCATCAGCAAACGATCGAATTCGGTAGGCGTTGGCCAGTCAGTTTTTGTTGGGTCGTGTTTGGAGAGCCAGAGTGCCTTGTCGCAGGCGAGAAATTCCAGAAAGTCAGTTTTGGTCAGCTGCAATTTCTTATCCTATCAATTCGCAATCCAAATGATGACGCCAACGATTATGACACAGATCAGTATCCAGAACCAACGCGGTTGAGAGTGTAACATAATCAAGCGATTTTTTATCCGATTAATCCTTCTAATATTTGCTCAATCGGAACACTATTAAGAGCAATTGCATTTTTTTCGGTGTTTGTTTGCACAATCATTCGACTATTCGAGATCATGATTTCATGCAAACAACGACTCATGCGCTAACTCGATCATAAACAACCAAGGCTAGCAATATGACCGTCACCGTTCATAATCCCGATCAGTACATGATGGAGCTTCGCACAATTGTGGCGCAGGGAAGAAAACGGCTGGGCTTTCTGATCGGTGCAGGTGCCGCGGCCGGCCTTAAAAAGCCGGGAACTGAAGACCCGCTGATCCCCGCCATCAAGCAGCTCACACAAATTGTGCTTGAAGATATCCCTGAAGAGTTTGCACCTGCTATAACGGCCATTCTAGATAAAGACGCCGACGCCAATATCGAAGCGATTTTGTCGCGGGTTCGAACGCTTTCGCGTGTTCTTGACAATGATGAAGTTGCAGGACTCAACGGGGAGGGATACGGCAAACTCAGCGAAGAGATTTGCATACGGATTGGCAAGGCGGTGAATGTGCGTCTGCCCCTGGGCGAGACGCCGTTCCGGCACCTCGTCAATTGGATCACTGGTACAGACCGCGACCATCCGATTGAGATTTTCACGACCAATTATGATCTTCTGTTTGAAGAAGCGATGGAGAGCTCGCAAGCACCATTCTTTGACGGTTTTGCTGGCGCGCGGGAGCCATTTTTTGACGGTGTTGCCGTTGAACACAATGATCTTCCGGCCCGCTGGACACGGCTCTGGAAGCTCCATGGCTCGATCGGTTGGAAGGCTGGCGAAAACCAGGAAACGATCCGTACCGGTGAGACGAGCGCGACACATCTCATTTTTCCGGAACATCAGAAGTACGACCAGACGCAAAAGGCCCCCTATGTTGCGCTATTTGACCGACTACAAGCGTTCCTACGCACTCCCGATACGCTGCTGATTGCTAGCGGGTTTTCCTTTTTTGACACTCACGTTTCGGCAAAAGTAGATGAGGCGCTTGCAGCAAACCCAACTGCGAGTGTTTTTGCGTTCCAGTATGGAAGCCTCGCCCATCACGATGCAGCCGCTCGGATTGCATCCCGGCGACCGAATTTCAGCGTTTATGCAAGCGACAAAGCCATAATCAATGGCGTAACCGGCGATTGGCGGCCAGGCGATCCACCTAGCCGGGATTGGGCACCCATCCGATCAAGCTATTGGGGGTCTGGGGCCGAGGAGGTAAGTCGCTTCCTGCTCGGAGAATTCAGCGCCCTCGCTCAGTTCTTGGCGCTCTCGAAATCCGGTCAGGCCTATCAAAATCTGGACGACCTCTTACCGAATCAAGAGGAGGAAGCGACATGAGCTCGACTCGTGTCGGACAGGTTGGCGGCGTCAACGGGCCTCTGATTAGCGTTCGCCTTTCGGAGACGGTGTCATCAGGCATTATGATTATCGGCGGACGTAGCTATAGGGTAGCTCAGGTCGGCAGCTTTGTTCGTATCCCGCAAGGCTATCAGAACCTCTACGGTATTATTTCTGAAGTCGGCGCCAGCGCCACGCCAGAATCGGAATCTGATGCACGAGCGCGAGGCGACCGTTGGATGACTGTCCAGCTGGTTGGCGAAATCATCGGCGCCGCCTTCGAACGCGGCATTAGCCAATTTCCTAGTATTAATGACGAGGTGCATCTCGTCACCGAGGAAGATCTCGCGGTCATTTATGGCGGAGACGAAACAGGCCAGATCGAAATTGGCTCGCTGGCCAATGCTGAGAGCATTCCTGTTCGGCTCGACCTCGACAAGCTAGTGACCCGTCATAGCGCGCTGCTCGGCTCTACCGGAGCTGGCAAGTCGACGAGCGTCGCAAGCATCCTTAGATCCATCTGCGCCCCTGCACCAAAAGGATATCCGAGCGCGCGCGTGCTTCTATTGGACATTCATGGAGAATACGCGAGCGCACTATCCGATGTAGCCAAAGTCTTCCGCGCGCTTCCGACGGGAGACGAGCTCCCGCTGCATATCCCTTATTGGGCGTTACCGCCGAGCGACATGCTACCGCTCTTAATGGGACATACAGATGATCGCCAGATGACGGCCATCTTGGACAAAATCGTTGATACGAAGATCACTTACGCGACAAATACTGCTCCCCCTGGCATAAACGTCGAGACGGTAACCGCGGATACACCTCTACCTTATAGCCTCAGATCGCTGTGGTATGAACTGATCCGGCCTGAAGTGTTGACCTGGGACGACACCAGCAGAAGTGACCCGGCCCTAATTGAAGAAGGCGATGCAGCTACGCTTAAGGTACCAATTTATAAGACGCCGAGCACCGGAAACACACCTCCGTTCATCAATAATAAGGGCGTCCTTGGACTAAGGCGGCAACTTTCAAAAATGAGATCCAAAATGCTGGATCGACAGTTTGATTTTTTGCTAAACCCTGGACATTGGTCCCCGAACCTGGATGGGAAGCCAAAAAAGGAACTCCCAGACCTTCTCGAAAGCTGGATCGGCCACAATCGCCCGGTTACGGTGCTAGACCTGTCCGGTGTCCCTAGCACCATTTTGAACGAGATGATCGCTGGCATTCTCAACATCATCTACGAAGCCTTGTTCTGGGGACGAAACCGCGTCGAGGGCGGCCGCCAAAGACCACAACTGATCGTAATGGAAGAAGCTCACAGATATCTTGGGCGCGACAATAACGGACGCTCAAAAGAAGTCGTTCAGCGCATTGTCAAAGAAGGTCGTAAGTTTGGAGTTGGTGCAATGATTGTGAGCCAGCGACCATCTGAAGTGGACGACACTGTACTTTCCCAATGCGGAACGTTTCTGTCGCTTCGTCTAACCAACGCCTCAGATAGATCAAAGGTTCAAGGTGCGCTGCCCGATAACCTCGCAGGTATAGCAAGTAGCCTTCCCATTCTCCGGACCGGAGAAGCCATCATCACCGGAGAGGCCGCCCGACTTCCGGTGCGATGTCGTTTGAAACTGCCAAGCAAAGCCCACAGGCCAAACAGCGAAGACCCAGAAGTCGCAGACAGATGGCGAGCGGATCGGAAAGAGGAAAATTACGATGCTCTGACCGCTGCTTGGCGTTCACAGAACCCAAACTGGGAACCCGATGACGAAGCTCCAGACGAAGAGGATAAATAGATATGGAACGAACCCCGGTACAATCATCTAACCTACTGGAAATCGGTTACGACCCCGATACCGAAACGCTGGAGGTCATGTTCAAGAACGGTGGAGTGTATCAATACTATAATTTGCCGCAGCATATGTACGATCAGCTCATGGAAGCTCAGTCCCACGGGGTGTTTTTTAATAATGAGATCAAGGGACATTATCCCGAAGCCCGAATGTGATTATTCCCAAAACAAGCAGAAAACTGGCGAGGTGTATCAAACTTATGCCGGAATACTGCCATATGCGCCCAGGATCGGGATGACGATGGATAATTTCCCGCAATTGATCTCTCAATAGGCTGATCTTGGATAATAGGATTAGTTGATGCGTCCAGCCAACGACTTCCTTGCGCGCAGTCGAGCCCAACCTTCCTAGGGTTTCGTACTTCGCGTGCATTCGGGAAAGCCGGGTTATTCAGATTGGATTGCCGAAACTATGGTGTTGAGGTCCGCTGCTGACGGCGCCGGAATCACGGTCTCACCCCCAAGCCGAGCGATTTCACATTTGCGCATCGAACAGCGGCTGATGTTAGTCCGACCATGTCCAAAGTCTGCAAAATAAACTCCCAGTTCGGTCAATGTACCAAAAAGTATGATAGGCTCGCCTTTGTTGATCTGCTCCAGAACACCCCTCCATTTTTTAGAGAATTCTGCAGATACCCCGTTCCTAAAGAGGCCCCCTTCATTGCTAATCGTAATCTTAGCTTCGAGTTTTCCGGCGTGATCACTTGCGCCGGACAAAGTGCCTGCGGCGATGATAGGCTGCCCGTTTATGTACTTTGAGTATAGGTAGTTTTCTGTCGATTCTACGCCGCCCATCTTCGAGATCTGCAGCCCAGTTTTTTCAGACGTCAGACTTGAGGAACGCCGATGATGGGTCGCCACGTCACGCGCGAAGTCCGACAAAAAAACTCCTCGCTCCATAGCCTGAGGTGACAAGTCATTTGGTACTTCGCTCAGGCTCTTGCTCCAACCAAACATGGTCACTCCTCAAAGACAAATTACCCTTTCGTTGAAGGATAAAACAAGCGAGCCGAATTGACAGTGAACTACGTACGCTCAAGGGAGGCAATACTTCACACCGTTCTTCCTGTCTCCATCGGTAGTCTAAAGCACCGATTTATTGTGCGAGTTATGCCGACAACAAAATACCAAAATATGGCGCACACTCATTCTGAGGTTTGGGTTTTTGCTGAGTTCTAATGTCTGGTTTTAGGAACTTCCTGCCGTGCGCCCGGCGACGGTCTTGCGATACTTGAACTACAGAATTTAGGGTGGGCGCGGAACGATTTCGCTCAGACGACTGAATGCCAATCCAAAGCCTTGATCTTCATGCAAGTCGACGACATTATGACCATGGGCCGCACGGTCCGAGTCCAAGCTGGCACAAAGTCAAAATGGGCCGTATACTAGAGCATTGATTTTGCTCCAATTTACAGCGGCCCTTTCTTGGAGTTTCGGTATCTTCCCTCACTGTCAAGTGAATGGGGTGTGAACCCCTAAGTCTAACATCCTGATTTTCCTAAAAGTGTTAAAATCGACTACAATTGAACTTCAGTTCAAACTATTCAATTCACCTGGCTGCTTTCAAGCAACACAGACAATAATACGTTGGCTCCCGCTTCTACGTGTTCCGGCTCTGCATACTCAGCCTCATTGTGACTGATGCCATCTCTACAAGGGATGAAGATCATGGCTGTCGGCGCCACAGACGCGACATTACACGCATCATGTCCAGCGCCACTGGACATTACACGGTATGGATAACCACTTGCCTTTGCCGCTTTGTGGACGATGCTGACACAGGTTTCATTGAACGTCACACCCGGTGCGTGGAAAAGCTCCTCGATCTCGATATCTACATTGGCCTTGGCGCAAGCCTCTCGAACAATATCATAAGCCGCATTCACCATGCCCTCATAAATCGTCCGATCCGGATGACGCAGATCGCATGTCATCACTAAGCGTCCTGGTATCGTGTTTCCTGACCCCGGTTCCGCGCGAATTTCACCAAAGGTGATTTTTGCATCCTCGCCATTCTGCGCACACATTGCATAGAGACGAGGTAAGAAATCTCCGAGTGCCCGCATTGGATCGCGCCGCAATGCCATCGGCGTTGGCCCAGCATGCGCTTCCTGGCCCGTGATCACAAACTGCTGACGACTCATATTTTGAACGCCGGTTACGACGCCAATAATGTCCTCGGCATTCTCTAATATTGGGCCCTGCTCAATGTGGAGCTCATAGGCGGCCTTGATCGGAAAAGGCACCGCTTCGAGATCGCCACGCTGGCCTGTTCGTTGAAGCTCTTCTCCGACGCTGATGCCTTCAATGTCGCGCAGCTCCAGAGCCGTCGATAGCGGCATGACTCCAGACCAAACCGCAGAGCCCATCATTGAGCTCGGAAATCGACTTCCTTCTTCATTGCACCAAACGGCAATTTCGATTGGATGTTCGGTTTCGATGCCTTGTTCATGCATAGTCTCAATCGCTTCGAGCCCAGCGAGAACACCATAAATCCCATCGAACCGGCCACCCGTTGGTTGTGTATCAAGATGACTACCAGTGAGTACGACGGGTGCATGCGGGTTCAGTCCCTCTTTTCGAACGAAGATGTTACCAATCTCATCCAACCGCACGGAACAGCCGGCTGCTTCGGCCCATTTGATAAACAGCTTGCGACCGGCGACATCTTCATCCGTCAACGCTTGGCGGTTATTCCCTCCCTTTTCAGTTGGGGCAATGGCGGCCATATCCATCAGGCGTTGCCAAAGTCGTTCGCCATTCACTTGCATGTTATTGCTCCCTGCTCGGATCAGAAACTGATCAATCTTCAACCGCTATCCAAAGCGTTTTTGTGGTAAGGTAATGTTCTATCTGTTCGGGCCCGAGATCGCGTCCAAACCCTGACGCCTTGACCCCTCCAAAGGGAAGCGACGGATCAATGAGGTCATGTGCATTCTGCCAAACGGTGCCCGCATGCAACTCACCGCTCACCCTCATTGCGCGCGAAACATCGCGAGTCCAAACACTCGCAGCTAGACCATATAAGTTATCATTAGCCATACTGATCGCGTCAGCTTCGCCTTCAAAAGGAATAACCGTGAGAACTGGGCCGAACACCTCTTGCTGAACAATCGACATTTGATTGTCACGGCATAGCAAAACGGCTGGAGCAACAAACGGTGCGCTGCGCCCCATAGCATTACCGCGACATATCAATTCAGCCCCAGCATCAGTCGCTTGAGAAATCTCATCCTCAATTCGCTCCGCAGCATGAACTGAGATCACTGGCCCCATATCACAGGATGGATCCAATCCCGGTGCCAGATGGATCTTTGATACGACGTCCTCCAGGCACGTTAGCATATCGGCTAGGCGGGTTTTATCAACGTAAAGGCGCGTGCCAGCTGAGCAGACTTGCCCGGTATTGAAAAAGACTGACCAGCGGGTCGTCGCAGCAACTGCTTCAATATCTGCATCCTCGAAAACCAGCATCGGAGACTTACCACCGAGTTCGAGCGTCGCAGGCGTTAGACTTTCTCCTGCTCTAGCACCGACCCGCCGTCCTGTCGCCGTTGATCCCGTGAATGAGATTTTGTCGATCCCGGGATGGGTTGTCATATGATCGCCAAGGCTCGGTCCATCTCCAGTAACGATATTAAGCGCGCCAGGAGGGAGGCCCGCCTCACGGGCGAGGCGAGCAAAGTAGAGTATTGAAAGCGAGGTTTCCTGAGCAGGTTTAAGAACGACCGCGCATCCGGCCGCAAGCGGCGCAGCGATTTTCCAGATCGCCATAGAAAACGGCCAATTCCATGGTACGATCGCACCCACTACACCGATGGGCTCTTTCAAAGTCATTGCAAAGTGCGCCCCAGGCACGGATACGGTTCGGGTCGCCCCCTCGATGTTTCGGGATTGGCCACTCATATATCTCAACACGTCAACGCTTCCGAGAATATCTACGTCCAAACAAGGCGCGAACGCTTTGCCATTATCAAGGGTTTCGATTTCAGCGAGCAGATGAGCGTCCCGTTCAACTAAGTCGGCGAGACGCCAAAGCCATTTAGCTCTATCTGCAGGTGTCTGATCCCCCCAATCGCCTGCAAGCGCTCCGCGCGCGGCCTGAACAGCTTGATCGATATCTTCGGCCTGACTCGCAGCGATAGAAGAGAGGCGTCCGCCAGTCGATGGCTCAACCGTCTCCAACGTCGCTCGGCTAACGGACGGTACAAACTCGCCATCGATGAAATTATTGTGAGTTTGGCTTACGAACGCGCGGACAGCTGGCTTAACTTGATAGCGAGCGATCAAGTCAGCAACTTCAGAGCCCAGAGCTGTCTTTTCGACTGTGATGGTCATCGCGATCTTCCTCTTAAGTCAGAAAGATGGCGAACTCAGAGAATGAGAGCGATGGCAGTTGTGGCCAAGCCTATATCAAGAACGGTCAAACAATCTTCAGGACACGCCGCATCCAATCATATCGCTTCCGCATAGACTGTTTCACAATATCAGTTTCCGCGGCCGTCTCGAAAGCATGAAATGCGCCTTGGGCAACATGAACTTCTGTTGGGATACCCGTTTTAAGCAAGCGATGCGCATAGGTCATGTTCTCATCCAAGAATAAATCTAACGAAGCGGTAGCCATCATCGTTGGCGGTAAACTCGATAAATCTTCCGCACGCGCCGGTGAGGCATAATGAGAGACATCGTCCAGGCCTGCTTCATGCCCAAGATATGCTTCCCATCCACATTTGTTCCACGCGCGCGTCCAGACAAAAGCACCGAAATGATCTGGCAGTCGGCGCTCTACCGTGCGATCGTCAAGCATCGGGTAATTAAGTAATTGCGCCGCGAGCGGAATTTCCCCCCGATCCCGAGCGAGCAGACACAAGGCCGCTGCGAGACCACCGCCAGCGCTCACGCCCCAAACACCTACGCGGTTTTGGTCAATACCGAGAACGTCCGATGACTCCCAAAGCCATTTCAACGCTGCATAACAGTCTTCAAGCGGTCCAGGCGCAGGGCATTCTGGGGCCAGTCGATAGCGGGCACAGACAACAACGCCTTTAAGCTCTGCTGCAATTTCAATCGCCTGCGCCTTACTGCTTTCGGGTGAGCCCGCAATGTAGCCTCCGCCATGAATAAACAAGATACCCGGAGCTAAACTTGGGGCGCCTTTCGCGCTAAACACCAAAAGCTCCACCGGCCCAGACGGACCCGGCATACAAAGCTTTTGTTCTATCACGTTAGGTCTTAGCATCGGCGGCGCAGTAGACGCTTGTGCTTCAATCACCTTGCGCAGCGCGTCAGGTTCAATCGGCACACTTTTGAGAGCCTCAAATTCTTCCACCAATGAGTGGAGTTGTGGATCGACCAGGTGCAATGCCATTGGGCTAATCCTTGTCATCAAGGCTTTGGTTGAGAGTAACGCTCCAAGACATTTCGCGTAACACACATCGTAGCGGCATCATTTTTGGTGAGCCCCACGACCCACTCACAGGATGCGGCATTGAACACCTCTCCCTTGCCGCGCTGAAAAATCGCGATCATACCTGCACCATAGCGCACTTTCTCAAGAGCCCGCTGATCGTGATTTCCATGCTTAAACGCCCCGATAAATTCGCCGTCCGCGGTTCCAGCGTATAATGATGTTCCAGCATGGCCATGATCTTCCTCAACCAGAGCAGCGGGCCCCATCGCAAGGATCTGTAAAGTGTCAGGAACGCCATCCTCAAAACTTGGCTCGGGGCGACCTTCAACAAAGGTAAAGTCACAGCCGTCGACTTCGTAGCCATAGATGCCCGCTTCGTGTCCGAGCAGATCGCCGAAATACAAATCGCTGCCAGAAAACGACCAATGCTCAGGTCTGTAAACCGTGAAACCGCGTTGCGCACGCGGCATGAAGCCACCCAGCCCAACATAAACACCGGCACTGCCATTTAGGCCCATCGTGGCCGCACCGGGATAATTCAGCGTCGCATCCTCCCATAGCGTTGTCACAAGATGCGCTTGATCGGTTTCTGCAAGAGGGTCGCGATCCCTCGCTTCGTATTTGTAACAGACCTGGGTTCTACCGTCGTCTTCGAGGCGAACTTGCCAGAAATAGTTCCCCCCGAACCGGGCCAGTCGACCGCCTTTGTCCACCCAAGAATCCACGGTCTCGCGCATTGGGCGGCTCCAATATTCATCATGCCCCACGATCACTGCTCCCGCATATCGATCTAGGATAGCGGGATCGTGTTCAAGATCGCTTTGGGCGATTAGATCGATCTTGAACCCAGCTTGCTCTGCCCAAACGACAAACTGGCGTTCATAAGACGCCCAACCAGCTGCTGCATAATACTTTGAGAACCCCTGCGCGAACGCATACTCGAAGTTGGGGTAACGCGGCACATCACCGGCTGCAGACATAGCGTGTGGTATTCGCGGCGCGCCTTGAGGCAACCATATCAGACCGCGTGCCCATGGTCGCTGGGTCGATAAGACAGGAGAGAACTGATTACCGTTATCGCCCGCAATACCCTCATATGAGTTGGCACCGCCCCAATCATTATAAGCGTTCCAAGTCGAGGTCGCGGCGATCAATACCATTGGCGCAGCTTCCGCGGCTGACCGCACAATGAAGAAACCATGCTGCTCGATTCGACCGCCTTGCCCGTCATCAATACTAACCGTGACGACGTAGCCCCCGGAACGCGCATCTTCAGGAATTCGCCATCTAAATGAGACAGGCCAGTCACAACCATCCCGATAGGCGTGTTGCGGTGTTCGCTGCAATTGTCCTTCAAGAGCCGCTTCGTGCAGCACCAGCTGGGGCTTCGCGCCATCGCGGACAATGGTCAACTCATACGATTGCGCAGATGTACTAACATGGAGCGTCACTTCGTCTCCGGGCTCATAACTTTGATGACCGGCATAGCACCAAACTTCAGGAATCTCAGGATCCCCACTCGGACGTTCATAGAAATGAGTCCAGTTTACAGAGAACCATTGCCCCCTTGCCATAGAGCCTAGATTGCGATGAAAATCATAACTCATTGGGTGGCTTTCACACTTTGCTCGAGAATATCGAGCCCCTCAGACAAATACTCTTCCTCAATCGTTAGAGCAGGCAGGAACCGGATCACATTACCGCGCACACCGCAGGACAAAAGCAAAAGCCCCTGCTCGCGCGCGATCTGCACGATTTGCTTGGTTCGATCTGGATCTGGCGACGCCTCATCACCATCAACAACCAGTTCCATAGCCACCATAGCGCCTGTACCGCGAACGTCTCCGATGCCAAGATCAGATTGACGTATAGCCTCACAGCGTCGCTTGATCTCATCGCCTATTTTTACGGCTCGCGCGCAGAGCTCCTCGTCGTCGATCACGTCCAATACAGCGAGCCCGGCGGCACAGCCGATCGGCGAACCGCCATAGGTTCCGCCTAGACCGCCTGGCGCTGCAGCATCCATAATCTCCGCCTTTCCAATCACTCCAGAAATAGGAAAACCTCCAGCCATAGCCTTTGCGACCGTCATCAAATCGGGCTCTACACCAGAGTGCTCAATCGCGAACATTTTACCAGTCCGAGCAAACCCAGACTGTATTTCATCTGCAATGAAAATGATCCCATGCTGATCACATAGCGTCCGCAGCGCCTGAAGGAATGCCGCTGGCGCTGCGTAAAAGCCGCCTTCGCCTTGAATGGGTTCGATTATAATGGCGGCCACACGGTCCGGACCAATATCCGATTTAAACAAAGTCTCCAGAGCAGCAAGCGACTCATCTCCCGTCACCCCAAGATACTCCGCTGGGAAAGGTAAGTGATAAACCTCACCAGGAAATGGGCCAAATCCCGTTTTGTAAGGCACGACCTTGCCGGTGAGCGCCATGCCCATCATTGTCCGTCCATGAAACGCTCCTGAAAAAGCAATGACCGCCGTGCGCCCAGTGGCGACACGGGCGATTTTGACACTGTTTTCAACCGCTTCTGCTCCGGTGGTCAAAAATATTGTCTTCTTTGGGGTCTCACCCGGGGCGGCTTTGTTAAGTCGCTCCGCAAGCTCCAGATAACTGGTATAAGGACTGACTTGAAAGCAGACATGTGAAAACGCTTCGAGTTGTTTCGCGACAGCTGCTTGAATGCCTGGGTGATTGTGCCCAGTGTTGTTGACGGCGATCCCGGAGGCAAAATCAATGTAACGCCTTCCCTCCTCATCCCAGATCTCAGCGTTCTGCGCGCGCGCAGCAAATACAGGATGCATGTTCCCTACGCCACGAGGAATTGCCGCTTCGCGACGCTTCCAGAGGGCGCTGTTATTCGTGTTCAGTGTGGCGCTCATATGCCGAGCCCTCCCATTAGAAAATACTTCAGTTCCAGATAATCCTCGAGCCCGTGCCGCGAGCCCTCGCGCCCCATGCCAGATTGCTTGACGCCACCGAACGGGGCCGACGCAGAGGAAAGCAGACCGGTATTGAGTCCAACCATTCCGTACTCCAGGGCTTCCCCGACGCGCCACGCTCGCCCCAAATCCTGAGTGTAGAAATAGGCCGCCAGACCATACTCTGTCTGATTAGCCAAACGCACCGCATCCGCCTCGCTTTCGAAGCTGATGAGCGCTGCGACAGGGCCAAAAATCTCTTCCTTGAAGATAGACATCTCTGGCTGAACGCGATCGATCACCGTTGGTAGATAGAAGAGATTGCCCACATCGCTCCGGCCTCCGCCGGAACGAATACACGCTCCTGCATCACGGGCTTCTCGCACCAAGCGCTCAACTTTGAGAAGAGCCGACTCGTTGATCAGGGGGCCAATGACAGCACCTTCCCGATCACCATGATCCACTTTAAGTTCTGAAAGCCGATTAATAAGTTTATCGCGAAACACATCCGCAACACTTTCTTGAACCAAAAACCTGTTCGAACACACACAAGTTTGACCGGCATTACGAAACTTCGAAGCGATCGCTCCTTCAATGGCCGCATCCAGATCTGCATCTTCAAACACGATAAAAGGTGCGTTGCCTCCAAGCTCCATAGAGACTTTTTTGATCGTGTCGGCGCTTTGGCGAAGCAAGATCCGCCCAACCTCTGTTGATCCCGTAAAAGACACTTTCCGAACTCGGGGATCAGATGTGAGTATGTCACCCACCGCGACTGGATTGGCGGCAGGCACCACATTGAACACGCCGGGCGGCACGCCTGCTTCGTCTGCCAAACCCGCAACAGCAAGCGCTGAGAATGGTGTATCTTCAGCAGGCTTTGCCACCAGCGTACACCCCGCGGCGAGCGCCGCAGCAGCTTTGCGCATCAGCATCGCGTTTGGAAAATTCCAGGGGGTAATTGCGGCGCACACCCCAACCGGCTGGCGCAAGACTAATGCACGAGAGTCAGCACCTGCAGTCGGAAAGGTTTCGCCGTAGATTCGCTTTGCTTCTTCGGCGAACCAAGTCAGATATGAGGCACCGTAAAGAATTTCACCTCGCGCCTCTGCGAGTGGTTTGCCCATTTCAGCAGTCAATAAACGCGCTAAATCGTCAGCGTTCGATACGAGTAAATCTCGCCATTTAAACATGATCTCTGCACGCGCAGCAGCTGGCATTGTTGCCCAATGGTTAAAAGCTGTGTCAGCTGCATCAATGGCATCCCGGGTTTCTGTTACTCCGCACTTTGCAACCGAGCCTATTAATTCGCCGGTAGCAGGATTGGACACTTCAAAAGTAGTTCCATCGGCTGACGATCGCCAAGCCCCTCCGATGAAGGCGTTTTTGCGAAGAAGGCCGGTTTTTTCTAAATCTGTCATCTCTATCGGATCTTCTGTGTTGTCATTTCAAAAGATCCTGCCCGCATGTTTGGCCAAATGGAGTGTCCGATTCGGCCAGATTTTTGTCCCACTTTTACATTGCAGTCTGATCACTCACAGAAGACGATGAGGTTATCTATTCGATAGTGAATCTGGTGCCCAAATATCAAAGGAAATGCGTATGCTAGACACGAACGGCGCGATTAGAGTTGAGCGAGACCAGCTCATGATTGAAGACATCGCCGCACAAGATCTTGCGAAAGAGTTTGGCACGCCAATATTCGTGATCTCTGAAAACCAACTGCGCCAGAACGCGCGTCGCATCAAAAAAGCGTTTCAAGATCAGTGGCCTGAAGGACAAGTCGATGTCTATCCTGCTTTTAAAGCCGCCCCTTACATCGCCATACGCCGAATCTTATCGGAAGAAGGATATGGCTGCGATACATTTGGTCCTAGTGAGCTTGAAGGCGCCCTTCGAGGACAAACCAATCCACAAAAACTCTCAGTCAACGGATCTCTGAAATCGCGCAAAGTCATTGCTCGCGGCATCGAAGTTGGCGCAAGAATTGTGATTGATGCGCTACGAGAGGTTAGTCTATGTGTCGAAGAAGCGCGTAGGCTTGGGAAAGCTGCGCGAGTTATGCTTCGTTTGAAGCCGGATCTCTCCAAACTGGACATTACTTCGGACTTCGCCCCGCTTCCGGTAGGAGAGCTTACCCAGCGAATTCGTTACGGCTTACCGTACGAAGAAGCCGTTGCAGCCGCAAAAATCATTGCGGCGCATAATGAGACCAGACTTATTGGCTTTCACTGTCACATTGGCCGGCAAAGCACCGATCTTAAGCTTTGGGCCGGTCTGGTTGAACATATGGTGGATATGTCCGTGGATGTCTGCACAGAAGCCGGATTAACAGGTTACCGGCCAGATCACCTCGATTTTGGCGGTGGCTTCGCGCCTCCGCGCGATTTTGACACAGATGGTCCGCGCTCGGGTATGAAAGCGCCTGCGATTGAATCTTATGCACAAGCCATGATGTCGGCCCTCCGCAGTACTCTCGACAGGCATCAACTTTCAAAGGAAGGACTGACAGTCGAAATTGAGCCAGGCCGAAGCTTACATGCTGATACGGGTCTTCATTTGACAGAGGTCGCAAACATAAAGTCCAGCAAACGATTTGGCCACCAGGTCTGGGCCGAGCTTGATACGTCCGAAGTCTTTCTCGGCACATTCGCGATGGATCCATCAACGCGGCTTTTTCAGTATCTGATCGCGAACAAAGCCAACACTCCTGCAACGCAGTGCATTGATCTGGTCGGGAAATCTTGTAACGGAGAAATGATCCTGCTCGATGCTGATGTTCCAGACGTAAACGCCGGCGATATCGTCGCGCTGATGGATACTGGGGCTTACATTGAGAGCCTGTCGTGTAATTTCAACGCGATGCCTCGCCCCGGAACTGTTCTCGTCAATGCGAGAAGCGCTTCTTGGATTCGACAGCCTGAAACCATTCAACAAGTGTATGCTCGAGACTCGGTGCCCGATTGGCTCTAGCTCATGACAGCGTCAATCATGTGCTGTGGATAGCCTGCCGAAAGTCCACCATCGACATAAAGACTCTGGCCAGTCAGATAAGCAGACTCATCAGAAGCCAAGAAGTGATAAAGTCCGACAAGGTCCGATGTTCGCCCGATGCGGTTTAGTGCGCACACTTGTTTGGTGAATTTGCCCTCATTTGAGCTAGCATCTGTCATCGGAGTCTCAATCGTACCAGGGCAGACCGCATTCACGCGGACACCTCGGGCTCCCAGCTCAACCGCGCCAACGCGCACTAAACCAGTTACGCCCGATTTCGACGCAGCATAGGCGCCAAACTCCGGCATGGCTAAAGCTGCTGCTGCAGAAGCCGTACAAATAATCGATCCCCCATCGCGCACTTGTGGAGCCAAGTGCTTCATAACAAGCATCCCACCGATAAGGTTCACTTCCACTATCTTCCGGACCGCCTCTACATCACTTTGCGCGAGTACACCTTCCTCCAAGGCGATACCTGCATTACTGACCAAAATATCGAGTTTACTACCTTCGATTTCGGCGGCTAATCTTTGCAATGCGACCTGATCCGTCACATCAAGCTGACGGTAAGCGTCCTCAGTCACGCCATCAGGGGCGGCATCTGGAAGATCGGTATAGATGACATTCGCGCCTGCCGCCTCGAAACGCCGAGCAACAGCTAAACCAATGCCGCTTGCTGCGCCTGTCACCAATGCGCGTTTTCCATTCAGATTAAAGAACATTGGGTCCACTATTAAACGTGTGCCGGCGCACGGGTCTCTAAACGCCCTTCTTGGCGCAACACATCAGTCGTCGTTATGATGGCTTTTCGTAGACTGCCAATCAACAGGTCGACTTGCTCACGCGTCATGGTCAATGGCGGAGAAATGATATTCAGATGCCCTACCGGCCGAACGATCAAACCATTCTCTTCACACGCATCAGCGATACGCTTAGCAATGTTGACCTCGTCCGGAAACAACACCTTGGACTCTTTGTCGGCAACGTTCTCAACACAACACATGAATCCAACGCCACGTACATCGCCGACGATCTCGAGATCAAGAAGCGTTGCAAGCTGCTCATTCAGATATAGTCCGATCTCGCGCACATGCTCGCAAAGACTTTCACGCTCGATGATTTCAATATTTTTCAGCGCGGCAGCACACGCCACGGGATGCCCTGAATATGTAAATCCGTGTGGAAAGTACCTGTCATGGCCAGGCGCGGATATTACGTCATAAATCTCGTCTGAGAAGATCGTCGCCCCAAGCGGAATGTAGCCCGAGGTAATCCCCTTCGCACAATTGATAATGTCAGGCTGCACACCGAACATATCTTTCGATGCAAACCAGTGCCCCACTCGTCCGAACGCCGTCACAACTTCGTCGGCAACAAACAGGATGTCGTACTTTTGACATAAGGCGTATATCCGAGCGAGATAGCCTTCTGGAGCCAACATTACCCCTCCCGATCCCATGACAGGTTCTGCAAAAAACGCCGCTACATTTTCTGCACCAAGCTCAAGTACCTTTTGCTCGAACTCATCGATCAAAAAGTTGCCGAAGGCTTCGAGCGTCATATTCGCCGGACGACGATACGGGTCGGGGCACGAAATCTTATGCAATCCGTCTTCGAGGAACCCAAATTCTGGTACTTTGTCACCGACTTTTCCGCTTAGCGACGCGGCAAGAAATGTCGAACCATGATAACTCTCATGACGGGTTATGATGTGCCGCTTTTCGGGCTTACCGCGGACGCGCTGATAGAACTGGATCAACCGATAAGCTGTATCATTCGCCGTCGAACCACCGCCTGAATAAAATACATGATTGAGTGAACCCGGCGCGAGTTCGGCGAGCTTCCCAGCGAGCTGAGCCGCTGGTTCGTTGGTCGTATCAACGAATGGATTGAAAAATGGCAATTTACGCGTTTGCTCGGCAATCGCCTCTACCATTTCCTCACGTCCATATCCAATGTTCACGCACCAAAGACCCGCAAGGCCATCGAAATATTTCTTTCCAGATGCGTCCGTTACATAACACCCCTCAGCTGAGGAGATCACCAGGCTGCCGTCTTGTTTGAAACTGTCAAAGAAAGTCCACGGGTGCATGAAATGCTTACGATCAAGATCCCAGGTCGAGTTCAAGCGTGTATCTGCTTGGGTCATGGCGAGCTCCAGATTGTTGCTTTACCAGAATAGGCAAACGGCAATCAAACCATACGGCGATATAAACACTCTACCGTGTTCGCTCCGGCCATAGCGGTGGCAGAAATGGTCGTGACCGTTCGTGCGAGCGATCTGACCGTTCATAACTTTACGGGTCAACAATCACCGGACTACTTTTGTGAAGAAAATGCGGGGACCGTGGAACAATGACGCCAGAAGAGTATGCTGAACAAGACGCCACGGGATTGGCTCAACTCATTAAAGAGCGAGCCGTCTCCCAGAAAGACGTCGTTCAGGCGACCATAAGCGCCATTGAGTCACTTAATCCAAAGCTCAATGCGGTTATCGAGTATTTTCAAGATCGAGTTGAAACGCTCGAAGACTGGCCAGAAGCAGCTGACAGACCATTCGCGGGTGTTCCCTGGCTACTCAAAGACATTGGCGCTGGCGAGCCGGGACGCAAGCAAGAACAGGGTAGCCGTTTGATGGTTGGCTCTGTCGTTCAAGAAGAAACGCATCTCTTCTCAAAAATGCGTGCGGCGGGGCTTATTCCTTTGGGCCGCACAACCGTTCCAGAGTTTGCATATGACTGTAATACTGAAACACTTTTGCAAGGCTCGACCCACAACCCGTGGGATCTCGCCCGAAGCGCCGGCGGATCTTCTGGTGGAGCAGCCGCATCCGTGGCATCTGGAATCGTTCCCGCAGCACACGCGTCAGATGGTGGTGGCTCAATTCGTATACCCGCCTCGCTGAATGGTCTGGTAGGACTAAAGCCAACGCGTGGCCGAGTATCAACCTGGCCCATTTTTATTGCCGATCGTCCACTCGGCCATGCAACAGAATTTGTCGTTTCTCGAACGGTCCGGGACCAAGCGCGTTTTCTCGACGCATTTCATGGCCCCGCGCCTTCCGAACCACAAACGCTTGCTGCCCCCACTACATCCTATAGCAGCATTATGGAGATGCCATTTCGTAATCTAAAGGTTGCGGTCAACTGGAACAATGGCGGGCCCTGTCTCACTGATGCATCTTGTATCGATGCCATCAAGCGTGTTGGAACCCTACTCTCGGACGCCGGTCATATCGTCGAAGAAGGCTATCCAGATGTTGAATTTCAAACGTTCGCATCTGCGATGAGCGACCTCTGGTCGGTGGAAATTACCACAATGCTAGATCATCTCTCCGCGGAGATGGATCGTCCGCTCGATGAAACAACACTCGAACCGAATGCCCTTAAAATGATATCGCGGAGCCAGGCACTTTCCGCGCAAAACCTTATGGACGCGTTGCTGACACAAGATCTCTGCAGTAAACACTTCCACGATTTCCTAACCGACTATGATGTCCTCATCACCCCGGCAACGTGTACTCCGGCGCCGCTACTTGGACGAACTGGCCCGTACACCGAAAAACCTTGGATGCTAGACTTTGGTGATCCAGCCAGCGCCGCCTTGTGCCAGTATACATTTCAGGCCAATGCAACAGGCCTACCCGCGATTTCACTTCCCCTCGGGTGGACCAATGAAGGCTTGCCAATTGGCGTTCAAATCCAAGCCCGTTACGGAGACGAGGCTACCCTCCTTCAACTCGCAAGGTTCTTTGAACGAACGATGCCATGGATGGACCGGCATCCGCCTCTCTATATAACAACGCAAGAAGGAGCCGAGCATGATTGACGGTATTAATGGACTCCACCACATCGCGATCTCAACAGGACGTTGGGATCAGATGCTCAAGTTTTATCGTGATACGCTAGGCTTTGCTGAGGTCGACGGCTTTGAGTGGCGCGCCGGCGATGAAACAAGCGAAGTTGCAGATGCGGTTACAGGATTGCGAGGATCTGGGGCGCGCGTTGCAATGTTGAAAGGACGCAACGCATGCATCGAGTTATTTGAATATTACTCGCCTGAGCCGAAACCAGTCGACCCTAATCGCCCGGTAAATGATCATGGCCTCACACATATCTGTCTTGATGTTACAGATGTTGAGGCGGTCTACAACGCCCTCCTAGCGCGCGGAATGCGGTTTCATACCCACGTACAAGAGATGGGCGATGGCATCCGCGGCACATATGGGCGAGACCCAGATGGCAATGTGGTAGAAATTCAAGAACTTCTAAAACGTGATGATCCAGCCCGCATATTTTGACCGCAAAAAATCAGAGGCCGGGCGCCATCCCCCCAGCTACCGGCAGAGCGACACCCGAGACGTATCCTGATGCGGGACTAGCTAAGAATGCCACAACGTCCGCCACTTCGCGCGCCATTGCGGACCGGCCAAGTGGGACGAGCGCATCTAGCTCGGCTTCGACCTCTTGCCGAGACCGCCCTGTGGACTTTGAAACATGCTCAATCTCAAGTTCGTACATGGAGGTCTGGATCGAACCGGGACAGACAGCATTGCAACGAATGCCATCCTTTCCAAACTCAGCTGCTAGAGATTTGGTAAGCCCGATGACAGCGAACTTGCTGGCTGAATAAGCCGACATTTCTTCCACCACACCAAGTCCAGCGAGAGAGGCGTTGTTGATAATAACGCCGCCACCAATTGCCTGCATATGTGGGATAACGGCACGCGCACAGCTCACCATTCCCATAACATTGACTGACCAAACCGACTGCCATTCCTGGTCAGAGATTTCCAGAAAAGGGCCGATACCTGCTCCCAAGCCAGCATTGTTAAACAGAATGTCGACTCGACCCTCGGTGCCAACAACCTCATCAACCACACGGTCGACATCTTTAGGATTGGTTACATCTAAGGTAAGCGCGCGCGCCCGCCCGCCCGAAGCTTCAATTTCCGCACATAGCGCTTGAAGCTGATCTTGAACACCATCTCGTTCAAGGTCTGTCGCAACCACCCGAGCACCTAATGAGGCAAGGGCTAGGCAACTTGCCCAGCCCATTCCTTTTGAATTTCCAGCACCCGTAACGATCGCGACTTTATCGTCTAACACTTGCTGATCCATGATCAGACCTCTTCGCGATTGAGCTTGAGACAAATGTCTCGATCAGCCACCGAAAAACAAGTTCAATTTCAGCATATACAATTGCGGCTGGTTCCGAAGGGTCAGTGGGAAACCGAGGCCAAGCGGGTCAGCCGCAGAAATGACGGCTTCTTCATCGAACAGATTATTGGCTGAAAGGGATACATCATACCGCCCACTACTATGCGTAAAAGTAATGGCGGCATCTGCAGTTCCGTAGGCTTCTCGTGGAAATGCGATACCGTTGCTATCCAACAAAACATCATCCTGCCAAGTGTATCCGCCAAACCAAGTCAAATCACCGAATTGACCAACATCATGGCTGTATGACGCGGTTGCTGAAAATGTTTGTTCAGGTGCATCTGAAAGCACCGATCCATCAATCGACTGACCTGGGGCGGAGATCTCACTGTCGTTATAGGCGTAGCTTGCAGTGACATTCAGCCCTTCGATCGCCCTTGGCACCCAAGTGAAATCGACTTCAACACCATCAGATTTAACCTCTGCGATGTTTTGAATTCGTAAGGCAATTGCGTTGTCGAGTAGCTGCAAGTCCTCATAATCGGTCGAGTAAATCGCGGTGTTCAGTTGTGCTTCGCCGTCAAACAGTGTCGCTTTAAATCCGACCTCAATCGACTCAGAAGTCTCTGGATCAAACGGTACTAGCGAAAATGGAGCATCTGAAAAGAACGGACCTGAACCGACGGTTCCGGTGTTAAAACCCCCACCTTTGTACCCGGTCGCGAAGGACGCATAGAGCAAGATATCATCGGTTGCCTGAAAGTCTCCGACCACGCGATACGTGAGCTCGTCGCTTTGTTGCGTGCCACAAATCGTTTCGCCCAGTGTATCTGGACCAAGAATTTGGAAGAAACTAAACGCAGGATCAACGTTCGTGGAGCAATAGTCTTTTTCATCATCAGTCCAGCGCAATCCACCCGTTAGGTTAAACTGATCTGTGACAGCGAACGTGACGTCTCCGTAGATTCCGATGGATGTGTTTTCACCCTCCACATCGTAAGATGCCGGCGTGTTTTGATCAAACAGGGTCAGCTGACCACCCGCGCCAAGCAACGCATCAGCATCAAACACCAATGGCCAGGTAAAGAAAGCGTTTTCGTTCACGTCCTCTTGGAAGTAACTTGCGCCAATAAACCAATCGAGCCGGTCGTTTGATCCATTAAGTCGAAACTCTTGGCTAATCGTGTCCGCACCAATGTCGGGTTGCGAAAACACTGGCCCACCAAATGTCACGGCAGACCCAGGAACCCCGAAGAAAATATCCCCAAGATCAAGGGGCAAGATCGGGCCCACACCATCAAGATCTTGGCTGAACGAATATTCCCACGTGCGGTAGTCTGAAATTGATGTCAGCGTGATGCCATTTGCAAATTCATGCTCAATTCGCAGATTAGCTCCGAATATCTCGCCTTCTTCGCCAGTGATGTCATTGGCTGACGTGCGGTTCGAAAATGGATCTCCCGCCCCCGGCGCCATGAGGAGCTCAGCCAAACCTGCACTGTGCAAGCGGCCACTGGTCGATTGAAAATCGCTATAGTGGAGTGAAGCCAATATATCGGTTGAGTCCGAGAGCTCCAAAGCGGCAGTCAAACGCGCTGTATTATTGTCCGTCGCTAGGTTTTGATTAACCCCTTCCGCGAACTGAATGCCATCGATTCCTTGATTACGATACGCCAGGCGAACGCGGAAATTATCCGATATTACGCCATTTGCGATCAATGAAGCCTCGGTCTGATCTTCATTACCCAAACCCAATCCGATTTGTAGCGTATTCGCGTCTTCTGGCTTCTTGCTGATGATGCTGATAGCACCCGCGGATGCATTGCGGCCAAACAAGGTGCCTTGCGGCCCTTTCACGACTTCAATTCGATCAATGTCGAAGAAGGCTGCTGTCGCATTCACATTTCGGCCGATATAAGCATCATCCAAGAAGACTGCGACCGCTGGTTCTGACCCAACTGAGAAGTCATTGGTCCCGATGCCTCGAATGTTCCAAATATTGGTCGCAACACCAGTGGCATTCCCGGTTAGCCCTGGTATGTAAGGAATCAGCTCTGTAACATTCGAGATACCCGTCGCTTCCAGAGTTTCTGCAGGGACTGCCGAAATCGCAATTGGCACTTCATTGATGGATTCAGCGCGTTTTTGGGTCGTCACCGTGACGGTTTGCAAGCGTGCCTCACTGTCTTCACCCTGGTCCTGCGCTGTAGCGGGCAAATACCCACCGCTGGCCAAAATTGTCGCGCTAAGGGCCGTTGCTAAGTATTTGCTCATTTTCTTCTCCCCATAAAAGCTGCTGTAAGCCCAAAGGCTAAACGTCACTTTGGTTGATTGAACTTGCTCTACCTTGAGAAACACTCGGCTCAATCTCACTTGCTCAAGCGGCCAGTGTGATGGCGTATTGGGTCAATCGCGATGGGCAACGCGGTAAGCCTGCGGCGTGGTGCCTGACCATTTTTTGAAGTTCCGATAGAAGCTTGAAGGTTCTTCGAAACCAATAAGATAAGAGATTTCATCGGGGGTTGCGACTGTAGTTTTCAAATAATCGGCTGCGAGCTCCATCCGCACTTGGTGTAAGAGCGTTTGATAAGACGTGCCTTCCTCGCGCAGATGTCGTCGCAAGGATCTCGCGCTTAACCCCAGTTCATCCGCTAGTGCAATCAGTGTTGGCGGCTTAGATGGTTTATTGATCAAAATACGGCGGACAATGCCGACTAACCCACCGGTGCGGGCATGCCGAACATAAAGTGTTTCGCATTGCGCCGTGCAAATTTTAAACAAAGTTCGATTGGCCGTAATGAAGGATGTTTCAAGAGCCTCGGGCGCAAACACCAATTGATTTGTTGGTTGATCAAACTTTACCGAGCAGCCCAGAACCTCTCCATAAAGATAAGTATAGTGTGGAGCACTATATGTGACGCAGACCTCACGGAGTGGCAGTCGACCACCGCTCAAAGATCGCCCGATGAACGTCCAGTTCGCAAAAATCTCTTCGATCGTGAATCGCAAGTGCTGTCCCGTATCGCCGTGCGGTAGCGCGGTCACAACGCTAGCCTCTTTTGACAAACCCAGCGTAAGTGTCACATCCAAACCTGTATGCGGCGCATAGCGAATGTAAGTTTCAAGCGCTTCGCGGAGATTGGGCGCAGCGATGCAAGCGTAACCAAGCATCCCATGTGTAAGAACGCCTTCGCGTTGACCCATTTTTAAACCAAGACCTTCGACCCCTGCTGCCTCAATCAGCTCAACCGCCGAATAAAAGTCGCGATAGAGAAACCGCTTCTCCGCCTTCAAAAACTCTTCGCGGTTGAGGTTAAGCGATTGCAAAATCGTTTCAGTATCTACGCCTTCGTCCTCTGCCAACTGGAACAGAGTGGTCATATAAATGCCCTCGACTTCTTGGGCATCCATTCCCAGCACTCTCATCAAGAACTCCTAGTCAATCTCGCCCACAGAATTCGAACTGGATGCCATCAGTCGACGAACGACGAGCGTATGAATTGCCAAAGCCATTAAGACGCAGCCCCCGAAAAAGGTAAACAAGCCAGAGAAGCCGACGCCTACGACAAGCGCACCGGCGATCCCCGCTCCGATAACAGCGCCAGCCATTTGGATACTCACTGAGAAGACGACGAACCGACCGCTAGGGTCGGCGTCGGCGAGCGATGCGTACATGAAGGGAATGGCGAGGTTCCAGCCGACATTCAACAGGATCGCACCAGCAGCAAACCGCAATGCGGTCCCTTGTACAGACAGCAATATCGCGGCGGCAAGCAAAAGCACGATTGCGAGGATAACTGGCCGCACTTTGCCAAAACGATCACCCAGGACCATTGGAAACAAAGCCCCACCCGCACCAACAATCAGAGCCAAAGCAATGATTCCGCCGATATATTCATGAGATAGCGACCAGCTGTTGCCTATTCGCTCTAAAAACTCCCACGCGCCAATCAAGCCGATATAGAAAACGCACATTGCCATCAGACCAAGAATGCCCGTCAGCACCTGTTTGCGTGGCGCTTTGACATCTGATTCCGTAGCTTCTACGGGGTCTGAGCTTCGTTCGGGTAGCCATGAGATGCAGAGCAAGACTAAAATAGATGTTATCATAAGCACGCATGGAATCGCCCACAGCCCCAATGCTGGCGTCAAAAATACCGGAAGAGAATAAGCAACGAGCGCCGAGACCGCCACTTGAAGCGCGATCGCGATCGCAAAAGCGCGCTCGGGCGTACGCGACAAGCTGAGTGCGGCGAGCGCCGGAGAGTAGAGCGCGCCCATCACAAAGCCGAGCAAGGCAAGAAGCATCGTCAACTGGATATGCCCGGCGATAAAGGGGAGGAATGCGCTGATCAGAATCGTAGCGATCGCCATTACAATAATGACCAAACGCCAGGATAAACGGTTCACCCAATAAACGGCAGAAAACACTGCGATCAAGCTTCCAAAAAAGATCGCTGATGCAATCGCCGAAAGTTCGGACTCGTTCAGCGCGCGTGTCTCTGCCAGACCTCCGAGCAGAACCGGCATCGCATTGAACGACATCGCCCCGATTGATGAGACCAGGCAGGTGGTAATTAGGACGGGAAACTTCTCTACGGTATTAGAGCCACTCAAACCGATTTCCTCCGCATTCTCGGACGTTATCTACCATCAATAGCGACCAAAACGGCAAGCTTACTGTTACAAACGGCCAAAAAAGGTTCCTGATTGGCAATAGATCTGTCCGCTTTCGACAGAACGCACAAACTTAATGATGGCTACGATCTCACCAGGCTATGCATTGAAAGGAACTGGTCATGAGCGTCGCATTGTCAGCCGAACCCGGCTTCACATTAAAAGGTCGGCGCGCTGACGGTGGCACGCCACGTTTAAATCGCTGGGGATTCCGCAATGAAACGGACAAGCTCACCGATGTCCTGCTCGGCCCTGCTGATAACCTATTTCACCGCGCAACCAGTTCCTTATCACGCAAGTATCTCCGTGATGCCCCATGCGATCTGAAAGTTGCGCGAGCACAGCACGACGAGTTGGTTGCGGCCTATCAGCATTTTGGCGTCGATGTTCATATGCTCAAGGGGGCCCCGGAACTGACCATGCAAGTCTATGCGCGCGACTCCAGTGTCATGACACCATACGGCCCCTTTATCACTGCATTGGCTCAGTGGTGGCGACGCGGCGAAAACTACGCAGCGATTGAACTCTATCAACGGCTCGGTATTCCAATCTATGATATGGTCACCGCCGGAACCTTTGAGGGGGGCGACTTTGTCATCATCGACGATCGAACTGTGTTGATCGGATGCGGTGGCGCTCGCACTCAGGAAGAGGGTGCCCTCCAAGTTGCTAGCTGGTTTAATGCCGAAGGCTGGGAAACCCGGGTTGCCTTTATCGACGAATATTATGTGCATATCGATTTGATGATTTGCCCGATTGCTGAAGGTCTAACAGCGGCATGTCGAACCTGCACTGACCCTGATGTTATTGCCTGGCTTGAAGGTAAAGGGCATGAGATTATCGACGTCCCGTTCCAGGATACGATGGACCTGGGATGCAATGTCATGTCGCTCGGAGGTGACCGTGTCATCGCCCCAAAATCCTCAACTGCTTTGATTGAACAACTCAAGGCCCGGGGCTTCGAAGTTGCGGAAGTTGATATGAGCGAAATCTCGAAGACCGGCGGTGGTATTCATTGTATGGCCCAGGCGCTTCGGCGTGTCCCCACATAGTCGCGCGCCGTTATCTTTGACAGGAATCGCCAACGAAAAGTGAACTTCAAATCATCACCTGAGAATATCCCTCTCGTTGTGATAAAGCAGTCTCGGCTTTTGGCTTCTTTTCGAAACATAGAAGACCATCGCCCCAAACGCAGGAGAAACAGCCATCACAAAACCAATAGCCTCTGGATCGACCGTTTCGGTTCGACCTCCACGGGCGAGGTTCCGATCATAGCGAGCGTCTTACCCAATCTGGAGATCATCACATGATAAAAATAGCTGAATACAGCGCTCCCAAATTCGATTTACTCGATACGACCATTGGTGCTCACCTAGATAAGATTGTAGCGGATGATCCAAACCATTTAGCGATCGTTATGCCACATCAAGACATTAAGTGGACTTATGGCAGATTTAACGACGAGATTGATCGGCTCGCAAAGGGGTTCCTGGCGATTGGAATCTCTCCAGGTGACCGAATTGGAATTTGGTCGCCAAATCGAATTGAATGGGTGCTAACACAATTCGCGACCGCAAAAATCGGTGCAATCATGGTGTGCATCAATCCAGCTTATCGACTGTATGAGCTGGAGTACGCCTTGAACAAAGTAGGCTGCAAAGCGATCGTATCGGCAGAAGCGTTCAAAACTAGCCAGTATCTAGATATGCTTTGTGAGTTGGCCCCCGAACTCAACTCCTGTGAGCCAGGAAAACTTAAAGCCAACAAGCTGCCTGGTCTGCTCCCCAGAAAGTGGTCCATTATTTGAGTTAGTACCGGCTTCAGATATGGAGCTGAACTATGGGCAAGA
>JAEPOM010000025.1:37053-40587 GCA_017642885.1 Henriciella sp. | reverse complement strand
TCTTACCATGGTCAACGTGACCAATCGTGCCGATGTTTACGTGCGGCTTATTACGCTCAAACTTCTCTTTGGCCATGGGATACTCCTAATACCAAATCTTCTATTCTTGTTTCGGCTTAGCCAGCCAGCTCAGATACCAGCTTCTGTGCCTCAGCTTTCGGCACTTCCGCATAATGTTCAAATTGCATGGTGAAGTTCGCCCGGCCTTGCGACATCCCGCGAAGGTTGGACACATAACCAAACATATTCACCAGTGGCACGTAGGCGTTGATCGCCGTCGCGTTGCCGCGTGGCTCACTGCCTTGGATCTGCCCACGACGTGAGTTCAGGTCGCCAATGATATCACCCATATAGTCTTCAGGGGTGACAACTTCTACCTTCATAATCGGCTCCATCAAACGCGGATCACCTTGGGTTTTCAGCTCTCGGAACGCTGCGCGCGCTGCGATTTCAAACGCCAGGACGCTTGAGTCGACATCGTGATACGCACCATCATGAAGTGTCGCTTTGAAGTCGGTCATTGGGTAGCCGGCCAGCAGACCGTTCTCCTTGGCCATGTTGAGGCCTTTTTCGACACCCGGAATGAATTCCTTGGGGACGTTACCGCCAACAATCTTACTCTCGAAGACAAAACCTGAACCTGGCTCAAGCGGCTCAAACTCAACCTTGATGCGCGCAAATTGACCAGAACCACCAGACTGTTTCTTGTGCGTGTAGTCGATGTCAGCAGCTTTGCCGAGCGCCTCACGATAGGCCACTTTTGGCTGACCAATATTGGCTTCAACTTTAAATTCGCGCTTCAGGCGATCGACCAGAATGTCGAGGTGAAGCTCGCCCATTCCCTTCATGATCGTCTGACCAGACTCAATGTCCGTCTCAACCTGGAAGCTTGGATCTTCAGCAGCAAGACGCGCCAGACCTGCAGACATTTTTTCTTGGTCCGCTTTGGTCTTTGGCTCGACCGCAATCTCAATCACTGGATCCGGGAAGTTCATGGTTTCCAGAACAACGGGGCTATTCTTGTCCGACAGGGTATCACCCGTTGTCGTACCTTTAAGGCCCGCGATTGCGATAATGTCGCCCGCATACGCTTCTTCGATATCGTCATGATCGTTCGAGTGCATGATCATCATTCGACCAACGCGTTCAGCTTTGCCCTTGGTCGCGTTCAGCACGGAACCGCCCTTGGTCAGCACGCCGGAATAAATCCGTACAAATGTCAGAGACCCAAAGTACTTATCGTTCCAGATTTTGAATGCGAGGCCAGCAAATGGCTGATCGTCCGAGGCAGAGCGCGCAATGTCGCGAGTCTCTGTTTCGTCGCCAGGCTTAAAGCCCATATAGTCAGGCACATCGAGCGGGCTCGGCAGGTAATCCAGAACCGCGTTCAGCATTGGCTGAACACCTTTGTTCTTAAATGCCGAACCACCCAAGACCGGCACGAACGCCATTTCCAGGGTGCCCTTACGGATCAGCTCACGCAGCTTTTCAATCGAAGGCTCTTCGCCATCGAGATAAGCCATCATGGCGTCTTCGTCTTGCTCGACAGCAAGTTCGACCATGGTCGCGCGCATCTCTGCACATTTGTCTTTCAGCTCGTCACGGATTTCCCGCAATTCCCAGCTCGCGCCGAGATCTTCGCCGGCCCAAACCCATTCCTGCATGGTGATCAGATCAACATGGCCCTCAAGCTCTGACTCGGCGCCGATTGGGCACTGAATCGGCATCGCTTTGGTGCCGGTGCGATCTTCGATCATGTTCACGCAATTGAAGAAGTCTGCGCCGATCTTGTCCATCTTGTTGACGAACACAATGCGCGGCACGTGATAGCGATCAGCTTGACGCCAAACAGTTTCAGTCTGCGGCTCAACACCGGCATTCGCGTCCAGAACGCAAACCGCGCCATCAAGAACGGCAAGCGAGCGCTCAACCTCAATCGTGAAGTCAACGTGTCCGGGCGTATCAATAATGTTCAGGCGGTGCTTTTCAGACTGCGCAGTTTCACCGTCATCGGTGCGCTCCCAGAACGTCGTGGTCGCAGCAGACGTAATCGTGATGCCACGCTCCTGCTCCTGCTCCATATGGTCCATGGTCGCCGCGCCGTCGTGCACTTCGCCGATTTTGTGCGACTTGCCTGTGTAATACAGAATACGTTCGGACGTGGTCGTTTTACCAGCGTCGATGTGCGCCATAATACCAAAGTTACGATAGCGCTCCAGCGGATATTCGCGGGCCATGGGCTTTACCTTCGTAGTTGTGTTCCGGGAGGAAACGGAAACTCTTTAAATGAAATCTACCAGCGATAGTGAGAGAACGCGCGGTTGGCTTCCGCCATCTTGTGCGTATCTTCGCGCTTCTTCACGGCATTGCCGCGGCCTTGAGAAGCATCCATCAGCTCTCCAGCCAGACGCTCGCGCATGGTGTTCTCGTTGCGGCTTCCAGCTGCAGCGGCAAGCCAACGAATGGCAAGCGCCTGGCGACGCTCAGGGCGCACCTCGACTGGAACCTGGTAGGTCGCACCACCAACGCGGCGGGAGCGAACTTCAACCGCTGGTGAAATCGCTTCCAAAGCCTCATGGAAAACTTCCACTGGGTCTTTTTTGGCGCGTGACTCAACCAGGTCGAGCGCACCATAAACGATCCGCTCAGCGGTGGATTTTTTGCCGTCCTGCATGATTTGATTCATGAACTTGGACAGGATGATATCTTTGAATTTTGGGTCAGGTAGGACCTGACGCTTCTCAGCACGGTGACGACGAGACATGTTTTAGCCCTCCCTTATTTCGGCTTCTTAACGCCGTAATGCGAACGACGCTGCTTGCGGTCTTTAACGCCCTGGGTATCCAGAACACCGCGAAGAATGTGGTAACGCACACCTGGAAGGTCTTTCACGCGGCCACCGCGGATCAACACAACAGAGTGCTCTTGAAGATTGTGGCCTTCGCCAGGAATGTAGCAAAGCGATTCAAACCCAGTCGTCAGGCGAACTTTGGCCACTTTACGAAGCGCCGAGTTCGGCTTCTTCGGTGTGGTCGTGTAAACGCGGGTGCAAACACCGCGACGTTGAGGGTTGCCCTTAAGGGCGGGGGTCTTGGAACGCTGCGGCTTAGGTTTGCGCGGCTTCCGGATCAGCTGTTGAATCGTTGGCATAGGGGCCTTGATACTCTCTTGTTTCGTGGCCCCTGTCGGACCAGCTTCGGGTGAGATACAAGACGGGTTGTGAGATCCCAGTCATGCATCCGCTCAAATTTCAGTGTTTGCCAAACCAGCAATCCCCAAAAGGATTACCGGGCAGACCCAAAAGGATCTGCCCAGCCAGCATTTCGCGCGTTTAAGCCTCGAAGTTCAGAACGTCAAGCCTTGGCGACAGAGACGATGCGAAAACCCGCGCCGTCGCGAAACCGCTTACTCAGAATCGTGGCGGTCGCTGGCGCCATAAATGCCATCTCTGCGCCCAGATTTCCCGCAAGCTGAGTTGTTCATTCAAGTGCTTCCGCTGGCTCAGCACGTGTTTTCTGCGTGACAGATCATAAG
>JAEPOM010000025.1:0-37043 GCA_017642885.1 Henriciella sp. | reverse complement strand
GATCATAAGGCTGGCGAATGAAATGCGTCTTCTGGTCCAGATCATAATCAAGCGGCGTATGATAGGCGCAATCTTCGAAATAGTAGTGCGTCACCTGACTGCGCCGGGTGAGCTCCGCCTGGGTCCGCGCCGATCCACCATGAATCAGATTCGCCGACCAGATCAGCGCCTGACCGCGTTTCAGTAGCCCGGATTCAGGTTGCAGGCCGTGCTCTGCAATAAGGCGCTGAATATGCTTTTCGTAGTCCGAGTATAGCTGCGCCCCACCAAGCTCTGTTCGGTTGAGAACCGGCAGTTTGTGACTTCCTGGATAGTAGATCAGCGGTCCGGCATCCGACGAAATATCCTCCAACGCCACCCACACGCCACACATGAAGCGTTCAGGCGTCGAGTTGAAGTGAAACGTATCTGAATGCGGTGTCTGCTGCGTGCCCATTTCAAAATTCAGGGTCTGGAATGGAAACGCGCGACGTCCGTAGAGTTTATTCAGAATGTCGAGGATGGGCTGATGCACCGCCAATCGACCGATCGCCGGCTCCGAAATCCAGCCATCCTGTATGCGCCCGCTTGCATTCACCGCATTTCGGCAAAAGGATTCGGCAATGTCGAGGTCATCGGCATCAAACTTCGGATCGAGGATCGCGTATCCATGCTCATCCAGCGACGATATGGTCTCAGCAAGCTCGGGATACGCCGCCATCAAAGCCGTCCGCTCAGCGTCTCCGCTCTCTATCAGCGGGGTATCCGGCAATTCTGATTCGCGCGCAGGCATTTTGGTTCCACCCATTCAGGTTTTCTCACGCAGGTGGTCTCAGGACTGCAAGAAAAAAGCGCCGCACTCAAGTCTGAGTGCGGCGCTTTGAGACACAGAGTGTCAAATTGGATTTATTCAGCAGCCTCAGGTGCTGGCAAAGATGCTGCAGCTTCTTTCGCTGCGGCTTCCCGCTTATTGCGCAGCTGCTGGTCACGCTGGGCAGCAACTTTGCGCATCTCGCGCATTCCGCCGCCGGTTCCGGCCGGGATGAGACGTCCAACGATGACGTTCTCTTTCAGACCTTCCAACGTATCGACCTTACCTTGCAGCGCGGCTTCGGTCAGCACGCGGGTCGTTTCCTGGAACGATGCGGCTGAGATGAAGCTGCGGGTCTGCAGCGATGCTTTGGTGATACCAAGCAGAACCGGAACTCCAACCGCTTCGCGCTGGTCGGCTTTCTTGGACTTGCGGACCGCGGCATTCGCATCTTCAAGTTCGAGCCCATCAACGTGCTCGCCTTTGATCAGCGTCGTGGTCCCAGCATCGGTGATCTCGAACTTCTGCAGCATCTGGCGAACAATCACCTCAATGTGCTTGTCGTTGATCGGCACGCCTTGCAGGCGGTAGACCTTCTGGACCTCGTCGACGAGGTAGTTGGCCAGTGCCTCAATGCCGAGCGTTGCAAGAATATCCTGCGGCGCTGGATTGCCATCGATGATGTAGTCACCGCGCTTCACGTAGTCGCCATCCTGAACATCCAGGCGACGCGCTTTAGGTACCAGGAATTCGATGGCATCTTTGCCCTCTTCATCCGGCACAATCGCGATCTTACGCTTCTGCTTGTACTCGCGGATGAACTGGATGCGACCATCCATTTCAGCGATCACAGCATGGTCTTTCGGACGACGCGCTTCGAACAGTTCCGCAACACGCGGCAGACCACCGGTAATGTCACGGGTCTTGGCACCGCCGGTCGCGACACGCGCCATGGATTCACCAACTTTGACCGTATCACCCTCGTCGACCGAGAGAATTGCGCCCGGTGAAAGCATGTACCGTGCCTCGTTACCATTTGGCAGAGACATCGCCTCACCCTTGTCATTGACGACCATGATCGATGGACGCAGGTCTGCGCCTTTCGAACCACGACCATCGATAATGACGCGTGAGGAGATGCCAGTTGCTTCGTCGGTTTCTTCGCGAGCGGTCAGACCGTCGACAATATCCACCAGACGGATCTTGCCTTCGACTTCAGCGATCATTGGCTGGGCAAATGGATCCCAATCCGCGATCTTGTCGCCAGGCTTGACCTTCTTCTTGTCTTTGACAGACAGCGCCGTTCCGTAGGTCGGCTTGAAGGTCTGACGGGTGCGCCCATCAGCGTCTTCAATCGAAACGACCATGTGGCGTCCAGTCACGATCAGGGCGCCATCTTCACGTTTCACAAAGGTCGGGTTCTCGAACTTGATCTTCCCTCCGACCTGAGCCTCGGTAGAGCTTTCCTCGGCAACCGATGCAGCGCCACCAATGTGGAAGGTCCGCATGGTGAGCTGAGTGCCCGGTTCACCAATCGATTGCGCCGCGATCACACCGACCGCCTCGCCTTTATTGACGACTGTTCCGCGCGCCAGGTCGCGGCCATAACAGGCCACACAGACACCGATCTTGGTTTCACAGGTCAGCGGTGAGCGAGTTTTGATGCGGTCAACGCCCGCATCTTCAATTTTCTTCGCCAACGCCTCGTCGATATACGTGTTCGCCGGAGCGACCAGTTCATCAGACTTCGGCGCTTTGACATCTTCGCCGGTCGTCCGGCCAAGAATTCGCTCGCTCAGAGAGACGACGACATCGGCGCCCTCCATGACCGCGAACAGGTCAATACCTTGGTCCGTACCGCAATCATCTTCGGTGACGATGCAGTCTTGAGCCACATCGACAAGACGACGCGTCAAGTAACCAGAGTTAGCCGTTTTCAAAGCAGTATCCGCAAGACCCTTACGAGCACCGTGGGTAGAGTTGAAGTACTCCTGAACGGTCAGACCTTCTTTGAAGTTCGAGATAATTGGCGTCTCGATAATAGACCCATCTGGACGGGCCATCAGACCGCGCATACCAGCGAGCTGCTTCATCTGGTTCTTGGAACCACGCGCACCAGAGTGCGCCATCATGAAGACCGAGTTGGTCTCTTCAAGGCGTCCCGTTTTCTTATCGGTTTCTGCTTCGCCTGCTGCGTCCATCATGGCGTCAGCCACTTTGTCGGTACAGGTCGACCAGGCATCGACGACTTTATTGTATTTCTCGCCGCGCGTAATCAGACCGTCAGCATACTGGCGCTCATACTCAGAGACCTGCTCTTTGGTTTGCTCGACCAGTTTCACTTTGGCCGCCGGGATCTTCATATCGTCCTTACCGAACGAGATGCCCGCTTTCGCAGCTTCGCGGAAACCGAGCCCCATCAGGCGGTCAGCAAAGATCACAGTCGCCTTCTGGCCACAGTGACGATAAACCTCGTCGATCAGGTTACCGATATTTTTCTTGACCATAACATCGCTGAGAAGGTTCTCAGGATCGATACGGTGGTGACGTGGGAAGATATCCGAAATCATGAAGCGGCCAGGTGTGGTGTCGATGATTTTCGACAGAGGCTCACCGTTTTCATCAACCGTGTGATACATCGCTTTGATTTTCGCGTGCATTGCCAGCTTGCCGGAATTCAGTGCGTGCTCCAGCTCAGCCATATCTGAAATGACCATGCCTTCACCTTGCTCGTTCGGCTTGTCGAGCGAGAGATAGTATAGTCCCAGAACGATATCCTGCGACGGCACAATGATTGGCTTACCATTGGCAGGCGACAGAATGTTATTCGTCGACATCATCAGCACGCGCGCTTCAAGCTGAGCCTCGAGGCTCAACGGCACGTGGACAGCCATCTGGTCACCGTCAAAGTCGGCGTTAAACGCGGCACAAACCAGCGGATGAAGCTGGATCGCCTTACCTTCGATCAGTTTCGGCTCAAATGCCTGGATACCGAGGCGGTGAAGCGTTGGCGCGCGGTTCAGCAGAACCGGGTGCTCACGGATCACTTCTTCGAGAATATCCCAGACTTCAGGCTTTTCTTTCTCGACCAACTTCTTCGCCGCCTTCACCGTACCGGCGAGGCCTTTGGCATCGAGACGGGCATAGATGAACGGCTTGAACAGCTCGAGCGCCATCTTCTTCGGAAGGCCACACTCGTGCAGCTTCATGGTCGGGCCAACGACGATGACCGAACGACCAGAATAGTCGACGCGTTTTCCGAGCAAGTTCTGACGGAACCGGCCGTGCTTACCTTTCAGCATGTCCGAGAGAGATTTCAGTGGACGCTTATTCGTGCCGGTAATTGTCCGACCACGGCGACCATTGTCGAACAACGCATCAACAGATTCCTGCAGCATCCGTTTTTCGTTGCGGATGATGATGTCAGGTGCGCGCAGCTCCATCAGGCGCTTCAGACGGTTGTTCCGGTTGATCACGCGGCGATAGAGGTCGTTCAGATCAGACGTCGCAAAGCGACCACCATCCAGCGGGACGAGTGGGCGCAGATCCGGCGGGATCACAGGCACAACGTTCAGGATCATCCATTCTGGCTTGGCGCCAGATGCGAGGAAGGCCTCAACGACTTTCAAACGCTTGGAGTATTTCTTGGTTTTCAGCTCAGAGGTCGACTCAGCCAGATCTTCCCGCAGCGTGTCCGCCAGCAGGTCGAGGTCGAGACCTTCGAGAATTTCCTTGACCGCTTCCGCACCAATCATGGCGGTGAAGGCGTCTTCGCCGTGCTCGTCCTGAAGATCCATATACTCTTCTTCAGTGAGCATCTGCTTTGGTTCGAGCGGTGTCAGTCCAGGTTCGGTGACGACATAGCTTTCGAAGTAAAGAACTCGCTCAACGTCTTTCAACGTCATATCCAGCAGAGTCGCGATACGGGATGGCAGGGATTTCAGGAACCAGATGTGAGCCACCGGCGAGGCCAGCTCAATGTGTCCCATGCGCTCCCGGCGCACTTTTGCGAGCGTGACTTCAACGCCGCATTTCTCACAGATAATGCCGCGATACTTGATCCGCTTATACTTGCCGCAAAGGCACTCATAATCTTTGATCGGTCCGAAGATCCTCGCACAGAACAATCCGTCACGCTCTGGTTTGAACGTCCGATAATTGATCGTCTCAGGCTTCTTGATCTCGCCCGAAGACCAGCCGCGGATCTTCTCCGGGCTGGCGATCGTAATACGGATCGCGTCGAAGGTTGGGACTTCTTCTTTTTGACGATAAATGCTGGCTACATCTTGGCGCATATGTTTCCACTCCTTGGGAGGGTTTGGTCGATTTCCCCGCCGAAAAACCGACCATTGAACCTGTTAACTCTACTGTCCCTTTTTCAAGGTGTGACGGCTATTCAGCCGCCACGTTTGAGTCTCCGTCATTGTCTCCGATCAGCTCGACATTGAGGCCGAGTGACCGCATCTCTTTGATCAACACGTTGAAGCTTTCCGGAATACCGGCTTCGAACGTATCATCGCCGCGAACGATGGCTTCGTACACTTTCGCACGACCCGCGGTGTCATCCGACTTAACCGTGAGCATTTCCTGCAATGTGTACGCTGCGCCGTAGGCCTCAAGGGCCCAGACTTCCATCTCACCGAAGCGCTGACCGCCGAACTGAGCTTTACCGCCCAGGGGCTGCTGGGTGACCAGAGAATAGGGTCCGGTTGAACGGGCGTGAATCTTCTCGTCGACCAGGTGGTGCAGTTTGAGAAGATACTTGTAACCGACGGTGACCGGGCGCTTGAATTGCTCTCCAGTCCGGCCATCGAAGACGACTGACTGACCAGACCCATCCAGGCCTGCGCGCTCCAACATCTCGACGATGTCCGGCTCACGCGCGCCATCGAAAACTGGTGTCGCAAACGGCACACCTTTTTTCAGGTTGCCCGCCAACTCGACCAGCTCTTCATCGGTATCCGGTAGCGGCTCATCTTCGCCGTAGACGGTTTGAAGCGTCTTACGCAGCGCTTTGCCGTCATTGTTGGCATGCCACTCTTCCAGAGACTCTGTGACCAACTTGCCGAGGCCGGCAGCGGCCCAACCAAGGTGGGTTTCAAGAATCTGCCCAACGTTCATACGCGATGGAACGCCAAGCGGGTTGAGCACGATGTCGACCGGTGTGCCATCCTCAAGGAATGGCATGTCTTCCATTGGGTTGATCTTCGAGATCACCCCTTTGTTGCCGTGACGACCAGCCATCTTATCCCCGGGTTGAAGCTTACGCTTCACAGCCAGGAAGACTTTGACGACTTTCATGACGCCAGGAGGCAGGTCATCGCCCTGCTGAACCTTGTCGACCTTGTCGTTGAAGCGCGCTTCGAGTTCACGAATAGCGTCATCGAACTGCTCACGCAGACGATCGATCTCAGCTTGTGCCTTCTCAGACTTCAGCGCGACTTCCCACAAGTCGCGGTCGCTAAGTTCTTCAAGCGCACCGGCGGTGATCTTGCCAGTCTTGAAGCCTTTCGGACCTGCCGCAGCTTCTTTGCCGGTCAACGTCTTGCGCAGGCGATCATAGGTGTTGCGCTCAAGGATGGACTGCTCGTCTTCCTTGTCTTCCTGCAACTGCTCGATCTGCTCACGCTCGATTTGCAGAGCGCGTTGGTCTTTATCGATGCCGTGGCGGTTAAACACACGAACTTCAACAACCGTACCCGCATCGCCCGGAGGCACACGCAGAGACGTGTCACGAACGTCCGAGGCTTTCTCACCAAAGATGGCGCGAAGAAGCTTTTCTTCTGGCGTCATCGGGCTTTCACCCTTCGGCGTCACTTTACCGACGAGGATATCACCGGCTTTGACTTCGGCACCAACTGCAACAATCCCGGCTTCGTCGAGGTTTCGCAGAGCCTCTTCGCCGACATTTGGAATGTCACGTGTGATTTCTTCCGGTCCGAGCTTGGTGTCGCGCGCAGCGATTTCAAACTCTTCGAGGTGGATCGAGGTGTAGACGTCGTCGCGCACGATGCGCTCAGAGATCAGGATCGAGTCCTCAAAGTTATAACCGTTCCACGGCATGAACGCGACGAGCACGTTACGGCCGAGCGCCAGCTCACCGAGGTCCGTTGAAGGACCGTCAGCAATGATGTCGCCCTTCTGAACCACATCGCCCACTTTAACGATTGGGCGCTGGTTGATGCAGCTATTCTGGTTCGAACGGCGGAACTTGGACAAGCGGTAAATATCAACACCCGACTTGCCATCGATATCCTCAGTCGCACGAACAACAATCCGTACGCCATCAACTTGCTCGATGACCCCGCCGCGTGAGGCCACAACTGCCGCGCGGCTATCACGAGCGACCACAGACTCCATCCCGGTTCCGACCAGTGGCGCATCAGTCTGCACCAGTGGCACAGCCTGACGTTGCATGTTCGAGCCCATCAGAGCGCGGTTCGCATCGTCATTTTCCAGGAATGGAATGAGCGCCGCAGCAACAGAAACAACCTGCTTCGGCGAAACGTCCATATACTGGACGTCTTCCTTCAGCACGAGCATCGCTTCGCCGTTCACACGAGCGTTAGAGAACTCGTTTACCAGCTCGCCTTTATCATTCACTTGCGTGTTGGCCTGAGCGATTTTGTAGAGCTGCTCTTCCATCGCCGACAGGTAGACCACCTCATCGGTTAGCTTGCCGTTCTCAACTTTCCGGTACGGGCTTTCAATGAAGCCGTACTTGTTGACCCGAGCATGCGTCGCGAGCGAGTTGATCAGACCAATGTTTGGTCCCTCTGGCGTTTCAATCGGACAAATCCGGCCATAGTGCGTCGGATGCACGTCGCGCACCTCAAAGCCTGCACGCTCGCGGGTCAGACCGCCAGGGCCAAGCGCTGAGAGACGTCGTTTGTGCGTAATCTCTGAGAGCGGGTTCGTCTGGTCCATGAACTGAGACAGCTGAGACGATCCGAAAAACTCACGAACAGAAGCCACAACCGGCTTCGCATTGATCAGGTCGTTCGGCATCACCGTGTCGATATCAACAGAGCTCATACGCTCCTTGATCGCACGCTCCATGCGGACGAGACCGATGCGGTAATTGTTTTCCATCAGCTCGCCAACCGAGCGTACGCGGCGGTTGCCGAGATTGTCGATATCGTCAACCTCGCCCTTGCCATCCTTCAGATCGAGAATGACCTTAGCGACGCCGATGACATCGTCATTGCGCAGGGTCCGCTCAGTATCTTCGGCTGGCTCGTAGCCAGACACAGCCACTTTCAGACGCGTATTCATTTTCACCCGGCCAACAGCGGACAGGTCATAGCGCTCACCATCAAAGAAGAGCTGATTGAACAGAGCGTCGGCAGCCTCCTGGGTTGGCGGCTCACCCGGGCGCATGACCCGGTAAATATCTGACAGCGCCTCAAAGCGCGTGTCGTTCTTGTCAGCCTTCAATGTGTTGCGCAGCCAAGGACCGCGGCCACCATTGTCAACGTCGAGAATCTCAATGGCTTTGACTTTCTGCTCGCGCAGCTCGGCCAGCAATTCTTCTTCCAACAGGTCGCCGGACTCGCCGTAGATTTCGCCAGTTTTGCGGTTGACGATATCGCGAGCAAGGAACTTGCCTTCCAGTGCCGTGGTTGGCAGCAGCAACTCTTCGGTGCCGCCCTCAACGATACGCTTGACCGCGAGCGCGGTGATCTTGCGATCCGCTGGCGCAACGACTTTACCCGACTTGGCATCGACCAGATCGAAGGTCGGCTTCACGCCTTTCCAGGCTTCCGGATTGAAGCCCGTGATCCAGCCCGCCTTATCCAGACGATAGATTGAATGGCTGTAGAACATGTCGAGGATCTGATCAGCATCGTAACCGAGCGCCATCATCAACGTGGTGGCTGGCAGCTTACGCTTGCGATCGATCCGAACGTTCAGGATGTCCTTGGCGTCGAATTCAAAATCGAGCCAGGATCCACGATACGGAATAATCCGGGCGGCAAACAGAAGCTTTCCGGATGAATGGGTCTTACCTTTGTCGTGATCGAAGAACACACCTGGCGACCGGTGCATTTGGCTTACGATTACGCGCTCGGTTCCGTTCACAATGAACGTCCCCTTATTGGTCATCAGCGGGATATCCCCGAGATAGACCTCTTGTTCTTTGACTTCCTTCACCGACTTGGCGCCGGTATCTTCGTCAATATCAAACACGACGAGCTGCAGGCGCACTTTCAAAGGCGCCGCATATGTCAGATCTCGCTGCATACATTCTTCGGTATCGAACTTCGGCGGCTCGAACTCGTAGCTCACATATTCCAGTGAAGCCCGCTCATTGAAATCAATGATCGGGAACACAGATTTAAAGACACCGCCGAGACCATCGTCGGTCCGCTCGGCTTGTGGCGTATTCATCTGCAGGAAGTGTTCGTATGAGGAGCGCTGAACCTCGATGAGGTTTGGCATATCGATGGCTTCGGGAATTTTGCCGAAGGATTTACGGATGCGTTTCTTTTCAGTGAAAGAGAGTGCCATCTTGTCTTCCGTTTTGTGCCGCATGACCCCAAGGGCCGAGACGGCGTGTCACCTGAAACGCGAGGACGCGGCAAGGCCGATCCGACCTTGCCGCGCTTAACTCTGACGAATTGGCGCCTCGCGCGAACACCAACCCGTACTGTACTCACCCCTTGCGGGGCAGAAGCCTTATTTAAGCTCGACGGTTGCGCCGGCTTCTTCGAACTTCTTCTTGATTTCTTCAGCTTCGTCTTTCGACACGCCTTCTTTGATCGGCTTAGGAGCGCCTTCAACGAGCTCCTTAGCTTCTTTCAGGCCGAGGCCAGAAACAACTTCGCGGACAACTTTAATCACGTTGATTTTCTTGTCGCCGCCGCTGGTAAGAATGACGTCAAACTCGTCTTTTTCTTCCGCTGCCGCGCCGCCAGCGTCACCGCCGCCAGCTGGTCCAGCTACTGCGACTGCAGCTGCTGCTTTGATGCCACGCTCTTCGAGAAAGTCGTTGAGCTCTTTTGCTTCCATGATGGTGAGGCCGAGAAGCTCTTCACCGAGTTTTGCGATATCAGCCATTTGTTCTGATGTCCTATCTAGGGTTGAGGGTGTTTGGTTGATCTTTTGTTGGGGTCCGACCTTACGCTGCTGCCTGCTCGCCAATCACATTGATGGCGCCAGCCAGAGACTGCGCAGGCGCGTTGATGCGCTGAGCAATCTGACTTGCCTGTCCGGTAAGACGGACAACCACAGTCGCAATGAGTTCCTCGCGAGACGGCATTTTAGAGAGCGCCTCAACGCCCGCCGAATCAAGAATTTCGTCGCCCATAAGACCACCAACGATAACGAGCTTGTCGTTGTCCTTGGCGAACTCAGAAGCTGCCTTGGCCGAAGCCACAGGATCTTCTGCGTAAGCAATAACGGTCTGGTCTGTGAACAGCGCGCTGGCTGCGTCACCACCTTTTCCGTCGAGTGCTTTCTTAAAGAGACGGTTCTTGACCACCTTCGCTGTCGCACCCTGCTCACGCAACATGCCACGAAACTCGGTCATTTCCGCAACTGTAAGACCGGTGTAGCGTGCCACGATGACACTGCCAGCGTCAGCAATAACGCCCTCGAGCGTTTTGATGGCTTCGGCTTTTCCGGCTCTATCCATTACGGATCTCCTTACAATAAGGTGACCGGACCATCCGGGCACCTGGGTTTGCCTTTGGCGGCGTCATGACGCCGCCTCCAGCGCCTGCCCAGGGCCTGGCAGACCAGCCGAACTGCGGAAACACCGCAGACCAACCTGCCTCACCCCGTCTATCAAGGGATTTATACTTCTAACAAAGCCACCCATGGTCTCGGACAGGAAACGGGAGACCGACGAATCGCCAATCTCCCGCAAGCCGCGTTCCTTAACCTTTGATCCTACCGGGCGCAACCCCCAAATTCAGAAAAGTCAAGGCTTATGTGAGTTTTGGCTTTGGCGGATATTCGAGCCCTCAAAACAGCGCTCCAAAGTACCTCGCCGATTACTCTACCGCAAGCGGGCGCTTCTCGCCATCGAGGACCACACCCCAAACGCCGATTTCACCCCACGCTTCACCAGGGGTTTCGAGCGGGTTCGCATCGAGGATTGTGAAGTCCGCCAGCTTGCCCGGGGCAATGCTGCCAATCTCGGCCTCAAGCCCAAGCGCATACGCAGCGTCGATGGTGATCGCTTCCAGTGCCTCCCGCGCCGACAGTTTCTCAGACGGCGTTAACTCCGCCCCTTCCCGCGTTGATCGGGTCATGTGCACGCTTGCGGCGCGCAAAGGCAGTGGCGGTGCCAACGGCGCATCCGAATGCAAGGTCACAGGGACCCCGGCTGCGCTGAGACTTGCCAATGGCAAAATCCAATCGCCCCGATCCGGTCCAAGCGGCGACTGATAAGCCTGGCCTAGGTAGAAAACATAGTGACTGGCCGCCGAAATCCCGGCGCCAAGATCCGCGGCGCGGGCGACCTGCTCTGGCGAGAACAATCCAGCATGTTCAAAAATGAATGCGCGATCCGCCGCGGAAGGTCGCAATTCGGCGAGCGCATCAAGCGTAGCGGATTGCGCCGCATCGCCGTTAGAATGAATGCGGACCGCTAGCCCGGCATCCCAGTATGGCTGTATCGTCGGTACGATATCATCAGGCTGCATAACCCAAAGCCCTTGCGTCCCCTCAGACTGACCACTCAGATAGCCAGGCGCCGACACCCGCATGGTTTGTGAATAGAACGCGGCATCCGTGAAGAATTTCACTTGCGGCAGGACCGGTGCTGGCGTCTCGATCTCACCCTCGACCATGTCGAGAATGGTGTCCACGCGTGTGTCGCCGAAGGCGTGATTGAAAGCGCGGTGCTCTGGCACCAGGTAGAGCCGGTATCCGGCGTGATCCATAGATTGCCAGTTCGCGCCGATATTTGCGTTCTCGATCGGCAGAGTGAAAACCCCATAGCCGAGATCCGCGACGGTTGTGACCCCGCCGGCACGCAGCAAGCCTGAGAACCCTTCCAATCCTCGCGACAATCGATCCGGCGCTAACAGGATAGGACCGAGAGTCTGCAACAAAGCCCCTACCGCGTCTTCGTATATGCGTCCGGTCAGTTCACCATCTGCGTTGAGATCCACGCCCTCAAACCGGTCATGCCAGGAGGAATCGATTCCGGCCCAGGCGAGCGCCGCCGAATTGAGGTAAAAATCGTGGCTCGAATAATGCCAGATGACCAGCGGTCGGTCTGTCGTCACGCCATCCAGGTCCGCTTTGGTGAGATCGCCATGAACCAGATTGTGAAACCCGTAGACGATTAGAGGCTCTCCCTCAGAGGCGTCTGCATCGATCTCTGCCAACCGCGTGAAGAACGCCTCGCGGTTCGGTAAGCCTCTCACCATTCCGTCAGGCGTCGCCATCGGCCATGGCGGCGTCAGCGGCGTTGCATATTGCAGTGAGGACAAGGCCATGTGGACATGGGGGTCGATGAACCCCGGCACGATCGTCTTGCCTGTAAAAGTTTCATCCACCTGAGCATTGGAATACTGCGCCCGCAGAGCCGCGCGTGTCCCGACAGCGACAATACGGGTATCTTCAACGGCAACTGCTTCGACGACCTGATCCGAAGTCATAGTGATGATGGCATCGGCAGGATAAATCACCACGCCTTCGCCGGAAATGGAGTCCGGCGCCTCGTCCGTCGGCGCCGCGCACGCCGCCACCAGCCCAAGCATGATCACGCCCGCCATTTGTTTCTTCATGTCCAGTTCCTCCCACCGCCAACCTGACGCAATTGCGACGAATTGCAAAGCAGATCGCGCTCTGGACAAATCGGAAAACAATCGATCATCTGCGCCAACTCAAAAAAAGGCTGAACTCCATGATCCAGAAACTTGGTCTCGCGTTGGGTGCCGTGATGCTGGCAAGCGCCTGCCAGCCGGCAACCAAAACAACCTCAACTTCTGCTCCCGAGAACTCTGTGTCGTCCGCAGAAGCAGTGTCCGCAAACAAATCGAACATCGAAGCAGACATGCGATTCCTTGCAAGCGATGACCTCGAGGGCCGCGAAGCTGGCACGCCAGGGTACGACACCGCCGCGCAATATGTTGCCGACCGGATGGCCGCGCTTGGCGTTACCCCCGCCGGAGCGGATGGCAGCTTCTTCCAGACCGTACCGCTTCAACGCAGCTACCGCGTGGCAGAAGATTTGGCGCTGGAAATCCAGTTCGCCGAAACCGGCGAGACGCTAAGTCTACAGGAGAACGTCGACTACATCATGAACGGCTCGACCCAATCCGAGTTCGATAGCATCAGCGCGAATGCGGTTTTTGTTGGATTCGGAATTGTCGCGCCAGACCTGGGACGCGATGACTATGAAGGGCTTGATGTCGAGGGCAAGATCGTCGTCACGCTGAGCGGTACCCCGAAAGGCATTCAGACGGAAGAGCGCGCCTTTTACGGCAGCCAGAAAACCGTTGAAGCTTCCAAGCGCGGGGCGATTGGCGTCGTGTCTCTGGAAACGCCGACTCGCGAAACCGTTTACTCTTTCGCACGCCTGGTCGGCGAGGGCCGTTTGGACTCAGCCCGAATGTCTTGGCTCTTCCCCGATGGAACTCCCTTTTCTCGTGCCCCTAGTTTGCGCGCGACGGGCTATCTGTCGTTGGCAGGTGGCCGCAAAATGATCGAAGGCGCAGGTAAGGATTTCGACGCCCTGATGGCGACGGCAGAAGCTGAAGGCGGCGCCGTCCAAGGCTTTGACCTCCCTTATCAGATCAGCATGTCGCAGCGCTCCACGCTGGACACAGTGGAGTCCGACAACGTCATCGGCCTGATCGAAGGCAGCGACCCGGAACTCAAGAATGAAATTATCGTCCTGACGGCGCACCTCGATCATATCGGCGTTTCGAAATCCTTTGAAGACGACAAGATCAATAATGGCGCACTGGATAACGCCGCCGGTGTTTCCACTTTGCTGGAAGTTGCGCGAATGATGATCGAAGGCGATCGTCCGCGCCGTTCGGTCATGCTTCTTATCGTCACCGCGGAAGAAAAAGGCCTGCTGGGAGCGCAGTATTTTGCGCAAAACCCGACCGTCGATGTGGCTCGCTTGGTGGGTAACGTCAATCTGGACATGCCGGTGCTGACATATGAATTCGAAGACGTCGTCGCGTTTGGCTCTGATCGCTCGACGATCGCGGCCGCGGTCAGTTCAGCGGCGCGAGAGATGTCGATGCAACTCAGCCCGGATCCGTTCCCGGACCAAGGCTTGTTTACGCGCTCTGACCACTTCCGCCTCGTTGAAATCGGTGTTCCCTCGATTTTCCTCGCAACCGGAACCGCAAACGGCGGAGACGCTGCCTGGGCTGAACATTTCGCGACAAACTATCATCGCCCTTCAGATGACATGAACAATGACATTAGTTTCGACGCAGCCGCAAAATTCGCCGAAGTTAATGCGCGCATCGCGCTCACGCTTGCAAACGCAGATGAACGCCCGCTTTGGCTCAAGGATGATTTCTTCGCCCGGCAATTCAACGGACCGCAGCTGGCGGAGTAATACAGCCAACCATCGCAAAAAGAAAAAGCCCGCCGGATCACTCCGGCGGGCTTTGTTGTTTGTTGCTATCAAGCGCTGATTAGCTTGGGATCGCGTCTGATGTATCGACGATCACGCCTGGACCCATGGTCGAGCTGATGGCGATTTTCTTGACGTAAGTGCCTTTCGCGCCAGACGGCTTGGCTTTGAGAAGCGCTTCGACGAAGGCGCGTACGTTCTTCTCAATCGCATCTTCTGTGAAAGACGCTTTACCGATGCCTGCGTGGATGATCCCGAATTTCTCAACACGGAACTCAACAGAACCACCTTTGGCGTCCTTGACGGCCTGACCAATATTTGGCGTCACGGTACCTACTTTCGGGTTCGGCATCAGGCCGCGAGGGCCGAGGATTTTGCCGAGACGGCCAACCACAGACATCATGTCCGGGCTCGCGATCACACGATCGAAGTCAGACTTGCCGTTCTGGATTTCTTCCATCAGGTCTTCAGCACCAACAAACTCAGCGCCAGCTTCTTTTGCTTCATCGGCTTTCGCGTCACGGGCAAACACAGCCACGCGAACGTCTTTACCGGTACCCGATGGCAGCGAGACAACGCCGCGAACCATTTGGTCAGCATATTTTGGATCAACGCCGAGATTGACGGCGATTTCGACGGTCTCATCAAATTTCGCTTTGGCGTTAGATTTGACGAGCTTCACTGCATCCGTAACGCTGTAGAGCGTTTCGGCGTCAACAGCTTCAGCGGCGGCGCGATAACGTTTTCCAGCCATGCTCTTACTCCACCACTTCGAGACCCATCGAACGGGCAGAGCCCTCGATGATCTTGGTTGCTTGATCGAGATCGTTTGCGTTCAGGTCGACCATTTTGGCTTCCGCGATTTCGCGGCATTGCGCCTTGGTGACAGATCCAGCGACAGAACGACCCGGCTCCTGGCTACCTTTTTTCAGCTTCGCAGCTTTTTTCAGCAGAACAGATGCAGGTGCGGTCTTCACGATAAAGGTGAATGACTTGTCCTGATAATAGTCGATGACGACGGGCAGTGGCAGGCCCTTCTCCATCTTTTCGGTCTTCGCGTTGAAGGCCTTACAGAATTCCATGATGTTGATTCCGCGCTGGCCGAGCGCCGGCCCAACGGGGGGCGACGGGTTTGCAGCACCGGCAGGAATCTGGAGCTTAAGCTGCCCCAGCAGTTTTTTCGCCATGATAGCCTCTCTGGCAATTGTGGTGTCTGGTGGTCTTTCGATCCAGACGCCAGGGTTTAGAGGGTTCGTGGTCCGGGCTGACGGCCCCTCCCACAAACAGTTTTGTGTGTTCCGAAGAACAAGTCGCGGCGTAAAGCACTTTCGCCGGGCCGGGTCAACTACCGCCGCTGCTTCACCGAGATCAAATTTGCTTCATAATGTGAAGATTGTGGTTGCCACCCCGCTATACATTGTGGTGCCAATATACAGAGGGAAAAATTTGGAACTTTATTGGAGTGTGAAGTTCATGCCGAAATCCAGGGTCATCTCGATAACCAACACAGCAGCTTTGATCGCGGCGGGCGCGATACTTACCGCATGCGGCGGCGGCGGCGGTGGAAGCACAGCCACACCGCCAACCTCGGTTTCCCCGCCGACACCGCCGACGAGCCAGGGCCCGACCTGGACGCAGGGCGTGTTCGAACCGGCAAGCACCTTCAAAGACCAATGCGCGGCGCCCCGCAGCGGTGTCGACATTGAAGGGAACTCATTTCCAGACCAACAAGGAACACTCCTGGAAGAGCTCTTCTGGCTGCGCTCCTGGACAGACGAGACCTATCTCTGGAATGATGAGGTTACAGACCGGGACCCAGCTGGGTTCTCTGATCGCCTCTCCTACTTTGCCGTGCTGAAAACCGACGCGGTTGAGGCCTCGGGTGAAGACCGAGACGATTTCCACTTCAGTCAATCAACTGAAGCCTTTCTCGCGGCACGTAATTCAGTCGGAAATCCAGGCTTTGGCGCCTCTCTGGCTGTGCTCCAGGGCAGTCGGCCCCGAGATATTCGAGTTGCCTATACCGAACCCAATTCGCCTGCCTCAAGACCGGTCGGCGGTGTCGTGCCGTTTCCACGCGGCACACGGATCCTTGAAATTGACGGGGCGGACGTGGTCAACGGATTTACCACGCAGGCGGAGATCGATCAGCTAAACACCATCTTGTTTTCACCCGCGAGCATCGGCGAAACATACGCGTTTCGCGTGCAAGACACAGACGGAACCATCCGAACCGTAAACCTGACGACCGAAGACATTTCCCGCAAGCCGGTCCTGACCACCTCGGTCATCAATACTGCGACCGGCAACGTTGGCTATATAATGTTCAACACATTCAGCCCGTTCTCTTCCGAAGAAGAGATCATTCTGGCCATGCAGACCATGCAATCCGCAGGCGTGTCAGACCTAGTCCTTGATATGCGCTACAATGGCGGCGGACTTCTGGCAGTGGCCTCGCAAGTCGCTTACATGATCGCTGGTCCGTCACGCACATCTGGTGCGGCCTTCGAACAACTGGTCTTCAACGCTGGCGCCGGAAACGTGAACCCGGTTACGGGCGCGCGGAATGATCCAATCCCGTTCTATAATGAAGTGCTCGGCTTCGATTCCGGATCAAGCTTGTCTACTGGCGCGTCCCTGCCAGCCTTGAACCTCAATCGCGTCTTCATTCTCTCGACTGGCCGAACCTGTAGCGCCAGTGAAGCGGTCATCAATGGATTGCGCGGTGTCGATGTCGAAGTCGTTCTCATAGGGAACACAACCTGCGGCAAACCGTATGGATTCTACCCTCAGGATAATTGCGGCGAAACCTATTATACGATCCAGTTCCAGGGCACGAACAATAAGGGATTCGGGGCGTATGCAGATGGGTTCGTACCAAGCAACTCGACGGCGAATTTCGGGGTGCGTATCTCTGGATGTCAGGTGGGAGACGACTTGAACAACCCACTCGGATCGACGGCGGAAGGCTTGCTTGCTGCGGCTTTGAATTACCGAACGTCAAATTCTTGCCCGGCGGTCTCATCCAAGACGGTCTCCACGTTTGTAGGTAACAAGATTGCTGACCCGCTGGAACTCTCGCCCGAAGCAGAAGCGCGTGAGTTCTTTCTCCGCAACAATAGAGATATGAGCATGCCGGAATGATCAAAAAACTGTCCAGCCTAGTCGCAATAATCTCGTTCGGTGCTTGCCAGCATCATGCACAGCCGCTTCCTGCCGTTTTGTCAGATGGTTCGGAAGAAACGCTGAACCTCTTGAAGTCGGAAATGGCGGCTGCGCTGGATCGCTCGAGGGTTCAATTCGGCGCAGGCGACCTCACGCAATCACCGGTGTTCGTCATTGTTCCGCCGCCGCTTGGACCAAACGAGACGCGCAGTACCGCGATCCCTGAACGCTACCGATTAGAGATCCAGGGTCAGACCTGTTTCGCGGTTCATGAGAAATCCGATGCGCGCATAGAGTTACAGAACACCCCCTGCCGCGCTTTGTAGCGACATCTCGAAAAACAAAAAAACCCGCGGCAATCATCGCCGCGGGTTTTTTGTTGGAAAGCTATCGCTCTAGATGAACGCGTAGCCGTTCGCGTTGATATAGTTGATCAACTCATTGCGACGCCGGCCCGGATCCGGGTGGGTCGACATAAATTCTGGTGGGCGATTGCCTGCGCTCTTCTTGTCCATCAATTCCCACAGGCGCGGCGCCTGAGTCACATCATAGCCAGCTTTGTGCATGTAATCGACGCCGAGTTTGTCAGCCTGTAATTCGTGGTTCCGGCTGTACGGAAGCAGCACCCCAAACTGGATCGCAGCACCACCGAGCGCGGCCAGCGTGTTACCGTACTGGCGCAGCTCTTCCGACTGTGCGATCGCAACTTGACCCGCCACCATGGCGACCTGAGCCGTCACCTGCGCAGAGGCACGTGCCGCCGAGTGACGGCCATCAATGTGTCCGGCTTCGTGGCCAAGAATAGAGGCCAGCTGGTCATCATTTTCAGTCAACTCGGTAATCCCGCGATAGACGCCGACTTGTTGTCCGGGCATCACGAATGCGTTGACATCATCGGTATCAAAAACCGCAACTTCCCACTCATTGGGAACGTAAGCGACGTCCTGATTGTATTTGTCCTTGAGCGCCGCAGAGCGACCTTTCGCTGTTCGGTCCCAGGTTGTCAGAACGCGGCCGCGCAGACGGCTATCACCGGTTTGTGGTGTTTGCTTCTTCATCTCAGACCAGGCCGTCGTCGACATGGCCGCCAGAGAGGCATTGTCAAACCCGGGCAGGATGAGCTGTTGCTCGCCCGTTACCGGATTGGTGGAACAGCCCGTAACGATCGGAACAATCGTTCCGCAAGCCAGGCCTTTAATGATCCCGCGTCGCGACATGCGAATGCGCGGAGCTTTGTCGAGAAAATCGCGCGGCGCATCAATGCGGTCGCCCGTTTCGATCATCTCATCGGTAATCAGTAGTTTATCCATTCACCAGTCTCCCTTTTCCCAACGGGTTTGTGCCGATCTCACCCAGCCTCAAACCATGGTTAATCGAATGCTCGCATAGAATTTCGCACGCGTCACGTGAATGCTCCATGAAGCACTCGGATGTCTCTTATTCAGCCAATAAAGCCTTAGCCTGTTCAACCCAGTTCTCGCGGCTGACGCGCCCCTTGAACGAAAGATGATTCTCGATCCAGGTTTCGTTTTCCGGCGTCCAAGCCGCGATTTGAGAGTATGCGAATATGCCCAGTTCGTTCAGAACTTCCCCAATTCGTGGACCAATCCCTGTAATTGCAGTCAGGTCATCGCCGCCATTTTCGGGTTTTTCAATCTGTTCAGGCTGCACACCTTCCAGTTCGGCGAGCATGGCTTCTGACGGATGAACCTCTTCTGCTTCGGTCGCAGCAGACGTTTCGGCTTCCGGTTCAGGCTCAGAGGGCGTTTCCGGCTCACTCCCATCGGCTTCGGGTTCTTCGGAATCGGCTTGCTCTGTTTCCGGTTCCTCAGTCGTTTCAGCCGCCTCTGTCTCGACCGCATCCGCTTCGGCATCCCCTGCCTCAAAGTATGCAAGGCGACCTTCGAGATAGCGATTGCGCCAGCGTAGGCGGGCGAGCTCTTCATCAGATTCGGCCGACGCAGGATTCTCCGCGGGTTCATCTACAACCGGGATCTCTTCCACAGGCGCAGGGGCCGCGACGCTCTCGGCGGTCCGGGCCCCGATCACGCTGGTCTCCAGTGCATCAACGCGTTGGCGCAAGTATCCGGTTTGCCAGCGTAATTTCTCCAATGCCGGGTCGGCCTCGGCTGGAGTTTCTTCAGTTTCAACTGGCGCAGCAATCGGTTGAGCCGAAAGATCCGCTTCGAGAGTAGCGACACGCTCTTCCAGCCAGCCATTACGGTCGCGTAGCTGCGTCAGCTCTTCGCCATCACCGTCTGAGAGAACCACTCCTGCGACAGCGCCTGCGACCGCAGCACCGGCTGTTTCCGCAAGGCCACTTCCAGAGCCATTTTCGGTTTTCAGCTGTTCGAGTTCCGACCGGGCAGCAGCCAATTCATCGCCAAGCGCTGAAATTCGGGTTTCGCGTTCCTCGAGTTCGGATTGAAGGCCATCATCTCCTCCGACGGCCTGAGCATTGTCTTCCTTGCGCTTTCGCTGAGCAGCGTACAAGGCTTCGACTTCGGCTTTCGTCTGTGTCAGCTCAGTCCGCGCAATTTCGCGCTCAACTTGAGCACGTCGAATGCGCGAGCCGACGAGAAGGCCGCGAAAGGAAAATCCAAAGAACAGGCCGAGGACGGTCGCAGCCGCCAGAGCCATCCACATATTTGCAACTAGCCACTGCATCTACTCATTCCACTCCTGAACTTTGAACTCGATTCTTCTATTTGCGGCGCGTCCTTCTGGCGTCGCATTGTCGAGTTTCGGTTGATCTGGTCCATAACCTTGGACGATTAGACGCGCGGTATCAAACCCGGTCGCTGCCATATAGTTCGCCACCGCCTGCGCCCGTGCCTCGCTGAGCGTGATGTTGGCCGCGCGGTCACCTGAATTATCTGTGTGCCCGCCGACTTCAAACATCAGATTGTCAGCGCAAAATTCCGACACAGCATTGATCTTGTCGAGCGTGACCCCGCTTTCACGTGAGATCTCCGCGCTACCCAGATTAAAAACGACGGCATTTGCGTCCATGATCAGGTCAAACGAAGTCTGGCAGGCGACCAACGGATCTTCACCGAGGTCAACATCGGAAATCTCGTCAAGCACCACCGTTACGGTTTCGGCCTGAATGGCAACGGGATAATCGCTTTCGAGCTGGGACATGTCTTCCCGCAGGAATTGCAGCGTCGAACTAGTCGCTTCGCCCTCAAACTTGAATCCCTGCCCCTCAGGTTGAAACTCCATCTCGCCGTTTTCAAACTGACTGAAATGCGGCAGACCGAGGCGCACACCCTGAATCCACTGTTCGTGTTCGGACGAGGAAACCGTCATCTGATCCACGACGGGGCCATCGAAATATGTTGCCGCGATTTCTGCGATCTCAGCCCGCTCTTCCAAAGTTTCACAACTGCCGGAGAGGACGAGCGTGCCGTCAATATGTTCGGCTTTCCATAGGCTTGGACCATCAATATTTGGCACACCACGCCACGGATCGGATAGATTGGCCACCGATGCAGTTGCCTGGATTCGTGCCGTGCTCTCCATCGCAATGCCGCTCAGTCGCAACTCGTAATCGGTCAGGCGCGCTTCGCCGCTATCCAGCAAATCGAGTTGCTCCATTCCGAATCTCGCCATTTCGGCCCAGTCTCCGTCCGGAACGCCGCGGGCCAGTTCTATTCGGTCATCCGGCGCGCGGCCTGATAAGTCTGAAGCATACGCCGCCAAGGCCGTCTTGATGTTCTCATCCGGCGCGGAGCCAACCAGGATTATGTCTCCACCCGGACTTTTGATCGCACGCCAGATATATGGCGACGCCGTCGGCAGGGGACGGATTTCACTAAATTGGGTGTCGACGCTCCAGATCCCGCCGCGCAAGATCCCGCCTTGTCCTGACGAGTTGAGCACGGCTACTCGCGCAGCTTCAGCCGCCTCCACACTTGGCGGCGACCCGGTGAGTGTCGCGCGCTGCCCCTTGAGCGTCAGCTCAGCCCAGTTCTGCCCTGCATCCGCAAGGGCCGTCTCGGCGGAGACGCGCAGCTCATCGTGCATCTGCGCAGCATTTAGATGGTACTCGGACGTGCCGTGGACCGTGATGATGCCCAGCAGTGCGAGACCAGCGCCACTCAGGCCAGCAACCATCGTATCATAGGCACCCATGCAGTTTCTCCCCTGATAAACACTGCATTACAGCTTCAGGTCTGCCTTATACCTTGGAATCAGGCAAGTGCGTGTTACAGGGCGGTTATGACGGACTCACTCGATCAGATCACCTCGGCCAGCAACCCGCTGATCAAGCGGCTACGTGGGCTGGAGCGTAAGAAAAACCGAAATGAAACAGGTCTGTTTCTGGCTGAAGGCGCTCGATTGATCGAGCAAGCCATGGCGCAAGGCTGGGAGATTGAGACCCTCGTCGTTTCCAATACCGGGGCCGATCGGGACTATGTTCAGGCGCTTTGTGCCGAGGCTGTAAAGTCTGGCGCTCGCGTCATTCAGGTTCCCGATCGCCTGGCGGGATCAATCGCCCGAAAAGACAATCCGCAGGCGGTGATCGCCGCCATTCGACAGCAAGACTTATCTCTGTCCGATCTGGATCCGTCGCACCCAGGCCTCTGGATCGGTCTGTATGAATGCCGCGACCCGGGAAATCTCGGGACAATCCTGCGAACGGCTGATTGTGCGGGCGCTGCAGGTGTCCTTTTGATCGAACAATGCTGCGATCCCTACAGCGTCGAAGCCGTGCGCGCCTCGATGGGGTCGTTGTTTGATGTCCGCGTGGCCCGAACAGATTTCGCCGCGTTCAATGCCTGGCGCAAAAATGCTGCGCTCAACATAGTCGCGGCCAGCGTCAATGGCGACACGCGCCATGACGGCGTAGATTTCGTCCAGCCCAGCCTGATCCTGATGGGGAATGAGCAAGCCGGTCTGCCCCCACACATCGAAGCGGAATGCGATACGCTCTGCCTGATCCCGATGCGTGGCGGAGCCGATAGCCTGAATCTCGCGCAGGCCACGGCGGTCATGCTGTATGAAGGCTGGCGCCAAAGAGGATTTAGCTGATGAACGCCTCCTCGACCCTGTTTCTCGCTGATCAATGGAACCCGACCCAATACGCGCTGCTCGATAGCGGCGATGGACACAAACTGGAGCGGTTCGGCGATCAGACGGTTATTCGTCCAGATCCACAGGCGTTCTGGATGCCCAACGCACCCGTCGAGAGTTGGCAGGCTGATGCCCGCTTTGACGCCAAAGCGGGCGACGACGACCGCGGCAACTGGCGGTTGCTCAATCCCGCCGCGCCGGACGTCTGGCCGATGGAGTGGCGCGGGCTGCACCTGAGCGCGCGCCGCACACCCTTTCGACATCTCGGCGTGTTTCAAGAACACAGCGTCCACTGGGCCTTCGCGCAGAATAAAATTCGAAACTCAGGACGCAAAATACGCTTGCTAAATCTGTTCGGCTATACGGGCATGATGAGCTTGGCCGCTGCACAAGCCGGCGCCGAAGTGACGCATCTTGATGCAAGCCCAAAATCAAATGGATACGGAAAAGACTATGCGGACGCGAGCGGACTCGGCGATGCCCCCATTCGCTGGATTGCTGATGATGCGATGAAGTTCACCGCCCGCGAAATTCGCCGGGGCAATACTTATGACGCTATCGTGCTCGACCCTCCAAAATTCGGACGGGGGACTAAAAACGAGACCTGGCGGTTTGAAGAGGATCTGCCTGGATTGCTCGCCAATGTCCGCGCTTTGCTTTCGCCAGAGCCTCTCTTTGTAATCCTCACGGCTTATGCTGTGCGCCTGTCGCACATCGCGCTGGCACAGGCCTTGGGAGGACATCTGGACGGACTTGGCGGTCAGATGGAAATGGGTGAAATGGCGATCCCGCACGAAAACGATGACCGGCTGCTGCCGACCTCGATCTGCGCTCGGTGGTGTGCGCGCTAAGTCCAATTGGAAATGGGTATCCGACGCGGGCATGGGTTGCGCGGTCTACGCTGTCAGGGTTGTGGAACGGTGCGTTTGCTGCAAGTGATAGTCCGTATGGACGCATCTCCCGCCACGCCGGACCTCGACCCGTTCGAGATCAGCTCCGCCCAAATGTCAGGTAGTTTTGATGCGTGGCGAAGTCGCGTCACGTTCAATTTCGATTGCACGCCATTGGTCACACAAACCTCAGACGAACGAAGTTCAACAACTGCCTGGCGCGTGAACACTTGGGTGTTTTCCGAAGCTGAGTACAGCGCCATGGCAAGCGCGCGAAAGAAACGCCATTTGAACGACACGGGTCATTTCGTGTTTGTGTATCGCTTCCTGGAAGGATCGAATTGGCTCCAGGTCAATGGGACGGCGCTCCGACAATCGCCTGGAAGCCTGCTCTTCCTCGACTATGCGCACCAGTTTAGTGCCGTCCATACGCGCGCCAGGACCCAGGGCGTTTTTGTTCCGCACGAAACCCTTGGACTCCGCCCCGGAGAGTTGAACGGTTTCAAATCGATCCGAGCGGGCTCTGTGCTCGCTGGACTTCTGAATCAAGAGCTGGATTCTGTGTTCGCGACTTTGAAAGCGGGCCTATCAACCCTTCCCCGTCGACAGATCGACCGTTTGGCGGGCTGCCTTCAATTCGCAGTCGGTTCGACCCATACCGAATTGTCTCAGCGCGCGTATCATCGAGAAGCTCTGCTCGATCTGATCAGAGAGTTTATCGAGGCAAATCTCGAAGCGCCGGAATTAAACACAACATTGATCCTGAAGAATTTCGGGGTGTCTCGCGCCGGGCTTTTTCGCATGTTCGAAAAATATGGCGGCGTCCGGTCTTACATTAACGAGCGCAGGTTAGTCCGCGCGGCGCTGGACCTGGCGCAAGCGCCGAACCAACGTGGCCGCGTGACCGAAGCAGCTGACCGCTGGGGTTTCTCGTCCGATGCGAATTTTGTGCGCGCCATCAAAACCCGATTCGGCACAACGCCCGGCGCGCTCTTTCAATCGCCAATGATCCCCACCGCGTATGGTGGAACCGAGTCGGAACTGCTGCGGGCCAAGGCAAGACTGCGAACCGACCAGGAGGCGCTGCAACTCGCATCATGACAGGTTAGCTGGGTGTCGCTTAGGCCCGCTCGGTCGCGACGATGGCGGCGCAGGCCAGCATGATCACACTAGCCGCGACGATCCACATGGATTGCATGTCAAAGCTCATCTCAGCTGCAGGGACGGTATCGAATGTAATGTCGAGCTCGGGCGTGCGCGATTTAAGCAAGTCCCAAACCCCACCAATTTGTGAGACGGCTGCGCCGATACCGATCCCCCCTGCTCCAAATAGAAGAGGCGTGCGCCAGCGAGAGCGCTTCTTGATCGGTGTCATGACCCGGGCCACGAACGCATCGCTTTGCAATACTTCATCCTGCGCCTCAAACAGCGCCGTCAGATCCTCATATCGCTCTTCATGTTCCATCATCTCTACTCCATCACGCCACATCACCGGGCGCAAGCTGTTTGCGAAGGGCCGCCACTCCGCGATTAACGTGGGACTTAACTGTCCCGAGTGGGAACCCGGTCGCGCCCGCGGCTTCGGCATGGCTGAGCCCGGCTGCAACGCATAGGACCACGCAAATGCGCTGGTTTTCGGGCAGTGTTTTCAACGCCCGATCGAGATCGAGATGGTCCGCCATACGCGCCGCAGACACATCAAAGGCGATCACGTGGGCGCCTTCATCGAACTCCACTTCAGGCTTTTGTTTGCGCCGCGCCTGTAAGAATTCGCGATAAGCAATCGTGCAAAGCCAGGCCTTGAACGAGCCACCGCGATACGTACCGATCTTGCGCCAGGCTGTCAGAAATGCGGCCTGTGCAAGGTCGTCCGCCTCAACCGGACGCGGTGCCAACCGCCTCGTCACACCGCGTACCGTTCCTTGATACCGCCGAACGAGGGCCTCGAACGCTGCCTCTTGTCCGGAGGCAGCGCCGCGCGCCAGGTCCAGGTCTGTGATCTCCACGCTCCCCTCGCCTGTTTCGTCTAGTCGTGACTGAAACGCCAAAGACCGAGATAGGCCGCCCCAAGAATGATTGGGAAGGAGGAAATGCCGAGCATTCCTCGGAAGGCATCTGGTTCATCGTGCGGGATCATGGCCCCAAGGCAGATGAAGGCTACGCCGAATGCGATCAGGAGAATACCGCGCCGCAAATCCGACTTGGCTGGGTCGTTGAGATAGGACATGCGCTCAACTAGTTCGGGAGAGACTTCCTGGCCTTTCTCGACCGCTAGTCTCAGAGTTTCGTGAGCGGTCAGTCGCTTCTTGTAATTATAATGGCTGAACAGCCAGATGACCGCGACAATCGCGGCAAAAATCGAAATTGGAACGAAAATCTCTTCCATAGTCTTGCTTCCTTATCTGAGGCCCAGTTTGCGGGCTTACAGATAGAGATGCAAACATCTGAGCGATTGGATGCAGACTGTTTAAAGTTTTGCAGCGGCGGCCTGTTTGGTAACCGCGACCCAGGCCGCGCTCATATCGTCCGACCACGCCTCCCCTGCCAGGCGCTTGAACACGCTGGCCAGGACAATAAAAAAGCCTTCGAACACACTGTCATCAATGCCATAACCCTCATGGTTCATACGTTCAGCGGACACGAAATTGACCGCGATCGGATCATCCTGAAGCAAGCCCTCCGCCATAGAAAGCGCCTCATTGAGCATATGACCGCGCGCCCCCATATCTGTATCGAGGACGAACAATTTCTCGAATTCGGGATAGCGCTGAAACAGTTCAGCATAGACGGGTGGGACGACATCTTCGCATCGGTCGGCAACGACTTCGAGGCTTTGATTGAAGGCAGAAACCAGATTCATATGGCTTTTTATCTAGTGTCTCACGCCCCGAGCAAGCCCCCACGCGGTCGCAGTATGGTTACCTAATTCCTAAAACGCGAACTGGCACACGGATTGCTCGCCTATCACGCGAGTACAACGTGGATGTGCCCTACTGGCACATGGGAGACACACGGAATGTGGACGAAATGCGTAGATTTTGCGCGCGATACGCGTGGCAACGTAGTGATGATTTTTGCTTTGGTTTCAATACCCCTGCTTCTGGTTGGGGCCTTTGCGATCGACACCTCACGTCATCTGACTTCAAATCAACAATTGCAGGCTGCAATTGACGCCGCCTCTCTTGCCGGTGCCCGGGCGCTGGAAGACGCCACAAAAACCGACACGGATATAGAAGCGATCGCTCAAGGGGCTTATCAGGCCAATCTTTTGGGACGTCACGGTGATGTCTCATGTCTCGATGCAAACGTGACTGTAAACCGCACAACAGGCACTGTCCTGGTGCAGGCTTCTTGTAAGACCCCGACCCTGCTCGGCACGTCGCTTACCCGCGAAAACATGGATTCCATCAATCAATCGACGGCCCGGGCCAACCTCACCAAGCTGGACCTAGCTCTTATGTTGGATGTTTCCGGCTCAATGAGCGGCCAGAAGCTCACCGATCTGAAAGCCGCTGCCAAACAGACGGCGCGTACGCTGATCACGCCAAGCTCTGGAGATCGAGTCCGGATTTCCTTTGTCAGCTATGCCGCCGCTGTAAACGCGGGCGTTTATGGCAACGAAGCCCAGGGAAATCTCGCAACTGACGATTCTGATGGGGATGGCCTCGATAAAGTCTGCGTTTCCGAACGCACAGGCACAGCCGCCTGGACGGATGATGAGCCACAGCTCGGCAAATATGTCGGCGATGCCGCTGGCTCTTGCCCCGACTCGAGCCTTCTGCCCCTGACCTATGACCTGACCTCATTCGACACAGCGATCGATACGCTGACAGCGGGCGGTATGACGGCTGGACATCTTGGCGTCGCCTGGTCCTGGTATCTCGTTGCCCCCGAGTGGCACGAGATCTGGCCGACCGCGTCCGCGCCCTTGTCCTATACTGATCCGGAGACCGTGAAGGCCGTCGTGCTGATGACGGATGGGCAGTTCAATATGAGCTATGATGGTGGGATGGGCGACAGCAACACGCAGGCCAAGAAGATGTGCGGAAAGATGCGTGACGAGGGCGTCCGAATCTATGCCGTCGCTTTCCAGGCTCCGACCAATGCTAAGAACACATTGAAGAATTGTACCGGTGATGACAGCCGCTTCTTCGATGCGGGCAACGGCGCAGAGTTGCTGGCAGCTTATGATGCGATCGCCAGCCAGTTGTCACAGCTGACCCTGGTCAACTAGCCGAACGACCGCTCATGAGCATGCTGCAAAGATTGTGGGACGCATTGCGACAAGATCGCTGGCTGCAAATCGCGGTCCTAGCGTTCGTCGTCCTCTATATCGGGTTTCAGGAAAGATTGGCGGCGAAGGAGCAGATGTACCTCGCGTCCGGCCAGCTGAACCTCGAGGACGGGCATCGCGACTTCAACGTACGTGACGAGGGACCATTCATCGTCGAGCTTCCCGCCGATCCCGAAGTGGTCACACAAACAATGGTGGCCCAGCTCAGCGGTCGCCCGGTACATGTGAAAGACGAAAACGGCGACTGGCACATTATGCGCCCCGTAATCGGTCCGAGCGGCGAGGTGGAAGATCACTCAGACACCGTGATCGCCATCGCAAAGCTTAGCTGCGCAGAGGATGCGATACCGGAAGTCAAAGACGCGTTCATGCGACTGACCCCGTCAGCGCGTGCGTCGTTGTGCGAATTGGCTGACGGGAATTAATCGGACCAGCGTATCCCACCGATCTCTAAAGCGGAATATTATCGTGCTTCTTCCACGGGTTGCTGAGCTCTTTGCCTTTCAGCGTCCGCAGGGCTTTCGCCACGCGGCGCCTCGTTGAGTGCGGCATGATGATGTCGTCGATATAGCCTTTGCGGGCGGCGACATACGGGTTGGCGAAATTGTCTTCGTAATTCTTGGTGTGCTCAGCGATCTTTGCTTCGTCACCCAGGTCTTTGCGGAAGATAATCTCCACCGCGCCTTTTGCGCCCATCACCGCAATCTCGGCCGTCGGCCAGGCATAGTTCACATCGCCGCGCAGGTGTTTGGAGCTCATCACATCATAGGCGCCGCCATAGGCTTTGCGCGTGATTACCGTCACTTTTGGAACGGTGGCTTCAGCATAAGCAAAGAGCAGTTTCGCGCCATGCTTGATGAGACCGCCATACTCCTGCTTGGTACCCGGCATGAACCCTGGCACGTCGACAAAGGTGACGATCGGGATGTTGAAACAATCGCAGAACCGCACGAAACGCGCCGCTTTTCGGGACGCATCAATGTCCAGCACGCCCGCCAGGGTCATCGGCTGGTTGGCAACGAAGCCCATAGTCGAACCTTCCATCCGCCCAAAACCGCAAATGATATTGGCACCGAAGGCTGGACTGATCTCGAAGAAGTCACCTTCGTCCACGGTCTTCTCGATCAGCTCTTTCATATCATAAGGCTGGTTCGGATTGTCAGGGATCAGCGTGTCGAGGCTCGCATCTTCGCGTTCAATCGTATCGAAGCTCGGGCGAACAGGAGGCTCCTCGCGGTTCGAACCTGGCAAGAAATCAATCAGTCGGCGCATCTGTGTCAGCGCTTCAATATCGTTCTCAAACGCACCATCGACGACGCCCGACTTGGCGGCGTGGACGGAGGCGCCGCCGAGCGTTTCGTGTGTAACCTCTTCATTCGTCGCAGTTTTCACCACATCCGGACCGGTGACGTACATGTAAGACGTATCCTTCACCATGAAGATGAAGTCGGTGAGCGCCGGAGAGTAGACGTCGCCGCCTGCGCATGGGCCCATGATGACCGAGATTTGCGGGATCACACCGGACGAGAGCACGTTCTCCATGAAGATGTCTGCATATCCAGCAAGGCTATCGACGCCTTCCTGAATACGGGCGCCGCCAGCGTCAAAGATACCAATGACCGGCGCGCCAACTTTCGCGGCGGCTTTCTGCACTTTTACGATCTTCTCGGATTGCGCCAGCGAGAGCGAGCCGCCGAATACGGTGAAGTCTTTTGAAAAAACGTAGACCAGTCGACCATTCACTGTGCCGAGCCCGGTGACCACGCCGTCGCCCGGAATGCGCTGCTTCTCCATACCAAAGTCATGGCTGCGGTGCTCAACGAACATATCCGTTTCTTCAAAGCTGCCATCATCCAGGAGCAACTGGACGCGTTCGCGCGCGGTGAGCTTGCCTTTTTCGTGCTGACGTTCGATGCGGGCCTTGCCGCCACCCAATCGAGCTCTTTCCCGCCGGGCCTCAAGCGCTTCAATCACGTCCTGCATCTGGGTCTCTCCGCAAATCTTTGTTCGTGGAGGGGTTTTACTGCTGCGGTCGCGAAGGGCAAGACGGCAGAATGGCAAAACGGGCCTCCCCGAGGGGAAGCCCGTCTGTTACCTTTCATTCTGAAAGTATCGACGACTAGTCTTAGTAATAGCCGCGATGACCGCGTTGATCGCGGCGATTTCCACGCTGCCCTCGTTTCGGGATGCCGTAGATCTCACGAACCTGATCGCCGCGTCGGACGATGCACGTTACTGGGCGCTCAATATCCCGGCGGCGGCCTTCGAACTCGACCTCATTAAAGGTGACGCGGAACCCGCGGGATCCGATGCGTTCAGCATACCGGCCATCGTCGAAGTCGACATCGTGGAAGCCAAGATAATCGGCTTCAGTACGAATCGCCTGGCGACAGGCGCGAATGGCGCGGCGCTTCATCTGGCGCAATTCCCGGCGACCATAGTTGTGGTTGCCGTGCCCTGAATATCGTTTGGTCTCATATCCGTAAGACCGATATCCACGGTCACCGATATTCAAATGCAGACCACCATTATCGGTCTGAATCGAGATGGTACCGCTGACGGATTTGCTCGTATTGCCGTGATCGGCGAGCGCCGGAGCGGTGAAGAGCAGAGGCGCCGCAAGGGCAAGCGCGGCTGCTCGAGGTTTCATGACAGGTTTCATCATGACTGCAGGAATACACAGACCATTTCAACTGAGCCTGAGCGAAGCATTCGGCTGGCGTTCATCAATGTGAATGGCTGCCCATTCCTTGCCATTATGTCATGAAAGTGTGACTTTGAGCCGGGATTCGGAAACCCGCACTATGCGCAAAAAAGAATGAGGGACCGCTATGAAAATCATCACCACCAGCCTGTTTGCATTGGGTATTTGCCTCGGAGCACAGGCCCAGGATACCAGCCGCGACGCCGAGCAAGTTTCTTCAATCACTAAAGCCGATATGCGCTACGTGATTGAAGGTTCAGGCTACACAGTCACCCAGGATTTGAGCTCAGGCGTTGGATTGATCGGTGAAGATGCAGATGGCGTGATCTTTGCGCTGGAAGGCAAAGCCTGCGGAGATGACGATGTATGTCTGGGCGTTGAGGCATTCCTTGTGCTTGAGGGTGATTTCACCCCTGAAGACGCCAATTCGATCAACCAACGCTGGTCAGCGATCAAGGCAACCAAGCTGGATGATGGCAGTCTTTATATGTCGCGATACTTGATCCTGGATCACGGCCAGACGCTTAAGAATTTGCGCCTAAATCTCGAAACAACCCATGCGATCGCAAAGCAAGTCATCGAAGAGAACAAAAAAGAAGAAGCAGACGTCAAACTGACCAGCGCTCAGATCGAATGGGGCGACGATTCTGGCGACTATGCGAATGACGGTGCCTGCGATGATGCTCGTTTCCATGAGGATGGAGACGATTGGAGCTATCAGCGCGAGCATGTCCTGCACGACGCGACGGACTGCCGCTCTCTTTATGAGTCCGGCACGACCACGCTTTACATCGATTTCGGAAACAATTCCGGCGAGTATGCCAACGATGATACCTGTGATGACAATCGTTTCACCGGGGAAGGCCGATCGATTCTGACCACGGACAGCCACATAAAGATCGATTCCGCGGACTGCATTGCCGCCTATCAAGCGGGTCGCCTCAACCGACCCTAACCAAGGCTACTCGTCTTTACTCACTTTTCCGCGGAGTGATTTCACTGCGCCGCGTTGCTTTTTCGACTCAAGCCGTCGCCGCACCGATGCGCGGGTCGGTTTGGTTCGGATCCGCTTGCGTGGGGCTTCTGCGACGGTTCGGACCATGTCAGCGAGGCGTTTGCGCGCCGCTTCGCGATTCAGGCCCTGACTGCGGTGATCCTTTGCCTCCAGGATCAACTCCCCTTCCTGAGTGAGCCGCGCGCCATACCGACGCCGGAATCGGGCTTTAACGGCAGCAGGGATTGAACTCGCCACGACGTTCCAGCGCAACTGGACGGCGGTGGAAACTTTGTTGACGTTTTGTCCCCCTGGTCCTGAGGCCCGGATAAACCGCTCGCTCAGTTCCCATTCGGGGATCTGGATCGTCTCTGTCACAAAGACGTGATCGCGGTTGGACATGAAAACTCCGTTCAGGGTCAATTCAGGCAGTCTAACTAGGTTGAGCTGCAAGGCTTGTCACGAGCAGCCGAAAACGCGGGTGCCGTGGGGGCGCCGAAACAGGAAAGGAGGACCATATGTCCATCCTCTCAAAATTAACTGCAAATGTTGCAGCCATCGCCTTGGCGACGGCAACGCTCGCACCTGTTGCTTATGCCGATCGTGGTCAGCGATCAGAGCGCAACGTGCGATCTGAACAGCAACCGCAACGCGTCGTAAGCCGCGCCGAGCGCCAAGAAAGAAGCCGCGCACGTGGGGAACGAAACCGCTCCGAGCGGCGAGCTGAGCGCCGCGACCGGCGCAGCGAAACGAATCCCAACAGAGGGCAAATCCGCGGCGAGCGAAATGCGACCCGCCGAGATACTCAACGCCAGGACAGTCAACGACGGGATACGCAGCGCCGCGATAACGCTCGCCGTGACACAGGCGAATTGCGCGGTGGAGAAAGACGTCAGGAACGTCGCCAAGTACGCCGGGATGATCGTCAAATCGACCGTCGCCAGGGAAATCGTCAGGAACGCCGAGCTGAACGTCGTGATGATCAACGCATCGAGCAGCGCCAGGATCGGCGCGCGGACCGACGCCAAGATCGCCGAATTGAACAACGCCAGGATCGACGCGCGGAGCGCCGGGCCGATCGCCGTGTCGAGGATCGCCGGGAGAACCGCCGTATTCGAAACAACTCATATGATCGCGGTTACAATCAGGCGCGGCGAGATACGCGCCATTACCGCAATCACCGGAGCGCTGATCGTCACTATCGGAACGATCGTCACTGGCGTCATCACCGGAACTTCAACCGTCACTATAGCTACCGCAACGGCTATCATTATCGTCGGCATCACCGCAGCCATAATTTCCGGCATTATTCGCCGCGAGCCTTCTACTATGGTGGTCACCGACCGTTCTATTACTACTCGCGGCCAACGTTTCGCGTCGTCTATGACAGCCATTATTTACCGAGATACCGGATTGGCGGCTATTATGGATACCACAACAATACGATCATAATCGGGGATTATGACTATTGGGGTCTCTACGAGCCACCTTATGGCCATCACTGGGTACACGATTACGACAGCGGCGACGCTATCCTCGCCTCGATCGCTACCGGCGCTATCATTGGCCTCGTCATCGGCGCCCTGGCTGACTAAGCCACTCTCGTATGCGGTCTTCCGCACTGACAAAAGAAACCGCCCGCAGACGTCTCGTCTGCGGGCGGTTTTCGATCAAACCATTAAATTATCTCGTGATCGCCCCTTATTCATCTTTCATTAGGCACGAGTCATGCTTAATTCATTTTGTCCGGAATCAAATTCAGTCCGGGCATAGTCGTTCAACAGCTGAAAGGAGGTGATCCAATGTCAAGTGAGAAACCAGGAACGGTGATTGGATCCGTTTGTGTTAAGGGTTTCATGGAGCAGCCTCTGCGATCCCTCTGACACAGTCTTGAGGCTGCCTGCACCGGTTGAGATCGGTCAGAGTTGAACGCAGCCAAGGATTCAAGAGCCATCCGGCTCACGGACCCCAGCCGAGACCCGGCTGGGGTTTTCCTTTGTCCGCAAACCTATGAGCACCCGTCACGCGCGTGCATTGATTGGACAGCACATCTGCTTGCGCCTATAACCGCGCACCATGTTGGGGAACGCCGTTTCAATTCGTTCGCCTGAGCCAGATCAGGATACGCCGGACCCGCGCTCTGTGCGTCCAGTTCGTATTGATGGCTCCTCGATCGACGTGGATGTCATGGTCTATAAAAACCGCGTCTCAGATCTAAAACCGCTGGTTATCCTCAACTCCATCGAACTGCCGATGCCACCCTCGAAAGCATTCTGCGATCTCATGTGGGACGCAGGCTATCAGGTAGTGTTCGTTCGCCGACCGGGGTTTGGCGGCGCACCTGGGCTGCCCGCCGCGCTTCTAACCCAGACAGAAATCCGCAACGGAGCGGCGGCGATGACCGAAGCAGCGATACTGCATCGCTTGGTCGATACGCTGGGATTGGCCAATTTCGTTTTGCTGGGCCTTGGCACGGCTAACTCTGTTTGCGTACGTCTGAGCAAGCTATCTCCCAAAGTCGATTTTGCGGTCTTTTCAAACCCGCTTTTTCATCAGGACGTCTGGGAAATTGTTCGCCCTAAATGGATGCAATCCATGGTTCGCCAGACGCTCACATCAAAGGGCGGGTTACGCTTCACGGTTATCGCGCTGAAGGCCGCGCTTAAACGAAACCCCAACTGGTTTTACAGGCAGTTTGCCCAAAAAAGCGCCGGTGATATCGACTACGTCGCAGAGAATACGCCGGATTTCGAAGCCGCTGCCGGATTGCTGCAAAACATGGAGCCGGAAACGGTATACTACGATCTGCAAATGGCACTGATTATCGACACGCAAGTCGATGCCACCTTCTTTCGCGACATTAACGGCATCGTCCTGTGCGGGACTGAGACGACAGCGGATTGGCGCGAGCGAATGCGGGAACAAGCTGATCGTCTCGCCTTCCCGATCGCATTCGCACCGTCGGGCGATCTGTTCGTGCCGTACAAGTCACCACGCGTTTTGCTGGACATCCTCAATGCGCACGCCCCGCTTAAAAGCAGGCGAAGCGGCTGAAAACAACCCAGCGCATTTCCAGAACGCGATCGGCATAGCATTTGCAGCGAATGATCGATTGCGCAAAAACAGCGCAGAGGCTCAGCCGGGGAACAAATGTCATCACGTGAATATCGAGCCGATATAGATGGTCTACGCGCGCTCGCCGTTAGCGCGGTTGTGTTTTATCACGCCCTGCCCGAGCTATTGCCAGCCGGGTTTGTCGGTGTGGACATATTCTTCGTGATCTCCGGCTATCTGATCGGCGGGATCATTTATTCCGGCATCATTGATAGCCGATTCACCTTCGCCGACTTTTATGGGCGCCGCGTGAAGCGAATTCTCCCGGCGCTAATTGTGGTGGTAACATTCACGATGCTCGCCGGGTTAGTATTGCTGGACTCAGAGCAATTCAAGATCCTGTCGCGGCAATCCATCGCGGCGTTGGTTGGCGCATCAAATTTCTATTTTTGGGAACACACCGACTATTTCGCCGCGGCTTCGGAACTACAACCCCTCCTGATGACTTGGTCGCTAGGTGTCGAAGAGCAATTCTATGTCGTGTTTCCGTTCTTGATCATCGCAATCGCCAAGGTGCCTAAAAAGTACCGAGTTTCGATTATGGCAGCGATATCCATCTCATCTTTCGTCTTCATGCTGTGGTTATCTTCGCGAGACCCCGTTTCGACTTTCTACCTCTTGCCGTCCCGTGCGTGGGAACTTGGCATCGGCGCGACCCTGGCAATGATGAAGGTCAATGGCGACAAGATACCCGTGAAGCTCCCTTCTGCGAATTTCATGGCGATCATTGGCGCGATCTTGATCGCATGTGCCGTGCTCGCGTTTGACAATAAAGCAGACTTCCCAATCGCGCCGGTCGGATTGTCTGTACTAGGCACCGCAATTCTGATTCAGACACAAGCGAGTTGGATCAATCGAAGGGCGTTGTCGCTCCAGCCCGTCGTCTTCGTCGGTCTCATATCCTATTCCTGGTATCTTTGGCATTGGCCGATCATGGCATATATCCGGATCGTCGCCGATGAATCTCCAAGCCAAATCGCTTTACTCATCGCCATCCCGCTAAGCCTTTTGATCGCGATTCTATCCTGGCGTTTCGTGGAACAACCCTTCCGCAAGCCCAGCGTTTCTTCAGCGCGCGCCCTGTGGACGGGCGGAGGCGTGCTCGCCGCAGCCATGATGATGCCCTTGGCGGGTCACCTTACGAAGGGGCTGCCAGATCGTCTGCCTGAAGCCGTGCGCAGTGCCGAAGGTATCCGATTGCAAGGGCGCGGAATTTGTATGCGCGCCTACCAACACGGCACCCCAGATACATCAGAGCGATGCGCCCCCCAGAACGCCCGGATCGCTCTAATTGGCGACAGCCACGCCTCTGCCCTGGGCGCTGGGTTGGCCAGTCTTGCCGATGACCACGGAACCAAATTGGCTCAACACACGAAGGCGTCTTGTCTACCGTTGCTGGGCTACAGTCATTCCACCATGCCAGTGCCAGAAAATTTGAGAACTTGTGGGGCTTTCGTTTCTGCGGCGACGGAATTGGTTCTGCAAGATCCGGCAATCGAAGTCATCGTCATAGCCGCGTTCTGGCCGAAGGACGATTCTGAAACAACGCGAGTGCTTGATGGCGATTCTCTTGGAGCAAGCATACCCGTCGGCGAGGTCTTCGCAGCCGGTATCGAAGCCATAATTACAAAGGCTGACGTGGCGGGGAAAAGAGTCGTGTTGGTCGAGGATACACCAATCTTCGAAGTCGACACGATGAGCCGAACCATAGGCGACGCGCTTCCCGTTCGCAAAGCCCTTCGCGATTGGGTCTCCGAGTACAGCGCTACGGGGGAGGATGGACAGTTTCGTTTCGCGGCGGATACAGCTGTTACGCATTCTGAAGAAGTCCTGATCAGGCTCGCCGAAAAGCATGAGAATGCGCGTTTCTTCAGAATGAGATCTCAATTCTGCGAGGGCTCGAACTGCCTGTATATGCAAAGCGGCAAGCCGCTTTTCTATGACCGCCATCACCTGTCCGCCTTTGGATCGAAATATGTCGATTGGAGCGCAGCATTTGAGGGGACATCCTTCGCAGGGTCGGGAGCAGCGAGTAATGTCAAATCAAGCGGTGACTAGACGTTTTCGACACCAGTTGACGACACGCATTGCGGCGGCCTAACTCAGAAAATGCTGCGCCTTTTGATCCTGATAGTTCCGTTGCTCACAGCCTGCTCGGCGAGTGATCGGCCCGCGAAACCACCTAATCTATGTGAAGATGCCGGGGCGCGTTGTGTCAACGCCCCGGTGCGCGACGTCGTCGCCGTTGATGGCGACACATTCGAATTGCAACGCCTGGACGGCCGGGTTCGATTACGCCTGATTGGCTGGGACAGCCCCGAAACCGGCGACAGCGCATCCTGCGCTGCAGAAGACGCCCTGGGTCAACAGGTGGAAGAGCGAGCATCTGTGGACGGCGCCCCCTTGGCAAGAGATTTTAGTTGGTCATTTGCAGGTTGGCCGTTAGCGGGCATCT
>JAEPOM010000024.1:40534-40951 GCA_017642885.1 Henriciella sp. | reverse complement strand
AGTGACCATCTCTGGTTTGGATCCTGTGGAATGGCCATTGGCGCTCGCGTACCCAAGGCTCGTTTCCTGCCGCCGCGTTTTCGAACCGTCAGACGCTCTTCCCTGTAAATCCGGTAGAGCTTCTTCCAGTTCACCGCCACGCCTTCGCGCTTCAACAGCAGGTGCAGGCGGCGATAGCCGAACCGTCGCCGTTCCGATGACAGGTCCCGCAAGCGCTGTCGCAGACCGGCATCGTCCGGCCTGCTCGACTGGTAACGGAAGACGCGCGGCGCAATGCCGACCAGGGCACAGGCCCGCCGCTGCGAATAGTCCTTCATCTCGATTGCCCAACTCACGGCTTTTCTCCTGGAGCCGGGCGTCAGAAGTTTTTTGTCAGCATCTCACGAAGCGTCGATACATCCATCATCTGCTTCGCCA
>JAEPOM010000024.1:0-40524 GCA_017642885.1 Henriciella sp. | reverse complement strand
AGCGCCTTCAGCCGCTTGGCGTCCGATACGTCCATGCCACCATACTTCTTGCGCCACGTGTAGAACGTCGCGTCACTGATGCCGTGCTTGCGACACAGCTCAGCCGGTGTCATGCCCGCCTGATGCTCCTTCAAAATGCCGATGATCTGCTCTTCCGAAAACCGTGATCGCTTCATGCCCTGTCTCCTTCGTTGGGGAACAGGCTAACCCAAAAACGGGGACATCTAAGGGGAGCATGTCAGCACGAATCAAGTTTCGAAGCGATGATTGCAGGTGTGCCGATGGATGATGCCATGAAGGCCTTGGTCGAAGCCCGCGCACAATCTGTCGATACGTTGGGCAACCTTACCCTTATCACCGGTGCACTAAACCCCAGCTTGGGCAATGCCGGTTGGGAGAAGAAGCGCGAAAAGCTGTCCGGTTCCTTGCTTGCATTAAACCGCATGGTTGCGAAGGTCGATGACTGGACCGAAAAGAGCATCGAAGCGCGGGCGGGCAAGATTGGCGACGTGATCGTTGCTCGTTGGAGTGCACCAAAAATCGAAGAATGACGGTGTGGATTTTGCATCCGGTGTTAGCCGGGTGTTAGCCCGACGAAATTTCGCCGAACCGTAACTTCGCTATGCTATTGATTTTATTGGCGCACCCGACAGGATTCGAACCTGTGACCTCTGCCTTCGGAGGGCAGCGCTCTATCCAGCTGAGCTACGGGTGCTTTGCCGGTGCGGCTCTGCCATATCAAAGCGCTGCGCATGCGTCCAACGCAAATTGACCAACGGGGCGGCCCGGCTGCCGGACGGCCGCAAGGCGCCGCGCCGGCGGGCACGAGCGAGCGCCACGGCCTGATGTTGGCGCGCCGGCCAAGCCTGGGCCAGGCGGCAGGCCGCATGACGTGACGTGAGGAAAACCGGGGCACAGTCCCGGTAACCGTTTCATCGGCCCGGGCGACTTGACGGCGCATCCGTTATTCGGTGTTGTCTGGGGACCGCCATCGCAAGTGGCGGCCAAGAAAACAGGGAGTTCGCGCAATGAGAAACAAGATGATAGGCGTGCTGGTTGCAACTGCGACAGCGCTCGCAGCCGGCGCAGCCTTTGCGCAGGATAGTTTTATCGCCATCGGTACCGGCGGCGTGACCGGGGTCTACTACCCCACCGGCGGCGCGATCTGCCGGCTGGTCAACCGCGACCGTGCGGAGCATGGCATTCGCTGCGGCGTGGAATCGACCGGCGGCTCGGTCTTCAACATCAACGCGATCCGCAATGGCGAACTGGAATTCGGCGTGGCCCAGTCCGACTGGCAGTTCCATGCCTATAACGGCTCGTCGCGTTTTGAAGAGCAGGGACCGTTCGAAAACCTGCGCGCGGTCTTCTCGGTTCACCCCGAGCCGTTCACCGTGGTCGCGCGGGCCGATGCGGGCATCGAAACCTTCGAGGACCTGCAGGGCAAGCGTGTCAATGTCGGCAATCCCGGTTCCGGCCAGCGCGGCACGATGGAAGTGGTAATGGAAGCCATGGGCTGGACCATGGACGATTTCGCGCTGGCATCGGAACTGCAGGCCGCCGAACAGAGCCAGGCGCTGTGCGACAACAATATCGACGCCATGATCTACACGGTCGGCCACCCGTCCGGTTCGATCCAGGAAGCGACCACGGCCTGTGACAGCGTGCTGGTCGACGTCTCCAACGACGCGGTGAATGGTCTGGTCGAAGAGCGGCCCTATTATCGCACGGCGACCATCCCCGGCGGCATGTATCGCGGCAATGACGAGGACACGACGACCTTCGGCGTCGGCGCAACCTTCGTGACCTCGGCCGACGTGCCCGAGGAGACCGTCTATGTCGTGGTCAAGGCGGTGTTCGAGAACCTCGACCAGTTCAAGGGTCTGCATCCGGCATTTGCCAACCTGACCGCCGAGGAAATGGCCAATGACGGCCTGTCGGCGCCGCTGCATCCGGGTGCCGAGCGCTACTTCCGCGAAGCGGGCCTGATCGAGTGATCACCCCCGTCATGGACTGATTGGTTTCCGCGGCCGGCGCCCGTCGGCCGCGGATTTTGTTTTTGGGATCGATTTTTGCGGGGGCGCGCAATGAGTGAAGCGACCGGTAGCCAAGGCAGGCAATATACCGACGAGGAACTGCAGGATCTGGTGGCCAGTGCCGACAGCGGCGCGCGGGTCCCGACCAACAAGACAGTCGCCGGCCTGATCGCCGGCCTTGCGCTGGTCTGGTCGCTGTTCCAGCTCTGGATCGCGCAGCCTCAATTGTGGTTCGGCGAGTATCTGCCGGTCCTCAACTCGTCGCAAACCCGGCCCATCCACCTGACCTTTGCCGTGGTGCTGGCGTTCCTGGCCTATCCGGCGCTCAAATCCTCGCCACGCCACCATGTTCCCATTCTCGACTGGGTTCTGGCGGCGATTGCGGGGTTTTGTGCCTTCTACGTGTTCTGGTTCTCGGACGAGCTGGCGCTGACCGCCCGCTCCGGCCTGCCGACCCAGGCGCAGGTGATCATCGGCGCGGTGGGCCTTGTCGTCCTGCTCGAAGCCAGCCGGCGCGCGCTCGGCCCGGCGCTGACGGTGGTCGGCTCGCTTTTCCTCGCCTATGCCTATTTCGGGCAAGGCTTGCTGATCCCGGACCTGATCGAGCATGAGGGGCTGTCGTTCACGGCTCTGATCAACGCTCAATGGCTGGATACGGGTGGCGTGTTCGGCATTCCGCTGGGCGTTTCGACGGCGTTCGTCTTCCTCTTCGTCCTGTTCGGCTCGCTGCTCGACAAGGCCGGTGCCGGCAATTACTTCATCAAGCTCGCTTTTGCCGGGCTTGGCCATCTGCGCGGCGGTCCGGCCAAGGCCGCCGTCGTCGGCTCGGCCATGACAGGCGTGATTTCCGGCTCGTCGATCGCCAATGTCGTCACCACCGGCACCTTCACCATCCCGCTGATGAAACGGGTCGGCTTCACCAACGAACAGGCCGGTTCGGTGGAAGTCGCCTCGTCCGTCAACGGGCAGATCATGCCGCCGGTGATGGGCGCAGCCGCGTTCCTGATGGTCGAATTCATCGGCATTCCCTATGTGGAGGTGATCAAGCACGCCTTCATACCGGCGGTGATCTCCTACATCGCGCTCGTCTATATCGTGCATCTGGAAGCGCTGAAAAAGGAAATGCCGGCGCTCGGCGAATCCAAGTCCATGACCGGCATGCTGGCCAAGTTCCTTGCCGGCTTCATCGTTGCCGGCGTCGCCTTCACCGCGCTGATCTACGGCGTCGATGCGCTGGAGACGGCCCTGCCGGACCTGTCGGCGCCGATCATGATGATCGTTCTGGTCGCCCTCTATATCGGCCTGGTCATGGTCGCGTCGCGCCGGCCGGACCTTGAGATCGACGACCCGAACGAGAGCGAATTCAAGCTGCCGACGGTGGGCGAAGTCTATGCGACGGGCCTGCACTATGTGCTGCCGATCGTCGTCCTGATCTGGTTCCTGATGGTCGAGCGCCAGAGCCCGGCCAAGTCGGCCTTCTACGCCACCTCGCTGATGTTGCTGATCATCGTCACGCAACGGCCCCTCAAGACGGTGTTCCGGGGCGAAGGCGGTGAGCTGGTGAACGAGTTCATGGCCGGCCTGGTCGATCTGCGCGAGGGCCTGATCGCCGGCGCCCGCAACATGATCGGCATCGGCGTCGCAACGGCAGCGGCCGGCATCATCGTCGCCACGGTCACCAAGACGCCGATCGGCACGGAACTGGCCGGCCTCGTCGAACAGCTGTCGGGCGGCATTTTGCTGGTCATGCTGGTGCTGATCGCGATCTTCTCGCTGATCCTCGGCATGGGGCTTCCGACCACGGCCAACTATATCGTGGTCTCGTCGCTGATGGCCTCGGTCGTCGTCTCGCTCGGCGCCCAGGAAGGGCTGATCGTGCCGCTGATCGCGGCGCATCTGTTCGTCTTCTATTTCGGCATCATGGCCGATGTGACGCCGCCGGTGGGTCTTGCCAGCTTCGCGGCGGCCGCCGTTTCGGGCGGCGATCCGATCAAGACCGGCTTCACCGCTTTCTTCTACAGCCTGCGGACGGTGGCGCTGCCGTTCCTCTTCATCTTCAACCCGACACTGATCCTTTACGGTGTCGATCTGGGGACATGGGAGGGAATCGCTCAGGCCGTGTTCGTCTTCATAACGGCGACGTTCGCCATGCTGCTTTTCGCAGCGGCGACACAGGGCTATTTCCTCGCCCGGTCGCGCATTTACGAGAGCGCGGCCCTGCTTCTGGTCGCCTTCACCCTGTTTGTGCCCAATGTCTGGCTCAACATGGTGCAGAGCCCCTATCGCGACGTGCCTCCGGTGCAGTTCGAACAGGTGGTCGGCGATGTGGCGGAAGGCGACCGCATCCGGCTTCTGGTGCGCGGTCCCGACTTCAACACGGGCGAAACGGCCGAGACGACGCTGGTCATGTATGCCGAAGGCGCAACGGCGGCCGAACGGGTCGCCAATTCGGGCCTGCTGCTGATCCCCGACGGCGACACGGTGCGTATGGACGAGCCGATGTTCGGCACCACCACCGCCGAGAAGCTCGCCGATTTCGATTTCTATTCCGACACGCCGGTGGAATTGGCCTCCGTGCAGGTGCCCAACCAGCGCATGCCGGCGCAGGTCTTCTACATTCCGGCACTGCTGCTGCTTGGCGTGGTCATCATGTTGCAGCGCCGCCGCCAGACCCAGCCGGCCTTTTGACGATTTGAGGATCAAGAGCCATGTTCAAGACCGTATTGCTGCCCATCGACCTGTCCGCCGACGCCTCCTGGAAGAAGGCGCTGCCCGCGGCGCTGCGGCTCAGCAAGCCGGAAAACCCGGTATTGCACGTGGTCACCGTCATGCCGGACTTCGGCATGTCGGTGGTCAGCGGCTATTTCGACAAGGATTTCGAGGACAAGGCGCTGCGTGAGGTCGGCGAGAAGCTCACCGAATGGGTGCGCGTCAACGTGCCCGACGATATCGAAGTGCACCCGCACGTCATGCACGGCAGGGTCTACGACCAGATCATCACGGCGGCGAACAAGCTGGGCGTCGATGCCATCGTCATGGCCTCGCATACGCCGGAGCTGAGCGATTATCTGCTCGGGCCGAATTCGGCGCGTGTCGTCCGCCACGCAAAGCAGTCCGTGTTCGTGGTTCGCGGAGAGTGACCGATGACGAGCCGGATCTTCGGGCGGGGGGCCGCCGCCCTGCCCGCCGCCGTACGCGGTGAGGGGTGCTACATCGTCGATGAGGCCGGCCGGCGCTATCTGGACGGATCGGGCGGCGCGGCGGTCTCCTGTCTGGGCCACTCCGATCCCGACGTGCGGGCGGCAATTCACGACCAGCTGGACCGGATCGCTTTCGCGCACACCGGCTTTTTCACATCGAAGGCCGCCGAAGAGCTGGCGGACCGCCTGGTGGCGAACGCGCCGGAGGGAATCGGCAAGGTCTATCTTCTATCCGGCGGATCGGAAGCGGTCGAAGCGGCGATCAAGCTGGCGCGCCAATACTATCTGGAGATCGGCCAGCCCGAGCGGCGCCATCTGATCGCCCGGCGACAGAGCTATCACGGCAACACGCTCGGCGCGCTGGCCGCCGGCGGCAATGCCTGGCGGCGCGAGAAGTACCAGCCGCTTCTGGTCGAGACCCATCATGTCGCGCCGTGCTTTGAGTATCACTTCCGTGAAGAGGGCGAGAGCGCCTTCGATTATGGCCAGCGCGTCGCCAACGAACTGGAAACGGAGATCGAACGGCTCGGAGCAGAGACCGTCATGGCGTTCATCGCCGAGCCGGTCGTCGGCGCGACGGCAGGCGCGGTGCCGGCCGTTGACGGCTATTTCCGGCGCATTCGCGAAATCTGCGACCGTCACGGCGTACTGCTGATCCTCGACGAGGTGATGTGCGGCATGGGCCGGACCGGCACCTTGTTCGCCTGCGAGCAGGACGGGATCGCGCCCGACATCGTGACCTTCGCCAAGGGGCTCGGCGCCGGCTATGCGCCGATTGGCGCGATGCTGTGTTCGGACGAAATCTACGGGGCGATCGCGAGCGGCTCGGGCAGCTTCCAGCACGGGCACACCTATCACGGCCATCCGCTGGCCGCAGCCGCCGGCAAGGCGGTGCTCGATGCCATTCTGGACCGCGACCTGCTGCACCGGGTCCGCGCGCGAGGCGAAGCACTGGAAGCGGCCTTGAATGCGGCCTTCGGCCAGCATCCGCATGTCGGCGACATTCGCGGCCGGGGCCTGTTCCGGGGCATCGAACTGGTCGAGGACCGGGCGACGAAGACAAGCTTTGATCCCGCGCGCAAGCTGCACGCAAAGATCAAAGCGGCGGCGATGGCGGAAGGCCTGATCTGCTACCCGGCCGGTGGCACGGTGGACGGGCGCCGCGGCGACCACGTTCTGCTGGCACCGCCCTTCATCATCACCGAAGACCAGATCGGTGAACTGGTCGGCAAGCTCGGCCGGGCGATCGATACGGCGCTGGCCGCATGACCCGAATTGCCGTCCGAGGAAGGCGCCCAGCCAATTGGCGATTTGGGATCATTCCCACTCCATCATATCCTGCATGCACAACTGACTGATTTTATGTGTGTTTTTCGCCCAGTTTGACTCGTGTACCGTCAAAAATACCGTCAAAACTTAAACCATTGTTTTAACTCGGCTTTCCGGCATTCACGTTTCTGTGACCGAAACGAAGAACAAGGCTAGCTGCCGGCCACATCGCCTCAACTAATCACGTTCTGTCTCAACGTCGGCCAAGTCAATGGATTACTGCGGCCGTGAGCTTTCGCCAGCCGCCCGGTTTTCAAGGTTACGATAACTGAGAATTATCATCATCACCCTGACCAGCAGCCAATCACCACCGTCGGAACAACAACGACCGAGCGTTACTGCTGCCAACGCGGCGATAACCTCCTTCAGGCGGTATACTCGTGAGCAGTTGCAATCGCACTAAGCCGCGTCCCCATAACAGTATTCATGTAGGTGCAGCGAGACAGTACCAAGTGTTCTGAAAGGATGGATTTCTGACCAAACATAAGGTATCATTAATTATTCAGCAATCTATTGATATGTAAAAGTTGGGAGGACGGTTCGATGCATCCAATTGATATAGTGCGATATTTCGCGCAGGTCGGCCAGCACAACGATCACCCTTGGAAGCCGATGCCGTGGAAAGGGGTCTACAACAAAGTCCTCTACTGCGACCCGGTAATGGGGACCACGATCGAGCTAGCGCGAATTGACAAGGGCGCGACGTTCCCGGTCCACTACCATCCGACAGTGCAGACACTTTTTCTCCTCAGCGGCAGGATCAGGGACGACAACCGGGATCGGATCATTGAGCCCGGAACGTTTGATATCATCCCTGCAGGTCAGCGCCACGCGGGCTACTTTGCAGAAGAAGATTCCATTCAATACAAGCTCTTCTCGGCAACGCCCGTCTACATCATGGAGGACGGCCGTTTCTACTATTACAAGACGGATGGCACGGTGGTTGATGGCGGCAACACGAACATCAAGCATTCGGCTGAAAACATCATGTCCATCGACGACAACGGCGAGAGCTTCGAAGAGATTGCAGTCAAGGACGTCGGGCCGGAGCAATATGTTGCTATCAAGTCTGTCAGCGGCGAGATTGCAGTCAAGTCGATCACCGATGCAGGTATCGCTGTAAAGTCCGTCGGCGACTCAGAATTTGCGTTGAAAGCGATCTCAGAAGGCGGATTGGCAATCAAGTCTGTTGAAGAGGGCCTGACGGTCCGGCCGGTCGACCGTGATCGGGTTGCCATCAAGTCGGTAGGAGACGTCGATGTGGCCATCAAGTCTGTCGCAAAGGGAGACTCCGTGGCGATCAAATCTGTGGAGAACCAGGAAATCGCCGTCAAAAGTATCCAGGGCGACAGCATCGCGGTGAAATCTGTCAATCCGGACACTGTGAAAATAAGAACTCATGACTGAGGACCGGATCGCACCGGTCTTCCCCACCGACTTCCATGAATGGTGTTCGGCAGACCAGATCCGCGCTGTCGGTGAGCGAAGCCGGGAAAAACGCGCACCGATCAACCCGTTTGGCAGTTTCTTTTTCATCGAGCCAGATATCATTCCGGCGCGCGCGTGCGAAGAGTGCCTGCAAGCCCTCGAATCGCACCTGAAGCCAAGGCTGAAGCCCATCCACGCCGGGGTCGATCCGGGCTGGATTTCATCCATGCAACGGAATTTTTCCGAGAGCTTCGGGAAGTCGATGCGCGTGGATTCGGTCATTCTGGACGGACGCGACGCTGACGCCATGCGGGTTGTGGAAGCACTTGGTCTCTTCAAGATGCTTGCGAGCAGCGGTTTCACGGCGTTTGCAGAAGCGGCAACGGGATTGAAGTTGTCCGGAGGTCATGGGACGCAAATCATCCGGTACAAGGCTGGAGACTATGTCGGCCCACACAATGACCATCATCCGGAATACGAGTGGGCACGTGATGGCTACGTTGACATCCAGTTCATGCTGTCGAGCCCCGCCGTGGAGGCACAATATTTCCTTCATGAGAAAGATGGCGACTTCTCCCAATCATGGGACATTTCCAGAAGTGGCGGAATTTCCGTATTTCGACAGCCGTTTTGGCACCAGACGACGCCTCTGCTGGCAAAGCCGGAGCATGAGGGCGAGGCCTATCGCTGGCTGATCGGTCATGTCTTTGCCATTCGCGAAGAGGGACCGACCAAGGTTTGGGCGAGCGCGACTACTGCCGCTGGCAACAAACCGCCCGACAAGGCAATTGATGGCACAATCATTCTCGAAGAGATGGACACGTCGGCAAGCACACTCGAGCGACCCTGTCCAATCGGGAAAGCGCCGCTTTGGCGCGAAGCACTCGACATTTACAAGGACAATCCCGGCAGCCTCTGGAATGGGAAAGGTGTCCCCCACAGGGTCACGTGCTCCCGCTCGGTAGCGGGTTCTTATGCAAATGCCATCGCGCAAATCTCCGAACTGCACCCCGGCGAAGAGATCTCGGTCGTTGAGCTCGGAGTCGGGTCCGGAAAGTTCACCAAAAAACTGCTGTTGGCATTGAGCCAAGCGTCTCTCACGGCGCCGGTCCGATACATCGCCCATGATTGCTCCGAACGCGCGCTAGAAAGAATTTCGAAAAGCCTCTGCACAGACTCATCAATAAGTATCAGGAACATTGCCTGCATCGCAGGCGATATCACGCACGAGCATGTTCGAGCGTCCATTTCGTCCAGGACCGAGGGCCGCCTCACCGTCTATATTGCCAATTACTTTTTCGACTCTCTTCCATTCGACATCTTCGAGAATTCGGGTCCGCGCCTGAAGCTCGGGCATATTGACCTGGGGCGCCTCAACGAGACACCGTGGCGCTATGCATTCAGAGATGCTCAAGCATCTGATGTGTCGGATCAGTTGGTCGAGATCCTAAATCAGGTCTCAAACGAGCGAGGCCTCTCGAAGCTTCCAATGTCGCCCGTGTCGTTCGAGGTGCTGCAGTCAATGTTTGCGGCTTCTTCTGGCGCGAGCTACTGGCTCATTGCGGACAAGTTCCTGGAAGCAGATGCGTTTCGCGCCTCGGGCAAGGTGTCGATCGAGGACCATCAAACGGTGTCAGCTCCGGTGTTTCTGCCGGGTATGGTCGCTATGCTAGAACACTTCGGCTGTCGCACCGCCACGCTCTTTTCAAACGACCCCTTGTCCTTGGTCGTCGCTGGGCGCGGCGGGAATGACGACGCCATAGAAGAGATCTGTTGCGCCATCGTCTCTGACCTCCGGGACCTCAGCTTCGTAGAAATCGACAGGCTTGTGCAAACGCTTGAAGCGCGCGAAGACGCGGGCGGACTATTGCCATATGCGCTGCAGATGTCTCACTGCGACCCGGCTGCCTTTCGTCAATTGTATTCAGGCTTGAGGCGTTATGCCGCTGAACGTCTGCCTCAGGAACGGCGATCCACATTCCGCGAGCAACTGGAATCCGTTTGGCAGGACGCATTCTGCAAGGAGGACTATCCTGATCTGTGCTTTGAAATCGGCACCGTGTTTCACTCTATGGGAGAGCACGAACGCGCGATCCACTACTACAAAAAGTCCTTGAAACTCGATGGCGTAGATGTGCGCACACTTTGCAATCTCGCTAGCTGCTTCGCGACACTTGGCCGTGTCGACGATGCCCGATCGATGATCCGGGAAGCACAAGGAATTAATGAGGCTTTCCCACTACTAAGAGCCCTTGCCAGTAAACTACAGATCACGGATGTCAACGAATACCGCCGAGCGCGACTGTAAGCGGTGAAGGCCCGAGTGCAGACAGTGCGTCAGCGCTTGGCGCCGACATCTTCGATCTTGAAGCGGCAAAGGCAGAGCTGTGACCGCTTGCTGAGATAGTCTGGCGCCACGCCTCAAATAAGCAGATCAGCGGACGCATTGTCACGCTGAAGGTGAAATATGCAGACTTCCAGCAGATCACCCGCAGTCGAACGGTCGGACACGTCATGCGAAGCGAACGCGAAATCGGTGAACTCGCGGGAACGATGCTCACCGAGCTGTTCCCTGGGCAGAAAGGCATTCGCTTACTCGGTGTGACACTGTCGTCGTTGAGCGAAAGCTCGGAGAGTGCCAGAGGCGGTCAGATGAGCTTTCTATGAGCGATGAGCCGGGTCGATCTAAGCAAGAGTCGTAGTTGCAACTCCACTTGGAGCGCGGACTTTTGATGATGAAACCGGGAGCACAGATCGGGGCCGTTGGCAAATAGGGATCGGCTCATTCCAGGGGGGCTCAACCAGCCCGGTTGGAACGCGGACCGAAGCGCGAAACATAGCAAGTCGCGAAACACCCGACGGAAATGAGTAACAGCAACTCGGAGAAAAGTTCCCAGATTGCGTGAAGTCACGTCCAACGTTAATCTGTAGCGATGGATTTGAATGCACAAAGAGAGCGCCTTGCGGACTTTGTAGATCGATGGGGGACTGTTGAGCTTTTCTCAACTGGCTCGCAGCTGATCAACTTTTCCGGCGTACTCTATAACGTCGATGGCAGTTCGAACGATCCGGAGATCAATGGTGAGAACTGGAAAGGTCTGTTGATTGCAAACGGCATCAATTCGAACTGTTACGTGACGAACGAAACACCCGCGGGGAACTCACACCCAAAGTTCAGCGTCGGCGGGCATATGACCACCAACGAAGATGGACAGGTTGAGTTTGGTTCTGACAGCTACCTGATGCCGCTATGTTCATGGCACAATCACAAATCCCGAGACGGCGTCGCATTCGAACACACCAAGACGCTGATGCTAAAGCTCTCCGGTTTCATGCAAGGTGAGATTGCCGCCACGTTTATCGCGCGGCTTCCAAGTGAGCGGCGTTACGCAATCGTCTACAGCGGCGGTGACGAACCGAAATGTGCCAATCTTTCTGAACCTGAGGCCGAGGCTGCGAAGCGGGGGCATTTTCCGGACGATGTCCTCAGCTGCCATCCTCGAGACTTCATCCTCTTTGAACGGGTCGAGCGTGATGAGCAATCGAAGTACGTAGTAATGTCGTCATCCCTGTCCGACTGATGACGTTTGTCTTCGGTTGGCGGCATACCCAAAGCCCCCATAGGGAGTTTCATTCATGCGATCCCTGGTCGTCGCACTGCCGTTGATAGCTTTAACCGCAGCCCCCTCACTGGCTCAATCGGATCTTCGCGTCACTCTCATGACCTACAATGTCGAGAATTTCTTCGACGATCAGGATGATCCCCGCTACCCGAACGACCGCGAAACTCTGAATGACGCGGCCTACATGAGCGCCAAGGCCGCCGCGATCGGTCGGGTCATCAATAGGTTCGAGGGCGGCGAAGGACCCGATATTCTTATCTTGACCGAGATCGAAAGCGAAGCCTCGCTGGACGCACTGAAGGCAGCTCTGGCGCCCTCTGATGCCTACCAGACAAAAGTCTTTTTCGACGCGGACCCTAACCGACCGGTGCCGAAACCGGACTTTCGAGGCATCGACGTGGCGATCCTCGCCAAGCTTCCCTTGGCAGCCGGATCGACGCCGGAAAGTCACGTGATCGATCTGACGGAAGAGCGCGCTTGTGACGAGGATGACGGATCGGTCGGTTCAACACGCGATGCTGTACAAGTAGGGTTCGAATTGCCCAATGGGGATAAGCTGACAGTATTTGGCGTTCACTTCCCCTCCGGTCGGAATCCCACCGTCTGCAGGGAAATCGCTGCACAAGCCATTCGCGATCTGGCAATGGATTTACCGTCCGACCAGACCGTGATGATCGCCGGCGATTTCAACTTTAACTGCCGCGATGATGAGCAGGCGAGCCTACAGCGGCTGTTTGCCGGATGGGCCCTGCCTGACCAGCTGGACAATGGCTGTGTCGGCAACGGCAGCCAGTGGTTCTCGCGCGAGAACACGTGGTCATATCTCGACATCATCACTCAAAGGCCTGGGGCTGTAGGATGGTCCGCCGATATGCGGACCTACCGCCTCGTTATAAACGATCTTGAGCAACTGTATTTCGACCAAAGCGTCCAGACGCTGCGCCCGAAGAAGTTCCGCCTCAATGAGAACAATCCCGAAAATTCGGGGACAAGCGACCACTTCCCCGTGGCGGTCGATATTACGCGCTGAACAACGCTCGAATCGGTCTGCCCGCACGATCGGCGCGCACGACGAAGGTGCTTAAGTCTTGCGACCGGGTCATTGGACTTTGTCCATGAAGACTGGTCTTTCGGAAGTCGCCCGTCGGGGTCATGCACTGACACAGAGTCCGCACTTGTCAGGTTTGCTGGGAAGAGCACCAGGTTCGTCCCACCTGCATGGCACATCATGATGCCGGGAGCGGAGGCCTCCACCACATCAGGTCAGCATCGTAACATCCAGGACCACGACTCAGTCCTCTGAAATTAGATCCTCCGCGAGCTCTAAAAGCCACGGCGAGACATCCTCGATCTGCACCGCGTCGGCGTGAACCGTATAGTATTCCCCAACCGTCCGAAACGCCCCGCCAAAGCGATCCGCGAACATCTTCTGCAGCTTGTCATTCCGGCTCAGCACGCTCGACAGGGCGCGGCCGCCCCGCAGGAATTTGAGGGCATGCTCAGTGCCGAACAAATAAAGATATTTTCGCTTCGCCGTCGGATGCCCGGCGAGCAACAGATAATCCTTGAACACCGAATTCTGGCGGATCGATTCCGCGCCGCCCCGCCATCGTATAAATTTGAACTCGGCGACCCGCAGGTTAGTCTCCAGATCGAACTCGCGCCCCGTATTGCCGGCGCCGAGCGGCACATGTTCGACCCGCTCGTCTTGTTCCAGGATGTGCGGAAGGCATAGCAGGATGCCGAGCGCATGGATGGTCACATTGATCTGCACTGCCAGACGCTTCATTTCAGCGGCCGCGGCCAACGCCTCTCGACCCACGCCAGCTCCCTCGAGAAAGTCTGCGCAATCCTCCGCCGCCACGCCTTGCACCGAGCTCTCGATCCGCGCAAGCGTCTGCGTCAGATCGGGGCCCGTGAACCGCAAGAGCAGATCGCGAATATCGCTCGGACTCGTCATGCGCCCGTCTGGCCCACAAAGCGAAGCCGATCGATCTGATTGTAGTTAATCACCGCCGGGTCGGCGCCAATCACCGGAAAGCGGCTGACTACGTAATGGACTACTTTGTCCATGCCCAGCTCCTGCTTCAGTAGATGTTCGCGGCCGCGTTCCTTCTTCAGCGCGCGTGCATAGTAGTTTGTCATGGACCGGTTATATCGAACGAACAGCGCGCGATCAGCCTCAACCTTCGAAAGATCAATCCAGTTATTCTTACACTGTATGTTGAAGATGACGGCGCCACGCGTAGCGACGACATCGAATTCCTTCCGATTGATCCGCTTAATGTCCGTCACATTGAAGCCCATGCGCCCGAGGTCTCGTTTCACCATGTCCTCGAAGATGAAGCCCGCATGGATTTGAAAGCGCCGACGGCTGCCCAAGTGAACATTCTTGAATGCATAGAGAAAGCGCGACAGAAGATTGACGTTCGACACGACGCGATCGCCCATGTCCAGGAAAGGCTGATACGCATTGGTGTTCGTCGCATAATCGGAGGGCGTGTTGACAAGAAGCGTCTCAAGTTCGATGGGGTCCAACTCAGACTGCGCGCGTAGCATTGAGCGAAACTTCTCCCTTCCGAGCTCGATGTAATAGTCATCGCGGCAATGGCGCGCGAAAGCGACCATCAGCAGGCCCATAGCGGAGAAATCGGAGTCCTTCAGGCCAAACGCCTCGTAAACCGCGCTTATCAGCTTAACGCTGTTCCGCAGTTCGGCCGCTGAGAAGATCTTCTTTCGAACCTGTGGCTCCATAGCGGGCATCGTGAACTGGTCGCTCCGCAACTCGGCCATCACGTGGATCGATGCACGTTCCGGTTCGAGGAAATAGTCGTCCAGGGTTTCGAAGCCGTGGCTCGCCATGACGCCGACTTGGTCGATCTCCAGACTGAAATCCGGCAGGGCCTCGAGCAGCGCAAGCTTTTGATGGAAACCAGTGATGGCGATGCAGCTATGCTCGACCGGCGGCATGAGAACGGTCAATGCGTCGTAGGGCTCGAGAATGAGGGAGCCGGAACATGCATAGGACATGGTGTAAAGCAGCGAAACGAAGTGTCGTCGTCGCGACTGGAAATAGCCAACAGCACCGCCGATCGTGTCGAGTGTGATACTTGCGCTGCGAACGTCGTGTTCGTGCTCAGCAAAAGCCTTGCCCATGGCGCCAGCGTAAAGCATGACCCGCGTGAAGCGAGAGACGACGGATGGCTCGAGATGCGGCGCAAGCGCCTCGCGAACGGCCAGCCAGGTCGGTCCTGGGTTCGCAACGAAGGTATCGTCCAAACGAACCGCACATAACCAATCTCGGAGCTGATCGTCGACGATCCCGAAAATTGGAAGGTTGATGAACTCCTCCACGGCTCGAATCGTCTCATGCCACGCGGCTACCGCATCATCGCGCCGATATTTGGCGAGAAGAGTACGTAGGCCATTCTCGTGGGCAGCCAATTGGCTTTCGATGACAGCCTTTGCCTCGTCTCCAATAATGACCCTCCTTTCGCTCAATAATCTCTCCGTGGGTGTTTAGGCCGACTGCGCCAGCTTTGTCTTTTAGGTGGCCAGAATATACCTTAGCACCGCTCCTGAGGGCCTATGCACCTTCGAGCCTTACAGCCGCTTGTACGGTGATAGTGAGACTAAATGCGCGAAATTCCGCAGTGGGAATTCGATTTCTACGCCTTGTCGCATCCTCGAGGACACGACTTCGGGGAACAAACCCCTGTTGCCGCATGGATGGGTTCCGACGATCAAAGCTGCGGAATTGTAACTCGACTTGCGGCGGCTGGAACATTCGGAATCGTTTTGATGCGGCGGCGACTGGACTCTGTCTGGACCATTACGCAGCAAGAAAGTGGCTTCACCTCAATCTATGCCGCCGCTGAAGTTCTGAACCCACTTCTGTCGGAAAGACACCGGCCCGCGCCTTTGCCTCCGGGTGTCATCATGCGACCATCGCTGTTCGATCTCGAGGGCAGAGAGCCGAGTGATGTTTTTAGGATGCTCGTGACACCAGCGCGGCGGCCCGCTGCCTGGGCGCTCAACCAGCTTTATCTCGCTCTGCCGAGACCTGATCGAAACTGGGTCAGTGACTGCCAAACGACAAACTTCCACACCCGAATATGGGAGGCCCAACTGCTCGCCTCGTTCCGAGAACAGGGTCTCCTCGTCGAGCAACCATTCGAATCGCCGGATTTTCGAATCGAGAACCGAGTCGGCGATGAAGCCTGGGTGGAGGCGGTCACGGCAAATCCGTCTGTGCCCTACAATCACGTCAACGCGCCCTTTGCCGACATACCGACTGAAAGAGAGGAGATCTTCTTCGGTGGAGCTGCCCTGCGCTTCGCGAAAACAATCGGCAACAAGCTAGACAGGCGATACGACCAGCTGCCTCATGTTGCCGGCAAACCGTTCATGCTTGCTATTGCCGATTTCCACGCTTCGGGCTCAATGATGTGGAGCCGGGAAGGGTTGATCGGCTACCTGCACGGATCAGGTGCGACAGTGGCAGACGTAAATGGCCGGCCCCAAGCAGTGCCGATGAATACAGAGACCTTGCTAGGCCCTGCGCAATTTCCGGCAGGCCTTTTTGCAAACGATCGCCACGCAGAGCTTTCCGCGGTCATCTTTTCGAACGCGTGTTCGATCGCCAAACTCAATAGAGTCGCGATTTCCGGCGGCGGTGCTCCAAAAGGCTTCCGCTACACGAGGATGGGGAAATTCTTCGACAGGTCTCCCGGCGCGTTGGAAGGTGTATCCTTCTGCCTTGACGTCACGAGCGATGAGTATCGCAGCCTATGGCCGCACGGATATGAGCCGTGGACCGCGGAAATGGAAGTCTTTCATAACCCCTTCGCTCATCATCCTGTTCCTTTCGAATTGCTGCCGGAAGCGCAGCACTGGTTTGAGGAAGATGGCGAGTGGCAATGCAGCTCCGTTTATGAAACGTCGATCTTGTGGTCTCAAACCAGGATCACTGACGCCGATAAGCCGGCGCCGACGTTGCAAGATCTCTTGGACGCGGAAAGCCACGCTACAGCCAATCCGAAGGATGACGATCTGCTAGTCTAAGTCCATGCGAGAACGTGGTGACTGACGACGAGGACGGAAGGCCTCACTCTGTTGAAGGCGAGGCTGTTCGTTACTCCGGAGCTGAGGGCGAAAGAAGTTCGCCGAGGCCCAGCTCTTGCGCCACCTCCTCAGTGCGAGCCCATCGCTGACCCGGCATCTTCTCAATGAAGTGCTTGAACACCCGGACGAAGACCGCTTGTCCTGAAGCTTCGTCGAGGTGATCCGCTGCATCGGGTGGCAGCAGGGCCCGGATGTCGCCGAGAAGGCTGGGCTTTACGAACTTAGCGAGCATTCGCATTTCCGCTTCAGAGCGCGAGATGGCGTCCCCGCGGATCGCCAAATACCGTCCGAAGATCGCGATTGCTCGCTCTATGTCGAGTCCGGGAAGCACGGTGAGCGCATGATCCAAATCGAAGAGATCGCGCCCCTTGTCCCTTTGCAAAAGCGCGCGGAGTTTCGTCGCGATCAGCTCCTCCGGAGAGAAGGTCGCGACTTTCGTTGATCCGCTGAACCAGGGATTGTCGACGTTGTAATCAACCGACACGGGTCCATCAAAAGCGTTGATCTCCGTAGTGTTGATCTCAATCTTGAGCCGAATATTTACGTCGGGATCGTCCTCAGCGGGTACGCGGAAACGCAGTTTGGGCGCAACCTGGCTTGCGGCAAAACTTCCCTGCCCCAGCCATGGCTCCAGAACCTCGCGCAGCGCATCAAGAATGGGACCGATCGGACCTGCCTCGGTGCGAACGAGATCGATGTCCTCGGAATAGCGAAGCGGGTTCGGAAAGATGATTTTGTTGAGCGCGGTTCCGCCGCGGAACCGTAGTACGGAACCGAGAAGCCCATGATTGAAGATGTCGACGAGCGCGCGGGAAATGATCAGATCTTGCTCGATCTGGCGAGGTTCGCCCCAGGGCGCGATCTGGCTCCATGCCGTGATGTTCGTTTCTGGTATCATTGCTCGTCGATCTCAATTGGTCGGCGAACAACGACATGCCAGCGTTGGTCACGCACAGGTTCACCTGCAAATGCTGGCCGGCTCGATTCGCCCGGATCAAATTCGATCCATGGCGCGTTCTGGCTCGAGAGATAGTCAGACAGAATGTCGGCAGAGGCCTCGCGTCCAACCGTCTGCAGGACATAGCCGAGGCGTTGCACGACTGACCGTTCGAAGGCGGGCAATAGCTTACGCAGCTGCGCCGGGTCGATCTCCGTCGCCAGTTCGTTCAGCACACTTGCCGCGTGATCGAGGCCTCCACTTGCCTGGGGGTAGCGGATCAGGTCCAGCGCGGTGAGCGCGGGAGAAGAGACTTTCATCGCGCCTGTATCCGTTTTCCGGTCGCCAATTCCCATCTGGATGGCGTCCAGATCCTTTCGGAAATAGAAGACGATCTTCGAGCGGCCGGCGCGGATGGGTTTCCACTGCCGGTCGGTTACGATCTGGAATTCCATGACCGCCTGATGAGCGGCGCCATGCAGTTCGGCTGCTTTGAGCAGCGCCACGTAGTATGGCCGCCCCGCTTCCTTCATCATGGCGTCGACGTACCAGTTGGGGGGCGGGGCGCCCCATTTCAGGAATCGGGTCGGCGTGATGACGTAGAACCCACGGCGCGGCATGACGATGCGTCCGCGCTTGGCAAGGCGGGCGGCGGCGTCGAGGAACGCCCCGTGGCTTGTTCCAAGAACCTCCATGGCGTCTTCGCGCGTGAAATAGGTCTTCCCGGTCGATTCGAGCGCTTCGGCATAACTTGCCAGGCTCATTGACCGCGATACGGTCATATTTCTAACTCCGCATTTTTCGCGGATTTTGTAATATGATAACTCATGCTAGGCAAGTGTCATAATCGTAAATGCGTGAAAAATGCGGATTTGAGAATACGAAGCGAGGAACAAGGTTTGAGGCAGATCGAAAATGGCGATAGCCTTATTCGGGAAGTCCGCAACCCTACTCGGACGTTGGCCATGATATTCGGAGCCCCTCCAAAGCTCAAAGATGTGATGGCCAGCATTGAAGCGCTTGAAATATTCCTCAATGAAACGCAAAGCAAGAAACCGGCCTGACTTGAGATTCGGGGCAACATGCATATCGATCCCCTTCGAAGACGCAAAGAGAGCGGTGAACTTTATACGCGCCGTTCACCCGTAATCGACTTCATTTGCAAGAGCCTCGATTGGCCCTTCGATGATTTTTTAAGGCGAGCCGAAATAAAAGATCGCCGGCACAGCGACTATGTGCCGTCAGAGGTGCTTGTGTATCACTTGCGTCAGACCAAGTCCGACAATTCTGACGGTCGATTTGTTGCACTCTACGATATCCTTCGCGATCGGGTGGAGGCGGCCTGTCCACGCCCGAACCGCCATGTAGACGACAAGGTCTACGAAGACAGCCGTATTGCCGAGATTCGCGACGCGACTATCGACCATGTCACTGAACTGATGTTCGCCGACCGGCAAAGCTATGACGAGCAACTCGATATCTATGAGGTTGTATTCGACAAGGCAGTACGTTCGGCGCGCATCACCAAACTTCGCAAAGTGAACCGGCGAGAAAACGCTACTGAAGAGGTGCAGGACACCGTCACCGGGGAGGTCCGTACCGTCGTGGAGGCGGCGTTGGATCGCTACAAGAAGACGGGCCTCACTGCTGAAGAAGATTTCGATTACCGGATTCACCTGCGCCGCGCGATTGACGCCTTACCGACAGACGAACGAGAGGTGATTGATTTGTTGCTCGCAGATATTCCGATTGAAACCAGCAAGGATGGCGAACCGTCGATGACGGAACTTCTGGGTTGCGTGGAAAAGACAGTTCGCAACCGGCGGGATCGTGCCTATGCGAAAATAAGGCGAGCACTGGATTTGGAGATCGACGATGGCGAATAGAGACGACGTCCTAAGCGATTTCACGATTGAGGAAGAAATGTCGCCCGCGGTTCTCAAGAACTACCTGCAGCGCTATCCCGAGTACACCAAGGACTTACTGGCGCTCTTTAACGAGCTTTCGCTGAGCGACCTCGAGGCGACTGAGGCCAACCTGCCGCTTGAGACAAAGGCGATGACGGCGGAGGCTTTGAGGGTTCAACACGTTCGACAATCGTTGTTTGGCAATGGGGTCAAAGAACTTGCTCGCGAGCTGGGACTCCCCCGCGCGTTCTTCATGGGATTGAACGCCAATATTGTTCATCTCGGCTCGATGCCCGCGGAATTCCTGAAAGGCCTCGCGGCAAGCCTGGATGTCCGGCTGCAGGACCTGATCAGTGGAATGCAGCAGGGCGACGGCCAAGCCGTCGCAATGAAATCCGATTCAAAGCCAAGCAAGGAAGCGCCAATCGAGTTCTGGGACTATGTCGGCCAGGCCGGGCTTGCCGAGGAGGAGCAACGCGCTTTGCAGAAGTTGCTTGCAGGCGATGGATCGGATTGAAGCAACACGAGCCCGCGCGGCGGATCTTCACGCGGAGCGCACAAGTAAGGGCGGCGACCCGACAAACCCGTATGAGTTTGCCCTTCACGAAGCCAGGGATCGCGATATTGAGGTCAGGAAACTTCCTGCCGGGCATCCACAGCTGACCGGCGGTCGAGCACTGTTCCAGAGACATGCCGGGGTAATCCTGCACGAAGATACCGGAAGCGCCTTCCTCGATGCGTTTCTGGTCGCCCATGAACTAGGACATGATGAATTCGGCGGCTTGGTTGACATTCCGCCGGTCATGAGCATCGATCCGGCGCGTTCGGCAGACCCATCATCCGTGGGCGCTGATCGCGTCGTCGATTACAGCAACCGCGCCCGGCAAGAAGTTCAGATGGACCTCTTTGCGCGCGAGTTCCTTTTTCCGCGAGCATTGGCCTGGTCCTGGCACATCGACGGGGCCCTAAGCGCAAAGGCCATAGCCGAGCGTCTCGGAGCACCCTATGACATGGTGGCGGTCCAGCTGTTCGATGCAGTCCTGTTGCCGCAGACTGAATCGAATGAGGAGGCTGCACCGGCCCCAAAGCCTCTAAATGACGAGCAGAAGCGGGCAGCCGAGCACGACGGCAAGGCGCTGCTCCTCAAGGCCGGACCCGGCACTGGCAAGACGCAAACCCTCGTCGGCAGATTGTCTGTTCTGAAGGACCGCGGTGTCGATCCGGAGAGCATCTTGCTCCTGACCTTTTCGAACAAGGCGGCCGGCGAAATGACGGATCGCGCCATGGCGGCCTGGCCGGAAGCGGCCGGTTCAGCCTGGATTGGTACCTTTCACTCCTTCGGGCTCGATCTGCTGCGCCGGTTTCACGATCGTGCAGATTTGCCGCCCGATCCGCGGTTAATCGATGCCACCGAAGCTATTGCACTGCTGGAGGACGAGTTTCCGCGACTGCGACTGACGCATTTCAACGATCTTTATGACCCAACCGACAATCTGCGGTCCATTCTCTCGGCCATCTCGCGCGCAAAAGACGAGGTTGTGGATAATCATCAGTACCGTGCACTTGCCCAGCAAATGGCCGATGCGGCAGAGACGGAAGAAGAGCGGATCGCCGCCGAGAAATCTCTCGAGATCGCTTCGGTCTACGACCTCTATGAACAGCTCAAGTCTGATCGGTGCGCCGTTGATTTTGGGGATCTCGTGGCTCGTCCAACGGCGTTGGTCGAGACCGATGACGCAGTGCGTGCGCAACTTCAAAGTCGGTACGAACACATCCTGGTGGACGAATACCAGGATGTGAACCGAGCGAGCGTACGGCTCCTGCGCGCGCTCAAACCGGAAGGCGAAAACCTCTGGGTCGTCGGCGATGCGAAGCAGTCGATCTACCGTTTCCGTGGAGCGTCCTCTTACAACATCGACCGGTTCGAGACAGACGACTTTCCGGGCGGGACATCGGCGCAACTCAGTACAAACTACCGGTCATCGCAGGAGATTTGCGATGCGTTCCGCGAGTTCGCGAGAACGCGTATGGACGCCACCGATTTCGAAGCGAACGCCTTCAAAGGCACAAACGGTGTGGCCCCTTCCTTCGTCTCGGTTGAATCGAAAGATCACGAAATCGACGAGATCGCCGCACGCATAACCGCCTGTAAGGACACGATCCCGTTTCGGAGTCAGGCAGTCATCTGCAAAGGCAATGCGCGGTTGGCAGAGATCGCTTCGGGTCTGGAGGCACGGGGCATACCGGTTCTGTTTCTTGGACCTTTGTTCGACCGTCCGGAGATCAAGGAGGCCTTGTCGCTGTTGTCGCTCGTGATCGATCCGCGAGCAATGGGACTGACGTGCGTCGCCTCGATGGCGCCGTTTCAGATGGCTATCGAGGACGTTTCGCTCGCAATCGAGGAGATCCGGGGCGCCAACAAACCTCTTCCACTCGATTGGCGAGACATACTGACAGCAATCCCGGGGTTGACGGAAGGCGGGCAGGTCTCTGCCAAAGCGCTTGTCGATGCGCTCGCCGGGATCGAACCTACGGCTACGCCGTGGCAGATCATAACGAAAATTTACCTGGATCGAACGCGCCTTGCGGCCGATATCGCCACGCAGGCTCGCGAGGGCAACGCCAACCCTGCGCTTGCCCTTTGGCAGTTCCAGAACTTCCTCCGCTCCGCCCTGCCCGAGAAAAGCGGCTATCCCATCCGCGACCTTCTGGAGCACATTCGGCGGCTCGTCATCCTGTCCGACGAGCGGGATTTGCGTGATCTCCCAAACGCTGCCCAGGGCCTGGACGCCGTCCGACTGATGACGATCCATGGGAGCAAGGGCCTCGAGTTCAAAGCTCTTCACCTGCCGGCTTTGACGAGTGGCTCGATCCCTCGTTCGGCCAATCAGAGCCGTGGCCTTGCTCCACCGGACGGGATGATCGAGGGCGCTCCATTTCGCGGCAGCGAAGCTATGAAGGCTGGACATGACGAAGAACAGCGTTGCCTGTTCTTCGTGGCATTGTCCCGGGCGGAAGAGCACCTGACACTCTATGCGCCGAACAAACAATCGAATGGACGCCGGCAGAGCCGATCGAGTTTCATCGACGACATTTCCGGTACGCTGTTCGAGGCATCACCAATATCGACACCAATCAACGTTTCGGTCTCAGGTGAGCGCTTCACGTTGGAAGTCGATGGCATTGCCCGCGTGTCGCCGTCCCAGCTTGCCACATACGAAAAGTGCCCCCGGAGATTTTTCTTTGCTCACGTGCTGCAGGTTGGCGGTCGGCGAACGGAGTCGGCTCCCATGCGGATGCACAATGCTATCCAGGTCGTCATTGATGAGCTTACAGGCCGTCTGAACGACGTGCCGGACGAAGCCGAACTGCAGGCGATCATGGATGCCGCATGGACGGCCCATGGACCGATTGAGCATGGCTATGCCTCGGAATACCGGCAGATCTCTGACCAATTGCTGCAATTCTTCTTTCAGCTGAGGGAGGGTGAAACCCGGCGCACGCCGCAATCCCTTTCGCTCCGGTTTGGCGACGCTGAAGTCGTCGTGACAGCTCATGAAGAAATCGAAACGGAACACGCCACAGTGTTCCGGCGCATCCGCACAGGCCGCAAGACAAGCACTGCGGTAACCGCGCTTGATGCGGCCGCTTTTCAGATTGCTGCCGAGGGCCGAGGTGAAGCGGAATTCGTCTATTTGACAGGCAGATCGCAAGACCGGTTGGCAATGAAGAGTGGGCAGCTCGGGAACAAGAAAGCCACAATCGCTGACGCTGCAATCGCTATTCTCGAGGGCCGGTTTCCGCCAAAACGTAGCGACCGATGCGCCCGCTGCCCCCACTTTTTCATCTGCACCCCCCCACCCTCCGGCACGCTCAGAAAAAAAATCGGAATCCGCTTACCGGATTCCTCCTGACGCCGCGATTGTCCTTGTGAAGGCGCAGACATGGTGTGTGCGGCCTCATACAACACAAGGAAATCAAATATGAAACCGCAAGGAAACACTCCTCGCTTCCCGGTTCTCATCGGCGATGAGAGCCTCAACTTCAAAAAACACGTCTTCGACGATCCCAAGGTTCTGGGGCGGCAGTTGATCGAGGCCGCTGGCGGGCATCCCGTCGACGAGCATGTGGCAATTGCCATTCTGCCCAATGGAGACTTTGAAGACATCCGCCTTGACGAAAGCTATGATCTGAACGGTCGCGGTGCCGAGAGGGTACTGGTTGCTCGTTCGGATCGGAGCTTCAAGTTCAAGATCGACGACGCCGATCTTGAATGGCCGCGGGCCTGCATCAGTGGCTTTGTGCTGCGCAAGCTGGCCAAGCTGCCGGCGAACTACAATCTCTGGCAGGAGATCCCCGGTCAACACGACAAGAAGATCACCGATACAGATGTGATCAACCTGGCCGACGTCGGGGTGGAACGCTTCGTGTCGCTTATTGATCAGACTACGGAGGGGGACGCCCTTCCGTCGAAAGATCAGACCTACCTTTCCGATCACGGCTACGAGTTTGAAGTCGTGACGGAAGGCGGCGCCACGGGCATCATCCTGAAAGCCCTGCCCTTGCCGGAGGGCAAATTCGACCATGAGACAGCCGATATTCTGATCCTGCTGCCCAGTGGCTATCCCGACTGTCCGCCCGACATGTTCTATGTGTCGCCGAAGGTGACGCTGGCCGGGACCGGACAGGTGCCGAAGGCATGCAAAAAGGAGCATCATTTTGCGGGGCGTGTCTGGCAGCGCTGGTCGCGGCACAACAATGCCTGGCGCCCCGGCGTCGATGGTCTTCAGACCATGGTCGCCCGCGTGCGGACTGCTTTGATGGAGGCCCGGGCGTGATGAAAACACAGGATCTCGTCCTTCTGGACCCGCACGAGACGCAAATCCGATCCCTGCTGACGCAAGGGGCCGGATCAGAGCGATCGGCCTACATGCTCTTTGGCATCGCCGACATCGAATCCGACCCGTGGACCAAGGCATCGCGCCGGCGTTTGATTTCGCATCAGTTCGACCAAATTGATGACGACGCTCTTGTCTCGGCCTCGGGGCGGCATGTCACTTGGCAGACAGACGGCTTCATGCGGCTGTTGAATGACGCAAAAACCGCTGGTCTCGTGCCGGCCCTTGTCCACAGCCATCCGAAAGGCGATGCCAGATTTTCCGAACAGGACGATCGCAACGAAGCCGAACTTGCCCGTACCGCTCTCTTGAAAGGGATGCCCGGGCTGATCAGCATCGTCATAGCCGGGGATGGTGACATCGCCGCACGCATTTGGACACAGGTGGACACAGCAATCGACATTGGCAGGATCCTGCATTCTGGACCCCGCTTGCGTATTTCGGGTCTCGAGGGAACTCCGGAGGATTTCTTGGACCGCCAGGTTCGGCTGTTCGGGAAGGAGGCGTCGCGGCAGGTGTCGGGCTTTCGGTGTGGAATTGCTGGCGGGGGTGCCACCGGGAGCGCGCTCCTGCCTCTCTTGTTAAGGCTTGGCGTCGCCGAGGCCGTTCAGTTCGACAAGGACATCGTGGACGAGACCAATCTCAACCGCCTCCATGGTGCACGGCGCTCGGATGTCGATGCGAAGATGCCGAAGACCTCCATACACACACGGACTGTATTGGAATCCGGCCTCGGCATGACGTTGGTGACAATAAATGCCTGGGCCGGACATCCGGAAACGTGGGATGCGCTCAAAGCCTGCGATGTGATCTTCTGCTGCACGGACGATCATGCCGGCCGACTGTTTCTGAACCGCTTTGCCCGGTTCTACGGTATCCCCGTGATAGACGTGGGGCTTGCCATGCAGCGGCGGACGGGCACCGCATTCGATCTCTTCGCCCGAGTTTCAACGCTCGTGCCTGGCCATCCTTGTCTGCTCTGCGGCGATTATGTCGATCCGCGCCGCGCGCGTGAAGAGGCGCTTAGACGGAATGATCCTGACGCCTATCAGCGTCTGAAAGAGGAAGCATATGTCCTGGGAGAAGGCGACCCATCTCCGGCAGTTGTTACTTTCACGACCGAGGCGGCGACCATGGCGGTGAATGAGTGGCTGGCGGGCGTGACCGGACTTGCCGGTGAAGCCGGGATGTTGCCTACACGCATCCGGCGCTTCCATGCACGAGACGAACGCAGGCCTTTGGTAGAGTCACGATCCGGCTGCCCGTGTTGCAGCCAGGCAGAGACGCTCGGTCGCGCGGATGTACGGCCATTTCTGGACATGGTGAGCTGACATGAAACGCCAAATTTCGAAGTTTCTCCGCCATCTCCGTTTGCTGCGCTATGACCTGTTGACCGACATTTGCCCGTCATTTCCGGATAGATCACAGGTCGCGGACCAATGCGTCACGCTCGTGGAAAGTGGTGGCATCAGGAAATGGGCCTGCCTTAAGTGCCCGGGGGGCTGCGGAGAGGTCATAAACCTATCCTTGAACCCCACCCGGCGACCACGCTGGACGATCTCGGAAGACTTTTGGAGGCGACCAACGGTCAAGCCGTCAGTGCATCAGCAAAACGCGTGCGGGTGTCATTTCTGGATCAACCAGGGTCAGGTTCAGTGGTGCAAGGGCGGACGACCAAAGTTACCGGCCAACGGCAGCGGCCACGAACTCGAAAACTCAGCAGATGCTGACCTTTATGCATCAGGGACCGGTGGCTTAAGCAGATAGCCGCGCGCCAGTTTTTGTTTGACCAGATCGGATAGAGCGCGCTCGGCCTCGGGTAGCGATTTGTACCAGTCAAACCGGTGTCGTCCCCATGTGCCGAACCGCCCCCACTGACGATGTACGCCATGAGCACCGAAAAGGTCTTTGGTCAACTCTACGGAATAGAAGCGGTTCATATTGCGTGACGGGTCGACGCGACGCATGTCAAATTGCATCAGTTTCCTCCGCACCCATGACGACATATTCCGTGGAAACGCGCTCGAGCCTGGGCTCCTTCTGTTCGAGCCCCCATCGGCGCTCGGTGTAAAACTCAAGCGCTTTCCTGGTTCGGACTTCGAGCACGTCGGCGGTGAACCCGAACTCGATCCGCACAACACGCTGTTGGGCATCTGTCAGTCGAGAATGGGGCTTGAGCTTCAATATAGCCCAGGTGAACCAGTCCTCGTCTGTTGGTACGGCTTCGGCAGGCCTTGTCTCCTTAAACGATCGTTCGGGGTCAATGCGCGCCGGGTGGAAATCCCGAAAGGCCTCTCGGGCGTAGCACCAGGCACGAACATGCAGTCGAACGCCATCCGAAGCGAAGCGAACTGGAGCAATCCAGCGGGTCATCGGCTCTGGATCACGCATCGATTGGTAGACTATTTTCACCGCGTCCTTGGCCTTGAACGACCGATAGAGCGGGCGCAGCACGCGCATATCCTGAACCCGCTGAAGGTCCGGTAGTCTGTCAAACGCAGCTGCTGAATCGGTGGTCAGCAGTTGCGTCAGTTCGGCAGACGTGGCCTCCCCGCTCAGCCGCAGAAAGCCTTCCTGCGCGAGGTATTGGCGGGATGAGGCATCATAGCGAAGCGCATCTTTTTTTGCCTCGGCGAGATAAGCACGAAAGTCGAGTGCAGCCTGCGCGTTTGAAATACCAAACTGCTTGATCAACGAAGTGCGGGTTGCCGCACCGTCCCAAAAGAAAAGTCGGTCGAGATACTCCAGGCGGGCGCGTTGTGCGTGTTTCAAGTCATCAAAGGCCATGCGCAGAAACTAGCTTGACTCCCTCCTTTTGTCCATCTATTTTTTACACGTGTATTAATTGATGGTGTAAGATGAAGATCCTTCATACAGCAGATTGGCATCTGGGACGCTCGCTACGCGGGGTGTCGCTGCTTGAGGACCAAGCCCATGTTCTGAATCAGATCTTCGAGGTGATTGTTGCATCGAACATCGACGTTCTCATCGTGGCCGGTGATGTCTATGACAAGGCGTCGCCGCCGGAACCGGCTGTTAAGCTCTACAGCGATTTCATTGAACGCGTTTACGAAGAGACAGAGACAGCGATCGTCGTGATCGCCGGTAACCATGATTCAGGCCAGCGCCTGGGCGCGGTCACCAAGCTCTTCGACAAGGGGCGTATCCTCATCAGAGGTCCGCTCTCGAAGGACGAGACGCCGCTCATGCTTGAGGATGAGCATGGAGCTGTGGCGTTTTCGGCTCTACCCTATGGCGAAATCTATGCAGCTCGGCGCGAATTCGATGACGAGACCATCCGGACGCCGGAAGATGTGCTCCGAAACCAGATCGAAGCGGCGGGGCGCCATAAACCGGAAGGCGCCCGCTGGGTCATAGTCGCCCATGCCTTTGTCGCCGATTGCCAACCGAGTGACAGTGAGCGTCGCCTGGCTGTCGGGACCGTCGAAATGGTGTCACAGGCGATCTTCGATGGCGCCGACTATGTCGCATTGGGGCACCTTCATCGCCCACAAGCCGCTGGAAGAGACGGTATTCGCTACAGCGGATCGCCTTTGGCTTTCGGCTTTGACGAAGCGAACACATCAAAGTCCATGATCGTCTTCGACCTCGCGGCTGACGGAAGCTTGTCCAATCTCGAACAGATTGCGTTCAAGCCTTTGCGCCGTGTCCGTGAGGTGCGGGGATTGCTGGCCGATCTGGTTGCCGAAGCACAAGCTAACCCTAGCGAGGATCTGATCTGCGCCGTTCTTCTAGACGAGGGTGCACTTGTGGAACCCGCCGCGCAGCTGCGGCCCTTCTATCCAAACATTCTTCAGACCCTTCGCGAGAAAAAACAGGATCTAGCGATTACGGCTTCGGGACGTGCGCATTCGAAACTGGACGATCCGGTCAGTGTGATCGCCGAGTTTGTAACCTACGTGCGTGGGGAGAAGCCCACCGACGTTGAGCAGGGCGTCATTGCGCAGCTGATCGATGAACCTGTCAGGGAGGAGATCTGATGCGACCGATCCGGCTGACCATGACGGCTTTTGGTCCCTATGCGGGCAGAGAAATCGTCGATTTCACAGTTGCGATGGATGCCGGCATCTTCGGCATCTACGGCGACACGGGCGCAGGCAAGACGACAATATTCGATGGTATCTCGTTCGCCCTCTTTGGCGAGTCCTCCGGCGCTGAGCGATCTGCAGACGACATGATCTCCCACCACGCCGGCGCAACTGCGTTGACAGAGGTCGAGCTTGTGTTCGAGCTTGGCGAAGAGCGCTATGTGATCCATCGGGTGCCTAGCCAGACCCGCGCCGCAAATCGAGGGGCGGGCACGGCACATCAGCCCCACGAAGCTTATCTCTTCAAGGCCACGGGCATGGCGCTTGATGAAATCACTCCAGACCACCGTGGCGCCGTCCTGGCTGAGAAAAAAGTTAAAGCCGTCGACGGAATGATCGAAGAACTGTTGGGCTACAATGCCGCCCAGTTCCGGCAGATTGTCCTGCTACCGCAAGGAGACTTCCGCAAGATCCTGACCGCCAGCTCCGATGAGCGCTCCCCCATTCTGAAGCGGCTTTTTGATGTGCAGCTCTATGAGGGATTTGTCGAAAGAATAAAACGTCAAGCTGCCAACCTACGCCAAGAGATTCATGATGAGCGGCTCAAGCGGGAAACACAGCTCAATCACGAAACAGAAGATGCATTTCGGGCTGATACTGCCACGGACAAGGCGGCCATAGTCGCGATCAATGGTCGGATCGAGTCGCTCGAAACGACCCTCGCTGACCATCGCAAGAAGCTGGCGGCAGCTGAGGCACTATCTCAGAAATTCTCAGACCTTGAGGATGCCAAACGGGACAAACCTACTCTCGAACGCCGAGGCCAGAAAATCGAGAATTTGCGGGCTCGATCAAAACGGGCGCGGATTGCCGCGACGCTCGTGCCTCTCGAGAAGGCAGAGGCAGGCGCACGCAGCAATCACACTGACGCGGTAACCGCATTTGCGGCAGCTGAAAGTAAGTCTGCCGCTGCGGACACCGCGCGCACGGCCGCGCAGAATGCGCTTTCGCGTGCAACTGAAAACGCCCCCCGAAGGGAGGCCACAGACCGCAAAGTGCAAGAGCTCGATCGCTGGAAGACAACGCTCGATCAGACCGCCGAGCTCAAGAACGATCTCACCGTGAAGACCGACGCGGTTGCCGGTGCAAACAACCAGGCGCTCGCAGCGAAGCAGGCGGCCGATTATGCCGGTGAGCAGTTGGTTGCCCTTCGGGCCCTGCAGAAGCTGCAACCTGAACATGACAAGGCTCTCAGCGATGCGTCGGCCCAATTGGTGGCCCTGCAAAGAGAAGCTGAAGTTCTCGGCGACTATGAGAAGGCCGTTATCCGCAGAGATCAGCAGAAAGAGAAGGTTGGGGCTTTAGCGGAGGCACATCAGCGAACCGCCGAACACCTGCAGAGCTGTACTGCCACCTTTGCGTCCGCCGAACAGGATTTGACCGACATCCAAGCGCTTCATGTGGCCCGCAAACTTCGCGATAACGAGCCCTGCCCGGCTTGCGGTTCAACCCATCACCCGGCGCCGGCCACCGGCGATTCCTCGCGTCAGGGTCGCCATGAGGCGTTCGACACGGCGCAAAAGGCATTGGAACTTGCAAAGGCGGCTGAACAGGAGGCCCGAAGTGCCTTACGCTCGGCAGAGGTTTTGTTGGAAGACCGGGAGCGCGCGCTTGCGGATCACTCGGCACCTGCTCGCTCTCGCGAGACATTGCTGCCGCTACTTGCGGCGGCGGCCGAAAAGAAAGCCGCTCTCGATGCGGATGACCGGTTCGCGATTCTGGCCGAGCGGCTCAATGAAGCCGAGACCACAGCAAGTGATGCTGTTCGGTTCCATGAAGAGGCCAAACAAGCCTTGCTGGATAGTAAGGCAGAAATGTCGACCCTCCAGACCCAACTGGATGCAATGTTGCGAGAGGTTCCGGTGGCGTACCGCGAGGCAAACCACCTGACAGATGCCCTCGGGGCCGCCATTGTCGAACGAGATGAACTGGCCAAAATGCATCAGGCAGCTCTCGATGCTGACAAGGAAACTGCCGTTGCGCTCGCCGCCGCATCGGAAGGCCGCATCGGGGCGGAAAAGGCACTGGCCCGCGCCCGTGACATTTTGGAAGATGCAGGCAGTACACTTGCCAATGGACTCGCGAATGCGGGACTGAGCGCAGAGTTGTTTCAGTCTGCCAAAACGGATCTTGACCAAGTCGACGAACTGGAGACGGCTGTCAAGGATCATGAGCAGAGCCTCGCGGCAAACACAGATCGGCTAAAGCGTCTCGAGGCGGAGATCGGCGAGCGTGAACATCCGGACATGAAGAGCCTTAAGGAAAAAGTGTCCGGCTGTGCCTCCGAGCTGGAAACCAACCAAAATGAGCGGACACGACTTCAGACGGAACTGAACCGCAAGGCGGCCGTGTTGCAGTCAGTGGAAAAGATCTCCGAAAAAATCGCCTCCTTGGAGGAACGCTACGCACCGCTAGGCGAAATCGCAAATCTGGTGAACGGCAACAACGACCGGAAGGTGCGGTTGCCCGATTTTGCCATAGCGGCCATGTTCGACGAAGTGCTTGTCGCGGCAAACCTCAGACTGGGACCGATGTCTAGCAATCGCTATCAGCTGCATCGGCCGGAAGAGGTATCCGGTGGCGTCAGCAAACGCGGTCTCGATATCGCGGTTCACGATGCCAATACAGAGAAGTCTAGATCGACCAGGACGATGTCGGGAGGAGAGGGTTTCCAGGCCTCGTTGGCACTGGCACTCGGACTCTCGGATGTTGTTCAACAAAATAGCGGCGGAATCAGGCTCGACGCAATTTTCATCGACGAGGGATTTGGCACGCTCGATGACGAGACACTGAACACTGCTCTCGAGACGCTTTATTCGCTTACTAACGAAATGCGGGCGGTAGGTCTGATCTCCCACACCGAACAGGTGAAGACCCTGATCACAGCCGGCTTCGATGTCGAAGTCACACCGACCGGATCGCATATTCACTCCCGCACCGAGGCACGCTAGGCCCGCTATGGAATACGCGCGTTTAGAACATCAGCGCTTCTATTTGGTGTCATAGCAATGCGTTTTGCCATCAATGACGGCCAGCGAATTGAAGCGACACCTCGGGCAACCGGCAGATGTCCGGGATGCAATGCAGAGCTCATCGCCAAATGCGGAACGAAGAAGGTGTGGCACTGGGCGCACAAGGGCCTACGCCATTGTGATCATTGGTGGGAAAACGAGACGCAATGGCACCGGGACTGGAAGAGTCACTTCCCCGTTGACTGGCAAGAAATCGCCGCTCGCGACGAACATGGAGAGCTGCACATCGCGGACGTCAAAACGCCCAAAGGCTTGGCTGTCGAGTTTCAGCACTCATATTTGAGGTCAGATGAGGCTCGGAAGAGAACCAGGTTTCACCAACCAATGTTCTGGATCGTTGACGGGCTGCGTCGGAAGACTGATCATTCTCAGTTCTTGCGTGCCTTGGCTGACGGTTTCAAACACCCTACGAAGGATGGTCTCGTCCACCAACTTTGGATCCATGATTCAAGGTTGTTGAAAGAGTGGGTTCATGTCGGCGTCATTGTCGCATTCGATTTCGGCGAAGATACCCTCTGGGTTCTCAGGCGGATCAAGAACGACTGGATCTACGGCTTTATGTACCCAAAGTCCAAGCTGGTCGGACACATTCTCGAAGGTACAGCAATCCCTGACATATTGTTTGGAGAGCCAGCACGAAGCCGGCCGTGTCGCGCCAGGTTTTGACCTGCGTCGTCGGGTCTACCGGCGGCTGACACCAGCAGTAAAGCAAACCAGTGTGTAACCCTCATGGACGCTTTGTCCTTTCGATGCCACATTCCGTGTTCCTTTCTGAGGCTACTGCGCGTGACGAAGCAATGGATGGAACCAAATTTATGCCGGCGATCTTTGGTCTAGCACAGCAACGATATCTTGTAGCTTTCGCCGCAGCTGATCACGGCTAAATGAAGGAACCGAAAGGATGCGTTCGTCAAGGATTGGAGATTGCGCGAACACCGACGCTGTCGGCTGAATCGTTGCCCATCTCACAAAAAGGGTAATTGCTGCAACCTCATCTGCCTGGATGACGCGGTGTAGAAGATCCGGACCCATTGTATACGTGCTTCCTGGCGTCAGCGTGAGCATCATATCCGACGCAAGGCTTGATCGCCCGATGACTTTCAGGCCATACATCTGACTCGCATCATCGCGCGGCATGTATTCGTGGCGGTACATGGGGTCGCCGCCATCCCTTTGCGTAAACGTTTCAACGTGAACGGTTCCTGTAAGAGTTGTAGAGCGGAAGAACCAGCGATGGTTATGGATGAACTCACCGTTCTTGCCACTATTCCCGCCCGGCCACCACGCGTGCAGTCGCAGCTTAAACTCCGGTTCTTGGCCGGAGAGAAGGGTGAGCTTATCGAAACCGTTCGTATGTGTGTAAGAGCGCGCAGCTGTCTCTGACAACGCCTGATCGTCGTCGAGGGTCTCACGAATAATCCGTAGTGCCGATTCGGTTCCGAGGATTTCAGTCAGTCTGTTGTCGGAATAGGATCTGGCCGTTGGCCCACCCTCTAGGGCCATTGCAGATAGAGCGCGATGTACAGATTCAGTGTACTCACGCATTGCTTTTGCGCCCTTCAATTTCCAACAACACCTCGCCTACTAGTGCCTCAATCTTGGACCGGCCATCTAGCGTACGAGTCGTATCGTTTTCAGTTGCGTATTGCTGGAATTGCCCGCGAACCTTTTCGAAGTACGCGACCCCCTTCTTTTCTACCGCATCGCGGGCTCGGGCCGACAGGCGCTCAGCGCATAGGCTAACTGGAGTATCAATCCAGAATATCAGATCTGCCGTCTCGATGTCGCCGACCGCTATGTCTGAAAGACTTGTCAATCTCCGGCTCAAGGCTGCTGCATAGGCGTAGTTGCTCAAAGTTGATCGATCTACGACTACGTAGTCATTGTGAGCATTGAGGAAAGGCAATTCTACGCGGTTGCGTCGCCTGCTAAGGAAATGAAGCAAGAGCTGGCGCTCAACGTCGTCGCAATTGAACGCTGGATCAAGCACAGCCTCTCGGATCTGCAATGTGGGGATTGGGGTAGCCTCAGCGGATTTGCTTTCAAGAAGGGTGGGCGACGCGAATTCGCTTGCGACTGCCACTCTGTACCCTTTGCCGATCAGAGATTCGGCGACGGCCGTGCTGAGCGTCGACTTCCCGCAGCCATCGACTCCGTCGAATTTGATGATCACTTCTCTACCCCCCAAGATTAAGCCATTGAATGCCGTTCCTCGCTTCTTGTCGCAAGTCCTCTATCTCGGAATGGCTCGCCATTCGCAGAGCACGGTTCCCGAAATCCCGTACCTGCAGACTAGCCAATCCGGTACCAAATGAGACCGCGTCGGGTAGCCGTGCTCGCTCATAAACCCCGTGTTGCGCAAGATAACCGACAATTCCACCAGAGAAGGCGTTACCGGCACCCGTGGAGTCTACGGTTTTACAGGCTAAGGCCGGCATGATGAACGTTCCTTCGCTCTGGAATACTCGGCTGCCGCGGTCAGCGAAGGTTATGATGAGGAAATCGAGGCTACACTGTTGAAGGACATCGGCGACATGCGTCAGTGGCATGTCCGGCCGAGCGGCAAACCCCCAGAGCGCACGAAACTCACGCTCCGTGACGACAAAGCCATTTGACTCCCTCGCAAGATCTAAAACCCCCTGTCGGTCCCGCTCTATCCAGTATTCCAGCGTCTCGGAGACAACAAAAGTGTTTCCGAAATAGCGTGCGCAAGAGATTTGCACATTCGGATCGAATGCTGCCAAGTAACAGTAGCGAATGCTCGGAAACCTTTTTCCGAGAGCATTCCAATCGGGCATAAATCCGTCAAGGAGACGGTTCTCCAGCGCAATGGTTGTACTCTCCTCGAAACTTTCTTTGTACTCTGCCTCCCAATAGAATGACGGCAAATCCGTCCTTTGATGAAGGGCGAACGTATCGACTGGCGCGCTCAATTGATCAACAATTTCGGCCTCAGAAAGATCGTTTCCACGAATGGAAACAAGCAAAGGTCGCGTCACTCCGGCCCGCAGAATGGCCTCAATCGCATGATGGGCGGTTCCGCCCGGAACGACTGTGGATGTTGTGCCGAAGCTGTGAACTCTTTCGCGACCAATCGTGCCTAAGACAAGAACGTCCTCCATAGCTACCCTTCGAATTGCATACCAATGTCGACGAGGTAGGGTCGTATTTCATCAACCCGCGCTAGTTCGTTCCGGTGCGTTTCTATCTGCCGAAGCGCCAGATATTTTCGGCGGCCGTCTTCAAGGCGCAAAGCTTCTTCAACGCACTCCCGGCGTATCCACTCGGAAGGACTCGTCAACATGTCAGAGAGAGCTGTGTCGAGGAAGTCATCGGGGCATTCGTCCAGCTTTCCGCCAAACAGCGCCCTTACGCTCGCCCAAGCCAACGCGTCATGCGTTGAATGCAGGTAGCCCAAGATCGCGCTCTGTTTGCGCTCAACGCTCGGGTCTGTCAGCCGGTGGGCAACAACTCGTTCGGCCGCCTTATACAGTTTGCCGTGCTGCCCTTTTAGACCAACCTTGAGTTTCTCAACCCTGCGGAAATCTTCCGCCATAAGCCGCCGGCTATTTCCTGCTTCGGACTCATCGCTCACCGACCCTCGCACGATGTCAGTAAGATGCGGTACAAACTCGCTCTGACCGAGAGCGCTAAGTGATAGAACTGTGTGTTCGAGAAGCTGATCGTCTTGTTCGAGGAGCCCCAAAACCATTGGGGCGTTCTCTTTGCTCTCAAGCTCCGACATCACCTCTTGGTTCCTGAGCCCAACGTCAATTAGCTCTTTAACCACCCAGGATGATGGATCACGAAGCAACTTGGTTAGAAGTTGGCGAAGGTCGCTAGAGGACAACCTAACCGACTTGAGCGCAGCGGCCGCGTTCCAGCGCACCTGTTTGTGGTCATGTTCCATTGCCGTGGCCATCAAGAAGTCGCGGCTCTCTCCGTTCAAGTGCTCAGTATGGTGGAGTGCGTCAAATAGCAGTTGTGCGACATCCCAGTTTTCGCTCAAGGTCGAAAGTTGCATCATTTCTGATATCAAACTTGACCGCATCCCTCGCCCGTTCGACGACATTGCCTGCGTCAACGAGTTTCCGATCGCACACCGCACTTCCCAGTTCGCTCGCAAGACCGGACAACTTTCGTAGCGCTCCAATAGGCTCAACGAGAGACGCTCGATCGGCGTTACCGTGCTACCTCCTTGATGGGAATTGGAACGGGTCCGGCGTACTTCTTCGTGAACAGCTATTAGAGCTTGCTCCTCTCGTGCCAGCAGGCGGTTTTCGTGAAACTTCCTGTCGATCGATGCAAGCCAGCTGATCATAGGAACCAAGAGTGATGCCTGGTTTCCATTCTCGGCCTGCAAAGATCGCAAGCGATTATGCGCCTCGTCGATCCGCTCGAGCGTTCCATTGCTTTTCCCACCCGAGTCAGAATGGCCGTTTCGCGGACGTGCCGCTTCCGCTCGGACGAGGTTCGCTCCCGAGGGAGTTCTTGTGGCCCATTCCGATGGGTCGATCATCCCAAGGATCGCCGCCACATATCCGGCGGCCGCTGCTGCGGCATAATTCTGCCAGTCGTCGCCTTTTCGGGTATCGCAGTAGTCGCAGATGCCACGAACCACAAAATGTTGAGCCTGCGACATCCATGCCGCATCGGCAGTTCCCGAGCCCTCCATTTCAACTGCTTTAACACCAAACGAATCTCGAAGCAGATCACGTCGCTTAGGTGACTTCAGTAGCGTGTTGGCCGATGCAATCGGACCGAGAAATACGCGTGGTCGCCTTCTAATCCGCAGGGGATCCCTCGGGTGCTGCAGAAATACGGCAGGGTCGTCCGACGAAGCCAAACGATCCGTGGTTTCCGAAGGACGTGTCCATTTGAGCATGGATAGTACTTGTTCGATAAATCCATCCCAAGGGCGAGCACCTGAGAGAGCATCAGCTTCCATCATTCGGGCGGCGCGAACCAGATTTGAGTTCGCGGGCCGCGGTGGGTGCCGCGGATCAGGCTTCTCTGTTTCGTCCTTTACGAAGTCGTACTGAATAATGCCGCGTTCGCTGGAGACCACAATGTCGCCGAGGCGAACATGGTCCTCGGCTTTGCCTGCATTGGGCACTCCGCCCGCTATTCCCGACAAGATCAGCGTATGTACGCTGGGTAGATCGTTGAGAAGCTGCGTGGTCGCGACTGCTGATATGTTGTTGCCAACGCCGACCATCGTCAGGGCGATATGGTGCCGACCACCACCGCGTCCCGCAACTGTGCCGAAGGTATAGTGCCGCGTTCCCCGGTGGTCGGTTTCTGTGTGGGTGAGTGGGTGATCGAGTAATGCCTTGACTGCTGCGTACTCTTTAGGAAGAGCCGTGAGAATGGCCAGTCCGGGATGGTAGACGGATCCTGGAATTTGCGTCACGTGCTAAACCTCCGCCGGTCGAGTTCTCTCGGTCATCAAAAGCGCGCGGGACAACAGGTCAGCCATTTCGGCGAGTTCGTGTTCCGTTACTACCAAGGGTGGGCAAGCAATGATATTGCCATCAATTGCTCTTATCCGAAGGCCTAGGTCGAAGGCATTTTGTCGTACGCGCTGAGCATAAACGGAATCATCAGTCTCAACAGCAAGGCATAGCCCGGTGGCACGAACGGCACACTTTTCATGAAGTTCCACAACTCGTGAGGCCATTTGCTCTTTGAAAATACTCTCCATCCGACGAGCATTATGCGTCGCGTTATGCGCTTCCAGTTCGTCGATCACGGCAGAAGCGATACGTGCCGCGACCGGATTGCCGGACGACGTGTGACCATGTCGAAGTGAGGGCAAAGCCCCCTCCACGATCGACGAGACTTGAGGAGCGATGCAAGTAGCTGCGATTGGGACAAATCCGCATCCGAGTCCCTTCGATACAAGCAGGAGATCATGGTCGATCCCGTACATCTCCGCTGCTGTCTGATACCCTGCTCGTCCCAGGCCAGTCAGAGCTTCGTCGAGGACAACCAAAATGTCGTTCGAGTGGCAGATGCTAACCACTTTTCGAATATCGTTCAGCGCCGCTGGAACCATCCCGGCTAAGCCCATGACAGGCTCGAGAAAAATGGCGGCAACGGATTCGCTACCCGTAGAGGCCAGCAACTCCCCCAACGCTGCTGACACCCGCGAATCGTCGGACGGATCCCAAGAGGGTAGAGCTAGTCGAAGACCCGGTAAGATCGGGACGTCGACATGCTCTTCAGAGCGCCCCGTTATTGCCAGTGCGCCGAGCGTGCAGCCGTGATAGCTACCATCAAGAGACAATATCTTGCTCTTGCCCGGCCGACCCATTTCCGACCAGTATTTCCAGACAATGGCCAACGCCGTCTCGGTTGCTTCCGACCCGCTCGATGCGAACGAGCAGCTGTTGTCGACCACCCCAAGATAACGACATAGCTTTTCCGCCAAGAATACGCAGTCTTCACTGACGTCGCCTGCCACTGACGGAACGGAGGTTATCCCGACTGCCTGGCTAGCCATCGCCGCCGCGACTGCTTTGTTGCCGTGACCGAGATTTGCATTCATCGATCCTGAAAGACCGTCAAAGATTTTTCTACCGTCTCGGGAAAATAAATACACTCCATGGCCACCGGAATAGATCCGATGTCTCCCCGGCGCTTCATAATTGTAGGAAATTAGAACTTCTGCACTCAAGATTTAACCCTCAATACAGCAATCATCGCTTCAAGAACCGATCGGAAAAAGGCTTCCGGAAACCGTCGAACGACGTATACACTTCAGCTTCTATGCCCGCCTGCCTAGCAGCAGCGACGTTTTTCGGGTTGTCATCCCAAAAAAACAGTTCTCCAGACTCGGGGCCAAGCTCTCCAAGGACACGTTCAAAAAAGGCCGACTGCGTTTTGGTCGCGCCCACGTCGCAAGAAAAGAAGGCGCCGTCGAAACCACGTTTGATGTCGACCAATCGCTGCACGTAGTCGGACCTCAATGCGTCTTGATCGGATGCCACGTAGCACTCGTGACCGGACCGTCTGGCCGTTCCGATCAAGTCCAGGAGAGGTGCGTTGACCGTACTTTGTGAATCAAACCAGTATTGGATTAGTGACCCCGCATCGCCTGGCCACCCCCATCTCTCAACATACTTCTCGATCTTATCGTGCAATTCGGCTTGACCGATAGCGCACTCGTAATAGTCGTTTGCAAAAAACTCATAAATCTTCGAAATTTCTATCCCGAACTCATCAGAATATGCTTCAGCAAAATTCTTTTCGTAGGTGATCAGGACACCGTCTACGTCAAAGATGAGTTTGGACATACAGATGGACTCCTTTGAATTTGTTTGCTTATCCAGCAATGACTTGAGTCATCATGCCATGATGAGAGCAGCAAGAGAATGGTGTCCGCAAAGGGATTGCGCTTATGCGGCAGTCAATGAGCAAGATCGCTGACTGAACGGATTCGCTTCCTAGACGGAGTCTGTCACCCATTGATCGGCCTGCAGGCCGTGAGATGCCCTTACTAGGCGGTCCGCGTCGGATCACCGGCCGTCAAAGAATGCCCCACGCTCGATAACGTCTCCTCCCCGTCATCTTCCGGACGCCGAGCTCGCCCACCAAATTCAAGGCGCCGCGCGGCATAGTACTATCAGTATAATTGAGACGTTGCATCGCAAACATAAACCAGCGCAGCAGAACCAAAGGCTTCCATTGCAGCGTCTGATCAGTTTGGAGCATGTAGATTGGTCGGTTTCGTACTCATCACATTCCCGTGGCTGGATGCGATGCGGTATCTCCTCGGCTATCCGACACTGAGAGAGCTACTTTCCACATGCCCTATCGCACGTAATCGTTGATGCAGGGGAAGCTAGCGGGCACGAATCCCCTGAACGATTAATCCAGTCTTCAACTTAGCTTTGTTCACGCTCCCCGTCGTTGGATCGCCTCCAAACCAGAAACCCCACCCCGTCCTCCTCAAACAGCGCGGCACGTATCGGTTCCGGGAAACTCGGATCGTCGAGCACCACGCTCAGATAGTCGCGCGGCTCGTCGCCAGAGGTCTTTGCCTTCCACGCGGCACCCAACTCGCCTCGGCCGGCAAATATCCTAAAATCCGGCGCGCCTTCGGATGCCTTTCTGTCATTGGCGACGATACTCGCCTTGACGTTGACGGTGAGGGTTCGAATGGTACCGGTATAGCCGTCCTTGCTGGCCGTGAAGCTGCCGATGGTCGCCATGGGTCATGTCTCCTTGGATTGCTGTGAAGGTGATTGCGGACGGGTTTCCGCGAGCTGTTTCCGCGCCCGCCGGAAGCCGGGATCGGCCTCCATGAATGCGTTCAGCATGAAGGGAATCAGCTCGGCCACGCTTTCCTTCTGGCCGTAGGTGCGCTGGTAGATCTCGGCATAGTCATTGAGCGCCGCCTTCAGGTCGGCGTCCGCGGTGAAGGTGATTTTGACCGCCTCGCGATCTGGCAACCTGTCGAGCTTGAGGGTCATTGGACAACCTCCCGCTGGCCGTAGGGCCGCAACACGATGTCCTTGTGCACGATGATGCGAAGCGGCCAGCCGGGCCGGATGCTGATAGTCGGCTGGATGTTGAGATTGCGCTCGGTGAGCTTCTGGCCAGCCTGGTTGGCGCTGTCCTGTGCGGAGCCTCGCAATGCCTTGACCAAATCGCTTTCATCGTCGCCGAAGGTCAGTTCGGTACCGACGCCGAGCAGGGTCGATAGCGCGATCCCCTTCAGCAGCCGCCATGTGTGGAAGTCCACCCGATCCTCGAGCCCGGCATATCCGGCGGTGTTGTGAATCGGCATGCAAGATTGACCCCTGTTATGGGGTGATCGGCGTCCAAAAGTGACCCCCCTGATAATTCTGATCAGAAGCTTCCTCTGGAACGAGAGGGAGCGGTCAGGGGATGTTG
>JAEPOM010000023.1 GCA_017642885.1 Henriciella sp. | reverse complement strand
CATATGCACAATGCGCGCGCCTTCGACGCGTTCGCGAAACCGATCCGGAAACGGAAACCGCAAGTCAGGGCGATTGACCTCGAGACGCTCAATACGTTTGCCCTGCATGGCCGGGGAGAGGCCGCGTCGGACGGTTTCGACTTCAGGTAATTCTGGCATGAATTGCTGGTAGATGTCTTGTCCGCGGGCGGCAAGCGAGCGTCCTGACAAATTCAGTCAGGACGCTGTTTCGAGCCCGACTAGACGGTCACAACCACTTTGCCGAGCGCTTTGCGGTCGATGAGATATTGAATCGCTTCGCCGCCTCGTTCGAGCGGGAAGGTTTCTGATACGTGCGGTTTGATCTTACCGTCCTGATACATCGCGAACATCTCGGCGAGGTTGCGCTGATTGGCTTCCGGGTCGCGGGCCACTGCAGCTCCCCAGAACACGCCTCGGACGTCGCAGGACTTCAGGAGCGTCAGATTGAGCGGCAGTTTCGGGATACCGGCCGGGAACCCGATGACGAGGAAACGCCCTTCCCAATTCATCGCGCGAACAGCTGGTTCGGCATAGTCACCGCCAACCCCGTCATAGATAATGTCGACACCGCCGCCGCTGACTTCCTTGATGGCGTTGGAAAACGCCTTCTGCTGTCCACGATCGAGGGGACCGCGATCATAGACGAGGCCTTGGTCGGCCCCTTTGGAGAGGCAGAAATCCACTTTTTCCTGGGTCGAGCAGGCGGCAATGACTTCCAGTCCCATTGCCTTGCCGAGTTCAACTGCTGCGATGCCAACACCGCCGGCAGCGCCGAGCACAAGCAGCTTTTCGCCCGGTTTCGGGTCGGCGCGATCCTTCAAAGCATAATAGGACGTGCCATACGTCATGACGAACGCCGCCGCTTCGTCGAACGGAACGCTGTCTGGAATCGGGATGCAGCGTCCGGCTTCAAGCGCCAGTTCTTCGCGCATGCCGCCCCAGCCGCAGGATCCGATAACCCGCTGGCCGACTTGCAGATGCGTGACGCCTTCACCAACCGCTTTGACGACGCCGGACACCTCGCCGCCCGGGCTGAACGGGCGCTCCGGTTTGAACTGATACATATCCTGAATGATCAGTGTATCCGGGAAGTTCACACCAATGGCTTTGACATCGATGATGACTTGTCCCTTCTCAGGTGTTGGGCTTTCAATCTCTTCCAGAACCAGGGTATCGGTGCCACCAGGGGCTTTAGACAGCAGAGCTTTCATCGGGAGTTTCCTCATCGCATGCGTTGACGGAGCTTTGGTAGACATGGCAACCGGCGCTGTGAAGGTCTGACGTAGCGGAGATGTGAGATTGGCAAAGGTCGTGGTGTTCTGGATTATGCTGGGCGGGCTGGCTTTCGCCTTCGCGCTCGCGGTCCAGATGCGGATGATGATTGCGCTTGTTTTGCGCCGGGCTCTGAAGGCCTGGAACCCTGCGTTTGAAGACCGAGCGAAGGCAAATGAAGCGGTGATGCTGGCCGCAGCGCCGGGCGTGTTCGAGGGTGATTTCGATGTTGAAACCAAGGCTGCAGCGGAGCATCTTCGCAGCACCTATCCGAACCCGCTATCGCATCTACGCACCGCGCGTCGATATAGTCTTATAACGCCCGTTTTGTTGATCGTGGTGATGGCGGTTGGGCGCGCAGTCCTGGGAGTGATCTGATGAAAGGTTATTTCGCCATTGGTGCAGAAGGGATCTCCAAGCCGATGAATCTCGGCGCGCTTATGCGCACGGCCAATGCGTTCGATGCAAGCTTTGTCTTTTCGGTCCAGGCGGCGGATCGCGTGAAGATCGCCAATCTCTCCGACACCTCGCGCACGTTCAAGAGTGTTCCCTATTATGCTTGGGAATCGATGGACGAGATGGTCTTTCCAAAAGGCTGCCAGCTTGTCGGCATCGAGCTGACGGATGATGCGGTCGAGCTGCCGGAATTCAAACATCCCCGGATGGCGGCGTATGTTCTGGGACCCGAGCGCGGTAATCTGTCCGAAGCGATGTTGGCGCGCTGTGATCATGTGGTGAAGATCCCGACCAAGTTCTGCATCAATGTCAGCCTGGCCGGGGCTTTGGTGATGTATGACCGGGTCCGCAGCATGGGCGCGTGGCGCGATCGCCCGATCATGCCGGGCGGTCCGAAAGCCTAGCTTTAACGGGCAAGAATCGAGGCACATCTTGACTCTTCCTTAGGAGAGGCGTGCACAAAACACGCTGATCCTGTCGATCGCGGCAGGCTGGTTCGGAGGATTTGCAGATGACTCAGAAAATGGTTGCGACAGATGTCGGCGAGATTGCGGTCAACGTCTCGGGATCGGGTCCAGTGATCCTTTGTGTGCATGGCTGGCCAGAGCATTCCTGGTCCTGGCGGCATCAGGCGGAGTATTTCTCTCAAAAAGGCTACACAGTCGCCGCGATGGATGTACGGGGCTACGGAGATAGCGCCAAGCCGAAAGAGATTTCGGCCTATACTCTCAAACAACTCGCCTCAGATGTGGCGGCGGTCGCCGACGCATTGAGCGACGAGCCGGTTATCTTGTTCGGACATGATTGGGGCGCGCCGATAACTTACACGACGGCATTGATCCATCCGGAGAAAGTACGTGCTGTCGCGGGAATGAGCGTGCCCTATACACCGGGCGGCGAGGTTGGGCTGCTGGACATATTACGCGCCGTATATGCGGGCCGGTTCTTCTACATGCTCTATTTCCAGGAAGAAGGCGTCGTCGAGAAAGAAGTGTCCGCCGATCCTGTGGGGGCCTTGCGCAAGATCTACTATTCGATCTCAGGCGATGCGCCTGAAGGCGGCTTTGGCAAGGACAAAGCCCCAGATTCTGGGTTGCTGGACGGCATGATTGACCCCGACCCACTCCCTGCCTGGCTTTCAGAAGACGATCTCAAAGTGTCCGTCGAGGCGCTGGAAAAAGGCGGCTATCATGGCCCGTTCAATCGCTATCGCGCGCTTGATCTGGATCATCAGGAACTCGCTGCTTATCGCGGTAAAACGCTCGATATGCCGACTTGTTTCATTGGTGGTGAGCGCGATCCCGTTCGGACATTTGTACCTGGGGTAGATGCTTTCGCCGCTGCCGAAATGGCCTGCACGGATTTTAGAGGCAGCACGATCATTCCAGGCGTGGGGCACTGGGTGCAGCAAGAAGCGCCTGCCGAAACGAATGCCGCCCTGGAGCGCTTCCTGAACGGGCTATAAGTCCCGTTCGTCTCCGCCTTTTATCCGGCGAACAGCGGTGCGCTGGGTGCAAAAGCGACCAGGAAGAGCGTGGTTGCTGTAATGCCGGTGAACAGAACTGTCAGGCTGCGGGAAAGGATGTGAGTGTTGGTCATCTGTCTTGTCTCATCGTTCTGGCGATCTCGCCGTTATGTTTCGTTAACGGCCAGATGGGGACGTACGTCCTTGATGAACACTGTTGATACAGAATAGGGGCTATGCGTGTTTCGAATAAGGCGATTTGGTGGTTAACGCCCGTTAACGGATCAAGCCCGCCTCTTTCGCCTTGCCGCGATAGGATCGCGAGACGGGAACTTCTTTGCCTGAGGGCAAGATGAGAAGGCTCCGCCCGTCCATTCGCTTTTCGTCCTGAATGCCTTGCTTAGCGACCCACCAGGATCGATGCACTTGCAAGCCATCAGCGCCAGCCAGCTCACGCACCGCATCAGCGAGGCGCATCAGGATCATTTCTTCCCCCAGGCTGGTATGCACCCGTAAATAGTGATCCTCGGATGAGATGGCGTGCAGCTCGGCGGACCGATATTTCACGGGCAGTCGCTCCATGAATTGCGCCAATGGGTCGCTTGATTCGGAATCTGGCGCGCCGCCATCCTCCATCGCATCTTTTACATAGGCGCCAGTCGTCACAATCAGAGAGATGACCAGAACATATGAGAACTGGATGAGGAAAATCTCCAAGGTCATCGCCTGTCTGCTGAAAAATAGGATCAGCGTCAGCGTTACCGGGATTGAAACAATGGCAGAGACGGCCCCGATCTTGAAGATCGCAGGGACGTGTTCGAATCGTGGCCCCCAAACGAGCGGCGCGATCAGGATCGATGTGCCTGCGCCGACCGCCATAGTCGACGTCCAGAATACGAAACTCTGATAAAACGGCAGCCGACCCGTATTGTAGACGCCGAGCCAGGAGAATAGCAGCCCCAGCCCAATAACGATGGCGCAAAACTGGACGACGTCATTCGCGATACGCAATCTGCAAGGCCCCTTCATTCACGTTTCGCGAATGACAATGGCTGCATTTCGCGAAGGATTCCAGTCCCTAAACGAAGAACCGGATGCAGCACGCGTTCGGCGCTGTCATGTCTCTTCTCACAGCAGGCACACCTGCTCAGCACAAATCGAACTGGAGACACTCATGACACGCACTTCACATCTTATCGCAGTCCTCTCAGCCTGCATCATCGCCGCGCCAATCGCATCCGCCTCGGAATTGACGGTGACGGTTGAAGGCATTGCCAAGCAACAAGGATCGATCATGCTCGGCCTGTTTGATGAGGCGACTTATAATGGCGACGGGGCCGTGAACGGTGCCAATCTGACCGTCGAGGGGACGAGCGTCTCAGTGACGTTTGAAGGGCTCGAGCCCGGCGAGTACGCCGTCCGCCTGTATCACGACGTCAACGATGATGGCGAAATGAACTCGAACCCATTCGGGATGCCGACAGAGCCTTACGCCTTCTCCAATAATGCCCAGGGCCGATTTGGTCCCGCCAAATGGGAGGACGCCAAGTTTTCCGTCGAGGCCGACGGCACCGCTCACACTATCACAATGAACTAAGCGACCACGCAAACACGGAGGCTATTATGGATCTTTCGAGACGACACTTCCTGGAAGCAGGGTTCGGAGTTGGCGTGGCCGGTTCGCTCGGCGCGTGTGCCAGCCCCGGTGCGATGCTGGGTGCACCCGGTATGCCGGATTGGCACCTTGGCTATAAAAACGCGCCGCCTGCCGGGTTTGACCCCTCACCCATGACGCTCGCTTTTGGAGCGGTCCCGGCGGATCTCAAAGGCTCGTTCTATCGAAATGGCCCGGCGCAGATGCAATATGGCGATCAATATGCCAGCCATTGGTTTGACGGCGATGGCCTGATCCACCGGATCGCCATCGAAGATGGCCAGGCGGTTCATCAGGCGCGATTTGCCGAGACCAAAAAGCGCCGTGAAGAACAGGCGGCGGGGAAGTTTCTTTCACCTGGGTTCGGGACTCTGGGCGATGAGAGCTATTCTGTTGAAGATCCAGATGATGTGAACGCTGCCAACACCTCAGTTCTCGTGGTCAACGGTGAATTGCTGGCACTCTGGGAAGCCGGTTCGGCGTTTGCCATGGACGCTGAGACGCTCGAAACCCGGGGGGCCAAGACATGGCGCGATGACTTGAAAGGCATGCCATTCCTGGCTCACCCGAAAGTCGAGCCGGACGGCCGCGTCTGGAACCTGGCTGTCGGCGGTGACCGCGTCGGCATCTATCGGATCGCAAAAACAGGCGAGCTGGAAGATTTCGGCATGGTGAATATCGGCCGCGCCGCCTACATCCATGACTGGACGATGACGGATCGTCATCTGATCATCCTGGTCCAGCCCTGGGTCAACGAAAACCTGCGACCGCCAGTGGTGGCTGGTTTTGAATGGCAACCGCAACACGGCTTGCAAATGCTGATCGTCGACAAGGATGATTTCACCAATCAACGCTGGGCGCAGGCGCCCGCCCGGATGTTCTTCCATACTGGTTCTGCCTGGGAAGAAAGCGATGGCACGATCAAGTTCGACGTCGTTCTGTATCGTGAGCCCGTCCTCGGCGTTGGTGGCGGCGCCGCTGAAATTCGCGGCGATTGGACTGAGCCTGGCGCAAATGAGAACGGAATTCTGACCCAAATAGTCATTCCAACTCAGGGCGATGCGAAACTGATTGAGACGGGTATAAACGGCGAATTTCCGCAGGTCGACCCGCGTTACCGGGGACAGCGCCGCCGATTGACCGCGTTGTGCACTGCTCCATCCCGCCTGCGACCGGGCCAAACGGCCCTCACAGTGCATGATTGGGAATCAGGTCAGAGCGACACCTTCAATTTTGGCGAGTCTCGCATGGTCGAAGAGTTTCTGTTCGTGCCAAAATCCGGAGGCTCAACAGAAGCCGAGTCCTGGCTGATCGGCACCGTTCTGAATTTGAATTCGAAAGTCAGCGAGGTCTGCGTGTTTGATGCAGCCCGCGTCAGTGATGGTCCGGTCTGTATCTGGCAGGCGGCTTATTCCTGGCCGCTGGGCTTCCACGGTACTTGGGCGTGAGGTGAGCCATAATGACTGTAAAAACAGCGTTTCCTCCTGCAAGCTCTCTTCGCGCCCTCGTTGCCAAATTTCCCGGCTGGGGTTGGCAAGTCGGGATTGCGTTCGCGATCTATCTAATCGTCAGCCAACTCATTCTCGCTGCCTATCCTGAGGCGGATCCAAAGCTTCGCTTCAGCCTGGATCCGATTATCACCGCATCCATGGCCGTTCAGATCCACGTGGCTGGAGCGATCTCATCTTTCGCGATTGGCCTCATCCTGCTCTGCGCCCCCAAAGGCTTTCGCCTGCACAAGACGCTGGGTTGGGCCTGGGTGGTCAGCATGGCCGTGACAGCGCTTTCCTCCTTCTTCATCACTGGTTTGATGGGCAATAATTACAGCCCGATCCATGCGCTTTCGGCCTGGACCATGATTGGACTCCCATTCGGGATCGCCGCCATTCGCCGCCGGGATGTCAAGAAACACCGGCACACAATGACCGGTATGTTTGTCGGTGCCATGGTCATCGCGGGCCTGTTCTCGTTTTTGCCGGGCCGATTAATGTGGGAAATCTTCTTCACCGCTTGATAAACGCCAGAAACCTGTTTCAAGTCAGCCATGCTTTCATCCGAAGCATGACTGATATTTATGGGAGAAGAGCATGACGCGTGGATTGGTTTCACTGGCGGCGCTTTTGAGTCTGGGCGCTTGCGCAACTGAAGTTGGCGGGATCAACATCTTCGCGCCAAAACCCGACAGCGCTGAGCAAGCGCTAGAGCTCTATTACGACACTATACCGAATAGCGCGCTTCCATCAGCCGGCGCGGGGGCTGCGATGCCGTCAGCTGAAGCCGTGCTGACCACGATCCTGATCGGCTCCTGCCTGGATGAGGAAAAGGGCCCTTCAGCTGCCATGACCAGCATTGCCAATGAACAAGCAGACCTGTTCCTGATGGTCGGCGACAATGTTTACGGCGACCGCGATGGCCGTGGCTATGTCAACAATCAGGCCGACCTGGACGAGCTGCGAGAGTCATTTGCCGACCTAGCTGCGCGCGAAGACTTCCAGAAAGTGCGGGCCGCGCATCCAATGATGGTCGCCTGGGATGATCATGATTACGGTGCCAATGATGCCGGTAAGGAGTTTCCGTTCCGCGGTCTGGCCGAGCGTGTCCACGAAGCGTTCTGGGGGCTTGAGGATGAAGATGTCGGCCAGTGGGCCGGCACTTATTACGCGCGGAGCTTCGGACCTGAAGGTCAGCGCGTTCAGGTCATCATGTTGGATACCCGCTTTTTCCGCTCAGCCCTGACACCCACCGATGAGTGGGGCGCGAAGGGCAAGGAGCGTTACTTGCCCGCGCCGTCCGGCTCGATGCAGGATATGCTGGGCGCGGCGCAATGGACCTGGCTTGAGAACCAACTGCAACAGCCTGCCGATATCCGCCTGATCGCGTCATCTGTTCAGGTCATGCCGACAGTGCATGGCTGGGAGGCCTGGTCCGCATTGCCGGATGAGCGCCAGCGTCTGTTTAACCTGATCAAGAAAACCGAAGCGTCAGGCGTCGTCTTCCTATCGGGCGACCGCCACACTTCGTTCATCTATGAAGAGGCTGATATCTTGCCTTACGCAGCCCATGAGCTGACGGCGTCTTCGCTGAATGTCGCGTTTGCAACAGAATCGGCAGAGATGGATGCGCGTCAGGTTGGAGCAGGGTTTGCTCCGGAAAACTATGGCGCCGTCGAGATTGATTGGGAGGCGCGAACCATCGGGCTGAAGATCAAGGACAATGCAGGCCAAATCGTCCGGGAAAACGATCTCACATTTGCGGAGATTGGGGTAAATTAAGCCCCATTTTGGGGCTAAATTGCACGGGATTGAAATGCCCTTTCGATTTCGTCTGTTTGACAGCGCTATCTGCCGCTGTCTCACGGTTGTCAGAGCCTATGGCGATGCTATAAGCGCCCCGACTTTCGCAGGTGCAATATGAGTCGCACCTCACGCTGCAAAAGGCTGATTTCACATGAACATTCACGAATACCAGGCCAAGGCCGTCCTTAAAGAGTTTGGCGCGCCCGTGGCTGATGGCGTCCCGATCCTTACACTCGACGATGTCCAAACCGCCATCGACACTTTGCCAGGGCCGCTCTGGGTCGTGAAAAGCCAGATCCACGCAGGTGGACGCGGCAAGGGGAAATTCCTGGAAGCTGCAGCAGGCGAAAAGGGCGGTGTACGCCTCGCCTTCTCCAAGGACGAAGTGATGGAGCACGCCAAGGCGATGCTCGGCAATCACCTGGTCACTGCTCAAACCAGCGCCGAGGGAAAGCAGGTCAATCGCCTGTATGTTGAAGACGGCGCTGACATTGCCAGTGAGCTCTATCTATCGCTGCTGGTAGATCGTGAGACGGGCCAGCCCGCTTTTGTTGTGTCCACTGAGGGTGGCATGGACATTGAGGCTGTCGCGCACGACACGCCGGACAAGATCCTGACGTTGCCGATCGACCCTATGACGGGTGTGACTGAAGCGGCTGCGAGCAAGTTGTGTGATGCCCTCGGACTGGGCGGCGCAGCCCGCGAAGACGGCATGAAGCTTTTTCCCATTCTCTACAAAGCCTTCACCGAGAAGGACATGTCGATGCTGGAGATCAATCCACTCATCGTGATGGAGAGCGGAAATTTGCGGGTCCTCGATGCCAAAGTCAGCTTTGATGGAAACGCCCTGTTCCGTCATCCGGACATTATGGAGCTTCGTGACACGACGGAAGAAGACGAAAAAGAGATCGAAGCGTCTGACTGGGATCTCGCTTATATCGCGCTCGACGGCACGATTGGCTGCATGGTCAACGGTGCAGGCCTCGCCATGGCGACGATGGACATCATCAAACTGTACGGCGAAGAACCTGCAAACTTCTGTGACGTTGGCGGCGGCGCCAATGCAGAGAAAGTTGCAGCAGCTTTCAAGATCATCATGAAAGACCCGGCCGTCAAAGGCATCCTGGTGAACATTTTCGGCGGGATCATGAAATGCGATGTGATCGCGGAAGGCGTCATTCAAGCTGTGAAAGAGACCTCGCTGGCTGTGCCATTGGTGGTCCGCCTCGAAGGCACCAATGTTGATCAGGGCAAGGCCATTCTGGCCGATAGCGGAATGAACATCATTCCAGCTGATGACCTCGACGATGCCGCCCAGAAAATTGTTGCAGCCGTGAAAGGCGCGTAAGACACATGTCCATTCTTATCGACTCGAACACAAAAGTTATCGTTCAGGGCCTGACGGGTAAGACCGGCTCTTTTCACACCAACCAGGCGCTGGAATATTTCGGTACGCAAATGGTCGCCGGAACGCATCCACGCAAAGCTGGCGAAAGCTGGACCGCGGATAATGGCGCATCTTTGCCGATCTATGCGAATGCTGCCGACGCCAAAGACGCGACCGGCGCGAACGCCTCGGTCATTTACGTGCCGCCTGCTGGTGCCGCTGCTGCAATCGAAGAAGCGATCGACGCTGAAATCCCGCTGATCGTTTGTATCACTGAGGGCGTTCCAGTCCTCGATATGGTTCGCGTGAAGGCCAAGCTGGACCGTTCAAGCTCCCGCCTGATTGGACCGAACTGCCCGGGTCTGCTGACCCCTGAGCAGTGCAAGATCGGCATCATGCCCGGCAAGATCTTCAAAAAGGGCTCTGTCGGCGTGGTCTCGCGCTCAGGCACGCTGACCTATGAAGCTGTGTACCAAACCTCTGTTGAGGGCCTGGGACAGACTTCTGCCGTTGGCATTGGCGGCGACCCCGTCAAAGGCACAGAATTTATCGACGTGTTGGAAATGTTCCTCGCGGATGACGAAACAGAAAGCATCGTCATGATTGGTGAAATTGGGGGATCGGCAGAAGAAGACGCCGCTCAATTCCTGATCGATGAGGCCAAGAAAGGCCGCAAGAAACCCATGGTTGGGTTCATCGCCGGACGCACCGCTCCAAAAGGCCGTACTATGGGCCATGCCGGAGCGATTGTGTCAGGGGGTAAAGGGGATGCTGAATCGAAGATTGCTGCTATGGAAGCGGCCGGAATCAAAGTATCGCCTAGCCCTGCCCGTTTGGGCACAACCATGGTAGAGGTTTTGAAAGGCTAGGGACGCACTATATGCGTTCTCTGGACGGCCAGACGAGGCCAAACTGACCCCGCTCGGCCGTCCGATATAAAGGACGGTACTACATGGCAGATGACGGTTCTCCCGTAGACGGCGGTCGCAGCGCACAAAACGCCGCGATGCTCGACACCCTGTTTTTGTATGGTGGAAGCGCAGTCTGGATCGAGCAGATGCAGGCCAAGTACGCCGCAAACCCAAACTCGGTTCCCGAAAGCTGGCGCGCCTTTTTCGAGGAGCTGGGAGATGGCAGCGAAGACGCGGCCCGCAATGCAGATGGCGCGAGCTGGAAACGTAGACAGTGGCCCAGCCCGTCCTCGCCTGAAGAAACGGCGGCGTTCGACGGCAACTGGACCCTGCTCGAACCAAAGCTAGAAAAGAAGATCAAATCGGCGGCGCCCGCTGCGTCGACTGCCGACGTCGAGCGCGCGGTAAAGGATTCGGTGAAGGCCCTGATGATGATCCGGGCGTTTCGCATGCGGGGTCATTTGCAGGCTCAACTTGATCCGCTTGGCCTCGAAAACCCTGATTATCAGCCCGAGCTGGATCCGAAGAATTACGGGTTTGAGGAAGCCGATCTGGATCGCGAGATCTTTATCGATGGCGTTCTCGGCCTCGAGCACGCGACGGTGCGCCAGATCCTCGACATTGTCCGTCGGACGTATTGCGACACGCTCGGCATCGAGTTCCAGCATATCTCAGATCCGGAAGAGAAGAGCTGGCTCCAGGAACGCATCGAAGGCCCCGACAAAGGCGTTGCTTTTACGCCCGAAGGTAAGAAGGCGATTCTGTCCAAGCTGATCGAGGCTGAGACGTTCGAACGCTTCCTGCATAAGCGTTACCCCGGTACCAAGCGCTTCGGTCTGGATGGCGGCGAAGCGGCGGTGCCGGCGCTCGAACAGATCATTAAACGCGGCGGCGCCCTCGGCGTCGACGAAATCGTAGTCGGAATGCCGCACCGCGGCCGACTGAACATGCTCGCAGCCGTGATGGGCAAAGAGTATGAAAAGATCTTCCACGAGTTTATGGGCGGATCGACCCAAGGCGTGGAAGAATTCGGCTCAGGCGACGTCAAATACCATCTCGGCGCGTCGTCAGACCGCGAGTTTGACGGCAACACCGTGCACCTGACCATGAACGCCAATCCGTCTCACCTCGAAGCGGTGGATCCGGTCGTGCTCGGCCGCGTCCGAGCCAAACAGTTCATGCAATATGAAGAGAGCGGCGACCTCAATCGCTCTAAGAAGCTGCCCCTCCTGTTGCACGGAGACGCTGCGTTTGCAGGGCAGGGCGTTGTGGCGGAGTGTTTCGCGCTCTCAGGTCTGCAGGGCTATCGCACGGGCGGAACGATCCACTTCATCATCAACAACCAGATCGGCTTTACGACCAGCCCGATGTATTCGCGCTCCTCGCCATATCCGTCTGATGTCGCGTTGATGGTACAGGCACCGATCTTCCACGTGAACGGCGATGACCCTGAGGCGGTGACCTATGCGGCCAAGGTGGCAACCGAGTATCGTCAGAAGTTCGGCAAGGATGTCGTCATCGACATGTTCTGCTACCGCCGGTTTGGGCACAATGAGGGTGATGAGCCCATGTTTACCCAGCCGGTCATGTACAAGAGAATCAAGGGCCACAAGTCGACCAGAGAATTGTATGGCGAGCGCCTGGTCGCTGAAGGCCTACTGACCGCGGAAGCTGTCGAAGCAGAGGTGAAAGCGTTCGAAGACTTCCTCGATAAGGCGTTTGAAGACGGCAAGACCATCGAAACAAGCAAAGCCGACTGGCTCGAAGGCGAGTGGGAAGGCCTCGGCCTACCACTGGATGACGAGCGCCGCGGCAAAACCGGTGTGTCTAAAGCGAAGCTGAAAGAACTCGGCACGACAATCACCACGGTTCCGGACGATGTCAGTATTCATCGGACTCTGGGCCGCGTGATCAAAGGCCGCGCCGATGCGATCAGTTCTGGCAAAGGGCTCGACTGGGCGACCGCTGAGCATCTCGCATTTGCGACGTTGCTTGATGAAGGTTTCCATGTCCGGCTCTCTGGGCAGGATTGCGGCCGCGGCACGTTCTCCCAGCGCCACAGCCATATGGTCGATCAAAACACTGGCGATCGCTACACGGCTCTGAACCATCTTCGCGAAGACCAGGCTGAGTATGAAGTCATCGACTCTCTGCTATCTGAAGAAGCCGTGCTTGGTTACGAGTACGGGTATTCTCTGGCTAACCCGAATGCATTGGTCATGTGGGAAGCGCAGTTTGGGGATTTCTCCAACGGCGCGCAGGTCTTCTTCGACCAGTTCATCTCATCTGCTGAGCGTAAATGGCTCCGTATGTCAGGGCTGACCATGCTCCTGCCGCACGGCTATGAAGGGCAGGGGCCGGAGCATTCTTCCGCACGGCTTGAACGCTTCCTGCAAATGTGCGCCGAAGACAATTGGCAAGTCTGCAACCTGACGACACCTGCGAACTATTTTCATGCGCTGCGTCGTCAGATCCACCGCGATTTCCGCAAGCCACTCGTGATCATGACGCCGAAGTCGCTGCTGCGCCACAAATTGGCGACCAGCGATTTTGAGGACATGAACACCAAGTCGTCTTTCCACCGCGTGTTATGGGATGATGCTGATACGCCGGGTCGTGAAGGCAAGGTCAAACTGGTCGAGGACGAGAAGATCCGCCGGGTCGTCCTGTGCTCTGGCAAAGTCTATTATGACCTGTTCGAAGCCCGTGAAGAAAGCGGTGCAGACGATATTTATTTGCTGCGCGTGGAACAATTCTACCCCGTACCGCGTAAAGCTCTTATGGTAGAAATGAAAAGATTCCCGCAAGCTGAACTGGTCTGGTGCCAGGAAGAGCCGCGCAACATGGGGGGCTGGACGTTCATTCGGGACGAAATCGAATGGGCCGCCAACCATACTGGCAGCGCGCATCCGCGTCCTAAATATACAGGGCGGCCGCCCGCTGCTGCAACAGCGACCGGCTTGCTCTCAACTCACAATCGCGAGAAAAACGCGTTCATTAGCGCCGCTCTCGGCGACACCCCTGTAGAAGACAGCCTGGTGACTAGCTAAAGTTCCAATAGAGACGAAGACAGAGACCAAAAATGACTGACATTATTGTCCCAACCCTGGGTGAAAGCGTCACCGAAGCAACGGTTGGAAAATGGCTGAAAGCGGCTGGCGAAGCCGTAGCCAAGGATGACGTCCTCGTCGAACTTGAAACGGATAAAGTGGCCGTTGAAGTCTCGGCGGAAGCTGCTGGGACGCTGAGCGAGATCGTCGCCAATGAAGGCGACACGGTTGAAATCGGTGCCTTGTTGGGCCGCTTAGGCGGTGCCAATGGCGCGGCGAAGCCCGCACCTGCGAAAGCGGCTCCGAAGGCTGCAGCTCCGCCGCCCGCTGCCGCAAGCGCGGGTAGTGCTTCGGTTGATGTCACCGTCCCGAGCATGGGCGAAAGCGTTGCCGAGGGCACGATTGCCTCCTTCCTTAAACAGGTGGGTGACTCGGTCTCTAAAGATGAGACGATTGCCGAAATCGAAACCGACAAGGTCGCCCTAGAAGTTCCCGCGACCGCCGATGGAGTGATTGCTGAATGGCTTGTGGCTGAAGGCGACGGTGTGACACCGGGGGCTGTGATTGCCCGCATCAGCGCTGGTGCATCGGCTGCGACAGCGAGCCCGGCGCCCGCGGCGGCGCCTGCACAAGCGAGCGCACCGGCTGCAACCGGCGAGCGTCCAGTTGCTCCATCTGTGCGCCGCATTTCAGCGGAAGCTGGCGTGAACCCAGCTGACATTCCCGGAACGGGACGTGATGGGCGTGCGACCAAGGCGGACGCGTTGGCTCATGTGAATGCACCAAAGGCGGCAGCGGCGCCTGCTGCGGCCAAACCTGCCCGCGACCTTGGTCCTCGCGAAGAGCGCGTACGCATGACGCGCCTGCGCCAGACCATCGCACGCCGTTTGAAAGAAGCGCAGGATTCAGCCGCGATGCTGACCACGTTCAATGATGTAGACATGAGCGCGGTGATGCAGCTGCGTAAAACCTACAAGGACGCCTTCTTGGAAAAGCACGGTGTGAAACTGGGCTTTATGGGCTTCTTTACGAAAGCCGTCGTTGCGGCTCTGAAAGAGATCCCAGCGGTGAATGCCGAGATTGATGGCACCGACATTATCTACAAGAACCACTATGATATCGGCATGGCAGTCGGCACCGAGCGTGGCCTGGTTGTTCCGGTTCTGCGCGATTGCGATGAGCTGTCTCTGGCCGGGATCGAGGCAGAGCTTGGCAATGTGGCCAAGAAAGCCCGTGATGGCACATTGTCGATTGCTGACATGCAAGGCGGTACGTTCACCATCACCAATGGCGGTGTGTATGGCTCGCTAATGTCGACGCCGATCCTGAACCCACCCCAGTCCGGCGTCCTTGGGATGCACCGGATCGAGCAGCGCCCTGTCGCTGTCGATGGTCAGGTGGTTATTCGGCCGATGATGTATCTGGCTTTGTCATACGATCACCGGATCGTGGACGGAAAAGAAGCGGTGACCTTCCTGGTGCGGGTCAAAGAAGCGTTGGAAGATCCCGAGCGTATGCTGCTCGAAGTCTAGTCGACGATCAAAACACAAACGCTCAAGCGCTCCGACTGGTTCGGGGCGCTTTTTCGTTTCTCATGGGTTAACAGGCTCGCGCCAATCTTGCCGAGAGTTTCAATTCTTCCCTGTCCTTTCTCGCGTATCTTTTCTGCCAGTAGGGACAAAATCTGAGCGAGTCATGAGTAGCAGCAATGCAAGTCTGTGGGGACGGACTGACGCAATCACCACCAGCCAGGACGTAGAGCGTGCGCGCGAAGTCGCGTTAATATCGGTGCTCGCACCCGTCTTGTTTATGGCCAGTCTGGTCAGCGCCGCGGTGCTCCTGTTTGGGGAACTGGGGGCGAGCGACCTCTTCTTCATGTGGCTGATCGGCCAGTGTTTTCTGTGTGCCTCTTTCTTCTTGTTGAGCCTGCGCGAACGCGCCGAGCTGTTCGGCGGGACGCGCCAGGCGCTGACCTTGATCAAGCGCTTTTCCTTTGTTGCCCTCGGCGTTGCATGGGGCGCCGTGCCCGGCATCCTGGCGCTGATCGAGCCAATGCCATCTCACTTGATGTTTGGAGCAATCCTGTCGGGTAGTACGATGTCTGCAGCTCTTTTGCTGCAATACATGCCGCGTCTTGGCCGGATTGTGCTCGCCGTCACACTCGGTGGATTTGTCGCCAATACATTGTTCCAGCCGACGGTCTCAGCCACCCTCGTGTCGATGGTCATGCTGGCCTATTTTGGCGGTCTGGCGATCTGCACCAGGATCTATTTCTCACGCTATAATCAGCGTTTGCAGGCGGTGGAGGCTGAAGTTCAGCGTACCCGTGAAATCAACTCAGTCCTGCGCGATGTCGGCTTCGCCACCAATACCTGTTTCTGGTCGACGGATGAGGACGGAGTCATTACCGAAGTTAGCAATGACGCGCTGCTCGGAGAGACGCTGACCGAGCGTGTTCTCGGACGCGATATCCTGACCTTGTTTAAATACTCGCCAGAGCGCGATCTCTTTCGGGCGCGAATGGCGCGCGGATCGGAAATTGTCGCTTTGGAACTGGAAGTCGAAGACGCAATCGAGATTGATGCGCGTTATTGGAAATTATCGGCGCGCCCGGATTTCGTCGATGGTGTGTTCACTGGCTTCCGCGGCTCAGCAACAGACATTACTGCGCTGCGCGTCAGCGAGCAGCGCGCGGCCTTCCTGACGGAATATGATTCTGTGACAGGTCTGCTGAATCGTAACTCGTTTACCGCAGCGGTCTCCGCGCACCTCGAAAGTGAAATTCGAGAAACGTATGAGAGTGCGCTGATCTGGATCGACCTGGATAATTTCAAGTGGATCAATGACACATTCGGGCATGATGGCGGTGATGAGGTCCTCAAACTTGTAACTGAGCGCCTGCAATCCCTGTGTGAGCCGATGGATCTTCTGGCCCGCTATGGCGGCGACGAGTTCGCCTTGCTGGTGGCGCGTCCACACGTTGAAGGCCGACTGATTCAGTTCGTCGAAGCTTTGACGCAGGCGATGCAACAGCCTTATCGCTACGCCAATACCGATGTGCAGTGCGGCGCCAGCGTTGGTTTGCGCCGGATCGAGCCGAATTCCAAGGACGTGACCAGCGTTATCAAGGAAGCTGACCTTGCCCTCTATGCGGCAAAGTCCAGCGGCCGCGGTCAGTGGAAAGAATATTCCGAGCGTTTCAAAGCGCGTGTCCGGGGCCAGCGCGAACTCGCGCAGGATCTCGTCAGGGCAATCGAGGCCGACAATCTGAATTTGCAATTCCAGCCGATCATGGATGCGAAATCCGGCGCCGTTTGCGGGGTAGAAGCGCTGTCTCGTTGGTATCACCCGGTCCGCAGCGCTGTTTCACCAACAGAGTTCATTCCTGTCGCGGAAGACAATGGGATCATCATCTCGCTCGGCGATCGCGTCATTGAGCATGCCATCGCTGCGGCGGCTGAGATGCCGTCCGACACCAAGATCGGCATCAATATCTCGCCCTTGCAATTGCACAGCCTTCGCCTCCTGCCACTGATCGAGGCGCAACTTGATGCGACGGGGCTGGATCCGAAGCGTGTTGAACTGGAAATCACGGAAAGCGTTTTCCTGTCCGACAATGCCTTTATTCTCGATCGGCTACGTAAGCTCAAAAAGCTTGGCGTGCGGATCGCCATGGATGATTTCGGCACCGGGTTCTCGTCGCTCTCCTACTTGCAGCGCTTCCCGTTCGACAAATTGAAGCTCGATCAGTCTTTTGTGCGCGGTATTGAAACCAGCGATCAAAGCTGTGCGATAGCCCGGGCGACGATTTCCATGGCGCACGCGCTGGGCATGACGGTCACCGCAGAAGGTGTCGAGACGGATGCTCAAGCTCGATTCCTGCGCGAGCAAGGCTGTGATGAGCTGCAAGGGTTCCTGTTCAGCCGCCCTCAGGATCAGTCAGCCTTGATCCCGTACTTGCGCAGTATGGAACTGATGCATTCGGCGCGTTCAATTCCGGGTTCCAAAGTGGTCTCGATCAAGCGCTAAGCGTCTTCGTTCATCTTGACGGTGGTCAGGACGGCAAGCCCCATCAGGAACAGGACTGAAATTGACGCCATGCCGATCCGCTGGCTGTTGAAGGCGCTCGTGAAGATTTCGACCAATAGCGGCCCCGCCCAAACGGTGACGGTTCCAGCAATCGCATAGAGACCGAAAAACTCACCGCTGCGTCCCGGGGGCGCGAGATGTACCAGCATCGACCGGCTGGAAGAAATGCTTGCTGTAGCCGTCACCGCGACGACGCTGATCGAGCCGAGATAAACAAGGTCAGACAGCGTTTGGAAAATCAGCCCGTCCCAGACCTGAACGTTCTGAACCAATCCAAATAGAATACTGTCCTGCGTAATCGAGAGCTGGAACGCCAAGGTCGCGACCATGCCGACAATAGAGATGATCAGTGAATTCTTGGGGCCGAACCGGGTATCCATCCATCCGCCGAAGATGCCTCCGCCAAAGGCCCAAATCGATCCGAAGATGGCGTAGGCGGTCATTTCCAGGAATCCCCATTCGAGGAACAGAGCGACATAGACAGCGCCCAGGGCGAGTAGCGCGGCCATCGCGTCTGCATAGAGCATTCGGGCGATGAGAAACTTCATCATCTGAAGGTATTTGGCAGCCTCTTTGACGGTCGTGAAAACGGCGTTTGCGCCGTCCTTGAACGCTTTTGACCAACTCGCGCCTTTGGTTCCGCCATCTTCAGCCTGAAGAAAGAATGGGATTGAGAACAGAACCAGCCAGGCAGCGCACAGCGGTCCTGCCAGTCTTTGATGCTCATACGCTTCGAGGCTGATCCCAAACTGCGGGGCTGCAAATGGCCATCCGATAATGCCAGGCAAGGCAAACAAGCCGACAAGCGCAATAAAGAGGAGCGTCGCTGCGAGGTTGCCCAGGCCTAGTCCCAGTCCGGAAATCATCGGTAGGGATTGGGGAGCACCGGCCACGGCCAGCATCGAATTGTGCGTGACCTCGGAATACGTGTAGCAGACATAAGCGATGACCATAAAGGTCATCACGGTGCCAGTTGAGAAGCCGGATTCGCCTGGAATTGCGTACCAGAGCAGCCACGACATTAACGCGATGGTTCCAAGAAAGATTGCCAGAATGGGCTTTCGGCGTCCGCCGCGATCAAGCGCAGCGCCGAGGAATGGCGCGGTGAACGCGCCGACCAATCCGGCCCATTTTGTAACTGACGCGATGGCCGCTTGGCCGCCAGCATTGGCCGTTCGCCGGGCGGTTTCCGGATCCATGCCGTCCAGTTCACCGCTGGCAAGAATGTCCGCGCCAATCACGTCACGCGCAAAATAAGGCGCGAAAATATAGATGACGATGAGAATGTAGTACGGATTGCGGGCCCATTCGAACACCGCCCAGGCAAAGCCTGTTTTGTCGAGCGCGCCGCCCTTGCCGTAATGTTTGGATGTGTCTTCGGGTGGGCTCGTAGCGCTAGGCGCAGCCGTCTCGGTCATCCTGGATCCTCCGCTCGCTCTTATGGCGATTGGCAGCATCCTGCGCGATATTCACAAGAGTGCCTAGAGGGCAGCATGGCTGTCTTCGGGGCAAGCCTACATGTTGAAGCGTTTTAGTCGTGCCAGATCCTTAGGGCGCCCAAGCTGTTTCAGAATCTCGACCTGTTCATTGCGGTTCGGAATGTAGACCATCGCGTTATCAATGGTAATGCGTTGCCGGGACAATGGCTCCACCGGCGTCCATAACCCCACCGTGCGAATCTGATATCCGCCCATCACCTCGACCGGTACATCGCCCAAATCAGGCTTTAGAAAGTAGGTCGACCGAAATCCTTCGGTGCCGCCATCCGCCTCGTTGGGAAGCGAATAAGCGGTCATCAACGCTTCGGCGTCGCTGGCGGATACGAGCACATCAATGTCACGGATCTCTCCGGGATCGACTCCAATCAGCGCCATGGCAGCGCTACCGAGGACCCACCAAGGGTCCGCCGTTTCAGACAGAAATTCGGTTATACGCCGGAGTGCCGTCTGTTGGTGACATGTGAGCATCCGGTCCGGTGTCTCCAAGCTCTACGGCGAGATAGCGCTTTCAGGCGAACGAGAAGCCTTGTTGCCAGACGCTTTTCGGTTGCATCGCTTCCATCGGCTCGTCGAGGAATTCAGTCAGGACAGAAATACTCTGCTCCGGCTTGGTGACGAGGAACAGGTGGCCGCCATCCTTGACCACGTGAAGCTTCGCGTTGGGCAGCGCTGTGTTCAGGATATGCGCGTTCGCCATCGGCACGATCGAATCCTTGTCGCCCGCCATGACAAGTGTCGGCATACGCAGAAAGCGGATGAAAGGCAGCGATGACCAGCCGAGGAAGGCGATCAACTGATAGACATAGCCCATCGGTGCAGGCGGTTTGAGATTGTCGATATGCTGACCGGCGCCTTCATCTGCGGCTTCCCCGTACAGACGCTGGAAGTTGTCGCGCATGTAATCGGGATCGGTGTAGCGTCGCGCATCGGCCATTTTGGAGATCGCGCTGATCTTCCCAGGCACCATTGTCATGCCTGCTGTCGTTGCGACGAGCACCAGTTTACCGACCGAGTTGCGATACTGAAACGCAAATTGCTGCGCCATCGCGCCGCCCCAGGAAACGCCCATGACGTCGACATCTTCGAAGCCATATTGGTCGCAAAGCTTTCGGGCGACGCGCGCCATCATCCAGGGACGATACGGGAATCGCGCCGGTTCGCTTTCGCCGATGCCCGGCATGTCAAATGTCAGGATTTCGCGATCCCGCATCCATTCACCGAGCCCGAACGCCAGCTCCATATTGGCGCCAATGCCGTTAAAGAACAGCAGTGGGCGCTTATTGGAGCGCTTCTCCGCTGGCCAATAGCCCACCCGCAAAGTGTAGGCGCCTACGGTTTCCATGCTGATCTCAGGCAGCCGCGATTTCGCTGTGCTTGCCGATTTACGGGTCGCCATGGCGGCCTCCTTACAATTCGTGCCGCCAGAGGACTGAACGTCCTTTAGTCGAACACATATTTCCCGGGCGAATCATAGAGCGGCGGGAATTGCTCTGATCCACCTTGTTCTGGCGCTGGTTTCATATCGCCAGCGCGTTCGTGCAACCACTCTGCCCAACGGGTCCACCATGATCCAGCAACTTCTTCAGCTCCAGCTGCCCATTCATCAGCAGTTCCCGAGATGTCCGGATTGGCGAAGTACTTCGCTTTCGGGTTTCCGGGCGGGTTCAGAAGCGATTGTATGTGACCGGAATTAGAAAGCACAAACTCAACATTTTTCGAGCCGATCAGTTTGGTCGTGCGATAGCAGGCTTTCCACGGTGTGATATGGTCGGTGACCCCGGCAACAATGAAGCTGTCCACGTCAACCTGTGTCAGATCCGCTTTGTGCCCGGCAACCTCGAACTGACCCGGATGTGTGAATGGCTTGTTGAGGCCGAAATCGAGATAATCTGAGTGCAATTGCGCCGGTAGGTTCGTGGAATCATCGTTCCAGAACAGCACATTGTATGGTGGCGGATCTTCGCCCATCAGATAATTATTCACGACATAGTTCCACACCAGGTCGTTCGGGCGCATCCAGGCAAACATGCGGGCGAGATCGTCGCCTTTCAGAATGCCTTTACGGCGTGAGTACCGGCGAGCGATCTCAAGACTACGATCAGACGCCATAGCGCTGAGCTCACTGTCATCCTGCTCGGGGTCGAGCACACAGACCTGAAAGGTCAGCGAGTTGATGCGATCATCGCCCGCTGCGGCGAGAAGGCTCGCAAACGTCGCGGTTGTAATCCCGCCTGAACAGGCACCGGAAATGTTGATCTTATCAGAGCCGGTAATCTCCTTGATCACCTCGGTGCACTGGATCAGGCTGTCGACATATTCAGACAGACCCCAGTCAGCATGCTCCTTAGTTGGATTGCGCCAGGAGATAATAAAGGGCTGGAACTTGTTGCGTAGCAGGAACTGAATCACGCTGGTGATCGGATCCAGGTCGCTGGCGTAGAACTTGTTGATCTGCGGCGGGATATTCAGGAATGGGATCTCGCGCACTTCGTCGGTGATGGGAGCGTACTGAATGAGCTCCATCATCTCATTCTTCCACACGACTTTACCGGGCGTGATCGCAACATTCTCACCGATCACGAATGGACTTTTGTCCACACGGCTCGGCATGCCGCCATTCTTGGTCAGATCGTCATAAGCGTTCTGGAGCCCCTTTATCAGGGACATGCCGCCACTATCGATGGCGCGTTTTTTTGCGGCCGGGTTGGTGACCAGGGCATTGGTTGGCGAAATCGCGTCCGTGATCATGTTCATCACGAAGGTCGCACGCGCGTGCTCCATCTCGCCCAGTTTCAGGTCGCCCACCCAGTCCTCGAGATGCTCTTGCATCGCCAGGTAAGTCTGCAGGCCGCGCTTGTAGAAGGGATTATTCGCCCAGGCCGCATCGCGAAAGCGTTTGTCTTTTCGATCAGGCGCACGCTCTGATTTGCCCGTGACAATGTCATAAGATTCTTGCGCCATCTTGCCGGCAAGCTTGGCGTTGGCCACCGGTGAAACACTGCTGCGGCGAAGCATCATCGCAACAGACCCCAGCAGTTCCTGACGGTTCAGTCCGCCCAATAAAGGATTAAGCGCATTGGTGGTGTCCGCTGCCGCCTCGCCAATATAATCTGCTGTTTTGCTCATCACTGTCTCCGATTGCCTCCCACGGCGAGGTTTTTTCCCTGCCCGGCACAAAGCTTGCTCTTATGGTTAAGAGTCTAAATTTGGATAACCTTGCACGATCAAATTCGTTCCATATTGACCTTTTACTGTCAAATGTAGTGACGAAACAGAACATTCAGCCCAGACGCGAATTGCTAGCGATGAAGACACGCGACCGTATCCTTGATGTAAGCCTTGGCCTTTTCAATGCCGAGGGCGAAGCTGCGCAAACGGCAGTCGATATCGCTAATGCGCTCGATATGTCGCCGGGCAATCTCTATTACCATTTCAAAGGCAAAGAGCCGATCATCGAGGCCTTGTTCGATCGCTTTGAGGAAGAGATGCAAATCATCCTTGGCGGGACGCACGGCGCTGTGACCTCGATCGAGGATAATTGGGTCTTCATCTACATTGTGCTCGAAGAGATTTTCGACTTCCGCTTCTTCTACCGCAATGTCGGCGACATGATGGAGCGCTATCCGGCGCTCGCATCGCGCTTCCGCAAGATCCTCGCCATGAAGCGGCAAGCCATCGAGAACGTGCTCACTCAGCTCGAGAAGCGCGATATCATCGAAATAGATCGCCGCCTGCGCGAGCCGCTCAAACAGCAAATGCTATCGACGCTGACCTTCTGGTTAAGCAGTGAATTAATTGAGGGCGGCGAGAGCGGCGGTCCGGCGCTGATCCATAACACGGTGCTTCAATTCATGCTGCTTGTCGTCCCCTTCATGGGCGAGGCCAGTGCAGACGCTCTGGATGGCATGCTTGAGCGCCACCGCGAGCTCACGCGCCGGTCGTAGCTTATTCCGGTAGATCGCTAACTGGCATCTGAGTTTCGGTTCGTGTGGAGAAGCGTTCTTCAAATGCGACGATCAGGCAGGCGCCGATAATGATCACGGCGCCGACCCAGGTCTGCCATCCGGGATACTCTGAGAAGAAAACCGACCCGAACAGGCCGCTCCAGATCAGGGCTGAATATTCGAGCGGAGCCAGACGCTGAGCAGGTGCGCGCGCATAGGCGAGTGTCATCAAATACCATGTGGCGTAACCAAACACTCCAAACATCAGGAACCACGGAATGTCGCTCCACTCTGGCATTCCAAAAAGTCCGAATGTCACCGGCAACAGGGCAATGGCGGGCACCACATTGGTAAACATGGCGATGGTCGTGGCGTCTTCATGCGTCGCCCGCATCCGTAAGAGCACGAGACCAAGGGCATAGAGGAAGGCGGCCAAGAAACAGCTCGCAACACCAAGCTCCCAGAGCTCGCTCACATTCCCGGTCTGCGGTCGCCCCGTCACCGCGAGGGCCGCGCCGCCAAACCCAATCAGCGTCGCGACCAAAGCCGTCATTGTGATCCGTTCGCGCAAGAGAACGCGCGCCACAAAAGGAACCATCAGTGCCGCGGTGAATCCAATGATTGTGGCAACTGCTAGAGGCAGATGCATTAATGCAAAGAAGAAGGTCACCGCGCAGCTCAGTTGGATCAATCCGCGCATCGTGTGGAAGCGGATGGATTTGAGATCGGGCATGGGCCGATTTTGAGTTCGGAACACACTCAACGCGATGAGACCGCCAAACAAGAATCGCCAGGCAAGAAGGTGATGCAAGCCAGCCTCGGGGGCGATGGCTTTCACCAAAGCGTCTATCCCTGACCCCATCGCGATCGCGACTATGGCGATCAGGATGGGAGCAGATAATAAACGCGAGATCATGCCAGCGCTTTACGGGCATGCGGCATGGATTGCCACCCCCGGGCGCGAACGAGAGTTCTTAAGTTAAGCTGTGTTGGTGTGAGTGTCGCGTTAGCGGGGCGCGATGGGGGAAACCGTTTCTCGGGCGCGGGCATTCGCCAGCTTGCGCTCCATTTCAAAGGTCCCTGTAATCTCATTGGGCCAGTCAAAATACCATCTTCCGGAGATTTTCCGCCCCTGATCGCGGATCGCTCCCTCGCAATAGACTGGTTCCTGATCGATGCCGCGATAGGTTTTCAGGAGAACAATTTCCTCGCCGTCCACATGGCCCTTGAGTTTCGCGTCGAGCTCGTCTTTTTCTTGGCCTATGAACGTGTTGGGTTCCAAGGAAGAACCGGAGACCCGTCCATTCTTCAGGGACAGCCAGACCGAGAAGGTCACACCCTCATGGCCAGTTTCATCATAGTAGAAACAACCAGACCAGACGCCATTCAATTGGCGAGATTTGCACTCTATCCCCATGTCCCGAATATGTCAGGAAAGACGTATATACCGCAAGTGAAAAAATGCACTTTTTGACGTTGAAAATATTTCAGCAAGAAAGTCTAATTATTATGAGACTTTACTCAGTATTCAGCTGCCAACTAACTAGACATCTACCTCAGCTTCCAGAGCATTGTCCTGAATAAACTGGCGGCGTGGTTCCACGACATCTCCCATAAGGCGGGAGAACATGTCACCGGCTTCCAGCGCATCATCGACCTGAACCTGTAGCAACGTCCGCGCGTTCGCATCCAGCGTGGTTTCCCAAAGCTGGTCCGCGTTCATTTCACCCAGGCCCTTGTAGCGCTGGATCTTCAGCCCTTTCCGACCGGAGGCCAATACAGCATCAAGCAAGCAAATCGGTCCGGTAACCGTGATCTCTCCGGCTTTTTCGTTCCGTAGGATCGAGGTTTCGACATAGATCGGGCGAATCGACTGCGCCAGACCGTTCAGGCGCGTTGCATCAGCGCTGGCCAACAATTGAGCGTCCAGAACAGCCTTCTCCTCAACGCCGCGAACTTCGCGTGACAGGATCAGGTTGCCGTTCTCGAAACAACCGTCCCACGTGTCTTCGCCTTCCTCGGCGATGATGTTGAGCCGGTCGGCCGCCCGTTTCGCCTCTTCGTCAGAAGCGCCTGGGGCGAGCGCGCCTGCTATGGCCGCTTGTTCTACGATGTCGCCGGGTGCGCGCAGCGACAAACGCCAGAGGGCCTGTTTGAACTGGCTGGCTGCACGGACGCGTTCGCGAAGGTCTTCACCAGCAATCTGGGTATTATCCGCCAGAATGAGGACTTCGCCGTCGGTACCCGCCTCAATCAGATAGGTATTGAGCTCGTCGTCATCTTTCAGATAGCGCTCGGACTTGCCGCGCATAACTTTGTAGAGCGGTGGTTGAGCGATGTAGAGGTAGCCCTTCTCAATCACTTCCGGCATCTGGCGATAGAAGAAGGTGAGCAAGAGCGTCCGGATGTGAGCGCCATCGACGTCCGCATCGGTCATGATCACAATCTTGTGGTAGCGCAGCTTGCCAATATCGAACTCGTCACGGCCAATCCCGGCACCAAGCGCCATGATCAATGTGCCAACCTGGTCAGAAGACAGCATCTTGTCGAAGCGTGCACGCTCGACATTAAGGATCTTCCCGCGCAGCGGCAGGATAGCCTGATTAGCTCGATCACGACCCTGCTTGGCCGAGCCGCCCGCTGAGTCTCCCTCCACAATGAAGATTTCAGACTTGGAAGGATCTTTTTCCTGACAGTCGGCGAGCTTGCCGGGCAGGGAGGTGATATCGAGTGCGGTCTTGCGCCGGGTCAGTTCGCGCGCCTTTCGAGCGGCTTCCCGAGCGGCCGCGGCCTCGACGATTTTCATCATGACTTGCTGGGCTTCTTTCGGGTGCTCTTCGAACCACTCAGCCAGCTTTTCATGCATCAGGCTCTCGACCACCGGGCGTACTTCTGAAGAGACCAGCTTGTCTTTGGTCTGAGAGCTAAATTTCGGATCCGGGACTTTCACGGAAAGAACGCAGGTCAGGCCTTCGCGCGCATCGTCGCCTGAAATGTCGACTTTCTCTTTCTTGGCGATCCCGGTTTCTGTTGCGTACTTGTTGATGATCCGGGTCAGCGCGCCGCGAAAGCCGGCAAGGTGCGTCCCGCCATCGCGCTGCGGAATATTGTTCGTGAAGCACAGCACGTTCTCATGATAGGCGTCAGTCCATTCAAGCGCCGCCTCGACTGTGATCCCTTCCTTTTCGCCAGTGACGAAAACGGTCTCGGGAATGATCGCATTCTTGGTTTCATTCAGGTGCTGCACAAAGGCCGCCACGCCGCCCTCATATTCGAGCACGGCCTCATAAGGTTCCGCCTCGCGCAGGTCCCGGAAGACGATGCGAACGCCGGAATTCAGGAACGCAAGCTCGCGCAGACGGTGTTCCAGGGTCTTGCGATTGTAGACCGTCATTGTGAACGTCTCAGTGCTCGCCAGGAAGCGGACTGCGGTCCCAGTATACGGCTCGCCGTTGGCTTTTGTCGGGCTGGTTCCAGTGACTCTCAGAGGCGCTTCAGTTCGGCCGCCATCGACAAAACGAACATGATGCTCCGATCCGTCGCGGTGGATCGTGAGGTCGAGCCAGACTGAAAGCGCATTTACCACGGATACGCCGACCCCGTGCAGGCCGCCTGAGACCTTGTAGGAATTGGAATCGAATTTTCCGCCAGCGTGCAGCTCGGTCATGATGACTTCTGCTGCGGACCTGCCTTCTGTCGCATGCTGACCGACCGGAATTCCTCGGCCGTTGTCAGTCACTTCGGCCGACCCATCCGGATGCAGAGCGACGGTCACTTCGTCCGCATGTCCGGCCAGAGCTTCGTCGATGGCATTGTCGACGACTTCGTAAATCATGTGGTGCAGACCCGACCCGTCATCGGTATCGCCAATGTACATCCCGGGGCGTTTGCGAACCGCTTCGAGGCCCTTCAGGACCTTGATCGAGTCGGCGCCATATTCTGCGTTATTTTCTACCGCGTCCGTCATGGAATCCTGCCCTTGCAAGTGATTCGTCAAATTCCCTGTTTTTATAGGGGAATTCGATCCAAAAGGGAAATTTCGGGCTGGTATTTCTTCGGGTAAAAACCTTATATAATACAGTGTCTTGTGGCGATATTGCGGGGGGCCTAAATCCGCGCTGGTCTTGCCCCTGCGAAAAGTCTTTAGAAAGGTCCTGAATTCGGGGTCGAGGAGATAAAAATGAAGTGGATTCTGCGCCTGTTCGGGCTCATCCTTTTTTTGGCATTTTCGGCTTATTTGGGCGCGGATCTGATGTTGAAGCCTCTGAATGATGAAGCGCGCAGGTCGGCCCCCGGCGCGTTCGCAGATCTTTCCGACGGTAAGCTGCACTATCGCCTGGAAGGGCCCGAAGGCGCACCATTGGTCGTTCTGGTGCACGGGTTTTCGACACCGAATTTCATCTACGAGCAAAACGTTGAAGCGCTGAACGCTGCTGGCTTGCGTACACTGCGTTTCGACCATTTTGGACGCGGTTGGTCAGATCGCCCGTCGGGTAAGTATGATGTGGACTTCTATGACCGCGCTCTGATCGAATTGCTGGATCATGTCGGCGTCGACGAACCGTTCGGACTGGCTGGGCTTTCTATGGGCGGGCCAATTGTGGCGGAGTTCACGGCGCGCCATCCGGAGCGCGTGAACAAGCTCGTTCTGCTGGTCCCTGCCGGATTGGATCTGGCCAGCAGCGATAGCGGCGCCGCAAAACTCGTGCAGATGCCGATTATCGGCGATTTTCTCTGGAGAATGATCGGCAAGAGCATCCTCCTTGGCGATCCGCAATATGATGAGAGTGCCCGTGCGCCGGAAGATCGCCTGCGCGGCGATGTTACCGAACAACTCCGGTATCGCGGCTACTTGCAGGCATTGCTCTCCTCTCTGAGGCACATGCCAATGGCAGGGCGCGAAGAGACATTCACCCGCGTCGCTGAGACCGGCATTCCGGTTCTCGCCATTTACGGCGCCAAGGACGAAACCGTTCTGATTTCCAGCGCCGAGCGTTTACAAGGTCTGATCGCTGCCGCGGATGTTCGCGTATTGGATGAGGGAGAGCATGGGCTGAATTATCAGCACCACAAGATCGTGAATCCCTGGCTCGTGGAGTTTTTCAGTTCGAGCGAGGATCAGTGATTGGCGCCGCGTCGATCAGCCTAAATCAGAGGCGATCTCGACTCGCTGCGCCCGATCACCAAATGCTTCGAACAGAAACTCCTCTGTCCCAGTCAGCCAGGCCTGTCCGCCCAGCGAAATCAGTTCATCGAACAAGGCGGCGCGGCGGTCGCGGTCCAGGTGGGCCGCGGCCTCGTCGAGCAAGATAAGCGGGCTCGGGCCGTCGCCATCATCACTGAGCGCGCGGGCGCTCGCGAGGATCAGTCCGATCAGCAAGGCTTTCTGCTGGCCTGTCGACGCGTCTGCGGCGGGTGCATTGGTGGGGCGATGGATCACTGTCAGATCCGTTCTGTGAGGCCCGGTTAGCGTACGTCCTGCGCCTTGATCTCGGTACCGACCTTTGGCGAGGGCTTCAGCGATCAGATCCATGATATCAAACAGGCTCGCACCTTCGGCGGCCGCTTGTTCAGGCTCGCCATCGAGCGCCAGATCTCCTTTCGGGAAATAGCCCTCCGGCCGCGCATCGATGGCTGCCTGAAGCGATTTCAGAACCAGCGCGCGGTTGGTCGCGATGATTGCGCCTGCTTCAGCCATTCTGCGTTCGATCGCATCTGCCCAGGCTGGATCCACACGCCCGCGTTCCAGTAAGGCGTTGCGCTCTCGCATGGCTTTTTCGTAGCGCCCGGACACGCTGCCATGCCCCGGGATATGCGCCATGACCTGGCGATCAAAAAAGCGGCGGCGCTCGCTTGCGCTGCCGCGGAACACGCCGTCCATGTTCGGCGTCAGCCAGACAATGCGAACGAGCTCGGCGAGGTCGGTTGCGGTGGCCGGGGCACCGTCGAGGCGGATGACGCGCTTATTGCCAGTCTCGCCCTGTTCCAGCCCAACCCCGATCTTGCGGTCCTCGTCGAGGGTTGCAGAGACCGTCCAACCTTCGCCGACGTCATGCCGCGCCATGTCAGGCAAGGCGGCAGCCCGAAGACCGCGCCCTGGGCCAAGCTGGCTGATGGCTTCAAGAATATTGGTTTTGCCAGCCCCGTTCGAGCCCCACAAACAGACCGGCCTTGCATCCAGCTTCAGGTCCAGCATTTCATGATTGCGGAAATTCGTCAGGCGCAGGCGAGTGAGAGCAGTCATGAGCGTCGGTTCAAACGCTCCATGACAAATCCACGGCCTGTTCTGAAAGCGCCCAGAGCTTGGCAGCCGCAGCTTTGTCCTGCGCCGGCTCAATCATCTTGCAAGCTCCAACGGCGCCGCGCATTTCCCGGAACTGGCGCGGGCCATAATAGGCGCCGCCTTCCGCGTCAGGATCAGTCGCGCTGAGCAGGATGGGCCATCCGCCCCGGTCTGCGGATTGGGCCAGGATCAGATTGGCCGGTGCCATCATCAGCGTCGCAAACCGCCCGGGTCCCGTGGATTGCAGATTGGTGGCTGAGTATCCTGGATGGCAGATGAAGGATCGCGACGCGTGCCCAGCCACTTCCAGGCGCCGATTAAGCTCAAAGCCAAACATCGCATTCGCAAACTTGCTCTGCCCATAAGCCAGTGCCGCTTGATAGCCTTGTTCCCAGTTTGGGTCTTTGAACCGTATGCGGCGCAGGCCGACCTTGTGGGCAAGGCTGGAGACCGTCACGAAACGGCCGTCGCTGTCGATCACCCGATCCTTGAGCAATCCCGTCAGGAGGAAATGCCCCAGATGATTGACGCCAAACTGAAGCTCGAAGCCGTCCTCCGTGGCGGTCCGGCGCGGCGGGAACATGATTCCAGCATTGTTGATTAACGCATCAATCTTGGGTGCCGTCTCTAGCACTGCAGCGGCCGCAGCCCGCACGGAACTGAGGCTCGCAAGATCCATTTGGATTGTTTCGACTGAGTTGGATCCGACCGCGCTTTTTCTCAATTCTTGTGCAGCGGCGTTGGCCTTGTTTTCATTGCGACAGAGCATGATGAGATTGGCGCCAGCTTCGACCAGGCGTTTGCTGGCCTTAAATCCGATGCCGCTATTGGCGCCGGTCACAACGAAAGTCTTGCCGGATTGATCGGCAAGGCGCTCTGGTGTCCAATTTCTAATCGTCATGGTTCGGTCACTAGACCCGCAATGGCATCAGAACGTATTGCGCGCTCGTATCGCCCGGGTCGAGGACCAAAGCGGGGCTGGCCGGGTCATTGAACAGGAAGCGGGCATCTTCGGCTTCAATCTGAGCAGCCACATCGAGTAGGTATTTTGCATTGAACCCGATATCCATGCTGTCCGCCTGGTAATCGCATTCGATCTCTTCATGGCCTTGGCCGGTCTCGGCGCTGTTGACCGCGAGGGTCAGCTTGCCTTCCGAAATGGAGAGTTTCACCGAACGTGAGCGCTCCGCCGATACTGTAGCAACCCTGTCTACCGCAGCTTCGAACAGCTTGTTGTCGATGATCATCGCCTTTTCATTCCCTTTCGGGATGACGCGCGCATAGTCAGGGAAGGAACCGTCAATCAGTTTCGAGGTGAGCTGCGCGCGGCCGGCTTTGAATACGACTTTGGTGTCAGAGACAGAGACGGAAACGTCGCCATCTTCATTGTCGATCAGGCGGCGAGCTTCGCCAACAGCCTTGCGCGGCACGATGACCCCTGCGAGCGTCTCGGCGCCCTTCGGAGCATCGACTTCCGACAGCGCCAGACGGTGACCATCCGTGGCGACGGTCCGCAATTTCTTGCCGCCATCAGTGTCTGCGGTGTGGAGATAGACCCCGTTCAGATAGTAGCGGGTTTCTTCCGTGGAGATGGCGAAACGGGTCTTGTCGATCAAGCGGCGCAGGTCAGCGGCTTCGAGGGTAAACTCGGTTGCGTCTTCATCCGGTACCATAGTCTGGAAATCACCCGCGGGTAGGGTGGGCAGTTTGAATTCGGATCGGCCGGAGCTGATCACCAGCTGGCGGGAGTCGCCGTCATATTCGAGCGCGACATCAGCGCCGGTCGGCAACTTGCGCACGACATCAAACAGCGTGCCTGCCGGAGCGGTTACGGCGCCTTCTGCGGAAATTTTTGCGTCCGCTTGATCAACCGCTTCAATATCAAGATCGGTGGCTGTGAATCGGACTTCCTTACCCTTGGCCTCAACCAGGATATTCGAAAGGATCGGGATCGTGTTCCGGCGCTCCACGACATTCTGGACATGTCCCAGCGCATTCAAGAGCGCGCCACGTTCGATCGTCAACTTCATCTCATCATCCCTTTGCCGGTTATCCGGTCTTGCCCGCTTCCGATATTCGCTTTCAAAGACGAATCAGCCCGCTCCGGTATGGGAGCGGGCCGCTAAAATCACGAATTCACAGTGAAATGCAAGTCTTTGCGAAGCCTCGCCTGTGGATCGGACCTATTCGTGTCCAGCGAGACGATCGAAGACGGCGTTTTTCACCCGTTCGATTTCATCGTTCATGTCGCGATCGCCTTTGTCTAGCGCCTTCTTGATCTTGCGATAAGCGTGCAGAACCGTGGTGTGGTCCTTCTTCTTATAGGCGGTTGCAATCTGCGGGAACGACTTGTCTGTCATCACGCGCGACAGGTACATCGCGACCTGACGCGGATGGCAAATCGTGCGGACCTTGCTGGAGCTTTCAATGTCGGTTTTGGAAATCCGGTAGACGTCCATGCAAGTGCGCTTGATCTCGTCCAGCGTTGGTGTGCGAGGTTCGCCCGCGATGCGCCGAATAACCGTCTCGAGCATTTCCGGCGTCGGCGCGAGTTCGCCATATCCGGTTTCAAGCTGCAGACTCCACAGCACACCGCAAAGCTCGCGGCCCGCGCCGCGGACAGTGGCGATGATCCGATCTACCATCGCGTCTGTGAGCGCAAAGTTTGGCGTATCTCTCGCGATCAGCTCAACATGGCGGCGGACAATTGCCTTGCGCATTTCATCATCCGGCATGGCGACTTCGACAGATGCTGCGCCTTTAATCTCACCGGCGAGTTCTTTGGACAATCCGACCATATCTCCCGGTGCGGCATCCGCTGTGATGATCACATGTCCACCCATGGAGGTGACTGAGCGCAGGGCACCAAAGAAGGCCTTATCGGTCTTCGCTTTACCAGCGATCCAGTGCAGATCGTCAATCATCAACAGGTCGTTTTGCTTAACGTAGGCCTGCAGCGCCGATGTATCGCCCGCCCGGGCGTCGGTGACAAAGCGCGTCATGAATTCTTCTGCAGAGATATAAGCGAGGCGGCGTCCATCGCCTTTGCGAGCTGTTTCAGCCTCGACCGCTTTGAGGATGTGCGTCTTGCCGGTTCCGGGTTCGCCATAAATGACGATCACGCCAGCGGGAATGGGCGCGCCTTTGGCCAGGCGCTTGCCGAGCCCGACGGCCCGCGCGTTCGACGGGCCGGTGACCAGCGTCGAGAATGTCATCGCATGGCCGATCTCTTCGTCGCTGTCGTCTTCGGCGGTTAGAGCGTCCAGCGCTTCGTCGAGCGTGCGGTCGTTCAGCCAGGGGTCGCCAACGACATCGCGAACATCGCCGGGAATTCGGCTCCAGAGTTCAAACTTGATCCGTCTGCTCTTCGGGTCGACCTTCTGCCATGCTTGTTGCAGAGGTCGCTCAAAGCTCGTGACCACCCGGTCCAGCGTCAGCTGGTCGGGGGCGGCGATGACGATCGCATTATTCACCTCAGCGACAAACCGAAGGTCTGTCAGCCATTGGTGTGAATTGTCAGGTGTGGTTTGTGCTTGCATCGCCTCAAGCGATTTCGACCAGAGTGCCTTGGCGCCCAGTTGATCATCTCTAACGTTCACCCCAGTTGCGGGCTTCTGCTCCCCAACCCCATGCGTCAGCCCCATAAGATGTTCCTTTCTTATCCATTCTTTTGTTCATCTTGGCGACCGATCGGAAATGACACACGACCCCCGTTCAAACCCCTTGGGGTTCGCCACAAAATACGCTGTGTACAGAGGACATTCCGTCGATGGGCTTAGTAAAACAGGAACAGATTTTCCTTGCAACTGAAGAAACCTCGCGGACCTGCGAAGACTCCCGCTTGACTCGGCTAAAGCCCTTGAAGAATCACACAAAAAAAAAGAAAAAAAGATGCGCTTGACAGGTTTCAATGCGTTGCGGCTGCGGGGCTTTCAGCCTTTGTTCTGTCAATCCCTATTTCGTCCGATCTTTGTGGATAAATGTGAAATGAGAAACCGGGATCACTTCTCTGCAACAATACGAAAAAAGCCCGCATGGCGAGGCCAGCGGGCTATGCATTTTAATCTGTGAAGGAACAGATTAGCTGCGCCTTATCCCATCGCTTTTACGCGGGCAGAAAGACGCGAAACTTTGCGGGAAGACGTGTTCTTGTGAATGACGCCATTACCGGCTGCGCGCATGATTTCCGGCTGGGCCGCTTTCAGCGCTTCAGCAGCGGCTTTCTTGTCGCCAGCCTCGATCGCTTCTTCAACTTTGCGAACATAAGTCCGCATGCGCGAGCGGCGGTTCTTGTTCACTTCGGTGCGCGTTGCGATCTTGCGCACCATCTTTTTGGCTGATCTGGTGTTCGCCATCAAAAACTCCTTTGGTCGCCCTATCTGGCGAAGAGGCGGTAAGTACATAAACCACCATGGGCCGTCAACCGCTGGCGGCCAGAGGAAGTGAAGAATCTGCAGGCGCTTATTCGGGGCTCAGATCGGCTTAACAGCCTACTGGTTTTTGAAATGCGCCTGGCGCTTGTCCACGAAGGCTTCCATGCCCTCTTTTTGGTCTTCTGTGGCAAACAGGGAATGGAACAGGCGGCGCTCGAACATCACGCCCTGGCTGAGCGGGGTTTCGTAGGCCGCGTTCACCATCTCCTTGGTCAGCATGGCGGCTGCTCGCGGCATGGAAGCGATTTTCTTGCCAACCGCTTTCGCTTCATCCACGAGGTCATCAACAGGGACAATCCGTGAGACCAAGCCGCAACGCTCGGCTTCTTCGGCATCCATCATGCGCCCGGTCAAGCACATTTCCATCGCCTTGGATTTCCCGGCAAAACGGGTCAGGCGTTGCGTGCCGCCTGCGCCTGGTGACACCCCGATAGTGATCTCCGGCTGGCCGAATTTGGCTTTTTCGCCGGCGAGAATAAAGTCGCACATCATTGCGAGCTCACAGCCGCCGCCAAGGGCATAACCATTCACCGCCGCAATCACGGGCTTGCGCATACGTGCCGCGCGTTCCCAATTGCGTGTGATGAAGTCACTATAATAGGCGTCCATGTAAGATTGGTCGCGCATTTCCTTGATGTCGGCACCCGCGGCGAACGCCTTTTTCGAGCCGGTAATCACGATGCAGCCAATTTCACGGTCTTCGTCAAACCGATCGAGCGCCGCTGTCAATTCGTCCATCAATTGATTGTTGAATGCGTTTAGAGCGTCAGGTCGATTAAGCGTGATGACAGCAACTGCGCCGTCCACTTCGGTCAAAAGCGTCTCATAGGCCATGCTTGCCATATCCTTATCTTGCTCAGCCCACGCCGTCTTGCGCGGCGCATATCAGCCGGAGTCTGTAGAATAGATTGAAGCAGGCGTCGATAGCCGGGCTCAGGTGCGATCCTTGAGCTTGTAAACCAGGTCCAGCGCCTCTCGGGGGGTCAGGCTGTCTGGGTCTACGGTTTCGAGCAGATTGAGCGCGGGGTGGTCTGTGGCGAGTGTTTCGGGTTGATCGTCGGTTTCCGACATCGCTGCAAACAGGGGCAGCGTTTCCATCGCATCCGGCGCGGCCTCAAGCTGCTTAAGCACTTGCTCGGCCCGTTTCACGGCGCGCGCGGGCAAGCCCGCAAGTCGGGCGACCTGGACCCCGTAGGACCGATCGGCGGGCCCCGATTGAACATCATGAAGAAAGACCAGCTCATCCTTCCACTCTTTGGCGCGCAGAGACAAATTGGTGGCGGAGGGTAAGTCGTCGGCAAGGCTCGTCAGCTCGTGATAGTGCGTTGCAAACAGCGCCCGGCACTTATTCGTATTGTGCAAGTGTTCCACCGCCGCCCAGGCAATGGCGAGGCCGTCATAGGTCGACGTGCCGCGGCCGACTTCGTCCAGGATGACAAATGAGTTTGAAGTCGCCTGGGTCAGGATCGCGGCGGTTTCGACCATCTCGACCATAAATGTCGAGCGCCCGCGGGAGAGATCGTCGCTTGCCCCAACGCGCGAGAAGACCCGGTCGGCAATGCCGACATTCAACTTGCGTGCAGGAACATAGAGCCCCGCTTGCGCGAGGATTACCGCAAGGCAGGCCTGACGCAGATAGGTTGATTTACCGGCCATGTTCGGACCGGTGACGAGTGCCAGGCGAGGGGCAGTCTCGCCGCTCGCATCCACCCGGAGGTCGTTGGCGGTGAACCCATCACCTTGTTTACGCAGCGCCATCTCGACAACGGGGTGGCGCAGGCCTTCGGCTTCGAAGACCGTCGTCGAGCTCAGCGTCGGGCGGACCGCGCCAATTTCGCTCGCCCATTCCGCATTGGCGGCGGCAATGTCGAGTTCCGCAAGCGCGGCGGCGGCAGCGCTGAGCGGATCGGACACGGCTTCGACGCGCTCGCATAAGCCATCAAAAATCGCGAGCTCTCGCCCTTTGGCGATATCGTCGGCACGTGAAATCTTGCCCGCGAGTTCTGATAGTTCCGTGGTCGAAAAGCGGACATTGGAGGCCAGGGTCTGGCGATGAATGAAAGTCTCAGCCAAAGGCGGCTGCATCATCGGGTCAGCGTGCCTGGCGGTCACGTCGATGAAATAGCCCAGGACATTGTTGAACTTGATTTTCAGGCCGGAGATTCCGGTTTCTTCGGCGTAGCGGGTCTGCAATTGCGCGATGATCTGGCGACTGTCAGACTTCAACCCGCGCGCTTCATCCAAAGCCTGATCCCATCCGGTCGCGATAAAACCGCCATCACGCGCGAGCGTCGGCAAGTCGTCCGCAAGCGCCTTCGAAAGATCCGTAACCAGGCTCGCCAGATCCGGCGCATGGCTGAGTGTCAGCGCGCGCAGCGCCGTTTCGAGAAGAGGCGGTGGATTGGTGCCAGCGCGTGCTATCTCTGCGACCGCGTGTTCGCCCGCGCGCAAAGCCGCGGAGATGGCGGCCAGATCCCTTGGTCCGCCACGACCGAGACGGATCCTTGCCCGCGCTCGCTCAAGGTCGGGGGCTGCTTTCAGGGCCGCGCGTACCGTTTCGCGCAAATGATCGTTGGCGAGGAAAAACTCGATCGCGTCATATCGGGCACCAATGTCTTCGGCTTCGGTTTCGGGCCTCGCGATTCTGGCTGCGAGCAAACGCGCGCCGGGTGCTGTGAGGGTGCGGTCTACAGTCGCCAGCAAAGTACCGCGCCGAGACCCATCAAGCGCTGTGTCGATCTCCAGACTGGCGCGGGTGGCGGGGTCAATCGAAAGCCCGGTTGTGGTCGCAATACGCCGCGGCGGGTCCAGCCTGATATCGTCGCCTGCCTGTGTCATGGCCAGATAGTCTAATAGGAGTGCGCAGGCAGAGAGTTCGGCTTTGCTGAACACGCCGAACGAATCCAGTGCGGCCACCTTGAAGGCCGTCTTCAGCAGGCGCTCTCCGGATTTCGCACTCGCTGCGCTGTTCGGGCGATAGGTCTGTGTCAGGCGCAAGGTTTCCTGCGCTCGGCGCACCAGTGGCTTGTCTGCGTCGCTTTCTGTAATCACAAGTTCAGTGATCGGCAGGGCGCCGAGTGTTTCAGCATAGGCTTCTGGCGCAAAGGGACGCACTTCGAAATGGCCGGTTGAGACATCGCATGCCGCCAGAGCCGCTTCGGCGCCGCCCGCGGTAAAGGCCACCGCGACGAGCGCCTGTCCTTGTCTTGGGGGGAGAAGGCTATCTTCGGTGATCGTGCCCGGCGTCACAATGCGGACGATCTCGCGGTTTACGATCGATTTCGATCCCCGCTTCTTCGCTTCAGCAGGGCTCTCGGTCTGCTCGCAGACGGCAACCCGTTCTCCAGACTTGATCAGACGAGCCAGATATCCTTCGGCGGCATGGTAGGGGACACCGGCCATCGGGATCGGTTTGCCGTCATGTTCGCCTCTTGACGTCAAAGTGATGTCGAGGGTTTCAGCGGCCCGAACCGCGTCTTCAAAGAACAATTCGTAGAAGTCGCCCATGCGGAAGAATAACAGCGCATCGTCGTGCTTGGCCTTGATAGCAAGGTATTGCGCCATGAACGGGGTCGGCGCTTTCGGCGTTTTAACGGGAGCGGCGGTGTCGGGCACGGTCTTGCGAATCCTTCATCAACTGAATCGAATAAAGCAATGCGGACGGGTTGTCCCCCCTTGCGGACACGCTTATGAGGCTGCACAAAATTCGTGCAAGCCTTGAAAGGCGATACAGTCATGACAAACAAGCGTCCAAGCTTCACCGATCAAGAAGCGCTTGATTTCCACTCCCATCCAACGCCCGGTAAAATCTCGATGATGCCGACCAAGCCGATGCAGACGCAACGCGATCTGTCTCTGGCTTACAGTCCCGGCGTTGCTGTCCCAGTTGAGGCAATCGGCCGGGACCCGGATCTCGCTTATGACTATACTGCCAAGGGCAACACCGTCGCTGTGATTTCAAACGGCACCGCGATTCTTGGCCTGGGTGATCTCGGCGCCATGGCGTCAAAGCCCGTCATGGAAGGCAAGTCCGTTCTGTTCAAACGCTTTGCCGACATTGATAGTTTCGACGTTGAAGTCGAGACCAAGGACATAGAAGAGTTCTGCACTGTCGTTCGCAATATCGGCGCGACATGGGGCGGGATAAATCTTGAAGACATTGCGTCCCCTGAAGCCTTCATTATCGAGCAAAGACTTCGCGACGAGCTTGATATCCCTGTCTTCCATGATGACCAGCACGGCACAGCGATCATTGCGGCTGCCGGGATCATCAATGCCTGCGCGATTACGGGCCGCCGGCTTGAAGATCTCACAGTTGCCGTCTCCGGAGCGGGCGCCGCAGGTCTCTCTGTAGCGGGTCTGATACGTCACCTCGGTGTGAAGGCTGAGAATATCCTGATGGCTGACAGCTCCGGCATTCTCTATGAGGGCCGAACGGAGAAGATGGACCAATTCAAGTCAGCCTTCACCGTCAACACCAAGAAACGCACGCTGGCGGAGGCCATGGCCGGCGTCGACTGTTTCCTCGGCCTCTCTGTCAAAGGCGCGGTGACGCAGGACATGGTCAAATCCATGGCCAAGAACCCGATCATTTTTGCCATGGCGAACCCGGATCCCGAGATCACACCGGAAGAGATCAAAGCCGTGCGCGGCGATGCCATCATCGCGACCGGGCGGTCCGACTATCCAAACCAGGTCAATAATGTCCTCGGTTTTCCTTACATTTTCCGCGGCGCGCTGGATGTTCGTGCGCGGTCGATCAATGAGGAAATGAAAGTTGCAGCTGCCCGCGCTCTGGCCGAGCTTGCGCGTGAGGATGTGCCTGACGAGGTTGCCGCCGCCTATCACGGCGCGCGTCCGCAGTTCGGCAAGGAGTACATTATCCCGACGCCATTCGATCCGCGTCTGATCAGCTTCATTCCGCCCTTCGTGGCGCAGGCAGCCATGGATACCGGTGTCGCGCGTAAACCGATTGAGGACATGGAAGAATATCGCCATTCGCTGGCCAGCCGCCTCGATCCGACGGCCTCTTTCCTTCAGGGCGTGCAGTCAGCGGTACGCCGCGATCAGAAGCGCATCGTCTTTGCCGAAGGGGAAGAGCCGCAAGTGGTTCGTGCCGCCTGGACGTTCAAGCAACAAGGCCTTGGCGAGCCCATCCTGATCGGTCGTGAAGCCCAAGTCGAGCGCACGATGAAGCAGATGGGCGTCCCGGAAGGAGCCCTTCAAATCGTCAATGCGCGTCTGTCGGATCGAAACGCAGATTATACTGACTATCTATATGCGCGCCTGCAACGCCGCGGTTACCTGAAGCGCGATGCTCAGCGTCTCGTCAATCAGGACCGAAACGTCTTCGGCTGCTGTATGCTCGCCAATGGCGATGCTGACGGCATGGTGACCGGGGTCACACGAAACTATGATGTTTGCCTCACCGATGTCCGCCTCTCGCTGGATACGCAGCCAGACGCAGACGTGATCGGCATGTCCATGGTGATCAATCGCGGCAAGACGATTTTCATCGCGGATACCAGCGTCAATGAGTTGCCTGATGGCGAACAGCTCGCAGGCATCGCTAAAGAGGCCGCCAAGGCGGTTAAGCGCCTCGGCTTTGTCCCGCGCCTCGCATTCCTGTCCTACTCGACTTTCGGCAACCCAATGGGAGAGCGCTCGGAGAAAGTCCGCGATGCGGTCGCTATCCTGGATGCATGCGGTGATTGCGATTTTGAGTATGAGGGAGACATTGCTGCGGACGTTGCGCTCAACCCCATGCACAAAGTGCTCTACCCGTTCTCCCGTTTGTCGGGTGAGGCGAACGTGCTGATTATGCCGGCCATTCACTCAGCCTCGATTTCAACCAAGCTGCTTGAGGGCATGTCTCGTGCGACGATTATCGGTCCGGTCTTGCTCGGCATGTCCAAGCCCGTACAGATCGCGTCGCTGGGCGCGACGGTCAACGACATCGTCAACCTCGCCACCGTCGCGGCCTTTGATATCGATCAGGTTGGAGCTTAACTGGTCGGAGGTTTGCCGAGGCTAATCGCCAGGACGAATACCTTTGGCATTGTCGGGCCCATATCGCATGACGATCAGGATCAAAACGGCGGGCGGCAGTGTGTACAATGCGGTCACCGAGAAGAAGCCAGCCCAGCCAATGGCCTCGGACAGTGGTCCGGATGTGGTCGTGGCGGCGAGTTTGCAGAAAAACGAATAAGCGGAGCTGAGCAAAGCGTACTGCGTCGCGGCGAACTGCCGATCAGTCAGGGATGACATGTAGGCGATGAAGACGGATCCGACATATCCGGCGGCGAGATTGTCGGCAACGATGACCGATATCAAACCCCATACTGGAGGCGTTTTCACTGTAACATCCGATGGCAGCTCGACCCCGTTCGAAACAGCGTTCGCCACGATATCGAGATTTGGTCCGGCCGCGAGCGCGAGGCCTGCGAAGGCGCCATTGGTTAGTAGGGTAAGCGCCGCCCCTGCGAGGAGGGCAGGCATCAGGCTGTAACGGACGGCGACGAAGCCTCCGACGAAGCCGCCAACAATAATCGGCCAGGGCCCTAGAAGCCCCTGCACATATCCGACGGTCGTTCCTGTGTACCCGAGGTCGACATAAAATGGGCTTGCCATGACCCCCATGGTGAAGTCGCTGATACGATACAGCGTGACGATACCTGCGACGGCGATAATCCAGATCCCGAACTTGCTGACGATTTGCCAGAACGGTTCGATCACTGCATCGCGCATTTTTACCACGAACGGCTTGCTTGGTTCGTCGTTCCGGTCCGAATGGTCGGGTTCGCGGATGAAGAAGATCACAATCACACCGAGGATTGCCATGATGGCGGCCATCGTCATGTACGCGAAATTCCAGCTCGTACTGTCCGCGAGCACCATGCCAAAGCCCGAGAACATGATCGCAAACCGGTAGCCGAGATTGTAGACCGCAGCCATATTGGCCTGCTCGTCATTGGGCGCGGATTCGATGCGCCAGGCATCTACAGAAATATCCAGAGTCGCGCCGGAAAAAGCCAGGATCAAAGCCCCGACAACCGTCGGCGCCAAGGCGACGGCCGGATTGGACGATCCGATGGTGAAAAGGCCTATGGCGGTGCCGGTAATCGCCAGAACCATCCAGCTTCGCCGCTGACCCAGCGCGCGCTTCAGGAAAGGCACCGGGATTCGATCCACCGCGGGCGCCCAAAGAAACTTTAGAGAATAAGCGAATGAAACCGCGTAAAGCCCGCCAATCGTGGAGCGATCGATACCCACCTCGCGCAACCAGAATGACAGTTTGGAAAAGACCATCATCAATGGGAGGCCGCTGGCAAAACCCAAAGCCAGCATGGCAAGCATTGACCATTTTAAATAGACTTCGAAGGATTGCCGCCACGTGGTGGGCGCGTTTGGATCAATCCGCCGAGAGGTCACCTCGCTCACGCGGCGCCTGCTCTGGTCTGGTTGGTCCATTTCAGGGCCAGCTGGCGTAGCGCTTCAGCGTCGAGTGGCTTGGCGGCGACGCCGTTGGCTCCCGCTTCGCGCGCGCGGCGCTCGATTTCGGGATTGATCTCGGCGGAGACGGCAATCACTGGCACAGTGTGGCCGGCGGCGCGGAGGGCTTTCATCGCTTCAAATCCATCCATGATCGGCATCCTGAGATCCATCAACACCAAGTCTGGACTGATTTGCTCAACGGCGTCGAGGGCTTCGCGTCCAGTTGTCGCCACCGTGGTCGTGAATCCTGACGATTCCATGGCACGTCGGGCAATAAGGGCATTAATCGGATTATCGTCAGCGATCAGCACATGGCCATGTCCGGATTCCGGGGTCTCGGATTCCGTGGCGTCCATGCCGGATATGGCAAGGCCAGCCCGCTCGATCAAAGACTTCGCCCGTAGCGGACGGACCATCCAACCGGCTGCGCCAAGTGTTCGGAACCGCGGCATCTCGGCCCGATCTTCGGGGCGAAGCACGATCAGAACCGGCGCGGTATTGCACAGCGCGCGCAGCGTATCCTCGGGCAAGGCGGCGCTGGCGAGGATGAGATCGGAGCGCAGCTTCAACGCCTCGCTTGGCGGCAGGATGTTGAGCACTTCGGCGCCGGCCTGGACCAAGCATGCAGTGGCGGACAGCGTTGTAGCAGAGGGCAAGCCGACGAGAATTACGCGTCCTTCAATGGCGTCATTGGCCGCAAGATAGGCTTCCGATTTCTGCGCTTCGAACGGTAGCGTGACCCGAAAGCGAGTTCCGAGTCCGACAGCGCTCGAGATCGAAACCTGTCCACCCAGCGCGTCGCAAATGCGGCTGACGATGGCGAGGCCAAGCCCAACGCCGCCATCCTTTTGCGTGTCGGTGTGGCTGACTTGTTGAAAGGCCTGGAACAAACTGATCTGGTCTTCGGCCGATATGCCAGGGCCCGTATCGTAAATGTCGAGAACGAGGTTTCCGTCCTCGTAAGTGAGATCGACGAGAATGGAGCCTTCATCGGTAAATTTCAGAGCATTTCCGATCAGGTTAAATAATATCTGGCGCGTTTTGCCTGCGTCGCCTCGCAAAGTCAGGGCTCGGTCCGCGTGGCACCGCAGAGCAATGTCCAGGCCGCGAGCGTGCGCGCGAGGAGAGAGCAACTCGACCACTTCCCGGGCGAGGGCGGTGGGGCGGAACACGTCGGCGGCAAGTTCGATTTCCCCTGTATCGAGGCGGGCAAAATCCAGAACGTTGTTAAGCAGATCGAGCAGGCGTTCACCGGAGTTCCGGATGGCGTCTGCATATTCGCGTTGAGCCGGGCTGAGCTCGGTTTCCAGCAACAGAGAAACCGTGCCGAGAATGCCATTCAGCGGCGTGCGGATCTCGTGGCTTGCGGTGGCCAGAAAAGCCTGTTCCGGGCTCAGCTTTGGGTCTTGGTCGGTCATCCCGTTTTGTATGCCACAAGGCATTGAGGATTTACTTAATGCGCGAAACTACTGCGCGAGGGCTCCGGATCGCGCCGTATTAGCTTCTTCAGCGGGTCTGCGCCGGTATGACAGCGCTTCTGCGACGTGTATGCGCCGGACACGGTCAGACCCTTCGAGATCAGCGATGGTGCGGGCGACTTTCAGCACCCGGTGGTAGGCGCGCGCGGAGAGCCGAAATTTGTCTGCGGCGTCGGCTATGAGCGTCTGGCCCGCAGCATCCGGTGTGGAATGTGTTTCCAGATCTTGCCCCGTCGCGTCGACATTCAAAAGTCGACGTTGAGGACCTGCGTCCTCGTATCGCTCAGTTTGCCGGGACCGGGCGGAAACGACTCGCGCCGCGACCTCTGAGCTACCTTCTCGCGGGGGCGGTAAGCTCAGATCCACAGCTGTTACGGCCGGTGTGTCATAGAACAGGTCAATGCGGTCGAGGAATGGGCCTGATAGGCGCGCCTGATATTGCGCGGCGCAGCGCGCTCCCTTTCGGCATTGCGCTTCGCCGCTGCCACCGCCGCAACGACATGGGTTCATGGCTGCGATCAGTTGAAACCTAGCCGGGTACTTCACATG
>JAEPOM010000022.1 GCA_017642885.1 Henriciella sp. | reverse complement strand
CTATGCAGCACTGAAGGAAACCGCTATCGCTGCATAACCCCAACCAAATTGCCTCCGGGGTTACCGGGGCGGTTCACGTCCTAGTTCTTTCGAGGGTGCACCATACGCTTCCCCCAAAAATCTAAAATCCTTCTCATCTTATCATACTAGGAATAACGCTAAATTGCGAGCGTGTGGATAACTCTCCAAAAGTTACTCACCTTTTACTCTCTTTCGACAGTGCTAGAATCCTAGATATTTGATTACAATGTTGTTTTTATTCTGAATTCTGGGAGAGCACACAACTTTAGGTGATTGTGCTCGGTTGGTGTAAGTCATTGAAATATTAGGAAAATGGTGCCGCGTAGGTGACTTGAACACCCGACCTCCGCATTACGAATGCGATGCTCTACCAGCTGAGCTAACGCGGCCAACCAAATTGAAGGCGGTGACATACTCCGCCCGGCGGGGTTCGGCAAGCCATAGCTTCACGCACAGACTTGCCGTCCGCGCTTAGCCGGGGCTTGCCGCTGAGCCTGCCAGCAAGCCGCCATCCAGGGTCAAAGCCTCCCCGGTCATGTAAGCCGCCTCGTCGCTGGCGAGCAGGACAGCGATGGCCGCGACCTCTTCCGGGGTGCCAAAGCGCTTCATCGGCGTGTCGGCGACCAGGGCTGCCATACGGTCTTCGCGATCGGGTCCGTCGCCGATCATCGGCTCCCAGATCGGGGTCAGGATGGCCGCTGGTGCAATCGCGTTACAGCGGATCGCCCATCCGTTCTGAGCACAGTAAAGAGCGACCGAGCGGGAATGATTGATGATCGCCGCCTTCGAGCTCGCATAGGCGGCGGCGCCCGGAATCCCAACCAGGCCGGACCGCGAGGCGATGTTGATGATACTGCCTTGGCCAGTGGATTTCATAGCTTTTATGGCGGTCTGGCAGCCGAGCAGGGTGCCATCCAGGTTGACCGCATGCACCTGGTGCCAGGCGTCCAGCGAGACATGCTCTGGATCATGGATAAGCTCACCAGATTCAAACCCTGTGATCCCGGCATTGTTGACGAGAATATCGAGCTTCGGGTGCGCAGACAGGACGGCCCGCCAGTCTTTCGACCGCGCCACATCCAGACGGTGATAGGCCGCGCCGATCTGGTCGGCGTGGGCCTGGCCTTGCGCGTCCAGAATGTCCGTAACGATGACATCCGCGCCTTCATCGGCGAAGGCTTTTGCGATGGCGGCACCAATACCGCGGGCAGCGCCTGTGACCAGCGCGATCTTGTTTTTCAAACGGGGCATAAGAAACCTCTCAAGAGAACATGTAATGAAGCACGCGTCAGGCGCGTGGGGCAAATTGATCATTTCCGGATGACCGGTGCCGCTAGTTCATTGTCTCTCGAAAGCTCCTCTTGGTCGCGCACACATAATAAGGGGGCGCATTGCGTCAACGAAAAAATCGATCATACTGCCTCAGGGCGCAAAATGGGGAACTGAAAGATGACCGAGAAAGAACGTATTACCGGATTTGGAGGGTTCTTTTTCCGTGCCAGAGACGCGGCCAAACTTGCGGCTTGGTACGATGAGAATTTCGGTATCGATCCGGTCCCAAGCGACTATGATACTGAGCCCTGGCACCAGAATGAGGGGCCGACTGTGTTCGCACCATTCAACGAGGACACGGCCTATTTCGGCGACGACAAATCGAAGTCGTTCATGCTGAACTTCCGGGTCGCGAGTCTGGAGAAAATGGTCGCGCAATTACGGGGCAACGGAAACGAAGTGACCATCGACCCGGACAATCCCCACCCAAATGGCAGTTTCGCGCGCGTCTATGATCCGGAGGGAAATCCGGTTGAATTGTGGGAACCACAGCATAATCGCGACTAAGCTTCGGTCACCGCTTTCGGACGCTGGACCAGGGTCACCAAAACCCAGGAAATGATCATCAATAGATACCAGCTGCCAAGCTTCTGCAGCGACACCATGTGCCAGCCATCTTCCTGTCCCGGGTAGAGCCATATGGCTGTGAACGTGGCGACGTTTTCGGCGATCCAGATGAACACGCTGACCAGGAAAAATCCGACCAGAAGCGGCATCTGATGCTGCCACCGCCAGACGCGGTAATGGACCCGCGTGCGCCAGAAGATCAGTCCCGTCAGTGCGAACAGCAGGTAGCGCGCATCCATGATAAAGTGGTGGCTGAAAAAGTTGATATAGATCCCGAAAGCCAGTGCCAGAGTTAGCGCGATGCGCGGATAGGCGTGCCAGCGAAACTCAAACACGCGCGCCGCCCGCGCGAAGTAAGATCCCACCGCAGCGTACATGAAGCCTGAAAACAAAGGAACGCCGCCAATCCGGAGCAGATTGTCTTCCGGGTAAAGCCACGATCCTGCTTCGGTCTTGAAGACTTCCATGGCAGTGCCGACTAGGTGAAAGATCAGAATGACGATGGCTTCGCTTGGCCGTTCAAGCCGGGTGATCAGGAACAGGGCCTGAATGGCGAGTGCATACAAAACCAGAAAGTCGTATCGGGCGATCGGTGCGGTGTCCAGATAAGCGTAGCGCGTGGCGATCATGCCCAGCAAAAGCAGGCCCCCAAACAGGCTTGCCCAGGCTTGTTTGATCCCAAACACTAGGAACTCGACAAGCGCCAACACTAAGCGGTCCGGCAGAAAACGACCAAGCCAGGCCTCTAGCCCGGGCAAAATGCGTTCGAGAGTTTGATCCACTCGGGAATCAAGCGTGCGTTGCATGCCGGGACTGTCGGCAAAAGATGTGAAAAATTAGCGACCTAAGCGTGATCTGAATGCGTCATAACCAAATTCGCTGAGCTGTTCGACGTGGCCGTCTTCGTGGCAAATCGCAAGATTGGCGAGGGGATTGCCATTGAACGTATTGGTCTTGACGAAGGAGTAGTGCATCTGATCTCGGAAGATGACGCGGTCGCCGGGCTTCAGTGGTGCGTCGAACGAATAGTCACCGATAATATCCCCCGTCATGCACGTGCGACCTGCGAGACGATATGTATGCGCTCGCTCGCCAGCGGCGTCTGCGCCAACGATCTCGGGGCGGTAGGGCGCTTCCAGGACATCCGGCATGTGAGTGGAGGCGCTGGCGTCGAGCAGCGCGATATCGCCGTCATTCCAGTGCAGGTCGATGACGCTCGCGTGCAGCTCGCCCGTGTTCACGACCAATCCACCGCCCGGCTCCAAGATAACGTCTACATCAAATCGCGCGCGGAACGCCTTGATCGCGGCGATCAGTCGATCAATTTCATAGCCTTCCGCATTCAGGAAATGCCCGCCGCCAAAGTTCACGGCGCTAACTTGTTTAAGCGCTGGCGCAAACTTTTCGGCCACGTGCTCAATCAGTCCAACCGATCCGTCCGCAAGGCTCTCGCAGAGCGCATGGACATGGAAGATATCGACGCCGGACCAATCAATCTCGGCGAGTTTCTCCGGCACTTCACCAAACCGGGACATTGGCGCGCAGGGATCATAGAGATCGCCGCCCAGGGTTGCATTGGAGTAGCCCGGATTGACCCGCAAGCCGATCTCAGCCCCGGCGGCTTTAGCGATCGGCCCGTACCGTGCCAGCTGCGCAGCTGAGTTGAAATAGATGTGCTGGGCGATCTCACAAAGGCGTTCAACCTCACCCGGGGCATAGGCGGGCGAGTAGACGTGGACCTCTTTGCCAAACGCCTCGGCGCCGAGCTGAGCCTCCTGCTCGCCGCTGGCCGTGGTGCCATCGAGATAGTCCCGCATCATTGGAAATACGGCAGGAAGCGCAAACGCCTTGGTTGCGAGCAGGATCTTGCAATCCGCCGCTTCACGCACTCGCGCGGCGGTTTCGAGATTGGCGCGCAGCCTGGCGAGATCCAGGACGAAGCAAGGGGTTGGAAGCGTATCGAGCGTCATAGCGCGCATTTGCGCTTTTATTCTTCGTCGATCAAGCGGCCATCTTCATCGCGCCGCTCATGTCCTTTGATCCGAACGCGGCCATCGCCAAACGGCGCGTCGCGATCGTGGAGCGCCTGTTTAAGGCCAACCTCGCTGGCATGTTTCACGAACGCCCGCGCGCTCGCCGCCTGATGTCCGCGGGCATCATTCTCGGCTGCGTAGCGTTGCAGCGTACGCGCGCCCATGAGTTCGAGGCCCATATTCACCGCCCGCTTGTTGGCGGCGAGAATGTCTGGATCGATCTGAGCAAACCGATCAGCGAGCCCCTCGACTTCAGCTTCCAGCAGGTCCGGCGGCACGGACTTCAATGCAAAGCCGATCTCCGCCGCCTGAGTCCCGCTAATGCTGTCTCCGGTGAGCAGCAGCCTCTTCGTCCATTGTGGTCCCAGATTGTGCAGCCAGAACTGATTGGGAAGCGCACCGAGATCTCGCCCGGCAGGAAAGCCGATCTCGGCATCATCGGCGACGATAACGATGTCGCACAGCAGGACGAGGTCGGTCCCGCCAGCTTTGCAATGCCCATGCACTTGAGCGATCACTGGCTTGTGCATGTCGAACGCCGCCATGCGGTATCTCTGGGCCCGCTCGAGTTGCCAGATATCGTCATCCACGCTGCGATAGCCGCGATAAGGCGCGTCCGGGTTTTCCGCCTGTAGGCGCGAAATCGGAACGCCGTCGCCGCCGGTCAGGTCATACCCGGCTGTGAAGGCTCGCCCGGCGCCTTTGATGATGGCGCAATGGACGTCCTTGCGGGCATCGGCATCCCACAAGGCTTCAGACAACTCGGCCTGCATTTTCAGGCTCATCGCGTTCAGCTTGTCCGGCCGGTTTAGCGTGATCCGCGCGCGGCCGTTGTCGATTTGGTAGAGGATGGTGTCGAACATGACCGGCACACTATGCCGGTTGGGTTGGCGAGTCGAACCGTCCGGTCACGCCGCCGCGCACATGGGTCGTTCCTTGCTTTCATCAGCGGGAATGTACCCGATTTGCTCCAGGCTGATGGCGAAGTCATCGACATAGTTGCAAGGCTTCTCACCTTGCTGAAACTGGGTTTGGGCCACGAACGTGTGCGAGCCGGGGCGGGTGAACGTCACGAATGGCGACCAGACGCGATGCCAACCGCGGGAGCGCGCAATGTCTGTCACTCCGAGCTGCTCGGCCAACGCTTCTCCCATTGGGGCCCGCACATGCAGGTGAAGAACGCTGATCTGAAAGTCGCGTCCATTATCGGGCAGGCTGGCGCGCTGGGCCTCGGTGAGTGTGTTGCCAACAAAATCGCTAATCAGGCGCGGGTTCTCCGGGCTCATTTCTTCCGCGGCGAACTTCTTGCAATAGGGGCATTCTTCAAATCCCCAGATCACCATTAGCGGATTGTCCGCTTGGGTAGCGGACTCGATCGCGGCGGCGTACAGCGCTCGCGGATCGATACAGGCGCGATAAGTCGCGTCGTCGACATCCGCAGTGCATCCAGGCGCCGGTGTAAAATCGGCGTAGTCGACGGCGGACACGAAAAGGGGTTTCCCTTCACCGCCGCTTGGCGAACACGCAGCCACAAGCAGGACGATTGCGGTAATCAAACCGCCAACAAGATTTCGCGACATGGGACCTCCTGAAACTCAGACCGCCCGTCCGTGCGCGGTTTTTCGTGCGCAATCAACCACGCACACGAAAATGTGTACGCCGACGTCGAAGCGACTAAGTCTCCACCGCGAACAGGTCATCCTGCTTGCTGGCTGGAACGTCGATGACATGCCAGGGCAGGCCGCGCTTTGCGACGTCTTCGAGGAAGGGTTTGGCCGGGAACTGCTCGACATTGAAGACGCCTGCGCCTGACCATTCGCCTTTGAAGAACATGGCGGCTCCGGAGACCGGCGGGACACCCGTTGTGTAGCTGACGGCCTGGGCGGAGACTTCCTTATTGGTCTCGGCATGGTCGCAAACATTGTAGATCATCTTGGTCACCGGTTGGCCGTCTTTGGTGCCGCGCAGGATGACGCCGATTGAGGTCTTGCCAGTATAGCCCTCGGCCAAAGTGCTTGGGACCGGTAGCAGATCTTTCAGGAACTCCATCGGGATCACGTCCATGCCCTTGTGTTTGATAGGCTTGAGCCCGATCAGGCCGATCGATTTGAACACATCGAGATGCTTGATGTACTCATCGCCAAAGGTCATCCAGAAGCGGATCTGTTTCAGCCCCTTGATGTGCTTGACCAGGCTTTCCTCTTCCTCGTGATAGATCAGGTAGGACATTTGCGGGCCCACCTCCGGGTAATCGATCATGGTGCGGATGGAGAGGGCGGGGATCTCGATCCACTCGCCATTTTTCCAATAGCGCCCGTCTTGCGTCACTTCGCGCAGATTGATTTCCGGATTGAAGTTTGTCGCGAAGGTTTTGCCATGGTCGCCGGCATTACAGTCGACAATGTCAATATACTCGATCTCGTCGAACAGGCCTTCCTGCTGGGCATAGGCGCAATAGATGTTGGTGCAGCCCGGATCGAAGCCGCAACCGAGAATGGCGGTCAGACCGGCTTCCTTGAAGCGATCCTGATAGGCCCATTGCCAGTGATACTCGAATTTCGCGACGTCACGCGGCTCATAATTTGCCGTGTCCATATAATGGGTCTTGGTGGCGAGACAGGCGTCCATGATGGGTAGATCCTGGTAGGGCAGCGCCATATTGATCACCAGATCCGGCTTAACCTCTTCGATCAGAGCAATCGTTTCGTTGACATTGTCCGCATCAACTTGAGCAATCTCGATCGGCGTGTCGCACAGGGCGGCGACTTTTTCACAAGACACCAGTCGCCGCGACGCCAGCGTAATGTGCTTGAACGTTTCGCGGTCCATTGCGCATTTCTGGGCGACAACAGAACCGGCGGCGCCGGCACCAATAATCAAGACACGATCCATTTTTAGGGCCCTCAATCCAAGTCCAAAGAACGACTCTGCCTCTACTCAACTTGAGCGCGGTGCGCCAGTTCAAATTCAGCGCCGCGGCGGCACAGACCTGCCGCGACTATTGCGGATCGCGCATGATTCTTGTTTGAGTAGCTTTCCCTGCGGAAATAGGCTAAGAGCGCCGCTTCCTTTTACCCGGAGGGATTTATGACCTATCGGCATTTCATCGACTTGTGGCAGCTCGACTCGAGCGAGCTGCGCGCCATTCTTGATCAGGCGCATGCGATGAAACGCGCCCGACAAGGGTGGCCCAAGGGCCGCATTGATGCCGATGCCCCGCTCGAGGGTCACACCATGGCGATGATCTTCGAGAAGAACTCCACCCGGACCCGGTTCAGTTTTGAAGCTGCGATGCGCCAGCTTGGCGGCGACTCCATCATCGCGACGGCTTCAGATATGCAGCTTGGGCGCGGTGAAACCGTTGAAGATACAGCGCGTGTCCTCAGTCGCTATGTCGACATGGTCATGTTGCGCGCCAACAGCCACAGCGATCTCGAAGTCTTTGCTGAAGCGGCATCGGTGCCGGTTATCAATGGTCTGACTGACCGATCCCACCCGTGCCAGATCATGGCGGACCTGATGACCCTGGAAGAGAGCGGCGTTAACCTTCAGGGTGCCCGGCTCGCCTGGGTTGGTGACGGTAATAATGTCTGTTCCAGCTTCATTCACGCAGCGCCGAAATTCGGCTTCTCTTTCGCGATCGGGACACCGGATCGCTACGCTCCGGACGAAGATGACGTTGCCATCGCGCGCGAACTCCAAGGGCGCATCGACCTCTGTGACACGGCCGAAGAAGCCGTTGCCGGGGCCGATGTTGTGATCACCGACACGTTCGTCTCTATGGGTGACAAGGACGGCGAGGCCCGTCTTGCCGAGCTCGATCCGTTTGCGGTCACAGAAGACTTGATGGAGCTGGCCCAGGGCAGCGCCAAGTTCCTGCACTGCCTGCCGGCGCACCGGGGCGAGGAAGTTGACGCCGACATCATCGACGGACCCGCTTCGCTCGTCTGGGACGAGGCTGAAAACCGACTGCACGCCCAAAAAGCCATCATGCGCTGGTGTCTGTACAAATAGTGGCAGACCCGATCGCAATTCTGATCGATGCGGATGCTTGTCCGGTCAAGGATGAGACTTACAAAGTCGCGCTACGCCATCAGGTGCCGGTGACCCTGGTCAGCAACAGCTTTTTGCGTGTCCCGCCGCATCCGCTGATCAAGCATGTGACCGTGAGCGATGGATTTGATGCCGCGGATGATCACGTCGTCGATCTCGCAAATGCGCGAAGCGTGGTCGTGACGGCGGATATCCTGCTGGCGGAACGGGCCCTGCAAAAGGGCGCCATCGTGCTTGGTCCGAACGGCAAACCGTTCACGGAAAACTCGATTGGCGGCGCGATTGCGACCCGTGCCATCATGGCCGACCTTCGCGCGGGCGGCGACCAAGTTGGCGGCGCTGCGCCCTTCTCCAAGGCCGATCGGTCGCGCTACCTGTCAGCCCTGGATGAGGCGCTGAATAGATTGAAGCGCACCCCCGTCTAAGAGGGTTCTCGCGTTCGATCCGCTGCCCAGGCGACCACGGCGAGCAATGTAAACGCGATCAGTGCCATGATCGCAAATTGCGGTATGGCCGGCGGGTGATCGACCGGTAGGTGATTGTAGACTTGAAGCGCCAGCATGAAGCCGAGCAATAAGAAGGGTGCAAAGCGTCCAATCGGGCCCTTAGGCTTGGTGTGCGCCAGATAAAGCGCGCCGCCGATCATCAGCAAACCGATCTCGACCACTTGGGTCCAGAGGAGGCTGTTCCACAATCCCAAGCCTATTTTAGGGCCCCCAAACCACAGGGCGAGGTCCGGACCGTGCGCGATCAGGTCGGTAAGCCAATGCGAAAAGACCGCCGCTCCGATGATGATCCCTGCCGTGACCGCCTTGGCGCCGCGCCGGAGGGCGGCATAGAGAACGCCCGCCGCAATGGCCCAGATCACCGCCGCCACGAGCGAGTGGGTGTAGGGCATATGGTGGAGATCAAGGATCGAGGCCTCCATGAAGCCTGGCGCCACGCGGAATTTCTCGATCCCCGCCAGGACCAAGCCCGCCCAGGCGAAGTCGACCAGCTGAACCGCCACGAAAAGTTGCCAGAGCGGAATCGCCGGCTTCGCCGCTCGCGCCGCCAGCGCCGCTCCATAATGCCCTATGAACATGTTTGATTTCCTCCCGTGAAGAGGATGCGAGCGAGGCGCGCGCGTGTCAAATCCGTGAGCGGCAGCTGTGTAGGGGACGGGTTGGCATCTTCCGCAATCGAGGGGCTCATTATCAGGAGCTGGGATTACGTCTCTCCTGCCGCCATACTCCAACTCCCTGTCCAGGTGCTCTTTCTCTCGGTCTCAAAACCTTCTATGCCGCGGCGATGAATGGATTTCTTCTCGTAGCTTTGGGCGGCGCGGTCGGCGCGTGCATGCGATATGGTGTAGGCCTCGCCTTTACCGAACATGGCGGCGTGTCCGGAGCGTGGGCCACTTTGTTCGTCAATATAGCCGGGAGTTTCGCGCTGGGTGCGCTGATGGGCTGGTTTGCGAGCCGAGAGCTGGCATTCGAGAACACGCTTTGGCTTCTCGTTGGCGTCGGCATGATGGGAGCGTTTACAACCTTTTCTGCCTTTTCGCGTGATACGGTCGACCTGTTCCTGACCGGCGAGGTCATGAGGGGGCTGATTTTCGCGAGCCTCAATCTGGTTGGTGCAATTTCCGCATTTGCAATCGGTCTCCTGGCGTTGAAAAGGTTGCTCGCATGACCCGGCAAGTCATCACTGAAACCGTCTCGGATAAGGAAGGCGGTGTGCGCCTCGATCGCTGGGTCAAACGGCGTATGCCGATGACACAGGGCGAGCTGGAAAAGCTGCTGCGCACCGGACAGATCCGGGTCGATGGGGCGCGAGCCAAGGCCAATACGCGGCTCGAGGCGGGGATGGCTGTCCGCTTGCCACCCTTCGTCTCCAAAGTGACGAAGGATGGCGACACGCCGTGGAGTGCGCCGAGCAAACCAAACGCCAAGGCGCTGGCTTACCTGAAGCCCCTTATCCTGCATGAGGATGACGAGATGTTCGTCCTAAACAAGCCGGCAGGTATCGCGGTCCAGGGTGGTACCAAGCAAGGCGGGCGACACATTGATGGTATGCTCGATGCTCTGTCGGATGGTGAGCACCGTCCGCGGCTTGTGCACCGGCTCGACAAAGAGACGTCAGGCCTGCTGGTTATCGCGAAACACCCCGCTGCTGCTTCGCGCCTGGGCGACCTCTTTCATTCGCGCGATATGGAGAAAGTCTATTGGGCGGTCACGGTGGGTGTCCCGCATCCGCCAGCCGGGCAGCTCCGGTCCTGGATGCGCAAGGGCAAGGATGAGGATGGCCGCGAGCGCATGATCCTTGGCGTGCATGGTGACAAGGTCTCCAAGCATGCGATCACCGACTATGTCACCGTATCGACCGCGGCGCGACGCGCGGCCTGGGTAGCGCTAAAGCCGTCGACCGGGCGTATGCATCAGCTGCGTTTCCATATGCACGAGCTCGGCGCCAGCATTCTCGGCGATGACAAGTATGAGAGCCGCCGCGAAGTCCCTCTGGGCGTCGCGAAAGGCCTACATCTGCACGCTCGCGCGTTGGTCATCCCGCGCAAGTCCGGCAAACCCTTGTCCGTGCAGGCGCCTCTTTCGGGCACAATGAAACAGACATTCGAGACGCTCGGCTTCCTCGAAAGCGAAGCCGGCCGCGATCCACTGGAAATGTTTGTTTAGGGCACGGCACCTGGTTTGAGGTGGGAGCACATATTTCGCTTTGCCAACAGCCAGGCTTTATCTCATGCTAAGTTGATGGTCGTGTTGGGGAAAGATTATGCTGCTGCGTCGCATTACTAAGCATATCAAAGAGCAGAACTGGTTCGCGGTCTTTCTTGATTTTGTGATCGTAGTCGCAGGTATCCTCATCGCGTTTCAAGTCACTAATTGGAGCCAGGCCAGACAAGAGAATGCGGCGGTAGATAGCTATCTGACCAGCATGTCCAAGACGATCGAGTTAGATTTGAACCGGCTGGACGCTCTAGCTAGCAAACGTGTTGGGCTCATGGGTCAAGCGCGCTTCCTGAGTGATAGTGTATTCACGTCAAAGGAAATAGACACAGATGTCGTTCAGACGGGGTCAGAGATATTCCGGAATTTGTCGAACTATGAATATTTTTACGCAGACCAAAGCGTGTTCGACACCTTCAAGAGCTCCGGCTTGCTCAGGAACATCCAAGGGTACGACGTTGAGGGCTTGATTTTCAGGTATTACAATCTGGCGAACGAGATCTCCGATAAGGAAGCCGACTTTAATCAGATCCTGAAAGACGCCTTCAGTGAGCTATCACAAGGAGGTTTCCGAGGCGCCACCTATGTCATGTATCCAAATTTCATAGGCGGTGCGGCTGAATTGGAGCAGTAGCAGCCCGTGCTTCGGGAAATCTTGCATCATCCCACCGCCTTGTCTGTGTATTCGCATGCGCAAGACAAATCACCGGAACTCATCATCAGATATGAAAATCTCGCTGTGTTGGGCCGGGAAATAATTAGCATCATAAATGATCCAGGCGGCGATTTAGATAGATCTTCGTCCAGTGCACTTGATGATTATTTTGAGATCGAAAGCGACGATGGATACGCCACACCGTTGGTGAATGGAACGATCATTACTCGATTTTTTGAATGGGGCCATGCGACCGCAAACGGACGTGGACCTCCTTTCACAACCGCCGTGAACCAGATTGTTATAGAAGTTCCGAACGTTGAATGGGCGGTATTTTACATCCGAAACAGGGCTGATGCGTTCTCAGAGCGTCCGGCAAAGGACTTTTCCAGATTTAGTGAAATTGAGCTGACCCTAAGGGGTGAGCTTGGCGGCGAAGAGGTTTTTCTCGCGTTGAAAGACAGCACCGACCTCGATGATGGCCTGGAATCTCGGATTCCGATTACATTGACCTCTGAATGGACCACCCACCGAATTCCTCTGAGCCGCTTTGAAACAGCTGATCTCGGTCATCTATTTGTGCCGATGTCATTTGTTTTTCTCGGCGGTGGTCAGACCGTTTACGTCAAAGATATCGAATTTCTTAAATAGGGACGCGGCTCAACCTTGCCCAACTTCACATACTCCGAATAGGGGCGCGTGGCTCGTCAGGCTGGGGTTTGCCGGCGCCTTTTGAGTAGCCATGCTTTTTCAGCAAGCCGCGAAACTGGTGATAGGAGAGATCGAGTGCCTTGGCGGCTTTGCCTTGGTGACCCTCATGAGCGGAGAGCGCTGTGTCGATCAGGCTGGTTTCGAAAAGACGCGTCTGGTCTTCAAAAGAGATGTCGAGCACCGGAGGCGGCGGAACTGTCGGTGCAGCAGGCGTATCGGTCGACGCAGCGACCGTATCTGCCAGGGTCGCCGCAGGGCGCCAGGGGGACGCAAAAGGATCGAGCGCCGACGGGTCGAACTGAACCGGGTCGGTCTGGTGTTCCGAGATCGCGCGATACGTGATCCGCTGAGCGAAATTGCGCAGCTCGCGGACATTGCCGGGCCAGTTGTGAGCTTCCATGGCGGCGATGGCCGACGGCGCAAAACCGGGAAAGTCCTCCGCCATTTCGCGCGCCATACGCCGGGCAAAGAAATCGGCGAGCAAGGAGATGTCGACGCTGCGAGAGCGCAAAGGCGGCAGAGTTACCACGTCAAATGCCAGCCGGTCGAGCAAGTCGGCGCGAAAGTCACCCTGCGCGGCTTTGCTCGGCAAGTCGACATTGGTAGCGGCGACGACGCGCACATTGGTCGAGATCACTTTCTCTCCGCCGAGGCGCTGAAACTCGCCATACTCAACGACGCGGAGCAGTTTCTCCTGAACCTGCATGGAGGCGGTAGCGATCTCATCCAGGAAGAGCGTGCCGCCATCGGCGAGCTCAAACCGGCCGAGCCGGCGCTCCGTCGCACCCGTAAACGCCCCACGCTCGTGACCAAACAATTCGCTGTCGAGCAGCTGCTCAGACAAGGCGGCGCAATTGACCTTGACGAACGGGCCATCCCATCGCCGGGAGAGGAAGTGCATCCGCTCGCCAATCAGCTCTTTACCGGTGCCGCGCTCACCAATGATTAGGCAAGGCCGGTCCAGCGGCGCTAGTCGCGAGACATGCTCCTGCGCTTCAAGCCAGTTCGGGTCCTCTCCAATAAGCTGTGGGGTCTGTTCGCCAATCATTAGGCGAATATAGCGAAACCTAAGAGTGAAAACAACTAAATAAATTAGTGATATTGGCCAAAACTAGTTAGTACGATTTCACCAATTCAGAAAAAAATTCAACAATAACAAAGAGATAAGAACTTAATTCAAAACTGGCACGGTCCTTGAAATGAAAGTGGCATGGCGGCCAGAGGGGTCGCTAGCAAGAAGGATAAGAAAAATGACCGAGCGCTCTTACGACAAAGGCTATGATGACACCCGTTACGATCAGGCCCGCCGTGAGAGTGGCCGTTTTGGCCGCTACCTCTCAACCCGCTCGCCGGAGACCTGGATGTTCTTCGTTGCTGGCGTCTTTCTCGGCGGCTTCTTCTTCTAAGAGCTGAAAACAGCCTGATAGAAACCGCGTTTCCTCCCACTCCCCCACGAACCCCAAAAGATACAAGGAAAAAATATCATGGGAATGTTCTCTCGCCTCGGCGACATTATCAACTCCAACATCAACGCGATGCTGGATGGTGCTGAAGACCCAGAAAAGATCGCGCGTCTAATGATCCAGGAAATGGAAGACACGCTGGTCGAGGTTCGCACCGCAGCAGCACGCGCCATGGCCGACAAGAAAGAAATGGAGCGCGAAATTGCGCACTATTCTAACATTCGCAACGATTGGGAGACCAAAGCCGGTCTTGCCATCGACAAAGATCGCGAAGATCTGGCCCGCGGCGCTCTGATCGCAAAGCAAAAAGCCGAGCAGGAAATCACACGCCGCGAAGAAGCGATGGATCTTGCCGAAGAAGCTTTTCACAAGCGTCAGGATGATCTGACCCGTCTGCAAGCCAAGCTGGATGAAGCCAAAGCCAAGCATCGCGCGCTGATGATGCGCCGCGAGACAGCTGAGCAGCGGATCCGCGTTCGCACGCAGACATATGATACCCGCGTCGACGATGCTCTGGCCCGTTATGCCAATGTTGAGCGCAAAGTTGACGAGCTCGAAGCCTATGCAGACACCATCCGCGGCGTCGAGCCAACGCTTGAGCAAGAGTTCGCGGCCCTGGAGCGCAATGATGTGATCGAAGAGGAGCTGAATGCTCTGAAAAAGAAACGCGCGAAATCTGCTCCAAAAGCTGCTAAGCCAGCTGCTAAGAAGGAGGACTAATCCATGTTGGTTCCCTTCATGATCTTGGCAGGCTTCATGACTGCCATCACCGCGCCGGGCCTGATCGCTCTGCATCTGGAAGACCGCCGCAAGGCAAAAGCTGAGGCTGCTAGCTGATGGAAGAAGAATTCGTCATTGCGATTGTCGCGATCGGAGCGATCTTCGTTGTCCTCCCCGCCATGATCTTTCACTACGTCACTTTGTGGCGAAAGCAGAAGACCCTGATGCCAGACGATGAGCGCATGCTGGAAGACTTGTGGAGATCTGCGCGTTCGATTGAACGCCGGCTTGAAACCGTCGAGGACCTGCTCGATGCCCAGGAAGAGGAAGAGCCAGCCCGTCGCCGTCGCCCACTCTCGCCCAGCCGGTTTGAGGAATAGACAATGAGTTATCAAAAACGACACCGCCGCCCTTTGCACGACCACATTCATACAGAAAGAGAAGAGGACATGTTCCGTTCACCCAACCCAAAACGCTTTTACCGGTCTCGGACCGACAAAGTCTGGCTCGGGATTTGTGGTGGACTTGCCGAACGCTTCGGCTGGGAACCAGCTCTGGTTAGAATCCTGTTTGTTATCGGATTCTTCTTCATGCCAGGTCCTGTCCTTCTGATCGGATATGTTGTCGGTGCGATGATCACACCCAAAGAACCGATTGGGCGCCCTAATTTAGCCCCAGAAGAGGAGCAGTTTTGGCGCAATGTTTCTGATCGGCCGCGGGTTACCGCATCGGGGCTGAAATATACATTCATGGATCTCGAGGAGCGACTGCGGAATATCGAGCGCAGCGTAACCAGCGAAGAATGGCGGCTCAAAAAAGCCTTCCGGGATCTGGAACAAAACTAAATAATCGGTTACAGATGTAACCAGGGATCAAGCAAGATTAAGGATTGAAAAGGGGTATTCTCATGACACGCAAGGCCATCAGAAGCGGGATCCATACTGGACTGCTCGTCGCTGCTGCCCTGACCGTCGCCGCATTCGCAAGTGTCAAAGACGACGGTGTGAAGCTCGCAGCTGGCGGTGTTGAAATGACGCTCAACGCGTCGCTCGACAAGGGATTGATGATCAGCTTCATCGCTCCGGAATAGAGCACCTTCCGAACTCCTGTTTCGGTGAAACCCTCTCTCTCCCTGAACGCACACTTGAGAGCACCGGACCAGGATTAAGCACCCCACTCAGATGGGGGGAGAGTCTCGCAGCACGCTGTGGGGCTTTCCGGCGTAAAAGACGATATCATCATTGCTGGCAGACTCTGACGTGCATAGCGTCACGATCGCGCGCAGAAGCGATGCAACAGAGCGTTCACAACTCAAGAATTAACCAAAAACGCCAATCTCACGCATCTGTGTGGTCGTTTTTTCATTTGTTTCGTGCCAAATGGCCCGGAAGTGGCATAAGTGTGTGGCATGTCAGATAAGCGTATTTTACTGATCATTGGCGGGGGTATAGCCGCCTACAAGTCTTTGGAGCTCATTCGCGAGCTATCGCGGCGCGGGATTGCGAGCCGCTGCATTGTCACCAAAGGCGGTCAGGAATTTGTCACGCCATTATCGGTTTCGGCGCTGTCCGGAGAGAAAGTGTTTACCGAACTCTTCGATCTCGATGATGAAGCCGATATGGGCCACATCCAGCTGTCGCGCTCTGCCGATCTGGTCGTGGTGTGCCCGGCGACGGCCGACCTGATGGCGAAGGCCGCAGGCGGTCTCGCAGGTGATCTTGCCTCCACCACACTTCTCGCGACAGACAAGCCGGTGCTGATGGTGCCGGCGATGAATGTCCGCATGTGGGAGCACGCTGCGACACAGCGAAACGTCGAAACGCTGCGCGCCGATGGCGTCGAGGTGATGGATCCCGATGAGGGCGCGATGGCTTGCGGCGAGTTTGGTCCGGGCCGATTGCCTGAGCCGATGGCCATTGCCAATCGCATCGAAGCGAAACTAAGCGGCGGGGCTGTCCTATATGGGCTAGACTCAAAACCTCTGGCGGGACGTCACGTGCTGGTCACAGCTGGCCCAACTCGCGAACCTCTGGATCCGGTCCGCTTCCTGTCCAATCATTCCAGCGGCAAACAAGGCTATGCGATCGCCGGCGCGCTGGCGAAAGCGGGCGCGCGGGTCACTCTGGTCTCCGGACCGGTCTCAGTACCGGTGCCTCAGAACGTAGATCTCGTCCCGATCGAAACGGCGCGGGAAATGCTCGACGCTTGTGAAAATGCGCTGCCTGCGGACGTGTTTATTTCCGTTGCCGCGGTGGCCGATTGGCGTCCAAGCCGCGCCGCAGCGAAGAAGATGAAATTGAAAGAGGGCGAAGGCGATCCGCATCCAACGCTCGAGCTGTCCGAAAACCCCGACATTCTCGCGACCCTGTCGCGCAAAAAGAAGCGGCGTCCGGATCTGGTTATTGGCTTTGCCGCTGAGACCCATGATGTCGAGGATCTTGCCATCGCCAAACTGAAGCGCAAACGCTGCGACTGGATTGTCGCCAATGATGTCAGCGGCGATGTCATGGGCGGCGCCATGAACCAGGTGTCTCTGGTCACCCGGCAAGGGATCGAAGACCGCTGGCCGCGTATGACCAAGGAAGATGTCGCGGTTCGTCTGGTGGCGCGCATCGTCGAAGAGTTTGACGACGAATCTGACCAGATCGCCGCGCAATAAGCCAGAGACGCTGAGGCCCGCGGTCTGCGAGCCCAAGCCCTGAAAGCACCACTCTCCCTTCAAGGTCCGGCTTGTGCTAGATTCTGTCTTGCATCGTGTGGGAGGACAGGACATGGCGCGCGCAATTCCGACGGACGAAATGCTTCTTGCGACGATTTACAAGCGCAATCTCAAGGCTTTCTCCGAATGGTCAGAAGAGAACAAAACCCGGGTCAGCAAGATCTGGGTGCCGATTGATATCGACGTGCTGGGCAAGAAATTTGGTTGCGACCCGGAGCTGATCTTTGGGCGGCTCTACTATCACATGAACGGAAAATACGGCTCCAGCACGGGCGACGGCCAGGATGTGAATTTCTTCAATATGCGCCTCGCCAATGATCGCCACGTCGTAAACTTCCCCTTGCTGACCTCCGTGCTCGCGGACCTGCAGGACAATCGGAAACGCTTCATCGTCTCCACGCGACTCGCGGCGCTATCGCTGGTCGTGTCTGCGATTTCCATCGGAATTGCAGTGATGACGTAAGGGCGAGGGTTCGGAGGTGGCGGTGCGGCGTGAGTTTAGGGCGCAGAGCACACGTCCGCTTTCGGCGTCAAAGTGGACATTAGCCGAGTGTCTTAGGTCGCCCGAAAAGGCCCTTCGCATTTGGCGAAAGCTTGATCTGAAATTTTCGTAACTTGCGCTAATCTCTCAGAATATCACGGTGTTAGCGGCTTGGAGAGGGTTTTTGAATGCGCGGAGCATTGGTCTCAATTGCAATTGTTGCGACCGCAGGTCTAGTCGCTTCGACTGCCCAGTCCGAGCCGCTTAATTTGGCTAGCATTTTCTCTAAACCGATCGAGATTGGCCGAGATGCAGCTTTAACTGAAGTCCCTTTGAGCTTGCGAAATGGGAAGCTTTATCTTCAAGCGAAAATCAATAGCTACGAAGGTGAGTTCGTCTTCGACACAGGGTCGCCGACAATCCTAGATAAATCGCTCGCCGATCAACTCGAGTTAGAGATCATCGGTGAAAACACGGGACGCGATGCCAATGGCAAAGCCGTTACGATGAAGATAGCTATGGTCGATTCGATCTCGATCGGTGGCGTGGTTTTTCAACATGTTCCGGTCATGGTGCATGACTATGAGACGGTGCCATTAGGGAAGTGCTATCTGCCAAATGGCATACTTGGATCGGAACTCTTGCCAGGTAGCGCTTGGCAGATAGATACGTCGAACGCGACCCTAAAGATCGCCGCCGCGGTTGAAGAGCTCCCCGAGTCGAAATCGATGCAAAGCGCACCGCTTTTTGTCTATGGTTATCCGTATGCGCCATTCATCGATTACTCTATCGGACGGTTCTCCGATAAAGCGCTCTTTGACACTGGTAATTCGGCAGAAATCGCACTGTTTGCGGAGATCGAGAAAGACAAACAGGCGCGTAAGCAGATTGATCAATCGAGCATTAGGATAGGCTCCGGACGACACGGGACCTCGGCGGGAGGGCAAGGCAGCATACTTCCACTGAAGCAGTTTGATCTCAAAACCATAACCGTTGGCAATTCTGAACTCGAGCGCACAACGGCCCAGTCTCGTCCAATCCCGCCGACTTTGGTCGGAGCGGGTGTGCTTAGGACGTCAATCGTCACATTGGATTACCCGAACCGCCGCTTTTTGATGTCCCCAGTGGAGCAGTTGGCTGGTCCACGCGCAAAAGCAAGTTTCGCTTTGATGGTGATTGATGGCCAGGTAGAAGTCTCGCAACTGTTCGAATCGTCAAAAGCGCATGAGGCAGGACTTCAACTTGGGGACAAGGTTGTCGCCATTGACGGTCGCCAAATCTCCACGGCCACCGAGTCGGAGCGCTGCGAGACGAGTCTTTGGTTATCCAACGAATTCAATCCTGAGGAAGTCGGGCTACTGACTGTTCTACGCGATAATCAATTACTGGAAATTGCGCTCTAACATAGGTGGGGTGGGCAACCGATGAGAGTCCTAGACTCGCCCAATTTAAGACATTCACGCAATGTCCGCTTCTGACCCAAAGCGGACATTGCCTTCATCTCTCTTTGAGCGCCTCTCCCCGCTTGCTAGTGCAATTCCCGCCGTCCTCGTCGTCCGGCCCACTTGACTCAAACCACCGACTCCGTCGCTTTGCAAAACCATGACTGATGTGACTGTTGCTGTGCGGCCCTTGCCGCATTTTGAGGGGCTGGATCTGCCCGCCTATGAAACTTTGGGTGCCGCTGGAATGGATGTCCGCGCGGCTGTTCCGGAAAGCGAGCCGATGGTGTTGACACCAGGCGATCGCATGATGGTGCCAACCGGATTGAGTGTTGCGATTCCACAAGGCTATGAGATCCAGATGCGCCCGCGCTCCGGGCTGGCGGCCAAGCACGGGATCACCTGTCTGAATACACCCGGGACAATCGACAGCGATTATCGAGGTGAGCTGAAAGTCATTCTGATCAATCATGGCCAAGATGCGTTCACCATCGCGCGTGGTGAGCGGATTGGACAGATGGTGCTCGCGCCGGTCACGCGCATCGTCTGGGAGCAAGTCGCTACGCTCGACGAAACCGAGCGCGGCGCTGGCGGGTTTGGGTCAACCGGCAGATAATTCCTTGCGTTTTTGTCCAGACACGTTATATATCGAAAAACGATAAGAGTCAGGACAAAAAAATGGATATCGATAGCCCCTTCACGATGGTGGTACTAATCGTGCTGATTGCCGTCGGCGCAGGAGTCATCAAGACCTGGATCGAGACGCGTGCCAACTCGACGGCGGATGAAGAAACCCGTCTGCGCATGGAAGATCTCGAACGCGAAGTTATTCGCTTGCGGGATCGCGTGAAGGTTCTCGAGAAGATCACGACTGATGGCGACAATCGCCTGCGTGACGAGATTTCTCGCCTGGCTTAGCGGTCGCCCGGCTCCTCAAAGCCTTTGCCGATGAGGTTTGCGGCATAGGCAGATACTGAAAATCCAACAATACCGATTCCGGCCGCATAGAGTGTGGCAAGATTTGTGTTGCAGCTCGGGCCGCCCTCGGCGCAGCTGCCATAGTTCAGCGTGTAGAACATGTAGATCGCTGTGAGCGCCGCGAAAACGGCGAGGGCGAACAGCGCCCGCGACAACCATTTCAGGCCAAGTGAAATCATTCTGGTGGGTCCTTTTGGTGTATCTGCGATCGCCCTCTGAGGAGGGCGCAGGCTGGCACTTACGCCGCTTTCGGTCAAACCATGCCTGAGTTCGGGAGGTCTTCAGACAGGATATCGTAGACGACGCGAATGCGTTTGCTGGTATGCAGCTCGCGATGTGTGACCAGCCAGACGGGGACGGGCAGGGTGATCTTGTCGGGGAGGATCGCCTTGATGCGGGGTTCCATCTTTTCCACGTCACGTGTCAGAAATCCGATGCCAAGCCCCTGAACGACCAGCTCTCGCATGACAGTTCCTGCACGGGCATTGACTGTGAAATTGTCAGCCGAGAGGTTCAATCCATGACGCGCCATTTCCGCGATCAATTCATCGTTTCGATCGAACCCGATAAAATCGGCATGCTCGATGTCTTTCAGCGTTTGGATCGGACCAAGTGACTTGATGTAATCCTCCGACGCATACAGATGCGCCGCCGAGTCACCGACCAGTTTCGCTATGAGGTCTGGTTGCGTTGGGCGGGCATGGCGGATGGAAATATCGGCCTCGCGGCGGGTCAGGTCCTGAACCTCGTTCGAAGTGACAATGTCCAGTGTTATTCCAGGCGCCTCGTCGCGGATTCTCCGGATGATGGGCGGCAGGTAATAGGTCGCCATTGCGCCGGTGGCCGTAATGACAACTTTGCCTTCGACGGTCTGCGATTGACCCGAAGCGACAAGCGAGACCTTCGTCGCCGCATCCGCCATAATGCGCACGTGCTCCATCAGATCGCGCCCGGCTTCGGTGAGGGCCATGGCCCGCCCGGCACGCTCGAACAAGGTGACACCCAGGTCTTCTTCCAGGGCTGCAACCTGACGACTGAGCGTCGGCTGAGTTTGCCCAAGTGCCCGAGCCGCCGCAGAAAGAGACCCCTCCTCAGCCGTCGCGAGGAAGGCGCGGACCTGGTTCCAGTCAAAGGAGATCGCCTGCCAATTCATGGAATTGTGTATACGTCTCTTCGAATAAATCGCAATTTCTATTTGATTTGCGAATAGCTAGATGCGGGGCATGCAATACGACCATACATGTATCCCCCGCCGCGCGGGACTGACCAAGGAGGCGAACATGCCTGACAAAGCAAAATTCTGGGATGGGACAGCGGAGAAATATTCCAAGCAACCGATCGCCAATCAGAAAGCCTATGAAATCAAGCTCGATCTGACCCGCGAGTATTTTACGCCAGACTCGCAAGTGCTGGAGTTCGGGTGCGGGACGGGCTCGACCGCGATCCTGCACGCGCCATTTGTGAAACATATCGACGCCATCGATGTGTCGCAGGAAATGATCCGCATAGCCAAAGACAAGCTTGAGCCTGCCGGTGTGCAGAATGTGACGTTTCGGGTTGCAGATATGGACCGATTTCAAGCCACACCCGAGAGCTATGACGCGGTGCTCGGGCTCAACATCCTGCATCTGCTGGACGATCGGATGGCGGCGATGCGCGAAGTCTACAAGGCACTCAAGCCCGGAGGTCATTTCATCTCCAGCACCGCCTGTTTGAGAGAGAAACTCTTATTCACCCTGATTGATCCGCTTTTCCCGCTAATGCATGCCCTCGGACAATGGCCGAAGGTCTACAGACTGTCCGCCAGTCGGATACAGCGCGACATGGAGGAGATTGGCTTCAAGACCGTACATTACTGGCAACCCGACAATGGGATCGGGGTCTTCATGCTCGGGCAGAAACCGGAATAGGGCGGCGTCTCGCGAGCTCTAGACCAGAACGTCGTCTTCCTTAGCGAACCTGGCCAGCAGGTAGGCCTCAGTATCTTCAATCGGATCGAGCTTGCCAAACGCGAACGCGTTGCGATCCATGACCAGATCTCTCGGGCGCAGCGCTCGGGAGATTTCCAGCCCCTCCAGGCTACGGGCACGTGAAAAGGCCACATAAGATTGGCCATGCGCAAACATACCGCGATCGAGATCAATATAGACCTTGTCGAGCGTGAGCCCCTGCGCCTTGTGAATGGTCACGGCATAAGCGAGGCGCACGGGCACCTGTTTGAACGTGCCTACGACTTCGCGAGAAACTTTCTTGGTCTCCGGATCGAGGGAGTATTTGTACTTTTCCCAGGCAGCAGGTTCGATCTCATATTCGTGCCCGTCCAGCTCGACCAGAACATTTCGTCCCGACCAGCCCGAGACAGTGGCGAGCGAGCCGTTGACCCACCGGCCCTCTGGATCATTCTTAATCAGCATCACTCGTGCCCCTTCCTTGAGCTCGAGATCGGCTTCCGTCGGATAGGTTTTCTCGTCGAATTCGCCTTGTACGCGGGCCTCGAAGACTTTTTCAGGGCCGGGCAAATCATCAAGCCGGGCTTGATTGATGCGAAAGGCGTTGGCGTTGTTTGGGGTCAGTACAATGTGCGTTTCGCTGGCTTCAACTGCGTCACGATCTGAAACAACACTGCGCAGGACAGACTCGTCTGCGGGCGTCAATCGGCCCTGACGCATTGCGCCGAGCAGAGCCAGGAAGCGTGGATCTTCTTGCCGAAACACATGTTTTAGCGCCAGCAGCGCAAATTCCGCCTCCTTGAAGGCAGGTGCGTTAAAGAAATAGTGCCCGCCATAGCGCTCTTTCAGGATGGGATCCTCGTCGCCGCGCACGACGGGCGGCAACTGATGCAAATCACCCGACAGGATCATACGCACCCCGCCAAACGGGCGTTTCGATCCCCGATTCAGCTTCAGGCTACGATCGATCGCGTCCAGCATATCTGCCCGGACCATCGAGATTTCATCAATGATAATCGTCTCAGCGGCCTTCATGATCCGCGCTGTCCGAAGACGTTTGACGTCTTGCGGCTCGATCAGGCGCGGTGGAAATTTGAAGAAACTGTGCAGGGTCTGCCCACCAGCATTCATCGCGGCGACGCCGGTCGGGGCAAGTACGATGGCGCTCTCGCCAGCCTGCTGCACAAATTTTCGGAGCATTGTGGTCTTGCCGGTACCAGCGCGCCCGGTGAGGAATAGGTTGCCTTGAGCCCCAGCTCCGCTCCCGACCCATTTGGCGGGGTTCGCGTAGATCGAATCGGGCGTCTCAGCGCTGGTCGGAGCAGGCAAATCAGTCATAAGCGCTCAGCCATAACCGGCTTTGTCTGGCTAGGGAATGTTCTCGCACTGAACGGTGCTCGTTGCCCGGCAAGCCCCGTCGAGATCTTCGACCAGCGTCTTTGGTTTGGACGCAAGAATGCCGCCCCGCTCAAAACACATATTGATCGCTTTCACGCGGGCATGTTCGACATAGATTGTGGAATCCTGATCGCAGTTCTGGCTTGGATTGACCTCGATCGTTTCGCTGATCGGGAAGGCGCGTAATTGGCGCTGCAGGACTGGAATTGTGTAGTCTTCTGGTAGGCCCTGGAACTCGACCATGAAATTTCGCAGCAAGATTGTCGGATCCGCGATGTCGCGTTCACTTGGGTCAACATAGCAGGTGCCGAGCGTGCGAAAGGCATATCGCTCGCCTTCCTGTGCCATGTCGGCGGCAAAGGCGCGCTCGGCCGCGAGGCGTCTTTGGTGGAAATCCTGGCTGCGCAATCCCTGATGAGCGTCCATGTCGAGCTTCAGCCAATGTTGCCAATGGGCGCTGGCGGTCGCTTCGGTAAAGTCCGGGTGCTTGGCCTTCGCATCTTCGGGTGTACGGATCGTACTTGCGGCAAGATAGGACCATGCTGCCATGCAACGCATAGGGGTAGCGAGGTTTTCCACGGAAACGGTCACAGCTTCATCTGAGCCGTTTTCAAAGCGCTCCGCCGTTGCGATGGGCAGCGTCACATCCTGCCGATTCTGTTCATAGACCGCGCCTTGCTCAGTCATAGCAGGGGAATCGACAGCATCACCGTTCTGCGCGTGCGCGATAGAAAATGAGACGATGCATGCTAGCGCCAGGGGACGCAAACGGGCTACAAGCATGATGACCCTTTGTTGTAAAACTCTACACTCGTGTACAACTCGTACGCATGTTTCTGGCGCTGCTCAAGGGCGAAGATTAGTTAAGGGGCATTAACAATGCAGCTCGCTGAAACGTTTGCACAAATGGACGCCTTTCTCGAGCGATCGCTGCTGCGTCCCGATCCAGTCCTGGAGGCGATCGCCGAAAACAGCGAGAAAGCCGGGCTTGTCCCGCACGCGGTGACGCCGCTTCAGGCGGAGTTTCTCGCATTTCTGATCCGGATAAGCGGCGCGAAACGCGTTCTGGAGATTGGATGTCTGGGGGGGTATTCCGCAGTCGCGATGGCGCGCGCGCTCCCAGAAGGCGGGTCTCTCTTAACGACAGAAGTCGATACCCGGACGGCGAGCGTTGCGCAGGCCAATATAGACGGATCCGGGTTCGGTCATTGTATCGACTTGCAGATCGGCCCGGCTATGGAGGCGCTGGAGCGCGCTCACGATGCGGGAGCCGTGTTTGATTTCGTGTTCATCGATGCCGACAAGGTCAATCATAGAAACTATCTCGAAAAAGCCCTGCAAATGGCCCGGCCTGGGACGCTCATTGTTGCAGACAATATAGTTCGCGGCGGCGATGTTCTGGACGCGGAGAGCGGTGAAAACAGCGTGCTTGGGGTGAGGGAGATGTTCGCCTTTGCGGAAACGCTGGAAGGCGTGGAGATGACGGCGCTTCAGACCGTAGGCGCTAAGGGGTATGACGGAATGGCGCTGTTTCGGGTCTCGAAATAGAGCCTATAGATCGCGCCAGGTGACGTCGACGCCGAGTTCGTCGAAAACCTCGTCCCAATAGTCCTTGAGCGGGCCGCGCTGCATGTCGACATAGCGGGAGCGCGGGATCAGTCGAATCTCCAGTTCAACGCCGTTCAGACTGTCACCAAACCGGCGCATTACCGTGTCTGCCACACCAATGGCGTCCGGCATGTTTTCGGGCAGCACGCCGCCGCCGCCATAAATGGTGAAGACGTCAGAGTTTTGCAGCATGTCCGAGATGATCACGATCCGGCGCTCTGGGGCCCGGCTGGAGAACGCGTCGGTCTGGCCGAGCCGCGCCAGCGCTTCAAGCACAGGGCTGTTCGGGGCTTCTTTCGGCTCGACAAGGTCTTCCAGCAGGGATTCCAGCGGCTGATTGAACTTCTCATTGAATCGTTCTTCGATCTGTGCCGGGTTGCGGAACAGCGCATTGACCTGGTCGCCGCGCCCTGGATTGCACAGCGAGAAACGCCCGCGCGGGTCGAATTGTCCGTCCTGGTCTAGCTCGAATAGCGTAAAACGCTCGCCGATCTCGAGGCGATTTCGCGTCCGGCGGATCACAGCGGCGATGAGATCTGCCTGCTGCTCGCTATATTCGTCAGTCTTGTCGATGATGACGGCGGTGTGCGGCGGTAAATCGTCCGAAATCTCGCACAGGGTCAGCTCGTCATAGGGTTCCGGCTGCATGGCAAAGAAAGCGAAGGCAATAATCGCAACAGCCAACCCGGCCAGGACGAAGTTCAGGATCGCCTGGTTGCGCTGTTTCTTCTGCCGTGTGCGCCGACGCCGTGCCATGCCCCAATTCCTTGATTACCCGTCTGCTCTCGATTTCACCCTGAACTGATCCACGATATCCTGTTCCAGGCCGAACTCGTCTGACAAACCATCATCTGTGGTGCGAAGCAACTTGATATAAGGCGCCACCATTTCGCTCATGGTCCGGTGGATGAGCATTTTCTCTTTCGGAGTCAGATCGCTGCCTTTGACCTCGACGACTTCTTCCTTGATGTCCTCATAGCTGTCTTCGAACATATAGAGGGCGTCGCGAAGTTCTGCTCGGGCCCGTTCCAGGCCGCGGGCCGCGTCACTAAAGCCCGGGAATGGAGAATCCAAACGGCGACCTTCGAAGGCCGCGAATGCGGCAATGGCCAACCCTAAAGCGAACAGGACCATGGCATCCAGCGAATGGAGCGCAAACGGTCGACACATGGCATTGGTTGCCGCGCTGCCAATGGTCTCGCCTAGCGGAGAGCTTAGGATTTTCTCACAAACTGCGGGGTCGACGATGAAGTGCGGCAGCACTTTCGTTGGCAGATCCGCAGGCAATTCCTGTCCGAGCGCCTGCATATCAAGAATGTTGCGATAGTGGGCGGCTGACAGGTTCACCAGGAAGACCAGAGACAGTCCGACAATAATCGCAATCAATCCCATGAAGACGTAGAGATTGCGCCGGCTGAAAATATTGTCGAGGTCGAGCGGCATCGAAATATGCCGCATGCCCCAATAGCCGACGATGAAAAAGCTGGTCGCAACGTTGGCGAGCGACACCGCCGCCGCCTGGAAAATCCCGCCAGCAAGACCAAACTCGCTTTGCTTGGCGAAGAAATAAGCGTTGGCCGCGCTTTCAAAAATGATCATCAGGGCGATGATCGACATCTGGAAGAGCGGGACCTTCGGGTGACTGGAAATATAGTGGACACCGCGACCTGTGGTTTGTCCCAGTTTGAGCTTCGGGTGCCGGGAGGTGCGATCCGTGTCCCCGTCAGAACTGGACGGAGCGTCATCCTGACGGGCCTTGCGCTTTGCTGGCAGGTGATAATCCCCGCCGAGCTGTCTAAATCGATAGAAACTCAGCGCCGCCCGCGTCGTATAGTCGGCTTGCAGGACGACTTCGTTGAACGCGTCACTGGGGCGACTGGTAAGGTCGACAATGTCTTCATCTGTCAGAGCGCCGGACGCATTTTGTGCGTGGTCATTCATCAGCCTACCTCCCAAACTAAGACCCTATTATCCTGTTAACCTTTTAGTAAGGACTTATGGCAGGCATTTGATCAATTAAGACAAGGGCGTGACGAATTTTGGCGAGATGAATATGGGCTCGCCACAATTCATCTGGGACGATAGATAGCCTATATGAGCCTGTCTTCCGATCAGATTGAACGCCACAAACGCCATATCCTGCTGAAGGAAATCGGTGGGCCTGGCATTGCTAAACTCCGCGCAGCGAAGGTTTCGATCGTCGGTGCTGGCGCCCTTGGCGGACCCTGTGCACTCTATCTCGCGGCAGCAGGGGTAGGCGAGATTGAGGTCTGGGACGATGATACAGTCGATCGCTCCAACTTACAGCGCCAGATCCAGTTTGCCGATGCGGATATCGGCCGTAGCAAAGCGCAGCTCCTCAGCGAGCGCCTAATGGCGCTAAACCCCGATATCTCAGCGGTTGCTCGCAAAGCCCGTTTCTCGGAGTCCGAAACGGCCAGCGGCGATGTGTTGATCGACGCAACGGATAATTTTGAGACCCGGTTCCTGCTCAATCGAGCTGCACATGAGAGCGGTCGCTATCTTGTCTCCGGTGCGGCCAGTCGTTGGAGCGGGCAGGTAGCCGTCTATGCGTCGGGAGTAGAGCCTGATGCGCCGTGTTATCAGTGCTTCGTGCCAGAGCTGCCGCCTGAGGCGGAGGCGTGCGATGAGGTGGGCGTTGTTGGGGCGCTGACCGGCATGGTTGGTGCCAACATGGCGCTGGAGGCTTTAAAACTTGTTGTCGGGTCTGGCGACGCGCTGATTGGACGATTGCTCATTATCGACGGGCTTCGTGGCGAAAACCGCGTTCTGAAGCTTCGTCCGAACCCGGACTGTTCTGTCTGCGGGCAGTGAATCTTTCCTTTGACAGGGTTAATTTTTGACGGTTTTACGACAGTAAGGTTTGTGGAGTACTCGGATGTTACGCAGAACGCTCGCCGTTATTCTAACCATCGTTGCCGTGCTGGCCGCCGGCTGGCTGGCGCTTCGGCGTGCGGACATTCCATACGATACGCTGGAAACCATCTACTCCACCCCTGATACGCAATTCATGACGCTCGATGATGGGCTTAAGGTCCATTACACAGATACCGGTCCACAAGACCGCTCGGCCATTGTACTGGTCCATGGGTTCTCATCCTCGCTCCACACATGGGACGCATGGAAGACAAATCTCGAAGTTGATTTTCGGGTGATAACGCTGGACCTACCGGGTCACGGCCTGACGCGGGCGGACGACCCGATACAACCAAATATCGAACGATTTACGGCTGTTGTGCACGAGGTGACGCAGGACCTGGGTGTCGAGCGGTTCACGCTTGCCGGGAACTCGATGGGCGGCAACACAGCTTGGTCCTATGCGCTGTCCTATCCCGAGACACTGGAAGGCCTGATCCTGGTGGATGCCTCAGGCTGGCGCGAAACGGCAGAAGACAACGAAAACAGCCCGTTTATCTTCCGATTGCTCGCCAACCCTGTCGCCCGCGCGGTGATGAAGGATCTCGACATGACCTCGCTGACGCGTTCCGGCCTCGAGGATTCCTATACCGATCAGAGCTTCGTCACAGATGAGCTGGTGGATCGCTACGTTGCCTTATCTCGCGCGCCGGGCCACCGGGAGACGTTGCTCGGCATCATGGCGGGACAGCGCGTTGAGGCGACCGCCGAGGCGCTCAGCGCGATCCAGGTCCCGACCCTCGTAATGTGGGGCCGCGATGATAATCTAGTCTCGGTTTCGAGCGCGCAGAAATTCGCCGACGCCATCGAAGGATCCACTCAGGCTATTTATGATGGGGTCGGGCATCTGCCACAGGAAGAAGCGGTGGAACAATCGATCGCAGACGTCCGCGCCTTCATGCTGGAAGTTGAGTGGAGCGCGCTTGACGAAGAAGAGATTATACCGGCGGGCGATCCTCGCATGGGTGAGAACCGCCCGGACGGTGAGAACTAGCCTCTACTCAGCTGATTTCGCGAGGTCGGCATAGACTAGGCGGGTGAAGCGCGGCTCGGTCATAAATCCGGTTGCCCAGTCATCGACCCAAGGCGTAAGCGGCGCAGCCTCCAGAACCGCATCAATGTCTTTTCCGGTATCAATCTCAGCCTGAACCGCACTCATCACACCGTCCAGCATCTCCAACGTCAAACCGATATCCGCTTTGCTGCCGAGCGCGCCATGCCCGGGGATGATGCGCGTCTCGTCGTTGATTGTATCGGCCATGGCCTGCGACGCGGCGACAAATCCAGTGAAAGAGCCGCCGGACGTGATGTCGACGAATGGAAACATCCCGTTGAACATCAAATCGCCGGTGTGCAGCACGTTGGCTTCTTCGAAATAGATGAATGTGTCGCCATCAGTGTGCGCGTCCGGCGCGTGAATGAGGCGCACGGTCTGACCGTTTAGGTACAGCGTCATTTCATCATTGAACGTGATCACGGGCCACGCGGCTTCTGGTGCAGCGGGTGTCGTCGACTCCTGACCAAAGAAATCGCGGGTGACATCCACGGTTACGCGGTCTCTTACGCCGTTATGGGCAATGATAGTTGCGCCTGTCTCGCCGATGATCGCGTTTCCACCTGTGTGATCGCCGTGCCAGTGCGTGTTGACCAGATAGCGCGGTTTTTCGCCGGCAATTTCGTTGATCGCGCTGAGGATTCCGGGAGCCATATCGGCATATTGACTGTCGATGACGAAGACGCCGTCGTCTCCGGCGAGGACGCCGATATTACCGCCTCGGCCCTGCAGCATGTACAAGCCGTCGCCGAGATCGGTCGTCGTCACTGGTACAGGCTGGGCTTGCTGGGTGAAATGAATGTGCGTGTTGTGCGCAAAAGCGGCGGGGCTCAGGGCCAGGCCGATCGCGAGCAGGCTGGGGGCTATTCTCATCACTCTCTCCTTGAATTGGAAAGAGATATACGCCCATCAGTCGAGCTGGCCAGTCACGAAGAAGTTAAGCCGTGGCGTCCGCGGTTTGCGGGCAAAGCAGGCGCTCTATCGCTTCAAGATCATCCGTTTCACGCAAAGCTGCACGCAAATCGGCATTTCTGAACGTACGGCTCACCTGTGCCAGAGCGCGCAAATGGTCAGCTCCCGACGCATTTGGTGCGAGCAGCATAAAGATCAGGTCGCAAGGCTGGGCATCAATCGCGTCGAAATCCACGCCTTCAGTAAGTCTCACGAAAGCACCGACGGGTTTGCTGAGCGCCGGAATACGTGCATGCGGAATCGCGACGCCTTCACCAACACTGGTAGACCCGAGATTTTCGCGCTCGATGACGGCGTCAAAAATATCGCGGCCATCGATTCCGGTTTTCTCGCCAATCGCGGCGGCAAGCGTGCGCAAGATCTGTTTGCGGCTTTCGCTTGCTTGAGAACCAAGAATTACACCCTCCGAGAGGAGGCTTGAAAGATCATTTGCCATTTTTACTCTGACCTATCGGTTCAACCGGTGGCGGAATGTCCCGCCGGATCAACCCACCCGATATTGCCGTCTTCGCGGCGGTACACCATATTCAGGCCGCTGTGTTTCACATTTCGAAACAATACGGCAGGGGTATCTGACAGTTCGAGCTGCATTACAGCTTCCGAAACGGACATGGTTTTCACGTCCGACGCGGATTCAGCAACAATCAGAGGCGCTTCGCCCTTATACTCGGGCGTTTCTTCGTCGCTTCCCTTAAGAATGAAAGCGTTTGCTGGCTCGCTCGGCAGCGGGGACTTCTTGTGATGATCCTTGAGACGTCGATGGTAACGACGCACCCGTTTTTCCATCTTTTCGAGCGAATCCTCCAGCGAGGAGTAGGGATCGGTTGCCGACCCGGTTGATTGCAGCACAATCCCGGAAGGAAGGTGCACATTGCAATCAGTGATGACCTCATGCCCGCGTTTTTCCACGGTCACATTGGCATCAAAACTACGATCAAAGTATTTGGTGACAGCGGCTTCCAGACCATCAGAGATACGCTCGCTGAGCGCGTCTCCTACATCCATATGCCGTCCTGCGATTTTTATCGTCACGGAGAACTCCGTTTATTAAGTGCCCAGTATAACGAGCATTTTCTGCAAATCGAGCCCCATCAGCAATAAATCGATGGATAAACTTGTGAATGCAAGCCTTGTTCCGATGACGTCTGTGTCATCGAAGGCATGGTTAATCGCGCAAAAGCTCGTTTATGCCTGTCTTAGAGCGGGTTCGCTCATCTACGGTCTTGATGATGATGGCCGCCGCGAGTGCGGGGCCGCCATTCGGTCCAGGCAAGCTGCCGGGAACGACCACTGAATAGGGCGGGACTTCTCCCAAGCGAACTTCGCCGGTCTGGCGATCCACGATTTTGGTCGATTGCGACAGGAACACGCCCATCGCGAGCACGGATCCTTCGCGCACGATCACGCCTTCAGCGACTTCGGCGCGGGCACCAATGAAGCAATTATCCTCGATAATAACCGGGCTGGCCTGCAGGGGTTCGAGAACGCCGCCAATGCCAGCGCCGCCCGAAATGTGGACGTTCTTGCCGATTTGAGCGCACGATCCAACGGTTGCCCACGTATCCACCATGGTTCCGGAATCGACATAGGCGCCGATATTCACAAAGGACGGCATCAGCACAGCGCCCGGCGCGATGTACGACCCGCGACGAACAGTGGCTGGAGGAACAGCGCGGAAGCCCGCTGCCTCAAATTCAGCGGCGCCCCAGCCTTCAAACTTGCTCGGTACTTTGTCCCACCAGGTGCCTCTGTGTCCGGGTCCGCCATCCATCAACACATTCTCGTTCAGGCGGAATGACAGCAGTACAGCCTTCTTGAGCCACTCATTCACCGTCCAGCCGCCATTGCCATCAGGCGCTGCGACGCGAACTTCGCCGCTATCGAGGAGGGATAGGGAGGCTTCCACAGCCTCGCGGATTTCACCCTGGGTCTCTGTGTTCAGGTTAGAGCGGTCTTCCCAGGCAGCATTGATGAGAGCGGCTAAGCGGTCAGGCATCGTCTTATCGTCTTTCTAGTCGTCGTTCAGGCGTTGATCGAACGCAGGAACTCAGTGAGGTCGCGCGTCACATAGTCGATATGTGGGGGCAGGTCATCCCCTATTCCAGCGGGACGGGTTGCCGCAGGTTCATGGCTCCAATCCTTGTCTGATTGCACCAGGACCGTGGCGTACCCCATGCCATGCGCTGGGGCGAGGTTACGGGCGAGGTCTTCAAAAAACACCGCATCATCCGGAGCAATGCCGAACAGGCGATTGAACGCTTCATAGGATGACAGGTTTGGCTTGGGTTTGAAGTGGCTGTCCTCGATCGCAAACTGCCCGTCAAACACGTCACCGAGACCCATATAATCGGTGACTCGCCGGGCATGGCCGCGCGATCCATTTGTGTAGACGAACTTGCGGCCCGGTAGCGCCCGAATGGCGTCCGCTAGGTCCGGCGTTCGGGGTAGGGGCGTCAGGTCGATTTCATGCACGTGGGCAAGGAACTCGTCCGGCTCCATCCCATGCATGGACATCAACCCGTTCAGCGTTGTGCCATGCTCTGCATAATAGCGTTTCTGGGTCGCCCGGGCTTCTTCACGTGGCAATCTCAGGAAACGCGCGACAAAATCTGTCATGCGCTGGTCGATCTCGGCGAACAGATCGCATTCAGCTGGATAGAGCGTGTTGTCGAGGTCGAAGACCCAGACTTGCCGATTGATAAGCGTTGACGCCGTTCGCTCGCCGTCAGCTGGCATCAATCGGGTCCCCGAAGTCGCGTTCGAAAAACTCAAACACCAGTTTACGATTGACCGGTGCAGGTGTCGCTACAAAACGGCCCGCCCGGTAGGCCGCTTCCTCGCAAGCTTCGCGTCCGGTAATGGCAAACTTGCCTTTCGAGACACAGAACGTGTCGCTGCCTTTGGTCAAGGTGCGGATTTCGCCATCTCCGGTTTCCATCTCCGCGTATGCGAACAGGCCCGCTTGCAAGAGCGGTTCATCTATGACGCGCGCGCAGCCGCCTGCTTCGAGGAGCCACCAGCCCCGGCTCTCCCATCCTTCGCCGCGTCGGCGGGCCATCGCGCTCCAGATCCGTTTGTTGGTGCGATTGCAGAAAGTCAGGCCGACATTCCGGGCGCGCTCGATCGCAGTCTGCTCCAAGATGTCCATCAGGTCGGCGTCCGAAGTATTCGCGTCGAGCCCCTTGGATGTGAGGAAGTCTCCGATTGCCGCTCTCGTCTTGCGACCTAGATAGCCATCGATCCGGCCGGAATAGACCCCGGCATTGTCGAGCAGACGCTGTACGCCCGCGGCGCTCGCCTGCTCGAGATTACGTTTGTCGGTTTCGGTGAAACTGGTGCGCCAGCGTTTCGAGTTCTCGATCAAGACAGGGCGAAACTCGCGCGACTCAAGACCCATAACGGAACAGTTCGGGATGTTTTCGACGGCAAAGCTGCCAGTTGGATCAATGCAGAGATTGCTCTTGCCGGCCCAGACTTTGCGACCGCCGCGATGGGCCGTCGATGAGCGACCGAACAGGTAATGGATGCCGGGCTGGAGCTCACCCTCTATGACCTTTTCGCAAGCCCCGGGGCGTAGGCGTTTCCAGCCCTGAACCACCACGCCCTGACCTTCATATCGGCCCGTAGCGGCTTCGATAATGTAACTGGTCTCGTTGCAGACTTCCCAACCGTCAGAATTTGCCTGCGCGGAAGCGGTGACGGGTAAAACACTGGTTAACGCGATCGCGAAAATTCCGAGGAATATCTTAGTAAACAAAGGTACCTGCGCCATGTTCTGTGAACAGCTCCATGAGAAGGGCGTGCTTGGCACGTCCATCGAGAATTACTGCCCCGCCAACGCCCATGTTGACGGCTTTTGCCGCCGTTTCAAGCTTCGGAATCATCCCGCCTGAGATCGTGCCATCTTCCATCAGGCTGTCAACTTGGTCGCGCCGGATTTCACGTATCAGCTTTCCCTGCTTATCGAGGACGCCCGCAACATCTGTGAGCAGCAGCAGACGTTTGGCCTGAAGCGCCGCCGCCACAGCCCCCGCAGCGGTATCAGCATTGACATTGTAACGCCGTCCATCCTCCCCAACACCGACAGGTGCGATGACCGGAATGATGGCCTTTTCACTATCCATCAGGGCGCCCAACACCGAGATGTCAATTTTTTCAGGTTCGCCCACATAGCCGAGATCGACAACTTTCTCGATCTCGCTGGATGCATCGCGGGTCGTGCGCGTCGCTTTGCTGACCCGCATCAGGTCGCCATCTGCACCAGATAGGCCGACGGCCTTGCCGCCGGCGGCGTTGATCGCCCGCACGATGGATTTGTTGATCGGGCCCGAGAGCACCATTTCAACCGCTTCCATCGTAGCGTCATCCGTGACGCGCAACCCATCTCGAAACTCGGACTGGATCCCTAGCCGTTCGAGCAAGTTGGCGATTTGTGGTCCGCCGCCATGCACCACAACCGGATTGGCGCCGAGGTGCTTGAGTAAGACGACATCGCGGGCAAACGCTTCTGATAGCGCCTCATCCACCATGGCGTGGCCGCCATATTTGATCACCACGGTGCGGCCGGCATAACGCTGAATGTAAGGCAGGGCTTCAGACAGCGTTTCGGCCGTCAATTGGGCAGGAGGCAAAGGTGCGTCAGTCATGGCGCAGGCTCTTAGCTGGATTTGGAGTGGATTGGAAACGTTTTAGCGCTGCGATTCAAAGCGTTCGGGTCATGAACACGCTGTGTGGATCTTCGACATAGTCTCCGAACGGCGGACAGATCTCAAATCCAAAGCTGCGATACAGCATGCGTGAGGGTTTGAACCCATCCATACTGCCCGTCTCCAGACTGAGACGGTCATAGCCGCGCTCCTTGGCGACGGCGATCACGTGCTCCAGCATTTTGCGCCCGAGGCCCGCCCCGCGATAGCGCGCCAGCGTGTGCATGGATTTTACCTCACCGTGGGTGTCGGACAGTTGCTGCAGGGCGCCGCATCCGACCAGGGTTTCGCCATCTTCCTGTCCCCAGTCGCGCATTTCCCAGACCGTTACGTCTGGGCGTTTGAGACTGTCCATAGGCAGGAAATGACAACTCCCGGGGGGTGAAAGGCTCAACATGAGGGTCGCGTGCGTGTCGATCAGCGCGGCAAATTCAGGCGTACCCAAGTCGGCGCTCTGAATTTCGATCGTCATGTCAGCTCTCCACAAATTGCCCGATTTCGGCCCTCAGCTCTGCGATACCGTAGCCCTTCTCGGACGACGTTACACGCGGGATCGGGTGCGCCGCAGGGTTTTTCTTGAGCTTTGCCTCAATCTTGGCCGTGACGGCGTCGAGTTCGGTCTTTTTGATCTTATCAGCCTTGGTCAGCACAATCTGGTAATTGACGGCGGCCGTGTCGAGCATCGCCATGGTCTCCAGATCGGTATCCATCAGACCGCGGCGGCTATCTACGAGCAGAAACACGCGGCGCAGATTGGCCCGTCCACGCAGATAGCGCTTGGTTAGCTGAACCCATTTGGCCTGCTGATCGCGCGAGACCTTTGCGTAGCCAAATCCTGGCAAATCCACGAGCCAGAGCTTGCCAGGGCCGACATCAAAATAATTGAGCTCCCGCGTTTTCCCCGGCTCCGCCGATGACCGCGCCAGATTCTTGCGGTTGAGGACGGCATTGATGAGAGAAGACTTGCCCACATTGGACCGCCCTGCAAACGCGATCTCGGGCCGGTTCCCTTCCGGGAGTTGGACGAGGCTGGCGGCACCGAGGACGAACTCGACCGGACCGACGCAAAGCTTGCGGCCGGCTTCCAGCGTCTCTTCGGAAAATGTCGGGGCGTCAGCCATCTATTCTGCCGGGGTTGATGAGCCCCGCCCGATTAATCGCTTTATCAGCTTGTCGAACTGCGTCTCGACGCCGTTCCTCCGCATGATGAAATATTGCTGCAACAAAGACAGAGCGTTTGACCACACCCAATAGAGCACGAGGCCGGCTGCAAATCCGCCAAAGACGAACATGAAGACAAAAGGCAGCGCCATCATGATCGTGCGCTGGGTCGGGTCCGGCGGCGGAGGCGACAGCGCCTGAATAGCCGCCATGGTGACGCCGTACAGGATTGGCAGGATGCCAATTCCTATGACGAACCCAAGCAGAGGGATTGCCTTAACGTCGGCCGCGGCCCAGGGCAGCAATCCGAAGAAGTTACCGATGGCGGTCGGGTCCGGTGCAGATAAGTCTCCGATGAACCAGAATGCGGTATGGCGCATCTCGATCGTCACATAGAGCGTTTTATAGAGCGCGAAGAAAACCGGGATCGTGAACAGGATCGGGATACAACCGGCCAGAGGATTGGCCTTCTCGCGCTGATACAGCTTCATGACTTCTTGCTGGCGACGTTGAGGGTCAGCCTTGAACCGCTCCTGGATCTCTTTCATCGGCTCGGCCAGCTTCTTCATTTTGGCCATCGACTTGTAGCTCTGATTGTAGAGCGGGATGAGCGGCGCACGGACAATCACGGTCAGCGCCAGAATGGCCCAGCCAAACGACCCAATCTGTGTCTTGAGCCAGTTCAGTAGCGCGAAGAAGGGACGGGTGATATAATAGAGGATGTTTCCCCAATCGATGGAGTCATCGAAGCGCGGAACGCCGTCGGCTTTGTAATCGCGAACGACATTGTATTCCTTGGCACCTGCAAATATCTGGTTGGTAATCGTAATCGACTGACCTGCTGGGATCTGCACGTCCTGGGAGTCGACAACGAGTTCCAGGAGGTTTTCCTTCTGCTCAACGCGGGAGCGCCAGGTTCGGCCTTGTTCCGGGATGAGGGCGGCCATCCAGTACATATCGGTCAACCCGATCCAGCCCCCTTCTTCGGCAGCCCGGAACCCGGTCTGGTCCGCGTCCTTGATGCCCTTGTTCTTGGAGAGGTTCTTATAGTTGCGCAGGGTCAGGCTGTTGTCGAACACACCGATCAGGCCCTGGTGCGCGAGGCCCATTTTACGAGAGGAACCCGGGTCGGTTTCTTCGAGGAAGTCCTTCCACGCGCCGTAACGTCGGACATACCCGTTCGGGCTCAGCGTAAAATTGCGAGCAGATGTGTTGGTGATCATGTCCTGGAAGGTGAACATGTAATCATCATCGATCGAGATCACGCGTTCAAGCGCGAGACCGCCGCGTTCAAAGGTCAGCGTAACCGTCTCACCATTCGTGATGGCGTCGGTGGACGCAGCCCACGAGTCTTCTGGGCGCAACACCTGAAAATAGGTCGGGTTCTGCGGGTCGGCATCGTTCAGAACGCTCCAGTTCCAGGTCGCTGAATACCCGCTTGTCTTACCTTCAAGCGTCGTGCGGGGACGCAGCAGGCGCAGCTCTTCTTCGCGCTCCACGGTCTTGTAGTGGTCTTTCAGGTTGAGATCATCGATCTCGGAGGTCTTGAGCAGGACCGATCCATCGACCCGGTTCATGTCGAAGGCGATGCGGTCGGTTTCGGTGAGCGCAGCTTCGATGGATTCCGGCACGCTGGGTGTGGTTGAGGCGACTGTGTCGGTTCCAGGCAAGGTCGAATCAACCGTTTCGGTGATTCCGGCTTCTACAGCAGCGGCCTCTCTCTGCTCAGCCGCGCGCTTGGCGGCGGGGTCCAGGACGAAGGCCTGATAGCCAAACACAAAGACAATCATCAGCGCCATGGCGATGATAAAATTGCGCTGGTCCTGAGGGTCCATACCGTTTTGTTGATTGGGCAACATGGGCAGATCGTATCCTGCAAATATAAAAAGAGGGGTCAGGCTGACCCTGTCCCCGCTGAGACTTGTTCGGCGAGGCTTATCAGCGCGCTTTCCATATCGTCAAGCAGGCGCTGCCAGCCAATCGTCGCAGTATCCATTCGAGCAATGAACACATAGTCAGCGCCGGGCAATCCGTGAAGAGGCAGAAGTTCGTTCGCCGCTTCGCGAAGGCGGCGTTTCGCCCGGCTTCGCACAACAGCGTTTCCGATCTTCTTTGTTGCGGTGAAACCGGCGCCGAGCTGGTCAGAGTCTTTGCGGCAGCGGGCCTGCACGACGACTGACTTGCGTCGCTCGGAATGACCGCCCCGAACAAAAAGAAACTGGGGCCGTGTCTTGAGACGAACGACCCCAGTTTCGGATGTGTCTTTGTTTGCCATGGGAAACCCTTGGCGGTTCAGTCCTAAGCAGACAGAACCTTGCGGCCTTTTGCACGACGGCGGGCCAGGACCTTGCGGCCGTTCTTGGTTGCCATACGCAAGCGGAAGCCGTGGGTACGGGCGCGCTTCAGGCGGCTTGGCTGAAATGTGCGTTTCATGGGCGTCTCGCCTCAATAGAAAGGTGTTGAACTCGAAAGCGGGGCTAATACGGCTCTGGATTGGCGAGGTCAAGGGAAATCCCGCAGGATTTGCAGGACAAATACACGCCCGGATGAGTTCACGGATGAGTGATGTATCGCGACCGGACTGTGTCGTGCAAGTCAGGCGCCTGCCAAATATATCGGACCCGAACAAAGCTATATCGGGATTACGAAAATATGCTACGCACATTACTGACTGCTGGAGCAATGACCATGACGTTGGCTGCTGGATCCGCTGCAGCGGATGATACCGATCTGCATAAGCCCTGGGACGACCTGCTCGGCACCTATGTCAGCGAGCATGAGGACGGCGTGAACCGGTTCGACTATGGCGCGCTCAAAAGCAATGCCGACGATGTAGCCAAGCTCGATATCTACCTCGATGCGTTCGCCGATCTCGATTTCGATACCCTGACAGAGCCGGAACAGTTCGCGGCCTATTCAAATGTCTACAATGCGCTCACCGTGAAGCACATTATTGGCCGTTATCCGACAAAATCGATCCGGTCTGGATACATTGTAGGCCCGTGGAAGCGCGTTTTCACAACGATTGACGGCGAAGAGCGTTCGCTCGACGCTATTGAGCACGAGATCCTGCGTGTCGAGTGGGATGACCCGCGCGTGCACTATGCGATCAATTGCGCGGCGTATAGCTGCCCAAACATTCAAACCGATGCCTGGTTCGCCGAAACGCTGGACGAGGACTTAGACCGCGCGGCCCGCGAATACGTGAACGATCCACGCGGCGTCACCGTGCGCCGCAATGGAACATTACAGGTCTCAACCATCTACAAATGGTTCCGCGAGGATTTTGGTGGATCAAATGATGGCGTGATCGATCACCTGTTGGAACATGCAGAGCCTGAACTGGCCGCGCAGATCGAAGCGAAGCGCAGAATCACGAAACATGAATACGATTGGGCGTTGAACGATGTTGAGCCAACTACAGGCTCATAATCGGTTCTGCGCGAGAGAAGGAAAAAGAACATGACGGATACGGCCGAAACAAAGCAAAGCCCGATCTGGATTAAGCTGTGGCCTGTCTATTTGATTGCAGCCGTGATGGTTGGCGCATGGCAGCTGGGATTGTTCCAGTATCTGTCGCTCGACACATTGCGTGAACAGCAAGAAGTGCTGCAGGGATTTGTCGCCAACAATCTCGTATTGGCGCTGGCCATCTTCATCGCGGTCTATGCCGCCGCTACACTGTTCATGATCCCTGGTGCGCTGTGGATTACAATTGCGGGCGGTTTCCTGTTCGGTCTCGTTGGCGGCTCTTTGGCAACCATTGCTGGCGCCACGCTCGGTGCGAGCCTGCTATTCTTTGCGGCCAAAACATCGATTGGCAGCGCCCTGCGTGACCGCGCCGGACCGTTCATGACCAAAATGGAAGCGGGTTTCAACGAGAACCCGTTCTCTTACATGTTTGCGCTGCGCTTGTTGCCAGTCGTTCCGTTCCCAGTGGCGAACATTGCGCCGGCGCTCCTCGGTGCAAAGTATCGTGAGTATTTGATCGCCACCGCTGTCGGCATCATTCCGGGCGTGGTCGCCTATACATGGGTCGGATCAGGCCTTGGAGCGACCTTTGCCGCTGGAGAAGATCCAAACCTCGGCATTATCGCCAAGAACATGCTACCGGCGCTCGCAGCCCTCGGCGTCGTGTCGCTGATCCCGGTGGCTTACAAGAAAATCACAGGCCGCAAGGCTGAGCCCGCAGAGGCCTAGATGTCAGATACAATAGCAACGCCCCACGCACGTGTGGCAGAAACCGACGAGCCCATGGAGACAAGACCTATGACCGCAGCTCCAGATACAACCGGCACCAAACGCAAGCTCAAAGCCGACCTCATCGTTATCGGCGGTGGATCCGGCGGACTGTCTGCAGCCGCGGGTGCAGCAATGCTCGGGCTCAACGTCATTCTCTATGAGAAAGCCGAAATGGGTGGCGACTGCCTGAATTATGGCTGCGTCCCTTCGAAAGCTCTGCTGACAACGGCGAAATATGCCCAGTCGGCCCGTGAAAGCGCGAAGTTCGGCGTCAGCGTTTCCGAACCCAACGTGAATTGGGAACAGGTCAAAGCGCACGTTCAAAAGGCAATCGATACAATTGCACCCGTCGACAGTCAGGAGCGTTTCGAGGGCCTCGGCGTGACGGTTATTCGCGAGCATGCCAAGTTCCAGGACCGCAAAACCGTGATTTCGGCAACGACGGAAGCAACCGCGCGCCGGATCATTGTGGCCACCGGTTCGACCGCTTTCGTTCCGCCCATCCCGGGTTTGAGTGAAACGCCCTTCATTACCAATGAAACAGTTTTTTCGCTGCCTGAGCAGCCAAAGCATCTGATTATTCTCGGCGGCGGCCCAATCGGTATGGAGATGGCGCAGGCCTTCCATCGCCTCGGCTCAGAAGTCACCGTCATCGAAATGGGCCGCGCCATGGCAAGGGCTGATTCAGATCACGCCAAGATCGCGGTCGACGCCATTCGCGAAGAGGGCGTTGCGATTCTGGAGGGCCATAAGGCAGTTAAAGTCACTGGACGTGAAGGTGCGGTGTCCGTGGAAACGGAAAGTGAAGACGGCACGGCGACCGTGGCGGGTACCCATTTGCTGGTCGCGGTTGGTCGCCGTGCCATGCTGGACGGTCTCGATCTGGAAGCGGGCGGGGTCGACTATGACCGAAGCGGCATCCAGGCGAGCGACAAGTTGAGATCTGTATCGAACCCGCGCGTCTGGGCCCTCGGTGATATTGCCGGCCAGGGTCAGTTCACTCATCTGGCCGGATGGCATGCCAGTGTATTCACGCGGCGCGCGCTCTTCAAACAAGGCAGCAAAGCGAGTGACCTGCCGCTGCCATCCGTTACCTATGTCGCGCCAGAAGTGGCTCAAGTCGGTCTGACCGAAGCCGAAGCCCGCGAGCAGTACGGTGACAGCGTCACAACGTCTTCTTTCCCTTTCCATGAGAATGACCGCGCCATCGCCGAAGGGAAAACGCTCGGCGAAGCAAAGCTGATCATTCGCAAGGGCAAACTCCTCGGCGCGTCGATTGTTGGCGATGGTGCCGGCGATATCATCCAGATTGTTGGCTATGGCATGTCCAACAAATTGGGCGTGCAATCGCTGACCAATTTCATCTCGCCATATCCGACCCGGTCGGAAATCGTGAAGCGTGCCGCGAGCGCACATTTCACACCGACTGTATTCGGGAAAGCGTCGCGCACGCTCGTTGGGTTGCTGCAACGCATTCCATAAGCTAGTTGCCGGGGGTGATTGCAGAGATGGAAAACGGAGCGCCAAGGCGTAAGCTGCGCTGGCGGGAGAGCCTGTCCTTCCGGCTGTTCCTCATTGCGATTGCGAGTGTTTTGGTCGTCGAGGCACTTATCTTCGTGCCGAGCGCGACGAGTTTCCGCAATAGCTGGTTGAAAGATCAAATCGAAGCAGGCCGCCTCGCTGCCCTGGCCCTGGAGGCTGCGCCTAGCCGTATGGTGTCGGAAGAGCTCGAGCAGGACTTGCTCGAAAGCGCCATGGTCCTGGCCGTTGCTGAACTCTATGACGAGCGCCGGGACATGATCCTCAATCCCGGTGAGGAGATTTGCTGTACGCGCAAAATTGTCCTGTTCGATGAAACTCCGGATTTCTCGGAGGTTGGCGATACGCTCGCAACTTTCTTTGCGCCGAAAGACCGCTTCCTCGTCCTGCGCGCTGCCGGGTCGCGGCCTGGCCGGGTTATCGAAATCGTCGTCGACGAGTCCGGTCTGCGAAGCGAGTTGACGGATTATGGCCGAAATATTCTCGTCTTGTCGCTGATCATTTCGGTGTTCACGGGAGGGCTCATCTATCTAATGCTGGTCCTGACCGTCGTTCGCCCGATCCGCCGTGTGACCCAGTCCGTCGAGCAGATCAGGGATGAACCTGGGAGCTGGCAACGACGGCTTTCTCCGACCCCGCGCAGCGATGAAATTGGCCGCGCACAAAATGCGCTCTCAGATATGGAAGAGGCAGTTTCGAACGCCTTTCGCCAGCAAGAACGCCTGGCGCAGCTCGGCGAAGCTGTGGCCAAGATCAATCACGATCTGCGCAACTCTCTAGCGACGGCGCAGCTGGTGTCAGACAGCTTGTCTCGGTCTGAAGACCCTCGGGTGGCCAAGAGTTTGCCGCGCCTCGAGCGAGCTCTCGAGCGGGCCATCAATCTCGCGAGTGACACATTGAAATATGGTCGCTCGTCCGTGCCGGACTCCAACATCCATACAGTCAGATTGTTCGACATCGCCGAAGAAGCCGCCGCCGAGGCGCTTGCAGCGTTTGAGACTGTAACTTTTGCCAATGAGGTGGATCTGCAGGCAAGCGCGAAGGCAGATCCGGATCATTTGCACCGCATCTGCGCCAACCTCATTCGCAATGCGGCCGAAGCGATGGACGGGAAAGGCGAGATTTCGATCGGATTTGATGGGGCCGTGCTCAGTGTCGCTGATACTGGACCAGGCCTGCCGGAGCACGCGAAAGCCAATCTATTCAAACCTTTTGCGGGATCGACGCGCCGTGATGGGACCGGGCTCGGTCTCGCGCTCTCTCGCGATCTTGCGCGCGCTATGGGCGGGGATCTTGAACTAGGTGAAACAAGCGCGAGCGGAACCAGGTTCGTGATCTTCTTGCCAACGGAAACTCAGGGCGCGTAGACGACGGCGACGATCGCAGCGACCAGCGCCAGGAAGAAACCCATCCATCCCCACCAGGGTGCAAACCGCTCTCTTGGTAGCGGCTCAGGGTCCGGGGCATTCAGCTTCGCCTCGAACTGATCCATCACGTCTGGGAGGCGCTTGAGGCGATCGGCGACGTCTTTGGCGCTCTGGGCCACCAGTTTCGCAGCGCCCGCCGGACCAAGGTTCTGGGTAATCCAATCTTTGACGACCGGCTCGGCAGCGGCCCAGATGTCGTGTCCTGGATCGATCGCACGCGCGACGCCTTCGACTTGCACCATTGTCTTTTGCAGCAGGACCAGTTCAGGACGCAGCTGCATGCCGAACGTGTGGGTAAAGTCGAGGAGCTGAAGCAAGAGCCGCCCCATGGAGACATCGCTTGCCGACTTGCCATGGATCGGTTCGCCAACGCTGCGCAGCGCCTGTGCAAAATCGCCGACGGATTTGTCGGCGGGAACGTAGCCCGCTTCGAAGTGGACCTCAGCAACGCGGTAATAATCGCGTTTGAGAAAGCCCCAGAGGATCTCGGCCAGGAACCGGCGCTCACCCAGCCCGATGCGGCCAATGATCCCAAAATCGACCAAGGCCAAGCGACCATCCGGCGTCACGATCATGTTGCCTTCATGCATGTCGGCGTGAAAGACGCCGTGATGAATGGCATGGTCGAGGAAGCCGCGCGTGACGGTGTTGGCGAGGGTCGGACGGTCTATGCCGGGCGATTCAGCCGCTTCTGGATCGGTCAACGGCTTTCCGTCCACCCACTCGGTTGTCAGCACGCGCTTGCCTGAGCGTTCCCAATCTACCGCCGGGATATGGTAATATCCTGCTTTGAAGGATAGCTCGCGCATTTCATCCGCGCCGCCGGCCTCTAGCCGCAGATCGAGTTCTTTTTCCATCGCCTCAGCAACGGTTTCGGTGAACGCAACCGGAGCCAGTCTTCGGCTCTCGACATTCACGCGTTCGACGGTGCGCGCGGCGCGTTTCATCGCGCGAAGTTCCCTGTCGATCAGGATTTCAACTTTCGGGCGCAGGATCTTGACGGCTTTCGCGCCGTCTTCGGTCTGCATGCGGTGGACCTGGGCCAACGATGCGGCAGCGATCGGATCGGAAAGATCAGGAAACAGACGGGCCGCGTCTTCTCCGAATTCGTCTTCGAGCGCTGCGTTTGCCGCCTTCATTGAAAAGGGAGGCAGTTTGTCTTTCAGGCGGGACAGGTCGCTGGTCGTCTCCACGCCGAACACATCTGGCCGCGTGGCCAGGAATTGACCGAGCTTGATATAGGCGGGTCCGAGCTTTTCGAGCGCTGTGGCGAGCCGCTTGCCGGGCCGGCCCTTCGCGCCGCCGCCGAAAATGCGGAGTGTCTTGCCTGCAAGTTTGGCCGGGAAAGGCAGGCGGGAATGATATTCGCCGGGCAAGATCACATCATGACGCGCGAGCGCCGTACCCGCACGCAGAAGCCGTCCATAGTCTGCCAGCGCCTTAAACATGGATCAGATCGCCCAACCAAAGTGCAGCGCAGCGATGCCACCGGAGAAATTGGTCACCGAGACATTTGAGAAGCCAGCCGATTCGATCTCCGCCTTGAATGTTTCCTGATCCGGGAACTGGCGAATGCTTTCGACCAGATACTGATAGCTGTCCCGGTCGCCGGTGACGATTTTTCCAACTTCCGGGATCACGTTGAAGCTGTAGACATCATAGGCTTTCTGCAGCATTGGCGCGGTCATCTGGCTGAACTCCAGCACAGCGAGGCGCCCGCCCGGATTGAGGACGCGCTTAAACTCGCGCAGGCCGGCAACGCGGTCGGCAAAGTTGCGAATACCGAAGCTAATGGTCAACGCATCGAAGCTGCGATCGGGGTAGGGCAGCGCAGATCCATCGGCGCAAACCCAATCGAGGCGCCCTTCCCACTCGGCATTATCGCCGCGGGCCTTACCCGCTTCCAGCATCGCATCATTGATGTCGCACACAATCGCGGTGGCGATGCGTTTGTCTCCGCGGCGCTTGCCGGCTTCATCGGCGAGTTTCAGGAAGGCGCGGGCGAGTTCCCCGGTGCCGCCTGCCACATCGAGATGACGCTCACCCGGCTGCGGGTTCAAGCGGTTCATCGTATCGTGCTTCCATAGTCGATGGACGCCTGCAGACATGAAATCATTCATCACGTCATATTTCGATGCGACGGAGCGGAACACGCCTTTCACCCGGTCGACTTTCTCGTCCGGGGTGACCTGCTCAAAGCCGAATGAAACGGTGTCTTGCTCGCTCATAGGCTGCATCTAAGCAGAGATGTCTTAAAGAGCCATGCGCAGAGGTGTCGCGGATCTGTAAATTGTATGCCCTATTTCGCCCGCATTTAGTGTGTTTTCTACGTGATATGGGATTGAGGACGAACGCGACACGGCTGTTCAGAGCCGTCAATCAGGATGCCAGACATTGGCAGATCCTGGCTTTGTCCGGCTTGTTTTGCATTTCATTTGTCACGAGCGACTTCTCCGCCAGGCCGTTTGCGCTGATCGCAGCGATCATCGGGGCGATGTCGGCGCAGCTGATCGGAACGGTCTGGATGAATGCGCGCAAGGAGGAACGTCGGGCGACGTCTGGGTCCTATTGGCGCGGCTCAAGCCTGGAAGCGGGCGCGGTCGGATGGCTTGCTGATTTTCAGTGGAAGTCGGCGCTGATCACCTCGCTCTCTCTATCGATTCTTCTGCGAGCGAATTCCTTATGGTTCTGGCTCGCTGCGGGTTTCATCGCGATCTCGGCCAAGTTCCTGGTTCGGTATCACGGCAAGCACATCTTCAATCCGGCCTGTATCGGTATCGTGACGGTTAGCCTGATTGGCGGATCAGCCGCCTGGGTCTCGCCAGGACAGTGGGGACAGGCGCCGATCTTCGCCGCTTTCGCAATCGGATTTGCGGCGCTGGTGCTGTCCAGCGCCAAACGGCTGGATATCGCGCTTGGGTTCCTGGTCGGTTTTGCGGCGATGCTGTTCGGGCGCGCCTTCTATCTCGGTGATCCGATCGCGATCCCGATACATCAATTGCAATCGGGGGCATTGCTGGTCTTTGCCTTCTTCATGATTACCGATCCCCGATCGACACCGGATTCCCGGATCGCCCGGATCCTGTTTGCTTTCGCTGTCGCTGCGCTCGCTGCGTGGCTCAGCTGGGAGCATCATCTTCGCGGTGCCATGCTGTACGCCCTGGCGGCGCTGGCGCTTCTCTCACCTGTTTTGGACCGCGTGCTGCCCGCACGACGGTTTGAATGGACCTCCAAAAAGGAAACCTCGAATGGCCCTGAAACATCTCGCGGGGGCTTGCGCCCTCGGCCTCACATCGTTCGCGCTTAGTGCGCCAGCAGCCTCCGCGTTTTGCGGTTTCTACGTCGCCAAGGCCGACACGGACCTGTTTAACGATGCGTCGAAAGTTGTGTTGGTGCGCGATGATGAGCGCACCGTGATCACGATGGCATCGGACTATCGCGGCGACGCCAATGAGTTTGCCATGGTCGTCCCGGTGGTCGACATTCCTTTGCGCGAGCAGATCAACGTCGCCAATCCGGCGCTGGTTGATCATCTGGATGAATACACGGCGCCCCGGCTGGTCGAGTATTATGACGAGAACCCGTGCGAGATGCGCTATCGCCGGGATATGGTAGCTATGTCAGCTCCGCCTGAGCCTGTCATGGAATCGGCGATGATGGAGGAAGCCGAAGACCTCGGCGTCACCATCGAAGCTGAATATGAAGTCGGTGAGTATGACATTCTCATTCTGTCAGCCGAAGAAAGCGACGGACTGATCACCTGGCTCAATCAAAATGAGTATCGCATTCCGGATGGCGCGGAAGAGGTGGTTGACGCTTATCTCAAGCGCGGAATGAAATTCTTCGTCGCCAAGGTAAACCTGGAACGCCATGACGGCTCGTCCATGCTGCGCCCAATCCAAGTCGCTTATGAGGACGACAATTTCATGCTGCCGATCCGCCTCGGCACCGTGAACGCCGAAGGCAAGCAGGAGCTTTTCGTCTTTGCGATCACCCGCGAGGGCCGGGTTGAGACGACCAATTACAGAACGGTCAAACTGCCTTCCAATATGGATGTTCCGATTTTCGTGAAGGATGAGTTTGGCGAGTTTTATAAAGCCATGTTCGAACACCAGACCGAGAAAGAGAACGGCAAGGCCGTGTTCATGGAATATGCCTGGGACATGTCCTGGTGCGACCCGTGCGCCGCTAATCCGCTCTCGCGATCTGAATTGCGCGAGCTTGGCGTGATGTGGCTCGATGAGGGTCCACAAAACGATATCCAGCCGATGCCGCGTCCCGGCATTCGTCCTGGACCGCAACCGGTCGACGCGTTCGTGACCCGTTTGCATGTTCGCTATGACGGCGAGAGCTTTCCAGAAGATCTGAACTTTCAGGTTACCGGTGACCGCGAAAACTATCAGGGCCGCTATGTCCTCCGCCATCCTTGGCGCGGCGATTATGGCCAATGCGAGGAAGCGGGTCAGTATGCCGAAACGCTGGTTTCACGTTGGGACACTGAGGCCGAAAGCCTTGCCAAACTGACCGGCTGGGAGTTGGAAGAGATCAAGCAGAAAATGGCGGATGGCGGCTTTTCGGCCAGCGCTGTGGGCGTTTCCGAGCCGAAACCGAAGAAGAATTGGTGGCAGCGTCTATGGGGGAACTGAGGGTAAAACCCTCGCATAATCAACGCATAGTTCGTGATTGGAGTAGCGGTTTTGTAACATATTTGAGCTACATCCCTGAGAAGGGACGTAAACATGTATACACGCCGCGATATTTTTTTTGGACGACCGCCTCTTGTCGAAGAGGACGGAGATCTGTTGTCGTCTGAGAGCGGCGCAGCGGCGATTGAATACGGTTTGATCGCCTCGCTGATCGCGATTGTTCTGGCGGCGTCCGTGACCCGCCTCGGGAAGCGACAACGCCGCAACTATAATTGCGTCAAGCGCGCCATGCGCGGCAAGAACGCGAGCAAGTTCTGCAAAAAACGCGGGGCGTAAGCCCTAGCGCTGGCACGATCCGCAAAAAAAGGTCGATCTGCCTGATTGGACGATCCGCCGGACAGGGCTGCCGCACCTATCGCACGGCTCGCCTTCGCGATCATAAACATGAAAATGCTTCTGGAAGTATCCGAGTTCACCGCTGGCGCTGGCAAAGTCTGAAATGGAAGATCCGCCCGCCGCGATGGCTTCGGCAATCACATCATTGATCGCAGGGGCCAGGCGTTCAGCCCGCTTTCCAGCCACTGAACGGGCTTTGCGGCGCGGGCTGATGCCGGATCTGAACAGCGCCTCACAGACATAAATATTGCCGAGGCCTGCAATAATCGCCTGATCCAGCAAGGCTGCCTTGATAGGTGCGGCCTTCTCGCTCAGGATTTCGTTTAAATAGGCAGAACTGAACCCATTAGAGAGCGGCTCCGGCCCGAGATGCTCAACCCGAGGATACGTGTCGAGCTCTGCGAGCGGCCAGAGCTCCATGAAGCCGAAGCGCCTCGGATCATTGTAGGTAACAGTCGCGCCGCCTTCCATATGAAACACGACATGGTCGTGCGCCGGGTTGGTGCCTGGATCGTGATGAAAGTCAGCTGTGTCGCGATTGTTGACCGTAAAGCGCCCTGACATGCCCAGATGCATGATCAGGGCATCCTCGGTCGAGAGCTCGGTCACCAGGAA
>JAEPOM010000021.1:23803-63254 GCA_017642885.1 Henriciella sp. | reverse complement strand
TCGTCCGTGTGTTTTGTCTGTCATGGCTCCACTCTCTCAAGAAAAGGAGCCTCCGGCAAACCCGGGGCGGTTCACAGGGAATGGCGTATGACAGTTTGGGCAATCTTACGGACAATGGCCTTTGGGCGCATGGTGCTGTCGATCTGACTTATGATTGGGCAAGCCAGCCAATAGGAATGGTCGGAAGCAGCATAACGAATACCTATACGTATGACGGCAATCTCAAGCGCATTAAAACCGTACAAAATGGAAAGACCACTTACTGGGTTTACTCTGCTCTGACTGGCACGCCAATCTATTCAGATGAAACGACGGATGCGCAGAAAACGAACTATTACTCCGCGGGAGGCGCACAGTTCCGACTAACGAACGGTAATCCAAAATGGACTCATCTCGACCATCAAGGGACACCCATTGCCGCCACCTGGTGGAACGGCAATCTCGCTTGGAGAGAGCATTACACGCCGTTTGGTGAGAAGACGACGAGTAGCTCGTACAACGACAATGACATAGGTTACACGGGTCATGTTCAGGATGACGCCTCAGGTCTGACCTATATGCAGGCCCGCTATTACGATCCGGTATTGGGTAGATTTTTATCACCTGATCCTTTGGGCTACACAGCGGGAATGGGTCTCTACACTTACGTCTTCAACGATCCAGTAAACGGAACTGATCCGGACGGTCTGGATTGCGAGTATTGGGGTACGTGCCCTCCAGGTTCTGGCGCATTCGCGGCGATTGACTCGATTAACTGTGGTGATGCCCGCACTTGTTCTGATGGTGAGCAAACCAGAATTCGTAACCATGTTGGGGTGGTTCCGATTGCCGGAAACTGGCAAGCGACCGCTGCCTCCATGCGTGCGCAGGGCGAGCTTCTATCAACTGCAATAGGCGCGGGTAAACTTGGCAAAATTGGCGTATCGGCCTATCTTGCCCGCAACGCTCATCGAGGGTTCGCGCAGGCGTCCAGTCACATAATTAACACCACTACTTTCATCGGGCGAACTGGTGGCCGGTCTGGACGAAAAACCCTAGAGTATGCAGGATCAGGAGGGGCCAGAGGCGCGGACAAGTTGTTCAATCAATTGACCCGCGGTAAATCGACGTTGACAAAAGATGGTCAAGGAAGAGTCGGCAGTTTGGGGGATGGCTCCATCGCACAAATTAGTCGGAACTCCACGACAGGCGTTACGAGTGTGAGGATATCTCAGCAAACCACTCGAACAGGTTCTCGGGTGAAGCGTGAGAAACGAATCAAGGTTAGATTCAAGGAGAAGTCAGAATGAGTGAAAGTAAAATGCTTCATCCGGTTCGCGAAATATTGCGGGATGTTTCGCCCACTTTGATGTCCTTGATTGCCGAGTCCGAGCGAACTCTCTGCCTGCCGCATGAGTGGTCCATTTTGGAGGTCAGCGATCTTTATCGTGCGATTCAGAAACTGAAACAGAACGGAAGTGTCAATGTATCCGTTGATCACGCAGGAGAAATCTTCAATCGTTCAGTAAGCGACGAATTCGATTTAATGGCTATCATCGAAGATTTCGCACGAGCACTTCCCGTCCTGCGCTGCACCTTGCTCTTTGGTGAATATAATTTGCTACTACATTGGGATTCTGAAGAGAGATTTAGTTTGTTAGCTTGCGATGCTGAAATTGGATCAAAAGCATTCCAACACAGTGTCGATGTGCTGGAGCACTTTTTTGTCCAAGCGGGCCTTAATGAACAAGATGACGAGGTAGATCGGCGAAAGATGTTTAGAACGCTTACCTGTTGGAAAATTGAGTAACGCGAAGCCGAGCTGATTTTAAGCGTGACGAAGATGGCGAGGCGCTAGTCTACTTGGCTTCCAAAGATATAGATTGGACCTAGAGGCGGCATGCAGGTTTTTGGTGGAACGAATCACATTCTTAGACGCCTCTTTCGCTCACTGTCGACGTGAATGGGATGACTTTTTCGAGAAGCTATCTATTCCGCATAGCACAGCACTATCAGAGCCGTAGCGAATCCTCTTCTGACATCGAAAACGACAATGTCCGCTCCTGACCCAAAGCGGACTCGGCATTTATGTTGAGTGCTCTTCGATCAGTCTCAATAAGACCTCGGGCGAGGAATAGGCAGCGAGAATACCGCCTTTGGCTCCTTGGACGAACGGGACAGATAGACGTTGGGCTTCAGATTCAGCACTTCGAAGCCATCTTTGTGTCGTCTCGCTTCCGGCCATAACCAAAGCCTGTGTGCCGCGAAACAATCCGTCTCTCAAGAACGTATCGTTCGTCAGCGTTTGGACGACCTCATAGAACATGGTTTCGGCGGTGATCTTGTTTACAAATTTGGCGGCAGCGAGGAAATCTTCTTCATTCTCACGTCGGTATTTCAGATCAGTTGAGCTCTTGGAGTAAAACTGATCATAAAAGGAAAGCGGATCACGCTTGATGTAATACCTTAGTCCACTCGCGGCGAGTTTCATGCCGCGCTTGGTAAAAATGATCTGCCTTGCCATTGGTTGAACCCAGTGCGGTCGGATTGCTTCAATCGTGTCCTGATTGAAGATTGGATGAGAAAACACAGTGAGACTAATATCCGGGTGCATGAGGCAGAGGCGATAACAAATCGCATTTGCGCTGCTGATGCCTAGCAAGACAGAATGCTGCAAATTCAATTGTGTGATGACGCGCAGCAGCAGCGCCGCTTCAGCCATTAGAGCTGCGCCGTTTTTTATATTGGCCTCCGTCAGGAGTTCGCTGGGTAAGGCCGGCGTGCCTCCAAATCCTAGCCGGCGAATATAAACAACTCGAAATCCATTCTGCTTCATGATTTCACAGAATAAGACCGAAGGCGGAAATGGGAAATCGAGCGGGCTTAAGACTATCAAGGGCTGAAGATTTGCTGTGTCTTTTGCATAATCCATCACTTCAATTTTGATGGAGCCGGACCCTAGGGCAACAAATTCGAACGCTCTTGGATCATCTCTGAAGTCGGACTGACTCGAAACACAGAATTTGCGTGCGCTATATCCCATACCCTTCAGGTAAGGTATTGATCCGCCACAGTCGAGCGCAGGATACACGGCCCGCGCCAGCTGTTTGGATCAATCGTCGCCGAGTAGCATTTTTATCCGTAGAAACACCGTCTTCTCGGTGACCGCTCTTCGTAAGGCCGCCTCAGCATGTTCGAGACTTTGCTTGAGCTCGTAACGCGTTTCTTCAGGCAAACTAGAGTCGCTTCCCAGAGTTCCTCGGGCCGACGCGAGACAATCGGCAAGGTCGCGCATAGCAATATGCTGTTCCTCGCCCAAGGTTTGAGGCTGATTGCTTCTGTCGGGAGGCGAGTTGTCCATGAAAAGTCTCCTAGCGTTAGAAATACCATTCACCTCCACAAAAAGAATACCAAATTTTGTGTACGTGAGGAAATGATCCAGTCCGCGATAGACGGCGTGCCCTACCAACCCAACATTGCCAAAGATCGTTTCAAGGCGTTTTCTGGTGCGCAGCTGATGACTTTTGCCCTCGAAGCGGTCAGAGCCCGGTTCGATCTTATGTCCGCTTTTGACCCAAAGCGGACATAACGAGTATCCATTTTGAGGCGACTTATGTCACTCGACAAATCCACCTAACCACCACCCAGCTCAAAGCATGCTTTCCATGCTGAACAAGCGGCGGTGGAGGTCGATTGCGTAATTGTCCGTCATTCCGGCGAGATAGTCGCAGACCAGGCGGGCACGCCGGACCGCGGGTGCCTGCTCTGCATCGCGCCGCCAGACATCGGGCAAAGTTTCTGGCTCGGCCATGAACAGCTCGAACAGTTCGCTCAGGATCCGCTTGCCTTGGCTGCGCATGCGATTGACCTTGTAGTGCTTGTACATCCGCTCATAGAGGAAGGCCCGAAGGGCGCGCTGGTCGTGCTCTAGCTCATCGGAAAACGCCACGAGCGGCTCCGGCATAGACCGCACATCCACCACGCTTTGCGGGTTGTGTTTTTCGACCCGCCGCCGCGTTTCTGTCGTCAGATCATTGATCCAATGCCCGATCAGGCGGCGCACCGCCTCGCCCACCGTCTTCTTCACTCCAAGCGCGGGATACTCATCCTGAACGCTGCGGAAAATATCGCCGACCAGCGGCAGCTCCAACAGGTCGTCAATCGTGAACAGACCTGCGGCAATGCCATCATCAATGTCGTGATTATTATAGGCGATATCGTCGGCCAGAGCCGCCACCTGCGCTTCAGGTCCAGCGAACTGATCGAGCTCGAGCTCCTCAAGCCAGGGGAAATCGCGAAACGCCACCGGCAGATCCTGAATCGAATTGTCCGCCGTGATCAGCGGGCCATTATGCTTGACCAGGCCTTCGAGCATTTCCCAGGTCAGGTTGAGCCCTTGAAAGGTCGGATACCGGTCTTCCAGACGGGTCACGACCCGCAACGTCTGTGCATTATGATCAAAGCCCTCATACTCGGCCATACATTCATCAAGCTGGTCCTCGCCTGCGTGCCCGAACGGGGGATGCCCAAGATCGTGTGCCAGCGCCATGGCTTCGGCGAGGTCTTCATCCAACCCAAGCGTCCTCGCAACGGAGCGGGCAATCTGCGCAACTTCCAGCGAATGCGTCAGCCGGGTGCGATAATGATCGCCCTCATGTGCGACGAAAACCTGGGTTTTCTGTTTCAGGCGGCGAAAAGCTGAGGCATGGATAATCCGATCCCGATCCCGCTGAAACGGCGTGCGTGTCGCAGAATGCGCCTCTTCGATGAACCGCCCACGCGACTCTTCCCAGCGCGTCGCGTACACTGCCCTCTTTTCAGGAATGTCTGGCGTCACTATCTTCTTGCTCATGAGCAATATTACCCTGTCTGAGTCGGCTGCGAAGCGCATTAAAGCGATTCTGGAGAAACAACCGGAAATGTCCTACTTAAGGGTTTCCGTTGAAGGCGGCGGCTGCTCTGGATTCTCATATAAGTTCGATCTCGACGATACGGCCAATCAGGACGACCTGGTCATCACACGAAATGGCGTCAGTGTTCTGGTCGACGAGATGAGCCTAGAATTTATGGACGGGTCCGAAATCGACTTCTCCACCGAACTCATAGGCGCGGCGTTCAAGATCAACAATCCCAACGCTACCGCAGGCTGCGGGTGTGGGACCAGTTTCTCAGTCTAACTTTCATTCTCTGAGCTTGCAGCCAGTTCAGCGAATTCGGTAATCTCTCTTCGCACCTGACGCGGTAACAGCGTTTCAGGGCCGCTTGCCATGCCAGACCAGATAATCTCCCCGGATGCAGCAGATTGGGCGTGAATCGACATGGATGGATGTCCGTCCCAAAGGATCAGTTTTCCGCTGATAATGACCGTCGCATTCGATCGCGTCGATACTTTCAACGTCTCATGCCGCGCGAGTTCGACTGACAGAAGCTCCGTCACGGATGCGGTGAGGGCGTCGTATTGCGTATCGCCAGTTTCGTTCACGGCTGCGCTGACTTGAACGCTAAGCGTCTCCAATTCCGGGGCCTGAGCATTGTAAAACCGCCCCATCGCAAACACCAAAACCGCGATCAAAGGCAGAGCGGCGAACGCTAAAAGCGGAACGCTGCGCGCCTGCTCAACGGGGACCAGGTCTTCAGAAGCAACCGCCGGAGCGGCGATGAGCCGGTAGCCCCGCTTAGGCAAGGTCTCCACAAATTTCGGATTTTTCGGATCATCCCCCAAAGCGCGGCGAATATCTGAAATGACCACCGCCACACTGTTTGGGCTGACGGTCCGCCCTTCCCAGACTTTCTCGAGTATCTCTTCATGCGTGACGAGACGCCCGCGCTCACGAACCAGAAGTTCAAGCAGGGCAGCCGCCCGGTGCTCCAGCCGCGTCGATGCGGCACCATTCCTCAGCACTCCCGTCTCCGGTGCAAAGGACCATTCCGCAATCTGGATGGGATCCGACATGTTCATGCTTCCATTCCCGTAGGCTGAGTCTGCGATCAAATCGCAGCCTGTAGCTTCCTTAGCTTTTCTTTATTTGCCTCGTTTCGCGCACCTGAACAACTGAGCATGTTACAAAGGAGACCTGCTCATGTTCAAACACGTCCTGAAACCGGCTGCGCTTGCCGGCCTGCTCATCTGCGCAATCCCCTCACTTGCAAGCGCCGCAGAGGTGGAGTTCGAAGGCAAGACCTGGACGACCGGCGACTTTGACGGCAGCGAAGCGCGCGTCGACGACTATATGGGACGAACCGCGCTCTACTTAGGTCGGAATTTTGCCGGACTTCAAGATATCGATCTTGGGGACATGGTGATCGAATACGACTATGCCGCAACCCACCCTTCAGGATTCATAGGCGTGCGATTCCGCGATAATCTCGAAACCGGCAATCGCGAGCAGTTCTACACCCGCCCCCATCAATCGGGACAACCGGATGCGACCCAGTATATGGGCGTGATCAATGGCGCGAGCACCTGGCAGCTTCACGCCGGACCAAACGAGGCTGTGGCGACCGAGCTTCCGGCCCAAACCTGGATCAAGGTCCGTATCGTAGCCATTGGGGACCGCGCCGATATCTTCGTGGGCGACATGACAACGCCGCTCATTCACGTGCCGGATCTTCGCAGCGAGAGTGAGGCGGGAAACTTCTCGATTTACGCATCTGATCGCGGCGGCATCAATGACACCGGCGCCTATATCTCTAATGTCGTCGTACGCGCCGCGACTTCAGAAGATGCAATCATCGGTTCGCCAGCAGATACCGCAGCGCTTGAGGATGGACTCGTCCAGTCTTTCGAAGTGTCCGCGCCATTCAAGGAAGAGACGATCAGTTCCACTTACACGCTGGCGGACGCACATATGCCGTCGGACCGATGGGTTGATTTGGGTGTGGAGTCCGACGGGATCGCAAACCTGGCTCGTACGACCGCGATTGAGGATGGAAAGAACACTGTGTTCGTCCGGATGACGCTAGATGCCGAAACCGCCGAGAACCGCATGCTTCGTTTTGGCTACTCTGACCGCGTCCGGCTGTTCGTGAATGGCGAGCTTGTCTTCTTTGGAAATGCCCAATGGCGCTCCCGCGACCATCGCTTCCTTGGAACAATCTCTCTGGAAGACAGTATCGCGCTCCACCTCAAGGCGGGCGAGAATGAAATCATCGCGGCTGTCTCTGAGTCATTCGGGGGTTGGGGCTTCAAGGCGGCCCTGCAGGATTAAGGCTCCGCCTGCGTCGACCGGCGCGTCCCCAGCGCTAGTTGGCGCGCTTTGCCTCAAGAATATCCCGCAAGGGCGCGACCCGAACATCGCCTGAGCGCTGCTTCAGATAATCCAGAAGCAAGGCATGGTCCTCAGTTGTGACCCACAGGTGATCTCCACCAACGCCGTGAAACGTAATGCTGCCAATCGCCTCCTCGGCAATCAGTTGATCAACATAGGCGATCATCTCAGCTGCCGGGGTCCGATCGGCGACGAAAGACGCGACAAAATACGGATCGTAGGGCGCGTTCTGCAACACACTGCGAGCCCCCGTCACGAGGGGTTTTAGATCCTCGATATAGCTATCTCCACCTGCGGTCGTATCACCGCAAGTATAGGCATAAGTCCGCCCTTCCGCCCCATCCATCTCTGTGAGTATTTCGTTGGCCCGCGCGATCTCATCCAGCAGCTTGCCCTTGGACCACGCATCGAGATCGTTCTCCGGCGCTAACCAAGACCGACCGGCAAGTGACCCACGGCAGGGATGATGAATGGTGTGGTTGCCCAGTTCATGCCCATCCTCGGCCAATGCCGTCCAGGCCGCTTTCTGTTGCGCAAAGTCCTGCACTGCCATCGAGAGATAGAACGTTGCTTTCAACCCGGCCGCGTCGAGCTGCGGCACCGCGTTCTCCAATTGCGAGTTCAGCGCATCATCATAAGTTAGCGCGAGCGCCGCCCGCGCGCCACCCGGCCAGATCGGACTGGGTTTTCCGAGCGCATAATCAAAAAAAGTTTCGACCGTGCCGAGGTCTTGCAAGTCAAACACGTGTGCCATTTCGGCGGTGTCCGAAAAATCGAATCCTCCTGCGGCAACCGCTGGATTCACGTAGGCGGCCGTCGGGTTGTGAGTATCAGCGAGCCGTTTCGCCTCCGCCCAGAGCGATCCGATATCTGGATCGGCGAGGATTTCCGCCCACAAGTCGCCGTTCGGATCAGTATAGTCCGGCGAGCCATTGCCCGCAAAATTCCCGTCCGGGATTTTGCGATAGTCTGTCTCGGTCTGAACCAAAGCGAGCTTCTCGGGAGACGTCACGCTTTCGTTCCAGTCGCTATGCTGGATCAGGTGAAGATGCATTTTGTAGGGCAGGTCCGGCTGTTCCTGCATCGCAAGGATCAGTGCATCAGCGGCAATATCAGCCTGCCCGGCAATCATGATCCAGACGTCGCCGCCGCGTGTCAGAGTGTCCGTGATGAGGTCTGCCTGAAGCCCTACGGTTGCCTCACGGTCTGCATGCCCGTCCAACCAGCGTTCTCCAAACGCCAGATCGAACAACGCTGACGATGCAATGTATTCGCCCCCCTGCGTGCCATATGCGCCTGCAACACCAACAGCCTCCACACACGCGAAATCCGGATGCTTGAGCAATGATCCTACAGCCGCGATCGTGTGCAGATCATCGACATCCGGCTTGCTGTCAAAATGGCCGATAAAAACATCGCGAGACGGGTTGAACTCACCCATATCGGCTGCGCAAGCATCGGGTTGAGACGCCGGGGACACGTGCGCACACCCCGCCAGGATCAGCAGCGCGGCCAGACTCCAAATTCGATACATGATCTCTCCCCCGAGTTTGTGATCATTGATACTGGTCGAGCAACGGGTTTCAACCGTTAAACGATCTGTAGGTCTCGGGACCGGAAAAGCTCTCAAATACAAGAAAACCGCCCTTGAGGGGGCGGCTTTTCCAATTGTTTCAGGGATTTGCCGTTAGGCGGGTTTCACCATTAACGTGTTTCCCTCAGTCGCTTCGACGATCACCGCCGCACCGGAGGCGAGGTTTGCGCCATCCGTGCTTTGTGCCGACCAAACTGTGTCACCGAGTTTAACGCGGCCAATACCGCCAGTGAAGTCCTCAGAAACCACGGCTCGCTGTCCGAGGGTTCCCGCCATACGCTTGTTGAGCGTCGGATGTTCTTCGACGTTTTCTCTCATCCGACGGAACAAGGTCCGGCCCATGATGAACAAGGCGGTTGAGGCGATGGCGAAGAACACGAGCTGTCCCTGCCATCCTGCTATTCCATCGGGCGCAATCGCCGTGAACGCGGATGTCAGACCGGCTGCGATCGAGACCCACAGCAGATCGAACGTGCCAAGCATCATCTCAAGCGAGAGGAGGATGAGCCCGACAGCCAGCCAATGCCAGGCTGTCGGTGGCCAAAGAGCGAAGTCTAAGCCTTCCATAGCGGTCCCCTAGTCTCTGTTCCCGGCCGGCGGAACGGCTGTCCGACCCCCGCGTGAACTGCTCTCCTTGGCCGCATCTGTGAGGCCGCGAATACCCTCAATGGTGCCGATGATTGAGCTAAACTCAGCCGGGATAATCACCGTTTTGTTGCCGCCTGCGGAAGCAAGCTTCTCAAACGCTGTGACATATTGCTGTCCTAGGAAGTAGTTGATCGCGTTGACGTCACCCTTGGCGATGGCTTCCGACACGAATGCCGTGGCTTTCGCTTCGGCTTCGCCTTCACGTTCGCGCGCTTCAGCATCGCGAAATGCGGCTTCACGGCGACCTTCTGCTTCAAGGATCTGAGACTGTTTCAAACCTTCCGCCTTCAAAATGGCAGACTGTTTGTCACCTTCAGCGGTTAGAATTTCCGCCCGCTTCAGGCGCTCAGCCTTCATCTGACGGGCCATAGCCTCAGTAATGTCGGCCGGTGGCGACAAGTCGGCAATCTCGATCCGGGTGACTTTCACGCCCCAAGGATTGGTTGCGGCGTCGACGACGGACAATAGTCGCGCGTTGATGTCATCGCGATTGGACAGAACCTCGTCGAGGTCCATGGACCCGACCACGGTACGGATATTGGTGAGCGACAGGTTCTCGATGGCGTTTTCGAGATTGTTGACCTCGTACGCTGCCGAAACCGGGTCGACGACCTGGATAAACACGACTGCGTCACAGGATACCTGCGCGTTGTCCCGCGTGATGACTTCCTGCGTGGGGATGTCCAGCACCGATTCCATCATATTCATCTTACGCCCGACCCGTTGGTAGAACGGCATGATGAAATGCAGTCCCGGGCCTAGCGTCCGAGTATAGCGCCCGAAATTCTCAACTGTGAAATTGAAACCTTGCGGCACGACTTTGACCGCTGATGTAATCAGCACCAATCCCGCGACAGCCAAAAGGCCTAGGACGATTAGACTTTGTTCCATTGTATGGTCCTCCCTGATCTGAACCCTTGTTCACATGGGAAGGAATTTGTCGTTTTTCAATAATAATTCATCGAAAAACAGCGCATTTCCCATAGAAACACGCTGTTTTCCCTCGATTCCGTTACGAAAGTCTGAGTGACTGTTTTACTTTGGAACAGGCTGGGTGAAGCGCCTAGAGTTGTCCCAGCAGATAGTCCGCGCTGGAAACCTCAAAGCCGCCGCCTTGCTCAACGTTCAGCTCTTTCACGGTGCCGTCTTCAACCAGCATGGAATAGCGCTGCGATCTCTGCCCCATTCCGAAGCCGCTTGCGTCCATTTCAAGGCCCAGTGCCGCTGCGAAGGCGCCATTGCCATCCGCGAGCATACGGACCTTGCCGTCTGCGCCATTGTCAGATGACCAGGCGCCCATGACGAACACGTCATTGACGGATGTACAAACAATCTCGTCCACGCCTTTTGCTGCAAGATCGCCCTGACGCTCAACAAATCCAGGTAGGTGCTTGGCTGAGCAGGTTGGCGTATAGGCGCCGGGGACCGCAAAAAGGGCAATCTTTTTACCGGCAAAGACGTCCTCTGTGCTGCGCGGCTCTGGGCCGTTTGCGGTCATTTCCATGAAAGTAGATTCTGGCAATTTGTCGCCGACAGAAATGCTCATTGAAAGTTCTCCTCTGTGTCTGCAGCCATACATAGGCCCCTTCTAGAACCTCGCAATGACAAAAGCTTGCCAAATTCATCGGGTTGGATAGCGTCGGAGTTTATTGAGGAGCGTAGAGTGCAGGATCTGACCGGAAAACTACTTGTGGCGATGCCCGGGATCGGCGACCCCCGATTCTCGCGTTCCGTGGTTCTCATCTGTGCACACAGCGACGATTACACGATGGGTCTTGTGCTGAACAAGCCGATTGATGACCTCACCCTGCCCGAATTGCTCAGCCAACTGGATATCGAACAGGATATACAGGTCCCCGATGCATACGTGCTGAATGGCGGACCGGTCGGCACCGATCGCGGGTTTGTTGTCCATTCCAATGACTATTTTAGCGACAACGCGACCGTCGAAGTGGCCTCGGACTATTCAATGACGGCCACACGTGACGTGTTACGCGCGCTCGCTTCGGAAGGTGCGCCAAAACTGGCAACCATGACGCTTGGCTATTCGGGCTGGGGCCCCGGGCAGCTGGAGAATGAGCTTAGCGAGCATGCGTGGCTGATCGCAGAGCCGCATCCCGACATTATTTTCGGGGACGCGCATTCAAAGAAGTGGGAACTCACCCTAGGCTTGCTGGGAATTGATCCGGCACATCTACACATGACCGGTGGTAACGCTTGAGTGAATAGACTGCGTTTGGGTTTGCCGCCGGCTGCGCAATTGCTACATCCAACTCATGACCCGCGCCGTTTTATTCCTGATTTTGGTTGCAAGTCTGTTCGGCGTCCGCGCCGACGCTGAGCCGCGACCAATGTCGCCGGTTGATATGATCGAGATCCCGCGACTTTCTGACGGGGCTCTGTCGCCGGATGGCCGCTATTTCGCCTATCTGCGCTCGTCGACACTTTGGGCCGAAAACAAGATTATCAACGAACTCAAAATTATTGACCGCGCCAGTGGCGCGCTCGTCGACATCCCGGCGCTCTCGGAAGCTGATGTATCAGACAGCCGGGTCTGGTGGCATCCGGATAGTAGCGGCTTTGTTTTCCTGAAAGCCCCGGAGGCTGCGCCTTCCGGCGATAGGAAACGCCAGGCTTACTTCTATCATTTGGAGCGTGATGAGCAGACCCAACTCACCGCGCACGAAGAAGCCATTCTCGACGTAGAGTGGATGCCGGATGGGTCCGGTTTCTACTTCGTCTCGGCTCAACAACAGCCAGTAAGCGATCGTGCACTGCTCGCTGATGGCTGGGTGATCCCGCCTTTCGAAGCCAACGCCAATCGCGAGATCTGGTATTTCGACCTTGGCGATCAAGCAGCGCGTTCGGTCGTTTCGGGCGAGTTTTCCATTCGGCAGGTTGCTGTCTCCGGCAATGGCGCCGCCCTCACCTATTCCCGCGTACCGGATCATCGTTTCGACTCGGTGTATCGCGGCGACGTCTTTGTGAATCATCGCGATGACAACCAGTCTGTTCGGTGGACGGCGAACGCGCATGGCGAAGCTGAGCCGCAGCTCTCTCCAGACGGAAGGTCCCTCGCCTATATCGCCACTGTCAACGAAGATGGTGAGCCTTTCTATGAGCCAAAAGTCTTCATCAAAACCGCAGATCGCGAACCAGAACGCTTACTCCCTCGAATGGCTATGGAGGCGCTCAGTTTCGCCTGGGATCAATCGGGCGAAGGCGTGTTCGTTCTGGGCAATACCGGACTTCGCGCGAACCTCTATCACTATCATTTGAGCTCCGAGACGCTGCGCCAACTCACTGACGGCGATCAGAGCGTCGCGAGCTGGTCCTACGACCCACGCAACGATACGCACATTGCGCGTATCGAGACGGCTGCGAGCCCGGGCGAGTTCCAGATCATGAGTGACGAGAGCGAAGGGTTTCAGCCCATCACGTCAGAGTATTCGCACTGGCCTGATACTTTTCTCACTCCGAGACAAGCGCAGGTGAGCTGGCGCGGACGCTGGGGCGCACGCATAGAAGGCCTGCTCGTTTATCCGATTGGGTATGAAGAAGGAAAACGCTACCCGCTTGTCACGATTACACATGGCGGCCCTCAAGCCTCGGCGCGGTTCGGTACCTGGTTCGCTTCGAACTACCTGCCGGTCCTGGCGGGTCAGGGGTATATGGTGCTGTTGCCCAACCATCGCGGCGGCACAGGATATGGCGATCGTTTCATGCGCGACATGGTTGGTCGTTATTTCCGCAACGCCCATCACGATGTCATCGACGGGATTGATGCACTGGTGGATCGAGGGCTGGCTGATCCTGACCGTCTGATCACGATGGGATGGAGCGCGGGCGGACACATGGTCAACAAGCTCATCACGCATACGGATAGGTTCAAAGTTGCATCTTCCGGGGCCGGCGCGTCGGACTGGCTGTCCATGCATGGTGAGAGCGATTCCCGCTTTGCCCGGCAATTCATCTTTGGGGGCACGCCCTGGCAGCGCGATGCCCCGCGGAGCCGGTACGCCCAAGACTCGCCGCTGCGCAATGTCTGGCGCGTGACGACGCCGACGGTCTTCTTCGTCGGGGAGGATGATAGACGCGTGCCACCGACCCAGTCGATCCTGATGTATCGCGGCGTTCGCTCGACTGGCACACCAACGGCGCTCTATCAGGCGAGCAATGAACCCCACAATTTCAGAAAACCGGCCAACCAGCTTTTCAAGATCAACACTGAGCTTAGCTGGTATGCGGGCTTTGCCCTCGGCCAGCGTTTCGAGCCAGTGTTACCGAACGCAGCATATCATTCTCCGCCTGACGGCCTTGAGCTTACCCAAGCCGACGGCGCACGCGAAGCATCGTCCTCACCTTAGGGGCTCTTCCCGGATATCATAGGCAAAGAAAGGGTCCTGGCGGGATCGAATGATACTGGGCGCGATTTTCCCCGCCATCCACATCGGTCCATAGGTCAGCGCGCGGCCGATCGGTGTTGGCCGGTGAAACAGTTTGGCGTTGCCGCGGGAAGCCGCTTGTACGCGCGAGGTGCGCGGCTGACGCGTTTCGAAATAGGTCTCCAGCGCCGTATTCAAATCCTTGGGAGCTTCGCTGCAGAGCTTTGCCAGCAAATAGGCATCTTCAATCGCCATCACCGCGCCTTGCGCCTGGAATGGCAGCGTCGGATGACACGCGTCGCCCAGCAGAGCCACGCGCCCATCAACCCATTGAGTGAGCGGTGCACGATCAAACAGCGCCCAACGAAAATGGACATCTGCCTGCTCGATCAGATTGGTCACGATCGGGTGCCATCCTTTGAACGCTTCCAGAACTTCGTCCTTGCCGGCTTGTTCGGTCCAGGATTCTGACGTCCACTCTTCGCGCTCAACGATTCCGACAAAGTTCGCAAGTGTCCCGCCGCGAAGCCGGTAGGTGACCGCATGGCGGCGCGCCCCAACCCAGACGCACGCGGTCGGCGGTGGCGCGAGGTCGCCTAGCTGCTCCATTGGCACTACGGCGCGCCAGGCAATGTTGCCGGTAAAGTCGGGGTGCTCGGCCCCCAACATCTGCGTGCGGATGACCGAATGAATGCCGTCAGCACCGATGACGAGATCGCCCTGGACCGTATCGCCAGACTCAAGCAGCACCTGCGCGGCATCTGCGGTTTGCGTATAGGCCACACATTCAGCGCCGAGCCGTACGGCATTAGGTTGGCGCTGAAGAAGCAGGGTTTTGAGCGTATCAACAAGGTCAGCACGGTGAAGATGCAGATACGGCGCGCCCCAGCGTTCGACGACCGCTTTTTGGGCTTCAATCTCGAAGATCTGACGCCCGGACCGACCAAATCGCATCTCCAGGGCACGCGGCACGAATGCGTTCTCTGAAATCTCGTCTTCCAGACCCATCGCACGAAACACTTTCATGCCATTCGGCGTGATTTGGATCCCGGCCCCTATTTCACCGAGCTCGGACGCGCGCTCCAGAACCTCAACATTCCAGCCAAAATGATGAAATGTGAGCGCGGCTGTAAGCCCGCCAATCCCACCTCCTACAATCACTGCCTTTGGCATGCTTGGCTCTCGCTTCCAGCTCGTCGGGTGTTGTTGGACCACCTTACATGGCCTGGAGGAATAGGGAAATTCCGCATTAACTATAGTAATTTGTTGCAAATTCGAAATAAATTGCCAGACTAGCATTAACAAAAGCCAGAATGGCTTGTTTGGAGCTAGAACACTCATGCGACGGATCAAAGTCTCCGCCCCACGATTGCTTGCCCTTGTGGGCGCTGTCAGCCTACTCACCACCCCTGCGCTTGCACGCGACGTCACGGTCTATGGCGGCGGCAAAGCCAGCATAGTCGAAACCGGCGCGGACCGTCCGGTCAAAGTGATCGCCTGGGGACAGAACCGTAAGACGGCCTATCAGAAACGCATTGAGCGCTTCACGCTTGAGCGGAAGATCCAGAAAATACTCAATGCGCGTGATACGGACGAGGAAGTTGCCCTGTCCGACGCTATGCTGCGCATCATGGTGCGGGGAAATACAGACGCTCGGCGTCAGTACAGCCAATACTATCCCTACCATTACCGCTCTGCAGCGTTTTACGAGCAGTTGAAGCGCGCCATGCGCGAACAACGCGCCGGCGTGCGTGTCTACCGTCAGAGCGTCCTCGACGACGTGCCGAGCGAAGATCTCCAGCTCATTGCCGAGGCGCTGAACGACATCAAGTAACGCCCCTGGGGCTATGGGGCTCAATAGAAAGCGCGCCGATCATCTGACCGGCGCGCTTTTTTTGTGAAGCAATGTCTGTGCGGATTACTCAGCAGCGACGAATTGGTTCATGGTGTTGTGCGCACCGCCCGCTTTCAGGGCGCGCTCGCCAGCAACCATCTCTTTGAACGTATCGCCGAGATCGGAGCCAACTTCGTGCTGGTGCTTCACAGCCGAGACGCCGCGGCGAATTTCTTCGCGTTGAACATTCTTGACGTAGGCCAGCATTTTCTCTTCGCCGAAATAGCCGTTTGAAAGCTCGTCCATACCCTTCGCCGTGAGGTGGAAGGTTGGAAGCGTGATCAGGTTGTGGAACACCCCGGCGCGCGCCGAAATGTCACCCTGGAAGCTTTGCAGGCGCGCATCAGCTTCGATGCCGAGCTCTGTCTCGTCCAGCTTGGCAGACATCAGGGCAACGTCAGCCGGATAGTCACCTTCCGCGATCTTGCCTTCTTCGATCCACTGCTCACGAACCTGTTTGCGCAGATTGAGCGTCCAGTTGAAGCTTGGTGAATTGTTATAGGTCAGCTTTGCATTCGGAACGACCTCGCGAACCGCGTTCACCATCGAGGCAATGTCGTCGACGTTTGGCGTCGCTGTTTCGATCCAAAGTAGATCCGCACCGCCTTCGGTCAGCGAGCTGATGCAGTCCTCGATGACGCGCTCGCGGCCCGTATTCTCTTTGAACCGGTAGAGGCCGTTCGGCATACGCAGGGGGCGAACCACTTTGCCATCCCGCATCAGGGCAACTTCGCCGTCCTGCAGCGGGTTCGCGTCGGTGACCTCTTCGGTATCGATCCATTTGATGTATTCGGCCGCCAGGTCGCCAGCCTCAGTGGAAACCGGAATCTTCTGGGTCAGACCAGCGCCAAGGCTGTCTGTCCGAGCCACGATGACACCTTCATCGACGCCGAGCTCTTCAAACGCCATGCGGCAGGCGCGCAGCTTGGTGATGAAGTCTTCGCGCGGAACCGTGACTTTGCCATCCTGGTGACCGCACTGCTTGGCGTCAGACACCTGGTTCTCGATCTGCAGGCAGCATGCACCGGCAAGGATCAGCTCTTTTGCAAGCAGGTAAGTTGCGTGCTCGTTCCCAAAGCCAGCATCAATGTCTGCGATGATTGGAACGACGTGGCTCTCGAATGTATCGATACGGTAGATGATCTCATCGAGCGCAGCCTGGTCTGCACCAGACTCGCGCGCCGCTTTCAGCTCCTGGAACAAGTCATTGAGACCAACTTCATCTGCCTGGCGCAGAGATGTGTAGATCTCTTTGATCAGATCCGTCACAGCGGTTTTCTCATGCATGGACTGGTCTGGCAGGTGGCCGAAGCTGTTGCGCAGGCCAGCAACCATCCAACCGGACAGATAGATATAAGTGCCTTTAGCGGTGCCTCGCATCCGCTTCACAGCCTTGATTTTCTGCTGCGCGTGGAAACCTGACCAGCAGCCAAGCGACTGCGTGAACTTGGACGAATCTTCGTCATAAGCCGCCATGTCTTCGCGCATCACACCGGCCATCGCCTGAGCAATATCGAGGTGCGTGTTATAGGTATTCTGAATTTTCAGCTGAACGACATCTTCGATGCTTAGCCCGGCGCGCGTGCGGCCTTCCGGGTAGCGCTCGAGCGTTTCAGCCATCAGCTGTTTGTAAGTTGGGCGTTGGGTCATTTTACTATCCTCGTCTGAATTCTGGGGTGTTTGAGAAAACTAGTTGTCGCCGCGAAGGACGTCGTAGGCTGGGAGCGTCAGGAAGTCGGCGAGCGTGTTGCCGGTCGCAGTTGCAACGAACACGTCAGTAGCTTCCGGATAGCGACCATCGGCATAGGCATTGTCGCCAAGCGCGCTTTTGATCTTGCCCAGCTCGTCATTGAGCAGGCGATCGAACGCGTCAGCCGTGAAGGTTTCGGTGCCTCCGTCAGCGGTTTCGAACTCCGTGCCATGCGTGAGCCATTGCCACAGCTGGCTGCGAGAGATCTCCGCCGTTGCGGCATCTTCCATCAGATTGTGGATCGGCACGGCGCCTTTGCCGCGCAGCCAGGCCGCTGTGTATTCAATACCGACAGAGATATTGGTACGGATGCCTGCTTCGGTGACGGTCCCAGTATGAGGCGTCAGCAGAGACGCCTCAGTGATCGTCGGGAACTGGCGCTGGCTCAGAACCTGATTGGCTTGTGGCATTTCAGCGTCAAACACTTCCATCGCCACGGGGACCAGATCCGGGTGCGCCACCCAGGTGCCGTCATGCCCTTGCTGGGCCTCGCGCTTCTTGTCTGCGCGGACTTTATCGAAGGCTGCCGTGTTCGCTTCCTCGTCCCCTTTGACCGGGATTTGCGCAGCCATTCCGCCCATCGCGTGTGCGCGGCGGCGGTGACACGTTTGAATAAGTTTCAGCGAATAGGCCTTAAGGAAGGCGCGGTCCATGCCGACTTGAGCCCGATCCGGCAGCACATATTCCGGGTGATTGCGCAGCGTCTTGATATAGCTGAAAATGTAATCCCAACGGCCACAATTGAGGCCGACAATGTGATTGCGCATCACATAAAGGATCTCGTCCATCTGGAACGCTGCCGGCAACGTTTCGATCAGAACCGTTGATTTGATCGTTCCGTTCGGAATGCCAAGCGCGGCCTGTGCGAAGTTGAAAACATCATTCCAGAGGCGCGCCTCTTGATAGTTTTCCATTTTCGGCAGGTAGTAAAATGGCCCTCTTTCTTGCTCCATCAACTTCTTGCCATTGTGGAAAATGTGCAGGCCAAAATCGAACAGACTGGCCGAGATCGGGTTGCCGTCAACGGTGACGTGGGCTTCCTCAAGGTGCCAGCCGCGTGGGCGAACAATCATCGTCGCCGTTTCGTCATTGAGCCGGTAGGACTTGCCGCGAGCCTCGTCATCAAATGCGAGATTGCCATCGGCATAGTCAATCATGTTGGCTTGGCCTTCGACCATATTAGCGAAGGTCGGCGACGACGCGTCTTCGAAGTCTGCCATGAACATCTTGGCGCCGGAGTTCAGCGCGTTGATCATCATTTTTCGGTCAACCGGGCCGGTGATTTCGACGCGGCGATCCTGCAACGCTTTGGGAACAGGGGCGACTTCCCAGACTGACTTGCGAATGTGTTCGGTCTCAAGCGGGAAACTCGGCAGCTCGCCATCGTCAAAGCGCATCTGTGCCAATTTGCGATTCTCGAGCAGAATTCTGCGCTGACCGCCAAACCGGCGCTCCAGATCAGCGATAAAGAGCATGGCGCGATGGGTGAGAACGCGGTCATACTCAGCAGGTACCGCGCCAGTCACTTCCGCCGGACGACGGTGACGCGGGGTTGGCGTTGCAGCTGAAACAGCATCTTTGATCAATGTATCTGGCACGTTGCACTCCTGACTTGTAACAATGGTGTCTTATTTACAAATCGCGTGCCAGGTCCATAGAAAGCCTATATTTATTGGGTTTCATTGTTTGTTATGTAAATTCCCATATGTAATGTTTGTAAATGTTGTTATAGGTAACAGCGATGAAGAAAAAGCTCATTATCGGTCCGCGGATCAAACGCTTACGTGCCCAATTGGGCCTGACGCAGGCTGAGTTCGCACGCCGCCTGGATGTCTCGGCGACCTATGTGAACCTGATTGAGAGCAACCAGCGCCCGGTAAGTGCCGCTGTGCTTCTAAAGCTGGCCGAGCAGTTCGATGTGAATGTTGCCGAGCTGGCTCAGGACATGGATGCGGGCCTCGTCAACGAGCTGGTCAGCGCCCTGCGCGATCCTGTCTTCGGCGGCGTGCAGGCAGCCAAGAGCGAGCTCGAAGACCTGGTGGGTGCGAGCCCGGAAACTATCAAAGCTTTTCTGCGTCTCCACGAGCGTTATCGGGAACTGGCCCTCAGCACTTATTCGGACGCCAATCCCCTCGCCGATCGCGAAAAAGTCGAGCTGCTTGAAGAGTCAGCTCGCCCGGTTGAGACGGTTCGGCAATTCCTGCACGAACAGAACAACTATTTCCCGGAGCTGGATGAGACGGCGAGTGAGGTCTATGCAACTCTGACGGCTGGCGGAAAAGCGATCGAAGTCGCCATTCAGGAGCGGCTGGAACAAGTTCACAAATTACGCGTGCGGATCCTGCCAAGTTCGGCGATGCCCTCTTCGTTCCGCTATTTCGACCGACACCGCTCCGGCATCGACATTTCCGAATTGCTGCACCCAACAGGCCGCCAATTCCAATTGGCGTTTCAACTGGTCTTTATCGAGTATCGCGAGCTGATAGACGGGATCGTCGCCGGGTCCGAGATCAAGGACGAGAGCGCGATTGGGCTCGCCCGTGTTTCGCTCGCCAACTATTTCGCCGCGGCTCTTCTGATGCCCTACAATAAGTTCCTCAAGGCTTGCGAAGATACGCGCTATGATGTCGATCTTCTCAGCCATCGCTTTGGGACAAGTTTTGAACAAACCGCCCATCGCCTGACCACACTGCAGAAACCAGACGCCAAGGGCATTCCGTTCTTCTTCCTGCGTATCGACGCCGCCGGGAACGTCTCGAAGCGGTTCAGCGCCGGTCGTTTTCACTTTTCAAAATTTGGCGGCGCGTGTCCCCGCTGGAACATTCACCGCACGTTCGAGCAGCCGGGCGAAACGCTTACCCAGCTGGTGCAGATGCCTGACGACACCACTTATGTCTCAATCGCAAAAGCGATTACCCGTTCGCGCGGTCACCATGGCCGCCCGCCGGCCCGCGTTGCCATCGGGCTCGGGTGCGATCAGGCCTATGCCGACAATCTGGTCTATTTCGACCGCTCAAATCTAGGGGCCGAGGCGCCCATGCCAATCGGTGTGAATTGCTATCTCTGCGACCGTCAGAATTGCGCTTCCCGTGCCCACGCACCATTGAATCGCAAGCTTAAATTCGACGCTCACGCCCGCGGCATCTCTCTGTTCGAGTTCGAACCAGTACGCACGAAATAGCGACCACGATCAATTTCCTAGTACCGACTGAAGCGTCCACTGGAACCGATATGTGCCCGGACCAACCCGGTATGGCTTGAGCGTGTCAGGTCCACACGCCGCGGTCCCAAGCCCGCGCACCGCGGTATCGATATGAACCTCTGTCGCCTCCGCCGTGGCAAGCTCGGCGAGCGTTTCCGCGTCATTCAAATCGGCGTCACGGTGCGGGCGAGCAGCGAAACTGAAGGGACGCGGAAAACCGATGCGCGCGCCAATCCCTGACGCATTCACAAGCTGGAACCAACGCGTCTGTTCATGCGCGCCATAATCCTGCGGGCGCACATAAGGGTGATACTGTTCCGCCACCGAAGAGGTCCAGGCCCCGAGTGTCTGTGCGCCGCAGCGATCCGGATAGGATTCGTCAGGGCCGAGCCCAAACCAGGACAGTTGATCAAATTCGCTCGCAACTTCAAAACGGACGCCGACTTTCGGAAGGTCTGCCCAAGCCTCGGGGATCCTGATCGTTTCCTCAAACGTGATGACGCCGTCTGCGACCCAGATGACAGTATCGTGTTGAAGCGATTGAGCTTCAGCGCCGGTCCAGTGACGTGTGAGCGTAATGAGCCGCGATCCATCGACGGAGTAAGACGAGATCGCTGCGTCTCCCGGTCTCAGATCGTTTAGACCGTAGCCAACCCATTGCGCCGTTCGGCTTTGAAACAAGGGCCTCGTGCCAGGCTTGCCACCATCATTGTCCGTCGGCGCCCGCCACACGCACGGCGTCACAGGCGATGTGATCAACGCCGCATCGCCCAGAGCGACGCCTGCCATACCTTGCGCGTCGAACTCCAATACGAGAGCGTCCACTTCGACACGGTCGACGCCCTGAGGTGTGCCGGCGAGGTTTGAAACGTCTGGCAATGCAAGCAACTCGGTGTCAGCAGCCGCGAGTTGAACCTGGTCCCACGCCACAACATGACCTGCTGGCGCCCATGCCGTGGACTTGGTGGTACGCCACTGAACGTCCAGGTGCCACTCCTCATCGCTGGACGGACGCATGGCGGTTGGAAGGTCGACCGTTTCGACGCTTCCAACCGCAATGATGGGCGTCAGAATCCCCTCTTCCACCCGTTCGCCATTGCGCGATAGGAACCAATAGAGTTCGACATCGCTCGAGTCCGCAAACACACGCCGGTTTCGAACGGTTATCGTGTCTGCCGTTGCCGCTTCGAGCACAAATGGACGCGCCGCCCACATGTATTCGCGCAGCCCCGGGTGAGGCTCGCCGTCTGGCCCGACAAGCCCGTTGATATTGAAATTGGCATCATTGGGTTCGTCGCCGAAATGTCCGCCATACGCCCAATAGAAGCGTCCCGCCCCGTCTTGTTCTGCGAGCCCCTGATCCCGCCAATCCCAGACAAAACCGCCAGCCAACGCCGGCTGCTCGAAGAAGGCATCAACATAGGCTGCAATCGATCCATTCGAATTGCCCATCGCGTGAGAGAATTCGCAAAGCAGAAGCGGTCGATCGTCCAGCTCAGTCTCTTCCGCCCACCGCGCCCAATCCACGATATGATCAATCGGCGGATACATCGGACAAACCACATCCGTAGCGACGCGTTCCGGGCCCGATGGTGGCTGCTGCGTGCTCTCTGGCGAACGCCCAAAAGGGAAACTCAAACGTTGTGACACCGCGCCCTCATAGTGCACGAACCGCCTCGGATCGAGATTACGCGCGGCGGCCGCAGCGGCATCATGCGCAGGCCCGTGCCCTGCCTCATTGCCGAGGGACCACCCAATGATGCAAGGATGATTGCGGTCGCGCGCAATCATTCGCACCGTGCGGTCCTCAATCGCGGCTCTGTAACCCGGATGGTGCGCGACTTCAGACCATCGCGCATGGCATTCCACATTCGCCTCATCGATGACGTAGAAGCCAAGTTCATCTGCCAGATCGAGCAGCACCGGATCGTTCGGATAATGCGCCGTGCGGATGGCATTGATATTGTGACGCTTCATGGTGACGAGGTCAGCGCGAATGTCGTCGTAACTGCACGTCTTGCCATTCTCAGGCTGGTGGTCGTGACGGTTCACGCCGATCAAAACGATCGGCTCACCATTCACCCGCAAGCGCCGCTCCGAAACCTCGACCCGCGTGAAGCCTATATAGGTTTCGTGAACCTCAGTTACTTCATCATCTGGGCTCAAAAGCTCAGTGATCAATCGATAACGGGAGGGATATTCTGCCGACCAGGCATCAGCGTTCGACACGTCTATCCGGAGCTCTGCAGCGTAGGATTTGAAGCTGAAGGATTGGGCCCATTGCGCACCTGTCGGCTGGGTGGCATCGAATTGTTGCACGATCTCAGTGCCGGTGTCGGCACACACCCGACCGTCGAGCGTCTCCATCCTTGCTCGCGCGCGATAGCCGGAAGAGTCACCGGCGACTTCAACACGAATATCGGCGGAGCCGGTTTGTGTTGCTGGATCGAAATCTGTATCAACGATGAGGTCTCTGACATGGGTCGCCGCCCGAGACTCGAGGAAGACTGACCGATGCAAGCCGCCATGATTCCAGTGATCCTGATCCTCAATCCATGTCGCATCGCACCAGCGCACCACCATAATGGCGAGCTGGTTTGGCCCAGACTGTAACGCCTCGCTTAAGTCAAATTCACTCGGCAGGCGCGAATCCTTGCCCATGCCGATGAACTGACCATTGCACCAGACCATGACGAGGCTCTCGAAACCGCCAATGTGAAGCACGGTGTCTCGCCCGCTCCAATCGATTGGCAACTCAAAGTCCCGCCGATAGAGCCCGGTTGGATTGGCGTCCGGAACCGCAGGGGGTTTCTGACAGTCCCAGGGCATTTGCCAGTTTGCGTAATGCGGAAGATCTCCGGTGTTCTGACGCGTCCAGACGCCGGGCACCTGAATGTCTTTCCAGCTCTCGCCTGAGGAGCTCGCTATGATCCAATCAGAAGGTGTTTTTTCGGGGGAAGGCGCGAGGTGAAACGCCCAGGTTCCATCAAGCGACATGCGCCATGCCGAACATCCGGACGCTCGCTCTTCTTCATCGGCGTAGGCCTGCAGCGTCGCCCGCGCTGGCAACCGGCCCAGCTCCAGCAATGTCGGGGTCAACAAATGGTGCAATGGGAGCGGCAGCATGGATCACATATTCCTGGACAGGGCCAAATTCGACTGGTTGCCAGAGTCTGGTTCCTCAGATTGCGCTAGAATTCAATGCTGATTTTCTCTTGGCTGCCTAAACCTGGGCGGCAGATCGCGCCGAAAGGCTTTCGGGCATGGCTTCGTCGCGGAGGATCGCCAACACATCGTCAGGTGAGGCGTAAGCGCAGAAAATGTCACCAACTGAGGCGCGATGGAGCGGCAATCCGAGGCGGGAGGCCTCCTTCTCCATTTCTGTTCGCCAATGGTCGGTGGTCTCTTTTCCGATCAAGATGGAAGTCTTCACGCCATCGAAATAGCCATCCTTAAGCAGCGGATCTTCCGTCAGGCACATGATGGCATCATAATAGAGCATCGCGGCATTGGTCTCGAGCGCGATTAGACCCGCATGCTGGTAGTCGCAAGCATGCGCATCTACATACGCCATGTCTCCTGGGCTCTTCCTCAGGATCGTACGATAGTATGCGATGGGATCATTCTTGATCAGAAGCTTCATTCCGGCTTCCGCCACCCGTAATCCGCTACGGGACGAAACAATCTGCTTCAGCATTTCGCGGAACCAGGCGGGATGGAAGACCTGCATGATATCCTGGTTGAAAATCGGATTCACGAACAAGACCTGCTCGAGCTCCGAAAGCATATGAACCAGACGATAGCAGATTGGATTCGAACTCCCCACAGCCATCAGGATGACGTTCTTCAGCTCTAGTTTGCTAACGAGTGCGCGCAGCATTGCCGCTTCGGCGATCGCTGTCGCGCCGGAAGCAACTGGCCCCTTGGTCATCATAACCTCTGGCAACGGTGAAGTCGCTCCATAGCCAGGACGCCGCGCGAAGATAACCTGCAGGCCAGCGTCCCACATGGTCTGGCAGAACACTTCTGAAGGCGGCATCGGAAATTCAATTGAATGGAAAATCAGGAGCGGCTGCTTTTCGCCCGGGCCGCCGCCATAGATCATGCAGTCGAACACAAATGCCTGCTCGCCCACTCTTATTGTCTGAAAAGAACGCCCATCCATTTGATCTTTGCCTGCACCCATAAAGGCCTGCATGTTCCCTTTCACCAGTCTGTTAACCGGAGCCCCTTTGCCCACAAAGCAGTCGTCGATCTCTTGTTCAAATAACGAGTTCGTGAGTGTATCCAGACTCCAATCGCACTCGCGGCACGTGTCCCAAGATGGGGGGACAGGTCCATCAATGAAAATCCCGACTGTAGAAGAGCTTTTTAGCCTGTTCGCGCGGGTGACGGATGCCGGCGGCGATCCGGGCGCGGTGGGCTTCCTGCAGTTCAGACGTGATCGCATCCGTCACCGCGCGGCGCTTCTCACTCCTCGGGCCAGACCGCATATCTGGCACAGGTCGCTTCGCTTCGTCCGCATTGTCGCGGGACGGCTCGATACTTTCGCCTGCAAACTCTGGATAACCGAGCCCATCCAGTAGATGTGAATAGTCGACAATCTGCGTTGCGATGACATGCGTGACCGTCCCCTCGCGCTGCAGCTTGCCTTTCACATGCAAGAGCCGCCCGGCCATCACCTCCTTGCGAAACTTGGCAAATACTTTCGGCCAGACGACCACATTGGAAACGGCCGTGTCATCCTCCAGGGTAAGGAAGATCACGCCGCTCGCTGTGCCAGGCCGCTGCCGGGTGATGACCAGGCCAGAGACAGACAGCCAGACGCCATCTGCAGTTGTGCGGTGCTGGTCTGCTGAAGCAAACCGCGGCAATTGCGGGCGCAGCAACCGGACCGGGTGGGCGCGCAAAGTCAGGCGGGTCGCGACATAATCCTCGAACACACTTTCCTGCAGGCTGAGCCTTGGTAGATCCGCTGTCTCTTCCGGTAAGCCTTCGCCGGTTTTCTCAAACAGTGGGAGCGGACGATCCGCGCCAAGGCCTTTGACGGACCAGAGCGCGTCCCGGCGCTCCAGGCCATAGATTGCAAATGCATCCGCCCCAGCCAGTCTGGTCAGCGCCCCACGTCCAATTCCAGCCCGGCGCCACACTTTCTCGATGTCGCCATAACCTGCGCCGCGTGCGGCTGCGATCCAGTGCCCATCTTCCTCGGCGAAGCCTTTGATCTGACGAAACCCAAGCCTCACCGCGAGCCCGCCATTCGGTAACGGCTCGAGCACATTGTCCCAGAAACTGTGCTCGATACAGACAGGCAAGATGGTGACGCCATGGTCACGGGCATCGCGAACAATCTGAGCCGGCGCATAGAAGCCCATGGGCTGCGCGTTCAGCAGACCACAGCAAAACACTTCAGGGTGGTGGCACTTGATCCATGAGGAGGCATAGACCAGCAGAGCAAAGCTGGCCGCATGGCTTTCGGGAAACCCATAACTGGAGAAGCCTTCGAGCTGCTTGAAGCAATTCTCGGCAAACTCTTTTTCATAACCGCGCTCCAGACAGCCCGCGAGGAATCGCTCCTTGAAATCCTCGACGGCGCCCTGGCGGCGAAAACCATTCAGAGCCCGCCGCAGGGCATCGGCTTCGGTGGGGGTGAAGCCCGCTGCAACAACCGCGATCTGCATGGCCTGTTCCTGAAAGAGCGGCACCCCATAGGTCCGCTCCAGGACCTCGCGCAGCTCTTCTGACGGATAGATGATTTCCTCTTCACCGCGGCGACGGCGCAGATAGGGATGGACCATATTGCCTTGAATTGGGCCCGGCCGGATGATGGCGACTTCAGCGATGAGGTCCTGATAAGTACGCGGGCGCATGCGCGGCAGGAAATTCATCTGCGCGCGCGACTCGACCTGGAAGACCCCGATCGTGTCGGCCTCGCACAGCATGTCGTAGACGGTTGGGTCTTCCTGCGGCAACGTCGCCAAAGTGTAGGCTTCTCCCTTCCAGGTTTCGAGCAGGTCAAAGCACTTGCGGATACAGGTCAGCATACCAAGGCCGAGCACATCAATCTTCAGCATGCCGAGGGCTTCGATATCATCCTTGTCCCATTCCAGGACCGTGCGGTCAGCCATGGCCGCATTCTCGATCGGACACAGCTCATCAAGACGACCCTTTGTGATGACAAAGCCACCAACATGTTGCGAAAGATGGCGCGGAAACCCAACAATCTGCTTGGCGAGGTCGAGCGTCTGACGCAGGCGGTGATCTTCCAGATCAAGCCCGGCAGACTTGGCCCGCTCATCGCCCAGGTCTGATGAAGAAACACCCCAGACCTGACTCGACAAGGCCGAGACCACATCCACCGACAATCCCATCGCCTGCCCCACCTGACGGATGGCGCTGCGGGAGCGATAATGGATCACAGTTGAGCAAAGACCCGCACGATGGCGGCCATATTTCTGATAGATGTGCTGGATGACTTCCTCGCGCCGCTCATGCTCGAAATCAACATCAATGTCCGGCGGTTCATTGCGCGCTTCGGAGATAAACCGCTCAAACACCATGGTGATCATATCCGGCGAAGCCTCGGTGATGCCGAGCGCGTAACAGACAACTGAATTCGCAGCCGAACCACGCCCCTGGCACAGGATTCCCTGCGATCGGGCAAAGGTCACAACATCATGCACGGTCAGGAAGTAGCGCGCATAATTGAGCTCTGAGATCAGCCTCAGCTCCTTCTCCACCGTTGCGCGTACTCTTAGTGGGACTGCATCCGGATAGCGGCGGACGAGACCTTCCTCCGTGAGCTTACGCAGCCGGTCATTTGGTTCCAGCCCATCCGCGATCTCATCCGGATATTCGTAGCGCAGCTCATCCAGTGAGAACGGACAGGCCTCTGCGATCCGAGCCGTATTGGCAATCGCATCGGGATAGAGCTGAAACAGGCGCCGCATTTCGAACTCGGACTTGATCCGCCGCTCCGCATTGGGCAGCCCGCGACGGCCCAGTTTATCAATCGTGGTCTTCTCGCGAATGCAGGACAAAACATCTGCCAGCCTCAGCCGCGCCGCCGCATGCATGATCACATTGCCGAGTGCAACCGTCCCAATCCCGACCTGCTCTGCCAGGGCCTGCGCCTCAGCAAACCGCTCTGGATCCTGCCCATCATAATTCGGCAGCAGGCCAACAAAGACATGATCATCAAAGGCGGATTTCAGCTGTCCTAGCGTGGCTTCGAAGTTCGGTCCGCGCAGCCCGATCAGGATGCAGTTTCCGGCATAGTCCAGCACATCATCAAGATGCAGCTCACATTCGCCTTTCACCGTCCGTCGCTTGCCGACCGTCAGCAGGCGCGAGATCTGGCCAAAGGCCTTGCGATCACGCGGATAGACCAGGATCTCGGTGTCATCCATAAGCACAAGCCGCGTTGCCACCAGATAGCGCAGGCCCAGCTCTTTCGCCGCGCTATGACCGCGGACAATCCCGGCAAACGTGTTCTTGTCAGCAATCGCCAGCCCGCCGAGGCTGAGCTTGCGCGCGCGCGTCACCAGTTCTTCCGCATGCGAGGCACCGGTCAGGAAAGTGAAATTGCTGATCGCGAACAGTTCCACATAGGTCATGGAAACTCTCCTGCGACATACCAGTCCTCAGTCTCATCGCCAGGATAAGTCAGGAGCCAGAGCCGTCGCCCCTCCTGTGTCTGGACCCGCCAATAATCGCGGGTGCGCGGATCATCTTCACGATACCAACGCGGCGTGATTCGCTCAGGTCCGTGGGCCCGATCCGTCGTAAAGCTCATGCGGCGCCATTTGAAGTTAAGCGGCGGACGTCCCGGTTGTTCGACCTGGGCAAATTCTGGCGGCGTGAACAACCGGATCGGCCGGGGACGCGGCGCGGCCTGCCAGACCGGGCTCGCCCCTGCCGCTTCAATCTGCTCGAACTCATGCTCCGGCACATGATTGTCGCGGGGGTGAAAGATCCGGATGTGATCAAAACCGAGCCGGTTACCAAGCGTTTCAATCAGGATGAGGCGTTGATCAGCACGCTTGGCATCCTCGCCAAAACTGCCCTGCTTCAAACGGATCGGTTCAATATGTTCCGCAGAGAGCCGGAACCAATCCGCACCATACTCGATCTCGAGCTTTGACAGCGGATGCGAGAACTGCCGCAGCACAGCCTCCGGATCCGAGCATGGCCGGGCAAAGCCGATGCCCATGTGATGATCGCCTGTATCGACACAGCGCACTGTGAGTTGAAACCGCCGCGCGCCGCGCTGATCATTTTCAAGTCGTCCACAAATCTGCGCGGCCAGACGTTGCAACACATTTTCCAGATCTTCGAGGAAGCCGATTGGCTCTGGCAAGGTCATCCGCGCGGCATAAGTCGGGTCGGCCGCTTTTGGTGTTACCGGATCCGGCTCAACCCCACTCGCGGCGCCAAGCTGCCGGGTCAGGCGCAGACCAAACCGGCGCGCCAGCTCAGCTGATTTTTGCTGATAGAGATGACCAATTGTGGTCAGCCCTGCCCGGGCGAGCTCGCTCACCATCTTGTCCGGAAGCGCCAGCGCAGCGACGGGCAGAGCGGCAAGCGCGTCCGCGGTTTGCCCCGGCTGTGCGACAGAGACCTCCCGTGCGCCGAAGCGGGCCAGAGCCTGCGCCGCGCCCTTGGTGTCGGCAATCCCGATCTGGGTCTGGATCTGCAGATCGCTAAGCCGGGTCAGCGCCTCATGACCCATCTCCACTTCCCCGCCGAACAAGTGCGCGCAGCCGGTAATATCAAGCAAGAGCCCATCCGGCGGATCCAGAGCCACGCGCGGTGACAAGCCATCCGCCCAGCGCCAGAGCGCCCGCAACAGCAAGTCTTCCCGCACTGGATCACTCGGCTCGGTTAGCAGATCCGGGCAGATCGCGCGCGCATCGGCGAGGGACTGGCCCGCCTTCACGCCGGCCGCCAGCGCTGCATCATTTGCATGCACCAGCCGCCAGGCATTGCCCTCCTCGGCAATCACGGCGAACGCCCCGGAAAGACGCGTATCACCCTGCCGGGTGAGCCGATCAAGCGGAAGCTGCGGTAGCCATATGGAGAGTATCCTTGGCATTCTGCCCCCGCTTCTGTGGTCCTTTGCCCGTCATATGCCAGCGTCCGGTCTCACCATTCTTGCCTTTGAGGCAGATCCAGTCCCAGGCCGGTTGTTCGGCGCAGACAGGCTGGCAATCCCAACGCGTCTGGGCCGCTGTCGTGTTCGCCGGCCCGCGCAGCAGGATCAGCCCAATACCGCCGCCCTGCTCCGCGGCCAGCTGCAAACGCCGACTTTCCTTCAAAGACAAGGTGTCCGGCATATCGAGAATGACGCAAAAGCCGCCCGGCGCGCGCAGGGCCTGATCCGCCGCCCATAAAAGCTCACCGCGCGACACGGCTTCGACCAGGATCATCTGCTCGACCTTGAGGTTGGCTTGCAGCCCCACCGGGTTCAGCGTGGCAATATCCCGGTGCAAGCCGATCCAGAGCAAACTCTGCTCATGCGCCGCAGCTGCCAGCACCGCAAACATGTCTGCGCCCGCCCCGGTCACTTCATGCGTTCGCCCCCGGCGCAGCTGCACGCCCGCGCCAAGATCCAGCGCCTTAGGCCGATGCAAGATCGCTCCCAGAGGAATGAGGTTTTGTAACTCTGCCTGTCTCATTTTCACCTGTCGCATCTTTGTTGATCCATATGTTCTCTTTTTGTTCTTTTGGTAAGAAGAGTCAATTGGGTTTGGTTGCAGTCGCGTCCGGATCATCTCGAGGCCGCCTTAAGCGGATTTGTCTACTGTGACGCCGCTGTGTAAACTATGGATATGGACATTCAGGGCTTCGATCACATCGTTATCAGCACTTCCAAAGTGGAAGCGATAGTCGAATTCTATCGAGATGTATGCGGCATGAAGGTGGTTGAAGAACGTCCGCAAAAATGGGCCCTTCACTTTGGTAGCAGCAAGATCAGCATACAGGATGCATCCGCGCTTCCCGAAATAGCACGCCAAACCACACCGGGTACGGCAAATTTCCGCGTCTACACAAATCGGGACATTGAAGAGGTCTTGCGGACACTCAGAAAACACAACGTGGACGTGGTAGCCGGTCCGGGTGAACGAATTGGCGCAACCGGAAAGATACTTTCCGTCTACTTTAACGACCCGGAAGGAAACCTGGTCGAAGTCTGCAACCGATTGGCGCCCTAGTAGCTCTTCGGCAATCCGAGAACGCGCTCCGCGATGAAGCTCAGAATCATTTCGCGGCTCACGGGTGCGATACGTGCCAGCATGGCTTCGCGCATGTAACGCTCGACATGGTACTCGCGCGCATAGCCCATACCACCATGCGTCAGAACGGCCGTCTCACACGCCTTGAAACCGGCTTCGGTACCGAGATACTTCGCGGCATTCGCTTCGGCGCCGCAGTCCTGACCGCTATCAAACAAAGCTGCAGCTTTGTAAGCGAGCATTTCGGCGGCGCTGAGCTCCGCCCAGGCTTTGGCCAAGGGGTGGGCGATGCCCTGATTTTGACCAATCGGACGGCCAAAAACGACACGCTCTTTGGCGTAAGTCGTGGCCTTCTCCAGCGCTGCGAATCCGAGACCGACGCTCTCAACCGCAAACAGGACGCGCTCCGGGTTGAGTCCCTGAAGAAGGTACTTAAAGCCCGCGCCTTCTTCGCCAATCAGGTGCTCTTTCGGGACTTCAAGGCCGTCGATGAAGAGCGTGTTACACTCAACCGCCTTGCGGCCCATTTTCGGGATTGGATTCGCTTCAATCTTTCCCCGATCCAGATCGGTGTAGAACAGTGACAAACCAAGATACGGCTTGGCGCATTGGTCCTTCGGTGTCGTCCGCGCAATGATCAGAATCTTGTCGGCGCGCTGCGCTCCCGTCGTCCAAATCTTACGACCGTTGATCGTATAGCCTGTATTGGTGCGCTCGGCCTTGGTCTCGAGCGAAGATGTATCAAGACCAGAGTTGGGCTCCGTCACCGCGAAACACATCTTCTCCTGGCCGGAGATGATCTTTGGCAGGTTTTCCTGTTTCTGCTCATCATTACCGAACTTTTCGAGCGGCTTAGGCCCAAAGATGTTGAGGTGGATCGCCGAGGCGCCAGAATACCCTGCGCCGGATCGGGTCACGGTCTGCATCATCAGCGCCGCTTCGGTCAGACCGAGGCCAGCCCCGCCATATTCTTCAGGGAAGGCAATTCCGAGCCAGCCCCCTGCTGCCATGGCGTCGCAGAACGCTTCAGGCCAGTCGCCGGTCTCGTCGGTCTTGGCCCAGTACTCATCATCGAACTGAGCGACCGTTCGCGCGACTCCATCCTGGATCGCAAGTTGATCTTCGCTAAGCGGGCCAATCGTGTGCATGCAAAATCTCCTGTCGCGGATCATTTATGCTGCATTGAAATGGTCGTCCACTCTGACGAGGCGTCACAGCTGCTCGGCGTAACGTGATTGAGGAGAAAATGAACGGGCAAGCTCTGAGCTATTTTGATCGATCATCAGGTCGGCCATGATTTTTGCGGTGAGCGGCGCAAGCAATATCCCATTGCGAAAATGACCTGCGGCAACGAACAGCCCCGGTGTCGATGTCTCGCCGAGAATGGGCGCGTGGTCTTTCGTTCCAGGCCGAATTCCCGCCCAGGATTCAATGACCTCGGCTTTGGCGAGCGCCGGACAGATTTCAGCCGCCGCCTGATGCAGGGATGCAATGGTTGAGTGCTCAGGCTCCAAGCTCGTCCGACCTGGCTCTGTCGTCGCACCGATGATGATCCGGTCACCCTTAGGCACGATATAGATATGACCACACCGCACCGTCAGACGCGGGCCATCCTCGAGCGGCGCAACCGCGAGCATCTGCCCGCCAAACGCAACAATCTCATCGAAAACGGGGTCCAGCCCGGACACGTCGCTCGCCCCCTCATCTTGATTGAGGACGACTTTGGCAGAGCGCCAACCCGACGTGATCAAAGTTGCATCATGTCCAGAATGATCGATGCCGCGAGATGTTACCCGGATCGATGCTTCACCTTTCTCGATGGCAATGCCGTCATGGGCCTCAGCACTGGCCACTAACGCCTCCAACGTGGCGCGGTTGTCGGCCTGGCCATCGCTTGGCAAGAGCAAGGCGCCACGCGCCTGTGTCTCAATAGCGGGTTCCACTTCATCCAGACGGCTGAGGCAATCCTGCGGAGCAAGCTCATGATCCGCCAGCTTAGCCTCGACCGCGCGCAGCAGCGCGGCTTGCTCGGCGGTCTGGGCAATCGCCAGTGACGGACCTGGGAAGTATCCCGCCGACTGGCCTGAGCGCACCTCTAACTGCGCGGACCAATCCGGCCAAAGCCGCGCGCTTGTCTCACACAGCTCGAATAGTCGTGGATGCGTTCCAGGCGCAGCGGCCGCTTCAAAGGCTGGCGCGAGCATGCCAGCAGCCGCCCAGCTTGCGCCTCGCGGTGGCCATTGCTTCTCATAAAGGGTGACACGGACACCTCGATCGGCAAGCTCCAACGCGGAGGCCAGACCGATTATCCCGGCGCCGATGACGGCAATGGATTGGATATCTGAAGATGCCCGCGACATGCCCGCCTTGTAGCAGGCTCGCCTCAGCGCGCCATCACGTTATCGCATATCTGGATTGATTATCAGGCTTCGCGTTCGTCCAGCCAGAAGCCCATAAAGGCTGAGGCCCATTCCTGCTTTTGAAAGATCACCGCTTTGCGCAGCTCGCCGGCCGTATCGCAGACTGTCTTGATCATCACGTCCGGCGCATCGCGATCACGCCAGCCCTGACCGCCTGTCTTTTTGTGCCACTCGGCAAGATTTTCGATGGCTTGCGCAAACGCGGTTTCATCAACCGAGTTCACCGGCCCAAGGTCCAGTACGATGTCCTTCATGCGTCCCCCAATACTCTACATGTCCCACCACGGCGGGAATTAGTGCCAAAAAGAACACGCCGCTCAAGGGTGTTCCCCAATAAGGCGAGTCTGTGCAATTCGCGCGCCAGATGAGCGAGTTAGGACGTACAAATACCTAGTTGCGAACGCTTCTCAATTGTGACAGAAGTCACGCATGACTTATCGCACTCATATGATCGTTGGCCTGAGCCTGCTCGTTGGAGCAGTCGCAGCGTGCTCAAATCCGACCGAACCTGCAGACTCGGCAACAGTCGCCGAGCCGCAGCGAACGCTCACGCTTTATAGTGCCCGTCACTATGATTCCGACAAAGCGCTCTATGCGATGTTCGAAGAGCAGGCGGGCGTCAATCTGGATGTGCGCGAATCGAGAGCGGATCAACTGATCGAAACAATGAAGGCAGAAGGCGATCAAAGCCCCGCCGATGTAATCATTACGGCTGACGCTGGCAGCCTCTGGCGCTTTCAGGATGCAGGATTGACGCAAGCCGTCGCCAGCGATGATCTCAGCGCAGCGGTTCCACAAAACTACCGGCAGAGCCAAGGCCATTGGTATGGCCTCGCCCGGCGCCTGCGCGGTATAGCTTATGATCCCGCCCGTTGGTCAGCTGAAGATCTCGCCACATGGGACAAGCTCGCCGAAGAAGACAAATCCGGCGAGATTTGTGTGCGCTCGTCTTCGAATATCTACAATCTCTCGCTGATGAGTGAGATTATCCACCGCTACGGCGCTGACGATGCGCAAGCCTGGGCGACAGCCATTGTTGGCAATATGGCTCGAAACCCACAAGGCGGTGACACCGATCAGATCCGTGCGATTGCTGCTGGCGAATGTTCAATCGCCATCGTGAATCACTATTATTGGGTCCGCCTTGGTGCCAGCGAGAAAGAGGCCGATCGCAATGTCGCAACCTCAACGACGTTCCTGGTGCCAGAATTTTCAGAAGGCTCAGGATCGCATGTAAACATCACGGGCGCGGCCATCTCGGCCACGGCTGATGATGTTGCCCTCGCAGAAGAATTTATTGCCTTCCTGCTCACCGATACCGGGCAATCCTATCTGACACGCGACACCAAGGAATTGCCGCTGCTCGACGGATCAGCGCTGCCGACAGGCGTTGAGAACGTACCGGAATTCATCGCGTCTGGCACGAGTCTCGACGTCTACGGTGAGAACCAGGCCGAGGCGCAACGTTTGTTCGATCTGGCGGGCTGGAACTAATTCCGACGCGATCAAGAGTGGCCCGGATGCCGCGATTTACGCTATCTCCTCGAGTGATCCCACCAGCCCTATTTATCGGGTTGGTGGGATTACCCGTTCTGGTGGCCGTTTATACGGGACTGACCGCAGGTGGCGGCGAAACATGGGACCACATTCTCAATAACAGGCTGGTCCCGTACACGCTGACAACGCTGATCGTCCTCGCTGTGTCTGCCGTGATGATGCTCGGCCTCGCGGTTCCAGCTGCGTGGCTAACCAGCCTGTATGAATTTCCGGGCCGCCGCTTCTTCAGTTGGGCGTTAATACTGCCGCTCGCCATGCCGGGCTACGTGATGGCTTATGCCTGGGCTGATCTGATGGGGGTCGCCGGCCCGCTGCAGGCATCGATCCGGGAGATGACCGGATGGTCGGCGCGAGACTATTGGTTCCCCAACCTGTTCAGCGCACCGGGGCTGGCCTTCGTTCTCGCCTCTACTCTGTTTCCCTACGTCTACATCACCGCGCGTGCCGCATTCACGATGCAATCGCTCGCCACACTGGAAGCCGCGCGCAGCCTCGGCACGCCGCCACTCGGGCTGTTCTGGAAAGTCGGGTTACCGGTCGCATTACCGACCATATTGGCAGGCGTGTCTCTGGCCCTGATGGAAGCTGCCGCCGACTATGGCGCAGCGGATTTTCTCGGCGTCCAGACGCTGGGCGTTGGAATTGTCAGATCCTGGATGTCGTTTGGCCAGGCCGATACAGCTGCGCGTCTCGCGCTCATGCTGATTTTAATCGCCAGCGCCTTTCTTATATCTGCTCGGGTGTTTCAGGGGCAGCGCGGCAGTCAGCAAACCAGCAAACGCTGGCTCACACCACGTCGAACTCCGTTGCCTGCCATCTGGGGTGCCGCTGCGAGCCTCCTCTGCGCGAGCATTCTCTTGCTCTGTTTCGCGGCCCCGGTCCTGCGCTTGATCTGGCTGGTCGTAGAAACCCGCGCAGCGACGCAGGATTTCTGGCCGTTATTGCGTACGACACTTCTGCTCGGCGCTATGGGAACACTCGGCGCCTTCACTGCCGCCCTGGTTTTCACGCTTGCCACCAAAAGGAGCGGCGCACTTCGCTTTGGAGCACGTATGGTAGCCGCCGCTGGATATGCCGCGCCCGGCGTGGTGCTGGGCCTTGGGGCATTGTATATCCTGAAGGTATCAGGTCAGGCGTTATCCGGGTCGATCGCGATTGGCTTCCTGCTCTGGATATATGTGAGCCGGTTCACATCGGCGGGCGTCGAACCGTTGCAATCTACGATCGATAGGCTCCCAAAAAGCCTGGATGACGCAACGCGCAGCCTTGGCGTCCGCGGGGTCCGCCAACTCTTCCGCGTCGACCTACCCTTGCTGGCGCCGGGCGCCATCGCCGCAGGTCTCATACTCTTCGTGGAAATCCTGAAAGAGCTACCGGCAACCCTGATGCTTCGGCCATTTGGATGGGACACGCTCGCGGTGCAGGCGCACGCTTATGCAACAGATGAGAGGTTGCCTCAGGCCACCTTGCCGTCTCTTCTGATCGTGCTTGCCGGTTTGATCCCTGTTATTTTGCTGTCCTGGCGCTTAAGTCGGACCGAGAGGACGTAGAGTTCATGTCGCTAAATCCCTCCCTCATCGCGCAAGGCCTCAGCCGATCGTTCTCGGGGCGCACAGTCGTCGATCAAGCAAATTTATTGATCGAACCTGGACAAGTGACCGCGCTGATCGGGCCGTCAGGTTCCGGAAAGACCACTCTGCTGCGCATGCTCGCCGGCATGGAAACACCGGATACTGGGACAGTCCGCTCGGGCGAAGACGTGCTGTCTGGACCGCAAACTTTCATCCCTATCGAAAAGCGACGCATTGGGCTGGTGTTTCAGGATTTCGCGCTGTTTCCGCATCTGTCTGTTCTGGGCAATGTCATGTTCGGATTGCACAAGCTGCCAAAACCCGACCGCGTATTGCAAGCGGATATCTGGATCGAAAGACTGGGCCTCGCCCATCGCCGTGATGCCTATCCGCATCAATTGTCCGGCGGCGAACAGCAACGTACCGCGATTGCCCGCGCGCTCGCCCCGAAACCCGTTGCAATCCTACTTGATGAACCATTCTCCGGACTCGACCCGGCCATGCGCGATCAGGCACGAACTGCCGCGCTGGAGGCTGTTCGCGCCGCCGAGATCCCGGCATTGCTCGTCACACACGACGCCGCTGAAGCGCTGGTACATGCTGATCAGGTTGCTGTGATACATGAAGGGCGAATTCTCCAGTCTGATACCCCGGATATGGTTTACCGATCACCGAACAACATAGCAGTCGCCCGCGCCTTGGGGCCGCTGCATGAAATCGCGGCATCTTCCTTGCCCGACGCGTGGCGCGCGCAACTCGGCACAACGTCCGAGACATTCTATTATCGCCCAGAAGCTATTCGCGTTGGCGAAGGCGTGGCGTGCACGATATCGCGCACACGGCTCGCAGGGCCGACCACCCAACTCGACCTCAAATTGTCCGAAACCGCAACTATTGTTGCAGCGTGCCAGCCGGGGCGCGCATTGGCTGCAGGTGAAACGGTGCGGGCATCCCTCAACCCGGATTTTGTCTTTGATTTCAGTGAAAAGCCACTCTGACATTTCCGTCATGATGCAGATCTTGCCCTCGCCAAGCCACAATCAATTGCTTAGCCTGATCGAGAAACAAGGAATGACCCTATGCTCAGACTGATTCTGACTGTCCTTTCTGCGAGCTTTATCTGGCTTGCTGCGCCATTGCCCAGCGCCAGTCAAAGTCTCATTCGCGACGCAGAGATCGAGCAGACTCTGCGGGAGTGGACCGACCCCATTCTGGAAGTCGCTGGATTGCAGCCAAATGATGTTGGGCTTTACATAATCAACGACCCTAGCCTCAACGCATTTGTCGCGGGTGGTCAGCGCATTCATTTGCACACCGGGCTGATCATGGCGTCCGACAATGCACGCCAGGTAAAAGGCGTTATTGCGCATGAGACCTGCCACATTGCCTGCGGACACACCGTCACTCGATCTCGCGCAGCGAGCGTTGCCTCGCGGCCCGCTCTGATCTCGATTGGTCTCGGGGTTCTCGCGATCGCGGCCGGTGCGCCCGATGCCGGGGCCGCACTGATCGCGAGTTCCCAGCAATTTGCCGCGCTGAACTTCTTCGTGCACACCCGTGCCGAAGAAGCCATGGCCGACACGCAAGGCGTGCAATACCTGGTCGCGCTGGACCAGTCTCCGATGGGGATTGTCGAGTTTTTTGAGAAATTCCGGTACCAGGAAGTTCTCTCAGAGTCGCGGCGCTTTCCGTATTTTCGATCTCACCCTTTGTCCGCACAGCGGGTTCGCACCACCCGAGCGCTGGCGGAGGAATCGGGTCTGGCAGATAAGCCCGAAGACCCGCGCGTCGTCGAACAGTTTGACATGATGAAAGCCAAACTGGTTGGCTTTCTTGAGCCGCCAGCACGTGTGTTCCGCGATTACCCGCCGACCGATATGTCCGCACCCGCGCGCTACGCTCGGTCAATTTCAGCGATGAAATCTGCTGACCTTACGACCGCTCTTAGAGAGATCGACTCTCTGATTGCTGATCAGCCGGAAAACCCATTCTTTCACGAACTGAAGGGGCAGATCCTGTTTGAAACCGGCCGACCGGTCGATTCGGTCGAGCCGCTAATCGAAGCCAACCGGCTCCTCCCAAACAATTCACTCATCCAGGTATCGCTCGCTCGATCCCTTCTGGAACGCAGTGAGGAAGGCGACATGGAACTCGCCGAGACCGCCTTGCGAGATGCGCTGATCAAAGAACCAAACAACGCATTCGCCTGGACCCAGCTCGCTATCGTTTTCGAAAAACAGGACAATCGCCCTATGGCGCAGGTCGCGACTGCAGAGGCGGCCTATAATATCGGCAATTATCCGCGCGCGCATTCATTTGCCCAGCGGGCGATCCGAGAGCTTACGCCGAATACCCCCGCGTTCCGACAAGCCAGCGACATTCGCAATGCAACGGACCCCGCTTTGCCTGAGAATGAAGTGTTCTGGCGGCGGCGGAGATAACCGCCTTCACGCGAATGTCAGCAATTTGACCTTGCTATTCATGGCAAATAAATCATCTGCGTAACAAGTATATACGACCTTGAACCTCAGGACCGATCTATGACCCGAACTTTCAGCATGGCCCTCGCCGCAACCGCAATCGCTCTGACGCCAGCTTGCGCGCAGGAGCAAATCGATACGGCCAGCCGTGAAGCGATTGAAAAAGTCGTTTATGACTACATCATAGAGAACCCTGAAATCATCGAAGAAGCTCTGATCGCGCTGACGGAAAAGCGCCAGCTCGAAGAAGACGAACGGACCCGAACACTTATCTCGGAAAATCTGGACGCCTTGCAAAATAACGCAGCCGACTACTCGATCGGTCCAGCCGATGCGAAAGTCACTGTTGTTGAGTTTTTCGATTATCGGTGCGGCTTCTGTAAGCGCTCAGCCAGCTGGGCGATCGAACTGCCTGAAAAGTATGACAATCAGGTTCGCGTCGTTTTCAAAGAGCTTCCCATCCTATCG
>JAEPOM010000021.1:0-23793 GCA_017642885.1 Henriciella sp. | reverse complement strand
GAGAAAGCCGCACTGGCAGCGATCGCAGCGGGTAAGCAGGGAAAGTATGTCGAGATGCATATGGGCCTAATGGAGCTGGACAATGGCTCCGGTTTCGGTCCGGACATGATCGACGAGGTTGCTGAATCGGTTGGCGTCAACGTCGCCAAGATGCGCGCCGATATGAAGTCTGTTGACGTCCAGAAAACGGTTGCGGATTCGAAAAGCCTCGCGCGTGAGCTCGGCATTACCGGAACGCCCAACTTCGTCATCGGCACAGAATTCGTGCCGAGTGCTGACATCACGCAAGTTGAAGCTCTGATTCAGACGGCGCTCGCCGACAGCTAGATCAAACCAGCCAACGGAGACGATGGGTCTGCATATCGTTTGCGGCCCATCCGTCCTGCGAGATAGGCCTCGCGCCCCGCAATCACCGCATGCTTCATCGCCGTCGCCATTCGGATCGGATCCTTGGCTTCCGCGATTGCGGTATTCATCAACACACCATCACATCCAAGCTCCATCGCCTGGGCAGCGTCTGAGGCCGTGCCGACGCCAGCGTCGACAATGACGGGCACGCGCGACTGCTCAACAATGAGGCGAATATTGAGAGGGTTCTGGATACCGAGGCCTGAGCCAATCAAGCTACCGAGCGGCATGATGGCCGCGCAGCCCACGTCTTCGAGCTTACGCGCATAGACCGGGTCATCGGAGCAATAGACCATCACCTCAAACCCGTCGCTGATCAGATCTTTCGCGGCTTTAAGAGTTTCTTCCATATCGGGATAGAGCGTCTTCTGGTCGGACAAGACTTCCAGCTTCACCAGGTCCCAGCCGCCCGCTTCGCGCGCCAGTCGCAATGTGCGCACAGCCTCGTCTGCGGTAAAGCACCCGGCGGTGTTTGGGAGATAGGTAAACTCGCTCGGAGAGACGTGGTCCTGCAACCGATCTTCATCTGGATTGGACAGGTTCACCCGGCGCAGCGCGACGGTCACCATCTCCGCTCCAGCCGCCCGCGCGGCTTCGGCGTTCTGCGCGTAAGAAGCGTATTTTCCAGTGCCAATGATAAGGCGCGAAGTGAATGTCCGTCCTGCGACGGTTAAAGGCGTATCAGTCATGTCGCTCGCTTACTCCTGCGCAATCGGTTGGGCAAGTCACCGCATGAACCGCTAATCGTCGCGTTTGAAATCGCCGGAGACTCCGCCGGTTTTTTCGAGCAATCTCAACCCTTCAATGGTCATCGACTTATCGACGGCTTTCAGCATGTCGTAGAGGGTGAGCGCGGCCACGCCTGCCGCCGTGAGCGCTTCCATTTCCACACCCGTTTGTCCTTGCGTGCGCGTTTCAGTAGTGACGCGCAGGCAGGTCTCTTCGATCGCGATCTTCACATTGATCTTGCTCAAGGGCAGCGGATGGCAGAGCGGAATGAGGTCCGCCGTTTTCTTCGCCGCCATAACGCCTGCAATCTCTGAGACGGTAATGACGTCGCCCTTCTTGGTGCTGCCGGAGCGGACGATATCAAGCGTCTCTGGCGACGCCATGAGTCGTGCTTCTGCGCGAGCGGTCCGCTGTGAGCTTGGCTTATCACCAACATCGACCATGCGGGCGCGTCCTTCGGCGTCCAGATGGGTAAGCTTGTTGCTCGTCGCCATTTCAGACCTCCGTTAATCGCGGCATCAGATCGACCAGATTGCAAGGACGGTGGCGGCTATCGAGTTGCCACCGAATGATATTGTCCCACCCATCCTTGCAGGCGCCGTTCGAACCCGGCAGGCAGAATATGACCGTAGCATTGGCAATGCCGGCGCAGGCCCGTGACAACAAAGTGGACAGGCCTACGCTTTGATAGCTGACCATATGCCAGACCGTGTCAAAGCCTTCGATCCTTTTCTCAAACAGCGGCGTGACAGCCTCATAGGTAATGTCGCGTCCGGTCAGGCCAGTACCGCCCGTTGAAATCACGGCATCAACGTTCGGATCCTCAATCCAGCCTCTAACCCTTGCCGCGACCGCTTCGATTTCATCGCGCACCAGACCTCGGTCAATCAGAGAATGCCCAGCCTCCTGGATTCGGTTCGCCAACAGCTGCCCGGATGTATCGGTTTCAAGCGTTCGGGTATCGGACACGGTCAGCACAGCGATGTTCAGAGATTGAAAGTCGAGGTCTGGGTCCAGACGTCCCGCTGGCGCCGGTAGATCTGGTACATTCGTCATGTTTGTGTCCTGATAGTCTTTAGTTTCAGACCACTATTGCTAGTGTCTCCGGATCAAATTGGCCATCACTTAGTCAGGCGCGCAGCATGAACCTTAGAAGGCGACCCAAATGATCCCAGTGTGGCTCGTAGTCACATTTGCGGTGACGGCTGTCCTTTATTCCAGCGTCGGCTTTGGCGGCGGCTCAACCTACACGGCGCTTCTGGTCTTCTCTGGCTTACAAATAAGCCTAGTGCCGATTGTCTCGCTGGCTTGCAACCTGACGGTCACCAGCACCGGCACGTGGAAAGCCAACCGCGCGGGCCTCTACAAGGACTCAGACGTCTGGCCGATCCTCGCCTTCTCGGTGCCCGCTGCTTTTCTCGGCGGATTGACACCGATCAACGATCAGAACCTGATCCTACTCCTTGGCTTATCCTTGCTCTTCGCCAGCGCACACCTCGGCTGGAACGCGATGTCCGGAGCAGCTGCGGGTGGTGGGGCGATGCGGTCCCGGTCCCGATGGATTGCGCCTTTGATTGGTGCGGGCATTGGATATTTGTCAGGGCTCGTCGGCATTGGCGGAGGAATATTTCTGGCGCCGGTGCTGCATGTTCTGAACTGGAATTCCCCGCGCAAAATCGCGGCGTTGGCGACGGCCTACATTGCTGCCAACTCGATCGCGGGACTGGCTGGCAAAACGATCCAGCTTGCCGCGTCGAGTGATCTAGCAATCCTTATCCCGTTTTGGCCACTCATTCCTTCTGTATTGATTGGCGGCTGGATTGGACACCGATTCATGCTCGGCCTTTTCCCGGAACGGCTTGTCAAAGGCGTGACAGCCGTGCTCATCCTGATCGTGGCCGTGCGCCTTTTATTGCGCGTATTTGGAGGCTCCTAAGTGATTTCACGAACAGACGCATTGCAGCACATCGCAGCGCTACCCGCGCTGGAGGAGATCGAGCGCGTCCCGCTTCAGGCTGGTGTCGGGCGTACGCTCGCCAGCGCTGTTATGGCGCGGCATACGCACCCTCCAAAAGATATGTCGGCGATGGACGGGTACGCCGCTCGCTTCGAAGATTGCGCCCTGGGCGCGAAACTCAGCGTCATCGGAGAAGCCCCAGCGGGCCACCCCTATGCAGGGAGCGTCGGCCGCGGACAGTGCGTTCGCCTGTTCACCGGTTCCGTTGTGCCTGATGGCGCAGATCATGTTGTCATTCAGGAGGATGTTGACCGCCAAGATGACGAGATCACAATCCGAGATGCACAAGGCGCCGCCCCACACATCCGCGCGGCCGGGATCGATTTTCGATCCGGCGATGAACTGATCCCTGAAGGCACAAAGCTCACGGCGCGGCAGCTCTCAATCTGCGCGGCCGGAAATCATGCAGAACTCGATGTTCGCCGCGCGCCGCGCATCGCTTTGCTGGCGAATGGCGATGAACTTCGCCCACCAGGGACAAAGCTTGAACCGGGTCAGATCATCGCCTCGAACGAGTATTCGCTGACCGCGCTTATTGAGGCGTGGGGCGGCAGCGTGATCAATCTCGGAATTGCCCCGGACGACCCCAAGGAGATTCAGGCGCGGATTGAGGGTGCCGAACAAGCAGATGTCTTCGTGCCGGTCGGCGGCGCGTCCGTCGGCGATCATGATCACATGAAATCAGTGTTCTCAGAGCTCGGCTTCTCGTCGATCTTTTCCAAAGTTGCGGTTCGCCCCGGAAAGCCAACCTGGATGTCGCAAAATGCCGAACGACTCGTACTTGGCCTCCCGGGCAATCCAGCATCCGCGCTTGTTTGCGCGCACTTATTCTTGAAACCACTGATCGCGAGGCTCCTCGGAGGGACTGACCTGCACACGACTGTCCCAGCGAGTTTGCTGGCCCCGCTCAGCGCAAATGGACGGCGCGAGTCTTTCCTGCGCGGGCGCTTGGACTACTCGGAAGGCGGTGAACGGGTCGTTATGCCTGCAAGCAATCAGGACAGCTCGCTCTTGTCCCCGTTTGTAACTTCAAACGTCCTGATACACCGACCAATCGATGCGCCCGCCCGCGAGGTTGGCGACATGGTGGAGTGTGTATTGCTGGACTGATGCTTCAGGAAAACGCGATTAAATTTCGCCGCGCACCCGGCGCATGACGCCTGAAAAATCCAACCCTGCGAACCCATCTTCGTCCAGACGCGAATAGATCTCTTCAGCCTGCGCTCCTAGCGGTGTCGATGCATCGATGCTCCCGGCGGCCTGTTGCGCCAGGCGTAGATCTTTCAGCATCATCGCTACCGCAAACCCCGGCTGATAATCATTGTTGGATGGCGCGGCAGGCACTGGTCCGGGCGACGGACAATACTTCGTCATGGACCAGCATTGTCCCGACGCGGTCGACGAAATGTCGAAAAATGTCTGCGCGTCGAGGCCAAGCTTCTCGGCAAGATTGAACGCTTCGCATGTGCCGATCATAGAAATGCCGAGCAACATATTGTTGGCAATTTTCGCGACTTGTCCGTTGCCCGCCCCACCAGCATGCACGACATTCGCGCCCATGATGTCGAGCACAGGCTTGGCGCGCGCAAAGGCCGGATCCGGGCCGCCAACCATGAAAGTGAGCGTCCCCGCATTCGCCGCTGCCGTCCCACCGGAGACCGGTGCATCGACCATGAGGAAACCGCCATCGGTCGCCTTGGCAGCTGCTTCGCGCGCCTCATCGACAGAGATGGTAGAGCAATCAATAAACAAGGCTCCATCGGCGGCGCTCGCGGCGATGCCTTCCTCACCAAAATAGACGGCAAGAACGTGCTTTCCCGCTGGAAGCATGGTGACGATGACCTCTGCCTCGTCCGCAACCTCGGTGAGAGATGCGGCACCAGATGCCCCGGCAGAGATTGCGGCCTGAACCACATCTGCATTCAAATCAAAGGCCTGCACATCGTGACCCGCACGCACCAGATTGGCGCACATTCCTGCGCCCATATTCCCCAGACCGATAAAACCGATTTTCATGGCGGACCTCTCCGTAAGCCTCAAAGCAAACGGCAATACGCCACCCTCGCAGGTTTGTAAAAATCTTGATGCGATCCAATCCGAAGATCGACTAGAAACGCATCGCTTTCATCGTATCCAAGCTCGTCTGAATAGACTCCCGATAAGACTGCGGAGGATTGTCATGTTCGGCGATGAAATACTGCATGCCCGAAACATCATTCTCGGCGAAATAGGTTTCAAACGGCAATTCGCCTTCGCCGACATTCACCATCAATGCCTGCACAATCGCGGGGAAGTCGAGGCTCGTACGCCACGGGCTGGCATTGCCTATGCGATCCTTCACATGGCACATCTTGAAGCGCCCGGGATGGGCGTTGAACAGGGCGGGAATATCGGTTCCGGTCAAAGCAGCCCAGAACAAGTCCAATTCAAAAGTCACCAGTTCCGGATCCGTTTCCGTCAGCAGGATATTCATTCCGTTTTCGCCATCGCCCAGATCGAAGAATTCGAACTGGTGGTTATGATACCCGACTTTAACGCCTGTTGGCTTCATTGCCTCACCGGCGCGGTTCAGCATCGCAGCATGGTCTTTGTAATTATCGAGACCGCGCTGATCGTCGCCGACCCAAGGCAGGATCGCGTATTCACATCCAAGCACGTTGCACACAGCTGCCACTTCCTCTGGGCGATTGGCGAGACTGTCATAATCCAAATGCGTGATCGGCGCCGGCAAACCGACATCATCGAGAATGGTGCGCAACTCGGCTGGCGAGCGGTCCAGGAAATTCCGACCATTCAGTTCGACATAATCGTAACCGACATCCTTGATCATCTGAAATGTGCCGACAACATCCTCGCCCATTGCGTCGCGCAGCGTATAAGTCTGGATCCCAATTTTATCCAATTGCCTCTTTGCGGGCGCAGCGGCCAATCCACTAGAGTTGCAAGCACCGAGCGCCATTAACGCACCGGAGGCCGTCAGGAAGCTTCTGCGGTTCAGGGTCATAGCGTTCCGTCTTTCATCAGTTCAGCAGCGTGATTTGCTGCGCGGGCCGAAAAGGCCATGTAGGTCAGCGATGGATTCTGGCATCCGCCGGAAGCCATGAACGACCCATCGGTCACGAACAGGTTTGGAACATCCCAAGCCTGGTTCCACTCATTGAGCACCGAGCTCGAAGGATCTCGCCCCATGCGGGCCGTACCCATTTCATGAATACCGATGCCGGGAGGAGCTGGCTCCGCTGTGTCCGGATCGTCTGTCTGGATGTCGATGCCGCCAGCCGCTTCCAACATAGCGCGCGTATCGCGGATCGCCTGGCGAACCATGTTGCGCTCATTGTCACCCCAGCGCACATCAAGAACGGGAACCGGAAAGCCCCATTGATCCGTCTTGTTTGCATGAAGGCGAACATGATTGGCTTCATTCGGAAGAACTTCGCCAAAAGCCACCATGCCGATTCGCCATTGGCCTGGCGTTCTGGCGGAGGCTTTAAAATCGGCCCCGACACCTTCTTTGCCCATCGAGCTCCACCAGCGCTCGCGCATGGCGCCGCCTTGGTACCCGAACCCGCGTACGAATCCTTCGGCTTCTTCGGTGTGGTTGCGGAACCTTGGGATGTAGAATCCGTTCGGACGCCGCCCGAATGTGTGCTTGTCGAGATTGCCCGGTAAAACGGCCGAGCCGCGCGCGCCGGAATGGTGATCCATGATGTTCCGGCCCAGCTGGCCAGAGCTGTTGGCAAGACCGTTCGGCGCGTCGCCGTTGGCTGAATTTAGCAGGATCATCGTGGACGGAATGGTTCCTGCGTTGAGGAAGACCACCCGCGCGGTCATCACTTTGCGCTCACCGGACGCGATATCAACAGTTTCTACGCCCGTCGCGCGTCCTGTCGCCTCATCCACAATGACCTTGTGGACGGCCGTATCAGAAATGAGCGTCATGTTTCCGGTCCGACGCGCTGCTGGCAGGGTCGCGGAGTTAGAGCTGAAATAGGCCCCAAAGCTACAGCCCTGGAAACAGTGGTTGCGCGCCTGACAACGGCCACGTCCCAGATCCATTTGTTCTTGCGTCGGTTCTGTGAGGTTTGCCACGCGACCCGGGATCACGTGGCGCCCGGGGAACGACCCTTCCACCGCAGCTTTGAAATCAAGCTCAGCGCAGGTAAGGTCATGCGGAGGCTGAAAGACGCCATCCGGCAGAATATCCAGACCTTCCATCGAGCCGGAGATACCTGCAAACCGCTCCACATAGTCATACCACGGCTTCATATCCGCGTATCGGACCGGCCAGTCGACGCCGTGTCCATCCCGGGCGTTCGCCTCGAAATCGATCTCGGACATGCGGTAACTCTGACGGCCCCACATGATCGAACGACCGCCTTCATGGTAACCGCGCAGCCAGCGAAAATCGGTTCCGTCGGCCGTTTCGTAAGGATGCTCTTTGTCCTTCACCCAAAACTGACGGGTGTAGCTCTGAAACGCGTACACATTGGACTGGATGGGATAGTCTTCTCGATCCTTGTCGGTTTTGCGGTTCAGATGCTCAACATCCCAGGGATCAATGAAATCAGTATAGTCTTTCTCGACAGTGACCTTGCGTCCCCGTTCGATCACCCCGACCTTGAAGCCCTTCTCGCACATCTCCTTGGCGACCCAGCCGCCTGACATGCCCGACCCGACTACGATTACGTCAAAATCTGTCATTGCTATGTCGCCCATGTTTTAGGAAAATCGGAAAGCGGTACGCAGCCAATCCACTCGCCCGGAACCGGCTCATAAGCGAGTTCTTCCGTCGCGCCCGGTTCGGACATGTAATAGGCCTGCACGACCGTCGCTTTGAAGTCTCGATAGAAGCCGTTGTCGACCTCACCCGAAAAGACTTTTGTATCGAAGGCGCTCAGAACCGCTTCGCGTTCACTAGGAGAGAGCTGCGTAAATGCCGCTCCTGTTTCGCTGGTGAGCGCAGAGCCCAGTGCCGCGAGACCCGACTTCCAATATTGTTGGAAATCCGCGTCCCCCCAATCCGTCGCGAGACTTTGAAGCGTTTCCGGTACGCCGGCTTGGACGGCACCCGCCGTATCGGTCTTCGGAATAATTGTTTGCGCAACCGCTGAAATGAGCGCCATTTCCTCACCAGTGAAAACGCCTGGCGCAACCGCACCTGCAATCTGGCCAGAAGACCCTTCCTCCGCCCCTCCGCAAGCGGCTAGCCCGCCGACGGCAGAGAGCGCTATCAATCCTTGAAAGACCTGTCGCCTTTGAAGCATGAGATCGTGTACCATTTCGGGCTCCTATCCGTGCGACGGATCGGCTTCGCCGCCCGCCGTGTTCTGCATCCAACTGCGCGCGAGGTACAATCCGACGAACGCCGCAATCAGAACCGCTGGGAAGAACACCAGTTGCGAGAGCGCGCCCTGTCCCGCAGCCACTTCAACCGCGTTGCCTTCCAGGCCAGAGGCTTCTGCCTTGACCCGGGCGCTGTCGATCCAACCGCCAATTATCGGGTTCCAGATTGTCAGAGCGAACATGCCGGCGGCGCCAACCAAGCTCATTCCGAGCGCGCCGGAACGCGGTACATATTGCGCCGTCACGCCGATCATGGTCGGCCAGAAATAGCACACGCCGAACGCAAACACGATCGCCGAAACATAGACCATCGCGCCAGACGCCGTCGACATCATGAAGAGGCCGAGCGTCGTCAGGATGGCGCTCATCAGCAAGACACCAACTGGGTTCAATGCATGGATCAGCGGGCCAGCAAAATAACGGCCGACCGCCATAATTCCAGTGACCATGCCGAGCACAATCATGGCCTGTCCGGGTACGCCGCCAAGTTGAGCTCCGAGGATACGGTCAACCCATTGCTGGGTGCCAAGCTCCGATGTGGCCGTGATGCTCATCAGGCCCATCAGCACAATCAGCAAAGCAGCGTCCCGCGCCCGCCCGGCTCTGAACATCATCAGGAGGAAAGTGAGTCCGAGCACGAGCAGGAGCGGAAGGAGGAATGTTCCCGGCAAACCGGCAACAAGATCGTTTGGCGTTCCGATGAACACCAGCAGGCCGAAAATGGCCGTCATCAGGATCAAGCCTTTGGCATCGAGATCGACAATCTTTTCAATCTGCGGAATATCCGGGAACTGCGTTGTGAAAACCATGTATCCGTAGATTGCAGTTGGGATGAGCATCACCGCGATTTGCGGCTGCCAGCCGATCCCGGCATTGGTCATGAAGTAAGATACGACGGCGCCGATCACGATCCCGCCCGGGAACCAGACATGGAAACGATTCAACCACTTAGTTTTGTCATCCTTGTACAGGTCCGCCACCAGAGGGTTACAGGCTGCTTCGACCGATCCATTCGCAAAGCCGATAAAGAAGGTTGAGATCAGAAGCCCCAGGAAACCGCCAGCTGTGATCGTCAGCACCAAGCCGAGCAAATGTCCGGCAAAGGCCAGGATCATGATCAGGCGCGGCCCGAGCTTGTTATAGAGAAACCCAAACACGACCATAGCGAGCGGGAACCCGAGAAACGCCATGGAGTTGACCCAGCCAAGCTCGGTATCGCTCAGCGCAAACTCTTCCGAGAGTTGGGTCAGAATACCGGCACGGATCGCGAAGGTCATCGCTGTCACGATGAGAGACAAACAGCTCAATAAGAACAGCTTGTTGCGATTGATACCGACGCCCAATGGCGCGTCTGCAGTGGTTGCGGTCATAGTTCCTCCCTCGCTTGGCTGTTCTTATGACAGTCCAAGCATTTTCCTGTTTGCTTCAACGCTGACATCGCCGCCCGCGAAATCGTCAAACGCTTTGTCGGTGACACGTATGATGTGATCTGAAACGAATTTAGCCCCTTCTCGGGCGCCGTCTTCTGGATGCTTCAGTGCGCATTCCCATTCGACCACCGCCCAACCATCAAAATCGTAGCCAGCCAGTTTGCTGAAAATCGCGCCGAAATCGATTTGGCCATCGCCGAGCGATCTAAAACGTCCAGGCCGCTCAACCCATCCCTGGTATCCACCATAGATTCCACTCTTTCCGTTCGGACGGAACTCGGCATCCTTCACATGGAACATGCGGATGCGATCATGGTAGTGATCGATGAAAGACAGATAATCGAGCTGCTGGAGGATGAAGTGGCTCGGATCATAAAGGATGTTGCAGCGGGCGTGACCGTCAACCTCTTCGAGGAAGCGTTCAAACGTCACGCCATCGTGCAGGTCTTCGCCGGGATGGATCTCGTAGCAGACATCGACGCCGCACTCGTCATAATAATCCAGGATCGGACGCCAGCGTTTGGCGAGCTCCTTGAACCCCTCCTCGACCAGGCCAGCGGGTCGCTGCGGCCACGGATACATGAACGGCCATACCAGCGCGCCAGGGAAGGAAACAGACCGATCCAGACCGAGATTCTGGGACGCTTTGGCGGCGAACATGACTTGCTCAACAGCCCACTCCTGGCGGGCTTTGGGATTGCCATGGAGCTGGATTGGCGCAAACGCGTCAAAGGCCGTATCGTAGGCTGGGTGAACCGCCACCAACTGCCCCTGAATATGCGTGGAGAGTTCAGTGATCTCAACGCCCCATTCGCGGCACTGACCTTTGAACTCGTCGCAATAGTCTTTGCTTTCGGCTGCGAGTTTCAGATTGATGCAAGTCGGATTATCGGACGGAATTTGAACGCCTTTATAGCCCGCGTCAGCCATCCAACGACAGGCATTTTCCATCGTATCGAAAGGGGCATCGCCCATAAACTGAGCCAGGAAAATCGCCGGTCCTTGCATCGTCTTCATACGGTGATCTCCGTCCAAGTTGAGTTATTATTGCTGCTCTCAACAAGCGCCTCGACAAAGGCCATGCCGCGGAGCGCCGCTTCCATTCCGGCTTTGACGCCGCCCTGAGTTTGCAGCGCCTCAGCGAACTCCAAATAGATGTTCGCGAACGCCTCGATATAGCCCTCCGGATGCCCGGGCGGCGTTCGAAAGCCGGCCTGTACGCCCTCTGGCAGATAGCCTTGCGCCGCTCGCAGGATCTCGGTTGGGCGGTCGGTGTAGGTCCGGATAAGCGTGTTAGGCTCTTCCTGGTTCCATTCCAGGCCACCGGTCTCGCCATAGACCCGGATGGTCAGCGTGTTCTCTTTTCCCACACAAACCTGAGACGCACTCAGCACACCCTTCACACCGTCTTCCATCCGGAACAGCGCCGACCCGTCATCATCAAGGCGTCGGCCGTCGACGAAGATTGATAGATCCGCCGCCACATGTGTCATGATCTTGCCGGTGACGAATTCTGCCAGATTGTGAGCGTGCGTGCCGATATCACCCATGCAACCGGAAATACCGGACCGATTTGGATCGGTGCGCCAGTCCGCCTGCTTGTTGTCGACCTCGCCTGCCAGCCAGCCCTGAATATACTCGACAAAGACTTTGCGGACTTTCCCGATGCCGCCTTCAGCCACGATCGACCGGGCGGCACTCACCAGTGGATAGCCAAGATAGGTATGGGTCAAACCATAGGCCAACGTGTCGTTTCTCTGGACAGTTCCTGCGAGCTCGCGTGCTTCGTCCAAGTTCAACGTGGCGGGCTTGTCAGACAGAACATGAAAGCCAGCTTCAAGCGCGGCTTTGGCGACCGGGAAGTGGACATGGTTCGGCGTGACGATCGCGACAAAATGCATGCGCTGATCTTCTGGCAACGCGGATTCCGCCCGCATCATGTCATCGTAATTCGCGTAGCAGCGCGATGCATGTAGTCCGAGCTGGCGCCCAGTGGCGATGCAATTTTCTGGATCCCTCGAGAACGCGCCACAGACCAGATCAATCTTTCCGTCGAGGCGTGCAGCGAGCCTGTGAACGTCGCCGATAAATGCGCCTTGGCCACCGCCGACCATACCCATTCGGAGCGTATTTTCCGTCACGCCTTGAGCCTCCCTGCCCAATTCTCAATTGTGTTTATTGTTCTATTTCTGTTAGCGCTAACAGCTTGTCCTGCTGGATGCAACTCTTCCAGACTCGGAAAGTTGATAGCGCTATCAATTTTCTGGACAGCGTCCGATACGGCAGCTACGCCTTCACCCAAATCAGATCTCAAACGATACCAAGGGATCTGTCATCCTGGGGAGGAATTGAAGGTATGCGCAGACTTATAAGCTCTATACTCTTAGCCGGATTTGCAGCAGCGGCGGCAGGTTGCGAAGCCTCCGACCCCGCTCCAGCCCCTGAAATAGCGCCCGAAGAGACCCGATCGATCGGCAGCGTAGACCGCAGACTGGCAGCCATGGACTCGGTAGTCGCTCCCGGCGCCGAAATCGAAATCCTCGCCGAAGGGTTCACTTGGCCGGAAGGACCAGCCTGGGTCGAAGCGGAGCAAGCGCTCTACTTCAACGATGTACCGGAGAACAAGATGCATCGATGGGCCGAAGCAAACGGTCACGAAATGATCCTGTCCCCGTCCGGTGGCGCCTCGCCTGAGGTCGCGGCGACCATGCGAGAGTCCGGTGCAAACGGCATCATCCTGTGGCCCGCAGACCCGTCCAAGCTTTTACTTGCAGATCACGGCGCGCGTGGCTTGTCGGTACTAGTCAGAGACACTTTCGAACGCGAGGTGATCGTTTCCTCCTATGACGATCAGTCGCTCAATTCCCCGAACGACATGGTCGCTCGAAGCGACGGCGCGATCTTTTTTACCGATCCCCCTTACGGACTGCGCGGATTGAACGATGCGCCCGAAAAGGAACTCCAGCACAATGGCGTTTATCTCTATTCGAGCGACGCGCCGCTGAAGCTGATTATTGATGATCTCACATTCCCGAACGGAATTGCCCTTTCGCCAGATGAACGCACGCTCTACGTCGCGGTATCTGATCCGGACAATGCGAAGATCATGGCCTACACCGTCGCCGACGACGGCAGTGTCAACGAAGGCCGGGTCTTCTTCGATGCTTCGGGCGAGTTAAAGGAAGGCGGCGGTCTACCGGATGGTATGGTCGTGGCCAGAAACGGCACCGTGTTCGCGACGGGTCCCGAAGGGGTCTACGTTCTAGCGCCTGATACCGGAGACGTTCTCGGCGTCATCTCGACAGGTATGCCCACTTCGAATTGTACGCTGAACGATGACGAAACCTATCTGTACATGACGTCCTCATCGATTCTGGCGCGCGTACCGATTTCGTTCTGAGGCTCGACATGGACCAGTCAGACCCAATCTATATCGTCGCCACGCTCGCCGCATCTGTGGCCGGGCTCCTATTGCTGGTCATTCGTGCCAAGGTCCCAGCCTTTTTTGCCTTGATACTCGTTTCGCTGATCGCTGGCTTGGTGTTGGGTCTGGATCCGGCCGCTGTCGTCGCCTCCATTCAGAACGGAATGGCGGGTGTGCTGGGCTTCATCGCGGTGGTCGTCGGCCTAGGCGCGATTCTCGGCGCGGTGCTGGAGCAGTCCGGCGGCGTCAAAGCCTTGTCCGACAGGCTCGCCCACGGGTCGGTCAAAAGCGTTCCAACAAAGATGAGCTTCCTCGGATTGCTCGTCGCGATCCCGGTCTTTTTCGACGTCGCCCTGGTGATCCTCATGCCAATGGTGAAGCGCCTCGCGACCACCATCCGACGGAAACCGCTCTTTGTGGCTGCTCCGCTCCTGGCTGGCCTCGCGGCCGCACATGCGTTTATTCCACCGACGCCCGGGCCAATCGCAGTCGCTGCATTGCTCGATGCAGACCTTGGCCTAGTCATCCTGGCGGGGCTGATTGCTGCGGTCCCGGCCATCCTGTGTGGCGGTGTCTTGTTTGCGCGTCGCCAGTATGACCACCCGGTGGAAGTCGTTGGTGAGGCCGCCGAGATCGCCGCACCTCAACCCGCAACGAGCCTCAATTTTCTGGCAGCTTTTCTCGCCCTCGCCTTCCCAATTGTGTTGGTTGCGAGCGGGACTGTTTTGAAAATGACCCTTGGCGAAGAGCAGGTCCCGGGGATGATGCTGTTCTTGTCTCATCCGTTCGTCGCCCTGCTTTTGACGGTCGGGCTCTATTACACATTCGCGGCGACGCAGTTAAAACTCCCTGCCAACACGCTGAACCAGGCCGCAATGAAATCTCTGGAACCTGCCGGCGCGGTGGTTCTCGTGACCGGCGCGGGCGGCGCCTTCAAGCAGGTGCTAATCGATTCTCAAGCGGGCGCACGGATCGCGGAACTTGCTGCGAGCGCAAACGTATCCGTCCTGGTCTTCGCCTTCATGATCGCCGGCCTGGTCCGTGTCATTCAAGGATCCGCCACCGTCGCCATGATCACCGCGGCTGGCTTCACAGCGCCGCTCCTCGCGATTAGCGGGATATCAGAATTCGATCGAGCGCTTGCCGTGATTTCAATCGCAGCCGGCGCGACGATCCTCTCTCACGTCAACGATTCCGGGTTCTGGCTGGTCAGCAAATACCTCGACTTGTCGGTCAATGAGACGCTGAAATCCTGGACGGTCGTGTCGACGATCGTGGGCGGTGTTGGCTTCGTGACCGCGTTGATCCTGTCATTGATCTTCTGACCCTGCGCCGGCGATGCGCAAGCATCACCTAGAGCTTTATTTGAACCTTCGTCTTGTTTCCCGTGCCGACAATTGTTAGCGCTAACATAGGTCGTATTCGAAAAGGAAAGCCAGATGCCAATTCGCTCGTTCCGTTCAAAACTCCTCGCCACAACACTTTGCACCTTTGGTGGCCTCATGCTCGTCGGGTGCGAAACCGCTCTCACTGCACCTGCTAATGCAGCCCCGACAGACATTGTTGTTGAAGCGGTTAAACCCGTCTCCGCCGATCCTGAGATCGCTGCACTGATGGCGCAAATGACGCTCGACGAGAAGCTCGCGCAAATCAGCTGCATCTGGTTCAACAAAGCGCAGATTCTGGATGAAAATGGCGATTTCTCACCAGAGAAAATGAAGGACGCCTTCCCCCACGGGGTCGGCTGCTTTGCACGCCCTCAAGATACGATTGGAATGGATGCACCGGCCGAAGACCGCGACGTGAACGATGCAACAGTGGTTCGTCGTCTCTCCGCACGCACACCAAGTGAGACGGTGAAACTCACAAACGCAGTCCAGACTTGGATGATCGAAGAAACGCGCCTGGGTATCCCAACTCTGTTCCACGAAGAAGGATTGCACGGTTTCCAAGGCCGATACGCGACGTCCTTCCCGCAGTCGATCGCGCTCGCCAGTACGTTCGATCCGGACCTTCTGGAACGGGTGTACTCGATCACTGCACGCGAGATCCGCGTGCGCGGCGTTCATCACGTGCTCTCGCCGGTCGTTGACGTGGCGCTCGACCCGCGCTGGGGTCGCATCGAAGAAACCTTCGGAGAAGATCCCTATCTTGTCAGCCGAATGGGCGTCGCCGCGATACGCGGCTTCCAGGGTACCGGCGATACGGTTCCAGACGGCAAAGTGCTGACGACCTTGAAGCATATGACCGGGCACGGGCAGCCTGAGGCGGGCATGAATGTCGGCCCGGCGCAACTGCCAGAGCGGGTCTTGCGCGAAGTGTTCTTCCCGCCATTCGAGGCGGCTGTAAAAGAAGCCGGCGCAGCCAGTGTCATGGCAAGCTACAATGAAATTGATGGCGTTCCCTCTCACGCCAACTCCTGGCTCCTGAATGACGTCCTGCGCGATGAATGGGGCTTCGATGGTGTCGTCGTGGCTGACTATTTTGCCATCAACGAACTGCAGGTTCGTCACCGGATTGTTGACTCGATTGGCAGTGCTGGAGCGCTCTCTCTTAAGTCGGGTGTCGACTTTGAACTTCCCGATGGCGTCGCCTTCTATGCGATGAAGGACGCCATCGAGACCGGCGATCTGGACATTGCCTATGTCGATCAAGCCGTGGAGCGTGTCCTGCGCATGAAAAAACGCGGCGGTGTGTTCGATGATCCATTCGCAGACGGCGCTGAAGCAGACGCGCTCACAGGCAACGACGAAGCCCGCGCGGTCGCACTCGAAGCGGCGCAAAAGGCAGCTGTTCTCGTAAAGAACCGGGATGGCGCCCTGCCCTTGAACAAGTCAGACCTTAGCCGCGTGGCGGTGATCGGCCCGAACAGCGACATTACGGTTTTGGGTGGATATTCGGATGAGCCACGACAAACGATCAGCATCCTCGACGGTCTCAAAGCAGAATTTGGCGACGAGATTGAAGTTGTACACTCGAAGGGTGTGAAGCTCACCGACAATCGATCCTGGTGGGATGACGAGGTCAATCTGATCGACCCGGAAACCAATTTCCAGATGATTGCTGAAGCCGTGGAGGCTGCTCGCGGAACCGATCTCATTATCCTCGCCCTTGGCGGTGACGAGTCGACCTCGCGGGAAGCCTGGTCCGAAACCCACATGGGAGATCGCGACAGCATCACGCTGGTCGGTCAGCAAAAAGAGCTCGTCGAAGCGCTCTCCGAAACCGGCATTCCGATGGTCGCCGTCATCATCTCGGGGCGCCCGCTGGCGCTGACCAACGTTGAAGACCATTTCGATGCGATCCTGTATGGCTGGCAGCTGGGTCAGGAAACCGGGACGGCGGTTGCTGACCTGCTCGTGGGACGCGTCTCTCCGAGTGGGAAAATGCCCGTGTCAGTTCCTCGAAGCGTCGGCCAAATCCCGGTCTTCTATAATCACAAACCGACAGCCCGGCGCGGCTATGCATTCTCCGAGGCTCGCGCGTTGTATCCGTTCGGGTTCGGACTCAGCTATTCGACTTTCGAGATTTCGGAGCCAAGCCTCTCAGAGTCTGAAATCGCAACAGATGGCTCGACCAGCGTTCGCGTCTCCGTCACCAATACCGGCCCGGTCAAAGCCGACGAGGTGGTGCAAATGTATATACGGGACAAAATCAGCAGCGTGACCCGCCCCGTGATGGAGCTCAAAGGCTTCCAGCGTGTCAGCCTGGAACCCGGCGAAAGCAAGGCGATCGAATTGGCGATCACGCCCGACGCCTTGCAGTTCTACAATCTCGACATGCAACGGGTTGTCGAGCCGGGAGAGTTTGAAATCATGGTTGGCGCGAGCTCTGTCTCACACAAATCAACGACGCTGACCGTACGCTAAGATCACGGCATCAAAAAAAGAGGCTCAGGGATCACCTTCGATCCCTGAGCCTTTTTCACTATCTGATTAGATGCATTCTATTCGAACCCCTTCATGTCCTCGAGCTCGATGCCCTTGGTTTCGTTGACCATCTTGGAGACAAAGAGGATCGAGACCAGCGCCCCGAGGAAGTAAATCGCGTAAGCCCCTCCCAGCGTGATCGAGACCAGTAAGATCGGGAAAGTCAGCGTCACGCAGAAATTCGCGAACCACTGGAAGAAGCCGCTGACGCCCAGTCCAGATCCACGGATCTGATTGGGGAACATCTCGCCGAGCATGACCCACATAACCGGGCCCCAGGACAGGTTGAACATTGCGGCATACGCGACCCCGGAGAACAGAGCGAGTGGACCCCAGAAGCCTGGCAAGACCAGATCACCCGCTTCGTTCGTCGAAGCATTGAAGAAGCAGATCATCATCGTCCCGAGGGTGATGGTCATCCCTACAGACCCAATCAGGAGTAGCGGCTTGCGGCCAATCTTGTCGATGACGCTCAGCGCCACGATTACAGCGCCAATACTGACGACACCCATGATCACATTGATCAAAAGAGCATTGTCTTCGGTGAAGCCAACGGACTGCCAGAGCACGGCGCCATAGTAGAACACGACATTGATACCGACCAATTGCTGGAACACGGCGAGGCCGATCCCGATCCAGACGATCGGTCGAACTTTGCCATTGTCCATAAGGTCGGCGAGACGTGGCTTGTGATCCGTCGCGATGGACGATTGGATCTCCTCAAGCTTGCGCTGGCTGGCGCCTTCACCGAAGAGGCGCGCGAGAACGCCGCCAGCTTGCTCGTGGCGATCCTTGATAACCAGGAACCGCGGGCTTTCCGGAATGGCGAACAAAGCGAAGAAGAATATCGCGGCGGGCACCATCTCGATCCAGAACATCCAGCGCCAGGCCGAGAATCCGAGCCAGAACTCGCTCGTTGAACCACCAGCCGCACCGGCTAGGAAGTAGTTACTCAGGAACGCTACGGTTAGCCCGACAATAATAGCGACCTGTTGGATGCTCGACAGACGTCCTCGAATACTCGCGGGCGTAATCTCGCTGATATATGCAGGCGCAAGAACACTTGCCGCACCCACGGCCAGCCCACCCAGAATGCGGTAGCAGACAAATTCGACCGCTCCAGTCGCAACACCCGACCCCCAGGCACTGACGAAGAAGAACAGGGCGGCGACGATCAATACGCTGCGACGTCCGAATATATCCGCGGTTCGACCCGCCACCATTGCACCCACGGCACAGCCCATCAGCATGCTGGCGACACTGAATGAGATCGCCCATTCGCTCTCTGCGAGCTCAGCCCGCAATCCATCAATCGTTCCATTGATGACGCCGCTATCGAAGCCAAAGAGGAAACCCCCGATGGTCGCGATGATGCTGATTAGAATGATTTGAAACAGATTAGCACTGTCGGCTTCGGCCGTTTGGTCCATTTTAGTCGCCCTCCCTTGGCGTATGATATCTGCCTATCTGGTTTTGAAGGACGCTCCAGTTCTCCAAATATGATAGGATTTTCATCCTCGCTAACACAGCGATCGAGAAAATGATAGCGCTATCAATTTTTCTGGTATATCGCTAAGACACTCAAAACAGACGTCGATTATCGCGGCGCGTTCATCACACAATGTCTTTGTTGAAAGACCAAGTCTCATGGGAGAAGACTCTTGAAAATTTCACATCGTACAACTGCTTCCGTTATAGCGATGAGCGCTGCTTTGCTCATGTCTGCATGCGCCACGGACAGTGCCGAATCCGCCCCCGAATCTGTTGATACAACGCCGTCAGAAGAGGTTGCTGAAACGGTCGAAACGGATCTTGCCGACGCAAAACCTACAATCGATCCTGCGAATTGGCCTGCGGTTGAAACCGCCCCTCTTGATCCAGCGGTCGAAGACCAAATCGACGAAATTCTGGCCAAGCTGACGCTTGAGCAAAAGGTTGGACAAGTCATCCAGGCCGATAGCGGGTCAGTAACTCCGGAAGAAGTGAAAAAGTACCGCCTAGGGTCCGTGCTCAGCGGTGGCAACTCAGCTCCCGGCCCCGAGCCTTATGCGGATTCAGCCACCTGGCTGGAGGCTGCGGACGCCTATTTCGAAGCCTCGATTGATCCTGAAGGTGTAGAAATCGCCATTCCAACTATTTGGGGGATCGATGCAGTTCACGGCCACGCCAATCTCAAAGGCGCCGTAGTATTCCCTCACAATATCGGACTTGGCGCTGCGAATAATCCGGACCTGATCGAAGAGATTTACAAGGTCACAGCGCGGGAGCTTCGCGTTTCTGGACATGACTGGACCTTCGCGCCGACGCTTGCCGTACCGCAGAATGATCGGTGGGGTCGCACCTATGAAGGGTTCTCCGAAAGCCCAGCCATTGTCGCCTCGTATGGAGACCGGATCGTGTTTGGCTTGCAGGGCCATTACGGCGACGACGACTATCTCGGCACTGAACGTGTCCTGACCAGTGCCAAACACTTTGTCGGTGACGGCGGCACGACGGACGGCGTCGACCAGGGCGACACTGAAGTCAGCGAAGCCGAACTGCGCGACATTCACGCAGCAGGATACGTCACTGCAATCGCGGCGAATGCCCAAACAGTCATGGCCAGCTTCTCAGCCTGGAATGGCGAGCGGATGCACGGGCAAAAAGAGCTGCTTACCGATGTTCTCAAGGGACAGATGAACTTTAACGGGTTCGTTGTCGGCGATTGGAACGGTCACGCCCTAATCCCGGGATGTACGGCAACCGATTGCCCAGAATCTTTCAATGCCGGTGTGGACATGTTCATGGCGCCGGACAGCTGGAAGGGTTTGTGGGAATCCACCTTGGCGCACGTGCAATCGGGCGAGATCCCGATGGAACGCCTGGACGACGCGGTAAGACGTATTCTGCGCGTCAAAATCAATGCTGGTCTATTTGAGGCTGTGAAGCCGAGCGAGCGACATCTCTCAGGAGACATCAGCATTCTCGGGTCAGAGCATCACCGCGCGGTCGCCCGGCAGTCTGTCCGCGAGTCGCTGGTCCTGTTGAAGAACAATGACAGCTTGCTCCCTCTCGATGGCAGCAAAACGTATCTCGTTGTCGGGGACGGTGCCGATAGCATCACAAAAGTGGCAGGCGGTTGGACCTTGTCCTGGCAGGGCGGTGGATATCCGAATGAAGAGTTCCCGAACGGAGAGACCGTGCTGGCCGGCCTAACGCAGGCGATCAATGACGCTGGCGGCACGCTGATCTTTGATCCTGATGGCACCTCTGATGTCGACGCGGATGTCGTCATCGCCGTTTATGGCGAGGATCCTTATGCGGAATTCCAGGGCGACGTTGCGAATCTCGATTTCCAGCCCAATGGCTTCGATCCAACCCTGCTGGATGCTTACCAGGAAAAAGGCATGAAGACGGTTTCTGTCTTCCTTTCGGGACGCCCGATGTGGACCAATCCTGAGATCAACGCATCCGACTCATTCGTTGCGGCGTGGCTGCCGGGCAGTGAAGGCGGCGGTATTGCCGACATGCTGTTCCAGACAGATCCATCCTTCGATTTCACGGGGCGCCTGTCTTATTCTTGGCCTAAGCTCGCCACGCAGGTTGAGCTCAACGCCGGAAAAGAACCCTACGATCCGCTCTTCGCGCTCGGTTACGGTCTATCCTATGGAGACGACGGCAATCTTGCGGAAATCTCTGAGGAGTCTGGTCTCGAAGGTGAAACCTCCACCAGCAAAGGCTTATTCTTCTCCAAAGGGGAATTCCCGGCGCCGTGGGAACTCATCAGATACGGTTCACCGGTGAGCTCGTTACCATTTGAGTCCGCGGGCCTGATTGTCACCGCATATGACAAAGCAGCCCAGGAAGATTCTCTTCGCGTCACCTTCAAAACAGGTGAAGAGAACTTCGAGATCGCTTCGAGCTACCCCGTCGATCTTTCGCGCGAAGCGAATGGCGCGATGGAACTGGTATTCGATGCTGTGCGTCTGGACGGCGACGCAGGTGTCAGCGTTGGCATGCGTTGCGATGCCGTCGATTGTGAGCGCTTCTTGCCTGTCTCCCTTTCTGATGATTGGTCTGAAGTTCGCCTCAGCCTCTCCTGCTTCGCTGATGCGGGTGCAGACATGGCCATCATCAAAGGGGCTCTGCTGGTCTCCGGCAGCGAAGGCCAATCCATCGGCATTTCCGATGTTCGCCTCGAAGAAGATCAGGACGCTGCCGCCAATTGCGGTTAGATTTCGAACCTTTTCGGCCTCGCTTCGGCGGGGCCGACTTGTTTTTGTGCGAATACTTGAAAAAGACCATGTCACCAACTTTTCGCTTATATCGTAAAAGTTGTGTAGGATATATCCTGTAAACAGGAGCGGCAGAGCCGCAAAGAGTCTGAATAATCCCTCATGAACAAGAAATCAGCTGCTACGATCAAAGAAGTCGCAGAACTCGCGCGAGTGTCGCAAATGACCGTCTCGCGTGTGTTAAACGATCAGACTGCGGTTCGCGACACGACCCGCAAACGCGTGCAAGCGGCGATCAGGCAACTCAACTATCGCCCCAACATCATGGCGCGAAATCTTGCCGGTCGCACAGGTTTGTTCATCGGGCTAATCTATCGAAATCCGAGCTATGGCTATCTGAGTGAATTTTTGCTGGGCGCCCTCGATACATGCCGCAAGCTGGGCCACTACCTCATCGTCGAGGAGCCGCTCGTCGACGACAACATGGTCGATCTTGAGCAAATCGAAAAACGGTTCCTGGACACCAGTATCCAGGCATTGATCGTCGTGCCGCCTCTCTCGGATGATCCAAAGCTCATCGACACGCTTGAGCGCACCGGAATCTCCTTTGTCTGTGTCAGCCCTAAACTGGACGGCTATACCGGACCAAGCGTTCGCATGATGGACCGCGCCGCCGCCAAAGACATGACCAACTATTTGCTGGGGCTCGGTCACAAACGTATCGCTTTGATCACAGGTGCACCGGATCACAAATCAAGCCAATTGCGGTTCGACGGCTATAAAGAGGCATGCGACGCTGCGGGCGTTTCGATCGATGACAGCATCATAGAACGCGGCGACTTCACTTATGTTTCCGGCATTCGAGCGACCGCAAAACTGCTCGCATCGGACAATCCGCCAAGCGCGATTTTTGCGTGTAATGATGACATGGCCGCAGGCGCAATCGCAGCCGCGCATCAGGCCGGCTTGCGTGTGCCTGAGGATGTTTCTGTTGTCGGCTTCGATGACACGCAAAACGCGTCCGCGATGTGGCCTCCACTGACCACGATCCGGCAACCGATCCGCGATATGGCGCGCTGCGCGATCGAGTTTTTGGGCCGAACAACGCCGTCCACGCAACCAGAATTGATCCATCAGACCCTCGACTACGAGCTGGTCGTCAGAGAATCTGCCGGTCCTCCAAAGTCCTAGATCAATCTTGTATCAGACGAACCGGTTCAGCAGGTTCTCGAGCATCTCTTGTCGACCTGAACGCGGCTGTGGATCGATCCCGCCCGCTTCAACTTTCGCGGCGATCTGTTCAAGGGACGCATCCTGCATCATCCACTTGCCGAGCTGATCATCCCAGCCGGCATATCGATCCTTGAGAAACGCCTCGTAAGTACCGTCGTTCAACATCGCTTCGGCCGCGAGAAGGCCTCGCGCCAGGGCGTCCACGCCGCCGATATGACCGTAAAAGAGATCCGCCGCGTCGATGCTCTGTCGCCGCACCTTGGAATCGAAATTGAAACCGCCTGTCTCAAATCCACCATTCTTGATGATGTGGATCATCGACCGCGTGATATCCAGCGGCTCCATCCAGAACTGATCGGTATCCCATCCATTTTGAGGATCGCCGCGGTTCGCGTCCACGGACCCAAAGATCCCGTGCGTGAACGCCATCGCGATCTCGTGGTCCATCGAATTTCCTGCAAGCGTCGCATGATTGGTTTCGAGATTAACCTTCACGTCGTCGAGAAGGTCGTACCGGCTGAGGAACCCGTAAACGGTTTGCGTATCTCTATCATATTGGTGCTTGGTTGGCTCATGTGGTTTCGGCTCGATCAGAAGCGGACCCTTGAAGCCGATCTTGTGCTTATGCTCGACAGCGAGCGACAGCATTCGACCCAGCTGGTCCAGCTCGCGGGTCGTGTCGGTATTGAGCAGAGTGTCGTAGCCTTCGCGGCCGCCCCAAAGCACATAATTCTCTCCGCCAAGTCGGTGAGTGGCTTCCAACGCCTGGCGAATTTGTGTCGCTGCGCAGGCAAATACTTCGGGATCCGGATTCGTCGAGGCGCCTGCCATATAACGGGGATGCGAGAACACATTGGCGGTGCCCCAAAGGAGCTTCACCCCTGTGCGCTCCATTTGCGCCTGGATCGGATCGAGAATTCGAGCGAAATTCTCGGTGTGCTCAACCATGGTATCCGCCGGCGCCATGACATCCACATCGTGAAACGCAAAGTACGGCCAGCCTAACCGCGTAAAGAACTCGAAAGCGATTTCGAGTTTCGCCTCGGCCATGGCCTGCCCTTCGAGC
>JAEPOM010000020.1 GCA_017642885.1 Henriciella sp. | reverse complement strand
CCAGTTCGAAACTTGAATACCGATGAAAACACCAAACACAACAATGAAAAAATCGATGCCAACAGCGAACCAGTTCTGATCTTTGACATGTTTTGTGATGCGGCGCAGTAGCATACGTACCCCCAAGTCCAGTTTAACCGGACCATGGGGCAAACTTCTCTAGTTGCAAGGGTTTATGCAGAGAGGCAGCTGGAAAGTTACGTCATGAGCATCCGTTTTAGGGCGTTTTAGGTCGTTCGCTAATGTCCGCTTTGACGCCGAAAGCGGACATTGAATGGCGATGTCTATTCGTCCCCAAACAACCCCGTCTGGGTGCCCTCTTGTGGTGCAGGTAGGCCCAAGCGTTTGTAAGCCAGAGGGGCGGCGACGCGGCCGCGCGGGGTGCGGGCGACATAGCCTTTTTGCATGAGGTAGGGCTCGATCACGTCTTCGACGGCGTCCCGAGCTTCTGACAAGGCGGCGGCGAGTGTGTCCGCGCCAACCGGTCCGCCGGCATAGGTCTTCACCAGCGCATCGAGATAGCGGCGGTCGAGTGCATCAAGGCCGTCATCATCAATCCGCAATCGCGCCAGCGCCTTGGCGGCGGCGGCGTGGTCAATCTGTGTGCCGTCGGCTTCGGCAAAATCACGGACCCGGCGGAGCAGGCGCAGCGCGATGCGGGGCGTGCCGCGGGCGCGTTTGGCGATCTCGACCGCGCCGTCCTCGGTCGTCGGGGCGCCAAGCTTGCGGGCGGCGGCCATTACAATGGTTGAAAGCGTTTCTGGCGTATAGAATTCAAGCCTTAGCGGGATACCGAACCGGTCTCGTAAGGGTGTGGCCAGCAGGCCCGCGCGCGTTGTCGCGCCAACCAGCGTGAAGGGTGACAGATCCAGGCGGACCGACCGCGCTGCCGGACCTTCGCCAATCACAATGTCGACGGCATAGTCTTCCATGGCCGGGTAGAGCACTTCCTCGACCGCCGGCGGCAGGCGGTGGATCTCGTCAATGAACAGGACGTCATTCGGCTCGAGATTGGTCAGGATCGCGACCAGATCTCCGGCTTTTGCTATGACTGGTCCGGATGTGGCGCGAAAGCCGACGCCGAGCTCCTTGGCAAGGATTTGCGCAAGCGTGGTCTTGCCCAGGCCGGGCGGCCCGAACAGCAGAGTATGATCCAGCGCTTCGCTGCGGCGGCGGGCAGCGTCGACATAGACCCGCAGGTTGGATTTGATTTCGTCCTGTCCGACATAATCATCAAAGCTTTGCGGACGCAGCGCCCGGTCGAGCGCTTCGCCAGCTTGCATTTCAGGGTCTGTCAGCGTTCCGTCCCTCATGCCGGGCTCAGCTCTTTCAGGGCGGCTTTGATCAGCGTGCCTGTGTCACCGTCCGGAGCCTCACGCGCGCCCGCAGCGACCGCGCGGGCCGCTTCAGACTGGGAATATCCAAGGTTAACCAGCGCCGAGACAGCCTCTCCGCGAGCGCCGGTCTTGAGTTCGGAAGCGGCCGCGACACTGCCCGCAGGATCGGCAACGAACTTGCCGAACCGGCCCATTGGTGGCGGTTTGCCGGAAAGCTCGCCAATGATCCGTTCCGCGAGTTTCTTGCCCACACCCTTGGCGCGCGTGATCGTGGCGGCGTCGCCCAAAGCAAGCGCATCCATCAATTCGCTGGCGCTGATCGCATCCATGATGGCCATGGCAGACTTGCCGGCGACGCCGGGCACATCCTGCAAGCGGACAAACCAGGCGCGCTCTTCGTCGGTGCCAAAGGCAAACAGTGTGATCGAGCTTTCAGTGACGCGAGTCTCGATGAACACTTCGGCTTCGGCGCCAACCGTGAGTTTCGAGAGCAAACGCGATCCGGCCAGCGCAACATAGCCGACCCCGTTCACGTCGATCATGATCGAGTCCGTGCCCAAAGCGGCAACCTGGCCTTTTAGTCTTCCAATAATCATCCGATAAACTTCCCGATCCGCAGCCCTGAGCGCGATCCATCGCGAAGCGCAGTGCAGCGGCGATCAATGCAAAGAGTCATGCGGCAGCTCCTTTAAGCTGTTTTGGCGGCAAATTGTGCGCTGTGCAGATAGCGCAGGCCAAAGCGTCAGCCGCGTCTGCCTTCATTTTTCCGGCGCGTGGCAATAGGCGAGCAATCATGAACTGGATCTGGTCCTTGTCCGCCCTGCCGGTGCCTACGATTGCGCGCTTGATCGCGGTTGGTGCGAATTCAGAGACTTCGAGACCATGAAAGGAGAGGGCGGTCATCGCGGCGCCGCGGGCCTGGCCCAGCTTCAAGGCCGAACGCGGGTTCGCGTTGACGATGGTTTCCTCGCAGCCGCTATGGTCCGGCGCATAGGTGTTCACGAGTTCACCAATGGCGTGAAAGATGCCTGCCAGGCGGTCGGCCATCGGCAAGTCTGGATCTATATTTATGACACCGTGGCCGACATGACTGAGGCGCGAGCCGACCAAATCGATCACCCCCCAGCCCGTATGGCGCAGGCCCGGGTCGATCCCAAGAATTCGAATCGCGTCGCTCATACGAGTTGTATTAGCGCGTATGGTTAAAAACGTCTTGCTGTTTTCGTGTTTTGTTCACGTGGCCGGAATGCGGATTATCCAAAAAGCCACAGGAAAACCGCGCTCCAGACAAAACTGCAGAACAGGACGCAGGCGATGAGGATCATGCCGCGCTCGGATAAGAAGGCGGATTTCTCGTCGAGATCGGCCTGACGCGTTGTAATTTCTGTCGGTTTGAAAAACCGCTCATCCAACCAGCGGCTGGACTTTAACAGGTTGAAAATCGTTGCCATTACGCAAACGCCCCATTTCCTGTCCCCTTAAAACGGGCTCTCGAGACGACTTATTCTCCGAAGAACCACTCCATGCTGCGCAGTTTCACGTGTTTGCATCATACAGGACTTTGCGCGCGAATAATTAGCGCAGCGTCTCAGAATTTGGGTAAACGGCCGGTCTCAGGCGTAGGCGTCAGATGCTTAGTCTGTTGCACCCCAATCGGCAGGGCGTTTCTCCAGGAAGGCGCGAATGGCCTCACGGTAGTCTGCCTGTTTGACCATCGCACTCAGCAGCTCGTTCGCCTCGCGAACTGACATACCGATATCGCGGTGGAAATCGAGATAGGTCTGACGCTTTGATTGCCGCAATGCTTCAGGGGAAACGCGCTGCACAAGATCGGCCGCATAGGCGCGCGTTTCCGCGATCAGGTCTTCTGGTGAAACGAGGCGATGGATCAGTCCCATCTGGTGCGCTTCCTCCGTCAGGAACTTCCGGCTCGACAATAGCACCTCAATGGCCTTCGCCCCGCCGATCAGGCGAGGCAGCAACCAAGACAAGCCATACTCTGCGGGTAGATTGAGGGGCCCATGCGCGGTCGTTAGCTTTGCTCCCGGAACCGCGAACCGGATATCGGCGTAACAAGCCATGACCAGGCCGACGCCTGCCGCCGCGCCATTGATCGCGGCGATGACCGGCTTCGAAAGAGCAAACTGATACGCGAAATCCTCGGCAAATGGCGGGAACTCGCGGCTGCCTGGCGTGATGATATCGACTGGCGTGCCCGCGTCGTATCCGCCCTTCTTGGCGTGACCATCGAGCGCTTGAGAATCTCCGCCGACACAAAACCGCTCGCCAGAACCGGTCAAGATGATCACCCGCACCTCCGAATCCTTTTCTGCTTGGTCCAGCAGGTAGCGATACTCGGTATGCATCCGGCCGGTCCACGCATTGCCGCGATGCGGACGGTTCAGCGTGATCGTGGCGATCTGGTCGTCAACCGAGTAGAGCGTCGTTTTCAGGTCCATGCGCGATCCGTCCTATTGGCGTCTCAGGAGAAATTCAGACCGTCATATGTGCCTTTATCGCGCCAGGCTGCAATATGATGGAAGAACGCTTTCGCACCTAACGGGTGGCCCAATTGATGGCGGTTCTTGTCGGTCACGCCGGCGCCTTCATTATTGTAATAGCCGGGCGTGCACTCGGTTGTGCCGATCAGCATACCTTGTCCGGAGAGGATGAGCTCTACCCAGGCTTTTTGCGCGTTGGGATCAGGTTCAATCTCAGTGAACCCTTCGCGTTCTGCGTGCGCGACCACGGCTGAGATCGTGTTGGCATGATCGACAATGTTGTGCGGCACATTGGAGATGAGGTTCGCGGCCTGGCTTGGCTGGACGATGAAGGCATTGGGGAATCCATTCACGTGCAGGCCGTGAAGGGTCTGCATACCGTCAGCCCAGGCTTCAGACAGCTTCACGCCATCGCGGCCGGTGAGATCGAAACCGGCCCGAGCTGTATAGTCCGACCCGACTTCAAATCCAGACGCATAGACGATGCAATCAACTTCATAATGTTCGCCATTTGAAACCAATCCGGTTTCAGTGATCTTCTCGACGCCTTTGCCGTCTGTATGGATCAGGCGGGCGCCCGGTTCGTTGAAGGCCTGCAAGTATTCATCATGGAAGCACGGGCGCTTACAGAGCTGGCGATACCAGGCTTTCAGCTTTTCTGCTGTGTCCTGATCTGCGACAACCTCCTCGCAGCGTTGACGGATCTCTTCCATCTTTTCAAAGTCTGCGTCTTCGAACGCTTGCAGCATGCCCTCAGGGGTCCATTGATCCGGCGGCATCTGGCGGACTTTCTCGCGGATGCGACGGGACAATTCAGTCCAACCATCCATGACATAGTCTTCTTCCGGGAAGCCTTGGGACTGGTTGTCTACAAAATTGTCGAACCAGCGCTTTTGCCAGCCCGGGGTCGCGATCGAGTCGAACCATTCGCGGTCAATCGGTTCATTGTTTCGCTTGTCGACGGAAGAGGGGGTGCGCTGGAAGACCAGCAGTTCTTTCGCCGCTTTGGCGAGATGCGGGACGCACTGCACCGCGGTTGCGCCGGTGCCAATGATTGCGACGCGTTTGTCTTTCAACTTGTCCATGGGGTCACCGTCCGGGGAGCCGCCAGTATAGGCATAGTCCCAGCGGCTGGTATGGAAAGATTTGCCCTTAAAGGTCTCAATCCCTTCAATCCCTGGCAGTTTGGCGACGTGCAGCGGGCCGGTGCCCATGCCGACATATTTTGCCGTGAAAGCATCGCCGCGAGAGGTCTCAATCAACCAGCGGGACGTATCAGCCTGCCATTCCAGCGCGGTCACCTCGGTGTGGAACAACGCGTCTTTGTAGAGATCAAATTGCTGTCCGATATTGCCGCAATGCTGACGGATCTCTGGAGCGTAGACATATTTCTGGCTCGGCATGTGCCCGGTCTCTTCGAGCAAAGGCAGATAGATCATCGCCGCCGTATCGCACTGCGCGCCCGGATACCGGTTCCAATACCAAGTGCCGCCGAAATCGCCGCCTTTTTCGATGATGCGTACGCTCTCTACACCAGCTTCCTTCAGCCGCGCCCCGACGACGAGACCAGCAAAACCGCCGCCGATAAACGCGAATGTGACGTGATCGGTGACAGGCGCTCGTTCTTTCAAGGGCGTGTATGGATCCGTTGCCAGGTCTTCGAACTTTCCTTCAAGACGTTGATACTGAGCGTTGCCATCCGTGCGCAATCGCTTGTCGCGTTCCTCGGCGTATTTCTTCTTCAGGGCGTCTTTGTCGAGCGTAGCTGTCGTCATGCTTTTCTCCTGTCTGGTGTACTGTCTCAGTCTTTCCCGAACGGAAGCCAAGGATTGCCCCGAAGACACCATAGTGGGTTCCGGATTTCGCCTCATTTGTAAGCAAACGCTCACAAACTGATTTTGGGAGAAGGATCGACTTATGAGAAACCTAGTTCTGGTCGCGGCGCTGATTGTCGGCGTTGGCGCATGTGAAACCAATCTGCAAACAAGTTCAGGCGCGGACTATCTCGCGCGCTATGATGCCAGCCACGAAATCGCCAATGGTGTCGCAACCGATGTCGATGAGGATGTCCGTCGGATCGCAGCCATTGAGCCGACGCTCGCCTTCCCGGCGCGCATTGGTCTGGCGCGCATTGAGCACGGTGGCTTAACGACCCTGCCCGAAGACGAGGCGCGGATTTGGCAAGACGTTCTCGAAGAGCTGGGATCAGACTATGGCGAGTTTGTTCCGGTCAGCCCTTTGATTGCCTCCATGGTTAGCGATGCACCTGCGCGTCGCTCGAACAATACAGCGGCAATCATTGGACACATTCGGCGGGGCGCTGCGCGGCAACATCTCGACTATGTGTTGACCTATGAAGTCGGCTCCAGCCGGGACGAAAAATCCAATGCGCTTGCGCTTGCAGATCTTACAGTGATCGGCATGTTTGTGCTGCCAAGCCGGACGATCGAAGTCGAAGCATCGGCGAGCGGGCTCATGCTCGATGTCCGAACCGGCTATCCGTACGCAACACTAACGACACATGCCGAGAAGTCGGGTGTCAGCCGAGTGGTTTCGGATGGGTCCACGGCACGGACATATGCTGACAAGGCCGAAACCCGCGCGGTTGCCAAACTGGCACAGGAATTCGGAGACTCGATGGCAGAGCTTCAGGCGCGCTCGATCGAGCTCGCGAACGCAGGGTGACGTGTCGTCAGCCTGTGCGAGCCAAGGGTTTTTCGCTACGATAGCCCTTAATCGGACGGTTGATTGACAAAGAGGCTCAGCCCAAACGTGCCGTCCGCATGGCCGAGGGAGGCTAACAAAATGAGCGATGACACGCCGGCGATTGAAGCACCAACCAGCCTATTTCAGATATCAGCCTTTGATGCTGATGCCCGGGAAAACCCGCATCCAAAATTGAAGGCGCTGCGTGAAACGTGCCCGGTTCTGCGCGACGAAGCGGTGAAGACTTGGCTGCTGACGCGCTATGACGATATTCGCGCCACCGTGAATGACCGCACTTTTGTTCGCCAGCCGAGCAAAGCCGAAGAAGGCTCCATGTCGCGCATGTTCGCCAATCCGGATGATCCGGACGGGCGTCGGTCGAGCATCCTGTTCCAAGATGACCCGGACCATTCTCGCAATCGACTGCCCCTGGTCAAAGCGTTTTACGCGCGTATCAAAAGGATGGAGCCCGAAATTGAAGTGCTGATCGATCAGATCATCGAAGCCGCGCCGGCCTCTGGCAGGTTTGACTTGATGGAGCATATCGCTGTGCCTATCCCAATCCTGATCATCGCCCATATTCTGGGCGTCGACGAAAGCCGGTTACCGGAATTTCGGGATTGGTCGGAAGGCGTCATTCTCAGCCTGAACCCGATGCGGACGCCCGAAGAAACGGCCTATATGGAAGCCAGCGGCGAGAAGCTCGATGCCTATTTCACGGAACTTATGGCGGCCCGTCGCCAGGATCCCAAGGATGACCTGATCAGCGATATGGTTCAGGCGCAGGCCGATGGCGGCGAATTCGATGATGACGAATTGCGGGTGAATTTACAGGCGCTTCTTGTTGGCGGAAATCTCACCACCACGGATCTGATTGGCAATGGCGTCTGGCTGTTTCTGAACCATCCAGATCAACTCGCAGCGCTGAAGTCCGATCCTTCGCTCGGCGCCGCTGCGGTTGAGGAAGTGCTGCGCTATGAAGCGCCGGTTCAGGCGACATCGCGAATTGTATCGGAGGATCGCGAGGTTGCGGGGTGTCCGATGAAGAAGAGCCAACCCGTCTTCATGTCGCTGGCCGCAGCGAACCGGGATCCCGGCAAGTTTGACGCGCCAGACGCCTTCGACATCACCGTGAAGCGCTCGTCGCACGTCTCTTTTGGAGGCGGCGCGCATATCTGTATCGGAGCCCCATTGGCACGGATCGAAGCGCGGCGGGTCTATCTGAAATTGTTTGAGCGCTATCCGGACTTGAAGCTTCCGGATCAGGAAATTGAATGGCGCAGCCTGCCTTTCTTCCGCGGCATCGAACGGTTGGACGTCGAGGTCTAAAGCAGGTCCTGCTCTAGCCGTTCAATCGCCGCGGCGAGTTCGGGGCGCGTCATCGAGAAAACAATCTTATCGATCCAGACACCGTCTGCGGTGCGTTCGAAGTTTCGAAAATGTGCTTCCCGAGTGGGTTCAAGGAATTGCAGGTTTTGCATCAGAAAGTCGTTCTTGGGGTTAATCTGCCATTCCATGCGTTTGGCGCCCCAGTCATAGGCGCGTTTGATCATTCCGTGTTGGCCCGCCCGATAGAGGTGGATCGCGTCCGTACCCGGAGGATGCCAGGAAATATTGTTGCGCAAACGCCTATGGACCCGGTTGATCTCACTAAACCCGACAAGCCCGGCATAGGCGCCATCTGACTTCTGGAACAGGACATAATTGGCTGCGACCCCGGCTTTCTGTGATTTCTGCAAGGCCTGCAGGTATTTCTCGAGATTGGTACCGCCACTCAGCGCCGGCATGTATTTCCAGAGCGATTTTTCGATGTCTGGCCCTCGCAGGAACTCGCGATGCGCGTCGCACACCGGTTCGAACCGCAGCAACGCAGTTTCATATCCTGGGGCAGAGAGGTCCATGTCCAACTCGCTAGATGCTGGTCTATATCAACACGCGCGGGCAGAGGGCTCAAGAGGGAGGTGCCCAACTTCTGGTAGTGCGCTAGAGGCGCATCAGGCTCGCAAGATTATTCTTCTGCATATCTGAGGACCCGCCGACGATCGGCATTCCCAGCAGATCGCGAACGTGGCGTTCCATATCATAGGCATCTGACAGCGCGTACGCGCCCATCACTTGTTGGCAGGTTGTCGCAATCTCGACCGCCGTATCCGCGACAAATAATTTCGCCATGGAGGTCTCTATGCTGCAAGGCTGACCTGTGCTGGCGAGGTGTGCGCCGTGATAAAGCATATGTTTGGCCGCCTGGAGCTTGGTTCGCGCGGTGACCAGTTTGTGCCGAATGGCCTGGTGTTGCGAAATCGGTTTGCCAAATTGCTCGCGTTCCTGAGCGTATTGCCAGGCTTCTTCTACCGCGGCGCGGGCAATGCCGTAGGCGACTGCGGTGATCTCGATCTTCTCAACGTCGAGCGCGCGGCCAGCTAGCAGTTTCCAGCCTTTGTTCCAATTATCTTCGCCGCCAACGATAGCTGATTTCGGCAATCGGACATTGTCGAAATAGACGTCCATGGATTTGGTGTAGCGCAGATTGGAATGCTCAATCGCCTGCATGGTCACGCCGGGCGCATCGGTTGGGATGAGCAGGAATGTGAGGTTCTTGTAGCGATCCTCCGGCGGTCCGGACCGGGTCAGGCAATAGATATAGTCCGACCAGTCAGCGCCGGTACACCAGCGCTTAGCGCCGTTCACGACGATCTCGTCGCCCTGCATTTCGCTGCGCGTTTCGACGCTTGCCAGGTCGCCGCCCACATTCGGTTCTGACAGGCCGTAGCAGAGAAACATTTCGCCGCGAGCAAGCTTGGGCAGGAATTCGGCCTTCTGCTCTTCAGAGCCGTTTTCAGACAGGTTCATCCCGCCATAAAAAGCGGCGTGAATATACGGCCCGGCGAGGAATGCCCCGGCCTGACACAGCTCGTCGATCACTGCGGTTGCGCCAACAATGTCCTGGCCCATGCCGCCATACTCTTCCGGGATGGTCAGACCGATCAATCCCATCTCGGCGATGCTTTTGAAGACCTCTCGAGGCCAGGTGGAATTTCGATCCCACTCACGGCGCTTGTCGCGCGGCGCATGCTCGGTAACGAACCGCTGCAACTGGCGGCGGATTTCAGAAACGTGATCAGGTTCTTGAGCAAAGTAAGTCATGCTCAGTCCCTTAATGCGGATGCTCAGCGCGTGGAAGCGCTCCCCCCGCGACAGATCGGCGTCAGTTTATGTGCAGGCCGCTAAGAGAAAACTTGTGAAACTCTGAGAATGGGACCGGGTGGATTGGCGGGCTCCGCCAGCGGACGCGCCCACCATTGCGTGTCTCGCCACGCGCCATGTTTGTAGCCAACATTGGGGTAAGTGCCGACAAGTTCGAATCCAACCGATTTATGCAAAGCGAGACTGGCTGGATTGGGCAGAGCGATGCCCGCGAAGGCCATTACATAACCTTGCTGGGTCAGGGTATCGCAAAGCGCTCCATACAGTTGCTTACCGACGCCTTTCCTTCGCGTATCGGCAGCACAATAGATTGTCGTATCGACTGAGCTGACATAGGCGGCGCGGGTTCGGTGCGGCGAAGCGTATGCGTAGGCAAGTGGGCGCTCGTTCTCCATCGCGATCAACCAGGGATAAAACTCTCCCGCCGAGTCGATACGCGCTGCCATTTCGTCTGGCGATGGGACGTCCTGTTCAAAAGAAGCCCAACCGTCTTCGACGAATGGTCGGTAGGTTTCCGCGATGAATTCAGCATCGCCAGACGTGGCGCGGCGGACCTGCATCATGATTATGTGCCAATCTCATCGACGTCATATGGAACCGTTTGATAGACCTGATTGATCCAGTTTCCGAACAGAAGGTGTGCGTGACTGCGCCAACGGTTTTGCGGCGGCAAAGTCACATCGTCGCCTGGGAAATAGCCATGCGGTGGGCGGATCGCTTTTCCTGAAGCAACATCGCGCTCATACTCCTCTTTGAGCGATGTTGAATCGTACTCAATGTGGTTGAAGCAATACAGGCTGCGGGCCTTGCGATCCGATAGTAGACACGGGCCGGTGAAATCGCTGTCCATGAGGATGCTCAGGTCAGGCGCGCGTTCAATATCTGCCGTTCGTACTTCCGTCCAGCGGCTGACGGGGATCTGGAAATCATCGCTGAAGCCCGACAGATAGGGTGAGGTCGGATCGAGATTGCGGTGACGGAAAACGCCGAAGGCTTTTTCTCCCAGCTGATGTTTGGGAACGCCGTGGAAATGATAGGCAGCGGCCATCGCACCCCAGCAGATAAAGAACCCCGAATGCACATGCGTGCGGGTCCACTCGAAAATCTCGGTCAATTCATTCCAATAAGTCACGTCTTCAAAAGGCAGCGTTTCGATCGGCGCGCCCGTGATGATGAAGCCATCAAACTTACGGTGCTTCACCTCATCCCAGTTCTGATAGAAGCTGATCAGATGCTCCTGGCTGGTATTCTTCGGCGTGTGACCGCCCACCATGACAAGGGTCATCTCAATCTGCAGCGGACTGGCGCCGATCAATCGGGCAATTTGCGTCTCGGTGCGGATCTTGTTCGGCATCAGATTGAGCAGACCGATTTGTAGGGGACGGATATCCTGCCGGATCGCGTCGGAATCGGACAGGACCGCAACGCCTTCCTGGATCAGCGTTTCGCGCGCTGGAAGCGTATCTGGAATCTTGATCGGCATGGGCCGTTCTCCGCATCAGTCTGTCGCTGTCAGGAAGGCGGAGACGTGAACCCCTTCAAAGGGTGATCCGCGCGGCCTTTTAGCGACTTTTTTATCGTGGCTGCAAGCCGACCGGCCAAATCACCACGTAGAGACAGGGAGATAGGCGAGATGGTGGCTCGCGTCAAACCCTGTCGATTTTCAAAAAGCGTCCTCATTTTCAAAAAAGCACACTCAGTTTCGCGGTTGAGAAGAGCTGCTGGCGGAAATCCGCTCTTATGGTCCTCGCAGCCGGCAGGGTTGCGAAACATAAAAAGGAAAAAAACCATGCCTACTCCCAGAACCCTTGCACTCGCCATCGTTAGCAGCGCGCTGATCTTCATTCCGTCCGCATTCGCAGACGGCTCCAAAACCCAGGAAGTAATGATCGAGGTGGATCTCGATGCGGCGCCAGAAGCGACATATGAAAGCATTCGCCGACAAGCCTGGAAGGTTTGCAAGCCTGAGACTGGCACGACCTATATGTCGGCCCGTAAGCGAGTTCGCCGAGATTGCCAGAATCAGATTGTCGCCGACGTGCTCAGACAGCTCGCGCAATCGAGCGCAGTTCAATTCGCCGATATTGAGCCGGACACGGCACACTAGAGGCGCACTCTGTTTCCTCCCCCCTAAAGCACGCGGCCTCGGCCGCGTGTTTTTTCGTCTGTCAGATTGTCGCTACGACATCGGTGACAAGGCGCGATTTCGATTTCAGATTGGACTGCGCAATCAGATAAATCCGTTTCGGACACAACGAGACGGTTGCGGGAGGAGTAAACATGGGCGTGCCCATCCAGGGAAAATGCGACGCGAAGTTCGAGGCTGTGAAGGCCGCGTTCGAAACCAATTTCAAGCAGTTCAACGAGATCGGCGCGTCTGTTGCGATCACTCTGGATGGGGAGTTTGTCGTCGACCTCTGGGGCGGTCATCTCGACAGCGCCAAGTCTGACCCCTGGCAAGAGGACACTCTGGTCAATGTCTGGTCGAGCACCAAGACCATGGCGGCGATGTCGCTTCTTCTCTTGGCCGACAAAGGTGAGGTCGATCTCTACGCTCCAGCTGCGAAATATTGGCCTGAGTTTGGGCAGAACGGGAAAGACGCCGTTGAAGTGCGTACCTTCCTCAGCCATTCGGCGGGCCTGTCTGGTATGGACGAGCCAGTGTCACCAGAGGCTCTTTACGACTGGGACTGGATGACCCGCACGTTGGCCGGGCAAGCACCCTGGTGGGAACCGGGCACTCAGTCAGGGTACCACGCACTAACCCAGGGCCATCTGATCGGAGAAATTGTTCGCCGGGTGACCGGGCAATCGATCGGAAATTTCTATCGCCAGGAAATTGCTGAGCCACTCGGCGCGGACTTTCACATTGGAACAACCGAAGAAACGGACCAACGCGTCGCTGATCTGTTCCCGCCGGACTCGCCGATTGAGCTCGAACAGAATGACTCGATCGCATCGCGTACCTTTCGCAATCCGGCTGTAAATGCTTCCGCCGCTAATACCAGAGCCTGGCGCGCTGCCGAGATCCCGGCGGCGAACGGTCAGGGCAATGCCCGCGCCATTGTTCGCGCGCAGACGCCAATGGCCTGCGAAGGCAGCGCATTTGGCAAGGCCATCATGTCGCGCGAAGGTACGCGCCGCATCTTCGACAAACAGACGACCGGCATGGACCTGGCGCTCGGCATCCCGGTCGTATTCGGAATGGGCTACGGTATTTCAGCCGATCCGATGCCGCTCGGCCCCAACGAGAACATTGCCTATTGGGGCGGGTATGGCGGCTCCGTCGTCCTGATTGATCAGGACGCCCGACTTTGCTTTTCCTATGTGATGAACCGGATGGAAGCCGGCCTTGTCGGCGATGTCCGCGGGTTCAATCTGTTGCAGGCGACCTATCAGTCGCTGATGTAATCATTCCCCGGTGAGGTTGGGTTTGCGTTTCTCTCGAAACGCATCGACTGCCTCTTTCCGATCGTCCATGTAGTTGGAAACGCTTTCCCATCCAACAGAGGCATCCATCATCTGCGCGGCGAGCGCCCGCAGCGGAATATTGGTGACCGTCTTGGTCCAGCGCACAGCCCATTTCGGATTGCCTTGCAGCTTGCCAACCAGTTCAGCCACTTTGGCGTCCAGTTGGTCGGTGGGGACGGCATAATTGATCAGGCCGAGCTGCTGCGCCTCTGCGGCGGTCAACATGTCGCCGGTCATTAGAAGTTCCTTGGCTTTCGCAAAGCCGACCAGTTGCGGCCAGATCACGGCGCCGCCATCCCCAGCCACCAGACCGACTTTGACATGCGGGTCGCCGATCAGGGCTTTTTCATCGGAGACGATCATATCGCACAACAAGGCGATGGTCGCGCCCAGACCCGCCGCGGCGCCGTTCAGGCGGCAGATCATCGGCTTTTCCATATCCAGGATTGACGTGACGATGCGTTTGGCTTCCCAGGCGATGTCGCGGAACTTTCTCGGTTGCGAAATTTGCTCTTCGAACCAGTCAAAGTCGCCGCCCGCACAAAAGGCGCGGCCCTTGCCGGTCAGGATGATAATGTCGGAGCCACTGTCGCGCTGCAGATCGGTAAAGATCCGGCCGAGTTCCTCATGCATGGCGGCATCAACCCCGTTAACCGGGTGGTCCGACGTAATCGCTGCAGTCAGGACGCGGTCGTCGCGCTCGAACGTGAACCGGGTATAGGTCTCTTTGGTAATGTCGAATGCTGAGGTCATGCTTCCGCTCCCACTTGGACAACGCGACGACCAAAATTTTCGCCGCGGAACAAACCGCAAAACGCTTCCGGCATCTTTTCGATCCCTTCGAACCGTTCTTCCTTGAGTTTCAGCTCTCCCTTGCCGATCAGAGTCGCCATCTCATTCAGCGCGACCGGAAATTCACGGGCGAAATCGAAGACAACAAGTCCCTGCATCATCACGCGATGCGTGATGAACGGTTTCGTGTTGACGATCCCCGGGGTCTCCTCGGGTGTCAGATTATAATCCGCTACCTGGCCGGAGATGCAGATGCGGCCATTCAGACGCATTTTCGGAAGGACGCGGTTGACCATCTCATTACCGACATTGTCGAACAGGAGGTCGACGCCGTCTGGCATGGCTTCGGCGATGGCGGCGTCGAGATCCGCGACTGACTTATAATTGATCGCGGAATCAAACCCAGCGTCGTCGACCAGCCACTGGCACTTCGCGTCGCTGCCAGCGATCCCGACGACTTGCGCTGCGCCGCCGGCTTTAGCGAGCTGACCTGCAGTCGCACCTACAGGTCCTGCGGCAGAGGTTACGAGAACGCGATCTCCAGCCTGAAACTTGGCGACGGATTTCAGACCAAACCAGGCGGTCAGCCCCGGAACGCCGAGCACGCCAATCCACAAAGAAAGAGGCAGCGGAACACTGTCCGGAATTGTGCCAATAAAGCCCTTGCCGGTCTGGATTGTATGGGTTCGCCATCCGCCCGCGCAGAACACTTTGGTGCCGACCGGATAGGCGTCGTTTTCTGAGGCGTCGACGATGCCGACACTGAAGCCATCAATCGGCTTTCCGAGTGGGAGGGCCGCGGCGTAGCTGTCGCCGCCAGACAGGCGTGATCGGGTGCCTGGATCAACTGAGTTCCAGATATGCCTCACGCGAAACTGTCCCGCATTGGGAATGGGTAGGGATTTCTCAACCAGCTCGAAGTTTTCCGGGCGCGGCGGCCCTTCGCAATATTCCTTCAGAGCGATCTGTTGCATGGTTTCCGTCACAGGCAGGTCTCCAGTGTCTGAGTTTTGATCTTTGGACCACTTTCACACCGCAATGGCCAGTCGCGACGTTGCGGCATCCTTTTTGCTTCAGCGAATCTAACGTCATCAACCACTTGTTCTTAGTAGGCGCGTTTTCTATGTGGGGCACAACAAAACTTAATCAGAATTGGGCGAATTCATTGACCTCCCAGACTCACCTTGATCGGCTTGAAGCCGAGGCCATTCATATCATGCGAGAAGTCGCAGCCGAGGCCGAAAATCCGGTCATGCTGTATTCCGTCGGCAAGGATAGCGCAGTGATGCTGCACCTGGCCATGAAGGCATTCTATCCGAGCGTCCCGCCGTTTCCGCTGATGCATGTCGATACGACTTGGAAGTTCAGCGAGATGATCGCATTTCGCGATCGTAAAGCGGCCGAAATTGGCATGGATCTGATCGTCCACACCAATCAGGAAGGCGTCGAGGCCGGTGTCGGTCCGTTCTCGCATGGCTCGGCGGTCCACACGGATGTCATGAAGACGCAAGCGCTGAAACAGGCGCTCGACAAATACAAGTTCGATGTTGCGTTTGGCGGCGCTCGCCGTGATGAGGAAAAGTCACGCGCTAAAGAGCGCGTGTTTTCTTTCCGTACAGCGGAGCATCGCTGGGACCCCAAGAACCAGCGTCCAGAGCTTTGGAATCTTTACAATGCGCGCATCCACAAGGGTGAGAGCATTCGCTGCTTCCCTATCTCGAATTGGACCGAACTTGATATTTGGCAGTATATCCGCCGCGAACAGATTGAGATCGTCCCGCTCTATTATGCTGCGAAACGTCCCGTGGTCGAATGGGAAGGTAGCCAGATCATGGTCGACGATGACCGTGTTCCACCAGAGCTCGCAAAAACCGCTGTCGAGAAATTTGTCCGCTTCCGGACGCTCGGTTGCTATCCGTTGACCGGCGCGGTCGAAAGCACGGCTGATACGCTCGAAGACATTATTCAGGAAATGCTCCTGACCACCTCATCCGAGCGCCAGGGCCGCACGATTGACCGCGACCAGGCCGCATCCATGGAAAAGAAAAAACAAGAGGGATACTTCTAAATGTCCCATATCGACTCTCTGATCGCCGAAGACATCACCGCCTATCTTGAGGCGCACGAAAACAAGTCTCTACTCCGCTTCATCACATGCGGCAGCGTTGACGACGGCAAGTCCACGCTCATCGGGCGTCTGCTCTACGACTCCAAGATGATCTTTGAAGATCAGCTGGATGCGCTCGAGCGCGACTCGAAAAAGCAAGGCACGCAAGGCGAGAATATCGACTTTGCATTGCTGGTAGACGGGCTCGCTGCTGAGCGGGAGCAGGGCATCACCATCGATGTCGCTTATCGTTTCTTCTCGACCGACAAGCGCAAATTCATTGTCGCTGATACACCGGGCCACGAGCAGTATACGCGCAACATGGCGACGGGCGCCTCGACGGCTGATCTTGCCATCTTGCTCATCGACGCCCGCAAAGGTGTGCTGACCCAGACACGTCGCCACAGCTTCATCGCGTCTTCGCTAGGCATCCGCAAATTGGTCCTGGCGATCAACAAGATGGATCTGGTTGATTATGATGAGGCGGTGTTCAACCAGATTGAACGCGATTTCCTCGAATTCGCCGAAGAACTCTCAGCCGGAATTGAAATTCAGGCCATTCCGATGTCCGCGCTGGAAGGCTCGAACATTACGGGCGCGTCGGACAAGACACCTTGGTACACCGGTCCAAGCCTGATGGAGTATCTGGAAACGGTGCCTGTCGACGATGCGCGCATCTCGGCGCCATTCCGCATGCCGGTGCAGTGGGTCAACCGGCCGAACCTGGATTTCCGAGGATTCTCCGGACAGATCGCATCCGGCACAATTAAACCCGGCGACCGGGTCAAAACTTTGCCGAGCGCCAAGGAAACGACCATCGAGCGCGTTGTCGTGCATGGTGGCGATCTCGAAGAAGCCGTCGCTGGCCAATCCGTGACGCTGACGTTCGCTGATGAGGTTGATACCTCGCGCGGCGACGTAATCTGTATCGCCTCTGATCCAGCCGAAGTTGCGGACCAGTTCCAGGCCCGCGTGCTCTGGATGGCGGATAAAGACATGCTTCCAGGTCGACGCTATCTGCTTAAGATCGGCGCCAAGACGGTGACTGCAACGGTGCTCGATTTGAAATTTGGAATCGATGTGAACACCATCCAGGACAAACCGGCCAAGACGCTGGGATTGAATGATTTTGGTGTCATCACACTCGGCCTCGATCAACCGATTGCATTTGATCCTTATGATACGAACCGCGAGACGGGTGGCTTTATCCTGATCGATCGCATGACCAACAATACTGTTGGCCTCGGTCTGATTGATTTTGCGCTGCGCCGCGCGGGTAACATTCACTGGCAAGCCCTGGATGTCGACCGCGAAGCGCTCTCCAAGCAAAAAGAGCAAAAGCCAGCTGTGCTTTGGTTCACGGGTCTATCTGGCTCAGGCAAGTCGACTATTGCCAATGCGTTGCAGCAAAAACTGTTCGCACTGGGCAAGCATACTTTCGTGCTCGACGGCGACAATGTCCGTCATGGGCTCAACCGGGATCTTGGCTTTACCGATGTGGACCGCGTGGAAAACATCCGCCGGGTCTCCAATGTCGCGAAACTGATGAGCGATGCCGGCCTGATTACGCTGGTCAGCTTCATCTCGCCGTTCCGATCCGAACGTCGGATGGCGCGCAATATGATGGTGGATGGCGAGTTTGTTGAAGTGTTCGTCGACACGCCTCTGGCCGTTGCCGAGCAACGTGACGTGAAGGGTCTCTACAAGCGCGCCCGCGCCGGTGAGATCAAGAACTTCACTGGTCTCGACAGCCCATATGAAGCGCCCGAAGCACCGGAAATCCAGATCAACACTGTTGATATGAGCCCGGACGAAGCGGCTGACCAGATCCTCAACTGGATGCGCGAACGTGGATGGTTTGAGGTCTAGGGGAACGGATTAGCCTGCGAGGGCTTCCTTCTTCTCCTCAATCTCCATCCAGTCCAATTCGGCCTGCTCCAGCTCGGAGCGTGCCGCCTCCAGGCGAGTATTGATCCGGTTGAACTCATCCGGCTTATCATTGAACAAATTTGGATCGGCGAGCTTGGTTTCAAGCTCGCCGATTTCTGTTTCCAATTGCGGCATCAGCGTTTCGACTTCGGTCAGGCGATGCTGATCCTTGAAGCTGAGTTTTGTCTGTTTCTTCGGTTCGCTGGCTTTCGGCTTGGCCGCTTTTGCCTTTGGCCCAGCACCTTTTTCTTTGCTGGTCGTGCTTTTGATCTGCGACTGCGCGTCGGTCCAGCCGCCTGCGGTTTCGACCCATTTGCCGTCGCCAAGCGGAACGAGACAGGAGGTCACCGTGGCATCTAGGAACGCGCGGTCATGGCTGACCAGGATCAGTGTTCCCTCGAAATTTAGGAGCATGTCTTCAAGTAAGTCGAGCGTCTGCATGTCGAGATCATTGGTCGGTTCATCGAGGACCAGGACATCGGTTGATTGGGCCAGCGCAATGGCCAACGTGAGCCGATTACGCTCACCGCCGGACAATGCGGAGACGGCCTGTCGCAATTGTTCGGGTTTGAACAGAAAGTCCTTGGCATAGGCGGCGACATGGCGCTGCTTGCCCTGAACCATGATGCTGTCCCCGCCTTGCGGCGCCAACGCTTCCCAAAGCGTGTCTTTCGGGCGCAGCGTGTCGCGGGTCTGGTCGAGATAGGTGATTTTTAAAGCCGGGTTCAGTTTCACATTGCCACTATCGCGCTCCAGCTCGTCGAGGAGGAGCTTGAGCAGAGTTGTCTTGCCGACCCCATTCGGGCCAATCAGGCCAAGCCGGTCACCGCGCAGGATCTTGAAATCGAGATCCTCGACAATGTTGAGGTCGCCAAATGCTTTGCTGAGCCCGAACGTCTCGATCACTTTGCGGGATTGGCTGCCGGCGTCTTCGGCGCTGATCCCGGCAGTGGCTTTTTGGGCAGCCAGTGCGGCCTTTCGCCGGGCGGATTCTGCCCGCATGCCTTTCAGTTTATGTAGCCGGCCCATATTGCGCGCTCGGCGTCCCGTTACGCCGCGCTTGAGCCAGTGTTCTTCGGCTTTCAATTGCGTTTTGAGCTTTTGAAGCTGACGGATCTCGGCCTCTTCGATCTCTTCCGCCCAGCGCTCAAAATCCCCATAGCCGCGCGGGCTCTTCAGCACGATCCCATCGCGCAGCCACAGCGTGTTGGTCGTGACATTCTCCATGAAGCGGCGATCGTGGCTGACCAGGAGCACGGCGCCGTTAAAGCCCAGAAGACGGTTCTCCAGCGTCTCGATCATTGGCACGTCGAGATGGTTGGTCGGCTCATCGAGCAGCAAGATGTCTGGCGCTGAGGCAAATGCTTTGGCCAGCGCGGCGCGGCGGATCTGTCCACCAGAAAGGATGTCGGGGCTCATGCTCGGATCGACGCCGAAATGTCCGAGCTCAGCCTCGGCCTGCCAGGGTTCAGCGCCGCCAGAAATTGCATAGTCGAGCGCGGTGTCGAAGGCGCTGAGGTCAGGTTCCTGGTCGACCTTGGTGATGACGGTGCCCGGATGTTTCCAAAGCTCGCCATCATCGGGTTCGTGGCGGCCCGTGATCAGCCGCATCAACGTTGATTTTCCGGCCCCGTTGCGCCCGACAAGCGCCGCCCGTTCGCCCTTAGCGAGAGTAAAAGTCACGCCCTCAAAGAGCGGCTTACCGCCAAAAGCGAGCCGAACATCTGTCATGGTGAGGATGGGAAGAGACATGGGGACGGTGTTTGCGGTGCGATCTAGGCGACGTCAATCATCTGCCTCATCCTTCGACCCTCTCATGCGGGAGGCCAAGTGAGGTTTAGGCTTTCAGCTTGTACCCGGACCGCAGCATCCACCAGACACCGGCGGATGCGGCAAAGGCCACTCCGCCGCTGACCACCATGCCGGTCATCACGTTAGAGTTGGCTGCATCAAGGAAGCCATATCGAAACCCGTCGATGAGAAAAAAGATGGGATCGAAATAGGCCAGCGATTTGAACGGCTCTACTAGAACATTGATGTCGTAAAAGGTCCCTGACAGGAAGGTCAGCGGGACAATCACGAAGTTGGAGACGGCAGCAAGGTGATCGAACTTGTCGGCCCAGATACCGCCCATGGCGCCAATCGCTGCGAGGAAGATGGTCGCCATCAGGCCAAACCAGACCACTGGCCAGATATGCACGACCGATAGATCGGCGAGGCCGCTGAAATGGATGCCCATCGCGGCGATCACACCGACCATCACGCCACGTGTGGCGGCCCCGAAAATGAACCCGATGGTGAGCTCCAGCGGCGACAGAGGCGGCATCAGGAAATCGACCTGGCTGCCCTGGACCTTGGCAATGGTCAGGGAGCTCGACGAGTTCTGAAACGCGTTCTGCAGCATCGACATGACGATCAGGCCGGGGGCCAGGAAGCTGTTATAATCAAGCCCCGAAAAGTCGCCGCTCAGCTCACCGCGATTGCCGAAGGCGAGCTTGAAGACGGTCATGAAGAGCAGGGTAGAGACGACCGGCGCCAGCAATGTCTGCATCCAGACCTTCAAAAAACGGCCCACTTCGCGTTTATAAAGGGTCCACAGTCCGAGCCAGTTGACCGCACCATAGGTGCGCGGTTTAGGAGACGAGATGAGAGATCGAGATGTATCAGCCATAACCGATCACTTAAGAGCTGACTCGGCGTTTGGCGATAGGTTAAAAACTATCCACAGCTACTACTACATGTTGATTGGCTGTGGACAGATTGGCTCAGCATCTTGTGTTTCATTTTGCTCCTGATACGATATATAGCGTTAGAGCGGGGCTGGAGGCATCGCTCCAATCAATATCTAGGGGCTGCCACAAAGCGGGGTAAAACGCATGGCTTGGACAGAAGATCGGGTAGAAGTTCTCAAAAAACTCTGGGCGGAGGGTCATTCGGCCAGCCAGATTGCCAAGGAGCTTGGCGGCGTGACGCGCAACGCGGTGATTGGCAAGGTTCACCGCCTCGGCCTATCCGGCCGCGCGACGCCATCGCGCCCTGTGAAGCGCCCACCACGCCTGGCGCGTCCGAAGCCGCGCATCCAGCCAGATGGCAGCGTCGTCGTGCCAAAGCCGCAGCGTGTGGCGACCGAGCCAGACCTGAAGCCGAACGAGAAAGTGGCCATGCTTACAGCGCTGCCGCCGCATCCACTGGCAGATGGCGAAGCTGCGACCATTCTCACGCTGCGCGATAGCATGTGCAAATGGCCGATCGGTGATCCTGCCGACCCGAAATTTGCCTTCTGCGGTCGCAAATCGAGCAGTGGTCCATACTGCTCTGAACACGCTCAGGTTGCCTTCCAGCCCGCCAAAAAGCGCGAGCGGAAAAAGGCCGAGTATGACTATGTCCGCAAAATTGCTGGCTAGAACGTACGGCACTTAATGTAGCGAATAATTGAAACGGCCTGGGGTTTTCCCGGGCCGTTTTTGTCTTGTGATTGGTTGCAAAGGGCATCTGTCACTGCTCAATATAACAAAAATTATCCATTGTCGTCGAAATATGTTTCATTTAGCGTGTGGAATTCTCACTTAGAGTGCCAATCGATGGAGTCCCGCATGTCCTCACAAGTTACCCCAACCACGATCTCCAACTCGTCGAGTCTTCTGCGTGATGCTCAAGTGGTGCTGCGAATCTTCGATCATATTGATAACAAAACCACCGACCTTGGCGATACGGTTTGGACGGAGCCTGTCGCGAATTACATCTCGCAGGATCGATTAGACGCCGAATTGGATTTGATAAAACGTCGCTTTGTTGTGTTCTGTCCGAGCCTCGCATTGGCAAAGACGGGTGATTTCGTCGCGCGGTCATCAGCGGGCGTCCCATTGATCGCCGTGCGCGCAGAAGATGGCACGGCCAAGGTCTTCAGAAATGCCTGCCGACATCGCGGCGTAAAATTGGCGGATGGCCAAGGTTGCAAGCGCGCCCTCGTTTGCCCCTATCATGGCTGGACGTACGGCCTGGACGGGCGACTCAAGAACATCCCCGATGAAGACGGTTTTCCAGGCTTTGAGAGTAACGACAATGGATTGGTGCCTGTGGCGTGCAAGGAAGTCGGCGGGCTGGTCTATGTTCGCCAAGACAATTCTGAGGCCGCAGCACTGGTTGACGACAATATACTCGGGCTCATCCCCGATGACTTTGAGTTGATCGAAACGACCGAAACGGACGTCGAGGCGAACTGGAAAATACATCTCGAAAGCTCGCTCGAGGGCTACCATATTCGGTCTCTGCACACGAAAACCTTCTATCCCAGACAGTACGACAATCTGACCGTGGTCGAGGCATTTGGCGAGAACAACCGGATCGCGTTTCCATATCAGACGATCGAAAAACTGCGCACAAAACCGCGGGAGAATTGGTCGACGAATGGGTGCCTTACCTATGTCTATCATCTATTTCCAAACGTGGTCGTTTCAACGTTCCCCAATTGTATTCAGGTGGTTGCGCTAGAGCCGCTTAGTCCGAACAAGACGCGCCAACACTCCTATCTTCTGGGCCGTGGAACGCGGGATGATGACGGCAAACCTGATGCTATGCGGCAATCCATTCTTGAGGGTCAGGCATTTGCAAAAACGGGTGCGGTTGAGGATTTGTCCGTCGTCCTATCGGCACAACAAGGATTGAACAGCGGCGCGAACGAGCACCTCACCTTCGGCCTGTTCGAGAGTGCGATCGGGCGTTTGCACGCCTGCCTTCGCGACGAAATCGGGTGATCTGTTGGCTGGAACAGCGCTTCGGCTTCCGACAATTTCTGATCACCCTCGATTGAGCGAGCGACCAACGGCAAAGCGACTGATCTTATCTGTTCTGTCGCAGCCGAACATGGCCAGTCTGCCAATTCGGCAACTGATTGCGTGGGGCAAACTATTTGAGCAAAAACCCTCAGCCATTCGCGTAACGGCCGGTCGATTGGTTGCTGAAGCCCTGCTCAAAAAAACCGCTCGCGGCATGTACACGATTGGGCCAGGCGGTTTGGCGATGAAAAATAAAGCCGGTGAATGGGTCACCGCGTTGAGCCGAATTCGCGAATGGGAGGGAGGCTGGTTCGGGGTGCACACCGCACATCTCGGCAAAACCCTCAGGCGCAAGGTGCGGGCTCGTGAACGCGCGTTTCGACTGCTCGGATTCAAAGCGCTCGTCAGTGGGCTATGGGTCAGGCCTGACAATTTGAGCTATTCGACATCGGAGATGCACGCGAAACTCTGCCAATTCGGGGTAGAGCCTCAAATGGTCTTGATGAGATCGGACGACCTCAAGCAGAGTGGCTCGGAAAACCCGCTGACACTCTGGCCCAGCGAAGAGATAAACGCGAGTTATGGGCGAGCGGTTGAGCTTCTCAACCAAAGTCAAAGCCGGTTGGAGCGCCAGGACCTGCATACCGTGACCCGCGAATCCTTCGTAATCGGAGAGCACATCATCCGGCAGATAAATGCCGACCCGTTGCTTCCGGCGACGCATATAGATGCTGCAGGTCGCGAAGACATGGTGCGGGCCATGATCCGATATAGTGACTTCTGCCATCCTTATTGGGAAGAGTTTCTAGGCTTGCCGGAATCAGCCCCCTAACGCTCACGAAAAATCCCGATCCCAAAAGAAAAAGCCGCTGCTTCCATCACAATCGATGAAAGCAGCGGCCAGTCAGGCCCGCCCTGACAGGAGGGCAAGAGGCGGGCTTTAACCTATGAAAGTTCTACAGTGCGCGGCTGACGGTCAGGACCACGCGCTCGTCGCCTACGTCGCCGAACGTATCGCCATCATTGCCCCAGAAGCGCAGGTCGAAATCGACATATTCAGTCGAGAGCGTAGCGCCGAGCGAGTAATTGGTGAATTCTTCAACGAACCCGTCGCCGCCATCGAGATAGCTGCCGACAGACGCATCAAAACCGAGCGTCTCCGTCGCTGCGAATCCGGCGGTGAAGTCGACATAAGTCGTCTCATTGTCTGGATCGATATAGACATAGCCGCCAACATCTACCGCGCCGAGAGAGCCGCCGAGACCGCCATAGAGCTCGATAAAGTCGAGATCATCTGCATCCGGATAGACATAGCCGATGACGCCAACATCCCAGGACAGGCCGCCTTCGGTTTCACCCGCGAAACCGCCATACAGGTCCAGCTCCATATTCGCGCCGCCGAAGTCGACGATCGAGGCCCAGGTGCCCGCATAGAACTTGCCATTGGCATAGTCGAATCCGCCCTGAATGGCTGGGTTCTCATTGTTTTGTGAGACGCCGCGCCAGACATAGTCAGTGGTCAGGGCGACATTGCCCGAAAATTCACCTTCTGCGAGTGCAGCAGGAGCGGCCGCGGTAAAAGCACCAGCAACCATTGCGAGGGCGAGGCCCCTTGAAATCATTTTGCCCATCATTCCGTTCCTTCCAGAAATTGCGATTGGTGATCCCAAAAAGCGGAGTGCACGGAATTTGGCCACTTAACTCAGCCACTGGGAATACAATTTCTGGTATCGCGCACGAAATTTGAGCAGATTGCTCAATTCGCGCCCGTTCTGGCGTCGGAGTAGAGGTTAGATATATCTTTTACCGAGCGGTGAGCGGCGCGTAGCCGAGGTGCATCCCGGCATCCACGAGCAGCGTCTCGCCAGTGACATGGCGGGAGGCATCGGTCAGGAAGAACAGTGCTGAGGCGGCAATATCATCAGGCCCACTCGCAACATTCAGCGGCACAGACTTGGCGACGCCCTCTTCCAGGCGCGCATAGCTGTCCGCATCCATCTCGTCCTTGAACCAGCGCGTGCCGATGAAGCCGGGGCAAACGGCATTCACACGAATGGCCGGGGCGAGGGCCCGCGCCAAGGACAGTGTCATCGTGTTGAGCGCGCCCTTGGTGGCGGCGTAAGCGACGGATGACCCGATACCGGTCACGCCGGCGATGGAGGAAACGTTAAGCACGGCGCTCGCGCGGCCTGTCGTCTCGTGGGCCTTTACCAAAAGATCCTTGCACGCCTGCATGATCAGAAACGGCCCAGCTACATTCACGGCATAGGTGTCGAGGAAATCCTGCCGTGTCAGCGCGTTCAGGTCGCTATGATCGCGCGCGTGGCGGGTGATGCCTGCATTATTGGCGAGGATGTCCAGATGCCCCCATCGTCCAGCTGCTTCGGCAAGCTTGGCGCATCCTTCATCGGTGGAGACATCGGCTGCGACGAGCTGTGTTTGCGCGCCATGCTCATTACAGATGGCAACCGTTTCTTCGGCGTCCTCTATGGAGCGCGTGCAATTGACGATAATGTCTGCGCCGCGCTCGGCCAGCATGACAGCAATCGAGCGGCCCAGTCCGGTGGCGGATCCGGTCACCAGCGCCTTGCGGCCTTCAAGATCTCTCATATTGTTTTCTCCCAGCTTAGTCGGCTGAGAGCAGAAGCACTGCGAAATAGTGCCTTTCATCCAGCCATTGTTTGTTCAGGTTCCAGCCCGTTTGTTCGAACAGGGGCGTCAGGCTGTCAATTGAGAACTTGCGCGAGTTTTCGGTGTGAATGCTTTCACCCGCGTCGAAGTGGACGGATCGTCCTCCGACCTGCACGTCTTGCGAGCGCTGGCTGACCAGATGCATCTCAATCCGAGACGCCGTGTCATTCCAGATCGCGCGGTGTTCAAATGAAGACAGGTCGAAGTCTGCCCCGAGTTCGCGATTGATGCGAGTGAGCAGGTTGAGGTTGAAACTGGCCGTCACTCCCGCGGCGTCATCATAGGCCGGCACCAGGATGTCAGCGTCCTTGCGCAAGTCGACGCCGATCAAGAATTGGCTTCCATCGCCAAGCAAGTCGCGCGCAGAGGACATGAAGCGGAGAATGTCGTCGTCGCTGAGATTGCCAATCGTCGAGCCCGGGAAGAACCCGACCGGCCGACCCTTGCTTTCGTTCGGTAGACCAAAGCGAATCATGAAATCGCCCACGACTGGATGGACCGGCAAGTCCGGATAATCCGTCCGCAGGGCCTGTGCCGTATGAAGCAGAAACTCTTCCGAGACATCAATCGGGACGTAGCCGGCCGGCGATTGCAAAGCGTCGAGGAGGATGCGGGTCTTCGTCGATGCGCCAGCGCCATATTCGACCATGAGGACATGTTCACCGAGCGAGGCTGCAATCTCGGCAGCGTGCGCGTTCAAGATCGCGATCTCGGTTCGGGTTGGGTAGTATTCCGGCAGGGTGGTGATCTGCTCGAACAGGTCCGATCCGGCAGCATCGTAGAAATACTGACAAGGCAGGGTTTTCTGGGCTTCGGAAAGGCCGTTCAACACATCGCGCAAGAAGACGGCCCGCGCGTCCGTCGCCGCGGTTTCAAATACATCATCCATCAAGCAATATCCCTGGCCAGTCTAAGGCCGCTAAACTGCCAGCGTTTGCCGGGGTGAAAGAAGTTTCGGTAGGTCGCCCGGATGTGTTGGTCCGGTGTTGCGCAGGATCCGCCGCGCAGGACCATCTGTCCGCTCATGAACTTGCCATTATACTCGCCGACGGCGCCATCAGCGATGGAAAATCCTGGATACGGCGTGAACGGGCTGGCGGTCCATTCCCAGACGTCGCCGAAATAGTAACGCTCATCCGCGATGGTCTGGACTTGCGGCTGGTAATAGCCTGATCCAGCAAACGTGCCGTCTGGTTCTGTTTTGCGCGCGGCAAATTCCCATTCCTGCTCCGTCGGCAGGCGTGCGCCGACCCAAGTCGCGTAGGCGTCGGCCTCATAATAGCTGACATGGGTGACGGGCGCTTCCAAGTTGAGGCGCTGGGCCCCAGATAGCGTCATCGTGTGCCAGTTGCCGTCCTGCTGAAACCAGTAGAGCGGGGCTTGCCAGTCTTCTGCTTGAGCGGTTGCGAACCCATCCGAGAGCCAGACTTTCGCGTCGCCATAGCCGCCCTGATTGACGAAAGCGAGCCAGTCCCGATTGGTCACAGCACGGCTCGCCAGTTCGAACGGTCGCAGAATGGTCTGGTGCTTTGGAGTTTCGCAATCAAACGCGAAGGCCTCGCCGTCATGACCAATTGCGACCGTGCCGCCCTCGAATCGATCCCAGCTCAGCGGCGCGGCGTCGAGATTGGCGGTGGTCAAATTTACGTCAGGTTTCAGAGCGGGGCGTAGCGGATTTTGAGCGAATAGATGCAGGATGTCGGTCAGCAGTAATTCCTGATGCTGCTGTTCGTGCGCCAGGCCGAGGTCGAGCAACCCGCACGCGCCTGGATGGGTGTCGAACAATTGCAGCATTTTCGCATCGACGTGCGCGCGGTAAGCCAGCACCTGATCAAGCGATGGGCGGGTCAACAGGCCGCGCATCGGCCGGGCATGACGGTCGCCAACGGCGTTGTAATAGGAGTTGAACAAGTAGCTGAACTTGTCGTGAAACCGGACCTTATCGCCGAACACAGGCGCGAGCATGAATTCTTCGAAAAACCAGCTCGTATGTGCCAGGTGCCACTTGGCCGGGCTGGCGTCTTCCATGGATTGCGCCGTGGCATCTGCATCACTCAGCGACGCGGCCAGCGCTTCTGTCTGTCGTCTTACGGTCCGGAAGCGCAAGGCATAGTCTTGTCGGGAAATCGGCTCTCGCCTCGGATGTGCCATGGCGTCCTTGTCTCGCCCATCGCGTGTGAGGTCAACCGGACGTCCTGACAGAATTCGTCAGCAGTCAGGCCCCAAGGCGATAGTCTGCTTGGGCAACATACCGGCTCTGGCGTTTGTGTCCCGTGAAGCTTTCATAAAGGTGGAATGCGTCCACGAGAAAGCCGTCAGAATTGAGAATTTGGAAGTCTTCGCTCCACGCGCGTGCGGCTTCGATCGGCGTCTGATTGCAGTAAGCCAGCGTGATATGAGGCAGGAACGGATCCTGCCCAAGCTTCACATCAAATTTTCGTGCGATCTTGCGGCACTCTGTTGCTAACGCCGTTAGCGCCTCATTCTCGGCGATGCGCGCATAGAGGGCGCGTGGTTCTCGCCGACCAAACCAGCCAACGCCGTCGAGGTTTAGCTCCAGTGCGGGGCTGTCTATGTTTTCCAGCTCATCGGCAATGGCGTGCGCGGTTTCGCCGTCGACCTTCCCATAGAAGCACAGCGTGATGTGATAGTGCTCGCGGCGTCGCCACCGCGCGCCATAAATCTCCACTGAAAGTGGATCCAGGCGGTCCGCGATATGATCTGGAACGGGAAGGGCGGCAAACAGACGGTGCATGGCGTTTCGGAGCTGGAGGTCTAAACCAAAAAACCCGACCAGCGGCCGGGCTTTTCAGATCCTATAGGATAAATTTGCTTAACCTGCGAGGTCCCCAAGCTTACCAAAATGCTCTGCGAGCAGGTAGTAGAAGGTGACGCGAGACTTGTTGCCGCCTTCCGGCGACAGCTTTTCACAGACAGCACCGATTGCTGCGTCGAGTTCGTCATTGGTTTGGGCGAGCGAAAGCTTGCCACGGCACCATTTTTCACGAACCCGCTGTAGTTCGGTATCGTCTGAGCAAGAAACCAACGAGCTGTCGCGATTGCGCAGCGCGATTCCGAGATGTCCCACAATTTTCTCTGCAGCGGCTTGATTATAGCCGTTCGCATATTTCTTGATATTGTCTTCGTACTTTGAGGCGTCAGCCATCATTATTCCCCTTTACTATGCTGCGATCTACTGTGATCGTTGCAGCCGGGCCAAATCTGCCCAAACGCTCCGTCAAAGTCAAACCAAATCAATATATCCTATGGTTAAGGACATGGAGATGGTTGCTCCGCGTGCAGGTCATTGACCGCGGTCTCCAGTTCGTCCGTCCAGTCGAGGTCAAATGCGTCGATACAGACCTTGAGCTGCTCCATACTGGTGGCTCCGATGATCGTTGATCCCATGAAACTGCGTGTGTCACAGAATTTGATCGCAATCTGGCTTGGATCGAGGCCGGTTTTGTCCGCAAGCTCCAAGTAGGACTCAATGGCACGCAGCCCTTGCGGGCTCTCATAGCGCTGCAGGCGTTCGAACAATTGCTTGCGGGAGCCTTTTGGAAGGGCGCCGTTGCGATATTTACCAGTGAGATAGCCTTGGCCCAAAGGCGAATAGGCGAGCAGGCTGACCTGTTCGCGCACACAAGCCTCTTCCAATCCCCCGTCCTCGAACTGGCGATTGACCAGGTTGTAGGCATTCTGGATGGACGCCATGCGCGGCAGACCGCGGGCTTCGCTTTCTGCCACAAAGCGCATGACCCCGAAGGGGGTTTCGTTGGACACGCCAATATGGCGGATTCGCCCGGCTTTCACGTGTGTGTCCAAATGCGCGAGAATGTCCTCAAACGGCTCGTATGGGTAGCTGTAGGCTTTGGAATTCATTTTGGCGCCAAATAAGCCAGCCGGGCGATCCGGCCAGTGAAGCTGGTATAAATCGATATAGTCGGTCTGCAGGCGCTTGAGGCTTTTGAACACAGCTTCGTCGATTTGATCCTTGGTGTGACGCGTCCACTCAACATCTGCGTCGCGTGTCCAGATCTGCTTCGACAGTCCAGCGATTTTGGTGGCTAGAATGACGTCCTGGCGACGACCCGTTTTCTGGAACCAGGTTCCGATAATGCGCTCTGTCGAGCCTTGGGTTTCCGCCGATGGCGGTACGGAGTACATTTCTGCCGTGTCCCAGAAGTTCACCCCGCGCTCGAGCGCATAGTCCATCTGGGCGTGACCTTCAGCTTCCGTATTCTGCTGGCCCCATGTCATCGTGCCGAGACAACATGAGGTAACCATCAGATCGGTTCGCCCAAGCTGTCGTTTTTCAATCGCCATAAGTAATTCCTCATTTCTTGATCGGCGGGAACGATAGTGCTGATTCTGCCGCTGACCAGTCCGGTTTTTCTTGAAAAGCGATAAAAACAACCACATAATATAGGCAATCCGTGCGCTCGTGCGCGGGCCTTTGAAAAGAGGAAGCCATGAACGACTTCAACACGTCTATCGCCCGTGGCCGGTCGATGGATGCCAGCGTGGATGCTGGACTTCGAACTTTTATGCTCGGGGTCTACTCTAAGCTGACCATCGGAATCGCCATTGCGGGCATTCTCGCCTTTGTCGCAGGCACCGTCCCTGCGGTACGTGACATCGTCTTTGCGCCGCCGATTTACTACATAGTGATGTTCGCCCCGCCAGTGCTGATCATCGGGTCGATGTTCTTCATGAAGAATCCTAGCCCGGCCGGATCGGCGATCCTGTATTGGGCTATTGTCGCGACAATCGGGTTGGGCCTCGGTGTCTACTTTGCGCTCGCTCAGGCGAACATGAGCATCACGACAGCGGGAGGAATCTCGCAATCGTTTACCAATATGACGATCGCCAAAGCTTTCTTCATCACAGCCTCAGCCTTCGCGGCCTTGTCGCTCTGGGGTTACACAACGAAGCGCGATCTCAGCGCGATTGGCAGCTTCGCCATCATGGCGATCTGGGCCCTGTTTGCGGTTGCGATCATCTATATGATCCTGCCTGCAATCGGCCTGATCGAGCATTCTGGCCCGATGGAGTGGATCATCTCTGGTGGGTTCGCGATGCTGTCTGCGGTGCTCGTCGCGTGGCAGACACAACAGCTCAAGGAAGGCTATTATTCCTTTGCTGGCGATCAACGTGGCATGGCGGTGATGACAAATTGGGGCGCGCTCAATTTCTTCATCATGTTCGTCAACATGTTCCGCTTTGTCCTGATGCTTCTTGCATCACGCGACTAGCGGCCTGCAAATCCTAATTTTAAAGCCCCGGCCGCGCGCCGGGGCTTTTTTGTTTGACCTCTCCGGCGAGAATCGTATTCTGGAACATCTTGAGAACATGGCGGGAGGCAAATGTGCAGGACATCGACGCGGAAGTGGTACAAGATCCCGTTGCACAGCAGATCGCTCGCGGCGTTTTGCGCCTGATGACGGACCATGGTTTTGCCGGCGTGACGGAAATGACTCTCGCCAATGGCCGCCGCGCTGATGTCGCTGCCATCGGACCGGGCGGCGAGATTACGATTGTCGAGATCAAGTCTTCTGTGGCTGATTTTCGCAGCGATCAGAAGTGGCCAGAATACCGGCCTTTCTGCGACCGATTCTATTTTGCGGTCGGGCATGAGTTCCCGCAGGATCTGATCCCGGATGATACCGGTCTTATTATCGCCGACGCTTTTGGCGGCGCCATTCTGCGGGAACCAGAGTGCGAGAAATTGGTAGCAGCCAGGCGCAAGGCCGTGACATTGAGGTTTGCACGACTTGCGGCAACGCGCCTGTATCAGCCTGTGATTGCTTAAGATGCCCTATGGACTCTTTGCCCCCTCAGCCCTAGCTGCGCCCCTATGAGCCACGCATACCCTCTCGGTAAGACCGCCCGCGATGCCCTGAAGGGCACGATGGAGGCCGCGCGGACACGCTATGAGGCGGAAGATCTTGCCGGCGATGTCGCGATAGATGCGCTCGAAACCGAATGGATTACTCCATCGGAAAAAGATCTGCCCAAAATCATGGAACAGGCGGCCGATAATCCCGGTCATGGGTTCGTTCAGCATTATGAGGACGGGTCAGGCAAAACAGTGCTGGCGGTGACCTATTGGAAGCTCGCCAAGGTCAAGAAAAAGAAACCCGCCCCGAAGCCAAAACCGGCGCCAGCGCCGCACGCCGACCAGGAAGATCACACTGATGATCTCTACTTCAAATCTGGCCGGACCAAGAAAAGCTCTCGCAAGCGGTTCATCGATCCAAACCAGATGGACTTGTTCGGAGAGAAGAAGGCCGACTAAGCCGGCTTAAACGTCAGCGCCGCGCCATTGTTGCAATAGCGCAGGCCGGTCGGGGCCGGACCATCGGTGAAGACATGACCATGATGCCCGCCGCAGCGAGCGCAATGATACTCTGTCCGGGTCATCCAGAGCTTGTTGTCTTCCTTGAACCCCAGCGTGCCGGGAATGTAATCGTAGAAACTCGGCCAACCGGTGCCGCTATCATATTTTTTGGCGCTCTCGAAAACGGCGAGATCGCAGCCCGCACAATGGAAGACACCGTCGCGCTTCTCATCATTGAGAGGCGAGGTGAAGGCCCGCTCGGTGGCCTCTTCGCGCAGGACCCGGAATGCGAGTGGTTCGAGGCGTGCCTTCCACTCATCCTTGGTCAAGTTCCGCCATTCGCTATCAGCGAAATCAGCACTGGGTGTGTTGGCAAAAGCCTGACCTGAATTTCCAGCGCCAGAACAAGCCGCCACGAATGCAGCGGGGGCGGCCGCAAGGAATGTGCGGCGACGAAGGGAGGAAAGCGTGTTTTTCATCATGCACAACAGATAGCGTTTGAACGCGGATCGTCCACTCACAGTTGTTTCAATTTCCCGTTAGCGACGCGTGCTGCAGTTCGAGCCCAATTGTCGCTCGCCATCCCTCCTTTTTCCGATTAGGGAGCCGGGGTTCCTTTTTGCCAATTGCATGAATCGAGAGACGCTATGACTGAACCGATGAACGACAATCTCACCGAAGCCGCGCGCGATAAGCTGCGCCTGACGGTGGAGCGGATCGAGCGTCTCGAGGAAGAAAAGAAAGAGATCGCCGAGCAGATCAAGGAAGTCTACGGCGAGGCGAAAGCCCTCGGATATGACACCAAAGCGCTGCGCGCGGTCGTCAGACTGCGCAAGCAGGACCGGGATGAGCGCGCCGAACAGGAAGCCATCCTGGAAGTTTACCTGGACGCCCTCGGCGAGCTCTAGGCGCTGCGCTTGCCCGACATGACCGGATCGCACTAGACTTGCGGGCATGTCCCGCGATGTCGACGAGCGAAAGAAACGCAAAGCCCTGCGCAAACTGCGCAAGGCAGCGATGCTCGCCGAACAGGGGCTGGGCCCGCCGCTTTCGGACTGGGAAAAGCAATTCCTCGAAGAAGTGGAAGAGCGGATCGAGAAATTCGGGTCGGCCTTTCATGATCTGGAAAAGGGCCAATCTGACGAAGCCTTGTCCGCGTTGCAGCACGTGAAACTGCGCGAGATCGACAAGAAAGCCCGCGGCAAGGGGAAATCGGGCTTTGGCAGCAAAGGCGGTTTCAAGCGCAAAACATCCCCGCGGGTCCGTCAGATCGACGAGGATCTGGAGGTCCCAGCGCCTGAGCCCGCAGCGAAGCCGAGACCGAACAAGCCGCAGCTGGTTCGTGCCAGTGACCTATCAAGTGACCCTGAAGCTGGGCCAAAACCGCCAATTTCGGTGCAGGCGAAACCAAAGAAACCCCCGCAATTGAAGGTCATACGCGGCGGCGCTGGCAAAACTTAATCCATTTTATATATCACTCCGTATATAAAATAACGCAACCTAGGACCAGGCTTTATGAAGACAGTCGTAATCACAGGCGCCTCGACGGGCATTGGCCGCGCCACCGCGGAGTATCTCGCTGCGCAGGGATGGCAGGTCTTCGCTGGCATCCGCAAGGAGGCCGACGGCGCCGCACTCGTAGACGCGGATGACCGTATCAAGCCGATCCTGCTCGATGTGACCCAACCTGAACAAGTCGATGCTGCCGTGGAAACTGTCCGCGCTGCGCTCGATGGGCAGAAACTCGCAGGCCTCGTCAACAATGCCGGGATCGCCAATATGGGGCCGTTGGCCCTACAACCTTTGGATCAGTTCGAAGCGCATTTCTCGGTGAATGTCTTCGGCTTGCTGCGCGCCAGCCAGGCTTTTGCACCCCTGCTCGGAATGGATCAAAGCCTTGAAGGGGCGCCGGGCCGCATCGTCAATATTACGAGTGTCGGCGGTCGGCTTTCCGCGCCTTTCCTCGGCGCCTATACCGCGACCAAGCACGCCGTGGAGAGCATAACCGACAGTCTGCGCCGGGAATTGGTTCTATTCGGCATTGACGCCATCGCGGTTGGGCCGGGCGCGGTTAAAACACCGATCTGGGACAAAGCTGAAAAGAGCAACAGCTCCAACCCGTATGCCAATTCGCCCTGGGCCAAACCGATCGAAATCTTTAGCGAAACCATGCTGGACGGCGGCCGCACCGGGCTCGATCCCATCATCATTGCGAAGACGATTGAAACCGCGCTGAGCGCGAAAGACCCGAAAGCCCGCTACGCACCGGTTCCGGACAAGCTGACGAACTTTACGCTGCCCATGCTGCTGCCGAAGCGCGTGGTCGACGGGTTCTTCTGGAAGCGGTTCGGGATGTCCCCGAAATAGGCTCAAACCTTGTGATAGGGCAGACCTGCCAGAAGACTGACGGCGCGATAGAGCTGTTCTGATAGCATCGCTTTGACCAATCGATGTGGCCAGGTTTGCGGGCCCAGCGCCAGCGTGTTCGGGTAAGCTGCGCGTACAGCTTCACTATAGCCTTCAGCGCCGCCGATGAGGAAACAAAGCTGAGGCGTTCCGCGATCGCGAAGCTGTGCGATCTGATTGGCGAACTTTACGGACGTGAGCGCGGCACCATGCTCGTCGAGACGCAGCACATGCGCGCCCGGCGGTACGGCGTTCAGGATCAGCTTGCCTTCCGCTTCCAGCCCGCCGCCACTCGCCAGATCAACAAGCTTCAGGGATCGCAAGCCGATCGAAGGGCCTGACTTGTTGAATCTGGAGACATAATCGTCCACCAGCGCTTTTTCGGGGCCCGTCTTGAGCTTGCCCACGCTGATCAGAGTGATGTGCATCTACAGGGTTTAAACGTCAGAAGGGCGGTGACCGCTATCACCGGCCCAGATCTTTTCCAGATTGTAAAAGGCGCGAACTTCCGGGCGGAACAGGTGCACAATGACGTCGCCGAGATCGATCAGAACCCAGTCCGCATTTGGCAGGCCTTCAAGCTTGGGCGACTCGCCCTTCTTGTCCTTCACCTTCTGGGCCAGGTGCGTGGCAATAGACGTCACATGACGGGCCGAACGACCCGAAGCGATAATCATGATGTCTGCGAGGGAGGATTTCTCCGTCAGATCAATGACGGTGAGATCTTCGGCTTTGTCATCTTCCAGTGAGGCGATGATCGTGTCTGAGAAGGCGCGGATGTCTTCAATACTGGTCGCGCGAGCCGAATTGGTCTCAGTTTTTGCAGCGGGCAGGGTGCAGCTCCATAAAGTTGTTTCTTAGCCGATCCTAACATGCGTCGCGCGTGCGGCCTAGGGATTATCGGCAACACTGGCTGCTTTGTTTTTTAGTCTCAGCTATTCGCATCGACAAATTGACCAGCAGTGCGGTCCTTACGGACATGCCCGGCCGGGAAAACGCGGCCATTCATAGCGATGTAAACGCCGGGCGATTGCAGCTGCGCGGCGGCGATAGCAAAGCCGACATTGAAGATCGCATCCGTGGAGCGCAGACGGGCCGGTTGCATCGACCCGGTCAGGATGATCGTCTTGTTCTCGATGCCGCGTAGCCGTTCCGCCGTCTGGGCCATCGTGTCGGTGCCATGCGTGATCAGAATGTGAGCGGCGTCTGTTTCTGCTACGGCCTCATAAATCGTGCTTCGGTCTTCGTCGGTTAGCTCGAGGCTGTCTTTGCGCATCAAAGAGGTGAGGTCGTACTCGATGCCGACATTCGCTTCACGCAAAATCGCATCAAGAGGCGACTCGCCAACCTGGAATTCTGACAAAGCGTCGAAATAGACTTTGTCGATCGTGCCGCCGGTTGTGAATACATGCAATTTGGTCATCAGAGCGCGTTCCGGATGGCTGTCGAGGACAGCGGATTTAGCGGAGCTGGGAGATAAATCCAAGCCGGGGTTGCATGCCCGGGCAAGATCCGGGCGCCGCGGTCAGGCAAGCGGTTTTGGCGGAACGCCTTGGCGAACGGGCTGAACCTGGCGGCAAGCTCAAACCCCGGGCGGGCGACCACGGCCACCGGAACCAAATGAGCGAGCGCCTTCCAGTCTTTCCAGTGATGGAACGTCATCAGGCTGTCTCCGCCCATGATCCAGGTCAGCTTGGCATGCGGGCAGTGCTTGCGCAGAAGCCGTACCAGATCGACCGTATAGCGAAGGTGCATTCGGTGTTCGATATCGCTGACCTCGAAGGCGCGATTGTTTCCGGTCAGGATCCGAACAGCGCCCAGCCGGGCTTCATAATCGCTCGGAGCTTCCTTGAGCGGATTGCCGGGGGTCGGGAACCACCAGACCTGGTCCAGGTTCAGTCGCTGCATGGCGATCTCGGCGACGTGTAAGTGACCGCGATGAGGCGGATCGAAACTGCCGCCAAACAGACCGATGCGCGCGCGTGTGCTGGTCGGCGGCAGGTGCGCGGCAGGGCGGAGGTGGGCCATCGGTATCGCCTGTCTTTATGGGCGCGTCTGGCCGGTGCCGCGGACCTGGTATTTGAAAATGGTCAGCTGCTCCGCGCCGACAGGACCGCGGGCATGAATGCGGCCCGTCGCAATTCCGATCTCTGCGCCCATGCCAAACTGGCCGCCATCGGCAAACTGGGTCGAAGCATTATGCATGACGATCCCGGAATCGACTTCAGCGAGAAATCGTTCTGCAGTCTCTTGGTCTTCCGTAATGATGCATTCGGTATGGCTGGTGCCGTAGGTTTCGATATGCGCCATCGCGCCTTCAACGCCGTCCACGACCCGGACGGAGATGATCGTGTCGAGATACTCGGTGCGCCAGTCTTCTTCATTGGCGGGTTGGATGTTCGCCGCTAAGGCCTGTGCGGCGTCATCCCCTTTCAGGGTGCAGCCTGCATCGGTGAGGGTTGCGGCGATGCCAGGAAGCAGCTCGGTCGCAATAGCCTGATCAATCAAAAGCGTTTCGGTTGCGCCGCAGATTCCTGTCCGGCGCATCTTGGCGTTGACGACAATGTCGATCGCTTTTTGCGGGTCGGCTGCAGCATCGACATAAGTATGACACAGGCCTTCCAAATGACCGATGACCGGCACGCGGGCTTCGTCCTGAACGCGCGCGACGAGGCTCTTGCCGCCGCGCGGGACGATCACATCCACACTACCATTGAGGCCCGTAAGCATATGACCAACAGCCGCGCGATCCTTGGTTTGAACCAGTTGTACTGCGTCTGCCGGTAACCCGACTGAAGCAAGCCCGGCGCGCAAAGCATCAGCAATCGCGATGGCAGACTGAAGGCTTTCGCTACCTGCGCGCAAGATGGCAGAGTTACCCGAACGGATGCACAGAGCGGCCGCGTCCGCGGTCACATTCGGACGCGCTTCATAGATAATGCCAATGACGCCCAGGGGTGTGCGCACGCGGGCAATGTCGAGGCCTGAAGGAACCGTCCAGCGCGCAATCTCTGTGCCGACAGGATCTGGCAGTTCGGCGACGGCGCGGAGCGCTTCGGCAATGCCGGCGACGCGGGCGCCATCGAGTGCCAAGCGGTCCATCATTGCAGCGGACAGGCCCTTTTCCTTGCCGCCCGCAAGGTCCTCAGCATTTGCTGCGAGCACGTCGTTTTCTGCCGCGATCAAGGCATCCGCCATAGCACGAATGCCGCGGGTCCGCGCGTCCGGTCCGGCCTTGGCCAGGGTTGCGGATGCGGTACGGGCCTGCGTGCCCATGCTGAGCATAGCGGCGTGCAGATCTTCAGTCGGTGTGTGCATTGTATCGGCCATGGCGTGCTTCTGCCGGATTTGGGCCAGCGGAGCAATGAGAGAATCTAAATTATCCGCGCCAGAACCGCCGGGTCATCAGAACAAACACAGCGGTGAATTCGAGCCGTCCGAGCAGCATGGCGACGGCGCAGATCCACTTGCCGCGATCGGTTAGCCCTTCGAACGTGCCTGCAGGGCCAATATCCGGGCCCAGGCCAGGACCAACATTCGACACACTGGTTGCCGCCCCGGAGATAGCCGTAAGCGGCGACTCGCCGGTCAGGCTGAGCAGGATGGCGGCGGCGACAAACGTCCCAAGATACAGGAAGACGAAGACCATCACAGATTGCAATGTATCATTGTCGATGACTTTGCCGCCATAGCGAATGCGGACGACGCGGTTCGGGCTGACCATTTGCTGCGCATGGGCGAGGACGGCACGGAATGTGATTTCCAGGCGGAACATCTTGATCCCGCAAGCCGCTGAACCAGCGCAACCCCCTAAGAAGATCGTAATCAGGAAGATCATCACGATTGGCTCGCCCCAGCCATCATAGGGCGTCGTCGCATACCCGGTGCCGGTCAGGACTGAGACGACGTTGAACAAGGTCTCGATATAGCCATTGATCGGGCTGATGATGACATAATCCTGGTCGGCGATAACCCGCAGGAAGAAGACAAGAGTCGTGATCACCGCGATCAGCGTGATGAATAATCGTGGTTGCGGGTCAAAGAGCAGCGGCTTCACACGGCCATGGATCATGGCGAGTGCCAGCAAGCTGAATGGCAATCCCGCAATGATCATGAAGAAGATGGCGGTCGGTACCGCAGCTGTTTCATAAAACGCGCCGAACGAGGCGTCGTGTGTGGAGTAGCCACCCGCTGCGACTGTGGTCATGGCGTGCGCCACGGCGTCGAACGTGTTCATGCCGGACAGCATATAGGCGAGCGCGCAGCTGATCGAGATGAACAGGTAGATCATGCCAATCTGGGCCGAGATCTCGCCAATCCGCGGCATGAACTTGCCGGCCACGTCTGAGCTTTCCAGCTGGAAGAGCTGCATCCCGCCCACACGCAGCATTGGCAGGATAGCGATCGCGGTAACGATAATTCCGATGCCGCCAAACCATTGCAAGATTGCGCGCCAAAGCAGAATGCCGCGAGGCTGGTCATCCAGTTCAGTCATCACCGTCGATCCGGTAGTCGTAAGACCGGATATGCTTTCAAACATCGCGTTTGTGAAACTCATGCCGATTCCCATGAACGGGATCGCGGCCATCGCGGGTAGGACGACCCAGACGAGCACGGTGAGGAGGAACGCCTCGCGCGGTCCGGTTCGCTCCGGCCGCCCGCCCGACAAAACAACAAGACCGCCTCCAAACAGGAGCAGCATCGTCGCGCTGGCGGCGAAGACCGGCCATTCGGCCCGCCCGTCAGCGACGTCGAGCAACCAGCACGGGATCATGGCCGCGCCGAGAAGGGCGGTCATGATGCCGAGGGCCAGGATAACGACGCGAAGCTGCATGGGTTCGGGGACTTAACGGGCAAATGCTGAGAAGGCGTGTACTTTTAGCAACGCCGCGCGGTCAGTCGCATACAATATCGGGACCAGTGTGGAAAAAAATCATGGATTATGTGAAATTCTTCGTCTTTTCGAGGCCGTGGTTAACCAGTTGTAAACAAAAGCTTTTGTATTAGTTAACGGCGATCCACAATGAAACGTTCCGATCTATTTTTGGTTTGTTCTGCATTGGTTTTCATGCGGCGTTTGTGTGGACACGAAAGATTCGCAAGCTAGCCCATTTGAATCCAAGCTGTCCCATGTTATCCCAGTACTGAACAGGCTGGATCCACGCATTTCCAGTCGGGGCTAGTGATGGGAGTTGCACGTGTTTGTCTCAACCTATGAGACATCGCTGGATACGAAAGGACGGGTTTCAGTTCCGGCGCCGTTTCGGCATGCGCTGGAAGGTGGAGCGCGAATTTTCCTCTATCCGGCCCTCGACGGCTCCCCCTGTCTTGAAGGGGGTGGCGACGCCCTGATGCTGGAGAACCAGAAGACGCTCCTGCGCATGAGTCCGAACTCAACTGCCCGCAAAGTGTTTCTCAATCGCACCGTGTCGAAAGCGGTAGAATTAAAGCTCGATGATACCGGACGGATCAAGATCCCGGCCAAGCACCTCGGCCTGGCTGGAATTGAGAAGGATCTCGCTTTCGTTGGTGCGATCGATCGTTTCTATGTCTGGGAACCGGCTCGGTACGCCGCCTTTGACGCGGAAATGGAAGCCCAGCTAGGCGATGTGCAATCTGACTTTGAGGGATCGTTCAACGCTCAACTCGCCACTGGCGGTATTCGCGGTGTGGTCGGGGAGGGCGAACGATGAGCCATGTCCCTGTCCTCCTGGAAGAAGTGCTTGAGGCGCTCCAGCCCACGGATGGCGAAACCTATGTGGATGGCACCTTTGGAGGCGGCGGATATGCTTTGCGTGTGCTGGAGGCGGCAGACTGCCAGCTCATTGGCATAGACCGTGATTTGGACGCGATCACCCGCGCGGAAGCTCTGGCGGACCAGCAGCCGCGGCTGACGCCATTGCTTGGGCGATTTGGCGATCTGGACGAGCTTCTGGAAGCTGCAGGCGTCTCAGAAGTGCATGGTGTGATGCTCGACATTGGGGTGTCTTCTTTCCAGATTGATGAAGGCGACCGGGGCTTTTCCTTCATGCGGGATGGACCACTCGATATGCGCATGGGCCAAACTGGACCGGGCGCTGCGGACGTCGTGAATCATATGAGCGCGGCGGATCTGACGACGATCCTTCGCCAGCTGGGAGAAGAGCGGCAGGCCAGAAGAATAGCCGGCGCCATTGTTGCGCGGCGCAATACTGAACCTTTTGAGACGACGCTCGATCTTGCCAACTGCGTAGAGCACGCTGTTGGCGGTCGACGGGGCAAGAAAACGCATCCAGCGACTCTGACCTTTCAAGCGATCCGCATGTATGTGAATGACGAGCTTGGCGAGCTGGCCCGCGGGCTAGCGGCGGCAGAGCGCGTGCTCGCGCCCGGTGGACGCCTCGTGGTTGTGACATTTCATTCGCTCGAAGATCGCCTCGTCAAACAATTCATGCGCGAGCGCTCGGGCGCGCTCGGTGGCGGGTCGCGCTATATGCCCGAAGCGGCGAAAGGTCCGGCGCCTTCCTTTGAGCTGAAGCGTCGCAAAGCAACTGAGCCCGGCGAGGCGGAGATTTCACAAAATCCTCGCGCTCGTTCGTCTCGTTTGCGGGTCGTTGTTCGCACGGATGCGCCCGCCTGGGCTGATCCAGTCGACACTGGAAAGTCTGTGCCGCCGCTCAAGGCGCTGGAGGCCGCCCTATGAGTAAGCGCGCCTTTCTGTTCGGCCTGGCGGTTGTCGCCGTCCTTATTTTCAGCCTGTACCGGGCGAAATACGGCGCACAGGATACTGTGGCCGAAATCAAGAACATTGAAGTCCAGATTGAAGCGGCCGAGGCGGAGCATGCAGAACTGCTCGCAGAATTTGCTCATCGCTCCCGTCAGGAATGGATCGAAGAATTCGCGCGCCGCGAGCTCGGAATGGTGCCGGCCCGCGCTGAGCAGTTTGTCCGAACGGTTGATCTCGATGGCCGGGTTGGGCCGCCGATGGAGCTGCCAGACCCAGACACGCCCGTAGATCGGGAGGTGCAGCAATGACCCGAGACAACGGATCTGAGCTGACCATGCGGGGTGGCGGCATGCGGACGCGAATAGTGTCGATCAGCTTGCTGGCTTTGTTTGGCGCAATCGCCCTGAAGGGGCTGACCGTTGCGCTGAACGGGCCTGCTGCGACGTCCATAGTTGCGGCTCGTTTCGAAGAGGCGCCTCGCCGCGCCGATATTGTTGATCGAAATGGCGACCTGCTCGCCACTTCGGTGACCGTGTATTCCGTGTTCGCCGATCCGCGGGCAATCGGCGATGCGCAGTTGATTGCGAACGAGCTTGCGACCGTGCTCTCGGATCTCGACGTGGAGACGATCACGGCGCGTCTTTCGAATAATGAGCGCGCCTTCGCCTGGATTGAACGCGGTGTGACACCGCGCCAGCGCCAGGCGGTGTTTGCGCTTGGTCTCGAAGGCATCGGGTTTCGCGAAGAGACCCGCCGGGCCTATCCGCGAGGGACATTAGCCGGGCACGTTCTTGGTTATGCTGGCGCAGACGGCCAGGGACTGGGCGGTATCGAATATGCCCTCGATGATCGTCTGACCCGCGACCAGACTCCGCTCGCTTTGTCGATCGATGCCAATATTCAGTTCAGCCTGGAGGCCGAACTCGCGGCGGCCATTGGAGAGTATGACGCTGAGGCCGGCGCCGGGATCGTCATGGCGGCAAATTCAGGCGAAGTACTTGGTATGGCGAGCTGGCCGCCCCTCGATCCGCATAAGGCGACAGATCTCGACCCTGAAGACCCCGCTCTGCTCGACCGGTCGAGCGGCGCCGTTTACGAGCTTGGCTCAATCTTCAAACCGCTGACTGTGGCGGGCGCGCTGGACGCAGGTGCCATTCGGCCCAGCGACAAGTTTGACGTGCGTGACCCAATCACCATTCGCGGTCGTCAGATCAATGACGACCATCCGATAGTCGGCCGTCCGACGGCGTTTGAGATAATCGCCGACAGCTCGAATATCGGGACCGTGAAAATCGCCTGGCAATTGGGCGCGCGACGTCAGCAGGAGTTCTTCTCATCGCTCGGACTGTTCTCTCGTTCGTCGATTGAACTGACCGGTAGCGCCAGTCCGCTTCTGCCCGAGACATTCGACGATCTCTACAGCGCGACGGCGAGCTATGGGCATGGCATTGCAGTCTCGCCGATCGCTTTTGCCAGCGCGTTTGCATCGCTTGCCAATGCGGGTGAAACCGTCTCTCCGACCCTGCTTCTGGAGCCTCAGCGCAAGCGGAGCCCGAAACGGGTCATGGCCGCGCCAACGGCCAATCTGGTTATTCGCATGCTGCGCCAAGCCGTGGTCGATGGAACCGGTGAGAGCGCTGAAGTTGGCGGCTACCGCGTCGCGGGTAAAACCGGAACCGCCGAAAAACCAATCCCAGGCGGCTATTCGGAAGACGAGAACATTTGCAGCTTCGCCGCGATTTTCCCCGCCGATAGCCCTGAATATGTCGTATTGATCGTGCTGGACTCGCCTAAGGCCGGAAAGGACCGTGGGCGAACCGCAGCCTGGAACGCTGCGCCAACGGCAGGGCGCGTCATCGAACGGATTGCCCCTATTCTTGGGGTCGAGCCCAGATTTGATGAACCCGCCCGGTCAACGCCTCGCGTCCGCTCCGTCTCAGACAGGAGAGGTACGACGCTATGATATTGAGAGATCTGTTCCCGCAACTCACCGGTGCAGACGGTGACGTTCCAATCACCGGGCTCACCGCGGACAGTCGCCAAGTGCGGCCGGGCTTCGTGTTTGCCGCGATGCAAGGGGTTGTCACGGATGGGCGCAAGTTCATTTCGGGTGCGATAGAAGCTGGCGCGGTCGCTGTTCTGGGCGAAGACTTGCCGCCCATCGAAGGCGTGGTCTCAGTCGGCGTCGAGAATGCCCGACTGGCTCTGGCGGAAGCGTCTGCGCGGTTCTATTCGCAGCAACCTCAAACCATCGTCGCGGTCACCGGGACAAATGGTAAAAGCTCCACCGTCGATTTTCTGCGCCAGATCTGGGACCAGGCGAACCTGAGTGCTGCGAGTATGGGAACGCTCGGTGCCATCGGTCCGAATGGTCACATCGATCTTGGCCACACGACCCCTGACCCGGTCGCGATCCACGCGACCTTGCAAAGCCTCGCCCAAGATGGTGTCTCGCATGTTGCCATGGAGGCCTCCTCGCACGGCCTCGCGCAATATCGGCTCGATGCGGTCAATCTGTCTGGGGTCGCGTTCACCAATCTCACGCAAGACCATCTCGATTATCACGAGACGATGGATGAGTACCGCGCAGCCAAAACGCGTCTGTTCTCTGAGCTCGCTCCAAAAGGGTGCCCGGCCGTCGTCAATGCTGACAGCGACCAGCGTTTGTTCTTCGAGGAGGCTGGCAGATCAGCTGGCCTCGACATCGTTTCGGTTGGCTGGCGCGGCGCCGATTTGAAGATTGAAGAGCTGATGCCAAAGGCAACCGGACAGCGTCTCTTCCTCGACTGGCGCGGCGAAAAAGCGGCGATTGATCTTCCGCTAATCGGTGAGTTCCAGGCCTTGAATGCCTTGACCGCTGCGGGCCTCGCGCTGGCTGGCGGTGTCGACTTGCAGGCCGTCGCTGAGGGCATGGCGAAGCTGAAGCCCGTCAAAGGGCGTCTCGAATATGTTGGCGAAACAGAAGCGGGCGCAGGGATTTTTGTTGACTATGCGCATACGCCTGCAGGCCTGGACGTCCTGATCCGCGCCGCGCGTCCGCACACAGCTGGACGATTGGTTGTGGTCTTCGGATGCGGCGGCGACCGCGATCGCGGCAAACGCCCATTGATGGGTGAAGTGGCTGCCAAACATGCCGACCTCGTGATCGTTACGGATGACAATCCTCGCAGCGAGGACCCGGCCTTCATTCGTTCCGAAGTGTTGGCCGGCGTTCCAAATGGCTTGGAGATTGGCGATCGCGGCGAAGCCATCCGGCGGGCGATCAAGGATCTGCGTAAAGGCGATACGTTGCTAATTGCGGGCAAGGGTCACGAAACTGGGCAAATCATCGGCGACACGGTGGTCCCGTTCAGCGATCAGGAAACCGCTCTCGCGGCGCTGGGGGAGGTGACGAATGCTTGACGCTCACGCTCTATCTCACGTCCCATCTCACGGTCAGGTTTCGCAATCGCAGGGCGTGGAGATTTCATCCACAGAATTCCACCCTCGGCATCGGTCTGTCTGGTCTTCGCTCGCGCAAGCGGCGCAGAGACACGCGGCGAAAAACCGAGAAGTTCTATTGTTGACAATGGGTTCTAACCATCGCGCTGCGGCGGCGAGCCTGGCAGCGTCGCACGTCTGGATGACAGACCGAAACGAGTCCGTTTCGGCGCGCATTATTCCAATCCGGAATCCTAACGGAAAAGATAAACTGAAATCCGGTGTCGGACTCTTGTTAATGACACCGAATACCCCCGAAATAACACCGTCCGCAGACGAGCCGCGCCTCCAGAGCGTTGCCGCAGACGGACAGGTGATGGACCGCGGCGCAGAAGGTGCTGCAGGGGGTTATGATGCTATATGAATGGCTGGCCACCGATGAGGGGCCGCTTCGACTTTTAAACTACCTGACCTTCCGGACAGGACTGGCGCTTGTGACAGCGTTTCTGTTCACGGTGATCACAGGCGGGTGGTTGATCAATTTTCTTCGCGCACGGCAAGGCAAAGGCCAGCCGATCCGTGATCTCTCGCTCGAGGCACAGCTCTCCAAGCAGGGCACACCAACAATGGGCGGCTTCCTGATCTGGGTCGGTCTGCTGCTCGGGACACTGCTCTTCGCTGACTTGAAGAACCCTTACATTTGGGTCGTGTTGGCGGTGTCGCTGTCATACGCCTTTCTCGGCTTCCTCGATGATTATGCCAAGGTGACCAAGCAGAGCACCGATGGTGTGTCTGCCCGCATACGCCTTGGCACCGAGTTTCTCGTGGCCGCGCTTGCCGGTGCCTTCATCATGGGGCTGCATGGCGCGCACACGCCGTTAGGTCACGCTGATTGGGGCGCGCTCAATCCGCTGGCCGAATGGGTGGCGCAATTTGCGCCGGAGACTTCTGTCGAGCGTAATGAGGCGTCCTTCTCCGGCGGCGTCGCGATCCCTTTCGTGAATGACTATTTCCTGCCACTGGGCGGATTCTTCGTCCTCTTTGCCTGCATAGTGATTGTCGGGTTCGCAAATGCAGTGAACTTTACCGATGGCCTGGATGGTCTCGCGATTGTGCCTATCATGTTCACCGGCGCGGCGTTCGCGATGATTGCCTACTTGACCGGTAACTTTGTGTTCTCAGGCTATCTCGGCATTCAATTCACGCCCGGTGCGGGTGAAATGGCGGTCCTTATGGGGGCCATGATGGGTGCCGGAATGGGCTTCCTTTGGTACAATGCCTATCCGGCCAAAGTCTTCATGGGGGATACCGGATCGCTCGGCCTCGGCGGCCTGATCGGCGTGGTCGCGGTAGCGATTAAGCACGAGTTCGCGCTGGCCGTAATTGGCGGCTTGTTTGTGCTTGAGGTGCTGTCGGTTGTTCTACAGGTCGGCTGGTTCAAGATCACAAGGAAGCTGACCGGCGAAGGCAAGCGCATCTTTCTGATGGCGCCGCTGCATCACCATTTTCAGAAGAAGAACTGGCCTGAGACCCGGGTCGTGGTCCGCTTCTGGATTCTTTCGCTCCTGTTCGCCCTTGCGGGCCTGGCCACGTTGAAGCTGAGGTAACGCGCGACCGATGATCCCCATCACCGAATATGCAGGGCGCGATGTCGCCGTCTATGGCCTGGGCCGCACCGGATTGTCCGCTGCGAAAGCCTTGGCAGCAGGCGGTGCGCGCGTGCATGCCTGGGATGACGGGGAAGCCGCGCGCGCCAAGGCCGAGGCGGAAGGCGTCAATGTCAGCGACATCAACAAGCGCGACTGGCAGAAATTCGCCGCGCTCGTCCTGTCACCCGGTATTCCGTTCCGGTTCCCGCAGCCGCATCGTTTGGTGCGCATGGCCGAGATGATGAACGTACCCGTTGTTGGCGACATGGAATTGTTCGCCCGCGCGGTGCAGGCGCTTCCGGAAAAAGGTCGCCCGAAGATTGTCGGGATCACAGGCACGAACGGGAAATCTACGACGACAGCTTTGATCGGTCATATATTGAAAGAAGCTGGCCGTGATGTTCGCGTCGGCGGCAATATTGGCAAAGGCGTGCTGGATATGGCCGCGCTGAATGCCAACGCGATTTATGTGCTGGAACTGTCGTCTTACCAACTCGATCTGGTCGAAAGCCTGCGCTGCGATGTAGCGGTCTTTTTGAATATTTCACCTGACCATCTCGACCGGCATGGCGGCATGGATGGTTATGTAGACGCCAAGAAGCGAATCTTCGCCAACCAGCGTCTACGCGATGCGGCAATTGTCGGCATCGATGACCCCTATAGTCAGGCGATTGCCATGGGACGTCAGCGTCCAGGTGGCGGCCGCGTGATTCAGATCAGTTCCGAATTTGGCCTCGCACGCGGCGTCAGCGCTGTGGACGGCCACCTCTATGACAGCATTGGCGGACAAGCGATCCGGGTCGGCGATCTGGCTGAAGCTGAAGCGCTTCCGGGCCGTCACAATCACCAGAATGCTGCAGCAGCCTATGCCGCCTGTCAGGCGCTCGGCGTGGCGCCGGGGCGCATCATGGCGGCGATCAGATCCTTCCCGGGCCTACCGCACCGCATGGAACTTGTCGGTGAAGTAGAAGGCGTACGCTTCGTCAATGACAGCAAAGCAACCAATGCGCAGGCGGCGGAGCAAGCACTCAAGACCTGGCCGCGCGTGCACTGGATTGCCGGCGGTGTTCCCAAGGCGGAAGGCATTCAGCCGCTGGAGCCCTGGTTCGACCGGATTGCGCAAGCCTATCTGATCGGTGAAAGCGAAGCCTCTTTCGCCAAGACGCTGAGTGATAAGGCTTCGACGGTGAAGTGCGGCACGCTTGAAGCGGCGACCCAGGCGGCCTTTGATGCAGCCAAGGCGTCCGGCGAACAGAACCCTATCGTGTTGCTGTCCCCGGCCTGTGCGAGTTTCGATCAGTTCAAGGATTTCGAAGCGCGCGGCGACGCCTTCAGGGACATTGTTCAGCGCCTGGCGGCGCAAGTCACCCCGCAAAAAGAAGCGGTCTAGGGGACAGGCATGGTCGAGGTCGCCCTTCGTCCGCGCTCTGCCACAGGCCGGTTTCTGGAATGGCATCGCGGGCTCGACTGGACAATCCTTATGTCGGCGATCCTGCTGCTATGTGTTGGGCTTTTGATGTCGCTCGCGGCAGGCCCACCCGCAGCTGAACGGCTTGGCTATGCTGACAGTTTCTACTTTGTGAAACGCCAGGCGATGTTCGTCGGTGCGGCAGTGATTGTCTTGGTCGGAACAAGTCTTCTGGAGCGCGTCTGGGCGCGCCGATTGGCGGCTTTGGTGTTCTTTGGCTCACTGGTCTTGCTGGCTTACATCCTGGTGTCTGGATACGAGGCGAAAGGCGCGCAGCGCTGGATCCGCTTTGGCGGCTTCAGTCTTCAGCCGTCGGAGTTCGTGAAACCCGCCTTGATCGTGTTGACCGGCTGGTTGCTGGCGCAGCGGGCTATGTATCCCAAGGGCCCCTGGGCAGCGATCACGTTGGTCTTTTTCTGTGTGACGCTCGGCTTTCTCCTGTTGCAGCCTGATGTCGGGCAGTCGGCACTCCTGACCGCCGCGTTCGTTGTGACTTTCTTTGTGTCTGGTCTGCCATGGCGGTGGGCAGCGGTTTTTGCGGGTGGCGGCGCGGCGCTGTCCGGCCTGCTCTACGCAACGCTGCCGCATGTTCGCTTTCGCATCAATTCCTTCATCAACCCGACCGAGTACGACACGTACCAGATCGACAAGGCGTCCGAAGCGATTGGGCGGGGCGGCCTGTTCGGCGTCGGACCTGGGGAGGGAAAGATCAAGACAGCGCTTCCGGATGCGCATACCGATTTCATCTATGCCGTCCTCGGTGAAGAGTTTGGCTATATCGCTGCGATTGGTCTGATCTTCATATTCGGGTTCATTGTCTGGAAGGGGTTGAGGGCCGCAGCGCGCCTGCACGACCCTTATCCGCGCGCCGCAGCGACCGGATTGTTTACGCTTTTTGGTCTTCAGGCTGCCATAAACATTGCGGTAAATGTGAGCCTGATCCCGCCAAAAGGCATGACGCTGCCATTCATTTCTTCGGGCGGGTCGTCAATGTTAGGGATCGCGCTGACACTCGGCTTGGCGCTAGCCCTGATCCGGCGCGGCCATACAAGCGTGAAGGACTAGAATGAGCGACAAACCCCTAGTTGTGATCGGGGCAGGCGGAACGGGCGGACATATGTTCCCGGCTGCGGCCTTTGCCGATGAAATGGTATCTCGCGGCTGGGAAGTCGGACTGATCAGCGATGATCGCGGCCTGCGCTATGCCGACAAGTTTCCGGCCGACTGGAAAATGGAAGTCAAAGCGGCGAGCCCGAATCTGCGCAAACCATGGACCTTGCCGGGAACAGCCTTGAAACTGCGGGCCGGTGTGAACGCTGCCGCAAAACGATTCAAGCAAAAACAGAAACCGGCTCTGGTCGCAGGGTTTGGCGGCTATCCGGCCTACCCCGCCTTGTCGGCGGGAAGACGCCTTGGCATTCCACTCCTGATCCACGAACAGAATGCCGTGCTCGGCCGCGTCAATCGCGCCTTTGCTGGAAAAGCCGCGGTGGTGGCGTCCGGGTTTGAGCGACTGGATCGATTGCCGGGCGGGGCCAATCATCACCCGATCGGAAATCCGGTGCGCGCGCCGATCGCTGCGGTCCGGGATATACCGTTCCCGAGTATGGATGCTGAGCTCACCATCTTCATCACAGGTGGCAGCCAGGGCGCACGGATCCTGGGTGAGGCGATCCCGCTTGCCATCGCCAATCACATTCCGGCCCCGTTGCGCGTGCGCCTGCACGTCGTCCAGCAAGTCCGGGAAGAGCAAATGGATCAGGTCCGCGCGATCTATGACAAGGTCCAGGTCAACGCGACCTTGCAGTCTTTCTTTTCGGATATGCCGGACCGGCTCGCGGCGGCGCATCTGGTGATTGCACGCTCTGGCGCAGGCACGGTCAGCGAGATAGCGGCGGTCGGGCGTCCCTCCATCCTGATCCCGCTCAAGATCGCTATGGACAATCACCAGGAAGCCAATGCCGAGGGGCTCGTGGAAGCGGGCGGCGCGGATATGCTTCTGGAGGATAATCTCTATCCAAATCTGCTCGGCGAATTGATCGCGCTGCGATTGCGCGAGGCCAATAACTTGGCGGTGCGCGCCGCCGCGGCTAAAGCGCTTGGAAACGTCCGCGCGGCGCAAGACCTGGCGGATCTGGCGGAGCAGATCGCGTCAGATCGATGAGCTCAATTGTATATCGGGTTGGGGCTGTGTTCGGTGTCCTTTCGCTCGTCGCCGCTTTTTGGTGGGCGGCGGATCTAACAGGGAGACGCGACAGTGTGGATTGCGAATTGACCCGTACACATGATCGACAGAGCAAGCTGGGCCGGGAGATCGCTGCGCAGTTTTCAACTGGAAGCACAAGACAGGCGTTCATCAAAAGCGCACAGTTTATTGAACTCACCTGTTTTTCGATTTGTGGTGACGGCAGCGCTCGGGATGCTTGCGAACCCTTGCCCGCTGAACGCACGAGCACTCACTGTCGCTCCACGCTGTACACGGAGTTTTGCAGGCATACTGTGCGCGTCTCCGGCTTGTATATTGACGACACTCTCGCCGAAAACCTAAAGGTCAGAACTTATAGCAAAAAGCGCAGCGTCGTGAGCATGTGGTTCGAATAGGAATTGATATGAAACCTTCCCCCACACCCTTCCCGCTCGGTCCGGCTCATTTGGTTGGTATTGGCGGCATTGGCATGTCCGGTATTGCCGAGATCATGATCAATCTTGGCTATCAGGTTCAGGGCTCGGATATGAAAGAGAGCGCCAATGTCGAGCGTCTGCGCGAGAAAGGCGCGGTCGTGCATATTGGGCATGTGGCTGACAATGTCGCCGGGACCAGCGCAGTGATCATCTCCAGCGCGATCAAGGATGACAATGTCGAGGTCCAGGCAGCGCGGGCCGCGGGCATTCCGGTCGTTCGCCGCGCTGATATGCTGGCTGAAATCATTCGCCTGAAATGGACCGTCGCGGTTGCGGGCACGCATGGCAAGACGACCACCACAACCATGGTCGCTGCCTTGCTGGACGGCGCCGGCATCGACCCGACCGTGATCAATGGCGGCATCATCAACGCCTATGGCTCAAACGCCAAAGCGGGCGACGGTGACTGGATCGTTCTGGAGGCTGACGAGTCGGACGGCACGTTCATGAAGATCCGTCCGACCATCGCGATCGTGACCAATATGGATCCAGAGCATATGGAGCATTATGGCTCCATGGATGCGCTGCGCGCCGCGTTTGATACTTATGTCGGCAACATCCCATTCTATGGCTTTGGCGTACTGTGCACCGATCATCCGGAAGTCGCGGCCATGGTCGCGCGCGTCTCGGACCGGCGGATCATCACATATGGCTATAATCGCCAGGCCGATGTGCGCGCGGTGAACCTGCAACCGACCACTGAGGGCGTCACGTTCGACGTGATGATCCGGTCCAATCTGAACGCAGACGAGCGAGTAATCGAGCAAGTCTTCCTGCCCATGGCGGGGGAGCACAATGTTTCCAACGCGCTGGCTGCGATCGCCGTGGCGGTCGAACTTGGCGCGAGCAATGAGCAGCTGCGCGATAGTTTGAAAGCCTTTGGCGGGGTCAAACGGCGCTTCACTCCGGTTGGCGAATGGAACGGTGTGAAAGTCATCGACGATTACGCTCACCACCCGGTCGAGATCATGGCTTGCCTGAAAGCGGCCCGGGCCATTCAGGGGCAGGGGCGTGTCATCGCCATCTCGCAGCCCCATCGGTATTCGCGGCTCGGGGATCTGTTTGAAGAGTTTGCGCAATGCTATCGCGAGGCTGATATTGCGGTCATCACACCCGTATTTGCCGCCGGCGAGACGCCGATTGAGGGCGTCGATCACGTTCACCTGGTCGAAAGTATGCGGGGACATGGCCATAAACAGGCCCAGGTGCTCGACGATCTGGAAACCTTACCGGATCTGATTCGGGAGATCTCAGAACCCGGCGATATGGTCGTTTGTATGGGCGCGGGGAGCATATCGACCCATGCGAACGAATTGATCGAGCGGCTCGAGTCCTGAGCCTTATGGTGAACGAGGCGTCCTGAATTGCGCCAATTTCTCTGAACTTTTGTCAAAATCTCGGTGGCTACATCGCCCCTTGATGACGAGAGGGACGACGTCGTGCGCTTTAAGACTGCGTGTTTGGCAATCATAGTAATCGGAGGTGGAGTGGCAGGTGTTGCCGCTGACGCTCTGATGGATGATGAGCCTGTATTGCGGCTGCGTTTCGTAGACACGACGCCTGTGACCGTTTCGCCAACACCCCTGCGACCCCGATTCGATGCGAGATTCACCGATGCACCGGCCGAGCTCCCATCGCCGCAAGTCGACGTTGCGGAGGCTGGCCGTGTCGGTAAGTTTGCACAATTCTCGACCCCGCATCCAAATCTCGTTGTGACAGTCGGCACGACCGAGGATGCGTCCGAACTTGGACGTCAAATTGATCGCGCGATTACTGAGATGACCCGGAGCGATAGGCTGTTTAACCGCCAATCAGACAGCGCACCCTTTATTGGATTGGGCGTTCGCTCCGGGTCTAACAAAACGGGCTGGTCGGCGAATGCGGCGATCGGGGTAGGGGTGTTCAATCCACCCGATCACAGCCGCCTGGCGGCGACGTCTGGCGCGCTGCTCGCTGAGCAATACGAGACTGAGGCGAGCGCCCATTTCAGGCTGCGTTACACATTCTAGTCCTTCAGCTTCGTCAATCGGCAACCGCGTTTGTTGTGCCTTCACCCCTTTGCTCTGATGCGTTGGCGGGTTAGGGCAGCTTATGGATTTTGATCTTGAGTCGATGCCGCAGCCGCGGGGCAAATTGCTGACCGATGCGCCGTTGGCGCCATATACATGGTTCCGCGTGGGCGGCACCTCCGATGCCTTGTTCTTGCCAGCGGATGACGCCGACCTGGCGGCCTTCCTAAAGGCGCTACCGGAAGATGTTCCAGTCACGGTTCTCGGGGTCGGTTCAAATACGATTGTGCGCGATGGTGGGATCGAGGGCGTCGTGATCCGGTTGATGGGCGCGTATTGGGGGAAGGTCAAACATCACGATACAACCGTCAGCGCGCGTGCCGGAGCGCTGGATCTAAGTGTCGCGAAAGCGGCTGCCCGGGCCGGAATTGGTGGTCTCTCATTTCTCTCTGGCATTCCGGGCTCGATCGGCGGAGCGGTGCGCACCAATGCAGGGTGCTACGGACATGAGCTGAGCGATGTCGTCATCGCCGTGGACGGCATAAGCCGCGCGGGCGAGCCGGTGAGCCTGCAGCGAAAAGATATCGGCTTTGCCTACCGCCATACCGACTTTGCCAGCAATGTTATCGTCACCCAGCTGCATCTAGAAGGGAGCGGCATGAGCGATCCCGATATCTTGGCTGAAGAGATCGCAGCGCACCAAAAACGCCGCGCCGACACGCAGCCAATCAAGGACAAGACAGGCGGGTCGACTTTCGCCAATCCGGACCCACCGGGGACGCCCGATGCGCGCTCAAGCTGGAAACTGATCGACGCTGCGGGCTGCCGAGGTCTCCGCGTCGGCGGCGCGATGGTCAGCGAGAAGCATTGCAACTTTCTGATCAATACGGGCGAAGCGACCGCTGCGGATATTGAGGCACTTGGAGAATTAGTGCGCGCGCGTGTCCTGGAACATTCAGGTGTTGACCTGCGCTGGGAAATTCGCCGGATTGGTCGGTTGCAACAGGACTAGAACGTCCCTTTCAGTCGCAGCGTGAGAATGCTGCCGAAGTTGCGAATACGATCTTCGACCCGATCAATCTGACCGTTGCGATCGGGATCGTAGAACACTCTTGTCACTTTAGAATCGGTATCGATCAGGTTGCCGAAAAAGGCCGTGCCGGTCATGCCGAAAATATCCTTATGCTCGACAAACCCCCAGACAAAGCCCTTCGGCTCTGAGAAGTTGATACGAACGTCACGGCGAAACCGCGGAGATTCCAGGAAATTCTCGTAATTGATGCCCCAGGCCAGATTGGTGTTGGGAATATCGTGGCGCAGGTTGACCTCGTAGAAGTGGATGCGTGAGGCGTTGAAGTCGCGGGTTTCGCCCGTCAACGGATCGTCGAGGAATGTGTCTTGCAGGGATGTCTGATATTCGAGCTGCGCTCCTTTCCAGCCGAAATTGTCGAGCATCAAAGTTCCATCAAGCTCAAACGCGATCCGAGAGGCACTGTCCAGATTGCCCGGGCCCTCGCCATTTCCGATTGGGACCTGATCGATCAGGTCTTCAATTTCATCATAAATGACCTCGGCGGTGAGCGCGCCCCAGCTGCCAAAGTCCTTCTCGGCTTCTACGGAAAAGCGCCAGCGTTGATCCGGAACGATGTCTGCGTTCCCAACATTATCATCGCCATTGTTCGGGTCGATATTGGCGACGAAATCGAAAAAGTCGAGCTGCCCAACCATCCGTTCCGCAGACGCATTGACTTTCAGATTATCATCTACATCCCAAGCCAGCGATGCGCTGCCTTTGGGACGGGTGAACGTACGCGTTTGTCCGCCTACACCGTCAGAGGAAATCTCCGACTGTTCCGCACCCAGAGTGACTTGCAGCCGCATCTTCTGGTTCAGTTGGCGGCCATGTGTGATGAAGGTTTCGGCTCGCTTTTCTTCGACGCGTGTTCCGGGGTCGATCACGGTGCGGTTCGGGGTCGCGTCCAAGGTCGTGCCGGTGAAAAAGTCGGATTCGTTCTCGAGGGAATTGAACGCCCCTTCGAGGGAAACCTGCCAGTCGGAATTGTTCTTCCCGGCCCAGCTATACTCGCCGCGCAAAATGCTCTCGCTTTCGTCCGTGGTGCGCGCGAAGAGGTCATTTGTGATGTTCGTGCCATCGACGTTTGATCGGAGAAACTGAAGTGTGACAGGGCTGTGTTCATTGCGTTGCAAACCGATCAACTTCAGGCGACCTGGCCCGAGCCCAAATTCATAGTCCGCGCCAATTTCGCCTTCCCACTCGTCTTCATTGAACTTGAATTCGGATTGGCTGACCAAAGTGCCATCAGCCAGAAATTCTGAGCTGGTTTCGAGTTCGTCTGGTTCAGAAACGCTGTACTCGGCGTTCAGATTAGCGATGTGACCATTGCTCGGCGTCCAGGCCAGACTACCGTTGATGCTTGTATTCTCATTTAAGAACCGGCCGCGCTCCTCGCGAAAGTGGGTTAGGTTTCCCGAACCGTCGAATATGTTTTCGCGTCCCGCAGCGCCGCCGCGTCCGGGTTCTGCCTCAAGCGTGAGGGCCCAACCAAGATTGCCGTATTGGCCGTTCACGGACACTTCTGCCCAGCGAACACCGGCTTCGAGTCGTTCACGATATCTCTGGTGAACGCTCCAGGTGCCGGAGATCCCGCTGGAGGTTGCGGAGACGTTGGCAACTTGTCCGCTGAGACCCGGAATATCCAGGCGCGCGCCATCGACAATCTCGATCTTCTCGACATTCTCTGCCGGGATACGAGAGAGCGCATCTCTAGCGGATGTAGATTTTGATGAGATGCGTTGGCCATTGATCAGGACGTTTTCGTCTGCCTGTCCAAATCCGCGTTGTTCCTCATCGCTTTGAGAGATGCTGAAGCCCGGAATCTGGGAAACCATGTCCAGCGCGGTGCGCGGCGCGAATTGTTGAAAGTCCGAAGACGTAAATGTCCGTGAATCCTCGTCGGGCTGGTCCAGGTTCTGTGCGGGTGCAGAGAGGGGAAGACTGATCGCTAACCCGACGAGGAAAGTGCGTTTCATTAAGTGTTACTCCAGACGCGGAACCAATCTCGGTGCATTCGTGTTACACATGTAAACACTCAGAGCAACCCCCTCGGAAAATTATTCTTCTAGGGCGCGGAAACTCGCATGTTTTCATTGGAATTTTGGGAATCCAAACAGGGTTCTTGCGCGCAACTTCCATGTCTTGAGCGCGTTTGTTCGCGAGGGGAGTGGGGAAGCCTCTGCGAAGAAATTGAGACGATGAGAGAATGACTGACCGCACCTCTCTTCTAGAGTGTTGATCAATTCACGAACGTTTCTGAGTTGGGAGATTGCACCTCCAGCGCGGCGAAGTTCGTTCTTTTTTGAGGGAACATAGAGTGGCGGGCGAACCAAATTTAAAGGCCAGAACACGTGCCGTGCGAGACGGACGGACCGCTTGGATGATTGCCGCTTGCGAGTCGTACAAATGAGCCCGTCAGGCGCGGCGCAATCGGACCCGCAAACAAGCCCCCCGCAAGAGAACGCTAAGGGATCTCTTCAAAAGTCTCTTGGTGCCGCCCCCATGGGTCAAGCGCCCGTGAATGAAGATATGACGCAGGATAAGGGGTCTCAGAATACCGGACTGAATTCCTTCATTCTGGTCACGGCTTTCTTCTCCGTTTCGGTCAATATTTTGCTGCTCGTTTCGCCGCTCTATATGCTGCAAGTCTATGACCGGGTTCTAACATCAGGGTCGCTCGATACATTGCTGCTCGTCTCGGGATTGGCGGCGGGGTTGATGGTCACATACGTGTTCGCCGAAAGCGCGCGTCGGCACACATTGGCGCTTGCGGCAAGATGGCTCCAGCGCCGCTATGGCGAGCGTTTGTTCAACGTCAATTTTGCGGAAGCGCGAGCCGATGGGTCCTTGCAAAAAGACTTGTCAGACCTTTCCGTGGTTCAGTCCTTTTATTCTAACGGAATGATCCTGCCGGTTTTTGATCTGCCGTTCACGCCGCTCTTCATTCTGGTCCTTTATGGACGAAAACGAAACCGGGACAGGTCTGCTCCTCTCAGCGGATCCGTATATTTCAGGCGGCACTGTCTCTTATTCCATTGTCGGCGGTGCACACGGGGATCTGTTCACCATCGATGCCCTGACCAACGAGCTGAAATTCATCAACGAACCGGACTATGAATCGCCAGTTTCGGCTTATGCCGCTGACAGCGTCGTTCGCATCGATACCAGCCTTGCAGAGCGCACTATTGAGCAGGATGCTAACGTCATCACGGAGAACCCGAACTCCTCGGCCGGAAATGAGAATGGCACTCTTGAAATTGGCGAAGCCGTCCTCATCAACGGCGAGGACACGAGTGAAACTTTTGCAGGCATCGTCACTTTGGGCGGCAACGAGATAATCGTCACCGCGTCTGCACAGGCCGACGGCACCACCGATTACAACGTGTACGCGCCATCAGGGGTCGATGCGACGACGCTCTCGTCCAGTATATCGGGTGATATGACCTCGTATGTGACCCAGGTACCTTTCAATCTGCCAGAGACAAACGACTATCAGATTGTGGTTGAGGCGGATGAAGGTGGGCGCACCAGCACCCAGACGATCACGATCACGGTTGAGGACGTGCTGGAGGGATCCGCTCTTCCTCTCTCTGGTTTCAGCCTTTCCACCGTCAAACTGGACGCTGAACTGCTTGAGGATCTCGAAGGGACGGTTGTTTCCACGCCCACTGATCCGGCAGCGCCGCCGACGACGCCCTCAACGCCGCAGGAGCTCACGAAATTGCCCGCGATAGATTGGGTTGATGACGGGTTCGTGGCGCCGCAGATGCAGCTCGACATGTCAGACGCGCTCGATGGATTTTAGGGCTTCAGGATCGGGGGGATACACCCTCCGATCCTCGCTCTGAACGCAGCCTGATCTGGCTAACGTCGGTGCGGGCCAAAAAAACCTGCCTGCGCCGCCTCCGCCTTAAGAGAGTTTTACGACTTTACTGCAAAATTGGTCGCTGGTGGATCGCGCCATGTGGTGACAGCCGATCCGCCTGATGGTGTCAGTCAGGTCGTCATAGTGCGGCGAACAAAGCGCATCAGGCGTTGGGTAGTCCAAACATGTCGTTGTCCAACGGGTTTTGTTGGCGATGATAAGGGAAGCGGCATGCCGCGAGCGAAAAGCAAAAAGAAAGCGCCTGAGCCGGAAGTCTATCTGGAACGTACCCAGATTTCTTCGGTTGTCTTCGGCCTCGTCATGGTCGTCGCCATGATCGTGGCGGGCGCAGCTATGCTTGGCGGTTCGCTCTCACAAATGGGCCAGCGCTGGGGCAGCGCGATGGACGGGGCGTCGCGGTCTGTGGGCCTATCGGTTGATACGGTCGAAGTGATCGGGCTTGAGCACGTTCCCGCTGTGGCGCGTCAGATCAAGGCCTCCGCCATGGTTGAGCCGGGCGAGAACATGTTCCGCGCCGATCCGCATCTGATCCAGCGCCGCGTCGAAGAGACCCGCCTGGTCACCAATGTTCGCGTTTTCCGTCTCTGGCCCGACACGGTCATGATCTATGCCGATGCGGCTGAACCCATGGCGCTTTGGAATGACGGTCAGACCTGGACCGTTGTCGACAATATGGGCCAGCTCATGCCGAAAGCCCGCCCGCAGGATCACGCTGATCTTATCAAGACTGTTGGGGTTGGTGGGCCCGCCGCGGCTCCGGCCTTGGACAAGGCGTTGTTGGTAATGCCGGGTCTGCGTCAGGAAATCGACCATGCCCGCCGGGTTGCGGGTCGTCGCTGGGATCTGGTTCTCAAATCTGGGGCCCTGGTGAAGCTGCCGAATGACGAGAGTATTACACCCAGCGTGCTGAGTTTTGCGCGCCTGGATGAAGCTGGGGAGCTGACGCGCCGTCCGCTCAAAGAGATTGATCTGCGCGTGACGGGGCGGGTGTTTTTGACACCTGCCGGAGAGATGATGGGAGGAGCTGCCTGATGGCCGCGAACACGCAAAGACTAAAGCCGAGACATGTCGGCAAAGCCGGTACAGTCGTCGCAGCGCTGGATATTGGGTGTTCGAAAATTGCTTGTTTGATTGGCCGCGTGGATCCTGGCAGCCGCGCCGGATTTGCTTTCATGGGCGGTGGCCGCCAACAGAGCCGCGGTTTCAATGGCGGCTCGATCAGTGATATTGAAGCCCTGGAACGCTCCATCCGCCTCGCGGTGGAAGATGCTGAGCGTGAAGCCGGTGAGCGTATAGATCGCGTGATCCTCGGGATTACCGGGCCAAAAGTAGACAGCCAACTCGCCGAAGCAGAGATCGAGCTTGGCCAGCGCGAAATTTCCAGCCGCGATGTTCAGAAAGTCTGGGCGCAAGCGCTCGGCAAGATTGTCCCAAAAGAGCGGGAGCTGCTTGGCGCTTATCCCGTCATGTACGGCGTTGACGATCAAGATGACATCCGTGACCCGGTTGGCATGATCGGCGACCGCGTGCGCGTCCTGCTGAATGTGGTGACGGCGCCGAAGTCTCTGGTGAAGAATCTCAAAGAATGTGTGCAGCGCGCCCATCTGGGTGTGGAACGCATCGTTCCGTCAGCGCTGGCGAGCGGATCTGGCACCTTGATTGATGACGAGATCGAGAACGGCGCTGTCTGCATCGATTTTGGCGGCGGCGTGACGTCAGTCTCTGTGTTCATGAACGGGGCGCCAGCCTGGTTGGACCTGGTCAAAGTGGGTGGGGCCCGCGTGACCGGTGATATTGCGCAAGGGATTGGTACGACTTTCGCCGCGGCGGAACGTCTGAAAACGCTGCATGGAACCGCTGATACGGACGGTCCCGGCATGGCGGAGCGGATTGAAGCGCCGCGTCTCGGCGATGATGGCCGCCTGAAGGCTGGCCGTATGACCCGCGGCGAGCTGACCTCGATCATTGCGCCGCGGATCGAAGAATTATTCGAAATGGTGCAGGCGCATCTCACGGCCAGTCCACTGCGTCCGATCCTTCCGAGACGGACCGTTCTCACCGGCGGCGCGAGCCAGCTTGCCGGTGTGCGTGAGCTCGCTGCTGAGGTCCTGAAACAGCCTGTTCGGCTCGGACGACCTATCGATGCTGACATTTTAGGTGACAATTACGGTAATCCGGCCTTTTCCACAGCGGCGGGTCTGATAAGCTATGAATTGAAGGGGTTTGCCGACGCTTCTCGGGCAGGGGGAGCAGCGGCGCTTACCGGAGGTCCCGCCGGGCGTGGAGTGATTTCGAAGGCCTTAAACTGGATCCGCGAAAATTTTTGAGCGAGATGACAGTCATTTAAGGAACTTTTAGGCGAAGTCCGTCATTCTATTCCTGTACAGGGCGTTTGGTACGCATAATCAGAGAGATCGGGAATAAGCCATGACGAAAGAACTCAAACCACGAATAGTCGTTATTGGCGTTGGTGGTGCCGGTGGAAACGCTGTCGACAACATGATCGAAGCGAATCTGCAGGGCGTAGAGTTTTACGTTGCCAATACCGATGCGCAGGCCATGCGCCGCTCCAAAACCGAAAACCGCATCCAGCTTGGACCGGAGACGACAGCCGGTCTCGGCGCCGGGGCGCGGCCCGAAGTAGGCGAAGCGTCTGCAGAAGAATCTATGACCGACATCATGGACGCACTCGAAGATGCGCACATGGTCTTTGTCGCAGCAGGCATGGGAGGCGGAACCGGCACGGGTGCCGCGCCGGTCATCGCCAAAGCTGCGCATGATAAAGGCATTCTGACGATCGGCGTCGTGACCAAGCCGTTTGGCTTTGAAGGTGCGCACCGCATGACCACCGCGGAATCTGGCCTCGTCCGGATGAAAGACGCCGTTGATACGCTGATCGTTGTTCCAAATCAGAACCTGTTCCGTATTGCCAATGAGCGCACCACGTTTGCTGAAGCCTTCCGGATGGCCGATGACGTGCTCTATTCAGGTGTTCGCGGGATTACAGATTTGATGATCATGCCAGGCCTGATCAATCTCGACTTTGCCGATGTCCGCACCATCATGAAAGGCATGGGCACAGCCATGATGGGTATGGGCGAGGGCGAGGGCGAAGGACGCGCGCTTGAAGCTGCGCGCTGCGCGATCGACAATCCACTCCTCGATGATGTTTCGATGAGAGGCGCCAGAGGCGTCCTGATCAACATCACAGGCGGCTATGATATGACGCTGTTCGAGCTGGACGAAGCTGCCAACGAAATTCGCCGCGAAGTTGATGCGGATGCGAACATCATTCTCGGGTCGACGTTTGACGCGGAATTGGAAGGACGCATTCGGGTCTCAGTCGTGGCCGCGGGTGTGGCTGCTGAGGAAGGCTTCACAGCCGCTCCAATCCGTCCTGCACCACCCGTCGCAGAACACGAGGCAGAACCAGCGCCTGTCGTTGTGACCCAGCAGCATGTCGCGCCAGAACCAGAGGTTGACCCTCGGCCGGACTTCCGTGGTCGTGAACTGCCTCCGGCCCATATTGAAGGGCAAAGCGGCAGCGATACGGTCAGTGCTGAAGCAGCATTTACCAAACCGGTGGCAGACAGCCCGGCTGGGTTCTCGAACCTGTTTGGATGGCGCCGCGAAGACGCAGTCGGCGACAATGATGACATTGAAGACGGCGATGATCGCGAATCGATCGTCTCCACGCCGGAAGATCACCCGAAACCTGCCGCGTTCGACGATGCAGATCTCGAAATTCCGGCTTTTCTGCGCCGATCAGCCAACAATTAAGGCTTACAAATCGTTCACATAAAGCCGTCCGCTCGCGGACGGCTTTATCATTTCTGATCAATTGCAACATTGAGCAACAAAGCTTGTGTTGAGGGGACTACCTCGGTCAGTGTTTATGGCTGGTCTGCAGGGAGAGTAGGCTTGGGACGAGTAGAGTATCAGTCGACATTGAACACACCGGTGATTTGCGCTGGTATTGGCGTGCATTCAGGCGAGCGCGCCCGCATGGTGATCAAGCCAGCACCGGTAAATACCGGTATTCGGTTCCGACGCGTGGATCTCGACAGCAAGAGCGATATTCTAGCCCGCGGCGACCATGTCACCGAAGTTCAGCTCGGCACGACGCTGACCAATGAAGACGGCGCCAGTGTTGCCACGGTTGAGCATTTTCTCGCCGCGTGTGCCGGCATGGGGCTGGATAATGTCCTGGTCGATATTGATGGGCCCGAAACACCGATCATGGACGGCTCATCCGCTGTTTTCTGCGAACTGTTCCACAATGCGGGTCTGCAGGAGCAATCAGCTCTGCGCCGCCGCATCCGGATCCTCGATAAGGTAGAAGTTCGCGATGGCGTTAAATGGGCGCGTCTGTCTCCGAGCCAGGACAATGTTCTTACCCTGAAAGCCAAGATTGAGTTTGAGTCTAAAGCCATCGGCACCCAGCAAATGGCGATGCGTCTGATGCCGGGCCTGTTTGCTCGCGACATTGCATTTGCCCGAACCTTCGGATTTGCACGTGATGTCGAGACCCTGAAAGCCATGGGCCTTGCCCGCGGCGGATCTCTGGAAAACGCTGTCGTCATTGACGGTGACGAAGTGGTGAATCCCGAAGGCTTGCGCAGCGATGATGAATTCATTCGCCACAAATTGCTCGACGCTGTCGGCGACCTGATGCTTGCTGGAGCGCCAATCGCTGGCATCTATGAGGCGCGTCAGCCTGGCCACGCGATGAATAACAAGCTGGTTCGCGCCCTGTTGGATCAACCCGAAGCCTGGTGCTGGGAAACGGATGCCAATCTGGTTGAGACAAATGCTGCTATGGAAGCAGCGTCTGCCTAAAGCCAGTCTGGAGCAACGGTTTTCGTCTGATCTGAGCTTTGATCCATGGCGGGTTGCGGATAACGCTCAAGCAACTTCTCAATGATTGCATCTGCGACGCGGCCTGCTTCGCGGAGAGGCGCATAATCCCATTGTTCCAGCTGACCCTCGAACCAACGCGCACATTCGCGATCGATCAGGCTTTGGTGCAAGCGATCGAATTTCGGCGCTTGTCCAGATAGACGCGCTATATGGATGGGAAGTCCATGCCAGGCGGCGTCTGACAACATGTTCGCACTGTCTTCAGTAACGATGGCGACGTCTGAATAGAGCAGCCAAGCGAGGTATGGATTTGGACCATCGCGTTCGCTCGCCCAGAATCGCGCGCCGACCCGGTCGGCAAAACTGCGCATCTCGCCCACCACTTGAACCGGGGTTCGCCTTGAGCAGGTAATACGTAGGCGCCAACCCTGGTTTGCCAGAGTTTCCAGTCGCGCGATCAGCGTGTCCGCGGCCTCGCGGGTAAATTTGTGAGCTTTCGAATCTCCGCCGAGGATCACCACGGCGCTTTTCCCACGCTCGTCTGCGAGGTCGGCAAAGGCCTGTCCGGCTTCTTCGATCATGTCTTCGGAAAAATGCGTGGGCGATCCTGTGGTTCGAATGACGTTCGGCCCGCTCAGCGCATCATGCTCTGGAACAACCACGAGATCGAATTGCTCTGGGTCTGTCTTTGGATCGAGGATTTGAACCGAAAGAGTTCGTCCGCCGCTCCAGTCACGTACGGAAGCTGTAAACGGCGCGCTGCGGCGACCGGCAGCGACCCAGACGGTTGGCCATGGGCTGGAAAGAATGTCGCGTTGGGCCGCAGGAAGGGCCCCGCGCGGCGATGGCCAACTGGCTCCGGGCAGCCACGTCCAGGGCGCTCGCGGTGTCAGCGTGATCGGTTCTGAGCGATGGCCTTGACCCGAGATATGGCCGATCTGCAACCATCTACGGGTCTCCGTCAGCGCGCTTATGACGGCGCGGACCTGCGCTGCATTACCAGCGCGGCCGTCACTGACCGCCCAAATCGAGGGACCAAGGGATGACTCGCGCGAATCCATAGAATGAGACCTGACAGAATTCGCGTGTGAGGTGAAGAAATTGATTTAGATGTACTTCACTTGGGCAACTTCGTAGAGACGCGCGCCGCCGGGTGCGGCAACCTCTGCTTCGTCTCCTTCACCCTTGCCGATCAGAGCGCGGGCAATTGGCGACGTGTTCGAGACCTTGCCTTTGGCAATATCGGCCTCGTCTTCGCCAACAATCTGGTATGTCGACTCTTCCTCGGTATCGACATCAATGATCGTCACCGTGGCGCCGAAGACGATCTTGTCGCCTTTGACTTTGGTGAGGTCGATCACGTCAGCGCGAGACAGCTTGTCTTCCAGCTCGACAATCCGGCCTTCGATGAAGGACTGCTTTTCCTTGGCGGCGTGATATTCCGCGTTCTCGGAAAGATCGCCATGCTCACGGGCTTCAGAGATCGCCTGGATCACGGCCGGGCGCTCGACTGATTTGAGATTTTTCAGTTCTGCGTCGAGGGCCTCGTAGCCCCCGGCGGTCATGGGTGTGCGTTGCATGAATGTGTACCGTATTTGGGTCTGAAAGACAGCGTCCAATCAAAAGACAGGGGCGTCAAGTAGTGCAAAAAGCCTGAAATCGCAAGCTATGCTTTCTGTAACGAGCGAACCGAAAGTGGTTTTTCGCGCATGACGCGAATCGCCCTCACGGCGGCGCGACAGGCTGCGAGTGTCGTGAAGTATGGAATCTTCTGAACCAGGGACCGTCGGCGGATCGACTTGGAGTCTTTGCGCGACTGCGCGCCTTCAGTCGTGTTGAGGACGAGGTCGATCGTGCCGTTGAGGATTTCATCCTCGATATTCGGCTTTCCTTCCAGCACCTTTTTGACAGTTTCGGCATCTATACCGTGCTCTCGAAGGAAGCTTGCAGTGCCGGATGTCGCGACGATTTTGAAGCCCATTTCTATCAGGCTTCTCGCGGGTTCAATGATCTCCGCTTTATCGGCATTTCGCAGAGAGATGAACGCGGTACCAGAGGTAGGCAACTCAACCCCCGCGCCTATCTGAGCCTTCAGGAAAGCGGTACCGAAATCGTCGTCCCAGCCCATCACTTCGCCAGTAGACCGCATTTCTGGTCCCAAGATCGGGTCAACATTAGCGAAGCGTGCAAATGGGAAGACAGCTTCTTTGACAGCTACGCGGCTCGCCTCTGCATGTCGCAGATCAAACTCAGTCAGGGCTTTGCCGCCCATGATCTTTGCAGCAATGCTGGCAATAGGAGCGCCGACGGCCTTGGCAACGAAAGGCACTGTCCGGCTGGCGCGTGGGTTAGCTTCCAGCACATAGATTTCGTCGCCTTTGACGGCATACTGGATGTTGATGAGACCGGACACATTGAGCGCTTTGGCGAGGGCAATGGTTTGCTCACTCAAGCGACCGATGATGCTCGGAGAGAGCGTATATGGCGGCAGTGCGCAGGCACTGTCACCGGAATGGACGCCCGCCTCTTCGATATGCTCCATAATCCCTGCGACATGGACGTTCTCGCCGTCACACAGCGCATCCACATCAACCTCGATGGCGTCGGAGAGATAGCGGTCAATGAAGAGAGATCCATCACCCGCGACGGATAGGGCGTAGCCGGCATATTCGCGCACATCTTCATCGCTATGGCAGATACGCATCGCCGTTCCCGAAAGAACGAAAGAAGGGCGCAGCATGACCGGGTACCCAAGCTCGCCAGCTTTTTCGAGCGTTTCTTCAATCGAGCGCGCGCTTGCAGACGGCGGCTGCTGGATGCCGAGATTGGACAGCAGGGCGGACCATTCATTTCGATCCTCCGCGAGGTCGATGCTGTCAGGGCTGGTCCCGAGGATCGGCACGCCGGACTGGTTGAGCGGCTGCGCTAGTTTGAGCGGGGTTTGGCCGCCAAACTGAACGATCACGCCTGCCAGTTTGCCGGCGCTTTGCTCTTTATGGATGATTTCGGAGACATGCTCTTCGGTCAGCGGCTCGAAATAGAGGCGGTCGGAAGTATCATAATCGGTCGACACTGTTTCGGGGTTGCAGTTCACCATCACGCTCTCGATGCCGATATCGGCCATGGCGAAAGCGGCGTGGCAGCAACAATAGTCAAACTCGATTCCCTGGCCGATCCGGTTAGGACCCCCGCCGAGAATAATGGCTTTCTTGCGGGTCGAGGGCAGGGCCTCGCAATCGGCAGTCTCAGCCCCGAACACCGGATGCTCATATGTTGAATAGAGGTAGGGTGTCTTCGCCGCGAATTCTGCCGCGCAGGTGTCGATCCGTTTATAGACGGGACGGACGGACAGCTTATGGCGCACCGCGCGCACGTCTTGTTCGCTCTGGCCGATCAGTTCGCCAAGGCGGGCATCTGAAAAGCCCATACCCTTGAGATCGATAAAGTTCCGCTGCGTCGTCGGCAGGCCATCCCGGCGAATATTCTCTTCGACCGACACAATTTGCGCGATCTGGCGCAGGAACCAGAGATCGATGCTGGTGGCCGCGTGCACGTCCTCAACCGAAATCCCTTTGCGGAAGGCCTGAGCCACAATCCGAAGGCGGTCTGGGGTCTGCTTGCTGAGCGCTTCGCGCAGCGCGCCCTCACCACTGAATTCGATTTCGTTGAGTCCGTTGAGCCCGGTTTCGAGCGAGCAGAGCGCCTTTTGGAGGCTCTCCTGAAAGTTGCGGCCGATCGCCATGGCTTCGCCCACCGACTTCATCGCTGTGGTCAGGAGCGGTTCAGCACCCTCAAACTTTTCGAACGCAAAGCGCGGGATCTTGGTGACGACATAGTCAATCGTCGGCTCGAACGAGGCTGGCGTCACGCCGGTAATGTCATTGTCGAGCTCATCAAGCGTATAGCCGACGGCCAGCTTGGCGGCGATTTTTGCGATCGGAAAACCTGTCGCCTTGGAGGCCAATGCCGATGAGCGAGACACCCGGGGGTTCATCTCGATCACGACGAGGCGGCCGTCTTCCGGGTTGACCGCGAATTGCACGTTCGAGCCGCCGGTCTCCACCCCAATCTCGCGCAGCACGGCGAGCGAGGCGTTGCGCATCACCTGGTATTCGCGATCGGTCAGCGTCAGGGCAGGCGCGACAGTGATGGAGTCGCCGGTATGCACGCCCATTGGATCAATGTTCTCGATGGCGCAGATGATGATGGCATTGTCCGCTTTGTCGCGAACGACTTCCATCTCAAACTCTTTCCAGCCGAGCAGACTTTCATCGACCAGGATTTGCGCCACGGGCGACGCGGCGATCCCGGAGCGGCAGATCTCTTCATATTCGGCTTTGTTGTAGGCGACGCCGCCGCCGGTACCGCCGAGCGTAAACGCAGGGCGAATAATCGCGGGCAAGCCGACATATTCGAGCGCGTCCATTGCATTCTTGAGACCGGTGATGCGATCGTAAGATCCATCTTCATTCTTGGGCGATGAGACGATTTCGGCCTTCGGATTTTCAAGGCCGATACGGTCCATGGCTTCGCGGAACAGTTTACGGTCTTCCGCCATCTCGATCGCGTCGGCTCGCGCGCCAATCAATTCTACGCCGTGCTTAGAAAGAACCCCCGCCTGATCAAGGGCGAGGGCACAATTCAAAGCGGTCTGACCGCCCATGGTCGGTAGCAGCGCGTCCGGCTTTTCAATCTCGATAATCTTTTCAACGAAATCCGGCGTGATCGGCTCAATATAGGTCGCGTCAGCGAGACCTGGATCGGTCATGATTGTGGCCGGATTGGAGTTGACGAGAATGACCCGGTAGCCTTCGCCTTTCAGCGCCTTGATGGCTTGCACACCGGAATAATCGAACTCGCACGCCTGCCCGATAATAATAGGCCCTGCACCAATGACGAGAATGGACTGAATATCGGTGCGTTTGGGCATCTGGAATTCCTTCTCGTCACGCAGCGTAGGCAAACGGGTGGCGTATAGCGGGGAGTCGCAAGGACGGGCAAGCGAAAATGACGCGATCCGCAGGAAAAGTTGCGTGCAAGGGTGTGTTGGAGGCGGACGGGAGGTTCGCGTGTGGTCTGAACCGTTACGAAAGTTGCGGCTTTAAGGTCTGCTTTGGGTCATTAGGAGACATTAGGCGAACTCCATGCTTGGGGCGTTTTTTGGGGGCGCCCTTAATAAGTCACTCTGGTAAATCAAAGCCCGTGTCTCGAACTGAAATGATCGTACGCGGCATTACGAAATTTTTGTAAGATTGATGTTGACCAAATTCTTTTTGGGGGATCGGGTTAATGCCAGCGGAAAGAGAGATAGTTGCATGCGTATATGGGGTGGTAAGACTTTGGCGATCCTGCTTTCCTTCCCGGGTATTACGTCGTGCAACACAACGTTGAGTGCCGAGCCTGGCAAGACCGCCGAAAAAGAAATCGCGTTTCCTTCTGAAATTGAGGGCGTCCTAGACGAAGGCTGGGAAGTTTATGTGATGCATTATGACAGCTGCTTGGCGCAACAAAAAGACTATTGTGAAGTCTTTGAACGCGCAAAGAGAGATACATACATTTCACAACTTTGGTCCAGGGAACTGTGACCTGACCCCCGATTTTCGGACCATTTAAGGTTGGAATTTTCCATTTATGATCCCGCTAGGGAGAAGGAAGATTT